>NZ_KB849797.1:526131-658401 GCF_000369045.1 Acinetobacter pittii ATCC 19004 = CIP 70.29 | reverse complement strand
TATTCTTGCTGTATTCTATGAATATAATGACGAACTCTATTATTTTTGGGTACGTCCATGAAAATCAATTCTTTCTCTCCAATACCTGAAGATGATGAAGAGCTATCTTTGCCTGCATTGATTTATTGGGCATCTCTAGGTGATATCGATCAAGTAAAAGAATTACTAATAGAGGGAGAAAATCCTAATCAGATAGATGATGAGGGATATAGTGCTCTACAAGCAGCTGCTGAAAATGATCATTTAGAGATAGTTCAACTCTTAATTGAAAAAGGTGCGCATGTCGCTTACAAAAGTGAATACACAGCATTAGAGCTTGCAGAAATGGCTGGTAATACTAATGTAGTGGAGTATTTAAAGAGTTTATAAAATTAAAGGCCTCTTTTGTTTAGAAAAGAGGCCTTTTGTTCAATTAAGACAAATGATATTTCTGTAGTTTCTCAAGAATGGATTGAAGACCTTTTACTTCAAACTCATTAGCTTCGAATTTTTCATCTTTATTACGTTTAAATATATCTCTTATCTCTATTACAGCATTCGGGTCAATAATACTTAAACTTGAGGTGACTTGACGTATTTGGCTAATAGAACGAGAGCCATTTGTTGAACCATAGCCAATAAATGCAGCAGGTTTACCACCCCACTCCTTGCCGATATAATCAAGTGCATTTTTTAAAGCTGGGCTGTAACCATGGTTGTATTCTGGGCTAATAAAGATAAATGCGTCTGCTTGAGCAATTTTATCTGCCCATTCTTGTTGTTTAGGTTGATCATAAATCCCGGTAGCAGGTGGGTGAGAGCCTGAAAATAACGGTAAATTCCACTCTTTTAAATCAATTACTTCTGTCTGAAAATCTTCTAGATTAAATGATGGAATTGTGGATTCTAGCCAATTGGCAACTTTAATTGCTGTACGTCCTTCACGAACACTTCCTACGATAATATAGACCAGCATGTATTTTTCCTAAAAATTTTTATCTTTATAACTTAATTCATTCTATAGGTAGGAGAGAATATAGAATTTGTAAGGATTCTTATGTCACTAATAAAAATTGAATCATAAAAAAGCCCTCATTTAGAGGGCTTTTTTATTTACATTAGCTTAATGCTTTGTTGGCCTTCAGGAGTAACCTTAAATATTTCTACTTCAAAGGTAATATTTTTCCCAGCTAATGGGTGATTAAAATCAATTTCTGTAATGTCATCATTAACTGATTTTACTACACCGAATAAGGTGGTTTTTGCCTTATCTTCAAATTCGATCATGTGACCAGGAATAGGGCGTTGTTCAAACTTAACTGTATCGAAAGTTTGAACATTTTCTGGATTCCATGGACCAAAAGCATCTTCTGGTGGAAGGTGTACTGTACGGCGGTCACCTGCACGTAAACCGAATAATGCTTTTTCGAAACCTGGTAAAAGGTTTCCGTCACCAATAGTCAGACTAACTGGCTCTTCACGGCTACGTGTATTGTCAATTTCTACACCATTTTCGATAGATACAGAAAAGTGTAGGTCGACTTTAGAGCCTTCTTGAATACGAATTTCTTCGTTAGGTTGAATAATTTCGGTCATATTATGCATCCGAATTTTGGTTACGTTGCTTCTCAAGGAAGAATGTATCAATGAGTAGCAAAATCGTACCTAGAGTGATGGCACTGTCCGCAATATTAAAAGCTGGAAAGTGATGATTTTGGTAGTAAACGTGAATGAAATCGACCACATAACCTAGGATAATACGGTCAATTAAATTGCCTAAAGCTCCACCTAAAATTAAAGCGATGGCTACAGGTAGCACCACCATTTTTTTAGGCATACGCATTAACCAAAATACAAAAAGTACTGAAACTAAGCCCGCCAAAGATGTGAAGAAATAGCGCTGCCATCCTCCTGCATCAGATAAAAAGCTAAAAGCTGCACCATAGTTATGTAATAGTGTCCAGTTTAAAAATGGAAGTACAGGTACAGGATCTGCATAGTTTAGATGTGTACTCGCAATCCATTTTGTCCATTGATCCAATACAATGGCAAGGACAGAAAGTCCAAGCCAAATCAGATTATGTGGATAAAACTGGAATAAGCCTTTTTTAGCTTGTGAATTAGGCATATTTTCTCACTTCGCCACGACCAGTGACGTTCACAATACAACGACCACATAAACCAGGATGATCGGCATGTGTATTTACATCTGGAAGAACGTGCCAGCAACGTGCACATTTTTCACCTTCAGCTGCAGATATTTGTACACGTAAGCCTTCCATTTCAGTTGCTTCACCTTGCTCAGCAAATGGATGTACTACTACTTGCGAAGTAATAAGAACAAAACGGAGTTCATCAGCCAGTTGGTTTAAAACTGTTTGTAATGATTCACTTGCCCAAAGTTCAACTTTGGCTGAAAGATTACTGCCGACAAGTTTAGCGTTACGCGCTGCTTCAATCTGTTTATTTACTGCAGATTTTACGCTAATCAATGTTTGCCAATCTTCTTCAGAAAGCAAGTTTGCTTTTGATGAAACAGGTAAGTCATACCATTCTGAAGTAAATACATACTTTTCAGTTTGTTCTGGAATCAATGGCCAAGCTTCTTGAGCCGTAAAGCTTAAGATTGGGCTCATCCAACGGATAAATGCTTGGACAATATGATAAAGCGCTGTTTGAGCAGAACGACGTGCCTGAGAATCCGCTTTAGTGGTGTATTGACGGTCTTTGATAATATCTAGGTAGAAACCACCTAAGTCATTAATACAGAAGCTTGTTAACGCACTACACACCACATGGAAGTTCATTTCTTCATAGGCAGTGATAATGGTTTGTTGTACTTCATTCGCACGCTGTAAGATGTATTGATCTAGAGCGATGAGGTCATCTACGTCCAGAGCATCAGTACTTGGTTTGAAACCATTTAGGTTCGCAAGCAAGAAGCGTAGGGTATTACGAATACGG
This sequence comes from Acinetobacter pittii ATCC 19004 = CIP 70.29, assembly GCF_000369045.1. Classification (GTDB taxonomy): domain Bacteria; phylum Pseudomonadota; class Gammaproteobacteria; order Pseudomonadales; family Moraxellaceae; genus Acinetobacter; species Acinetobacter pittii. The sequence continues at coordinate 655,458 of NZ_KB849797.1, read as the reverse complement.
CGATAGCTATCACTTACACGGCTAAAGATTTCTTTCGATGCTGCGATTTCATAACGGTAGTCGCTAGACGCTACATATAGTCGTAAACCATCTGCACCAAGCTGTTTGATGATTTCTTCAAGCGGGATATAGTTGCCTAAAGATTTCGACAATTTACGACCGTTTTCGTCCACTGTAAAACCATGAGTTAACAAGGCTTTATATGGCGCACGATTGTGAATTGCCATAGATGTTAATAAAGAAGATTGGAACCAGCCACGGTGTTGGTCTGAACCCTCTAAATATAAGTCAGCAGGGCTTTCTAATTCATCACGTTGCTCAAGTACAGCGTAATGCGTTGTACCAGAGTCGAACCATACATCGAGTGTATCGCGAACAGCGTTATATTGTTCAGCATCTTCACCGATGAAGTCTTTTGCTTCACGTTTGAACCATGCTTCAATGCCTTCTTCTTCGATCAGTTGAGCAACTTCTTCGATGAGTTCAGGTGTACGAGGGTGTAATTCGTTCGTATCTTTATGAACGAAGAAAGGAATTGGAACGCCCCAAGTACGTTGACGTGAGATACACCAGTCCGGACGACCTTCAATCATTGATTCAATACGGTTTTTACCCCAGTTCGGTACAAACTCGATATCATTTTCAATGGCATTAAGCGCACCTTCACGTAACCCTTTTTGATCCATGCTAATGAACCATTGTGGTGTAGCACGGAAAATAATAGGAGTCTTATGGCGCCAGCAGTGTGGGTAGCTGTGTTTAATTGGTTGATGAGCCCATAAACGGCCTACAGCGCCCAAAGCTTCAATAATCTTTGGATTGGCTTTATAGATGTGCTCACCAGCATAGATTGGAGCAGTTGGAAGATAAACACCGTTACCACCCACTGGGTTATCTACTTTAAGGTTGTATTGAAGACCTACTTTATAGTCGTCTGCACCATGGCCAGGTGCTGTATGTACGGCACCTGTACCGCTTGTTGCAATAACGTGCTCACCTAAAATAACCGGAACTTGACGATCAGTAAGTAGAGGATGTTGTAGGGTAAGGTTTTCAAGAGCCGAACCAGTAAAATCAGCTAAAACAACTGGGTTTTCAAGCTTGTAACGCTCAATCGCTGAAGCAACTAAGTCTTTAGCAAGAATGAAGTTTTGCTTACCGCGCTCAGTTGTCACTTGCACCAATTGATATTCAATTTCGGCATGCAACGCAACGGCTTGGTTAGCTGGTAATGTCCAAGGTGTAGTGGTCCAGATCACGATATCTGTTGGATCTTGAACTTCTAAGTTTAAGCGGGCACTTAAATCTTTGAGATCGACAACGCCAAAACCAACGTCAATTGCGTCAGATTTTTTATCTTCGTATTCAACTTCTGCTTCAGCAAGAGCTGAACCGCAGTCCATACACCAGTTCACTGGCTTTAAGCCTGGCTGGATATGGCCATTTTTCTGGATGAGACCTAGAGCACGAACAATATCAGCTTCTTGTTTATAATTCATGGTGAGATAAGGATTATCCCAATCACCTAAAATACCAAGACGTTTAAAGTCAGTACGTTGTAAATCAATTTGTTTTAGCGCGTATTCACGGCAAAGTTTACGGAAAGTTGCTGCGTCAACTTTTTCGCCCACTTTACCTACTTTCTCTTCAACTTTTAGTTCGATTGGCAAGCCATGACAGTCCCAACCCGGAACATACGGTGCATCAAAACCTGAAAGCGTACGGCTTTTTACAATAACGTCTTTGAGTACTTTATTGACTGCGTGGCCTAAGTGAATTGTACCGTTCGCATATGGGGGGCCATCATGCAAAATATATTTTTTCTTGCCAATACGCGATGCACGAATCTGCTGATAAATGTTGTCGGTATACCACTCTTCTAACCATTTCACTTCACGTACTGCCAAATTTGCTTTCATTGCAAATTGAGTATCCGGCAGGTTTAGCGTGGCTTTGTAGTCCACTGCATTCTCAGGAGTTTGCTTATCGCTCATGCAAGTTTTCTTCCAGTTTAATCAGCTTGGGAGCTGACATGTTTTACAATCAAAATTCGAATTAAAAAGGAAATTGTGTCGTGTCGTTACGATATTGTCGTAACTGTTGCACGTCATTATCAATTCCAGCCTTAAGTGCTTCAAGCGAAGGGTAGTTCAATTCACCATGAAGATAGTGAAGAAAAGTCACCCGCATAAATAAGCCATACAGATTAGCAGAAACATCAGGGAAATGTACTTCTAATCTCCATTCTGGATGTTCTTGCTGAATGGCGGGACGTGTACCGACATGACCTGCGCCATAGAGGCTATTTTCATGATATCCGGCAATTCCCGGTTTTTCAGGTGTTTCTTGGCGCACTTTTTCAGTGAGAGAAGTCGTTTCGCAAATGACTTCAACGCCATAAATACCGTTTAAACAAGGTTTGTGGCGGTTGAGACGAACATTAATGGTTGGAAAATCAAGAGTTCGTCCAATTTGATCGCCATATTGGACACGTCCAGTAATACTGTACGGACGGCCTAATAATTTAGCTGCTAAAGCAAGATTACCCACTTGAAGTACTTGGCGAATACGGGTTGAACTGACGCGTTCACCTTCAAGTTCAATGGTATGTAAATTTGTGACTTGGAAGCCATAATCTTTTAAAAATTCACTGTTGCCTTGGCGGTCTTTACCGAAATGAAAGTCATCCCCCAAAACTAATGACTGGGCATTTAATTTGTTTTTTAATAAATCTGCGAAGGCAGATGCGCTCATGCTACGGAAATGTTCATCAAATTTAGCAACCGCAATATAGTCAACGCCAAGCTCAGCTAGGTATTCAACTTTTTCCCGTAATGAATTAATACGAGGAGGTGCATCGTAACCTTTAAAGAACTCAAGAGGTTGTGGCTCAAAAATCATGACCAGCGTTTTTAAGCCTTGTGCTGCAGCAATGTTTTTGAGTTGAGCAATCATCGCTTGGTGGCCTAAATGGACACCATCAAAATTACCAATAGTTACCGCTGTTTGAGGTAACTGAAAATTGGGCGATAACGCATTAAGACGAAGCAGTTTCATGAACTTAAAATATGGCTATTTTTGCAAGGGCTATATATTGCCATAATCTCACAGATTCGTCTTGTTGTTGTGTTTTTACTCAGTTATTTTTCAATATGAATATCTGTATATTTAAAATACTGATGAATTAAATAAAAATAAATCAATTTTTCTTATTAATGGTTTGCTCTACTATATCTTTATCCACTCTTTGATTAGAGAACTAAGATGAAAAAACCCTTTTACCAATTAAATCAAAGCAAAGATGTTATACGACATTTTACCCCAAATTGGTTTACAGCGACTATGGGTACTGGCGTGGTGAGTATGATTTTAATCCAGCTGCCATTTGCTCAATCATTTTTATTCACGCTAGCAACTTTGTTATGGCAATTTAATATTGTTTTATTTAGCGTTTTTTCAGTTCTTTATTTATTGCGGTGGCTTCTTTTCCCTCATGAAGCGAAGCAAATATTTAATCATCCAAATATGAGCTTGTTTTTAGGGGCTATCCCAATGGGGCTCGCTACCATACTAAATGGCTTTTTAAGCTTCGGTGTCGGGCTTTACGGTGAAGTGGCTATCCATATTGCTCAAGCTTTATGGTACATCGATGTCTTTTTAGCATTGGCCATTGCGTGGATCGTGCCATTTTGTATGTTTAGTCGTCAGAACCATCAGTTACATACGATGACTGCAATCTGGCTTTTACCTGTGGTTGCCTGTGAAGTAGCAGCAAGTTCTGCCGGCATGTTGGTTGCACATTTACCAGCAGATATGCATAGCTTTCATTTATTAATGGCTGGCTATGTACTTTGGGGAATCTCTGTTTTACCAGCATTCGCTATTCTGACAATTTTAATGCTGCGTATGGCTTTGCATCAGCTACCTGAAAAAGAAGTCGCAATTTCTAGCTGGTTGTCTTTAGGCCCTATTGGTACAGGTGCATTAGGTTTATTGTTATTAGGGCAGCAGGCACAAAGAGTGGCGCCAAATGTAGGATTTGACCAATTTGCGAATGTCTTTCAAGCCTTAGGAGTTGTAGGCAGTCTTGTACTTTTAGGCTTTGGGTTATGGTGGCTTGGTCTTGCGATTTTAACAACGCTTCGTCACGCAAAGACAGGTATTCCATTTAACTTGGGCTGGTGGGGCTTAACCTTTCCATTAGGTGTATTTATTCTCGCACTATTTAACTTAGGACATCAGGTTGAAGTTGTATTCTTACAATACGTTGCTGTCGCATTGAGTATTCTGTTATTGACGATGTGGGGCGTTGTAATGAAGAAAACGCTAGCAGGCGCATATAGTGGTCAACTGTTTTTTTCTCCATGCTTAATCGCTTTACAACAAAAAGTGCAGTAATGATGAAAAGGTGCAAAAAGCTTTTGCACCTGATTTATACTTATTTTCTAACTTATTTAATTTTGATTTGAGCTTTTTGAATGAACACTGATATTGCTTTAATTATGGCGCTTCCTAATGAATCTAAGGGTTTATTTGAACAAGCAGGTGTTGAAGTCCATTACAGTGGTATTGGTAAGATTAATGCTGCCTTTAAAGCATTTGAAGTTATTCAAAAAACAGGCTGTAAAACTCTAATTAACTTAGGTACAGCGGGAAGCTCTGCATTTAATCGACATGATTTAGTCGAAGTAAAAACTTTTGTACAACGGGATATGGATGTTTCACCCCTAGGTTTTGAAGTAGGTGTAACGCCGTTAGATGATCATTTGGCGGCAGAGATTCATCTTCAACCACATTTTATTGATTTGCCAAAAGCAGTATGTGGAACAGGTGATTCATTTGAAACAGGTCAGCCAAAAGTAGCTTGTGATGTGGTTGATATGGAAGGCTATGCTTTAGCTAAAGTGTGCCATAAGTTAGGTGTACGATTAATTTCTGTGAAGTATATTACTGATGGGGCAGATGACACTGCACATTTGGATTGGGAAGAAAATTTATTGTTAGGCGCTCAGAAACTCCTAGCCCTTTATCAAAACCATTTCTAAAAAAAGATCGGCAAATTTGCCGATCTTTTTTATTTTAGCGAGGTAATACGCCGTATAGCATCATATGTACCGTATGCTCAATCGAACGCTGGAACATACTGCGGTTACGAAGCGTTTTACCGGTCACCATTTCCATTTGAGTTGCAAAATCTGCATAGTTTTGCGTAAGGCCCCAAATATTGAGTATTAATAACTCAGGGTCGATATCTGGGGAAATCTTTCCTTCTTCTTGCCAAGTCTGAATGACTTTAGCTTTGCGTTTAAATAGCTTTTTCAAAGGCCCTTTCAGTATAGGCAAAATATGTGGAGCGCCTTGAATAATTTCTAGTGCAAACAATCTAGATGCTTTCGGTTGGCTACGAGACAGTTCGATTTTTTGAATTAAATAGTGAGATAAGGCTTCGGCTGGTTCTAATTCAGCTTCTAAAGTTTGTAAGGGGGCCAACCATTTTTGTAAAACGGTTGTGAGCACTTCTACATATAAAGACTCTTTATTTTCATAGTAATAGAAAATATTCGACTTATGCATGTCGGCGAGTTGGGCAATTTCATCCAGACTTGCTCCACTGAACCCATAGACTGAAAATACGTCAAGGGCCGCAGCAAGAAGCTGATTGCGCTTTTGGGTACTCTTTTTTTGTTCCATCTGCTGCATAATTAAAAAAATAGTATTCCCATTGTAAGGGAAATTGTTTGATTTGTGCACAGGTGTCTTGCTTTTTTAATCAAAAAACGGCTACTTATTTGTGTAATAGATATACTATTGTGCAAAAAATAGAGAGATTCACTAGTTTATTGTTATTCTTAAAAATATTTTTTTATTTTCGCCCTAAAAAAGAGCAATAAAACAGCAGTTTTATTGCTCGTAAATTGGGCATTTTTCGGTTGAACAGTTCTCATTACTCATCGCAAACTTAAGTTGCCAAAACCGCATCGAGTACTTGTTGTTCAAGCTGAGCAAAAGTAATACTTTTTTTACGCGGGCGCGGCAAATTAACTTGGAAACTTTGAGCAATCTGACCCTTATCTAATAAGATAATACGGTCAGCTAATTGCACTGCTTCACTCACATCGTGTGTGACCAAAATTGCAGTAAAGCCTTGCTCCTTCCACAAGCGCTCAATCAAGCTTTGCATCTCAAGACGAGTTAACGCGTCTAATGCACCCAAAGGTTCGTCTAGCAACAATATGCGCGGCGTATGCGACAGTGCACGGGCTAGGGCTGTACGCTGACGTTGACCACCTGAGAGCTGGGAAGGCCATTGTCCCGCTTTTTCTTTTAAACCTACTTTTTCTAATAATTCTTCTGCCAAAGCATGTTGTGATTTTGGTAGCCCAAGTTGAACATTTTGAAGAATATTTCTCCAAGGAAGTAAACGAGGATCTTGGAACATTACTCGAATATCATCGTTCGTAATGCCTTCACGTAAATGTCGGGCAGATTTAAATTTGATTTCCCCAAAGCTGGCTTTTTCAAGTTGAGCAATTAAACGGAGTAATGTACTTTTGCCACAACCACTTCGGCCAACAATTGCTAAAAACTCACCCGGCTGGATGTGTAGGTCAAGATCTTCGAGGACCTTTACCTCACCATAAAATTTATAAAGTTGCTCAATCAGAATCTCTGCACCTAATACAGGTTCTTGAAATTCTGTTGGTTCTTCCGGAATGAGCTGCACTTCATTCTGATTAATATTTAAATTCAGATTTGTCATGTTCTAAGCTCCCTTATTTCTGATATCCAGAGTGCCAACGTAGTAAATAGCGTTCCAAAAGCTGTGCTAAAACATCTGCCAGTTTGCCTAGTAAGGCGTACAGAAGAATACCAACCAGAACTACATCCGTTTGTAAAAACTCACGTGCATTCATGGTCATATAACCAATACCTGCTTGAGCTGAAATGGTTTCAGCAACAATGAGTAATACCCAAACTAAACCTAAAGCAAAGCGTAAACCCACTAAAATAGAAGGCATCGCACCTGGCAAAATAATTTCTTTGTAGAGCTGCCAACGTGAAAGTCCGTAGCTTTTACCCATCTCAATCAATTGAGGGTCAACTGAGCGAATACCGTGATAGGTATTAATATAAATCGGGAAGAAAACACCTACTGCGACTAAAAATAATTTCGCTGTTTCATCAATACCGAACCACAAGATGACGAGTGGGATAAGTGCTAAGGCTGGGATGTTACGAATCATTTGTAAGGTCGTATCGAGCAGGGTAGAGGCGAAACGCGAAGACCCGTTGAGTAGGCCTAATAACAAACCTAAACCGCCTCCTATCAGAAGGCCAAGCAGTGCACGACCAGCACTGACTTTAACGTGCTGCCAGAGTTCGCCACTCACCAGTAGATGCCAAAAAGCGGAAACTACAGCAGTAGGTGCGGGTAAAATACGGCTTTCTAAAAGACCCGAACTTGAGGCAATTTGCCAAACAACCAATAGAAGAATAGGGAAAATCCAAGGCAGCAAACGCTGCCCGATTTGTTTTGTTCCACGTGAAACAACACTTTCAGCTTTGCTCATGCAGGCTCCTTGACGGAACTATTTTGCTTCTTCTCGTCTGGAACATAATTGTTGGCAATAATTTCACCGAATGGACCTGTTAAATTTGGCTGAGCAAGTTTAGCGCGAGTTTCAATTGGTAATAACGGGAATACTAACTCTGCAAAACGAATTGATTCTTCAAGGTGTGGATAGCCTGAGAAAATGAAAGTATCAATACCTAAATCAGCATATTCCTGAATACGAGCAGCAACTGTTTCAGGATCGCCTACAAGTGCTGTACCTGCACCACCACGAACTAAACCAATACCCGCCCAAAGGTTTGGAGATACTTCTAGTTTGTCTCGATTACCACCATGGAGAGCCGCCATACGTTGTTGGCCTACAGAGTCCATTTGTGCAAATTTTTTCTGTGCCGCAGCAATAGTCGCATCATCAAGATATTGGATAAGCTCGTTCGCTGCTGCCCAAGCTTGTTCGTTGGTTTCACGAACAATCACATGTAAGCGAATGCCATAAGTTAATTTGCGGCCTTTAGCCTCAGCTTTGGCACGAACATGTTCGATCTTTTGTTTTACGGCTTCAGGTGGTTCACCCCACGTAAGGTAAGTATCGACTTGCTCAGCAGCCAAATCGACAGCGACGTCTGAAGAACCACCGAACCAAAGTGGTGGGTAAGGCTTTTGAACAGGTGGGTAAAGTAGTTTTGCATCATCCACTTGTAAACGTTCACCGTGGAATGTAAAAGCTTCACCTGTATGTGAGCGTGTCAAAATCTCACGCCAGATTTTTACGTATTCATTGGCAGTTTGATAACGCGTTGAGTGATCTTCATATAAGCCATCACCGCGTAATTCAGCCTCATCACCACCAGTCACTAAGTTGAGTAACACACGGCCATTCGACAAACGGTCAAACGTTGCAGCCATACGTGCTGCCAAAGCTGGTGTGGTTACCCCTGGTCGTAATGCAACTAAAAATTTAAGGTGTTGAGTTGCATCAATTAGGCTAGCCGCCGTAATCCACGGGTCTTCACATGAACGACCTGTTGGAATAAGTACACCTTCATAACCTAAATTATCTACTGCCACAGCAATTTGCTTCATATAGGCATGGTCAACCTGACGAGCGCCTTTACTTGTACCTAAATAGCGACTATCACCGTGGGTAGGAATAAACCAGAAAATTTTCATGTGCATTACCTATATGTCTATTGAAATTACTTGGCAATCCAAACAGCTTGTTTAATGCTGATTGGTTTTGGAATGATGCCTTGTTGAGTAAAAATATCTGCGAGTTGCTGCTGCTCAGCAATCACTTTACTGCTGAGTGGAGCTGCTGATGAAGGACGAGGACGGCGTTTAATAAATAAGTCACTGGTCGCAGGCTTCAGTCCTGTGCTTTGGCCAATGGCTGTTGCCGTTTCTGCTTGATGGCTTTGAACCCATTTGTCAGCTTGATTGATTTGTTTGATGAGCCCTGAAACAGATTTAGGATGTTGTTTAACAAAATTTGGAGCTGCTAAATAAAATGTATAGTTCGGGCTTAAGCCTTTACCCGATGCAAGAACACGAGCTTGATCTTCTAGTTGTGCTGAAGCGAAGTAAGGGTCCCAAATGGCCCATGCATCAACGGCACCTTTTTGAAATGCTGCGCGAGCATCGGCAGGGGTAAGCCAGATGGGGGTAATATCGCTCCAGTTTAGGCCTGCTTTACGTACAGCTTGCACAAGTAAGTAATGTGAGCTCGAACCTTTTTGCAGTGCAATGCGTTTACCTTTAAGGTCTTTTAGCTGTTTGAGCTGTGAGTTTTTAGGAACCAAAATTGCCGATGCTAGTGGTTTAGCTGCTTCATAGGCAATGTAATACAAAGGCTTGCCAGCCGCTTGTGCGTAGACAGGAGGTGTATCTCCAGTAACGCCTACATCAAGTGAACCGACAGCTAAAGCTTCTAAAATTTGTGGACCAGCAGGGAACTCGTTCCAAGTAACTTTGGCATTTGGAAATTCTTGTTCAAATAATTTTTGTTGTTTGGCAATCGCAAAGTTAATCGAACTTTTTTGAAAACCAATACGAAGTTCTTTCACAGTTGGGTCAATTGCCCAAGCTGGTGCTGCGATTGTTAAGCCTAATACAGTAATTGCACTGATGCGCTTAACCAATTGTGTCCACTGACTCTTAATAAATAATGACTGATGTTGCATATTGATATCCTTGTTCCCCTTGAGGTCAGGCACAGCATTTATATGATTATTTAAGCCGTGCCCAAGCTGGGTTTATTTCAGTTTTAAAATGGCATCTTGAATGGTGAGTTTGTTTGGAATGAGCTTTTGCGCATAAAAAGCATTAGCTACTTGTTGTTGTTCTTGTGCCACCTTGTCAGAGATTGGCTGAACTCCAAAACCCATACGTGAAATAGAAGTTTTGAGTACTTCAAACTCAAGTGCGGTAGGTTTTTCGAGTAACTTGGCAGCTTCATCCTGATGTGAACTTACCCACTCAGTGGTCTGGTTAAGTGTCTGTACAACAGTGTTGAGTACTTTCGGATTATTTTCTGCAAATTTACGGTCAGCTAAATAGAACTGATGATTACTCACCAAGTTTTCGCCTGTTGCTAAAACTCGGGCCTGAATTTGATGTTCAGCCGCTGCAAAGAACGGGTCCCAAATCACCCATGCATCGACAGCACCTTTTTCAAAGGCAGCACGAGCGTCTGATGGCGGTAAATAAACTGGTTGAATATCACTTAAGCTTAAGTTGTTGGCTTCTAAAACTTTTAACAATAGGTAATGAACATTCGAGCCTTTATTAAGAGCAACACGTTTGCCTTTTAAATCTTTAATAGATTGGATTGGAGAGTCTTTTTGTACCAATAGTGCTTCAGCTTTTGGCGCAGCAGGTTGGTTTGCGACATAGACTAAATTTGGATTGGCAGCCTGAGCAAAGATCGGTGGTGCTTCACCTGCTTCACCGAGTGAAACACTTCCTACGTTTAAGCCTTCAAGCAATTGAGGGCCAGCAGGGAACTCAACCCATTTCACTTGCACGCCTTGTTCTTTTAATGCTTTTTCTAAGTCACCACGAGCCTTTAAAATAGGAAGAATCCCATATTTTTGATAGCCGATATTTAAGGTTGTGGTGGCTTGTTCCTCTTTTTTGGCACAACCACTTAACATCATCACTCCTGCAAGGCTGACCGCGATGACTGAATATTTTGCCCATGAAGTGGTGTTGAAAAGTGCCATGAGATTTCGTACTCCCCGAAAGAGAAAAAGAAAAAAATAATTGGATGAGCAGATACCCTAAATGGATTTTTATTTCAGAAAAAATAAGTATTCGGTCTTTATTTATGCAAAAAAAAGCTAAACACAATAGGCTATAAACTTATGCGAAAAAATGATTTATCTAATAGAAATATATTTAATGAATTGTTATTAAGTTAATGTAAATAAAATAAAAAATATTAAAACCTAAAAAATTTAGATTTAAAAAAAGTACAACCATAAATTAATCGTGTTTACGGTTGTACTTTTTGAACTAAGCTTATCTGAAATAAGAATATCTTAAAAAGAGCAAAGGCTAAGGAAGCAGTTTCTTAAAGACTAAAGAATTCCTTTGATAGTTATAAAGCGCCTGACGAGCATTTGGTAAGTCATCAACAGTAACTTGATGGAAACCGTGTTCTAAGAACCAGTGAGCGGTTCGAGTCGTTAAAACAAATAATTGACGAATACCTTGTTCTTTTGCCTTTTCTTCAAGGAATTGCAAAATCTGGCTGCCACGGTTCGATTTACGATAACTTGGATGTACTGCGACGCAGGCAATTTCTGCTGAACGTGTTTCATTAAATTCTGTTGGAATTGGATAAAGTGCAGCACACGCTAGAATCGTACCATCGCGTTCAATGACAGCGAACTGGCTAATCTCTTGCTCTAAACGTTCACGCGAACGATAAACTAATATACCTTCTTCTTCTAATGGACGTAATAAATTCATTAAACCGCCTACGTCTTGAATATTGGCCATGCGAACTTCTTCATAATGCGCATCGGTAATCATGGTCCCTATACCATCTCGGGTAAATAACTCTTCGAGAAGGGCGCCATCATAGGCATAAGAAATAAGATGAACGCGGTGTACACCTGATAAAGATGCTTTTTTTGCCTGTTGCAAATGCAAAGTGAGTGTTGGGCTAATAGTTTGATATTGTTGAATATAGTAGTCCAGTTGATGTGGGCTTAATTCACGTAATATTTGCTCATCTTCATTCAGCAATCCTTGTTGCTCACCTAGAAATATGAGTTTATCTGCTTTTAAATAAGTTGCAGTTTTGGTCGCAACTTCTTCTGCTCGCAAGTTAAACACCTCACCTGTAGTGGAGTAACCTGTTGGCCCTAGCAGTACAATATTATGATTATCGAGGTGTCGATCAATCGCATCTGTATCGATAGAACGAACTTCACCTGTAAGTTGGAAATCCATGCCATCACGAATGCCATAAGGTTTAGCAGTCACAAAATTACCTGATACCACATCTATGCGAGCGCCGTACATTGGCGAGTTTGCTAAGCCCATAGAAAGCAATGCTTCGATTTCTAGGCGGATAGAACCTACAGCACTCATGACACAGCTTAAAGATTCACGTGTGGTAATACGGCTGTTATCATAAAAAGGAGTTTCGATTCCTTTTTCTTTAAGATTTTGATTAATTTGCGGACGTGCGCCGTACACAAGAATTAAGCGAATACCAAGAGAGTGCAATAAAGCAATGTCGTGAATGATATGTTCAAAATTAGGATGACGGACTGCTTCACCACCAAACATCAACACAAATGTTTTATCGCGGTGAGCATTAATGTAGGGCGCTGAGTGTCGAAACCAGTGTACATAATGCTGGGTGTTATTATGTGACTTACTTACAGGCTTACTTGACATACCGATCTCGAATCAACAGCAAAAAGATATAAAGATGATTCTAAACAAAAAAGATTAAAGCCGCATGTTTTAGATAAAAAAACACCCAAATTGAAATTTGGGTGCTTAAAAAGTTTTAAATTAGTAAACCACTCTAATGATTTTATGACTTTGTTCATTCACCAGTACATAATTTCCATTCACTTTATACCATTTTTGGTAACGACCTGGTTTAGTCAATTTTTGATGTTGACGATAGTCGATCACGTAACGTGAATGTCGATACTCATGCGGTACAACCTGGCCTACTCGCCACGCATTGCGATGATCATCTTTTTTAATCACTTTAACTGTTTTTACTTCATGGTTTTGGTAATTGCCATGATGATTATGATCGTTTGGTGCTGCCATGGCTGTTGTTGCAACTAAACCACTAAGAGAAAGAACAATCGCTGTTGTTAATTTTTTCATTGTAAACCTCGAATGATGAGCTGAATTTCAATAATTAAAGATTAGTGAACAATTGCAGATAAATCGTGGAGGCCAAGAAGAATAAATGTGAAAACTCCCTATGAAATAAGAAGAAATTAAGAAAATTCATCATTTAAGAATATAAAAAATAAAAAAGGATAAAACCGAGAGGCTTTATCCTTTTTATTCAGCGATAGCGAGGGTCTATCGCCTTAAAAACCACGAATACTCACAATGCTATTAGAATCTGTGTCGACTAAAATATAGTCATTGTTGATTTTGTACCATTGTTGATTACGGCCTGGTTTTGGCAAGTTACTGTCTTTATAGTCGACTTTATAGCCATTACCACGATAGTGCTGTGGCATAACATAGCCAGGCTGCCAGCGATGTTGTTTTAAGCGTTCAAAGCCACGCTCTTCGCGCATACGGCGTTCGTCACGGATACGATCATCATCATGATCACGTCCAAATCCTGGCCCACGATCATTCCACTCACCACGTGGCCCTCCACCTTTAGGACCTTTGGGGCCATGGCCTCGGTCAAAAGGAGGGTCAGCAAAGCTCGCCATACTTGTGGTTAGTACGGTTATGCATAGGGCTAAGATGGTGAACAACTTTTTCATGATGCATCCTCGTTTACATCTGATGTCTCTCATGTTGAATACTCTACGCGCAAAATGCAGAGAAACTGTGAAGATCATTTAATGGTTCAATTAAAATTACGGATAGATCAAGGGTTTTTATCAATAATAAAAAAGGCTTGTATATCTTTTCAGGTATAGGCAAGCCAGATTTGATGATTGGCCGTAATTTAATTTAGCTTTTTCATCTTTAACTTTTTAATCCTGAGCATCAATACTTTGACCATTGAGTGCCAAGCTGTCTTCACCCATTAAATAGAGATAAGCAGGCAAGATCGACTCTGGTGTAGGTAGTGTTTTCGGATCTTCTTGTGGGTAGGCTTTCGCACGCATTGCAGTACGTGTTGCGCCTGGATTAATGCAGTTAAAGCGGATATTTGGATAAGTATTTTCCGCTGCAAAAATTTTACTCACTGCTTCAATTGCAATTTTGGAGACAGAATATGCGCCCCATAAAGCACGCGCTTCACGGCCTACACCAGAACTGGTAAATACGACAGAGGCGTTTTCTGATTTTTGCAAAAGTGGTAATAAGGCTTGAGTGAGGGCAAACGGAGCACGTAAGTTAACTGCCATCACGTCATCCCATACTTCTGTAGGATAATGTGCCAGCTCTACACGCTCACCTAAAATACCCGCATTATGCAAAATACCGTCTAAACGTCCAAACTGCTTTTCGAGCGTATCAACTAAAAAGTCGTAATCACGGTCAGAGGCACTTGAAAGTTGTAGCGGTAAAATCGCGGGTTGCGGTGCACCTAGACTTTCAATTTCATCATAAATAACTTCAAGTTTGTTTAAGGTTCTACCATGTAGGACAACGGTTGCACCATGTAGGGCGTAACTTAGAGCCGCAGCTCGCCCAATTCCATCACCAGCACCGGTAATTAAAATAATTCGATCTTTGAGTAGATCCGGACGAGGTTGGTATTCTGAATATTTCATTGGTAAACCTCCTTCTTTTTATATTGATAAAACAAATAGCCGTTAAAAAAGTCTATAAAACTCTGATGTTAACTTATCATACGCTGATTTTCCTGTAGAACAGGAAGCTTTTGACGTAACATATCGTGTAATTCTGTCACTGTATTTACAATCGAATCGGCCTGCCATGATGCTAAATCATCACGGTGTTCGATAGGTAAATAGCCATAAGCTGCCAAGATGGTATACATATCGGCATTGCGACCAGCATCAATATCACGTGGGTGGTCGCCCACATAAATAATTTGATCTGCTGGGATATTTAACTGTTTAGCAGCCAAATACATTGGTTCAGGATCTGGTTTGGTTTTACTGACATCTTCAGGGCATACCAGAACCGCACAGCGTTCTGTCAGATTTAACTTTTCTAAAAGAGATTCACTTAATCCGCGTGGTTTGTTGGTCACAATACCCCATGGGATTTGCGCAGCTTCTAACTCTTCTAAGAGTGGATACATGCCTTCAAACAGATCTGTATCAACCACAATATTATTGCCGTACAGATCTAAAAAGTTTTGACGATGCGCCAAGAAAATTGGATTGGCTACATCCAACTCTGGATAGACCAATTTCACCATCGCACGTGCACCTTCAGAAACCTGAGTGCGAATAAGATCGGCTTCTACAACAGGGCGTCTTGCATCACGGCACATTTGCTGAATAATACGAATGAAATCCGCAGCTGTATCGATAAGCGTACCGTCTAAATCAAATAAAACAGCTTTCATCATGCACCTGTATTAATCGTATGAACCATATAGTTAACGTCAACATTTGGCGCTAACCAGTAATGCTTGGTCAGTGGGTTGTAATGTAGTCCAGTCATTTCTTTTAACGTAAGACCTGCATTACGAATATCATGTGCCATTTCAGATGGTCGAATAAATTTATGATAATCATGCGTACCTTTTGGCAACATGCGTAGGACGTACTCTGCACCAATAATGGCAAATAAATAAGATTTTGGGTTACGGTTAATGGTCGAGAAGAACACATGGCCGCCCGGTTTAACCAGAGCCTGACAAGCTTTTACAATAGATGCTGGATCTGGAACGTGTTCCATCATTTCCATACAAGTCACCACGTCATATTGACCTGCTTGTTCTTGTGCTAATTCTTCTACAGGAATTTGGCGATATTGAATATTTTGAACATTTTCTTGCTGAGCATGTAAACGGCCGACAGCTAGAGGTGCTTCACCCATATCGATGCCTAATACATCTGCGCCACGACGTGCCATGCTTTCGGCCAAGATGCCGCCGCCACAGCCGACATCAAGTACTTTTTTACCAGCGAGACCGCCTGCACGTTCATCAATCCAGTTTAGACGTAGTGGATTGATTTGATGAAGTGGGCGAAATTCAGAATGTTGATCCCACCATTTGGCAGCAAGTGCTTCAAACTTTGCGATTTCTTGTAAATCAACATTCAATTGCGACATGGTGCTACCTCTAAACTTGAGTTATCTTTTTGGATGTAGTTCGCCGTTAGTGTAGCGATTATTGGGAAAAAAGCGATAAACCCAATAAAAAACTTCACAGAAGCAAAACGAATTTAGCATATTTGTTTTATATTTAGGGCATAAGCTAATGCATAACAACTTAGAGGAAAAGCTGTAGCAATGAAAAAATTGGTTTTGGGTGGTTTGAGTGCAGCAATTATGGCCGTATCGGGTAGTGCAATGGCAGCAGATTTTGTTGCTGGTAAAGACTACACCGTGATTGCCAATCCAGGCAAAGTGGAAGTTCCGGGGAAAATCGAGGTTCGAGAGTTCTTTTGGTATGGATGTCCACACTGTTTTAAACTTGAACCGCATATGCAAACGTGGTTAAAACAGATTCCTAAAGATGTACGTTTTGTACGTACACCTGCTGCAATGAATAAAATGTGGGAACAAGGGGCGCGTACATATTATACATCTGAGGCATTAGGTGTACGTAAGCGCACGCATTTACCACTGTTCCATGCGATTCAAGTGAACGGTCAACAAATTTTTGATCAGGCTTCTGCTGCGAAATTCTTTACTCGTTATGGCGTACCTGAGCAGAAATTTAATAGTACTTACAACTCATTTGCTGTGACGGCAAAAGTTGCCGAGTCAAATAAACTTGCTCAACAGTACCAATTAACAGGTGTACCTGCAGTTGTTGTGAATGGTAAATATGTTGTGCAGGGTGAAGATGGTAAAGTCACTCAAGTTCTTAATTATTTAATTGAGAAAGAACGTAAAGCAAAATAAGTTGTTTAGGCTTTACTTCAAAAAAAATGGGCTTCATGTGAAGCCCATTTTTATATTTAATTTATCGTTAATTATCACGAAATAATTCAATTAATTTTGCTGATTTTCATCTTCAATCTGAAAATTTAAAACATCAAAATTAGCTGTTTGAGTCGGCAGTGATAATGCCTGATTAATATATAAATTAATTAATTTTTGGCGAGAACCAATCGAACGCTGGTAATAAGTAGAATTTAAAAGCAGTGATGCACCATAAGTCAGTGACCAGATATAAGACAAATAGTCACGAATCGACATATCATAATTCAATGATTTTAAATAATTTTCGGTAATATCTTTAATTGCTAAAATACGCTGTTGGCGAATTTCATAAAGCTCTTCGAAAAGATGCTTCAACTTAGACTCTGTCATCGTCAGATTTTCTTCAAGTTGATGCAATAGAATCGTTTTACCTGGTGCAAGCAAATGGTGAAGCATGTAATGAGGAGCATACTCTTTGAAATCTGTATTATATTTTTTAGAAATTTCTAAAATTTGCTTTTCATTTTGAATAATGAGCTCAAGTAGAAGCTCATTTTTACTTCTAAAATGCTTATAAAGTGTGCCTTTAGCAATATCTAGCTCGGCCACTAACTCATCTAGAGTAATTTCCTGATTGTTTTCTAATAACAACTTTTCTGCCACGCTCAGAATTTTTTCTTTACGCATCAAAAACTGTGTATGACGATCAAGATTCATAGGTATTCCCACACCAGTTTGGCCTAACTAATAGTTTACTTCCTGTAAAAAGAAAAAGACTTTTCTCGAAATTTTTAGCCTTTTTCTTTCTCTCTTTACGTATTACCACATAACCTGTTTTTTGTCATTTGCCGCTTCTATCGTTCCCAGTTTGCAATCCCTCTAAAGAGTAAACGGACTTGTGTAGAAGCATTTTCAATAAAGGCAGTTTGTTGCAGCTTGAGCTGTTCACCTTGATATTGTTTCGATAGGTTGAGCCACGTCATTGCCCATGTAAATGACATATTAGTCAAAATGGTAGATAAGACATTTAAGTCTTGAGGATTTTGAATATGTTTAAAATTTTCGAGTTTAGTAAGATCAGTTGTGAGATCTTCAATCAAAAATTCGATTTCTCTGGCAATTGCTGCACGAACCGTTTCTGAGCCTCCCCAACGTTCAGCAATCATAAATTGCCATTGCTTAGGGCTATGATTCACCGCCTGCACAAATAGCTCAATACTGGTTTGGGTTTTAGCAGATTTATGTTGTAAATAACTTTGACCTAATTGATGTAAAACGCTTTTTAAATGTAGGGCAACTTGGTCAACCAGTTCTTTGCCGAGTTCATCCATGTCCTGAAAATGACGGTAGAACGCTGTCGGTACTAAACCTACTTCACGTGCAACTTCACGCAAACTGATACTACTGAACGAACGCCCAGACGTGCTTAGATGCAAGGCTGCATCGAGAAGTGCCTGACGACTTTGCTGTTTTCGTTCATCCCGTATCGACATTAAAAGAACCTATTTAAACCGTGAGCCAAAGTCTAACAAAAAAGAGCAAACTTTCATAAAAAAAATAGTGAACAAGTGTTGACTGAGTGAACAGTTATAAATATAGTGTACATATGTTCACTATACGAACATGTGTTCACTCAAATAAATAGCCAGATACAAAAGAGGAACGTATGAACGCAACACTTAGTTATCAGCCACATTGGGTTCGAGAAGATTTCGTTGATTTTGTCTTGCAGAAAATTAACGTGACTTGGGCGTGGAAAAGGGTACTTGCAGAAGTTACTGCAGTTCAGCCACTGCATACCGATATGGTGCTCATTAGACTTAAACCGAATCGTAATTTTAATTTCGATCAGGTCCGCGCAGGTCAAAGTATTTTGCTGACTTTGCTTATCGATGGCGTTTACCAACAACGTAGTTACTCGATTATTGAAGTGACAACGCAAGGTGAAATTGCTTTAGGCATTAAAGTACAAGGTTTGGTGTCTCGTGCAGCTCAACTATTACATGTGGGCGAGTGTGTTGAGATTTCACAGCCACAAGGTGATTTTATTTTGCACCAAGGTCAGCATCCTGCAATTTTGATTGCGTCAGGAAGCGGTATAACTG
Organism: Acinetobacter pittii ATCC 19004 = CIP 70.29; assembly: GCF_000369045.1. Lineage (GTDB taxonomy): Bacteria > Pseudomonadota > Gammaproteobacteria > Pseudomonadales > Moraxellaceae > Acinetobacter > Acinetobacter pittii. Next base: position 636,531 of record NZ_KB849797.1, on the reverse strand, counting down.
CAATTTATTCACTCTTGCAGCAAGCTTTAAAACAGCAACTTGAACAAATTCATGTCATTTATTTTAATCGTGCGGAAATTTTTCATGCTGAATTAAAAGCTTTGGCAGAACAGCACCCACAGCTTCAATATCACTTTTTTAATACCACCGAGCAAAAACAGCATTTAACTGAAAGCTTACTGCAAAAGCTGGTTCCAGATTTTGAGCAGACAGCAACTTATGTTTGTGGTCATCATGGCATGATGCAGAAAGCCAATGAAATTTATGCACAAAAAGGTGCTCAGTCGCAGCTTCATCAAGAGTATTTTCAGCCACTTCAAGTGACTGGTACACATGCAGCACAGCCTGTTATTTTCCGCCGTGCTCAACACGAGTTTTTAGCTGAAACAAATTTACTGAGCAGTGCAGAGCAAGCTGGTTTACGCCCACAACATGGTTGCCGTATGGGTGTCTGCAATAAATGCAGCTGTACCAAGGTAAGCGGAGTTACTCAAAACCTATTAACTGGTGAAATTGAAGATCAACCGAACCGCCCAATTAAACTATGCGTGAGCCAGGCATTAAGCCCAGTCACAATTGATCTATAAAAAGAATTAAAGAGGATTAACCCTATGAATATGGCATTAGAATTTTCTACTGTTTCTAAATCTGCTCATTTAACACCTGAACAGACTGAAGAGTTTGGTCGCCGTGTTGAGCAGATTCGCCAAGACGTGATGCAAAGCCTTGGTGAACAAGACGCGAAATATATCTACAAAGTGCGTAATTTTGTTCGCTACACCGAAATCGCTTCACGTGGTATGTTGATGTTTGGTGGTTGGATTCCGCCAGTCTGGCTACTAGGCACAGGCTTATTAGGTATTTCTAAAATTGTAGAAAATATGGAACTTGGTCATAACGTCATGCACGGTCAGTTTGACTGGTTAAATGAACCAAGCCTGAACGGTAATACTTACGATTGGGATACCATTGCCTCTGGTGATGACTGGCGTGAAACACATAACTATGTGCACCACACCTATACCAATATTGTCGGTAAAGACCATGATGTTGGTTATGGTATTTTGCGAGTAAGTGATCAACAGAAGTGGGAACCCCGCCACCTGTTTAATATTCCTCTAGGTCTACAGTTAATGTTTTTCTTTGAGTGGTATGTAGGCGTGCAAAACTTACATCTTGAAGATGCATTAGTTTATAAAACCAAGAGTTGGAAACAAGTTTGGAAAGATTCGGCTAAAGTCCGTAAAAAGGCCACGCGCCAAGTCTTAAAAGACTATGTGTTTTTCCCTGTGATCTCTGGCCCTATGTTTTTACCAGTTTTTGCAGGAAATGTAGTTGCGAATATTATTCGTAACTTGTGGTCATCTGCGGTGATTTTTAATGGTCACTTTACTGAAGATGCAGAAACGTTTGAGCCTGATAATACTGATACCGAAACTAAGGCCGAGTGGTACTTACGCCAGATTCGTGGTTCAAGTAACTTTAGTGGTACAGAATGGCTGCATTTTATGAGTGGTAACTTAAGCCATCAGATTGAGCATCATTTATTTCCAGATATGCCAGCTAACCGCTATAAAGAAGTAGCACCGAAAATTAAGGCACTTTGCGCAGAATATGGCATTAATTACAATGAAGCGAACTTTATGCGCCAGTTCTGGAGTGTATGGGTACGTTTAGCGAAATGTTCACTGCCAAACCATACCACTGGAAAAGTGATGCAGACATTAGAAAAGTTAAAAGCAAAATTTAAATTTGCATAATCTCAGTTAATTCAAAATAGCTCCTTTTTAGGGGCTATTTTTATTTCTGAATTATAAAAATTGCAGACTTACATTTGAAAGTAGGGAATAAACTCAACCTGTCAAAATCCTTTGCTATACTATGCCCAAGTTTGTATTTAAGAGAAGTTAGGAAGGATTATGCGTATTGACCAACGTGCATTAGACCAATTACGTGAAGTGAAAATTACACGAAACTACACCCGTTATGCTGAAGGTTCTGTGCTGGTCGAATTTGGTCACACCAAAGTCCTTTGTACTGCAAGCATTGATAACTCAGTGCCACGCTTTTTAAAAGGCCAAGGCCAAGGCTGGGTAACGGCGGAATATGGCATGTTACCACGTTCAACCCATTCACGTTGTGACCGTGAAGCGGCTCGTGGCAAACAAACTGGTCGTACTCAAGAAATCCAACGTTTGATTGGCCGTAGCTTACGTGCGATGGTTGATTTGAAAAAGCTTGGTGAAAACACGATTACTATCGACTGTGATGTCATTCAGGCTGATGGTGGTACGCGTACTGCTTCAATCACTGGTGCTGCTGTAGCATTGGTTGATGCGATGAATGTTCTATTGTCTCAAAAGAAAATTAAGCATGATCCGCTTAAAGGGTTGGTTGCTGCAATTTCTGTCGGTATGTATCAAGATGAAGTGTTGCTTGATCTTTGCTATGAAGAAGACTCGAACTGTCAAACTGACTTAAATGTAGTAATGACACAAGCTGGCGAGTTTATTGAAATTCAAGGTACTGCCGAAGACAAACCGTTTACCCGCGCTCAAAGCAATGCCATGTTAGAAATGGCTGAAAAAGGGATTGCCGAGCTCATTAAAAAGCAACAAGAAGCTTTAGGCTGGTAATTTTACGCTTTCTGAAAAACGCATCTTCGGATGCGTTTTTTTATGCCTTCATCAAATCGACATAAAAACATCACTTGCTTGTCACTTTTACACTTTATTAGTAGTTCGCATTTAAACCGTTTGGAAAAAACCAATGCGAAAACTTTCAATTTTATTAATTACCTATTTAGCACTCATGCTCAGTGGTTGTAACGATGATAACGACTCAGATAATTCATCGCCAACAACACCGCCCACCAGTAATTGCAAAATACACTGTGCACCATAATAAGAACTAGGATAGAACTAATGAATCGTCGCGAATTTCTTTTAAACTCTACAAAAACCATGTTTGGGACAGCTGCTTTAGCGAGTTTCCCGCTAAGTATTCAAAAAGCCTTAGCTATTGATGCCAAAGTTGAAAGTGGAACTATTCAAGATGTTAAACACATCGTGATTTTGACTCAGGAAAACCGTTCTTTCGATAATTATTTCGGAACATTAAAAGGCGTACGTGGTTTTGGTGATCGTTTTACGATTCCAATGACGGAAAGCCGAAAGGTTTGGGAACAATATGATGCGAATAAAAAGAAAGTATTGCCTTACCATTTAGATAGTCGTTTAGGAAATGCTCAGCGTGTTTCAGGTACACCTCACTCATGGTCTGATGGCCAAGCAGCTTGGGACAATGGCCGTATGAGTGATTGGGTCGCTTATAAAAAACCACAGTCGATGGGCTATTATAAAAAACAAGAAGTCGAATATCAGTTTGCTTTAGCGAATGCTTTTACCATTTGTGATGCTTACCACTGTGCTATGCATGCTGGGACCAACCCAAACCGTAAGTTTATTTGGACTGGAACTAATGGTCCTACAGGTGCAGGTGTTGCGAGTGTTGTAAATGAATTTGATGGGATTGGGGCATCAACAGAAGGTTATGAATGGACGACGTATCCTGAGCGCTTACAGCAGGCTGGCGTAACATGGAAAGTCTATCAAAATATGCCAGATAACTTTACCGATAACCCGTTAGCTGGTTTCAAACAGTATCGCCGTGCAAATGAGCAATCTGGTCAACCTGTTAGTAACGACACACTAACGTGTCCAGCATATGATGAAAAGATTGATGCGACTCAACCACTTTACAAAGGTATTGCCAATACCATGCCGGACGGTGGTTTTTTAGGAACTTTTAAAGCTGATATCGCACAAGGTAAATTACCGCAGGTGAGTTGGTTGGTCGCTCCTGCAACTTACAGTGAACATCCGGGGCCATCTAGTCCTGTACAAGGTGCTTGGTATATTCAGGAAGTATTAAATGCATTAACTGAAAACCCTGAGCTGTGGAGCCAAACCGTTTTATTGGTGAACTTCGATGAAAATGACGGTTTCTTTGACCATATTCCTTCACCAAGTGCACCTTCTAAAGATGTAAACGGTGTTGTATATGGAAAAACGACTTTAAACGATCAGCAAGTATCTTATGAGTACTTTAACCATCCAGCAGTAGCGACTTCAAAATCTCAACCTAAGCCAGATGGTCGAGTGTATGGACCAGGTGTACGCGTTCCAATGTATGTGATTTCGCCGTGGAGCCGTGGAGGATGGGTAAATTCTCAAGTCTTTGACCATACCTCTATTTTACAGTTCTTGGAAAAACGCTTTGGTGTGCAAGAACCTAACATTAGCCCTTACCGCCGTGCTGTATGTGGTGATTTAACGACGGCATTTAATTTTAAAACACCGAACCTTCTGCCTGTTGCTGAACTAGATGGGAAGAAAACCAAAGCCGAAGCCGATGCGATTCGTGTTGCTCAAGCTTTATTGCCACAAGTTCCTGTTCCGAGCCAGCAGCAATTTCCTCAGCAGGAAATGGGAATTAGGCCATCACGTGCTTTGCCATATATTTTGCACACCAGTGCCAAAGTCGATACCACTCAAAAAACGATTAAGCTGATGTTCTCTAATACAGGTAAACAAGCAGCCGTTTTCCATGTCTATAACCGATTAGATCTTACGGCAATTCCACGTCGTTATATGGTTGAAGCGGGTAAACAGCTTGATGATGTATGGAATACTGCAAATGGACAGTACGATTTATGGGTACTTGGACCAAATGGTTTCCACCGTGCGTTTAAAGGTAATTTGAGTCAAGCTAACCAGACTCAAGCATTACCGGAAATTAGAGTATGTGTGGAAGAGTGTGATGCGAATTTGTATTTAAAAGTGCGTCATGATGGTAATAAGTCAGTCAAGCTAAACGTCAAAGCAAATGCTTATCTTCCAAATAAGACATGGACGATTGAAACCAATAGTTCTGAAAAAGAACTGGTTTGGGATATGTCTGAATTTGGTGGTTGGTATGACTTCACTGTGACTTTAGCTGATGATGCTACGTTTAGTCGTCGTTTTGCAGGACGTATAGAAACTCAAGAAGATTCAATTTCTGATCCTTATATGGGTTATCTAGAGTCTTAAGTTATATAGTCTGAATTGGAATTGTTATTTAAAGTCGATTTAGATGACTTTGATAAAAAAGCACGGCCTTATATCACATGAAATTCAAATAGATGTTGTATAGGCTTCCTCACTTTTGAAAGGTCAAAAGTGACAAAAACCTCTGTTTCTCTGATGTTACTTCCATATAACACAGAGAAACGGTGACATCCATGTCACCTGTCACGATAGTAAATGCAGGGTTTAGGCTGTTGATATAAAACTTTATGCGTAAAATATTGTCGTATAGATGAATAATAAAAATAAAGGCTTACCTTTTGTAACAGAATCTCCTAAGCCTGGTCATATTTATCTTTTACCTTGAAACCCTGAATTTTTAAAGTAATGGGGAAAATTTATGCTACAAGGTTTTATTGTATTATTAGCAGTCGTTACATTTGTTTTAATGGCTGCCGATCCACGTGATGGGGGGGCACAAGCGACTCAGTCAGCGTGGCAAAAAACACAAGCGGCGGACATGACCAAGTCGCAAAAAAATACCAATAATGACGCAGATTTTATCTAAACATTAAAACGCATAGATAAATCAACAGCTCTAACGTCTTTAGTTAGGACGCCCATAGAAATATAGTCAACGCCAGTGGTGGCAACTTCACGCAAGTTTTCAATGGTGATATTGCCAGAGGCTTCGAGTTTACAGCGACCTGCTACATGTTTAACTGCATCAATCATTTGCTGTTGACTGAAGTTATCGAGCATGACAATGTCCGCGCCAGCTTCAAGCGCTTGATTTAGCTCATCCCAAGTTTCAACTTCGACTTCAACTGGTTTACCCGGCGCGATTTGATGTGCTTTGGCAATTGCCTGAGCAATACCTCCCGCTGCCATAATATGGTTTTCTTTAATTAAGAACGCATCAAATAAACCAAGACGATGGTTTTGTCCACCCCCGATAGCAACCGCATATTTTTGTGCAATACGTAAGCCTGGTAGGGTTTTACGTGTATCGAGAAGTTTTGTATTTAAACCTTCAAGATGCTTAACATATTCAGCAGTTTTTGTTGCAACAGCAGACAAAGTTTGAATAAAGTTTAAAGCAGGGCGCTCTACAGTCAGTAAGCTACGTGCAGAACCAGCAAGCTTTAAAAAGGCTTCGTTTGCAGCAACACGTTCACCTTCTTGTTTTAGCCAAGTCACTTGAACAGTATTGTCATAAGCTGAGATGAGTGCATTTACCCACGGCTGTCCAGCTAAAACCATATCTTCGCGGCTAATAATGGTTGCAGTGGCTTGCTCATCTTCAGGTGTGAGCATCGCGGTAATGTCACCGTCCCCAATATCTTCTTGTAATGCTTGTTGAATATTGATTTGAATTGATTGTTCAAGCAAAGACTGAGGTATGCTCATACGGTTTCCATTTTGTCGATGACCCTAAAACTTGCGATATATTAGCATCGTCGACCTGAAAAATAAGCTGTTTTATGAGATTAATCGCGATAAACAATCGCATTTACTACTTTGAAAAGCACATAACTGTTTTAAACTAAAACAATTGGCAAGCAATTTATTGGCGTCTCAATGAAGCAAATCACACCGTATGAAGTTATAGATGGACAATTAAAAGGGGCGAGACAAATCCCTTCTCCAAATTTTAACCAGCGTCCGACTGGCACCGAAATTCAAATGATTGTGGTTCATAATATTAGTTTGCCGCCGTCTCAATTTGGAGGTGGCTATATTGAGCAGTTTTTTCAAAACAAATTAGATTGGTCAGTTCATCCTTATTTTCAGACTATTGAAGGCATGCAGGTTTCTACACATCTGTTAATTTTACGAACAGGTGAAGTCCTACAGTTTGTTAACTTTAACGAGAGAGCATGGCATGCGGGGCGTTCAAGTTATTTAGCTAAAGTAGAATGCAATGATTATTCAATTGGTATAGAACTTGAAGGAAGTGATGATTTACCTTTTGAAGACGTACAATATGAAGTGCTAACTGACGTTGTTACCGCTATCCGTCAGGCTTATCCTGAAATTAAAAACCATATAGCAGGGCATTCAGACATTGCACCGGGCCGAAAAACCGATCCGGGGCCTTATTTTAAATGGCAACACTTTAGACAACTGTTAGCACAGAAAAAAACTTGAGTTCATTCATCATTTCACAACGAAAAGATTTTCTAGTTTCATTACAATAGCGTCTTTCGAATATAGCTGTAGGTGAGTGCGATGGCATTGTGGCGATCGACTTTTATTGTCAGTGCAATGACGATGTTGTCACGAGTGTTAGGGCTCGTGCGTGACGTCGTATTGCTCAACGTGTTTGGTGCAGGTAAAGATTTTGATACCTTCGTCGTCGCTTTTCGTATTCCCAACTTCTTTCGACGACTATTTGCCGAAGGCGCCTTTTCTCAGGCCTTTATCCCAGTCTTAACTGAATATAAAACGGGTCGAGCACACGCTGAAGTACAGATCTTAATTAGTCGGGTATTTGGCTGTTTGCTCACAGTCATGACCTTACTGACTTTTGTGGCTATGGTTTTAGCACCTGCAATCATCTATATGTACGCACCGGGCTTCCACAGTGACCCGGAAAAGTTCGATTTAGCCGTCAGCATGTTCCGTTTGACTATTCCATATCTAATGTTTATGTCGCTCACGGCTTTTGCTAGCAGCATCTTAAATAGTTATGGCTCGTTTGCCTCACCAGCTTTTTCACCAGTTTTGTTAAATGTAGCGATGATCGCAGGAGCGTGGTGGCTTACGCCGTATATGGCTGAGCCAATCAAAGCACTAGGCTGGTCAGTTGTTGCGGCTGGGGTATTACAGTTAGCGATACAAATTCCTGAATTGTGGCGTAAAAACCTACTGATTCCACCTAAAGTTGATTTTAAACATGAGGGTGTAGAGCGTATTTTAAAATTAATGCTTCCAGCATTATTTGGTGTATCGGTGACTCAGATTAACCTATTGCTAAATACGATTTGGGCATCTTTCATGCAAGATGGTTCAGTGTCTTGGCTCTACAGTGCTGAGCGTATGACTGAGCTACCTTTAGGTTTAATTGGTGTTGCGATTGGTACAGTAATTTTGCCTTCACTTTCTGCCCGTCATGCAGAGCAGGATCAAGCAAAGTTCCGCGGTATGATCGACTGGGCTGCAAAAGTCATTGTATTGGTAGGGTTGCCGGCAAGTATTGCTTTATTTATGCTTTCAACACCGATTATTCAAGCATTATTCCAGCGTGGTGAGTTTGATCTACGTGATACACAAATGACAGCTCTAGCATTGCAATGTATGAGTGCTGGTGTAATTTCTTTCATGCTTATTAAGGTATTTGCACCCGGTTTCTATGCACAACAAGACACAAAAACACCAGTGCGCGTAGGCTTAATGTCAGTTGCAGCTAATGCGATTTTAAACGTTGTATTTATCGGCTTCTTTAAGCTTATTGATTGGCATGCAGAACATATGGCACTTGCACTAGCATCTTCAGGTTCAGCGTTAGTAAATGCCGGTTTACTCTACTTCTATTTGCATAAGCGTAATATTTTCCGATTTGGTCCGCATTGGAAGAAATTAGGACTTCAATATGGTTTAGCGAACCTTGCTATGATTGTAGCGCTTTGGTTTGGGCTCAATTGGTATAACGGAGAGCTTTCACAGTGGTTACGTGTTGCCGAAGTCGTAGGGCTATGTTTAGTTGGGATAATTGCTTACCTGATCGGTTTAATCCTTACGGGTTTTCGACCTAGAGATTTAAAACACTAAAAATAAAAAAGCGATCTTAAAATGATCGCTTTTTTTATACTAATACATTTATTTTGGCAAAACTTGCAGCAGTTCAATATCGAAAATTAAAGTGCTATTCGGACCAATCGTGTCACCTGCACCAACTTCACCGTAAGCGAGATTTGCGGGGATAAAGAAACGAGTTTTACCACCTTCTTTCATGGTTTGTAGACCTTCAGTCCAGCCTGCAATCACTTGGCTGAGTTGAAACTCAACTGGATGATTACGTGCGATTGAGCTGTCAAACACAGTTCCGTCAAGTAAACGGCCTTCATAATTTACTTTAACACGTGATACAGCTTTCGGTTTTTTACCTGTACCTTCTTTTAATACTTGGTATTGGAGACCTGATTTAGTCGTGATTACGCCCGATTTTTTTGCATTATCAGCAAGAAATGCAGCACCTGCTTGAGCATTTTGTTGACCTACTTTTTGAAATTCAACAAGCTGCTTAGCTTCTAAAGTTTTTTTATAATCATTAATCGCTTTCGCCATTTCTTCGTCAGTTAAGCGTGCGGTTTTGTTCTGAGCACCTTCTTGTAAACCCTGATAAAAAATATCAAGATTTAGATCTGTTAGAGCATCAGTATTATTACGGCCCATTAAATAGCCATAGCTATAGCTAAATTGTTCTTTTGCTGGGCTTTTATTTGTAATAGGTGCAGCAGCAAAAACAGATAAACTCATCGTTGATGTTGCAATAATTAAACCAATTTTTTTCATGCCGTTTTCCAAAAAAAAGGAGAGTACTGTTTTACTCTCCTGAATGTTTTTATTTCACTGAAATGAGTTCTACATCAAAAATCAGCGTACTGTTTGCTGGAATGCCAGGAAGTTCCTGAGGACCATAAGCAAGATTAGATGGAATAAAGAACGTCGCTTTACCACCTTCTTTCATGAGCTGAAGTCCTTCAGTCCAACCTGGAATAACCTGATTGAGAGGAAACTCAACAGGCTCACCGCGCTTATAAGAACTATCAAATACTTGACCGTTAATTAAACGGCCTTCGTAATGTACTTTAACCATAGACTGCGCAGTTGGTTGTTTACCTGTGCCTTCTTTAGTGATGATATATTGCAAGCCAGAGGCTGTAGTTTTTACACCAGCTTTTGTTTTATTTTCTGCAAGGAATTGAACATCTGCAGATTCAGACACTGCACCAGCGGCTTGCTCTGGTTTATCTTGTTGTTGCATTTTTTGTTGCAATTCTTTTTCATAAGCAGCAACAGCAGCTTTTAACTCTTCTTGAGTATAAGCACTTGGTTGCTTATTACGAGCATCATGAATCCCTTTCACAAATGATTTTGTGTCTAGTTCAGGTGGAGTTTGCTGAGCAACTTCGTATCCAAGAACATAACTGATTTTTTCAATTGGAGAGGCATTTTTATTTGCTTTGCTTCCGACTTCTGTGGTCGGATGTTGGCTTGCATAATAAACTGGTACAAGTGCAGCACCGCCTAAAACTACAGCGACAGCAATGGGTAAGGCTTTACTCATAAAAGGTTCCAAAAATAATCATTTGAGTCTAAAAAGGCTGCTTTTGATCTTAGCATGCTTAAGCATAGAATGTTTAAGAAAAAAAACGAGTGGTTTTTTATATATTTTAGTTAGTTTTAGTAGGGATAGACTTAAAAAAATCTTAAATAAAAAACCGGATCATTTGATCCGGTTTTTTTATCACTTTACGATTAATCTTCTTTTTGTGCTTTATAAGCATAGGCATAGTTATAGCCATAACCATAACCCGCGCTCGCACGTTGAATATCGTTAAGAATAAAGCCGTTGACTTTAACACCTGCTTGTTCAAAGCGATTAAGCGTTAATTCAAGCTCTTTCATTTGCGACTTAGCATAACGCGCAACAATTAAGTTCACGCCTGTATATTGCGAAATAATAATACCATCGGTTACTGCAAGTACTGGTGGAGTATCGATAATGATGTGGTCATACTGACTTTGTAGTTGTTCAAGTAGTTCTTTAAATTGGTTAGAGCTTAAAATCTCTGAAGGATTTGTTGGACTCTTACCGCGAGTAATCACATCAAGGTTAGCAACTTGAGTTTTATGCAAAACTTTTTGTAGATCAGCTTGTCCACTCAATAACTCAGAAAGACCTGGCTTAACATCTACATCGAAGTATTTATGCATATAACCACGGCGCATATCGGCATCAATGAGTAATACACGCTTGTCGCTTTGAGCAAAAATAGTTGCAAGGTTGGTTGAAATAAACGATTTACCAACTTCTGGTGAAGGGCCAGCAATCATAATGATATTGTTTTTTGCATTTGCTAATGCAAAGTGAATCGCGGTACGGATACTACGTAAGCTTTCAATTGCAATATCATCACTATTTTTAACTGCAAGAATAGGAATACTCTTCTTTTTCTTTAAAATCTTGATACGACTTTCTTGAATTGGAGAACGTGGTACGGTTGCATAGACTGGTAAATCCAACTCATTTTCAATTTGCCCAGAATCTTTAATGCCTGTACGTAACATATTACGTAGTAGGGCGACTAGTGTTCCAATAAAACCGCCCACAAATAAAGATAAAATAAGAACTAACAGTTTTCTTGGTTTAATTGGCTTAACTGGCTCGACTGCAGTGTCAACAATACGTACGTTGCCTATTTCACCTGCTTTGGCGATACGAAGTTGTTGGTACGAGTTGAGAAGCGCTGTGTAGAGCTGTGTTTTTACCTCTACCTCACGATACAATTGTAAATATTGACGTTGCACATCAGGTAGTTGTTTTAAGGTGCTATTTAACTCACCAATTTGTTTATTAATAGCAGCGAGCTGCCCATTAATTTCACGCATTGCAGGGTGTTCAGCAGTATATTTTGCCGCCATCTCAGCTTGCTTTTGCTCAAGCTCAGCCTTTTTGGTCTCTAAAGTAATACTTTGAGTTAAGTACAACTCAGACTCTTTAGTGACATCAACTGTGTTGTATTGTTGACGGAACTTATTAAATTGACGCTCTGCATCGTCTAATTGCTTTTTAAGATCTGGAAGTTGTTCATCTAAGAACTTTAAAGTTTGAGCAGACTCAGCCGAACGACGTTCAATATTTTGTGCACTATAAGTTGCCAGAATTGCATTTAAAACTTTAGTAATATGTTCTTTATCTTGACCTTGATAATTTAGACCTAAAACACCTGTAAGTTTGCCACGTTCTGCGACAGAATAATTTACGCTAAGTGAATTTACAGCAGCAGGTAAGGACAAATTAGTAATATTATAGGTCGCATCAAGTTGATCTTTGGCAAAAATTGCAACCTTCCAGAGTCCATGTGGCCCAGTAACATGGTTAGCCCGGTTCAACGGAACTGTTAATATTACCTCTTCAGTTTCTGGGTCAGTTAAAGTTAAAGATTGTTTATCAAAATTAAGAAGTAAGTTTTTGTCTAGATAATAATTCGGAACTTCAAATTCACGCACTTCAAAACTTTTAAGGTTATCTTGAAATAAAACCGATTTTTTTGTGTACTCGGTTTTATATTCTGTGTCGCTTAATAATCGGTGAGTAAGCGTATCTTCTGTACTGGAAATTTGTATATTTAGATGTAACTCTTTAATGACAGAGCCTAGAACCAAGCGAGATTTTAAAATTTCAATTTCAGCTTGCGCTGGTGATTTTTGCTCAATCATTTGCGACAAATCACCTAAAAGTGCAGCAGAAGCCCCTTTACTGTCTTCAACTTGGACCAAAGCATCAACCGAATAGGTATCTGGCGTTACGCGTAAATAGAGTAGAGCAAATACAACGCTTAAAATAACGCATAGAGCAATAAGCTTCCACTGAGCGATCAGCGAAAAAAACAGTTCTTTTAAGTCAATTGTATCTTCGGTATTAGTATTCTGTTGGTTCATATGCTTAAAAATCTATACGTTAAATATAAGGTTTCCAATCAGCCACACACTGCTGAATGAGTTGGAAAGTTTCATCAAAAACAACTTGATCGTGCTGGTAGGGATCAGGCACATTTTTGTTCTGCCAGTGGCCTAGGCGATAGGTTTTACCTTTTGCAAAGGGCCAAGTCTGCTCAATATGCTTTTGCTGATTGTGACTCATGACCAAAATAAGGTCAGCTTTTTTAATATGCGAAGCATTAAGTTTACGGGCAATATGTGGTTGCATATCGATGCCTAAGCGTTGCATACAAAGTTGTGCTTTACTGTCTGCTTGATGACCTACAAGTCCAGAAATACCAGCAGATTCAATATTTAGTTGGGGGTATTGCTGTTTTAACAAATACTCTGTCATAGGACTACGACAGATATTTCCAATACAGACGACTAAAATATTTTTAATTTGCATAATATTATTGTCCCAAACGGTCTATGTTATATAAAGCATTTGAGAAAGGAATAATCTGGTTAATTACACGTTGCCAACGTGTTAAACCAGTCGCATCAACGTAGACAATATCATTACTACGTAGTTTGAATTGATTCGCTAGACCAAAATCACCAATACTTAAAAGATTTAAGTGATAAATTTCAGTGGTATAATCATTTGGATTAGTACGCACTACATAGATCTTACTTGCACTACCAGAAGCTGGATTAATACCTAAACTTTCCCCGAGAGCATCACTTAAAGTCATACCCTGATCGCGCATTGGTAAAGCTTGACTTTTTCCAGCTTCACCCATGACATAAATTTTTTGGTTCTCACGTGTGCTGACATAAATGGTGTCATTGGGTTGAACGAGTAGCTTATGAAGTGAATAGCCAGCTTTTTCTAAATCAATTGTGTTTAGATTATAGGTCCGACCATTTCGAACGAGTTGAATATAAGTGTTATCACCCGTAGTGGTGACTCCACCTGCCATACCTAATGCAGTATATATACTTACAGGCTGGTCACTTAAATAAAATTGCCCACCTTTTGTGACGCTACCTTGAACAGAAAAGCGCTGTCCTTCATAAGATACTACACGAACTATAACATCCGGATTTTTTAAGAATCGGGCAAGTTGACCACGTAATTCACGGTTTACTTGAGCAAGCGTTTTACCAGCAGCTTTGTAGCGGCCAACTAAAGGAAATTGAATATAACCCGTTTGATCGATTGGATAACCATTTGATTGAGTTGACTGTTCATTATTAATGTTATTGAGCGGAGGGGTAATTTCTGGATAAGCCCAGAGCTGAATAGAAAGAACGTCACCTGAGCTTAAACGATAAATAGGTTGTTGAGTTTTAAATAAGGATGCGTAGTCATGTTGATAGTTAATTTGAGCAGGCTGAATGACCGGTAGCGTTTCTTGAGAAATTTTAACTACATTTACGGTAGTTCCGAGGTCAGTTTTATAAACACCTTCACTTGGAAGATCATAAGTTTGTAAACCGGAAGTAACCGCACAGCTAGCGGCACTCAAACTCAAGGCAAGAACAGAAAAAAACTGGCAATACTTCACACGCAACCCTTTGTGTATTTATCTTTAATTGATATTGGCTACTGCTTAGTGACAAGTGTCTATTAAACGCAGGCTGAACTGATTCTAGCTGAAAAGTAATGAAAAAACACCGAAAAATCGCAAGGCTTTGTATGTTTAGTTTAACTGGGGAGGGCTTTTAAACAGTATTCACAGTGTAGAAATATTAAAAATGTATAGTTTGGGCTAAGTGGAGAAAGATTGATTATAAATGTTGTAAACACATTTATACAATTGGCATACGGCGGTAATTAAAAATCTGATATAGTACGCTGCACAGTTAATGCCAAAAGCATGATTTATTAGATATATACTCTAAGGAAAAGGCTCGTTTGTATGCAAATTGCCAAATTAAAAATAGCAATTATTGGGTTGGGCTATGTTGGCCTGCCGTTGGCAGTTGAGTTTGGTAAAAAAGTACCTGTTGTCGGTTTTGATATTTATCAAAAACGTATAGATGAGCTTAAGAGTGGTCAAGATCATACCTTAGAAGTCTCTTCAGAGGAGCTGAAGCAAGCAGTTCAATTGACTTATAGTGCTGACCTTAATGATTTAAAAGGTTGTAACTTTTTTATTGTGACTGTTCCAACACCAATTGATGACTTTAAACAACCAGATTTAACACCTTTAATTAAAGCATCGACCAGTATTGGTCAGGTGCTTAAAAAGGGTGACATAGTTGTATATGAATCTACTGTGTATCCAGGTGCAACAGAAGAAGTGTGTATTCCTGTTTTAGAAAAAGTTTCAGGTTTAAAATTTAACCAAGACTTTTTTTCAGGTTATAGCCCCGAGCGTATCAATCCTGGTGACAAACAGCACCGTGTCACTAATATTTTAAAAATCACCTCAGGTTCAACCCCTGAAGTGGCGGATTATGTTGATGACGTTTATAACTTGATTATTGAAGCGGGGACACATAAAGCACCTAGTATTAAGGTAGCAGAAGCAGCTAAGGTCATTGAAAACACGCAGCGTGATGTGAATATTGCTCTGATTAATGAATTAGCGCTTATTTTTAATAAATTAAATATCGATACGGAAGATGTGCTCAAGGCGGCAGGTACGAAGTGGAACTTTTTACCCTATCGTCCAGGATTGGTCGGTGGGCACTGTATTGGTGTAGATCCATATTATCTGACCCATAAAGCTCAATCGATTGGGTTACATCCAGAAATTATTTTGGCTGCCCGTCGTTTAAATGATCGTATGGGTGAATATGTGGCAACACAGCTCATTAAAGAAATGGTGAAGCAGCGAATACAAGTTGTTGGCGCGCGCATTTTGGTGATGGGGCTTAGCTTTAAAGAAAACTGTCCAGATATCCGTAATACAAAAATTGTCGACTTTATTAAAGCCCTTAAAGAGTATGATTTAGATTTAGATATCTATGACCCGTGGGTAGATGATACAGAAGTACAACACGAATATGGTTTAGGACCAATTAAAGAACTGCAACAAGGCTTGTATGATGCGATCGTTATTGCGGTAGCACATAACCAGTTTAAATCTATGAGTGTTGACGAGTTCCATGCTTTAGGTAAAGAAAAGCATGTGCTTTATGATTTGAAATATATTTTGGATAAAGAAGAGTCAAATCTCAGATTGTAATCACCATTTCATAGGTCATCTTATTTGATATGAATAATAATAAAATTGCGTTGGTAGTCATTGTGTATGGCAAAGCATTAGAAGATGCTTTGACTATACAAAGCTTGCTAGACTTTGAGCGAAAACTGGATCATTTACTTATTGTAAATAATGGTCCTAGAGTAATAGATGAAAATAGTGCAGTGTTGTCTGCATTGGCACAAAAACACCACCACGTTGTTTTGGAAAATCAGGTGCAAAATAAGCCTTTGAGTTGGATTTATAATGATTTTATCCAGCAATATGACGCTGATTATTATGTCTTATTTGATGATGATACGGAAATTAATATTGAGTATCAGAACATACTATTTACAGCACAGGATATTGATATTGAGTTGCCAAAAATCATTTCTATGAGTGATAAAGTGCAATATTATCCCTTGGTAGATGGGGTAATAGAGCAAAAAGATGGAATCATTTCTAATGCAAAAGAAGTATTCTCTATTGGTTCAGGTTTGGTGATTTCTAAAGGCGTAAAACAATATTTTATAGAAAATAAAATGGAGTTGTTCGATTCACACTTTGCCCTATATGGTGTGGATTTTAGCTTTTTTAGAAAGATTAACCGCATCAAGCAAAAAAGTAAGGTTTTTAACATATCTTCTCGTAGCTATATCAATCATTCTTTATCACGTGCTGAAAAAGAAACAAATGCATGGCGTGACAAAGAAAGGTTATATGATTTAGTACTGACTCTAAAATATTATTACTCTTATGCTGAATTACGAATTTTAAAATTATTTTTAAGAAAAATATTAGGTGGAAAAATAAAAGATGCATTACTTATTTTGAGTACTGCATTTAATGGCGCTCATCCAAGATGTAGCACTAATCGTAAGGATATATATTGATGTCTTTAGTGCAAAGTGTGAAGTGGATCACTGTAAGTCAAGTATTTAAAATAGTTGCTCAGCTAATATCAATATTTTATTTAACAACTCTAATCCCACCTCAGGAGTATGGTGTGCTAGCAATGGCTGCTGTTGTGATGAATTTTGCTAGTATATTTAATGAGCTGGGGACTGGTGCCGCAATTATTCAGAAACAAGGTATTTCAGTTGGATTTTATAATTTTATTTATAAAATTAATATGGCAACAGGTTTTTTTGTAATGTTCAGTGTTTTGTTGCTCTCACCATTAATTGTATATTACTTTCAAGAACCCAAATTATATAATATTTTATTTTTACTTTCTTTTAGCTTTCCTATAGTTGCTTTGAGTATTACTCATAAATCTAATTTTGAGAAGGAACAAAAATTTAAATTTTTGGCTAAAGTTGAAATTTTTTCTAGCTTAGTTGGGTTGTTGTTTGCTATTGTAATGGCAAATTTGAATTTTGGTGTATATAGTTTAATTGCACAAATATTAGTTAGTGTGTTTTTGTTTACTATTATAGTGGTAAGGTTCTCTGATCTTCATTTAAGTTTAAAAACTAAAATTGATAAAAGTGAAGTTTCTGGTGTTTTAGGATTTAGTGGTAATTTATTTTTATTTAATTTGATTAATTATTTTACTAGAAATTTGGATTCTATATTAATTGGACGTTTTTTTTCATCAGCAATTTTAGGTGTTTATTCTCTAGCTTATAGAATTATGCTGTTTCCAATTCAAAACTTAACATTTGTAGTTTCTAGAGCTTTTTTACCTCATTTGACCAAAGATTTAGATAATATTGCAAAAAATAGAGATGATTATTTTAAGTGTGTTTTTATTATTTTATCTTTATGTTCTCCATTAATGTTAGGGTTGGCAGCATTATCAAAAGACTTTGTTCTTATATTCTTTGATGAAAAATGGTCTTTATTATCTGACTTGCTGGTCTGGTTGGCGCCTACAGCAATAATACAGTCTATTTTGAGTACCACAGGAACGGTTTTTACAGCGTATGCGAAAACATTTTGGCTTTTTTTGCTAGGCTCTATCGGTGCTGCCTTAATGGCTGGTGCTTTCTTTTGGGGTGTTCACTTTGATATTAAAACACTAGCGAAGTTTTATTTTTTTGCAAATATTCTTAACTTCTTTCCAGTTATGATATTGCTAGGTAGAGTTTTAAAATTTTCATTAATGGATATTTTAAAGATTATATTTAAAACTACTTTCCCTGCGTTTGTTATGTATTTGGGGGTGGTTTTTTTAAATAATAATATTTTTTTGAATTCCATGGTGTTTCAGTTTTTATTAAAAGTAATATTGGGTTTTCTAATTTACATATTTATCTATTTGATAATAAATCGAGCAGTAGTGAGTATGTTACTTAATCAGTTAAAAGTGAGATTGGTAAAATGAAGATCTGTGTTGTTGGTACAGGTTACGTGGGCTTATCGAATGCGATGCTGTTTTCTAAACAACATGAAGTAACTGCCCTCGATATTGATGCAACAAAAATTGATAAACTTAATCAAGGCATATCTCCTATTCATGATGACCTTATTCAAGAATATTTGATTGATAATTCAAATTTTAAAGCAACATTAGATAAACATTCTGCATATGTGGATGCGGAAGTCATTATTATTGCTACACCGACCAATTACGATGAAGCAAGCAATTATTTCGATACGAGTTCGATTGAATCTGTGCTTGAAGATTTAAACCAACTAAAAAGCGATGCGATTATTGTGGTGAAGTCTACAATTCCTGTCGGTTTTACTGAGCGTATGAAGGAGACTTTTTCAGCATTGAAAGTTGTTTTTTCTCCGGAATTTTTACGTGAAGGCAAGGCATTATACGACAACTTGTATCCGTCAAGGATCGTGGTGGGTAATACCTCGGAAGTTGGTGCATTAGTTGGACAATTATTTAAAAATGCTAGTTTAAGACCTGATGTAGATGTACTACAAATGGATGCAACGGAAGCTGAAGCTGTAAAGCTTTTCTCAAATACTTATTTGGCAATGCGTGTTGCTTATTTTAATGAGTTAGACTCATATTGTGCATCACGTGGACTAAACTCAAAAGATATTATTCAGGCTGTAGGTTTAGATCCACGTATTGGAGCACATTATAACAATCCATCATTTGGTTATGGTGGATACTGTTTACCAAAAGACACAAAGCAATTGCTAGCCAATTATCAAGATGTCCCGCAAAATTTGATCGGAGCAATTATCCAGTCAAATACAACACGAAAAGATTTTATTGCCGAGCAAATTTTGGCAAGAAAACCCAAAGTGGTTGGTGTGTATCGTTTAGTAATGAAACAAGGTTCAGACAACTTTAGACAATCTGCAATTCAAGGTGTGATGAAGCGCCTGAAAGCCAAAGGTGTTGAAGTCGTCGTGTTTGAGCCAAGTTTAAATGAGTCAACATTTTTTAACTCACGTGTGTTGACCGATTTTGATAGTTTTAAACAAGAGTCGGATGTGATTATTGCAAACCGTATGGTGAGTGAGCTCGAAGACGTCATTGACAAAGTTTATACTCGTGATTTATTTGGTGAAAATTAATTATACTTAGGTAGTTGTATGAAAATTTTAATTACTGGTGGCGCTGGTTTTATTGGTTCAGCGGTTGTTCGTCATATTATCCAAAATACAGAAAATGAAGTATTAAATGTTGATAAACTGACTTATGCAGGAAATTTAGAATCTTTAATTTCTGTGGCAGATAATCCACGTTATCAGTTTTCTCAAACAGACATTTGTGATCGAGCTGCTTTAGATAAGCTATTTGAGACATTCCAACCAGATGCAGTTATGCATCTTGCGGCAGAGTCACATGTAGACCGTTCTATTACCGGTCCTTATGCGTTTATTGAAACCAATGTGATTGGTACTTATCAAATGTTAGAAGCTAGCCGTGCTTATTGGTTAGGTCTAAGCGATGAAAAGAAAGCAGCTTTCCGTTTTCACCATATTTCAACCGATGAAGTTTATGGTGACCTAGAAGGCACAACGGATTTATTTACCGAAACTACATCGTATTCACCAAGCTCACCATATTCAGCAAGTAAAGCAAGTTCAGACCATTTGGTACGTGCATGGAATCGTACTTATGGTTTACCTGTATTAGTGACTAACTGCTCAAATAATTATGGCCCATTTCATTTTCCGGAAAAGCTTATTCCACTAATGATCTTAAATGCGTTACAAGCAAAACCATTACCAGTTTATGGCAATGGTCAGCAAATTCGTGACTGGTTATTTGTAGAAGACCATGCGCGTGCGCTTTATACGGTAGTGACTCAAGGTGTGGTAGGTGAAACATACAACATTGGTGGGCATAACGAAAAAGCTAACCTTGATGTTGTATATGCAATTTGTGATCTGCTTGAAGAACTTGCACCAAATAAACCGGAAGGTGTAGCACAGTATAAAGATCTGATTACGTACGTGAAAGACCGTCCAGGCCATGACGTGCGTTATGCAATTGATGCAACCAAAATCAAAGAAGAACTCAACTGGGTACCGGAAGAGTCATTTGAAACTGGTTTACGTAAAACTGTTGAATGGTATTTAAATAACAAAGAGTGGGTTGAGCACGTACAAAGTGGTGAATATCAGTCTTGGTTAAACAAGCAATATCAAGGATAGCTATGAAAATCTTATTGCTTGGTAAAAATGGACAAGTGGGGTGGGAGTTGCAACGTGCGCTTGCACCTTTAGGGGATATCATTGCTTTAGACCGCCATGGTTTAAACGGCTTGTCTGGTGATATGACCCAACCACAGGCGATTTATGACACGATTTTGGCAGTACAACCGGATGTTGTGGTCAATGCTTCTGCTTATACAGCTGTCGATTTGGCGGAAACTGAGCAAGAACAAGCTGATATCGTCAATCATCAAACTGTAAAAGCTGCAGCTGAAGCCTGTTTGAAAACGAATGCTTTATTGGTGCATTACTCAACAGACTATGTTTTTGAAGGTATGGGAACAACAGCCTTTGTTGAAACTGATGTAATTGCGCCATTAAATATTTATGGGAAAACCAAAGCTTTGGGTGAGCAAGCGATTGTTGATAGTGGCTGTCGCTATTTAATATTCAGAACTTCGTGGGTATATGCTTCAAGAGCGAAAAATTTTTTGAAAACCATGTTAAGCCTAGCTCAACAACGCGAAGAATTGTCAATTATCGATGATCAGATTGGTGCACCAACTTCAGCTGAATTGATTGCAGACATCACCGCGCAGGCTATTCCACAAACTGTGGCAGACGCAAACAAAGTTGGTATTTATCACTTGGTGGCAAGTGGTGAGACTTCTTGGTTTGGCTACGCAAACTATGCATTTACACAAGCACGTACTTTGGGGCAAGAGTTGGCGATACAAAAGGTTAACCCGATCCCAACAAGTGCTTACCCAACGCCTGCAACACGACCACACAATTCACGATTAGATAATCAGAAAATACAACGCACTTTTGGATTGACTCTACCAGTCTGGCAAGAAGGTGTTAAACGCGCATTAATGGAGCTTTTAAACAAATGAGCTTAAAACGTAAAGGTATTATTTTAGCGGGCGGTTCAGGTACACGCTTGCACCCAATTACTAAAGGTGTTTCAAAACAGCTTTTGCCGATTTATGATAAACCAATGATTTACTATCCGCTTTCAGTACTTATGCTCGCGGGTATTCGTGAAGTATTGATTATTTCAACTCCGGAAGACTTACCAAACTTTGAAAAACTTTTGGGTGATGGTTCGCAATTTGGTATTGAACTCAGCTATAAAGTGCAACCTTCTCCAGATGGTTTGGCCCAAGCTTTCTTAATTGGTGAAGAGTTTATTGGGCAAGACAATGTTTGCTTGATCTTGGGAGATAATATTTACCATGGTCAGCACTTCAGTCATCAATTAGAGGCTGCTTCTGCACGTGAATATGGAGCAACGGTATTTGGTTATCATGTGACAGATCCCGAGCGTTTTGGTGTTGTTGAATTTGATAAGACTGGTAAAGTGCTAAGTATTGAAGAAAAGCCAACCCAACCAAAATCGCCTTATGCAGTAACAGGTTTATATTTCTATGATAACCGTGTCGTTGAGTTTGCAAAACAGGTGAAACCATCTGCACGTGGTGAGCTGGAAATTACAGATATTAATAACGCTTACTTACAAGATGGTTCACTGAATGTTGAATTACTTGGCCGTGGTTTTGCATGGTTAGATACAGGCACACATGAATCTTTGCTTGAAGCGGGTCATTTCATTTATACCATTGAAAAGCGTCAGTCTTTTAAAGTGGCATGTCTGGAAGAAATTGGCTTCCACCAAGGCTGGATTAGTAAAGAACAGCTTTTAGATAGTGCGGAAGCATTGAAAAAAACTGAATATGGCCAATATTTGAAAAAAGTTTGGGAAGAATCAAATGAAGGTTGAAACGACTAAAATTGAAGGGCTTTTGATTCTTCATCCAAGTGTTTTTGGTGATGACCGTGGTTGGTTTATGGAAAGTTTTAATCAACAACGCTTTGCTCAAGCGCTT
The DNA here is from genome assembly GCF_000369045.1 of Acinetobacter pittii ATCC 19004 = CIP 70.29. Classification (GTDB taxonomy): domain Bacteria; phylum Pseudomonadota; class Gammaproteobacteria; order Pseudomonadales; family Moraxellaceae; genus Acinetobacter; species Acinetobacter pittii. Next base: position 614,145 of record NZ_KB849797.1, on the reverse strand, counting down.
GAAGATTTAAATTTACCGGTTCCAACTTTTGTGCAAGATAACCATTCATTGTCACAAAAAGGTGTGTTGCGTGGTTTACACTATCAAAACGCACCTTATGCACAAGGAAAACTGGTACGTGTTGTACAGGGTCGCGTTTGGGATGTGGCTGTAGATATTCGCCCAGACTCAAAAACCTATGGTGAATGGGTTGGGGTAGAACTCAGTGCAGAGAACAAAACTATGTTTTGGATTCCTGAAGGATTTGCCCATGGTTTTATCTCTTTAGAAGATAATACACAGTTCTTGTATAAAACCACAAACTACTACAACAAAGAAAGTGAAGGGGCCATTATTTGGAATGACCCGACACTTGCAATTGAATGGCCTTTAACGGAAGTTGATGAAGTGTTGGTGAGTGATAAAGATCAGGTTGCAAAGGAATTTAAGAAATAAACAATGAAGAAGGTCTTCTTTTTAACCAATGCGGTAGATTTAGCTAATTCAAGTGATGGATTGGCTAAAAAGATACATGCACAAACTAAAGCCTTTCAAGACTGTGGGTATGCAACAGAACTAGCGGGTTGTTCAGGAGACTTTTATAAAATTGGAGAGCACCAGTTTTCAATTCAAGAATCTGGTGTTTTTAAGAAAACTGATGAAATATTAAAAAAAGTTGAGAAATATATTCTTGAACAAGAGAGTTATGAGATCCTCTATATACGGAAGTTCTATTTTACTCCGAAATTTTTATCCTTTTTAAAAAATATTCGACAAAAATTCAAATCTATTTTATTAGAGTTGCCAACTTATCCATATTATGGTGAATTACAAACGACCAAAGCAAAAATTGGATTTTGGATAGAGTATTTTTTAGTCATTAGAAAACTATATAAATATATTGATAAAGTTATAACCTTTTCAAGTGATAAGAAAATATATGGTATTGATTGTATAAAAATATCCAATGGTATTGATGCTTCAGAGCAAATATATTTTGAAGAACCAAGTAGAGATATAATTCATTTTATTAGTGTATCTTCTATCAGCTTTTGGCATGGAATAGATCGGTTTATTTTGGCATTAAAAGACTATCCTGAAAATAATGTGCATTTTCATGTGGTTGGTGGTGAAAATGATATAACAGTTTCACTAAAAAAAATGGTTGATGAATATCATTTAAAAGATAAAGTAACTTTTCATGGTCATAAAAATGGTAATGCACTTAAAGACATATATGCAATGAGCCATATTGGAGTGGGAAGTCTAGGGCGTCATAGAAGTAATATCTACTATCTAAATTCACTAAAAAATAGAGAATATATAGCAAAAGGCCTACCTATTGTTTATTCAGAAATTGATGATGGATTAGAAAATCTTTCCTATATTTACAAAGCTACTCCAAATGAGGAGCCTATTGTTATTAGTGATATTGTTTCATGGTTTAAAAGTATGGAATTTTCCAGAGAAGATGTTGTTAGATTTTCAGATATTTTCTTATGGAAGAATCAAATTGATGTCATTTTGAAAAATATCTATATTTCTTTTAAGGAAGAGGGATAGTAATGCTTTTAATGTCCTTTTTAGTTTATGGATATAATTTTCTATTTTCTATTTTTAGTTTAAGTTTTCGAGGAAAACTTAGTGTATATTTTATATATTTCCCACTTTTTTTGATTTTATCTTGGTATGGTGCTGAAAATATCAAAGAATTGAGTGTGGATTATGATAATTATATACAATGGTTTGATTATATTTATTATGGTGCGGGTGTAAGTCTGCTTAATGATAAAGACCCAGGCTTTCAGTTGTTTTTAAAGTTTATTCAATCATTGCTTGGGAATGATTATTTTTATATTTACTTTATTTTTATATTTTTATCTCTTTTTCTTAAGTTGAATCTTGCTGTAGATATTCTAAAGAAGAATTTAATCCCTTTATTTTTGATTTTATGTTTTAGTAGATATTATATTCTCCATGATTTAAATCAATTTCGAGCATCTATAGCAATTGTTTTTATAACATACTTTTCTTTGAAGTTGCTTAAGAAGGATATAGGGTTGTTGCTGTATTTGATATTAAGTGCAATAGCTATTTCTGTGCATTCTTCAGTTTTTTTCATTTTTCTAATTTTTTTTGTGAATTATTATTTTTCATTTTTGAAGAGTAAGTATTTAGCTATAGGGTTAGTAGTAGCTGGAGTAGCTCTTTACCCATTTAGTCAAAAAATATTACAAAATTTAGGGGCGGTAATATCTAGTGACTTTAGATACGGTGCTTATGTCGGTTCTTCAGGAGGATACGAAGAGGCTAGTATTAGTATTTTTTCCTTCTTTGTACTTGTTAAAATTTTAATATTGGTGATTAATTTTTTGATTTGGGATTATTTAGATGATTTATATAGAAAAATGGTAACGTTGTCATCTATTGGTCTATTTTTAATTTTGTTTTTTTCTAATGTTGCTGTTATAGGATGGCGGTTTTCAGAGTTATTTGCATATTTTGATTTGTTGTGTTTGCTATCTCCATTAATTTTTTTGAAATTGAAAATGGATGAAAGAGTTTTATATATTATGGCATTATTGGTCTTATCTATTCTAATGCTTTATAGTGGCTTAATGGTTGTACAGAGAAATTTAGTATGAATAGTGCAATAATAGTTTTATTTAATCCTGATCTGACACATCTTAATAACTTTATAGGCCAGCTAAGTGGGCAAATCGACAAAATTATTTTAGTTGATAATACTCCATACTCTTTAAAGCAATATGGTAACGATGAGTTTTCTGAAGAAAATATTATCTATATTGATTTAAAAGATAACTTAGGTATTGCCACTGCACATAATGCAGGTATTAAAAAAGCAATAGAAATTGATTCTGAATATGTCATTATATTTGATCAGGATTCATCTGTAACAGAAGGCTTTGTCAACTCTTTAGTTAGTGTCGATAAAATATTACGGAGCGAAGGAAAAAAAATTGCAGCAGTTGGCCCCTCTTATATCGATATTAAAACTAATACGATGGCCCCAGTAATTCAGTTTAATGGTTTGAAGGTTAATAGAATAATTCCTAAAGAAGAGGAATTATATACTTCAGCAGATTACATTATCTCGTCCGGTACACTCATCCATGTTGATGCTTTTAAAACAGTTGGATTGATGATGGAAGAGTTATTTATTGATTATGTTGATTTGGAATGGGGGTTGCGTGCCAAGAAAATGGGGTATCACTGCTTTGTGGCGAATCATGTTGTTATGAAACATTCGATTGGTGATCGTTCAATAAAAGTTCCTTTTTCAAATAAACACGTTAATATTCATTCTGATTTTAGAAAGTATTTTATTATTAGAAATGCATTTTTCTTGATTCTATATTCAAATTTACAGGCAAATTGGCGTATTGTGCAAATACCTAAAACCTTTATGTACTTTGGTTTTTTATGTTTATTTGTGTCACCAAGATTAAATAATGTGAAGATATTCTTTCAGGCATTCAGAGATGCAGTAACAAAAAAAATGGGTAAAGGAAGTATGTAATGGTAGATAACATGCCTAAGACCATTGCTTCGATCGTTTTATATAAACATAGCTATGCTGAGTTAAAAGCAACACTCGACAGTTTATTTGCCACTCCAAGCATTGAAAAAGTTATTTTGGTAGATAATCATTCAAGTAACTGGGCTGCAACATTTCAACATCCTAAAGTTGTTTATGAAAAATCAGAGGGTAACTTTGGTTTTGGTTATGGGCATAATGTCGCCATTCGTAAATATGCGCCAAAAAGCGATTATTTTCTCATTTGTAACCCTGATATTTACTTTGATGCTGAGCAATTTGCCCAATTGCTAGACTTTGCTCAAAGCCGACCTGAAGGTTTGTTTTTACCAAAAATTGTCTATGATACTGGTGAAGACCAACATGGTGCGCGGTTAATACCAACTCCCTTGAACCTGTTTGCCCGTCGTTTTTCCCCATCTTTTGCCAAAAAGCTTGATCAACAATATTTGTTAAAAGATTATTCACTTAATCAGCCATATTTTGTGCCTTATCTTTCAGGTTGTTTTATGTTATTTGATGCGGCGAAACTTTTAGCAATTAATGGTTTTGATGAACGTTTTTTTATGTATATGGAAGATGTGGATTTATCTCGTCGTTGTGCAGACCAATTTGGTGCTGTGTACTATCCATTAGTACAAGTAGTGCATGTTCACGAACAAGCATCATATAAAAACAAACAATTACTTAAAGCACACTTAAAAAGCGCGATACAATACTTCAATAAATGGGGATGGATTTATGATATGGGGCGTAGTAGGCTTAACGCAAAATGTTTAAATCAATTTTCTAAATAATGAAGCATTTAAAATGAAATTTGTAGGTATATTCAGATGTTAAAAAGGCTTGTAGATATCATTATTGCCCTATCTGCCTTAATTCTTCTAATGCCTGTTTTTTTGATTGTAATTTATAAAGTTAGGAAAAACTTAGGTTCCCCTGTCTTTTTCTTACAAGAACGTCCGGGCAAAGATGGTAAATTATTTAAAATGATTAAATTTCGCTCTATGAAGGATGCGGTTGATCAAGAAGGTAATATTTTACCAGATGAAGAGCGGATTACCCCTTTTGGGCAAAAGTTACGTTCTACTACACTCGATGAAATGCCTCAGCTGATTAATGTGCTTAAAGGCGATATGAGCATTGTAGGACCACGTCCCCAGTTGCCAGATTTTTTGGAATATTACACACCAGAGCAGATGCGTCGTCATGAAGTTCGACCAGGTATGACTGGTCTAGCACAGGTAAGTGGACGTAATAATTTGAGTTGGGAAGAAAAGTTCGATCTAGATGTGCAGTATGTGAATACACAAAATCTTTGGCTCGATTTTAAAATTATGTTTAAAACAGCAGAAGTCATGCTGAAAAAAGAAGGAATTAACGCACCGGATCAAGCAGTGGGCGCAAGTCGTTTCACTGGTTCCCGAGATAATTAAGTTTTTAAATAATAGTTGGTAACAGTTCAATGATTAAAAAAGCAGTTTTGCCAGTTGCGGGTTTAGGTACCCGTTTTTTACCAGCGAGTAAATCGATTCCCAAAGAAATGGTTACAGTTGTTGACCGCCCTGCCATTGAGTATGTGGTACGTGAGGCAGTTGAAGCAGGTATAAAGCAAATTATTTTTGTGACTCATTCTGCGAAGGTTGCTATTGAAGATTATTTTGACCATGACTTTGAATTGGAAACAACATTAGAACAAAAACAAAAATATGATTTGCTTAAAGAAATTACTGATATTTTACCTAAAGATGTCAGTATTGTGAGTGTACGTCAACCAAAGCCTTTAGGCTTAGGGCATGCGGTACTCTGTGCTAAGAGTATAGTAGGTGATAATGATTTTGCTGTACTTTTACCTGATGTGTTGGTTAAAAATAAATCTGAAAAAAATGATTTGGCTCGTATGATAGAGCGTTACGAAACAGTACATGCTGCCCAAATTATGGTTGAAGCTGTGCCAGAACATTTGGTTGATCAGTATGGTATCGTCGATGTGTCACATTCACCTGCTGCTGGTGAAAGTATCGTCATGCAAGGCATTGTAGAAAAGCCTGCTATAGGCACCGCACCGTCAAATTTATCAGTAGTTGGACGCTATATTTTACCCGCAAAAATTATGCAACTTTTAGAACAAACCCCTAAAGGTGCTGGCAATGAAATTCAATTGACTGATGCGATTGCTTTATTACAGCAAACAGACCATGTAGAAGCTTATTGTATGCAAGGTCAAACTTTTGACTGTGGTAGTAAGTTAGGCTATTTAAAGGCTGTGTTGCACTATGGGGTTGAACACCCGCAATTAGGACAAGCATTTAAAACGATGATTGCTGAGTTAGAACAATAAGAGATTGTAGGTATAAAATGAAAATTGCGGTTTTTGGTGCAACTTTACATGCCGGAGTAATGGCAGCATTGTTGGCTGAGTATGGTAATCAGGTATTTTGGTGTACCAGCCCTGCCTGTGAGGAACAAGCTTGTATCTTGACGTTTCAAGATAAAGAAGTAAATTCCTATTTAGATAAACAACGCCAAGCTGGTTTTTTAGAAGAATGTTCTTTTTCAGCAATTCCGTTAGACGCTGAAGTTTATTTATTCTGTTATAGTCCAACGCAATTGCAGCTTGCTTTAAATACAGTAGAAAAACTTAGCCAGCGTCCAATTATTCATCCTCGTTTAATGATTAATGGTTCAACTTTTGGCTTACAAGGAACCCAAAAACTTAAACAGTATTTACCAAAAGATGAGTGGGTGTATTTTCCTGATGTAATCCAGGAAGGCAATGCTATCAATAGTGTCCTTAATGTAAAACATGTAATCGTTGGCGCAGAAACTGAATATGCATGCGATATTATGCGCGAATTATTACGACCGTTTTTCCGTTTTAGTTATCAATATCTTTTTATGCCAATACTAGACGCGGAGTTTACCAAGCTGAGCATTTCGGGCATGTTGGCAACGCGCGTCAGTTATATGAATGACTTGGCTGTAGTTGCGGAAAAATTGGGTATTGATATTGCCAATGTTAAACATGGTATTGCAGCAGATACACGTATTGGTGCAGCGTATTTATCCGCTGGTGCGGGGTTTGGTGGCGAAAACTTTTCTCATGATATTCTGACTTTATCGAGTACTGTATCAAAAACTGGGATAAAAAGTCGATTGTTAGAACAGGTTTGGGAAATTAATGAGCAACAAAAAGAAATTTTATTCCGTAAATTATGGAATTATTATCATTGTGATTTAAATGGAAAAACCGTTGCAATTTGGGGGGCGGCCTTTAAGGAAAATACCTCCAGTACACATAATTCGCCAATTCATGTCTTGTTAACGGCATTGTGGGCGCAGGGGGTAAGAGTGCGTTTACATGACCCACTAGCGTTAAATGAAATTGAAAAAAAATATGGCAAACGTGATGATTTAATATTATGCGCTGATCAATATGATGCAGTTAATGGCGCTCATGCGCTTTGTTTGGTGACGGCATGGAAGCAATATTGGGGGCCAGATTTTAAACGGTTACAACAAAACATGAAACATCCACTCATTTTGGATGGGCGTAATATTTATGACCCTGCATATGTCAAGGCCCGAGGTTTTGCATATGAAGGAGTAGGTCGTTTATGAGTAAAAATATAGAGCAATTCCCAAAAGAAAAGCTGCCAAGCTCAATGCTTATGTCACAGTTAAAGTCATTAGGGAAACAGTATGAACATCTTCACTTAAATGAGTTGTTTGCTGCGGAGCCAGAACGTTTTCAGAAGTATTCCGTTCATTTTGATCAACTTCTTTTTGATTATAGTAAACATCGCGTAAATCAAACTGTTTTAGATCAGTTGGTGACTTTGGCTAATGCCAAGCAATTAAAACCATGGATTGAACGTTTATTTTCACAAGAAAAAGTAAACTGTACAGAGCAACGTGCAGCGATGCATTGGGCATTACGTTTACCAGAGGGACATGCACAGTTTCCTGAACTGACCAAACAAGTTCATTTACAGCTTGAACGAATGTATGCATTGGTTGAAAAAATCCATGCTGGACAATATCGTGGTGCAACTGGTGAAGTTATTCAGGATGTAGTAAATATTGGAGTAGGTGGGTCCGACTTGGGGCCACTTATGGTAACTCATGCATTGTCTGACTTTAAAGTGCAAACAGAAAAGCCTTTAAATGTACATTTTGTTTCAACAATGGATGGTAGTCAGCTTTCTGAAAAGCTACATAGACTACGCCCAGAAACAACATTATTTATTATTTCCTCTAAGTCATTTGGTACGATTGACACGTTATCAAATGCACATACAGCTCGTCAGTGGTTAGAAAAAGCATTAGGGGAATGTACTCGTGTATTGAAGAGTCATTTTATTGGAGTATCGACCAAAGCTAATAAAATGACCGAATGGGGAATTGCTCCTGAAAACCAGTTATTGCTGTGGGACTGGGTAGGAGGGCGTTACTCACTATGGTCTTGTATTGGGTTACCAATTGCTTTATTGATCGGTGTAGATGGTTTTAAACAGCTTTTAGCTGGTGCTCACGCTGTTGATGAACATTTCCAACAAGCACCATTTGAGCGGAATATACCAGTTCTAATGGCATTATTGGGGATCTGGAATAATAATTTCTTAAATATGCAAACTCATGCAGTTTTACCTTACGATGGCCGTTTGAAATATTTTGCTGCTTATTTGCAGCAGCTTGAAATGGAGTCTAACGGTAAATCAGTACAACGTGATGGTCAAAAAGTTGAATTAGATACATGTCCTATTGTTTGGGGTGAAGTTGGTCCAAATGCACAGCACGCATTTTACCAGTTATTACACCAAGGATCATTCTCGGTAACTTGTGATTTTATTGCTCCAATCCACCGATATAATGCAGACCATTTTACCTATGCTGATAGTGCTGAAGCATTGGTTGAGCAGCATCATTTAGCTTTATCCAACTGTTTGGCTCAGTCGAGATTACTTGCATTTGGTAATCAGGCGCTGAATACTGCTGAGTTAGAAACTTTGCCAATTTACAAACAGTATGAAGGTAATCAGCCAAGCTCAACATTGTTACTTCAAGAGCTTAACCCTTATAGCTTAGGTATGCTCATTGCTCTGTATGAACATAAAGTATTTGTTCAGTCAGTGATATGGAACATTAACCCATTCGATCAATGGGGAGTTGAAAAAGGGAAGCAAATTGCTGATCAGCTTTTACCAATTTTAAATCGTAAGCAAAGTGATTTATCAGCATTTGATGCCTCGACACGTGGTTTGTTGAAAATTTTGTTAGGGAAAAGCGAATAAATAATAAAGATGAATATTGGGTTATTATAATAAATGATATATCAATATTTTAACCTATTTAAAAAGGCTTCTCGATATGACGAGAAGCCTTTTTCGTGGCTGTACTGTGATTGATCAAAAATAGTATAAGCACCTGAATCATGATGTATTGGATGGCACTAATCTTACTTATGGGATGTTTTAGAAGTGATAAAAAATAGGAGGACTATAGTGTCCTCCTATTCTATTTGTATGACTTAAACTAAGACTGAATCAACCTAGTCAACTCATCTACATAACGCTGCATTGGCTGAGCTTGACGGTCTGCACGACTTTCAATATTGAGACGTAATAATGGTTCAGTATTTGAAGCACGGACGTTAAAACGCCATGCGCCAAAGTCGAGGCTTACACCATCGGTACGGTCAATTTGTGGATTTTGATCGGCATAAAAATCAAAAATCTTTTGAATAGTGATCTGTGTATCAGCTACTTTAAAGTTGATTTCACCACTGCAAGGGAACTTGGTAATCATGTTTTCAACTAAGGTTGAAAGTGATTGTCCTGTTTCAGAAAGTAGGGCAATAGTGAGTAACCAAGGAATCATACCGCTGTCGCAGTAAGCAAAGTCACGGAAATAGTGATGGGCACTCATTTCGCCGCCATATACCGCATTGTGTTCACGCATCACATCTTTAATGAACGCATGACCAGATTTTGACTGTACAGCGACACCTTTGTATTCATCTACGATATCAAATGTGTTCCACACTAAACGCGGGTCATGCACAATTTTCTCGCCTGATTGCTTAATCAAGAAAGCTTGAGCCAATAGACCAACAATATAGTAGCCTTCAATGAACTGACCTTTTTCATCAAATAAGAAGCAGCGGTCAAAGTCGCCGTCCCAGGCAATTCCCATATCTGCTTTATGCTCAATTACAGCATTACGGGTACTGTCACGGTTTTCAATTAAAATTGGGTTAGGAATGCCATTTGGGAAAGTACCATCTGCTTCATGGTGAATTTTAATAAATTCAATAGGTACGTTAAGCTTTTTAAATTTTTCTTCAATGGCATCAATGACGTGACCAGCTGCACCATTACCAGCATTAACCACCAACTTAAGTGGGCGGATTTTTGCTGGTTCAATATAGGTCATTAGGTGATCAACGAACTCAGGCAAAATGTTATAGCTTTGCGTTGTACCTTTTTGGCTAGCTTCTTCAAAGTTATTAGTTTCTGCTAAAGCCTGAATTTCTTTTAAACCGGTATCAGCACTAATTGGACGAGCATTTTCTCGTACTAATTTCATGCCATTATAGTCCATTGGATTATGGCTAGCAGTAACTTCGATACCACCTTGTACATCTAAATGGAAAGCGGCGAAGTAAACTTCTTCAGTACCTGTCATGCCCAAATCAAGAACATTGACACCCGCGTCATTTAACCCGCGGATGGTCGCTTGTTTTAAAGCCTCACTGCTTAGACGAATATCACAACCTACAACCACAGTCTTTGGTTTATAGATTTGTCCGTAAGCGCGGCCAATTTTATAGGCGATTTCTTCATTCAATTCGGTGCCGAGTTTGCCTCGGATATCATAAGCTTTAAAACACGTTAAAGTAGTCATTATTCAATTCAATACATGTGGTTTGAGTTGTGTGCACATTATACATAGATCATGAAACAGGTATGTTTATAGTTTTTATATTCAAATTTTCCACTTCATTTCTGTAGTTCATATCTAAATTTATAAGAAAGATTTTTACGACTTTAGTCTAATAAATAAATTTATAAATTAGAAATTGCTTGATTTTACTTAGTACTATTGGTCTTACCAATTGTGGTCGTTATTTAATTATTGATCTTGCTAATATCTGCATTTATGATGTCTCCTGTGGTTTAAGGAATAACATTTGCACTTAATTTTTAATTGGTCATACCAATTGTGTTGAATGTTTAAGAATTTAAGGTACAAAAATTCGCCCCGGCATTTCAAGGAGATGACAATGCTCAATATGTGGCAACAACTTTATGACCCTTTAAATAATATTTGGCTGTCCAGTGCGGTTGCATTAATCCCGATTATTTTCTTCTTTTTGGCATTGGCTGTTTTTCGTTTAAAAGGCAGTATCGCGGGTACGGGCACAGTCATTATTGCATTATTGATTGCGCTCTTTTTCTATCAAATGCCGGGGCAAATGGCCTTTGCGTCAATCATTTACGGTTTCTTCTACGGTCTATGGCCAATTTCATGGATCATTATCGGTGCAGTTTTTCTATACAAAATTTCGGTAAAAACAGGTCAGTTTGAGATTATTCGCTCAAGCATTTTGTCGATTACCGAAGACCAACGTCTGCAGATGCTATTGGTTGGTTTTGCATTTGGTACTTTCCTTGAAGGGGCGGCTGGCTTTGGTGCTCCTGTAGCAATTACTGCTGCGCTGCTTGTCGGTTTAGGGTTTAAACCACTTTATGCTGCTGGTTTATGTTTAATTGTAAATACGGCGCCAGTGGCATTTGGTGCAATGGGTATTCCAATTATTGTGGCGGGGCAGGTTTCTGGTGTAGACACTATGGAAATTAGCCAAATGGTGGGTCGTCAGTTGCCATTTTTAACGCTGATTGTGCTGTTCTGGATTATGGCGATTATGGATGGCTGGCGTGGTGTTAAAGAAACTTGGCCTGCGGTTTTAGTCGGTGGTGGCGCTTTTGCGATTGCCCAGTATCTTACATCTAACTTCATTGGTCCTGAGTTACCAGACATTACCGCTGCAATTGCATCATTGGTGAGCTTAACTTTACTGTTCCGTGTTTGGAAACCAAAACATATTTTCCGTTTTGAACCTGAAGCGGGTCAGACTTTGACTCAGCAACCTACCACGGTTCAACGTTCTAGCATTGGCAAAATTGTGAAGGCATGGTCTCCATTTGCAATCTTAACCGTGATGGTGACGATCTGGAGTGTTAAGCCATTTAAAGCATTATTTGCAAAAGATGGTGCTCTTGAACATTGGATTTTTAAACTTGAAGTACCGTATTTGCATAAATTGGTCGAAAAAATGCCGCCAATTGTGGCAGAGATGAAACCATATGAAGCGATTTATAAGTTTGACTGGTTCTCTGCAACAGGTACTGCAATTTTTATTGCCGCAATCATCACTGCTATTTTCTTAAAAATGAAAGCAAGTGAGGCAGTTACAACCTTTGGTGAAACACTCAATGAGTTAAAAACACCGATTTATTCAATTGGTATGGTTTTGGCTTTTGCTTTTATTGCGAACTATTCAGGTTTATCTGCAACTTTGGCTTTGGCTCTATCGCATACGGGTCATGCGTTTACTTTCTTCTCGCCATTTTTGGGTTGGCTAGGTGTGTTCCTTACGGGTTCAGATACCTCTTCAAATGCTTTGTTCTCGGCATTACAGGCAACTACAGCACAGCAAATTGGTATTCCAGAAGTATTGCTTGTAGCTGCAAATACCAGCGGTGGTGTAACGGGTAAGATGATTTCTCCACAGTCGATTGCTATCGCTTGTGCAGCGGTAGGCTTAGTTGGAAAAGAGTCTGACTTGTTCCGTTTCACTGTAAAACATAGCATCATATTCACTGTCTTTGTTGGCATCATTATTACGGTTCAGGCTTATCTGGTGCCGTGGATGATTCCATAACTCCAGTGAAGGAAACGCGATGAGAATCTCCGATCAAGTGGTCATGAAATTGCAGGCATTAATTGAAGAGCGTCACATGAAAAAAGGTGATCGTTTGCCTGCCGAGCGCCAGCTTGCAACTAGCTTAGGAGTTTCTCGTCCGTCTTTGCGCGAAGCAATTCAACAGCTCAATAGTCAAGGGATACTCAGTAGCCGCCGTGGCGATGGGACTTATATTCAGCAGTTACCTGAACAGTGGCCACAGCAACTGATTGTGAACCCGATTAGCAACCTGATTGAAGAAGATCCACTCTACCGTTTTGATGTGCAAGAGGCGCGGTTATTACTTGAGGGTGGCACTGCTTGGTATGCCGCATTACGCTCAACACCTGAAGATCGCGCCAAAATCCATCATTATTTTAATGAAATTAGTCGCCATCAAAATGCAGGTGACTCAGCCCAGGCTGCGGTGGCCGATGCTGAATTCCACTTAGCGATTGCTGAAGCATCTCACAATGTGGTGCTGATTCAGATGATGCGCAGCTTGTTTGATTTGCTGCAATACAACGTCTTGTTAGGACGTAAAAAAGTTTATAACGACCCCGTAAATGGTGACTTGCTAAGCGAGCAACATTTTCAGGTGATGGATGCTATTGATCGTAAAGATCCCGAGGCCGCACGCCAAGCTGTCTGCGGTCATATTGAATTTGTGATTAATCATGTGCGTTCTCTGGATGAAGATGAAGCTCGCCAGAAACGTGCAAATCGTTTAAATAGAGTTGATTCAAAATGATTATTTCTTCTGGCAATGATTATCGTGCTGCGGCACAACGTCGCTTACCACCATTTTTATTTCATTACATTGATGGTGGAGCGTATTCAGAATATACCTTAAAGCGTAACGTACAAGATTTGTCAGAAATTGCATTGCGTCAACGTGTGCTGAATGACATGTCCGCGTTAAGTTTAGAGACAAAACTGTTTAATGAAACGCTGTCGATGCCAGTTGCTTTGGCGCCTGTGGGTTTAACAGGTATGTATGCACGCCGTGGTGAAGTGCAAGCCGCAATGGCAGCCGATAAAAAGGGCATTCCATTTACGCTTTCAACAGTTTCTGTCTGTCCGATTGAAGAAGTTGCACCTGCAATTAACCGCCCAATGTGGTTCCAGCTTTATGTATTACGTGACCGTGGTTTTATGCGTAATGCTTTGGAACGTGCAAAAGCGGCAGGCTGTTCAACACTGGTATTTACCGTAGATATGCCTGTGCCGGGTGCACGTTACCGTGACGCCCACTCGGGTATGAGTGGACCAAATGCTGCGATGCGTCGTTATATGCAGTCTATGTTCCATCCGCATTGGTCATGGAATGTTGGCCTAATGGGACGCCCGCATGACTTGGGTAATATCTCTAAATATTTAGGTAAACCGACTGGGCTTGAAGACTATATTGGCTGGTTAGGCTCGAACTTTGACCCATCAATTTCATGGAAAGATCTTGAGTGGATTCGTGAGTTTTGGGATGGCCCAATGGTGATTAAAGGTATTTTAGACCCTGAAGATGCCAAAGATGCCGTGCGTTTTGGTGCAGATGGGATTGTGGTATCAAATCACGGTGGTCGTCAGTTAGATGGTGTGATGTCGTCTGCTCGTGCATTGCCTGCAATTGCCGATGCCGTCAAAGGTGATTTAGCGATTTTGGCTGACTCAGGCATTCGTAATGGCCTGGATGTGGTGCGTATGTTGGCACTCGGTGCAGATACGGTTTTACTTGGCCGTGCGTTTGTTTATGCCTTGGCAGCAGCAGGTGGACAAGGGGTCTCGAACTTACTTGATTTGATCGATAAAGAAATGCGTGTTGCGATGACCTTAACGGGTGCTAAGTCGATTTCGGATATTAATGCGGATTGTTTAGTACAGGCGATTAAACAAGGACTTTAAGACATGGTAAGTAAAGCAATAAGCACAGCCTCAAAATTTGGTGATTTGCTGATGTTTTACGTATAGGCATTTGTCACTTTTGAAAGGTCAAAAGTAACCAAAAACCTTTTGTTGAGCAAACCGTACTTCCTTGTACGGTTGCTCAACAGGCGGCATCCATGCCGCCACCACGATAGTAAATATAGGGCTGATTCACATTAGAGAATGAGCTAATTAAATTATAAATTACAAACGGTAAGATCCCGTCGTGTTGGTCTAATTTGATAAATGGATGACCAAAAGGAAACCATCATGCAAACATTTTCTCCTCAAGCAGTGATTGACCGTTTACAAAACATTGTAGGGCGTTCGCATGTTTTGACCGATGATCAAAGCACGCGTCAGTACCGTCAAGGCCGTCGTTTTGGTGAGGGGAAAGTACTTGCTGTAGTGGTGCCGGGGACCTTGCTAGAGCAATGGCAAGTGTTGCAGGCTGCAATTGAGGCGGACTGTATTGTCATTATGCAGGCAGCAAATACAGGACTCACTGGCGGTTCAACCCCATATGGCGATGACTATGATCGTCCTGTTTTGGTCATGAGTACGCGCCGATTAAAGGGCATTCAGGTCATTCATGACGGTAAGCAAGTGATCTGCTTACCGGGTGCGACCTTAGATAATTTAGAGCAAATTTTAAAGGGCTACGACCGTGAACCTCATTCGGTGATTGGTTCATCTTGTATTGGGGCATCAGTACTAGGCGGTGTTTGTAATAACTCGGGCGGTGCATTGGTACGTCGTGGACCGGCGTATACTGAACTGGCGTTATATGCTCAGGTCAATGCTGCTGGTCAATTAAAACTGGTGAACCATTTAGGGGTGAATTTAGGTTCGACACCCGAAGAAATTTTGACTCGTTTAGAGAAGCAGCAATATCAAGCCGTAGATATTCTAGATGACAGCGAAAAACAGGCATCGGACCATCGCTATGCCCACGATGTGACCCAAGTTGATGAAGATACACCTGCTCGTTTTAATGCAGACCCGTCACGTTTGTTTGAAGCATCGGGTTCGGCAGGTAAAGTTTGTGTGTTTGCCGTGCGCCTTGATACCTATGAAAAAGTAGAAAGTAATGTCTTTTATATTGGTACTAATGATGCTGATGATTTAACAGCCATTCGCCGTTATTTACTGACCTCACTGCCAAGCTTGCCGATTGCAGGTGAGTATATTCACCGAGATGCTTATTTAATTGGTGAAAAGTACGGAAAAGACACGTTCTTATTTATTGAAAAATTTGGCACAGCCAATGTTCCAAAAGCTTTTGCGATGAAAGATAAAGTCGATGGCTTTTTAGAAAGATTTAAAATTAAAGGCTTAACGGATCATATTTTACAAGCGATTACGTTCTTTTTACCGAGTCATTTGCCGAAGCGTATGACCGAATATCGAGACCGTTACGAGCACCATTTAGTACTACGCGTTGAAAATAATTCAAAAGCACAGACCGAGCAGTTTCTAAAAGAATATTTTGCGGTGCATCAGTCAGGTCACTATTTCGTATGTAGTGAAGAGGAAGGCCGAAAGGCGTTCTTGCACCGCTTTGCGATTGCGGGGGCGGCAATTCGTTATCGTGATACGCACCGTAGTGAAGTTGAAGATATTGTGGCGCTTGATATTGCTCTACGCCGTAATGACCGTGAATGGGTAGAGCAACTACCAGCCGAGATGGAAAATAAAATCATCCATAAACTTTATTATGGGCATTTCTTTTGTCATGTGTTCCATCAAGACTATATTCTTAAAAAGGGCAATGACCCGTTAGAAATGGAACACCAAATGTGGAAGTTACTCGATGCGCGCCGTGCTGAATATCCGGCAGAGCATAATGTCGGGCATCTCTACATTGCCAAACCTGCATTAGCCAATTTCTATCAAAAACTTGACCCAACCAATAGCTTTAATGTGGGTATTGGACATACCTCAAAACTGAAATATTGGGGCAAAGCTAAATCGTAATATTGAGACATAAAAAAAGGCGCCGAAGCGCCTTTTTTAATAGATGTATTATGCCGCTTCTGTTGATTTAGCAAGCACTTCTGCAACTGCTTTAGCAACAGTGTAAACATTGTTCATGTTTAAACCTGCTACACAAATACGGCCACTACGTACTAAGTAGATTGCATATTCTTCACGCAAGATATCAACTTGCTCAGCAGTTAAACCTGTGTAACTGAACATACCTTTTTGGTTTACAAGGTAGCTAAAGTCACGGTCTGGTAATGCTTTAGTCAGTTCGTCTTTCAAGATGCTACGCATTTTGATAATACGCTCACGCATCTCTTTTACTTCACCTTGCCATTGTTGGTTAAGTTCAGCGTCATTTAACACTTCATCAACTAACCAAGCGCCTGTAGTAGGAGGGCTAGAGTAAATACGGCGTACAGTCGCTTTTAACTGACCGAATGTACACTGAGCAGCTTCTGCATCGTCACATACGAAAGTTAAGCCGCCAACGCGTTCGCCATATAAAGAGAAGATTTTAGAGAAAGAGTTGCTCACAATGAAGTTTAGACCCGCTTGGTCTAAAGCACGAATTGCATACGCATCTTCTTCCATACCGTCACCAAAACCTTGGTAAGCGATGTCTAGGAATGGAATAAGGTTACGGTCTTTTAATGCTGCAATCACTTGGTCCCATTGTGCTGGGTTTAAGTCAGCACCAGTTGGGTTATGGCAGCATGGGTGCAATAACACAATGCTTTGCTCAGGCAAAGTTTTAAGTGTAGAAAGCATACCGTCAAAATCTACACCACGCGTTTCGTTATCGAAATATGGGTAGAAATGAGTTTTGATACCAGCGCCATTGAAAATCGCAACGTGGTTATCCCAAGTTGGTTGGCTTACCCAAACGTCTGAATTTGGGAAATAAGTTTTTAAAAAATCTGCACCAACTTTTAATGCACCTGAACCACCAAGTGTTTGGATGGTTACAGCACGGCCAGCTTTAACTGCCGGGCTGTTTGCACCAAATAAAAGTGCTTGAATTGCTTCACGGTAAGGTTTGAAGCCTTCCATTGGCAAATAAAGTTTGGTTTTACCGTTTTTAGGCTCAATACGCTTTTGCGCCTCGATAATGGTCTCTAACTGAGGAACAATGCTGTCTTCGTTATAATAAAGACCAATACTCAAGTTCACTTTTCCAGAACGAGTGTCAGCATTGAACTGTTCCATTAAAGAGAGAATTGGATCGCCTGCGTATGGGGGGATATGTTGAAACATCAAAAAAGTCCTTTCATTCAACAATATGCATAGTGCTGGGTTTTTTCTGTCTCGAAAAATACGCCACAACTATGTCGATGCTCAATAATGTATCAATAAAGCTACCGTGAAGCACCTGATAATTTCACTAATATCGATATTTTCTGGATGAAAATGATAAAAAGATTTAAAAGAAATTACGGTAAATAGAAACTAATTTCTAACTCATGCTTTCATTCAAGCAGATTGTCTACAATCTTGCTGTAATACATTGGTTGTAGACTAAAGTTTGAAACAAAAGATTAGAGGTCGAAAAGCAACTAAAAAAGTATCATAAATTTATAGGTAAAATAATATTAAATATCTGTTTTATAAAGACTAATTTGTAAGTGGTTTAATGCTTTAAATATAAGGTGATATAAGCGGTCAGGCTATAAAAATTGACCTGATGCGTTCTGTAAAGTGTCAACAATCACCTTGATTTTTTTCATTCATACCGCTATAAAACTCATAATTGATTAAAAATTGTCGACAATATGCAAGATTTGACCTACGCACCAGAGCCATTACAAAGTCAGGGAAGAACACTGACCGAGCATGTATTTAAACAAATACAGACGGCGATTGTTTTGGGTCAAATTCCGGCAGGTAGCAAGATTTCTGAGCCTGAGCTGGCACGCACTTATGGAATTAGCCGTGGGCCATTACGTGAAGCGATTCATCGCCTTGAAGGGCAACGTTTGGTTGAGCGTACTGCACACGTGGGTGCGCGCGTGGTTTCGCTTTCACTGCAACAGTTTAAAGAGCTTTACCAGATTCGTGCGTCTTTAGAAGGTTTGGCTTGCAAACTTGCGGCACAGCATATTGATAAAAAGCAAATTTTGGCGCTACGTGATGTATTACGTATGCATGCCGAAGATGAAAACTTTAAAGCAGGTAAGGGATATTACTTGCAAGAAGGGCAGGACGATTTTCACTACTGCATTATCAAAAGTAGTGGCAATAAAACGCTAGAAAAAATGCTATGTGATGAGCTTTATCACCTCATCCGTATGTACCGAATTCAATTTTCAAACACACCCGATCGACCTAGCAAAGCTTGGGACGAACATATCCGTATTTTAGATGCAATTGCAGAAGGTGATGGTGAACTTGCCGAGCTGCTCATGCATCGACATATCAATGCTTCTTACAAAATTATTGAGCAAACACTGCTACAAGCACAAGGAGAACATAACAATGGCTAAACAATCCGCAGGTCAGCTATTTCGCGATGCAGTAGCCCAAGAAAAGCCATTACAAGTGGTTGGAACCATCAATGCCAATCATGCACTTTTGGCAAAACGTGCAGGTTATAAAGCGATTTACTTATCAGGTGGTGGTGTAGCAGCTGGTTCTTTAGGCTTACCTGATTTGGGAATCAGTAACCTTGATGATGTGTTGACAGACGTACGCCGTATTACTGATGTATGTGATCTTCCGTTATTGGTCGATGCGGACACAGGTTTTGGTGCTTCTGCATTTAACATTGCCCGTACGACAAAAGCACTCATCAAGTTTGGTGCTGCGGCAATGCACATTGAAGACCAAGTGGGCGCAAAACGTTGTGGTCACCGTCCGAACAAAGCCATTGTGACTCAAGAAGAAATGGTTGACCGTATTAAAGCTGCGGTTGATGCGCGTGGTGATGACAGCTTCGTGATTATGGCACGTACCGACGCATTGGCAGTAGATGGCTTACAAGCTGCAATTGACCGTGCGGGTGCCTACATCGAAGCGGGCGCAGACATGTTGTTCCCTGAAGCAATTACTGAGCTTGATATGTACAAGCAATTTGCTCAGAAGACTGGCGCACCGATTTTAGCAAACATCACAGAGTTTGGTTCTACACCACTGTTTACCACTGAAGAGTTAGCATCTGCCGATGTAAGCCTTGCGCTTTATCCGCTTTCTGCTTTCCGTGCCATGAACAAGGCAGCCGAAACTGTGTATGAAACCTTACGTAAAGAAGGCACGCAAAAGAACGTGATTGATATTATGCAAACGCGTAAAGAGCTATATGAACGCATTAATTACTATGCGTTTGAAGACTACTTAGACAACGCATTTGCTAAAAAGAAGTAATAAATTAAAAAGTTGATTAATTGGAATCTGATACTCGGAGGCGTCATCTGCAACTGTTTGAGGCAGGACTACATTTTTTAAAATTGATTCTGCGATAGATAGGATATTCGATGGTTGTGGACGAGTTTTGCAGATGACAATCGTTTTGCCTACTTTTCCCGAAAGAAAAGTAGGTCGAACCGAAGGTTAATCCTGAAATAAGAAGTGAAAATGGTACGACTCCGTCGTGCTTAATAAATAAATTCAGATAGATAGGAAAGGACAATCTTATGAGCTCAAATGAAACAACAACAGGCTTCAAACCAAAAAAATCAGTTGCACTTAGCGGACAAGTTGCAGGCAACACAGCACTTTGTACCGTAGGACGTAGCGGTAACGACTTGCACTACCGTGGCTATGACATTCTTGACCTTGCAGCAGGTAGCCAGTTTGAAGAAGTTGCTCACTTGCTCGTACATGGCAAATTACCAAACAAAGCTGAACTCAAAGCCTATAAAGCAAAATTAAAAGCACTTCGTGGCTTACCAGCAGCGCTTAAAACAGCACTTGAACAATTACCACCGTCTGCACACCCAATGGACGTGATGCGTACAGGTGTTTCAGTGCTAGGTTGTTTAACACCAGAACACGAAGACCACAACGAAGCGGGCGCAAAAGACATTGCTGATAAATTAATGGCATGCCTAGGCTCAATGCTGCTTTATTGGTATCACTTCAGCAATAACGGTCGTCGTATTGAAGTTGAAACAGATGACGACTCAATTGCAGCGCATTTCTTACATTTGCTTCATGGCGAAAAACCATCTGAAGAATGGATTCAAGCAATGCATACCTCTCTTATTTTGTATGCTGAGCATGAGTTCAACGCATCTACATTTACCTCACGTGTGGTTGCAGGTACAGGTTCTGACATGTACTCGGCAATTACAGGCGGTATTGGTGCACTTCGCGGACCTAAGCACGGTGGTGCAAACGAAGTTGCATTCGTGATTCAACAACGTTACGACAACGCAGACGAAGCAGAAGCTGACATCCGTAAACGTGTTGAAAATAAAGAAGTTGTGATCGGTTTTGGTCACCCTGTCTATACAGTTTCTGACCCACGTAACGAAGTGATCAAGAAAGTTGCGCACGACTTGGCACAAGCGCAAGAAAACACCAAAATGTACCTCATCGCTGAGCGTTTAGAAGCAGTGATGAAAGAAGTGAAAAACATGTTCCCGAACCTCGACTGGTTCAGTGCGGTGAGCTATCACTTGATGGGTGTTCCAACTGCAATGTTTACACCGTTATTCGTAATTGCACGTACAGCAGGTTGGTCAGCGCACGTGATTGAACAACGCCAAGATGGCAAAATCATTCGTCCAAGCGCGAACTACACAGGCCCTGAAAACCTCGAATTTAAACCATTGGCGGAGCGTGGTTAATGAACACAAAATACCGTAAACCGCTGGCAGGAACCCAGCTTGAATATTACGACGTGCGTCAGGCCGTTGAAGATATTCAGCCAGGCGCATACGAAAAACTGCCTTACACCTCTAAAGTACTCGCTGAGCAATTGGTACGCCGTGCCGATGCCGAGAACTTAACTGCTTATTTAACACAGTTGATTGAACGCCGTCAGGACTTGGACTTTCCTTGGTATCCTGCGCGCGTAGTGTGTCATGACATCTTGGGTCAAACTGCTTTGGTTGACCTTGCAGGTTTACGTGATGCGATTGCTGACAAAGGCGGTGACCCATCTAAAGTCAACCCAGTTGTGCCGACTCAGCTGATTGTTGACCACTCTTTAGCGGTGGAATACGGTGGTGCTGACCCAGACGCTTTTGCAAAAAACCGTGCTGTTGAAGACCGCCGTAACGAAGACCGTTTCCACTTTATTGAGTGGACCAAAACAGCATTTAAAAATGTCGATGTGATCCCTGCGGGGAACGGCATTATGCACCAGATTAACCTAGAGAAAATGTCTCCGGTGATTCAGGCGCGTGATGGCGTAGCATTCCCAGACACATGCGTAGGTACAGACTCACACACGCCACATACAGACGCTTTAGGCGTAATTTCTGTGGGTGTTGGTGGCTTAGAAGCTGAAAACATAATGTTAGGCCGTGCATCTTGGATGCGTCTGCCAGACATTATTGGTGTTGAGTTTGTAGGTCAGCGTCAGGCAGGCATTACTGCAACGGATATCGTACTTGCTTTAACTGAATTCTTGCGTAAAGAGCGCGTAGTGGGTGCTTACCTTGAGTTCTTTGGTGAAGGTGCTGACAGCATGTCTGTGGGCGACCGTGCAACCATTTCGAACATGACTCCAGAATATGGTGCTACGGCTGCGATGTTCTACATCGACCAAAACACAATCGACTACTTACGCCTAACAGGCCGTGAAGATACTCAAGTGGCATTGGTTGAACAGTACGCAAAAGAAATCGGCCTTTGGGCATCTGACATGACCAAAGCAGAGTACCCACGTGTACTTCGTTTTGACCTATCGACAGTCACACGTAACATTGCTGGCCCATCAAACCCACATGCACGTGTTTCAACTGCCGACCTAAAAGAGAAAGGCATTGCGGGTGTCGTTGAAAACCGTTCTGATGGCTTAATGCCAGATGGTGCAATCATTATTGCTGCCATTACTTCATGTACCAATACTTCTAACCCACGTAACACTGTGGCGGCAGGTTTATTGGCACGTAAGGCAAATGAGCTAGGTTTAGTTCGTAAACCTTGGGTGAAATCATCATTTGCACCGGGTTCAAAAGCAGCTGCACTTTACCTTGAAGAAGCAGGCGTTCTAAAAGACTTAGAGCAACTTGGTTTTGGTATTGTGGCTTATGCTTGTACAACGTGTAACGGTATGTCGGGTGCGTTAGATCCGGTTATTCAACAAGAAATTATTGACCGTGACTTGTACGCAACAGCAGTACTGTCTGGTAACCGTAACTTCGATGGCCGTATCCATCCATATGCAAAACAGGCGTTCTTGGCATCTCCACCATTAGTTGTGGCATATGCAATTGCAGGTACGATCCGTTTCGACATCGAAAAAGATGCGTTAGGTCATGACAAAGACGGTAACCCGATTTACCTCAAAGACATCTGGCCATCTGATGCTGAAATTGATGCGCTAGTTAAAGAAGCTGTGAAGCCTGAACAGTTCCGTAAAGTCTACATTCCAATGTTTGACTTGGGCGAAGTTGAGCAAGCGAAGAGCCCACTTTACGACTGGCGTCCGCAAAGTACTTACATCCGCCGTCCACCATATTGGGAAGGGGCGTTGGCTGCACCACGTACTTTGGCGAACATGCGTCCACTTGCGATTTTGGGTGACAACATCACCACTGACCACTTGTCGCCTTCAAATGCGATTTTGATGGACTCGGCTGCGGGTGAATACCTTCACAAAATGGGCGTACCAGAAGAAGACTTCAACTCATACGCAACGCACCGTGGTGACCATTTGACTGCACAACGTGCAACATTTGCCAACCCGAAACTGTATAACGAAATGGTGGTTCGCTCAGACGGCACCATTAAGCAAGGTTCAAAAGCGCGTGTAGAGCCAGAAGGCGAAGTAATGCGTATGTGGGAAGCGATTGAAACCTACATGAACCGTAAGCAACCGTTAATTATTATTGCGGGTGCTGACTACGGTCAGGGTTCAAGCCGTGACTGGGCTGCAAAAGGTGTACGCCTTGCTGGTGTTGAAGCGATTGTGGCAGAAGGTTTTGAGCGTATTCACCGTACCAACTTGGTGGGTATGGGCGTGTTACCACTTGAGTTTAAACCGGGTGTAAACCGCAAGACGTTAAAACTAGATGGCACAGAGCTTTATAGCGTGATTGGTAATATCGCGCCGCGTTCGACTTTAACTTTAGTGATTGAACGTGCTACAGCGGATGGTAAAGAAGAGATTCTTGAAGTGCCTGTGACTTGCCGTTTAGATACAGAAGAAGAAGTTTCTGTATATGAAGCGGGCGGTGTATTACAGCGTTTTGCGCAAGACTTTTTAGAAGGCCAAGTGGCTTAATTTAGTCTATAGCTGATTGAAAATTATTCAAAAGAACCCTATCTTGATGATGGGGTTTTTTTATAGCTTATATTTGAGTGTATATGCGAGATTTAGGACAATTAGGTGAAAGCACCTTTGCAATGTGGTGTGCTCAAGTTGGATTAATTGCTAATGGTTCGGCAATTGATAAAACAGGATGGGACTACTATGTAGAATTCCCAATATCTTCAAATATAACTACTCATGAATTACATAAATCAGCTTTTGAATGTAAAGTTCAAGTTAAAGCAACAGATAAAAAGGATAGAAAACTCGCTATTACAGTATCAAATCTTAGACGGATGGCAACTGTGCAAATGCCAGCATTTTACGTTTTTCTAGAATTTGATGGGAAGAATGAAGCACAAAATGCATTTGTTTTACATATAGATAATGAGTTGGTTTATAAAATTCTTAAAAGAGTTCATCAAATAGAACAAAGTGAAAAAAATAAGGATTTAAATAAAAAGACAATTACTCTTACTTATAGTGAACAGCACAGACTTGAAAAATTAGATGGGGAAAATCTAAAACAAAATTTGTTGAAATATATCGGTGAAAACTATTCTGATTACATAGCTAGTAAAAATAAATATTTACAAGAGTGTGGTTTTGAGGATGGGTATGGAACAGTTCAATTTTCCCTTGAAGGTGAAGAGGGTATTCAGAGAATCATTGATGTTTCTTTAGGATTAGAAGAGGATTTAGATGTCCAAAACTTAGTTAATATTGAAAAGCGATTTGGTATCCCATCTAAAAAGTCGAATTTTGAAATACCTAAAGCAAAACTAAGTTTGAGTGTGCAACCACCAAAAAAAGGAAAAATTAGATTTAAAGAAGATAGTCTCTCTACTGGCTTAGTTTTTGATATAGATTTTTATAACTCACCTTTTAGTTTTAATGAGTTTAGGAAATTTTCAAAATTTCGAGTTGTTGGCGATTTCTTTGATATGACTTTTGAGCCATATAAAAAACAATCTAATTATAAGTTTAACTTAGGTGACGATAGGAGATTTGAGTTAAAGAAACTAAAAGATGCTATTGGCTTAATTGAATTGATGAGCAGAGATAACCAAGAATTCATTATTGAACTAATCATAGAAAATTTTGAAACTGTAGTTTCTTCATCTAAAAGTAAATTTATAAAAAGAGAGCTAAGTATATTTGATGATCTATTGAACAAGGCATTAGAAATATGTTTTCAAAGCAAAATTTATGATGAAATATTTATTTCTATTCAGGAGTTATATAATTATAGAGAAGAAATTGAACAGTTCCATACTATAATTACTAAAACAAATAAGTGTGATTTTAGAGTCGAGTGTGAGGTAGACAGTAATCACATATTCGAATTTGAGAAAACAAGTTTGACTTCGGCTATATTTTGCAGATTAGGTAGTCATGCCATAGGAGCAATTCTAACAATTATTGGTAAACCTGAGAAAATATCAAAAAATAAATTTAGGATTGATAAAGGTGAACTAATGATAGATAGAACTCTTATATTTACTCGAAGTAATGAAAATATTAATGAAGAAATTAGTAGAGTAATACAAAATACGATAAGTAAATATGCAGATGAATACGATGTTTTCTATAACTGGGATACAGATGTTGTATAAAATAAAAACATAAAAAAAGCCCGACATCCTGTCGGGCTTTTTCGTATTTGGTTGCTAGATATGACTCCTGTCGTATCTCACGCTCCTGGTGCTTGAACCTATTATTGTTGTTTTGTGTTCCGGAACATCCTGTTCCTGTATGAGTTCATATTAGAAAAAAAGCAGAGGATAGCCAATCGGCTAAATCCCTAAATCTATGTAAGATAAATCGTACAAATAACATTTTTTGCATTTATGCCATCATCATCGGGCGAAATGGACAATTGACATTCACTTTAAGTGGGTTATATTCCTGTTTAATATATATACGATTATAGGAATGTAATCATGGTAACAGCTGGCGAAAAACCCGGAACAGGCTTCTACTTCTGTGCTCAGTGCGGACATAGAGTGTTTTTAGAAATTAATACCGACCCTTTACCACCTTGCACGAAATGCTACTGCACGCAATTTAAACGTTAAGAATGAAATAATATTTGCGTTCGCATTTAACAAAAAGCCCTGTCACCTGATGGGGCTTTTTTGTTAATTTAAAAATAAGACTTACATAACAAGACCCGTGATGGGCATGAAAAGGAAACCGTTATGGAAACAATATTGGGTTTATGTATTGGCTTGGGGCTGAGCGCTGCCTGCGGTTTTCGCGTGTTTGTGCCGCTACTGGTTATGAGCATTGCAACCATGATGGGATGGTTTGAACCATCAAAAGGTTTTGAATGGTTAGCTCTGCCATCGGTGTGTTTAGCTTTAGGTGTGGCAACGGTGTGTGAAGTTGCAGCCTACTATATTCCGTGGGTCGATAATGCCTTAGACACAGTCGCGACTCCTGCGGCGATGATTGCGGGTACATTAGCGACAATGGCGGTGAGTAGCGGAGAAATGTCTCAGTTTGCCAGTTGGGCGGCAGCGATTATTGTGGGCGGTGGTACGGCAGGTGTGGTGCAAATGAGTACCGTTGCTGCACGCGGTGTTTCAACTGCAACTACGGGTGGTTTAGGGAATTTTGTCGTTGCGACAGGTGAGTGGATTGGAGCGATCTTACTTTCGGTTTCGGCCATGTTAGTGCCTGCACTTGTTGCGGTAGTAGTGCTGATTGCGATTATTTTAGCGGTACGTTGGATCCGCCATAAAAAGCAAGAACAGGCGCATAGTCCTCTATAGGCTTAGCATAAACATATTTTTAAACAGCAATAAAAAAAGCCCAACATCCTGTTGGGCTTTTTCGTATTTGGGTACTAGATATGACTCCTGTCGTATCTCAAGCTCCTGGTGCTTGAACCTATTATTGTTGTTTTATGTTCCGGAACATCCTGTTCCTGTATGAACTCATCATAGGAAAAAAGAAGGAAGTCGCCAATCCGCAAAATCCCTAAAAGTTTGTAGGATAAAACGTACATTGAAACATGGTGTGAGGCGTTTTGTAGTTACAGAGGGGGCTTACTTTTATACCTAATCATTTAAGATGTTGAGAAGTATAAGAGTTGCTATTGATAACAATATGTTATGTTTAAGTTTGGTTGTAAAAAGAACAATTTTATCGGGAGTAATCAATAAATGACCGTTATGTTGGTAAAACCTCATTTAAGGTTTAAAGAGAGCTATAACAACTATATTAATGAATTGGCAGATGAAGATCGTCACCCTTTGACAACGGAGTTTGACCATACAAATTTTGAATCATTTTTGAATAAACTGAGAGATTATGAAAATGGGGAATCCCTAGAAGAAGGGCATGTTCCCAACATTACATATTGGTTAGTAGAGGATAATGAAATTATTGGCGCGTCTAACTTGCGACTTAAACTCAATGAACAGATTGAATATTGTGGTGGACATATTGGTTTAGGTATTCGTCCTTCTAAACGTGGACAGAATTTTGGCTCGAAATTGTTAGAGCTTACAATTCAGGAGGCATGGAAGCTAGGCCTAACGGAGTTACATATACATTGTTATAAATCTAATTTAGCTTCTGCAAAAACTATTCAAGCAAACAATGGTCGTCTTGATTCCGAAATTACTCTCAACCAAGTAGTTCAAAGGTATGTTGTGCATAAAACAATATAAGAATTTTCTTTAAGTTGTTTTTAAATGAACATAAAAAAAGCCCGACATCCTGTCGAGCTTTTTCGTATTTGGTTGCTAGATATGACTCCTGTCGTATCTCACGCTCCTGGTGCATGAACCTATTATTGTTGTTTTGTGTTCCGGAACATCCTGTTCCTGTATGAGTTCATATTAGGAAAAAAGCAGGGTGTCGCCAATCCGCAAAATCCTTAAAAGCTTGTAGGAAAAAACGTACAAGATCGCTTTCGATATATATTATTTTGAATTCAACTTTAGGCCCCTGTGCCGCAACAGACTTTAATCTTTTGCGCTGATTTAAAGTAATAAACCATTGCAACACAGAGATAAAGAGCTAAGCCAAACGCTTAGCCCAGACTACTTTTGTCACACCGCTGCATGACGCTAAAGAAAGTAGGGGCAAAGTCCCGTGGGAGAACAGGACTTTGCAAACTGACATGTTTAAGCTGCTGCATGAGCTTAGGGGAGTAGGTTTGTTCAAGTCGCTGATAAATACATCCACAACTGGTCTTAGTGTGTCCACCCGACAGGCAAATTTTTTCAAACTCCTGCTGAGTATGTAAGTTACAACCCGAAATTCCCAAGCTCGCTACAACCAAACTTAAAGCCATAATAGATTTATAAATTGTCATATTATTCTCATAATGATTTATATCTATGAGTAGAATAAAAATATAATTTGTTTTAAGGCTTAAAATAATTTTTGGGTAATAGTTAATCCTCCAATGTATGTAGGAAAATAAAATAATTAAATTTTTAAAATAAAAATAATTTATAAATTTAAAAACTAGGCAATAAAAAACCTAAATTTTAAATAAATAAAATGATTAAGCAGGAGAGGGAATAAGTTTGAAAAGTGTCATGGTCAACTCCTTATAATTTATGGAGTCCTACCACCAGATTACCGCGAATTAATTTATGGTGGTAGAACGAAAGGGGGTTGACAGACTGGACTCGTAGAACCAGCACGCACGGGGCGTCCCCCTCCCGTCCTGAACTGCACCCCATAAGTTAGACTTTTAAAACTTATGAGGTGTGCTCTATGCCAATTCCGAAGCATTCAAAAGAGTTAAAATTAAAAGTCATTCAAGCTTATTTAGAGGGAAGTAAAGGATATAAAATCCTTTCACAAGAATTTAATGTAGATCTCCAAACCATCCGCTTATGGATTGAAAACTATAAGGCACAAGGTGAAGATGGCCTGAATGTTAAAACTAAAAAAACCTACTACTCTTCCGAATTTAAAATCAAGGCTGTACAAATGCTTCTTGATAAGATACCGGTAAGAGAAGTTAGAAGACGGTTAAATCTGAGCGGGACGTCAATTTTAAGAAGGTGGCTAGCTCAGTATCATAAAGAAGGGATTGCTGGGTTTAATACCACGAGGATTTATACCAATATGCTTAAACAAGATAAAACTAAAATAACCAAGTCTGTAAAAGATGACAAAGATAAATCTCAGCAGGAGCTCATTGATGAAGTGACCGCTTTACGAGCAGAGGTTGCCTTTTTAAAAAAGCTAAAAGCCTTAAAACTGAAGCAACGTACCTAAATTCAATTTCTACTGCAGACAGTGTTCAAGTTATTTCAGAATTAAGGCAAATTTATCCATTAAAGCTCTTACTCAGTATTGCCAAGATCGCTCGTAGTACTTATTTCTATCACATGAAAGCTGTACGCTCTAAGGATAAATATACTGAGTTAAAACAGCAGATCAAGTCCATATATCACAAGCATAAGGGATGCTATGGCTATCGTAGAATTACTCTTGCTCTGAAAAGTACAGGAATAATAATCAACCATAAATGTGTATATCGTCTTATGAAAACTATGGGACTTAAATCACGTATCAGAGCACTAAAATATCGCTCATATAAAAGTGGTTGTGTCGGGATGGTGGCCGATAACATTATGCAACGGCAATTTAAAGCGAACCGTCCCAACCAGAAATGGGCAACTGATGTGACGGAATTTAATGTTAACGGTGAAAAACTTTATCTATCACCAATTATAGATTTATTTAATGGGGAAATTATTACCTTCCGGATCCAACGTAAACTCAATTATGAGTTAGTGAAAGATATGCTCATTCATGCTTTAGCTAAACTTAAGCGACATGAGAAACCAATTCTCCATTCAGATCAAGGATGGCAATATCAAATGGCTCATTATCAACAGCAATTAAAGCAACATGGTTTAATTCAAAGTATGTCTCGTAAAGGAAATTGCTTAGATAATGCTGTAATAGAAAGCTTCTTTGGAATATTAAAATCGGAGTGCTTTCATGGTGAAAAATTTCAATCAACTGATGAGTTAGAGAAAACTATACGAGAGTACATTCATTATTATAATCATGAGAGAATCAAGGTGAAGCTACAAGGTTTATCCCCTGTACAATATAGAAACCAGTTTTTAAAAACTGCTTAACTAACTGTCCAACTTTATGGGGTCAGATCATCCTACCGCAAAGAAAAGGGGACGCAAGGGTCTAACGAATTATAGTAGAACTATAACCCGCTACGAGTTACGGTCTGTCAAAACCGTCTGGCAATGTAGGCCAGCAACGAGATAATAATCGGTGATTTTAATTACGTCAATTTAATGTTTAAAATATTTTTGATTTAATAATAAAACTAAATGTATTTTTAAAATAATAGGATTAATATTTATATTTAATTAGAAAAAATAAATAATAAAATAATCTTATTAATAATAGGGTTCAGTATCTTATAAATAAAATATTATAGAGATAGCTGCCTATTCTAAACTTTTAAGCATTTCTTTAGCATCCGAATCACCTGCATCGGCAGCGTGCTGAAACCATTTCTTTGCCAGTTGTAGGTTTTTCGGTGTGCCTTCACCATTTAAATACATCTGGGCCAAGTTGTACTGAGCATCGCTTTCATTGTGCTCAGCCGCTTTGGTGTACCACTTAAGTGCTTGCTCATCGCTTTGTGAGACGCCGTGACCTTTTTTATATAGATGAGCTAAATTATATTCTGCGGGTGGGTAGCCTTGCTTGGCAGCACGACTAAACCATTCAAACGCCTTTCCATAATCTTGCGCAGTTCCTTCACCTCTGTCATATAACACCCCTAAGTTATATTGTGCTTTCGCATGGTCCTTGGCCGCAGCCTTAGTAAAATAATCAAAAGCGCGCTTGGCATCTTTTTCGACGCCCGTGCCTGTGTAATACATCATCCCTAAACTATATTTTGCCCCCATACTTCCATTTTGATCAGCCACAGTTAGCCATTTAAACGCTTGCTCATAGTTTTTAACAACGCCTTGTTCGCCACTTAAAAGCATCATCCCCAGATGATATTGAGCAACGGATTGTCCTTGTTCTGCACGATATTGAATATCGGCCACGCTCGGTTCAGCAAATGCTGAAGAATGAAGAGAGAAAATCATCGTAAATATATAAAAAGTAGTATTTTTTATTTTCATATCTCATCCTGCATTTTATTAATTTGAGTAGTTGTTTTCTTCAATATCTATTTGAATATAAAAGAAAAATATTAAATATATTTGGTTGGTTTATAGTGCTTTAAAATGATCTGATTTTACGGTTTAAATACCTATTTAATAAAAAATTAACCTAAAACTGCATATTTAGACTAGTTACATTTTGAAAATGAGTATAGATAGACAGATTAGTCTTTTTTTAATTAAAATGCGGCCTAAATATAAGTTTGATTGATAATAAAAATGCAGATGAGTGTGTCGAGTATATTGGAGCGTTTAGGCCTTGTTTCACAAAATCGCGCTGTTCATATCCAATTCTCAAATCAGTCTTTAAATCAGCAAGTTTTCTTGCAACGCATTGAGGGTGAACATACCCTCAATCAAGGTAGCGTTGCTGAGTTACTGTGTCTATCGACAAACGCACATATTGCATTAAAACAATTTATTGGCTGTCAGGTTGCCGTAGATCAAGTCACCGATACAGGCCAGTTCTTTAGAACCACGGGCATTATTACCGAAGCGAGCCAAGGGCAAAGCGACGGCTCACTCACCATTTATAACCTCACCTTAAAAGACCCAACTGCACTCTGGCATAAACGCCGTAATAGCCGCGTGTTTATGAACAAAAGCGTGCGCGATATTAGCGAAATTCTATTTAAAGAATGGCAGGGGAAAAGCCCGTTATTTGCCGCAAGCTTAACACTCGACACATCTGGCTTAACCAAAGACTATGATGTGCGTCCATTTGTGATGCAGTCAAACGAAAGCGATTATGACTTTTTAACCCGTTTATGGCGTAGTGAAGGCATTAACTGGTTGGTCGATGAATCGCAACTTTTTGTCACTGACCCGAATGCTTCCATTCAGCCACAAGTGTTACGTTTAATTGACGATAACCAAAATTATCAGGCGCTTGAACGCCGTAGTCTCCGCTACCAACGCAGCAGTGCGACAGAACAGTTCGACACCATTACCCAAGTCACGGCTGAACGCCGCTTACAACCGACTTCTGTTCATGTGCAACGCTGGCAAGCCGATGCCCTCCAGCAAGAAGAAGGCAGTGGCAGCGTACAAGGTAAACAGCAGCACAGCGAACACTATGACAATGCTAGCCTAAACCTTGAAGATGCATGGCATGTTAGCCCCGCTTGGATGCAGGACTTAAACGGTGAAGACCAAGCCACTGCTTCAGGCAATGGCCAGATTGAACAGCTTAACCAGCACATTAATGCTTACCATCACCTGAGTTCTAAACAATTTACCGTTTCAGGTAACATCCGTGATGCACAGGTGGGTTACTGGTTTGAACTCAATGACCATCCAGAACTCGACCAACATGACAGTGCCGATAAAGAATTCTTAATTTTAAGCAAGCACTACTACAACCAGAATAATTTACCAAAAGAATTACAACAGCAACTTGAGCGTCTGTTGCCCAAAGACAAACTCAACGCAGCCGAACTCGACAACCAAAACCCTGAGCAGCGCCACTTTGCTGAACTGAACGTTGTTCGACGCAACATTAAAGCTGTCCCTGAATATAGCCCGCTAGAACACCGACCAGCCGCTTACCCGCAGCGCGCTAAAGTGGTGGGACTAGAAGGCGAAAGCATCCATGTCGACCAGTGGGGGCGCATTAAAGTCCGTTTCTTGTTTACCCGAACTGACGACCATAGCCATGACGGTGGAGCTGGAAGTAACGACAATGACACTGACTCCGCTTGGGTCGATGTACTGACTCCATGGGCAGGCGCAGGTTATGGCGCACGCTTCTTGCCACGTGTTGGTGAGATCGTGGTGATCGACTTCTTTGACGGTAACATTGACCGCCCATTTGTAGTCGGACGTATTCATGAAGCCGAACGTCACCCAACGCAGTTTGACCAAAAAGGCCAGCTACCTGACACTAAAAAACTCAGCGGCATCCGCTCAGAAGAAGTCGACGGTAAAGGCTTTAACCAGCTACGTTTTGATGACACCACAGGGCAAATCAGTGCCCAGCTACAAAGTAGTCATGCGGCAAGCCAGCTCAACTTGGGTAACTTAAGCCATCCAAAAGATAAGGCGGAGAGTGAAGGTCGTGGTGAAGGCTTCGAACTAAGAACAGACCAGTGGGGCGCAGTAAGAGCTGGCAGTGGTTTACTCGTTAGTACCCACAAACAGGATCAAGCTCAAGGTGTACACCTTGATGCAAATGAGGCTAAGCAACAAATAGAAGGCGGCCTCAACAATGCCAAGGCACTCAGTGAAGTTGCTAAAAATCAGCAAACTGACCCGTTAGAAAATTTAGAAAACTTAAAATCTTTTATTGAAAAACTTGAGCAGCAAGACAACGCAAAAGCCAAAACCTTTAAAGAAGCGATTATGCTGCTGGCAAGTCCGAATAGTGTCGCGTTGAGTAGTAACGAAGACATTCACTTAACCGCAGATGGGCAGCTAAACCAAACTGCTGGAGACAGCATTAATCTGTCTACCCAAAAGAACCTGATTGCACATGCCCAAAATAAAATTAGTCTTTTTGCAGCTCAAGAAGGGGCAAGACTCTATGCAGGCAAAGGCAAAGTTGAGATACAAGCGCAAGGCGATGGAGCAGATTTGATTGCCCGTAAAGCTGTTCAGGTGATTTCGACTGAAGACAAAATCGAAGCGACCGCAGCCAAAGAAATTGTACTCACCGCAGGCGGTTCTCAAGTCAAAATTACCGGTTCGGGCATTTTTATGACTACGAGCGGCAAGTTTGAGGTGAAGGCTGGACAGCATTTGTTTAAAGGAGGAGCTGAAGTAGGCATGAACCTTCAAGGGTTACCTGCTTATGAAGCCTATAATGAGAGGTTCAAGATGTTATTACCTTCAGGTGAACCACTTTCATTTGTTGATTACAAGATATCTTCTGAAGGTAAAGAAATTTTTGCTAACTCAGATAAGAAAGGTCAAACCAAAGAAATACATAGCCCTAAAGAACAGGGGCTTAAGCTCGATTTGTTATGGTTGGATCTAGAAACAGTAGATGAAGCCGAAGTTTGGGTAGATCCAGCGCAAGGAAGTAAAAATGTCTAACAGTTTAGATTGGAACAGTAAAACGAACATAAGTGAACATAGTTGTAAGGATGCTCACTGTGACTGTTTGACATTTTGGGAAATATATCAGCAAGAAGCGATCAAGAGATTATCTAATTTACAAAGAGCGAATAACTATAAACTTGAGCCAGGATATGAGGCAAGAGCAAGAAGAATTGCCTCTGTATATGCCAAAATATTTTTAGAAATAGAGCTCGGTGGGAATAAAAATCTACTAGGACGATATTATTGGATGGGCTTAGGAGCCTTTGCCTCAAAAACAGTTGCAACTATATTCAAGCATTGGGGGAGTCTGCTTGGCTATAATGTCGGTGTACAAGAGGCTATAAATCTTTTTGCTCGTGGCAATTTGTGGTTGTTTATGGATATTGCTCCTTGGCATTTAGCTTGGAGTGTATCTTCGGAATCTTTTAAGAGTTGTAAAGATACACGAGATACAAGTACATTCAAATTTGTTAAGCCAGCATTAATGAATTTGCCATGGTCATCGTGTTTACCTAGTATTAAAAATTTAAAAGCGACAAAAGAAATTAGAAAGGCTTTTGCTCTATTACCTGAAATTGAGAAAGCTTTTGCGAATGAAAAAAGTGAACAAAAAAAATTTAAAATTGCTAAAGATGATTTATTTGCGCATTTAATGTTTATTGCTGTACAGGAGCAACATAATATTCTTCAAGTTGTTGTTTGGGAAAATACATCAGTTAAATTTGGCGCGTGGATGCAACGTTGGTTTATAGGTATGCCAGATGCCACACTTGTTCTATCAAGTGATTATAGTGTAGACGCGGTAAAAAAGAATTGGTTTGGTAATTATACAGGTAGTAAAGCTGATCAATTAGTAGAGCTAAAAGAGGATGTCTATATTGCTCCTCTCAAGGATACGATTGCTGAAGATTATGATAGTCGTATGAAATGGATTGGTAAAGCAGCTGAAAAATATCACCGTTTAATGCTTGATGAAAAAGGTCGGCCATTTTTACAACAAGAATTGAAAACCATTTCTAAATGGGGAAATAGTAAAGCCGATTTTAAAATACATTCAAGTAGTAATGAAGGGAAGGTGTGATGTTAGACAAGGCTGGAAACTTATCATGAAAAACTATTTATCTTTATTTATCTGCATTATTACATGCATCTTTTTAACTTCTTGTAAGCCCGCAAATAATACTACCCAAGGAAATAAGTCGATGAACCAAAATCAAGATGTAATAGCCCTTCATTTTGGTGAACAAGGCATGCAGGATTTTAGTAAAAATAGTACTACGCCAGTTGATCGTCAGCCTGCAGGGATGAATTTTTTATCATTAGATTGGACTCCACCAAAACTAGGTCGAGTACGTGTGATTACTGAAAAGAGTAATTTAGAAATTGAAAATGTGATCAGTGTGCTAGGTACACAAGTAGCTCGACGAAGCAATGATGGTATTCAAATCATGGACATTAATGCTAGCTTACATCCAAATGAATATACCACGAGCCAAGAAGCCTATACTGCTTATACTAAATTAGTACATCAGATTAATGACAAACAATGGAAGCAATATTTTTTACCTTTTAGTGCTCGAATTGATAAGCAAGATAATTTTAAGCATATGAATGAAACGATGGGTAAGGTTATCGATCCGACTTATGTATTAAGTTTTAAAGAATGGCAGGACATTTTATCGAAAACAAATAGACTCGTATTTAACTTATACAATGGTGATGCAGAATTAAGTATTAGCCTTCAACAAACGTATCAAGATGATAAAAAAGAACAGTATATGGTGAGGTATAGCTTTGAGAACTTTAAATATGCAGGACGAAATGCTATATCTGATACAGATAAGATGAATTCAGAGCAGTTAAAGCAAGCATTTGAAACTGAAGTTGCCAATAATAAGAAAGCCCGTAAAACTGAAGAAAATAATATGAAAAAAGAGGGTTACCATATAGATGAGAGCTATATAGACCCAGATATTTGGCCTTATGTGCAATAAGCTGTAAGAAGCGTGGGACTGTTCTAAATTTTGTGTAAGTACTTAATTTTCATTTATCCTTCAGAGGATAATTACAAAAGGTACTTCACATGGATGAAGCAACAATCAAAAGTATGGCTGCCGAATTGGCTAAAGGTCTAAAAACACCAGAAGACTTAAACCAAATGACAGCAGTCTTTAAAAAATTCATGATTGAAACTGCACTCAATACTGAACTTTCAGACCATCTCGGTTATGAAAAGCATCAGCCCAAGAAAGGCTCAAATAGCCGTAATGGGTTTAGTTCTAAAACCATTACAACTCAAGATGGACAACTGGCTTTAGATATTCCCCGTGATCGAGAAGGTTCATTTGAGCCACAAATTATCAAAAAGCACCAAACACGCATCACCAGTATGGATGACCAAATCCTCTCACTGTATGCAAAAGGAATGACTAATAGGGAAATTGTAGCCTTCTTCAAAGAAATGTACGATGCCGATGTGTCAGCATCTCTCATCAGCAAAGTTACCGATGCTGTGATTGAGCAAGTGACTGAGTGGCAAAATAGAGCCTTAGATAGCCTTTATCCTGTTGTCTATCTTGACTGTATTGTTGTCAAAGTCCGTCAGCACTCCAATGTGATTAACAAGTCCGTATACCTTGCTTTAGGCATCAATATGGATGGGCAAAAAGAATTACTGGGTATGTGGATTGCTCAGACAGAAGGTGCCAAATTCTGGCTGTCAGTCATGACAGAGCTAAAAAATCGAGGAGTACAGGACATTCTTGTTGCCTGTGTAGATGGATTAAAAGGCTTCCCTGACGCGATAGCCTCTGTTTACCCTCATACTGATATTCAACTGTGTATCGTGCATGTTGTACGCAATAGCCTGAGATTTGTAAGCTGGAAAGACTACAAAGCTGTTACGTCGGGTCTGAAAGCGATTTATCAGGCAAGTACAGAGGAAAATGCTTTAAAATCCCTAGACATCTTCTGTGATCAATGGAATCACCAGTATCCCAAAATTGGAGAATCCTGGCGGGCCAATTGGGAAAATATCCGAACGATCTTTAGCTATCCAGCCGAAATACGTCATGCAATTTATACAACAAATGCGATTGAGTCGTTGAATAGCGTAATACGCCATTCAACGAAGAAAAGGAAAATCTTTTCATCTGATGACTCAGTAAAGAAGGTCATTTACTTAGCAACATCAAATGCTGCGAAGAAATGGACGATGCCAATTCAAAATTGGCGTTTAGCAATGAATTGGTTTACGATTCAGTTCGATGATCGATTAAAAGATCATTTATAAAAAATGGAACTTACACAAAATAATTTACAGGCTCAGAAGCGTAATTGATTACGCTTCTCTTGTCATAAGAAATAGTTTAAGCAGCTTGAATGGGCTTCACCACAAAAGGAAACAGTTTCTTGCTTATGCTGGTGTAAGTACCAGAACTGCTCCGCAATGGTTTCTGGATGTACCGTGTAGGTCTTATCTTGTGCTCCAGATGTCCCATCAACAAAATCATTCACAATCACTTGGCTCACATAAACATTTGAGTCCGCTAGACTATGAGCAAGTAAGTTGGTGGTTTTGTATTGGGCGGCAGCTGTAGTTGCTAAGGATGAATATTCTTTGGCAACAAAGTCGATGCCAACTGCATCGAAAGCAAAAATCCCGTTTGTCGATAAAATACTGCCATGATTCTTTTCTAAATCACCAGAGCAAATATTGCAAGCCGAATTAAAAAAGGTTCAAGTAAAATGAAATTTTTATCATGTATATGGATATTTTTATTATTTGGTTGTACTTCTAAAAATATAGATTATCAATCTACCGATATTAATTTTGGAAAATTTAAATATTTCCAATCTATGTATAGTGGAGAAAAAACATACCAAGGTTTTGTTACAAGCTCTTCTTCTTTAAAAGAAATTTCTGAAAAAAATGCATTTCCTATTTCTAAGCTAAATTGTTTGGAAAATCAGTTTATGGTAAGAGGTGGAGTAGACTTAGATTCAGAAGAAATTAATAATCAATTATATAAATATATGGCACATGTCGAAATATGTAAAAATGATGATTGTTCAGTCGATATTAAAAAAGCAAAAATTGATACTGAATGTAGAATCGAATTAAGAAAAAATTACTCAAATGATGCTTATCAATCAAATAAAGCAAAGTTGACGAATGCTAATTTTGAATAAAATCAATTTGTTGGTGCTAAATTTGATCTATAATTTATTAAGTTGAGAACTAGAAATGTAATAAACCCGCCAAAGCGGGTTTATTTATTTATCAGAGAAGCGTAATTGATTACGCTTCTTCTGTCATAAGAAATAGTTTAAGCCGCTTGAATGGCTTCTCCACAAAGAGAAACTGTTTCTTGTTTATGTTGGTGTAAGTACCAGAACTGCTCTGCAATGGTTTCTGGATGTACTGTGTAGGTCTTATCTTGTGTGCCCGGTGTTCCATCAACAAAGCCATTCACAATCACTTGGCTTACGTAAACATTTGAGTCAGCGAGACTATGAGCAAGCAAGTTGGTGGCTTTGTATTGAGCGGCAGCGGTGGTTGCTAAGGATGAATATTCTTTGGCAACCAAGTCGATACCCACTGCATCGAAAGCAAAAATTCCATTTGTTGATAAAATACTGCCGTGGTTCTTCTCTAAATCACCTAAGCAAGTTTGAACCGTCGCAATATAGCTCGAAACACGAATATGAAAGCTTTTACTAAGCTCTAGTGGAGGGTTTTCTAAGATATTTCCTTCAATATCATGGAAAGCATTCCAATGAATATTTTTAATCTCTCCTAATCGGTCTTTAATACGATTAATAAGATTTGGTATATCTTCAAGAACCGCTAAATCACATGCAAAAGCGTAAGCTTCAATACCTTGTGTTTTAAGTTCTAAAATGGCTTTTTCGAGTTTTTCAGCATTACGTGCCACTAAACCGATTTTATAGCCTTCTTTACCAAATTTATGTGCTACGGCTTTGGAAATACCCGTTCCATAACCAAAAATTATAATATTGTTGTTCATTATAAAGTTCCAAAAAACCAATTATTTGGTTAGAAATAGTTTATAATATGTTTTTATAATGTATTCAAGCGCAAAAGTTATCTCTAAGAATAGTACTCAAAGAATAAAAATGCTTAAAAGCGGGGATTAGGGAGTCAGCTTTACATGAGTTATTGGGCTAAACATGCGCGGTTGAACGAACTTCCAATTTGGCTTAAAAAATTTTCTTGGTAAAATAAACCGGAAAATACAAATAAAGTGGAATTTAAATTTAACTAATTATGTTTAAATGGGAATAAATTCTTTTAAATTGGCTTAATGTTGTAAAAAATCCCAAAAATAATAAAAATTCGCTTTTCTTAGAAAAACAATCCCGCAGGGTGGTGGCTAAACTATATCTCAAGGGTGTGATAGGGATCGAAAAGAGTAGCATGCACCAAAACGTATAACGTTAGTGTGTACTCACCCAAAAGGTCTCGATTCGGCTTAGGACGCTATAGATCAAAAGTTTATAGGCACAAGGTTATAACTTACAAAGTTATGATTGTTGAAGTAAACCATAGATGTTTTCCCTTGACACCCTAAAAAATTCTCTATAATAAAAACGATACTTTACAAGAATATAATTTATGAATAAGCCTTATCTTTCTTCGCTACCTTCTGACAGTCAAATCTCATCTCAATTGAACAATGCCTACTTCCACGACTCGTGGAGCATTGTGCTTGGTCAACCTGATCTAAGTGTATTTGAGCAGCTTATTAAGCTATTTCAGCACACTCCGCAGTGGATAGAGTGGAGCATGAATATGCGTAATAAAATTACTTCAAAGATTGGGCTTAAAGATTTAGGAAGTTTTAAGCAGATTGATACTCATAAAAAAGAAAATGAGTATGTGGCAGGTGACCGAATTGGAATTTTTACTTTTTTGCAGCGTACCGAAAATGAATTAGTGATTGGAGACGATGACAAGCACTTAAATGTGACTTTATCTATTTATAAAAATGAAGATACCCAAGTGCTTACCGTAACTACAATAGTGCATATTAAAAATTGGCTTGGGCGATTGTATATGCTACCTGTAATTCCTGCCCATCGAAAAATCGTACCAGCGACTTTACAGATTTTAGGTTAGATTACTATTTTTATTTACGATGTGATCAGCCAAAATTGTTTATATAATAATCTTATTATCATAATAAAGAGCTGAATAATATGGAAAATAAAAATCAGTGTCGGCAGTGCGCCGTTTGTGGGAAAAATTTTTCTTTAAAAGATCTAGTGTCTGGTGAAGTCATCCGTAATGTGATTAGCGACGAAATTTTAAAAGACTATCCAGATTGGAATTACTCAAGTTTTATTTGTCGGGCCGATCTGGCAGATTATCGAATTAAATATGTGCAGTCGCTATTACGCTCAGAAAAGGGTGAACTCTCTAATTTAGAAAATGAAGTGATTGGCAGTATGCAACGCCACGAGCTAATTAGCCGAAATACCGAATCCGACTTTGATCAAAAATGGACGTTTGGGGAAAAACTGGCAGATAAAATCGCATCATTTGGAGGAAGTTGGGCTTTCCTTATTTGCTTTGCTCTATTTTTGACAGGCTGGATTATTCTAAATACGGTCGTAATGGTAGTACGGCCTGTTGATCCTTATCCCTTTATTTTGCTGAATTTAGTATTGTCATGTTTAGCTGCAATTCAGGCGCCTATTATTATGATGAGCCAAAATCGCCAAGAAGCAAAAGACCGCTTACGTTCTCAACATGACTATCAGATTAATTTAAAAGCCGAGCTTGAGATTCGCCATTTGCATGAAAAAATGGATCATCTTTTGTCGCATCAATGGGAAAGACTTGCGCATATTCAAGAAATTCAGCTCGATCTTTTGGCTGAAATGAATAAAAAACGATAAAGATTTTCTGAGTTTCACGTGGAACATGAGTAGAGCGTTATAGATTATTTTGCGGTAGAACCGAAATTTCTTTATGATTTGCCGCCATGCTCCATTGCTGCTTCTACGACCATGCCTTTAAACGACAACTTTGTTTACGCTCCACCACAAGATCCACTTTCAATTCTATTTGAAGATGACGATTTAATTGTGGTTGATAAACCTGCGGGTTTGTTGTCGGTAATGGGCCGTTTACCAGAGCATCATGACAGTGCTTATTTAAGGGTGCTGGAAAAGTTCCCTTTGGCTAAAGTGACGCATCGTTTAGATATGGCGACGTCGGGCTTACTTATGTTTGCCAAGCATCGTGATGCAGAAGTTGCTGTAAGTAAAATGTTTCAGGCCAGAACAGTTAAAAAGCATTATATTGCGTTGGTGCAAGGCCAAGTCGCACAAGAGGGCAGCGTTGAAGTTCCTCTCATTACTGACTGGGAAAATCGCCCAAGACAAATTGTACATTTTGAATTAGGAAAACATGCTAAAACCTTGTTTCAACCACTCATTTATGATGAAAAGAACAATCAAAGTCGAGTATTACTTGAACCAGTAACAGGACGTTCACATCAGCTACGTGTGCACATGATGCATATAGGACATCCGATTATGGGGGACAAGTTATATCACCCTGAGCCTAAACGTTTTCGCTTAAACCG
Organism: Acinetobacter pittii ATCC 19004 = CIP 70.29; assembly: GCF_000369045.1. Lineage (GTDB taxonomy): Bacteria > Pseudomonadota > Gammaproteobacteria > Pseudomonadales > Moraxellaceae > Acinetobacter > Acinetobacter pittii. Next base: position 572,471 of record NZ_KB849797.1, on the reverse strand, counting down.
CATGGCCTTACATGCCGCATATTTGGCTTTCCAACATCCCTTAAATGGAACGGATGTAGTGATTGAGTCACAAGTGCCTTTTTAAAATTTATATAATTAAAAAATTAATTTGATGCAATTGGGAACGGAATATATACCCAAACTGCAATAAAAGTCGGGTATTCTTGATGTCGAATAATATTAATACTGCGACAACAACAAGGAACATTTTATGACTCGTGACTACGAACAATTTCCAGATGACGATAACGGCAACGTACTTTGGCAAATGGCTGAAGATGGGGATGACTTAACCGAGCTGCATGAAATTGAATTTTCTATTGCTTTTCATGATCAGAAAAATGCAGAGCAATGTGCGCTGTATTTGCTTTATCAAGAACAAAAAGTTTCACTTTTTCAAGATGACTCTGTTGAGCCAAATGAATGGGTGATTACTATCTTCGTTAACATGGAACCTGAGTATTCAGACATTGTTGACTTGGAACAATGGTTTGCCAGCATCGCTGAGAAATTTCAGGGCGAATATGATGGATGGGGCTGTATGGCCTATGTCTTCGAGGAAGACGAAGAAGATGACCTGTTGCAGTAAGGTCTAAAATAAAAAGTAGAAGATAATCATGAACTTATCTCAAAAACAAATTGCAGTACGGTTTTTAGAGCTTGCCGCAGCTGGTGAAGTCGATGAAGCTTACAGCAATTACACTGCGCCGAACTTCAAGCATCACAACCCTTATTATGCGGGTGATGCGACTTCTTTGAGGGAAGGGATGCGTGAAAGTGCAATTGAAACTCCCAACAAAGTCTTTGATGTTCAACATGTCATTGAAGAGGGCGATTTGGTTGCTGTGCATTCAAAACTTGAAATGCAAATGAATGGGTTAACCACCTTGGCCGTGGTTCATATTTGCCGTTTTGAAAAGGGTAAAATTGCTGAGTTTTGGGATATTGGACAAGTACAGCCCGACCCACTCGTCAATGAAAATGGTATGTTCTAATCAAAAGCCCGAAACTATTCGGGCTTTTTTATTTTATAGATAAATTAAAATTTCCACTGTGCCGAGATTGAAGCATTCAGTGGCTCACCTGGTTGAACCCATAAATCGCTATAACTTGAGACATAGTAGGTTTTATCAAACAGATTATTTACATTGAGCTGATAACGTAAACGGTCAGATGGTGCATAGTAGCTATTTAAATTGACCAGCGTATAACTTGGTAAGTTAAATCCATTATCTAGATTATGCCCGCTACGCTCATCCACATAGGTGAGGTTGGCACCTACACCTGCTTTTCTTGCACCTTCTTGTAGAAACTCATAGTTAGTGCTTATAGCACCTTGGTGTTTAGGAACATTGCTCAGCCGCGCGCCTTTTGCCAAGTCTTGGTCTTTTTCAATTTGAGCATTGGTATAACTATAGTTGACATTGACGAACCAGCGATCAGTGATCTGGCTATTTAAGTCAAACTCAACTCCTTTACTACTCACTTCACCTGCTGCGGTTTGAAAATTACTGTCGATTGGATCGGTTGTCAGTACATTCTGTTTTTTCATTTTAAACAAAGCGAGACTAAGCACACTTTGATCATTTATTTTATATTTGGTGCCGACCTCATAACTTTCGCCTTTTTCAGGGGCAAAAGTCTGACCATTTCGATTCATACCACTATTCATGGCAAATGAGCGACCATAGTTGCTATAAAACGCCCATTGGTCAGAGGCTTTAAAATTTACTCCGAAACGTGGACTATTCTGGTGAAGCGTTTGGTTGCTTTCAGTCTGAGTCAGGTGATTTTCAAAGTCTTGTTCGACCTGATCAAAACGGTTGCCAAATAGCACACTCCACTGATCATTAAAAAAGATCTGGTCTTGAATATTGAGTGCAAAATAACGCTGCTGTTCTTTGGTGTCGGTAAACGGGGCTAAGTTCGGTAAATATTTGCCATATTCGGGTTGGTAGATATCAATTGTGTTTGGCATGCCAGTACTGTGATTACGACGAAGCTGGTTTTGTTTATAGTCGAGTTGACCAAGCTCGGTCGAAAGCAAAATTTCATGGCGAGCCCACGAAGTATCAACCTTGCCAAGTACCTCTGTCTGAGCCAGCACATCTTGACTTGTATAATCACGATAGCGACGTTGACGCTCTAAAGTACGTCCATCGGCTTGCATACGACGAGGTTCGGTTGCAAAGCCGACCATTTTGGCGTCTTTATAGCTGACTGCACTGTTTAGCTTCCAGTCAGGGTTAAATTCGTGACTCAGACGTAATTGGTAAAAGTAATCTTTTATTTTCAAATCACCGTCGTCAGGTTCACCTGTAAAGGTTTTCGGGTCCATCACAAACTGGTGATTGACGGTGCTGACACCACGGTCAAAGGTTCCTTTGTGTTCTGTAAATTCACTGTCAAAGTCGAGTTGCGTCTGGTCTGAAATTTTCCATGTGAGCTGTGGTGAAAAGAACCAACGTTCACTACTGACATGATCACGGAAGCTTTGATTATCTTCATGAGCCACTGCTACACGATAAGCCAGTTCATCGTTGATAGGGGCTGTATGTTCCAGACTAATTCGATATTGTTCTTGGGTATTGGCACGTAGGTTAAGTTCACTTTCGCTTTCCCACTGCGGTTTTTTACTGTTGAGGTTAAGCAAACCACCAGTTTCGCCACGACCATATAGAGCAGCCATTGGCCCTTTTAAAAACTCTAAAGATTCAATATTTACGACATCTTTTGGCGCACTAATCCCTCGGTTGATACTCAAGCCGTTACGAATCATAGAGGCGCCTAAGTTGGGATCGGTACTAAAACCACGGAAAGAGTAGTTATCCCAAAAGCCACCACCAAAACTGTTTTGATGAAAAACCCCACTCACCAAGCTTAATGCGTCATCAATCCGTTGAACGTCTTGTTGTTCCATCATTTGTTTTGAAACATAAGCACGGTTAAAAGGGACATCTAAAACATCGTGAGTAAATTTAGTCGCCGAGCTATTTTGGCTCACACCTTCTTGGGTACTTTCAGCCTGCACGCGTATGGTCTCAAGTACTGTTGAGGTTTCGTCTCCCCAAGAGAATGTTGATATAAAAGATAACCCTAACGAAGACAACAATCCTAATTTGTGTTGCATAAATAATCAGCCATGAAAGACAAAAGAACTAAAATGTAATAGTATAACGTTACATTATTTTGTTTATTATCGCTATGCTTATAGAAAAAAATATTGAACGTTTACAGTCGATTGATGCATTGCGTGGTTTGGTCATCCTGATTATGTTGCTCGACCATGTAAGAGAAACATTCTATTTACATAAACAAGTTACCGATCCAATGGACGTAACAGTAACAGAACCAGCATTATTTGGCAGTCGATTATTGGCACATATTTGCGCTCCGGTTTTTGTACTTTTAACGGGTATTTCTGCATTTTTATTTCAGTCCAAAAAACAGGACTTACAACAAACGCGTGCCTTTCTATTAAAACGCGGCTTATTTTTGATTGCACTAGAGCTCACGCTGGTGAACTTTGCATGGACAGCAACTTTTCCACCCGAAGTCATTTATTTACAAGTGATCTGGGCGATTGGTATTAGCATGGTGGTGCTAGCATGCTGTGTGAGTTTACCTTTACCAGTCATTGCGAGCGCAGGTTTGGCTATTGTTTTTGGGCACAACTTATTAGATTCAGTACATTTCTCACAAGGCGTCTTACAAAATATATGGTTGGTTTTACATGACCGTGGTTGGATTGAGATTGCAGGCATCAAGCTTCGCACAAGCTATCCTGTTTTACCTTGGATTGGCGTGATTTTATTGGGCTATGCGTTAGGTCAGTTCTTTAGTTCAAAATATTCAGCACATCAAAGAAGCCGCGCTTTACTCAGTCTTGGCTTAATAAGTATTGGGTTATTTGTTTTACTACGTTTTATCAACGTCTATGGCGACCAGCCGTGGCAGCATTTTGAGTCATTACAACTGAGCCTTATGAGCTTTTTTAACCTCACTAAGTATCCCCCGTCTTTACTGTTTATTTTGCTGAATGTTGGAATTGGCTTGATTGTGCTGGTGGCTTTTGAACGTATGCAGCAATATTCATTTCTAAAACCATTAGTGGTATTTGGTTCTGTGCCTATGTTCTTTTATTTATTGCACTTATATGTGCTGAAACTGATGTATGTATTTGCGCTCAGTGTATGGGGAGCCAACTACGGAAACTATTTGTTGGTCAACCATGTGTGGATGCTGTGGTTAATGACGATAGTGTTGTCTTTTGCACTCTACCCAGCGGTTAAATGGTTCTCGAAGTTCAAACATCAAAACAAACATATTTCGATTTTAAAATATTTCTAATTTTCAAAACGTGAGTAAAGCGAGTTCAATAATGCTCGCTTTACTTGCTTACATCTAAATACAGAGTTTCTTTCACTTCTTCCATAACCACATAACTGTGTGAAGACGCCGAAGCGGGGAGCTTTTTTAATAGATCTCCCAATAAGCGGCGGTATGCACTCATTTCTTTTAAGCGAGCTTTTACAAGATAGTCAAATTCGCCAGAAATAAGATGACATTCGAGGACTTCAGGAATTTCGACTAAATCTCTAGCTACCTGATCAAACACATCACCAGATTTGGCAGATAACTTAATTTCTAAAAAAACGAGAAGGTTACGGTCTACGTAGGCTGGGTTTAGACGGGCGTAATAACCCATGATAATGCCATCGCGCTCAAGGCGCTTTACACGCTCTGAACAGGGGGTGGTAGAAAGGTTGACTCTCGATGCCAATTCACTAATCGCAATTCGTCCTTCACGCTGCAAAATGTCCAGAATCATGCGATCTATACGATCTAAGGGGCGCATAGATATTTCCTCTTTTTTTTAAATTCTCGCGAGAAAAACATAAATTTACCTAGATTATAGCCTGAAAAACAGTGAAATAAACTATTGAAGCAGAAATATACTAGTTAAATAAACTGGTGTGCGTGAGGGAGTGGAAATGCGCGTAATTGTTTTAGGTAGCGGCGTTATTGGAGTGGCAAGTGCCTATTATCTAGCTCAACAAGGAGCTGAGGTTACTGTTCTCGATCGCCAGTCAGGTCCTGCTGAAGAAACAAGTTTTGGTAATGCAGGGCAAATTTCGCCTGGGTATTCGACTCCTTGGGCAGCACCAGGAATTCCTTTTAAAGCTGTGAAATGGATGTTTCAACATCATGCACCGCTTGCGATTAATTTAGATGGCAGCATGTGGCAGTTACAGTGGATGGCTCAAATGCTAAAAAACTGTAATCCACAAAGTTATGCTGTAAACAAAGAACGTATGATGCGCGTGGCTGAATACAGCCGTGACTGCTTACGTGAACTTAGAAAAGATACAGGCATTAATTACGAAAACCGTGCAAAAGGCACGTTGCAGTTATTCCGTAAAGAAGCACAAATGGAAGCGGTTCAACGTGACATTAGCGTGCTACAAGAATGCGGCGTAAGCTACGAATTATTAAATGGCAATGAACTTGGTCGTGTAGAACCAGCGTTGGCAAATGCACAAGATAAACTGGTTGGTGGTTTACATTTACCAAATGATGAAACAGGTGACTGTTATTTATTTACCAATGCTTTAGCTCAAATTGCTAAAGAGTTGGGTGTTAACTTCCAGTTCAACCAGAACGTAGAAAAATTGATTGTTGAAGGCGATGAAATTAAGGGCGTTCAGGTCAATGGTAAGGTCTTAACCGCAGATCGTTATGTTTTAGCATTTGGTAGCTATTCACGTGATTTCTTGAAACCACTTGATCTACAGTTGCCTGTATATCCTGTGAAAGGTTATTCGTTGACGATTCCAATTGTTGACCCTGCTTTTGCTCCGCAATCTACAGTGCTTGATGAAACCTACAAAATTGCGATTACTCGTTTTGACCAACGTATTCGCGTAGGTGGAATGGCAGAGTTAAGCGGTTTTAATTTAGGTCTAAATGAAGACCGCCGTGCAACATTGCAAATGGTGACTCAGGACTTGTTCCCGGGCGGCGATATGGCACAGGCCTCTTTCTGGACTGGTTTACGTCCAATGACACCAGACAGTACACCGATTATTGGCGCAACTCGCTTTAAAAATCTGTTCTTGAATACAGGTCACGGTACTCTAGGCTGGACCATGGCGTGTGGTTCAGGAAAATTAATCAGTGACATCGTATTGAATCATAAGACTGATATCAGTACAGATGGTCTTTCAATTCAGCGTTATTCACACGCGCATGCTGCATAACGGACGTTAGGGAAGTAATCATGCCTCGTCCTATTACCGCAGTCATCCACCGTCAAGCCTTACAAAATAACTTGGCGGTGGTACGCAAGGTTATGCCAAACAGTAAGGTCTTTGCCGTTGTAAAAGCCAATGCTTATGGACACGGAATTGAACGCGTTTATGAAGCATTTAAAGCAGCAGATGGCTTTGCCTTACTTGATCTTGGTGAAGCAAAACGCATTCGTGCTTTAGGTTGGACAGGTCCAATTTTATTGCTCGAAGGAATTTTCTCTCCTCAAGATTTATTTGATTGTGTGCAATATCAACTCAGTTTCACCATTCATAGTGAAGCGCAAATCGAGTGGGTAGAAAAGCATCCTTATCCTGCTCAATTTGATGTTTGCCTAAAAATGAACAGTGGTATGAACCGTCTTGGTTTTAAACCACAACACTATGTTCAGGCTTGGGAACGTTTAAATAACTTGGCAAATGTGTCCAAGATTACGCACATGATGCATTTTTCGGATGCAGATGGCGAGCGTTTTGGCCAGCAAGGTATTGATTATCAAATCACTGCATTTGAAGAAATTATTAAAGATTTACCGGGTGAAAGGTCGGTAAGTAATAGTGCGGCAATTCTGCGTTATCAAGACCAGCTCAAATCAGATTATGCACGTAGCGGCATCATGCTCTATGGCAGCTCGCCAGACTACCCGACGCATAGTATTGCAGACTGGGGCTTACAACCGACCATGAGCTTACGCAGCGAAATTATTTCCGTTCAGCATTTAGAGCCGAATGAAAGTGTAGGTTATGGCTCAAACTTTGTCGCAGAGCAACCCATGACGATTGGGATTGTGGCTTGCGGCTATGCCGATGGTTATCAGCGTATTTCACCAACAGGTACGCCTGTTTTAGTGGACTCTGTCCTCACTCGTACAATTGGCCGCGTCAGCATGGATATGTTAGCAGTCGATTTAACAGGTATTGAAAGTGCCAAAGTCGGCAGTGAAGTCGTGCTTTGGGGCCAATCAAGTACAGGCGTCGTTTTACCTATTGATGATGTCGCAGTTTCATCCGGTACGGTGGGCTATGAACTGATGTGTGCTGTCACCGCCCGTGTTCAATTTATTAATCAGGTATAAGGAAATCCGAATGTCTAATTCAGATATACAAAAGATTAACACTAACGAAGTCATGAGCGCCGTGACTGTTTTTAACAAAGTGGTTTATCTGTCAGGTCAGGTACCTAAAAATACCGAGCAAGACGTGGCAGGCCAAACTCGTGAAATTCTTGCAACGATTGATGAACTTTTAGCATTAGCCAATACAGATAAATCTCGTTTGCTCTCTGCACAGCTCTATTTGAAAAATCTTTCTGACTTTTCAACCGTAAATGCAATTTGGGTTGACTGGTTAAAAGGGTGTGTTGCTCCATCGCGTGCCACAATTCAGGCCGATTTGGTCAATCCAGATTGGTTAATTGAAATTGCCGTGACGGTAGCACAAAAGTAATTCGTTTTTACTCCAAAAATGATGATGTATCTAACAGAAGGAAGATAGATACGGTTTAACCAGTCATTTTTGGTGAACAGATTCAGTGACCTATGGCATACGGTTCAATTTTCGCCGTAGGTTGCTGATCTTAACAAAGGAATTCAAAAAGGAATTTTAATATGACAACGGCTCGTCATTCAGATACAGAAAATTCTCCTGATCATCTGCAACGAAAACTGTCTAACCGTCATTTACAACTGATTGCTATTGGCGGTGCAATTGGAACTGGCCTATTTATGGGTTCAGGTAAAACCATCTCCCTCGCAGGTCCTTCAATTCTTTTGATCTATATGATTATTGGAGGAATGTTCTTTTTCTTAATGCGTGCAATGGGTGAGTTGCTCCTTGCAAATCTGCATTACAAATCTTTTGTTGATATGGCTCATGACCTGATTGGTCCTTGGGCTGGTTATTATTTGGGCTGGACTTATTGGTTAGGTTGGGTGCTGGTGGGTATTGCGGACCTTTCAGCGGTCATTAACTATTTAGGTTTCTGGCTACCCGATGGTGCAAGCTTCTCACCAATACAGCAAGCCATGATTAGCGCAGGTTGTGTGTTGTTTGTGATGGGTCTTAACCTCTTAACAGTACGCCTATTTGGTGAAATTGAATTCTGGTTTGCTCTTATTAAGATCTTGGCGATTATTGGCCTGATCGGAGTGGGCGGCTACATGATTTTCAGCCATTTCCAAGCTCCGCAAGGCGCTGTTGCAAGCATTAGTAATGTCTGGTCACATGGCGGTTTATTCCCGAAAGGTACAGAAGGCTTCTTGGCAGGATTCCAGATTGCTGTATTTGCTTTTGTCGGGGTGGAACTTGTAGGTACAACGGCTGCTGAAACCAAAGACCCACAGAAGAACTTGCCTAAAGCAATTAATGCGATTCCGGTACGTATTATTTTGTTCTATGTGTTGGCACTGTTTATTGTGATGTCGGTAACACCGTGGGATCATATTCGTGCAGACAAAAGTCCGTTTGTTGAGTTGTTCTTAAATGCGGGTATTCCGGTTTCTGCAATCATCATGAACTTGGTGGTGCTGTCTTCGGTGATGTCTTCAATGAACAGCGGCGTGTTTTCAACTAGCCGTATGTTGTTTGGTTTATCAAAAGACGGTCAGGCACCTGGTGCATTTGGTCGTTTATCAAAACGCGCAGTTCCTTCAAATGGTTTGATTTTCTCTTGTACCTTTATTATGGGCGGAGCGGTGCTTCAGTACTTTGTTCCAAACACGATGGAAGCATTTACTTTGGCAAGTTCACTTTGTGTGATTCTATTCATTAGTGTCTGGAGTCTCATCATGGTGTGCTATTTACGCTACCGTAAATTACGTCCTGAATTACATGAAAAATCAACATTCAAAATGCCAGGTGGCGTTTGGATGAGTTATGTTGTTTTGGCATTCATGCTTTTCACTTTAGTCATCTTGGCATTAGAGCCAGATACATTGAAAGCTTTATATGTCAGTCCAGTATGGCTGGTCATTTTAGGTGTTACCTATCATGTGCTCTATAAACCACGTATGAAAAAACTAGGACGTGAACTCGTCAACGATCATTAAGTTTTATTAAAAAGCCAATCAATCATGATTGGCTTTTTTTATTTTTATTAGATTTTTTATCGGAATAATATTGTTTATTTTTGGATCAATAGAGCAGTTTGGAGGGTATTGGAAAAGTACATATAGCAGGATCACATGCTACACTTCGGCTAATCTGGAACCCCAGATTGATTAATTAAAATTGCCGTGAAGGCAGTAAATAAATAATGTGACTTAAAAAAATCAGGACAAACGATTTATCAATTAAGGAAAAAATATACTTGAACATCTTGTCCTGAGGTATAGACTCAGCAACCCACGATATACGGTTCGTTTTTCTCCCTATAGGTTGCTGATTTAAGTTAAGCAAAATATAAAAAGGACTTCTAATATGACAATGGTTCATCATTCTGATGAGGCAAGCTCCCCTGATCATTTACAACGGAAATTAAATAATCGCCATCTACAAATGATTGCAATTGGCGGTGCAATTGGAACCGGCCTATTTATGGGCTCGGGCAAAACCATCTCCCTCGCAGGTCCTTCAATCCTCGTTATCTACATGATAATTGGTGGCATGTTCTTTTTTCTGATGCGTGCATTAGGTGAATTACTACTTGCTAACTTACATTACAAATCATTTGTCGATATGGCTTATGATTTGATTGGACCATGGGCTGGCTATTATATCGGCTGGACCTATTGGTTAGGCTGGGTACTGGTCGGTATTGCTGATTTGTCTGCGGTCATTAACTATTTAAGTTTCTGGCTACCCGAAGGCGCCAGTTTCTCACCCATGCAACAAGCCATGATTAGTTCAGGCTGTGTACTATTCATTTTAGGGCTTAACCTTCTTACCGTTAAGCTATTTGGTGAAGTTGAATTCTGGTTCGCACTCATTAAGATTTTGGCCATTATTGGCCTGATTGGAGTCGGTGGTTACATGCTCCTCACTCATTTTCAAGCTCCGCATGGTGAGGTTGTGAGTGTAAGTAATGTGTGGTCGCATGGCGGCATATTTCCAAAAGGCGTAAGCGGATTTTTGGCAGGTTTCCAGATTGCCGTGTTTGCCTTTATTGGCGTTGAATTGATTGGTACAACTGCTGCTGAAACGAAAGATCCAGAAAAGAACCTACCTAAGGCAATTAACGCGATTCCTGTACGTATTATCCTTTTCTATGTGTTGGCACTCTTTGTGGTGATGTCAGTAACCCCTTGGGATCACATTCGTGCAGATAAAAGTCCATTTGTTGAGTTGTTCTTAAATGCAGGTATTCCTGTTTCAGCCATCATCATGAACTTGGTCGTACTGTCTTCAGTGATGTCTTCAATGAACAGCGGTGTGTTTTCAACCAGTCGTATGCTGTTCGGTTTATCAAAAGATGGTCAGGCGCCAAGTGCTTTGGGGCGTTTATCAAAACGCGCAGTGCCATCAAACGGCTTAATTTTCTCATGTATTTTCATTATGGGTGGAGCGGTGCTTCAGTACTTTGTTCCAAACACGATGGAAGCATTTACCCTGGCAAGTTCACTCTGTGTAATTTTATTCATTAGCGTTTGGATTTTAATCATGGCGTGCTATTTACGTTATCGTAAAACTCGTCCTGAACTTCATGCCGCATCAACATTTAAAATGCCGGGCGGGGTGTTGATGGCTTATGTCGTTATTGCATTCTTCTTGTTTACTTTGGTGATTTTGGCACTCGAGCCAGATACATTAAAAGCGGTATACGTGAGTCCACTATGGTTGGTGGTTTTAAGTGTAACTTATTTTGTGTTCTATAAGCCACGTATCAAAAAATTAGACCAAGAACTCGTTTAATGAACTATAAATGATTTCAAAAAAAGCCAATCATAAGTGATTGGCTTTTTTATTTAGGCTTTTTAATCAACCAACAAATGCTGATATTTATCGGCTTGTTTACGTAGATAATCCCAAACCAATTTAATGCGCGGTTCATGTTGTAAATCAACAAAAGTCAGCATCCAAAAGGTATGAGTAAAGCGAACTTGTTGCTCTAGCACCTCTTCAAGTTCCGGTTTATCATCTGCCAAAAACTTGGGCAAAATCGCAAGTCCTGCGCCAGCACTCACCGCAATTTGCTGGGCCAAAATACTGCTGCTACGGAAGTTGGCATTCAGCTTCAAAGGTAAACGTTCTAGACAATACAACTCGGGGCTATACACTAGATCATCAATATAGTTCACAAAGCGATGTTGGGTTAAATCTTCTAAGGCTCGAATAGGCGGGTTTTGGGCCAGATAGTTTTTGCTACCATAAATTTTTAAACAATAATCTGATAATCGCGTAATGATGTAAGGGCCAGACGTAGGACGATCAATTGACACCACAATATCTGCCTCACGGTGTGAAAGCTTAATCATTTTTGGCACTGGAATTAAGTCGATGGTGAGTAGTGGGTATTGAATCGAGAACTCAGCCAGTAAGCGAGCTAAAAACGCAGTACCAAAGCCTTCAGGTGTGCCAATTCGCACACGACCTTGCAAAGGTTGATGTGGTTTTTCAATTTGTAAGAAAGCTTGTTCCATTTGCTCAACTCGAGGAACAAGTGCCATTCCTTCGAGTGTCAGCTCATAACCCGTCGCTTCACGCTTAAACAGCGTTGTACCCAAAGCAAGTTCTAGGGCCTGAATCCGTCTAGCCACCGTACTGTGCTCGACACCAATAATACGTGCAGCATTGGTCAAGGTTTTAGTCCGAGCTAAAACCAGAAAAAAATGTAGATGATCCCAATCCACTTTCATTTTTGTTGTCATCCTTGTGCATATTTGCACAACAATCGTGCATGAATTTCCGTTGGTGGTCAAAGTTTTCTTTGCTAGTCTCAATTGAAACTGGAATAAAGAAAATACGATCAAAAGGTATTTTCTAATAATTGAACACAATAAAAATATGGCCTACGGAGAGGTTATGAACACAATCCAAAAAATCGAATTGGAAACCGCTAAATTACTCATTAACGGAAATTTTATCGAATCTGAAACACAGGAATGGCAAGACATTATTAACCCTGCGACTCAGGAAGTAATTGGTCGTGTACCATTTGCAACGGTTAAAGAAGTTGACGCTGCTATTCAAGCTGCACAAGATGCTTTTGCTTCTTGGCGACAAACCCCAATTCAGGCACGTATGCGCATCATGCTCAAGCTACAAGACTTGATTCGTGCCAACATGAAAGAAATTGCACAAGTATTAACGGCGGAACAGGGTAAAACCTTGGCAGACGCTGAAGGCGATATTCAACGTGGTCTAGAAGTGGTTGAACATGCCTGTTCAGTTGGTACTTTGCAAATGGGTGAATATGTTGAAGGTGTTGCGCGTGGTGTAGACACCTATACCTTGCAGCAACCTTTGGGTGTCTGTGCGGGCATTACGCCGTTTAACTTCCCTGCCATGATTCCACTTTGGATGTTCCCAATGGCAATCGTGTGTGGCAATACATTTGTTTTAAAACCATCAGAACAAGATCCTTTATCAACCATGATGCTGGTTGAACTTGCCATTCAAGCAGGTATTCCTGCTGGCGTGCTCAACGTTGTGCATGGCGGTAAAGAGGTGGTTGACCGTTTGTGTACGCACAAAGATATTAAAGCGATTTCATTTGTAGGTTCAACTGCAGTTGGAACACATGTTTATAACCTGGCAGGGCAACATGGTAAACGCGTGCAGTCGATGATGGGTGCAAAAAACCATGTTGTGGTCATGCCTGATGCCAATAAAGAACAAACTTTAAATGCTTTGGTGGGTGCAGCATTTGGTGCAGCAGGACAACGTTGTATGGCATTGTCGGTTGCAGTCATGGTCGGTGACAGCAAACAGTGGATTCAAGAGCTAGTCGAAAAAGCCAAAACCTTAAAAGTAAACGCAGGCCATGAACCAAATACTGACATTGGCCCAGTCATTTCAAAACGTGCTAAAGCGCGTGTGCTTGATTTAATTAATAGCGGTGTTGAGCAAGGGGCAGAGTTGCTACTCGATGGCCGTGATGTTCAAGTTCAAGGCTATGAATCGGGCAACTTTGTAGGTGCAACGATTTTTAGCGGCGTAAATACCGACATGCGTATTTATAAAGAAGAAATCTTTGGCCCTGTTCTTTCAATTATTTGTGTAGACACACTTGATGAAGCGATTGCGCTTATCAACGCCAACCCATTTGGTAACGGTGTAGGTCTATTTACACAAAGCGGTGCGATTGCACGTACTTTCCAAAACTTAATTGATATTGGTCAAGTTGGTATCAATATTCCAATTCCTGTGCCAGTGCCTTTCTTTAGTTTTACCGGTTCAAGAGGTTCGAAACTGGGTGATTTGGGGCCATACGGCAAACAAGCTGTGCAGTTCTATACTCAAACCAAGACCATTACCAGTCGCTGGTTTGAAGATAGCCATGAAGTTGGCGGTGTAAATACAACTATTAGTTTACGTTAAGGGGATCACGGATGAATATCGCCTTTATCGGTCTAGGCAATATGGGCGGCAAAATGGCCCATAACCTACTTAAAGCCGGACTCAAAGTTTATGGTTATGACCTCAGTGAAGTCGCGATTCAGCACTTCGCCGAGGCAGGTGGGGTGGTGTGTAGCAGCCCGCAGGATGCAGCTAAACAAGCAGATGTGGTCATTACCATGTTGCCTGCGGCCAAGCATGTTAAAGAAGTTTACTTGGGTGAAAATGGTGTTTTAGAAGTACTAAAAGCAGGTAGCTTATGCATTGATAGCAGTACCATTGACCCACAAACCATTAAAGACATTGCTGCTGTTGCGCATAGTAAAAATATTAAAATCTGTGATGCACCCGTCTCTGGTGGAACCATTGGTGCTCAAGCAGGAACCTTAACCTTTATGGTGGGTGCCGATGATCAAACCTTTAACGAAGTAAAACCTGTGCTTAGCCACATGGGCAAAAATATTGTTCATTGTGGTGATGTCGGCGCAGGTCAAATTGCCAAAATCTGCAACAACCTGATTTTAGGTATTTCAATGGCTGCTGTTGCCGAAGGTATGGCACTCGGTGTAAAGCTGGGCATCGACCCACAAGCATTGGCAGGCGTCATTAACACCTCAAGCGGTCGTTGCTGGAGCTCGGATGTGTGTAACCCATGGCCACATATTAATGAAAATGCGCCAGCATCTCGAGGTTACCAAGACGGCTTTGCAACTCAGCTGATGCTAAAAGATTTGGGTCTTGCAGTAGAAGCGGCAGGCCAAGTTAAACAGCCAGTTGTATTAGGTGGTATGGTGCAGCAGCTCTATCAGCAAATGTGCATGCGCGGTAATGCCAATCTCGATTTTTCGAGCATTATTCAGCAATACCTGCCACAAGAGGCATAACGGTAAAGCCAAAGGATGGCTTTAAACACATTAAACCCTGTCGTGAATAACAACAAATCCAGACTGAGGGAAAAGATATGATGGATTATCAAAATGCTGCACAGACTTTCGATTTGGAAAGTACTGCAAAACTGATGTTATCAGGTTCACTTGATGCCTTAAATGCTTGTTATGAATGCTGTGATCGACATGCCGATGGCGACAAAATTGCTCTGTATTGGCAAGGAAAAGACGGACGAAAAGAGCAATATACCTTCCGTGAATTAAAAGAGTGGTCAAGTCAGTTTGCCAACTTTCTAAAATCACAAGGTGTAAAAGCAGGCGACCGTATTTCAGGTCTATTACCAAGAACACCCGAATTGATCGTGACTATTTTTGCAGCTTGGCGAATTGGTGCTGTCTATCAACCACTATTTACTGCATTTGGCCCAAAAGCGATTGAGCACCGTATTCAGCTTGCACAAAGTAAGCTGGTGGTGACCGATACGGGCAACCGTAGCAAGCTTGATGAAATTGAAAATTGCCCTGCAATTGTGACGGTGGCCGATGCACAAGGTACTCCGCTTAAAGCAGGTGATTTTAACTTTTGGAATGAAGTAAAACAGCAGTCCGATCAATGTGATCTGGTTATGCGTAGTATCCAAGATCCTTTCTTGCTCATGTTTACTTCAGGCACTACAGGTCCTGCTAAACCATTGGAAGTGCCATTAAAAGCACTAATTGCCTTTGGTCGATATATGCAAGATGCTATTGGTTTAACCGAAGAAGATTCATTCTGGAATATTGCCGATCCGGGTTGGGCGTATGGTCTGTACTATGCGATTACTGGGCCGTTATTCTTGGGTCACGCTACTTTGTTCTATGAAGGTGGTTTCAGCACAGATAGCCTATGCCAAATTGTGAAAGATTATAAAGTTAACAACTTGGCAGGTGCACCAACGGCTTATCGTATGATGATGGCGGCTGATCCAGCACAAATGACGCCGTTAAAAGGGCAGTTCCGTGTAGTGAGCAGTGCAGGCGAGCCACTGAATCCAGAAGTAATACGTTGGTTTAAACAAGTGCTTGATGCTCCGATTTATGACCATTACGGACAAACTGAAGTGGGCATGGTGGTGTGTAATCATCATGGTTTAAAACATGAAATTCATGCTGGTTCAGCAGGTTTCCCAAGTCCGGGCTATCGCGTTGCTATTGTCAATGAACAAGGTGAAGAACTGCCGCCAGATACACCGGGAATTTTAGCAGTCGACATTAGCCAGTCTCCAATGATGTGGTTCGGCGGCTATAAAGAAAGTCGTAAATCGCCCTTCATTGGTCACTACTATTTAACTGGCGACACTGCCGAGTTACATGCCGATGGCAGCATGAGCTTTGTAGGGCGCAGTGATGATGTAATCACTACATCGGGTTATCGTATTGGACCTTTCGATGTAGAAAGTGCTTTGCTTGAACACGACGCTGTAATTGAAGCAGCAGTGATTGGTGTACCTGATCCGGACCGTACCGAAGTGGTTAAGGCCTTCGTAATTTTAGCTGCGGATGCTCAACCTTCCGATACACTTGCTGAACAACTCAGTCAATTTGTAAAAAAACGGCTTTCTGCACATGCTTACCCACGTTTAGTTGAATTTGTGAGTGAATTACCTAAAACTCCAAGTGGTAAAATTCAGCGCTTTTTATTGCGTAATCAAGAAATTGCTAAACAACAAGCTAAAGCAGGGTAAAGGAAATAATAATGCAATTTACCGAAGAACAATTACTCATTCGTGATATGGCGAAAAGTTTCGCCCAAGAACAAATTAAGCCTAATGCCAGCGATTGGGACCGAGATGGAACTTTCCCAAAAGAAACCTTGGCTCAAATGGGGCAACTCGGTTTTATGGGTATGCTTGTTTCAGAGCAATGGGGCGGTTCAGACACGGGTAACTTGGCATATGTACTGGCGCTTGAAGAAGTTGCGGCAGCAGATGGCGCAACCTCAACCATCATGAGTGTACATAACTCGGTTGGCTGTGTGCCTATTTTAAAGTTTGGTACTGACGAGCAAAAAGAGCGCTTTTTAAAACCTTTAGCACAAGGTGAAATGATTGGTGCTTTTGCCTTAACTGAACCACATACTGGCTCAGATGCGGGAGCCATTAAAACCCGAGCGGTGAAAGATGGCGATGATTACATTTTAAATGGTGCCAAGCAGTTTATTACCTCTGGTAATAATGCTGGTGTCATTATTGTGTTTGCCGTGACCGACCCGAGCGCAGGTAAAAAGGGCATTAGTGCCTTTTTAGTTCCACGCGAAACTCCAGGTTATGAAGTGATTCGTGTTGAAGAAAAACTAGGTCTGCATGCTTCAGATACGTGTCAGATTGCTCTGACCGATGTGCGCATCCATAAAAGCTTAATGCTGGGGAAAGAAGGCGAAGGTCTGAAAATTGCTCTCGCCAATTTAGAAGGTGGACGTATTGGTATTGCTGCACAAGCAGTCGGTCTAGCACGTGCGGCACTCGAAGAAGCAACTCGCTATGCCAAAGAGCGTATTACTTTTGGAAAACCAATTTTTGAGCATCAAACCATCGCGTTTCGCCTTGCTAGCATGGCAACTGAAATTGAAGCAGCGAGACAACTGGTTCACTACGCTGCGCGTTTAAAAGAAGCAGGTCAACCGTGTCTCAACGAAGCTTCAATGGCCAAGTTATTCGCTTCAGAAATGACTGAACGCGTGTGTTCGAGCGCACTACAAGTGTTTGGTGGCTATGGCTACCTGAGAGACTTTCCAATTGAACGTATCTATCGTGATGCCCGTATTTGCCAAATTTACGAAGGTACGAGTGATATCCAGCGTTTAGTGATTGCACGTAGTCTATAAAATCAGAACAAGGAATAAGTAATGCAGTGGCAAAGTATTTTATTAGAAAAGCGTAATGGGGTTGGACTGATTACATTAAATCGCCCTCAAGCGCTCAATGCCTTAAACAGTGAATTAATTAGTGAAATTAATCAGGCATTAGATCAGCTCGAAAAAGATCGTGAAATTGGCTGCATCGTATTGGCAGGCTCAGAAAAAGCTTTTGCCGCAGGAGCTGACATTAAAGAAATGGCTGATTTGGCATTTCCTGATATTTATTTAGATGACTTTTTTCATCTTGCAGACCGTATTGCACAGCGCCGTAAACCTCTAATTGCAGCGGTGAGTGGCTATGCATTGGGTGGTGGCTGTGAGTTGGCGCTGATGTGTGATTTTATTTATTGTGCTGATAACGCCAAGTTTGGTTTACCCGAAATCACTTTAGGGGTGATTCCGGGTATTGGTGGCACACAACGCTTAACCCATGCGATTGGTAAAGCCAAAGCAATGGAAATGTGCCTTACCGCTCGTCAAATGGGTGCTGTAGAAGCAGAGCAAAGTGGTTTAGTTGCACGTGTGTTTACTAAAGAAGAATTACTTGAACAAACCTTGCAAGCCGCTGAAAAAATCGCAGCACGCTCTTTAACTGCAAACATGATGCTTAAAGAAACTATTAACCGCGCTTTTGAGGTGAACCTCACTGAAGGCTTACGTTTTGAAAGACGTATGTTCCATTCAATATTTGCAACATTTGACCAAAAAGAAGGAATGCAGGCATTCGTTGAAAAACGAAAGGCAAATTTTAAAAATCAATAAGAGATCAATAAAATGAATACAGAAAATCACTTAATGATTGAGCAACAAGGTAAGTTGGGCATGATTACCTTAGACCGTGTGACTCATCTCAACGCATTGTCGCTAGATATGATTAAAAGTATTGGCACCCAATTGGAACTGTGGCGAAATGATGCTGCTGTTCAGGCAGTGTTAATTAAGTCAAATAGCCCAAAAGCCTTCTGTGCAGGTGGAGATATCCGCTATCTCTATGACAGTTATAAAAATGGCACGGCCGATTACAAAGGCTACTTTAGTGCCGAATATAAAATGCTAAATATACTACGTGAATATGAAAAGCCAATCATTGTTGTGCTTGATGGCTATGTATTAGGTGGTGGTTTTGGCTTGGCTCAGGCTTGCCACATTGTGGTGAGCAGTGAAAAATCCAGATTTGCCATGCCTGAAACAGCGATTGGCTTTTTCCCAGATGTTGGTGCAACTCATTTCCTGTCTCGCCTTGATGATATTGGTGTTTATATGGCCATTACGGGTGAGCAGATCAGCAGTAGTGATGCGCTTTACCTCGATTTAATTGACTACCATGTGCCAAGCGAGCAGTTACAAGCTTTGCAAGATGCTCTCGTTGACGCGCCAAGTTTAAGCAAAGAGGGAATTGAACGCATCATTACCCGATTTATTACTCGTCCTGCTGAAAGTGAACTCAAACAATTGGCGGAAGGTATCCGTAAACACTTCGGATATCAGCATTTAGATGAAATCGAGCAAAGTCTTGAAAATGAAAAAGATGAAAGCTTAAAGACTTGGGCAAGCAAGATGCTCAGCATTTTGCAGCAGCGCTCATTTATTGCCAAACAAACCAGTTTAAAACTGCAACATTTAGGTCGAGGTCTCTCTTTACCTCAGTGCATGCAGCTTGAACGTGATTTACAGGATATCTGGTTTGAGCATGGTGACTTTATTGAAGGTGTCCGCGCTCTCATTGTTGATAAAGACAAACAACCACAGTGGCAAGAACGTAATTCGAAATTTGAGCCAATTTTAGAAAAATTGAGTTAAACCGTATTAGAAAAACATAAAAAGCTTAAGGAGATAAAGCGAGACCTGAAAATGCTTATGGTCAGGGCTGGTCATAAGCATAAAAAAGATAAAACAAGAAAATCTAAAAAGGATATTACGATGCAATCAATACATGGAAACGGTTCAAATACTAAAAAGTCGTCACATCGATTAGCAGGTATCTCTAGCATGGTCGGCACCACCATTGAGTGGTATGACTTTTTTATTTACGGTGCGGCGGCGGCGCTCATTTTTAATAAGCTATTTTTCCCAAATCTGGATGCACTTACCGGCGTGCTTGCTGCATTTGCCACCTATGCCGTTGGATTTATTGGAAGACCATTAGGCGGCTTAGTCTTTGGTCATTTTGGTGACAAGATTGGCCGTAAATCGATGTTGCTACTGACCTTGATGCTCATGGGGATCCCAACCGTACTGATTGGCTTATTACCGACTTATGAATCAATTGGATATTGGGCTGCGATTGGTTTGGTTGTCTTACGATTTATTCAAGGGATGGCAATGGGCGGCGAATGGGGCGGTGCTGTACTGATGGCCGTTGAACATGCTCCCGAAGGTGGTAAAGGGTTTTGGGGAAGCTTGCCTCAAGCTAGTACAGGTGGTGGCTTAATGCTAGCCTCAATCGCGTTGGGTCTGGTGTCGTTATTACCTGAAGAAGCACTGTTTAGCTGGGGTTGGCGTTTACCATTTCTTGCCAGTATTATTTTACTGGCAGTGGGTTGGTATATTCGTGTAAAAGTGCCAGAGTCACCAGATTTCGAAAAAGTAAAACAACAGTCTGAAGAAGTCAAAGTTCCTGCTTTACAGGTTTTTAAAAACCATCCAAAGCAACTCATCACTATTATTTTGGCTCGCGCTGCCGAGAATGCATGGTTCTATATTGCCTCAACATTTACATTGGCTTATACCACTGCACAACTTGGAATTCCACGCCAAGACATTTTATTTGCCACCATTTGCGGCGCAGCCGTGATTTTATTTATGACGCCGTTATGTGGACATTTGTCAGATAAAGTCGGCCAACGCAATATGTTTATGTTTGGCCTATGCATACTGGCGCTTTACTGCTATCCATTTTTTACCATGCTCAATACAAAAGATCCGGTATTAGTGTGGACAGCAATTGTTTTAGCAATTGGCGTTGTGTTCCCAATTATGTACGCACCACAAGCTCAGCTTTTTGCCCGTCAATTTCCGGCAGAAATTCGATATAGCGGAATCTCGATTTCGGTACAGTTGGCTGGTGTATTAGGTGGTGGTTTGGCACCGATGATTGCTACTAAATTGTTGAGTGTCGGGCAGGGTAATCCATATCTAATTATGCTTTATATTGGAAGTATGGCTGTAGTCGCAATTATATCGACGTCATTTATGCCTTGTGATAAAAGCTTTGTAGTAGATACGCATCATACAAACCCTAAAAATTTAAATCTTAATACGAATGCTTCAGATCATTCTTGAGCTATTTGGAGAATAAAGGCCTAAGTTTTTCTTAGGCCTTTATTGAGGTAAGCTTAAAATTAAGATAATGACGATATATAGCTGTTGTAGAGATGAGATTGGTTTTTGTACGAATATATTGTATCAGGGGTGAAGTGGCTTTTTTCCAATCAAATGCGTTTTGATTTTTTGTCCAAGTAGATGAACCATTAAACCTAGCATCACAACAACAGAACCAAGCCATTGCCAGTTATTTAAATGTTCATCTAAAAAAATATTGGCAAAAATCATACTAATGACAGGAACCCATAACGAAAGTGGGCTAATCTTGGCTGCTGGATAACGTGTCAGCAAATAAATCCATAAACCATATCCAATAATAGTTGCGAAATAAGCTAAGAAAGCAGCAGCTCCCAAACCACGCCATGTTAAGGCGTGCCAGTCTACAACGACACCTTGCCAACCTGTATCTTGGATAGCGAATAATAAAAACCAAAGAGGAGTAAGAATATTTCCCCAAACGACTAACCCGATTGGATTAATGGACCCCATTCGTTTTATAACAATATTTCCACATGCCCAAGAGAATGCTGAACATAAAACGAGTATCAAGCCTAATAAAGGGATATGACTATGCTGTTGACCTAATGCAATCAGTAATAGTCCTAATGATGCGATAACGATTGCTAGCCATTGATTCCAAGATGCTTGCTCCTTAAGAAGAAATACAGCAATCATCACTGTAAAAAAGGCTTGTGATTGAACAACTAAAGCAACTAGCCCAGTAGGCATACCTGTGGCAATAGCACTAAACATAAAGGCAAATTGAGAAAAGTTGCTAATAAACCCATATGCCAAGAGCCATTTCCATCCGACTTGTGGAATACGAATAAAAAGTAGAGCGGGGATTAGAACTAAAATATAGCGTAAACATCCCAACATCATGGGGCTAATTTCACTCACACCAACTTTCATAAAATAAAAGTTAATACCCCAGATGAACACCACTGCAAAAGCAGCGAGTTTATCTTTCAACAACATGTGCTTATTCCTGAAAAGAGATTTACGACCTATCTAAAAGACAGGTCGTGTAAACGAGAGGAGGTTAGATTTTGTTATGCTTCGCAGGAACGAGAGTATCTAACTTGGGATGTTGATTACGTAATTTAAGTAGTTCCACATAGTCACGAATCATAAAAATGCAGAATAAAATCGCAGCACTAGCAATACCGAACCAGAACGCTTTTTGTAAACTTGGAATGAGGGACATTGCGGCAAAGATACAAACCATACCAATAATGGCAACATAACTGAGGTATGGGAAACACCACATACGAACTTTAATTCGTTCAGGGGCAACACGTTCTAGGTGACGACGTAAACGGATTTGAGAAAGGGCAATGATGATATAAACAAATAAAGCTACCGTACCATAGGACTCGACCAAGAAAGGAAAGATACCCTCAGGTGAAAAATACGAAGCTAAAATGGAAATATAACCAAATAGTGTGCTGAATAAGATGGCACGAACAGGGACTCCATTTTTAGACAATTTAGTTAAGGCACGAGGGGCATCACCATTTTTGGTTAAAGCAAACAACATACGGCTTGCAGCATAAACTCCTGAATTTAGACAACTCAGAACCGCAACTAAAATGACAGCATTCATAATATCTGCAACAAAAGGGATATTGAGTACTTTAAGTGCACTTACATAAGGTGTTGCGATATCGGGGCTGCTCCACGGCACAAGGCATACGACTAAAAAGATTGAGCAAACATAAAAGAGCAATACACGAGTGATGACAGATTGAGTTGCCTTAGCAACAGATTGCTCTGGATTTTTTGTTTCTGCTGCAGCAATTGTGACGATTTCAGCACCAAAATAAAAACCAGTAGCCGCAACTGCACCTGATAACACAGGAACCCAACCATTTGGCATAAAGCCACCATGGTTTAATAATTCACCTAGTCCTGAAGCTTGATGGTTTGGCCAGAAACCAAATAAATATAATGAACAAAGGAAAATAAATACCCCAATTGCTGCAACCTTGATAGATGAAAACCAAAATTCAAATTCACCAAAAGATTTGACAGAGAACAAATTGGTTGCGGTTAATAGAACGAGCAGAACCAGACTCACGATCCATTGGGGAATATCAGGTAACCAGTAAGCGAGAAGTTTAGCCCCAACAATTGCCTCAAGGGCAATCACGATCACCCAAAAATACCAATACATCCAGCCTGTCATAAATCCAGCGAGGCGAGATAAAAATGGTGAATCTTGAAAAGCGTAGCGAGCATAAGCATAAAAGGAACCTGTTACCGGTGAAGCAGTGGCTAACTCCCCCAGCATACGCATCACTAAAATGATTAAGGTACCTGTGATGAGAAATGAAAGAATGGCTGCAGGGCCGGCAGATTGAATCACTACTGAGCTACCGACAAATAGCCCCATACCAATGACACCACCAAGTGCCATCATCTGGACATGGCGTGGCTTCAAGCTACTTTTTAAATCTTGGTTTGAATCTGAATCATACATGGCTAACTCCCCTCATAATTTTTATAACCGTATCGTTAGGCTGATCGTTGAATAACACTTAAAGCATTTCGTCTTTTAAGTAATACCAGCGGTACAACAAGGCTTGCCCCAACCGTCTAAAAGGTCGAAATAAATGTGAAGGTAATGGTGACTGATAAATAGGTAGATCAAATTGTGGGCGTTGAATGCCCATTACTCGTTCTGCAAGACGACGTCCTGCCATTGCTGAAAAAGATACACCATTGCCGCCATAGCCAATTGCATAATAGATAGTTTCATCAGGATTAGGCTGTACAATTCGTGGCATCATGTCATGACTGACATCGACCCAACCCCACCATGAATATGCAATTGGTATACCACGCAAGCTTGGGAATTTGCGATAGAGTCCTTCTTTTAAACGCTCTAGATGTACAGGGTTATTTGCATCGGCTCCTGTTAAAGCACTTCTGCTGCCACACTGTACTGAACCATCAGGCAATAAGCGGTAATAATGGCGTAAAGTGCGAGTATCTGTAATGAACGTTGTACTATGTAGGCCTGCTTCTTTAAGCTCAGCAGCTGTTAACGGACGGGTGACAATAGAATTAGATAAAATTGGCATGATTTTGCCAGACAAGCTTGGATGCAAACCATTAGGTGTATAACCACCTGTTGCTACAGCGACTCGTTTAGCTTTGACCGTGCCATGGGGGGTACGTAGATAGTGAATACCATTACGTGTTTCCCAATCTAATACAGGACTTGAGGTATGTACTTTCGCGCCGGCAGCACGCGCTCTTTTTAAATATCCAAAAGCCAATTTTAAAGGATGTACACCAATACCATCAGGTTCGAGTAACGCACCGGCAGCTTCTTGGTCTCCAACAAATTCTTCGTGAAGTTGTTCGCGGCTTAGCATACGAGTGTTATAACCAAACACATCTTTCATGACTTTGCCTTCGTTTTCTAAAAACGCCAGTTTTTTTGCACGATGAGCAATATATAAATGCCCACCATCTTGTGCATCACATTCAATACCAGTTACCAGATGTTTAAAATAATCAAAACCTTCGCGGATTTCTGCATCTAAACGTTTGGCTATATCTAGTCCCCATTTTTCGATCCACTGTGAACGATATAACCGACCAGAAGCATTTTGACCTTGTCCACCATTTCGGCTTGTACAACCCCATGCACTACGATTTGCTTCAAGAACTAATGGCGCAGTGCCAAATTGTTCTGTAAGAGTTAACGCAGTTGAAAGACCAGTAAAACCGCCACCAATAATGACAATGTCGGCCTCTGTATCACCTGGTAATGGGCCATCATCATCGGGAGGTGTTCCAGCCGTTGCAACCCAGTAGGTTGGTGCGTATTGTTCGTTGCCAGTTACGATCTTATCTGTCAACGGATCAAATTTAGCGTTGTAGGTTTTAAAGCCACGATGAATAGGTTCAGATATTGGATCAACTATTTTGTCTAAAGAAGTTAATTGTTGTACTGATTGATTCATGGGCAGGCTCCTTAAGCGGCTGCTTGCACGGGGCGATTTTTACGGAATGCATTTTTGACTAAAATTTTTCCATCTTTAAAGGTGAAAACATCAACCATGTTGGCTTCAATCTTTCCACCTTCAGGGGTTGATGCTGTAAATGTTGTTTCAGAAACTCCGTATAGCGCATCTTCGCTCAACCAGTGTTTACCATTAAGCCACTGTGCATCAGGAAAACTTTTAAAAGTATTTTCAAATGCTTGACGAACAGCTTCATGCCCTTGAATACGTGTACCGTATACCTCATCACCTGCAACTGTTTCAAAACAACAATCAGGATGCATACAGTCCATGAGTTGCTCTACATCGTGTTTATTCCATGCTGTAGAAAAGTCAGTGATTAGTTGCAAAAGTTGAGCTTGGTTCATCTTTTTAACTCCAAATACATACGAATCTTTTTTGATGATTAAACTGTACGGAAATAGAGCAATTAGCCGTAGTACCAGATTTAATGTTTTGATGGAGCCAGATTTAAATTAATTTAAATATTTAAAATTTATTAATTTTTTATGTTTTTCATATATTGGAATGGGTCTTGCATTTGTATTTGTGATGCCAGATTTCGGTAAATCATAGGTCTTCAGAAGCAAAATGCACCATGTTAAGCATTTGGGCTTCAAAATAGGTCGAGAAATGCACTATGGAAAGAGATCAGTTTGTAACAAGTCCAGTAGTACCAGGTATATGGAACGTATTATTTGCAGAGACTGAGCAAAGTGGACTCAATTTGCAGGGACGAATTTGCCGTATGATGTTTACTGCATTAGTACAAGGTTATCTCAAGCCAGATATGGCTGTTCCATCAAGTCGTTATTTGGCAGATCAACTTGGAGTTGGTCGTAATACTGTGACTATTGCATATCAACAACTCGTAGCTGAACGTATTTTAGAGTCTAGGCAACGTAGTGGACACTTTGTGCATCCCAGCTTCCAAATTGATAGTAGTGAAAGCAAAACGATAAAAACGACATCAAAATCTACAGAATGGGTTTCACGCTTTCGTCTTTGCCCATCAGCACAAAGGCATATTAATAAACCTGCGGATTGGATGAGTTACCCATACCCGTTTATATATGGTCAGCCTGACTTTGAAAGCTTCCCGGCTTCATCTTGGCGTGAGTGTGCTGTTAAAGCTTTATCAGCTAAAGATGCATCGATATGGGCAAGGGATATTACACAACAAGGTGATGATACTTTTCTTATAAATGCAATACGGCAACATATTTTACCGACCCGTGGAATTATGGCCAAAGAAAATGAAATATTACTTACGGTAGGAAGCCAGCATGCATTGTATATGTTGGCAGCACTACTACTTAAAGAACAACAAAGTGTTGGTGTAGAAGACCCTGGCTATCCTGATGCACGAAATATTTTTATGTTGCATACACCAAATATTGTACCATTAGCGGTCGATCATGAAGGCGTTACTCTAACAAATGCTGTGGGCTGTGATTATTTTTATGTGACGCCAGGGCGACAATGCCCAACAGGCATCACCATGTCTCCTTCACGCCGTAAAAAGCTTTTAGAACTGGCGGAGCAGCAAGATAGTATCATTATAGAAGATGAATACGATGCACAGGTTTTGGTTCAAAATACTACGATCCCTGCATTAAAAAGTTTAGATCGGCATGGGAGAGTGGTTTATATCGGGAGCTTATCTAAGCCTCTAGCACCAGGTTTACGCTTAGGATACATCGTAGCAGCCCCAGAACTCATTAATGAGTTGCGTCATTTGCGTCGTCTAATGCTTCGGCACCCCAATGTTTTTAATCAAAGAGTATTTGCCTTTTTTATTGATCAAGGTTATTACCATGGCATGTTACGTCGTCAGTTTCAGCTCCATAAATATCGTGGTGAGCAGTTAATATCAGCATTACACCATCACTTTCCTACATGGAACGTTTACGCATTAAATGGTGGCTCGGCATGTTGGATTGATACCCAAAGTGATATCAATTGTACTCTTTTAGCCCAATACGCAGCTAATGTAGGAGTTTTTATAGAGGCCGGTCAGCCATTTTTTCTAAGTACAGATCACCATCAACATTTTTTAAGGTTAGGCATTGGATCTATTACTGCCGATAAAATTGATGAGGGAATTCAGGCTTTAGATCAGGCAGTTAATGATTATAAGAAATACAATTAAAAAAATTTTTATGAGTCAAACTAATTTTTCGGGTAGTACTTTTAGTACATTTGAAGCGAAAAAAGAGGTGCAAGTGCTACTTTTTTCTCGCTCCAGCTGTTCAATGTGTACCTAATTGATTATGAACTACACATCAATCAAGCATGCAAACATCGTATAGCCATCAATAACCATGGGTGGGCCTGCACGATGAGCACGAAAACCCGCAGCACGTAATAACCGCTCTACCCCCAGAGGAGAGGTGGTAATGAGTTGTTTTGCGCCTTGTTCCCTTGCAAAGTTGATAGATTCTTGCAGAATTGCAATAGAGACGGGCGATGACACAGCTTGACTAGCTGAAGATGGCGGATTTGAGAAATCTACTGCTGAGAATCTTGATAACTCCCAAATTTCTGGTGAGCAAGGAATAGGCATTCCATTAAGTAATTGAGGAAATATCTCACCAAGTAAATAAGGTTGAGTAGTTGGTAGTAATCTGGCACAACCAATAATATTAGATTCTCTATCTTGAGCGACGACATAGGCGGTATCGACTTTGTCAAACTGATCTAGTTCTTCATTATTAGGACAGTTCAACTCCCAACCTAAATATTCAACAAATACCCTATAGCGGTAATTTTTAAATTTAGTATATAGGCCTTCTGAAAAATTATTTTGAAATCCAGCAATAACATTCATTACAAGTGCTTCCACTTATTTTTCAAGTGACTTTACTTAACAGGTGAGGAAGCGGTAACTGTAAGAATTTACAGGTTTCTAAGAGAAATATGGAGTTAATTTAGCCATTGTTTGGGTTGTATTGATTTGAGCATAAATGAACTGTTCCCAGAACAAAGTATCGATTTTCTTTTCAATTAGTGTTTCAGTAACTTCAAATCCAATATCTGTACCAGATACATCAACAAGCATAATATTGCTTCGAGGCAGTCCAATTCTTTTTATACTCGTGATGCCATTGTACTCAATGAATTCCCAATCCCATCCCGTACTTAAAGCTGGGGTCAGTGATGTTGCCCATTCAGTAAAACCATAATAGAGAATTTGAGAATCTTCAATTTGTGTTGATTCAACAATAGATATGAGGTGTTGGAGCGGATAGTTCATGAGCTGGTTTTCATTCATTCGAATAAAACCATCTGCTGATATTGAGAAATGAGGGGGGATGGTGACCATGCTACCTGTTCAAGTGACTTGAATTGGGGTTCAATGGATAAATAACATAAATTATTGCCAATAAAATACTGTTATGTTTAACAGGTTAAATGTAATTGTATGGCATACACCGTTAAGCTGTTCTTACTAGAGAGTTATTCAGCCTTTAAGGCTTACTTATGAAAAAACGAGAATTTTGTAGTTTTAATATGCAAACTGCCTTTTAAAAAAATGCTAAGTAGATTGGTGTTGTTATAGATTTTTTAGTGTACATCAAGTCTCATTGTTAAAATAATAATCCTAAGCAAGGTGAGTTGTAATGTAATTGCTTGATTTATTAAATTATTAAAGGTGTATTTAGTTTCTTTACATAATAATTAGTAAAATTATACCGGCTAGATAGTTGATAGAAAATATTGTTTAATTAAATTAATGAAAACTGAATATTAATAATAATTAATAGATCTTCTGATCTTTTTTAAAATACTTATTTTTTGGAATAAAATGCATCCTGTAAAATTTAATTTTTCAAGCATAATCCGCACATGGAATATAACAACCTTAGAAGCTCTCACAAATTTAGTTTGTCTGAATAATTTGCAACCATATCTGGCTTAAAAGAGTTGTTAATTAGATGATGAATTCAAAATCTGAAATTGAGAAATCAGATAAATAAAATTAGGTATCTAAAAGCTTTGTTGAAATAAAGGTAAACGAAGAGACCTACGCTTCAATTGGATTGTTTGAATTCACAATATGCAACTGAACAAAAAATGATTTGTGAATGGAGTCTAATGAGAGTAAATGGAAAATTGGCAAGAGGATTTATTATCAGAATTTCTGATCGTAAAAAATGAATACCAGCTGTTTGAAATCGTTAAATCTACAGCTTCAAAGCTTGGATTTGATTATTGTGCTTATGGTATGCAGTCGCCATTATCTATTGCTGAACCAAAAACGATTATGTTGAATAATTATCCAGAAGCATGGCAAAAGCGGTATGTGGAACAGCAATATGTGAAGATAGATCCAACTGTGCAGCATTGTATGGTATCACTTCAACCTCTTGTCTGGTCGAGCCAATTTGCAAAGACACAAGAAGAAAAAGATTTCTGGGAGGAGGCGCGCTCTTATGGCCTTAATGTCGGTTGGGCTCAGTCAAGCCGTGACTTTATTGGAACCAGAGGGATGCTAACACTCGCAAGATCCAATGACCAATTGTCGGAAAAAGAGCAAAAGGCACAATATACAAATATGTATTGGTTGTCTCAAACAGTGCATTCTAGCATTGCTAAAGTTGTAAATGAGGTGGAATTCGCTCAGTTTAATCTTTATTTAACAAACCGAGAAAAAGAAGCACTGCGTTGGACTGCTGAAGGTAAAACGTCAGCAGAAATTGCCCAGATTCTAGGGGTGACTGAAAGAACAGTAAATTTTCACCTCTGTAACTCAATGCAAAAGCTAAACGTAAATAATAAAATCTCAGCAGCTATCCGAGCTGTGATGCTAGGACTTTTATAAAAATATACGTATAAATAATACATCTGAATAAAGTAAATAATTGTAATATTTATATTTTAAATTAATCGTTACTAAAACTTGTTATAAAAGCTATTTATCAGAGTTTTATTTTAAAATTAAACCAACTGGAAAAATTTAATTTCATATTATTTTAGTATTCATGATCTTATGACGAAAGTTAAAATTAATTATATTGATTTATAAAAGTATATATTGGTTGTGAGAAATTATAATGTTGAAATATGATTTATTTTTAAATGAATAATATGGGTGGATTGTTAATCTATACTTAAATAGCTTATTGCTATAAGAAATTAAATCTCAAAAACTAAAATATCAATAAAAGAATTATACAAGCTAAGAATTCGCTGATGTATTTAAAACCTTTAGACACTTTTTCAACTACTAAAAAAGTAAAGATGAAAATAAGTTTAATATTTAATCTAATTGCAAAAAATAGAAATGAGTAAAAGGATTTATAAAAGGTGTCTAGCTTCTCGATTTTTATAAATATAGACCAACCTGTAAGCACTTACAGGTGTAATAAATGGCACCCAAACATAAAATATAATGTGAATTTATATTTTAAACAAAAAGTATATTCATTTTTATTAAAAGCCCCGACGAGAAATGTAATTTCTAAATTAGCGAATTTTAAGGGTGCATTATAATTAATCGGAGTAAGTTATGGCTGTAATGGATACGGATAATATCATTGCAACATTGGAATCCCACGCAAATTTAAATGGAAGTAAGGTTGCTTTCGAGTATTTAGGGCGTCAATCGGGTGGTATTCAGTCTCTTACGTATAAAGATTTGAACGCTCGGGTTCAACATCAAGCTCAGGTATTAATGAATCTTGTAGACAGTGGCGATCGCGCTGTATTGCTATTTGAACCTGGGTTGGACTTTATCGTATCGTTCTTTGCCTGCCTAAAAGCTAAAATTATCGCGGTACCAGTCAGCCTACCTTTTAATCGTAATGGTTTTTCTAATATTTTGAATATTATGAATGACTGTGAGCCAAAAATAGTACTCACCACTAAAAAGATTCTTGAGCTATCAGGTCTGATCACATTAAAAGCTCAAAATGAAAGCTTAATATTACATGCTGTTGATACTGAGCTACAGCGTGATTTGGTACAAAAAGATTTCCCGCCCATTACTGAAGAAGATATCTGCTTCCTGCAATACACTTCGGGATCAACAGGTTGGCCTAAAGGGGTAATTGTTACCCATAAGAATATTATGGCAAATGAAGTCATGATTGCTGAAGCTTTTGGCACGCAACCTGAAGATATTGGCCTTACATGGCTACCTGTTTATCACGATATGGGGTTGATTGGCTCAGTTTTGCAAACTGTGTATGTGGGCCTGACTTGCTATGTCATGTCACCGCTGGACTTCATTCGTAAGCCTCTAAAATGGTTGCAATTTATCAGTGAAAAAGGTGTCACAATTACTGGTGGACCAAACTTTGCTTATGAATTATGTCTGCACCGCATCTCTGATGAGCAGGCTGCATCGCTTGATCTGAGCCGTTTACGGGTGCTGTTTAATGGTGCTGAGCCGATCAAGGCTCACGTCATGCAACGCTTCATGGAAAAGTTCAATACCCAGTCGGAACTGAAACTAGATACTTTCTTGCCATGCTATGGACTGGCAGAAGTTACGCTTTTAGTTAGTGGTGTGACCGGTCCTCTCAATTCAATTTCAATCGATCGTGACAAGTTAAATGCCAATCTGATACAGGCCAGTCAAGATCAGACCGCCGTGCAAGTGGTGAGCTGTGGCAAGATCTCGGCACATATTGATTGCCGTATTGTCAATCCGCATACCCGTCAAGAAGTAGCGGCTCATGAAGTTGGTGAAATCTGGCTAGCAGGTGAGAGCGTTACAGCAGGTTACTGGCAGAAGCCAGAGGTCAATCAGGAAACTTTTGCGGCGACTATCATTGATGACGCGGGTCAGCCGAGTCAAGTGCACTACTTGAGAACGGGTGATATGGGCTTTGTCAAAGACGGAGACCTATATGTAACTGGCCGCCTTAAGGATGTGATTATCATCCGTGGCAAGAACTATTACCCGCAAGATATCGAGTGCTCTGTTGAAATGGCACATCCTGCTGTTCGTAAAGGCTGTGTTGCGGCAGTGAATATTGCTGATTCTGAGGGTGTTACGGTTGTACTTGAGATCAAGAAGAAATCACTAGACAAGACTCTCAATTTTGAAGCCATTAGAACTCAGGTCAAGGAACAAGTGACAGCTGATATTGGCTTACCTGTAGAAGGCGTCTATTTACTGCATCAAGGCCGAATTAACAAAACTACTAGCGGCAAAATTAGAAGAAGAAAAATTAAAGAACAGATCGAACGCGGTCAATTGGTTTGTTTAACCCATCCAAACCGTAGAACAGTGATTGCTCGAAACTATGTCAAAAACGGCTTAGAAGTCATCCGTGATCGTGAGCAGCGGGGGCAGCTGATTCGTTATAGCTCCAATCTTCTCAACTCAATGATCAAGGAACGTGAAGTACGCGCGCTGATTTTTAATCGTCTGAAAAGTGCTTTGTTTTAACCCTTACCCTTTAATCATTTGAGTGAAAATCCATGTCACTTACATCTAATTTGCGGCAGTTTCAGTCTGCTGCTCGTCTGGAGCAAATTTTAGGCTCCGTACATGATAACAACAACGATTTTTCTTGGTCCGCTGCCATCGAGCGTGATGAGAAGGAGCAATATCCTCAGCGTGCTGTTGATTTTCTGAATGCGGTGGGTATGAACCGTTTCTATGTACCTTCAGAGCTCGGAGGTCGTATGGAAATTGGTGAAGAGTTGCTATATCTGCATCGTGTGTTGGCACGACGAGATCTAACTATCAATTCGACCTATAGCACGAACGCTTGGTCTGTGATTGTGTGGATCGGCGGTAATCCGAATCAATGCCAAAATATTGCTAGCCGAATTTTAAGTGGTGCTGCCCCAGCATTGGCTTATAGCGAGAAAGCGCATGGTGCTGACCTATTATCTAGTGAAGTGACAGCACAGCCTGCCGAGAGTAAATACATCTTAAATGGCGAAAAATGGTCAATCAACCGCGCCACTTTAGGAGACTCTTTAAGCCTGATCGCTAAAACATCGAATGATCGTGGACCACGTAGTTTGAGTGCATTCTGGCTTGATAAGCGTCATATGGCTTCTAAAGGAACCTATAGTCTGAACCGCCTACCAACAGTGGGCATGCGTGGTTTAGATATTAGTGGTATTGGCTTTAACAACGCTGAAATTCACAAAGATGCTTTGATCGGTGAAGAGGGCCAAGGGTTAGAACTTGGACTCAAAACCCTACAGGTAACGCGTGCATATTGCAGTAGTTTCTCGCTGGGGGCTGGCGATACGATGCTACGAATCGCGACCGAGTTTGCTATCGAACGCGAGTTATATAACAAAAAAGTAATAAGCATTCCACTGGTGCGTGAGCAGCTCGCTACAGCCTATGCCTATCTATTAGCAGCGGAGGTGTTATCACTCGTTGGCGCGCGCGGATTACACGTTTGTATTAATCAGTTCAGTACATGGTCGCCAATCGTCAAAGTACTGGTGCCTGAGTATGTAGAGTCACTTGCCAAGATCACTTCTTCAGTGCTTGGGTCACGTTTCTTCTTAAGAAATGCATATGCAGATGGAATGTACCAGAAAGCATTCAGAGACCATCTGATTGTTAGTGTGTTTGACGGAAGTAGCACCGTTTGTCTAGACAGTCTGAGTTTCCAGCTCAAATCTGCCAATAAAGGTCGTAGCAAAAAAGCCGACCATCTCAACCAAGCCGAAGCTAAAGCACGCTATCGCCAGTTGTATGACTTACAAGTGGAGACAAACGCTATTGATTTCCGTGGGCTTGAGATTTTCAACCGAGATGGCGATTTGGTGATGGAGTCGCTGGGAACAATCATTGAAATGCTCAACGATGCCGAAGCCACAGTAGGGTTGTCTACTGAAATGCTATCTACGCTACGTAAGCATGCGGACCGGCTTCTGGTTGAACAGCGTACATTAGATCAAAAAATTCAGAATTACTTTTCAAGCTCTGAGGAAAGCAAAGAGTTTGAAACTTTGCGTTTTAGTCTCGCTCGAGGCTACGCAGAACTGTTTGCCCGCATTGCTGTGCTGGGTTTCTGGGTCTTCAACCGTCATGGCTTAAGGACTGCTTTAAAGGATGGAGCATGGTTGATCATTTTCCTAAATGCTGCTGAAGGGCAGACATCTCCTCCTATTACGTCATTACGTGAAAGCACATTAGCAGATTTGCTAGACCGAATTTTAACCAACCACATGTTATCTGTTATCGATTTCGCATTGGCACCGCGTGATGCCAAACCAGTTAAAGAGGAGATTACCCCATGAATAAGGATAAAGTTTACTGGAGCGCGATCATTCGTACGCTAGTAGCTAAAGAGATGCGTGTAGAGCCTGAGACGATTGATCCAGAGCAAAAATTTACCACTTATGGTCTTGATTCGATCGTTGCTTTGTCTGTGTCTGGGGACCTAGAAGATCTGACAAAACTGGAACTTGAGCCGACACTGCTATGGGATTACCCAACAATCAATGCGTTGGCTGAATATCTGGTTTCTGAGTTGCAACAGGGAGTTGCTTCATGAATAACATTGCGAGCCTAGAACCAAAAATTCTGTCGCGTCATGCGATTTCTGCAGAACAACTTGGTATTTGGTATATCCAGCGTCTTGAGCCAACTTGCAGTGCCTACAATATGGTGGTGGCTTTTGATGTGAAGGTCAACCAGCCATTAGGCAATAAGCCGATGGAGATTTTGGAAGCAGTGTTACATGATTATCCGTTACTACGTGTAAGCATGCCTGCCAATGATCAGGGTATCGAGCAAATCATTTGGGATCGTGTATATCCTAATATCATTCTCTCTGATGCTCGTCATGTTGAAGCTTCTGATTTGACGAAATTAGTCGAACAGGATACCAAGCAACCATTTGACCTGACTCAGCCACCGTTGTGGCGTATCCATTGTTATGAGCGTGGTCAGAATCACTATGTGATTGCAGTTGTAATTCATCATGCCTTAATGGATTTCTGGTCAATTGGCTTGTTGCTGCGTGATGTCTGCAAGCGTTTTGGGCTAGTGACAGAGTCAAATCTAGTGAACGGAATCGAGTTCGCTCAATATGCAGATAAGCAGAAGAGCAACGTGATTGGTGATGCTGATGAAAGCTTACTGTTTTGGAAAAATGCGTTAAAGCATGCTCCACATGTGCATAGCATTCCACTTGATTATCCACGTCCAGCTGTGCAACAACATAAAGGTAGCTCGGTAATTTTCCGTGTACCTGAGTCAGTATCGTCTGGTCTTGTAAACTTGGCGAAAGATTATGAAATTACCTTGTTCGGTCTTGTACTATCGGGCTTCTATATCCTGCTGAACAAACTATCAAATGAAAATAATCTAGTCGTTGCCACAGCAGTAGCAGGTCGACTTGAACGCTCTTTGCGCAATGCACTAGGACAGTTTGTCAATACAATTGCTCTTAACATAGACATCGATGCTGATCAGACTTTACGTCAATTTACACAGCAGGTGCAGGAACAATTAAAACAGAGTCTTAAACATCAAAAAGTTGCTTTTTCCAGAGTGGTTGAAGCTGTTTCACCAAAGCGTGATGGCAGTATCAACCCATTGGCTCAGGTTGGAATGTTTTGGGAACGTCTAGGTGGTTTGGATGAGTTTAAAGAATTACTCTTACCAATCCAGAATCCAGCTACTTTAGCTGGTCAAGACCTTACGCTAGGAAGCTTTCCAGTTCGCCAACAAGAAGGCCAACTAGATATTATGCTAGAAATGGGTGGTGAATATCAGGGTGAACTGATTGGCGTACTGAAATACAACTCTGAAATATTTTCTGCGGAGTCTGCCGAGAATATGGTGCAACTACTGCAAGTTGTACTATCGGAAATGGTGGCTCATCCTGAACGTAAGATCGTTGAGTTAGATATCGCACCTGATTATGCGAATGGCATTCAGCTAGGCTATCTACGTGGTCAGGTGACCGACTATCCTCGACATGATCTACTGGGAATGATTCTAAAACAGATCGATGAGCGTGGTCACAATCATGCTATGACTTCTAGAGATCATGCTGTCAGCTATCATGAGTTAGGTCAGCATATTGCTGGGATTGCTGAATATTTACGTGCACATGGTATTACCAATGGGGATCGTGTAGGTCTGATGGTAGACCGCACTGTGCTATTGCCCGCGGCAGTCCTCGGAATCTGGGCGGCAGGAGCAGCATATGTACCGTTGGATCCTAGTTTCCCAAGAGAACGTTTGCATAACATCGTAGAAGATGCTGAACCTAAAGTCATCTTGACCCAAACTGACTTGATGGATGCTCTTACAGTCTCTGTACCACGTCTAGATATCAATCAAGCTGGTGTTGTTCCCCTTGAGCAAGTACGTGAGACGCTTGCCTTTGGTGATACCGCTTATGTGATGTACACCTCCGGCTCGACAGGTAAACCTAAAGGCGTGCGTATTGGGCATCCTTCAATAGCTAATTTCTTACTGTCTGTGAATGATAGGCTGCAAGCAACTGCTGATATGCAGTTATTAGCAATCACTACTTATGCGTTTGATATTTCTGTTGTTGAACTATTGATTCCACTGATGTACGGCGGTGTGGTGCATGTGTGCCCACGTGAGATCTCTCTAGATGGGAACCTGCTGGTTGAGTATATGCAGGCGAAGTCAATCAATGTTATGCAGGCAACGCCGTCCTCTTGGAAAATGCTCTTGGACAGTGAGTGGAAAGGTATCCCACATCTAACTGCACTTAGCGGAGGCGAAGCGCTAGATCCTGTACTCGCAGAAAAACTACTGGGTAAAGTCAGCTGTCTTTGGAACGTCTATGGTCCGACCGAGACAACTGTGTGGTCCAGTGCAGCCCACATCACCGATGCCAAATATATTGATTTAGGCGAACCAATGGCGAACACCCAGCTTTATGTTCTTGATGAACAGCAGCGATTGGTTCCACGAGGCGTTATGGGAGAGCTCTGGATTGGAGGCGATGGTCTTGCAGTCGATTACTGGCATCGACCTGAGTTGACAGATGCACAATTTAGAACTTTACCATCCCTACCAAATGCTGGTCGACTCTATCGCACCGGAGATAAAGTCTGTCTGCGAATGGATGGGCGTTTGACTCATCACGGACGTCTGGATTTTCAGGTCAAAATCCGTGGATTCCGTATTGAGCTAGGCGAAATCGAGAATGTCCTCAAACAGATCGATGGTATTACAGATGCAGTAGTCTTGGTTAAGACCACAGCCGACAATGATCAGAAACTGGTGGCTTATGTGACTGGACATGATATTGAAATGGCTGGTTTAAAAAAGACTCTACAAATCCATCTTCCGGCTTATATGGTGCCAAGTACGTTTATCCGATTGGATGAGTTTCCAATGACGGCTAACAATAAGTTAGATCGTAAGGCATTCCCTGAGCCAGTGTTTGAGCAGAGCAACGATTATGTTGCTCCACGCGATTCGATCGAAATCGAGTTATGTACTACCTTTGAGCAGATTTTATCAGTCAAGCGAGTTGGTATACATGATGATTTCTTTGAATTAGGTGGGCATTCATTACTGGCTGTGAAACTTGTCAATCATCTCAAGAAGGTATTTGGTACCGAATTATCAGTTGCTTTACTTGCACAGTACTCAACTGTTGAGAGTTTGGGGGAGATCATCCGTGAAAATAAAGAAATCAAACCTTCAATCGTAATCGAACTGCGCAGCGGAACTTATGAACAGCCGCTATGGCTCTTCCATCCGATTGGTGGCAGTACCTTCTGTTATATGGAACTCTCGCGTCATCTCAATCCGAACCGTACTTTACGTGCTATTCAGTCTCCGGGTCTGATTGAAGCAGATGCTGCTGAAGTGGCGATTGAAGAAATGGCGACACTCTATATTGCTGAAATGCAAAAAATGCAGCCTCAAGGGCCTTATTTCCTCGGTGGTTGGTGTTTTGGCGGTGCGATTGCATACGAGATCAGTCGTCAGTTGCGTCAAATGGGGCAGCAGGTCACAGGGATTGTCATGATTGATACACGTGCTCCAATTCCAGAGAATGTGCCTGAAGATGCTGATGATGCCATGCTTTTGTCTTGGTTTGCTCGTGATTTGGCTGTGCCTTATGGCAAAAAGCTGACGATATCAGCGCAATACTTGCGTGAATTGAGTCCAGATCACATGTTTGATCATGTGCTTAAAGAAGCTAAGGCCATCAATGTCATACCTCTGGATGCTAACCCATCAGATTTCCGGCTTTACTTTGATACTTATTTGGCGAATGGCGTCGCACTACAGACCTATTTCCCAGAGCCTGAAGATTTTCCGATCCTCTTGGTTAAAGCCAAAGATGAGTCTGAAGATTTTGGG
Organism: Acinetobacter pittii ATCC 19004 = CIP 70.29; assembly: GCF_000369045.1. Lineage (GTDB taxonomy): Bacteria > Pseudomonadota > Gammaproteobacteria > Pseudomonadales > Moraxellaceae > Acinetobacter > Acinetobacter pittii. The sequence goes on along the minus strand of NZ_KB849797.1, from coordinate 534,246 downwards.
GAAAGTCTCGGCTGGGATCATTTGATCAAAGATACGCTTACACAAGTGGATCTACCTGGTGACCATTCATCGATTATGTTCGCTGAGAACGTTGCGGCTGTGGCCAAGACAATTGATCAGATGTATCCAATTCCTGCATAAGAAATACAAGAAGGTAGAACCACTATGGTGACCATAGAACATGCTTTCCTTATACCGGCCGAGATTGATAAAGTTTTTAAATATCTTGCAAACCCGGGCAATGATGCAAGCTGGCAATTGTCATGTAAGCATTCAGAGCTACTAGACACTACTCCGCGTGTGGGCAGCAAGTATGAACTCAATTTGAGCTTTGCTAGTCGTGAGTTGGCCTTTAAAGGTGAAATTACACACCTGGTACCGAATGAATTGTATGCCTTCCAAGTGTTAGAAGGACCGTTTTATTACAAAGGTACTTATCGCTTCAAACCTCATCCAGAAGGTACATGGATTGAATGGTTGTTTGAGGCAGAGCCGGGCGGCTTTTTTGGTGTATTTCCTAATGCACTGCTAAAAAAAATGGTTCTTGCCCAGTTCAAAAAAGATCTTGCTAATCTTCAGGCGCTGGCTCAGAAGGGCGGAACCTATGAGGCAGTGAGTACGCAAACGCAAGAGATTGAAGAGCCATCGGTAGAAGTCAAAAAACCATTGCAGGAGATAGAAGAACCATCGCCAGAGATCAAAAAACCATTGCAGGAGATCAAAGAATCATCGCAAGAGATCGAAAAATCACTTCAAAAGACTCATCTAGTGATGGAGCAATATGCGCGATGGATTCTTAGACATCGCCGTATTGTACTGACAGTGGTCATGCTCTTGACGATTGCTTTGGCATACCTTGCATCTGGTGTAAAAATTATTATTGATCCAGGCGCACTTGCACCGAATGGGCATCCTTATATCACCTCGACCAAGCTGATCGAAAAAAAATTCGGCTCCAAGTATATGGTTGTGATCGGTATTACACCGAAGCAAGGTGATATTTATCAACCGCAAGTGTTGGAAAAAGTCAAACGTATTACCGAAGAAGTGGACAACGCCCCCGGCGTTGTTCGATCAACTATGATGAGTTTGGCTGCACGTCAAGCGAAAGGGATCATGGCTAATTCGGAAGGGTTTGATGCCAAAAAATTATTGCCGACCAGTTCAGTCACTCAGGATGATATCGATCAACTGAAAAAAGTGTTGGCAATGAATCCAACTTATATGAATTCAGTGGTGTCTAAAGATCAAAGAACTGCTGCGATTTTGCTTGAGCTTGAGGAAAGTCCAGAGGGCTTCCAGAAGATGATGGCTCCGATCAACAAAATTGTAGAAAGCGAACAATCTAAAGATATGACGCTCAGTGTCGGCGGTAATCCTGTCTATCTAGATAAAGCTGAAGATTACTCTAAGCGTATCAATATCTTGTTCCCGATTGCCGTATTGGTGATTGGATTGTTGCACTTTGAAGCATTCCGCAGTAAGCAGGGTTTGATTCTGCCACTCGTTACAGCTTTGCTTGCTGTGGCATGGGGTATGGGCATGATGGGGCTGTTCAAACAGCCTATGGATATCTTTAACTCGCCTACACCAATTTTGATCCTGGCCATTGCAGCAGGGCACGCCGTGCAGTTGCTCAAACGCTACTATGAAGATTTTGATCGTCTGATTGCTCAAGGGATGGAACCTAAAGTTGCCAATAGCGAAGCTGTGGTGCAGTCTTTAGTTCGTGTTGGTCCAGTTATGGTGCTGGCTGGAGGAATTGCGGCGGCTGGATTCTTCTCTCTGTTGACCTTCAATATTCCAACTATCCGTTCATTCGGTATTTTTACTGGAATCGGGATCATCAGTACGTTGATCATCGAGATGACTTTTATTCCAGCACTACGCTCAATGTTGCCACCGCCTTCGGTTACGAAGGTCAAACGCAAAGGGCTACCGATCTGGGATTGGATTCCAAATCGTATTGGCGATGCCATTTTGTCAGTTCGTCCACGAATGATGTTAATGACTGCGATTGCGGCAATTGGTGTCTTTCTTGCGATCGGCACGAGTCGTATTGTGGTAGATAACGATAGTCGGAATTTCTTCTCTCGTGACCTACCGATGCAGCAGGATGACAGGTTCTTGAATCAGTCACTTGGTGGCACAAACAGCCTTTATATTATGGTCGATACGAAGGTCCGTGACGGTATTGAAAACCCAGAGATCCTAAAAGCGATTGATAATACAGAGAAGTTCGCGAATTCAATTCCAGAGGTTGGTAAAACAATCTCTATCGTGGACTATATCAAAAGGATGAATCAGGCAATGAATGCCGATCAGCCACAGGCATTTCAGGTTCCTGCAACCAAAGATGTTGTTGCTCAATATCTGCTGTTGTATTCAATGTCTGGTGAGCCGACTGATTTTGAATCCTACATTGATACTACTCAGCGCTATGCCAAGATCACGATTCTTATGAAAACGGGCAGCAACCACCGTATCAAAGAAATCCTTGAGTCGCTAAAAACGTATATGGCGGCTCAATTGGGTGACAAGGCTGTAGTGAGTTTTGGTGGTGACGTGACGCAAACGATTGCTTTGACTGAGACAATGGTTCACGGCAAGCTTATGAACATTCTACAAATTTCATTTGCCGTATTCTTTATTTCAGCCCTGGTCTTCCGTTCGATTTCAGCTGGACTGATTGTTCTGACACCACTTTTGTTCTCAATTCTTGCCATCTTTGGTGTGATGGGCTGGCTCGACATTCCGCTCAATATTCCAAATTCCCTTATCTCGGCCATGGCTGTAGGTATTGGTGCGGATTACGCAATTTATTTCCTCTATCGTTTGCGTGAAATCTTGCGCGAAGAAGGGGGAGATATCAAAGATGCTATTCGTAAAACATTAAGTACTGCTGGTAAGGCTTCTCTTTTTGTCGCGACTGCGGTCGCTGGCGGGTATGGCGTATTGTCCTTATCGCAGGGCTTCCACGTACATCAATGGCTGGCGATGTTTATTGTGATTGCGATGCTATTCAGTGTGTTTGCAACCTTAATTATGGTACCTACAATGATTCTAATATTAAAACCTCGTTTCATCTTTTCCTCAAATAAGAAAAGTATCCCCGTTGCACAAACTGTTGTGACAAGCCTTTTGTTAGGTACTGCGCTCACCTTTTCATTACCTAAAACATCTCATGCAGATGAAGTTCAAGACATTGTTAATCGTAGTGATGATGCCTCTAAATTCCTGACTTCAAGTGCTAGTGCCAAATTTATTTTGACTTCTAAAAATGGCGAGCAACGTGTGCGCTTGACTAAAAATATGACCAAGCTTGCTGGAAATACTCAGAACAATATGCGTTTGACCGAGTTTATCTCGCCTGCAGATGTACAGGGAACCACGACGTTATTGATTGAGAACTCAAAAGGCAGTGATAGCATGTTTGTCTATTTGCCTGCATTGAAAAAAGTGCGCCGTCTTGCATCAGCGAATAAGGGTGATGCTTTTATTGGTACGGACTTTAGTTATGGTGATGTACTTGGCTATAAGCTAAGTGACTGGAAGTACACCAAACTTGCAGATGGCAAATTTAATGGCAAAGATTGCTATATGATCGAAGCAACGCCAATTAATAATACGGTGAAGAGTGACTTTGGTTATAGCAAACGTCGCATGTGCATACTCAAAGACAACTTTGTTACAGCAACCATCGACATTTGGGATACAGCAGGCAAGCCGTTAAAGCATATTGAGTTCACGGATATCCGTCCTTACGGCAAAGTGAAACCAAGATGGCAAGCCATGAAATCTATGGCGAAGAATCTGCAAACTCAGCATATGACACAAGTGATCGTCAATGATTTTGTCGCAGAAAAAACCTTATCGGATAAGCTTTTCTCACCTCAGAGTCTTGAAAAATGACGCAAGGTGCCTATTGGGTATTTGCATGCTGCAGTAGCTTTATGCTACTGCAGCATGCTTATGCAGATGACAGCGAAATGAGTTTTGTGAGCCAGAACTCAGCCAGACTCGATGTCTGGTCATCAGATCGTGATTTAAGTTCGTTAAAAAACATTGGGCAAGCAAGTTTCTGGTCCAATGGTACGCTCAAGTTTAACCCTGAGTTTAAGATCCATTACGACATAAATATTGGAGACGAAACAGAACATACTGTAAACCCAGATCAGGTGAGTAAGGTGAATCGCAACTTACGTGAGTTGTACGCCTCTTACAACTGGGACCAGACCGTCTATGTCGATGTTGGTCGTCAGATTGTCGTCTGGGGGAGAGCGGATGGAATTAACCCAACGGATAACCTATCGCCCCGTGACTATACGCGTCTAGTACCAGACGAGACAGATCAACGTCTAGGAAATGATGCAATCAAATTGACGTATATTCCTGAATCTGGAACCAATAAATGGACGGCATTGTGGTATCCGCGTAGTCGTTCAGATGTGATTCCATTGCGTCAGATTGCTGGTGTTCAGTATGACATAGACCGTAAGAGCCGTCCTGCATTTGCAATGCGTTGGGATTATTCTGTAGATGGTCTAGATGTGGGTGCATCGTATTTCTCAGGTTTGGACCACATGCCCGATCTGTCAATTATTTCTGCATCTCCAACAGGGGAGGCAACATTGCAGCTGAAAAATAATTCTATGTCCGTCTATGGATTTGATTTCAGTTATAACCATAACGATATCGTATGGCGCGGTGAAGCTGCCTATACAAAAACTGACTCGAATGGTAGTGAAGATCTTACGCACAAAAAAAATAATCTGACCGTGGTCATGGGTCCAGAATTAGCATTGAAGAATTCCACCGTGAGTTTAGTAGGTGTCTATAAACATACGGAGGACTTAAGATCTGCCGATAGTCTAACAAATCCATTATTGAGAGAAGTTTACCGTTATCAGCAAACCATCAGTAACCAATATGAGCGTGATCAATATGGAGCTATGCTGCGCTATGCACTTAACCTCCTGAATGACAATCTAAAGTTAGAAGTAACAGGTTTCTATTTTGCACCAGAGCCCAATGAGATGCTGAGAGTTCGTATTAATTACAACCTTAATGATCACTGGCAATTGAATGCAGGTGGTGATCGGTTCTGGGGCAGAAATGATACGGTGTTAGGACAATTTAGAGATAACAGTCTGGTGTATGCCCAGGTTCGATATAACTTTTAAGATAATTCGCTCCAAAACAATGCTGGAGTTTGCAGTCCCTAATTAAGGTGATTTATGAATAATTTAAATAATGCAAAAAAAGATAATTTTTCACGGAAGACCATATTAGTAACAGGTGCAGCAGGTTTTATTGGCAGTAGATTGATCGTTGAACTTCTACGAGAAGGTCATCAGGTGATTGCTGCACTACGCAATGCGGCAACTAAGAAAGAAAAGCTATTAGGTTTCATTGCAACACAAGGGCTGACAGATCCATCTATTTCTTTTGTTGAGTATGATTTAAGTCATGACTTTAAGTTGGACTCTCTACTAACGGATGCTCAAAAAAAGATCCATGTTGTTTATCATCTTGCAGCATCATTTAATTGGGGCATTAGCAAAGCTGAAGCTCAGCGTACGAATGTTAAATCAGGACTTGCTCTGATTGAATGGGCTGCGACATTGAAGCAGCTTGAGCGATTTATCTGGATTGGTGGATATCGTGTCGCTACTCCGCCGCAAGAGTCTGCTGATGATTTGTATTATAAATATGGTGGTTACGAAGCTTCGAAAATTTTAGGGCATCAGGCTTTTATTGAGACATGTAAGCGTTTAAATGTGCCATGGACCGCAATAAATCCGGCGACAGTCATTGATGGTTTTTATACTTATGGTGATATGCAATATATTGGTATTGCCGAAATGATTGATAAGTTATATCAAGGACGTCTGCTGGCGCTGCCTGGTGGGAGTGATACATTCCTACCACTCTGCAATATGCAATATATCGTGAGCTTTCTCATCCGAACGATATCTTTTCCTGAGACTATTGCTCAGGAGTATGTATTACTTGATCCTGCGACACCTAAATGTCATCGTCTAGTTAACCTAGCTGCCGAGCATTTAGGGGTTAGCGCACCACATTTGCAAATACCTAAAGTTCTGCTCGAGAAATTACCCGAGGTATTGCTTGGTGGCTCAAAAGAGCAGCTCGCTTTCATTTCTAATGAAAACTATCATGTCGCTGAAACAGAAAAGATGGCTGTTAAGATGGGTATTGCGGACTTAATCAGTACCAGTGCTTATTTTTCTCGTTGGATTGATCGTCTGGTCCTTACACGTTTTGGTCGTATGCAAGCTCCAACACCTAGCTGTTTCAGCTATCAGAATCGATATTGGACAGAAATCTATACTAAACAACCAGTTGGTTCAGAAAAATCTTCTGCATTATTTTTACACGGTATTCCATTCGATAGCACATGTTGGTTCCCAATAGTTAATAAAATCACCTATGATCAGGTCGCAATGATGGACCTACCTGGACTTGGGCGTTCAGGTAGTTATGAGGTGATGGAAGATAACAATCATCAGTTTATTGATAATGCTGCAAAGCTTTTAGCACCAAATAGTGTTGTTATTGCTCACTCGTTAGGATGTTTATTTGCATTGAGTCTTGCACAGAAATATCCAAATAAAGTTGCACGTCTTATCCTTATATCGCCTTATTTCGTGCAGGCACAGGCCGCAAAAATATTTCAAATACAAACGATCTCTAATCTAATTTTCCGTTTTGTATCGAAAGATAAAATTGCTAAAAATCTGCATCCAGATGGACAAAAAAATCTATCTGTTGGTTATGCGATGGATTCATTACGCCGGGTGTCGGTAGCCAAGCATATTAGTGAGTATATGCATCGTATTAGTTTGCCTCAAAAGAGAGTATCTCAAACAGCTTTGTTAAACGAACTTGGTTCTAAAGTTGAAATCATTGTTGGAGAGAAGGATCCAATTGTTACTACAATAAATCCTAATATCCCTGTACATATCATTACTGGCGCAGGCCATAATCCGCACGTTACCCATGTAGAAGCGGTTTATGATTACCTCACACCAGTTCTAACCAAATATATCAGCACCACAGTACAGCTCAGTGATGTCTGATATTTCCAAAGTACAGGTGTATGTCTGCCCGGTTTCACGCGTGCCACAAAACCATCTCATGTTGAGTCATTATCTCAGCTTTCTCAATGCGGCAGAAAAGTTGAGATATGATCAATATCATCCTCATGCTGCACGACTTTTCTTAATTTCTCGTGTGTTAACGAAGTCTGTTTTAGCAGATAAGTTGGGTATTTCACCCCATGAGGTCAACATTCAATTACAACCTAACGGCAAACCTTTTATACAAGGTAGTAAAGCTGTTTATTTCAATCTTAGTCATTCAGCAGACGTTATTGTTCTTGCGGTGACTGAAAAAGGAGAAATAGGAGTTGATGTTGAACGGCTGGACCGTGAGTTCGATTGGATGCGTGTCGATAGTGTGTTAGCGCCAAGTGAAATTGAATGGATTCAGGAAAATGAAAGGATTGATCCATCCACTGTATATCAACGGTTTTTTCAAATATGGACCTTAAAAGAATCCTATATTAAATGTACTGGCGAAGGAATGAGTCGTCATTTAAAGAAGCTCAACTTTCATGTGTTAGCTGAACATATAGAGTTTCTCGATTCAACTCGTGATATTCAAAAGGCAGAAGAATATTATTTCCAAAGCTATGTCTATGATCATAACTTCATCTTTTCTATCTGTTTACAACAAAGATGTAGTCTAGAGCGCTTTAACTTGGATTGTTTTCAATCATTACCCTTTATATCTACGCATCGGATAACACCAATACCCTGCAAATATAACTAGATTAACTCGAAACAATTACTGGTTTAAAAATCTGAGTCTATCAATGAAATACTCGGCCTTGAGCTGAGCTATTCTCAGAATGAATATGCTGTGAATCGATAGAACGTAAAATCATGGGTCGATAAAAAGAAAAAAGCCCCAGTCTTTCGACTAGGGCCTTTTAAATTTGGAGCGGGAAACGAGACTCGAACTCGCGACCCCAACCTTGGCAAGGTTATGCTCTACCAACTGAGCTATTCCCGCATATATAAGCAGTTT
>NZ_KB849797.1:80843-526121 GCF_000369045.1 Acinetobacter pittii ATCC 19004 = CIP 70.29 | reverse complement strand
TTCTCAAAAAAAACCAATTTGGAGCGGGAAACGAGACTCGAACTCGCGACCCCAACCTTGGCAAGGTTATGCTCTACCAACTGAGCTATTCCCGCGTGCCGCTTATAATACATTAAGCAAAACAAGGGTCAACAACTTTATGCAAATAATTATGCTGATTGCATAAAATAAAAACAGAAATGAGCATTTAGCGGTATTTTTATTGTTAAGTTGCCGAATAAATAGACATTTTGTTTGAAGTCAAAGCATACAAGAGCAACTTTTGTTTGTGTGTAGACAAGGTATACTAGGTGCAAATATACGAATAATCGTAAAAGGAAAAGCTATGAGCCTTGAACAACAGTTGATTGAACGGTTACAAACACTTGCACCTAGCCATTTGGAAGTGATCAATGAGTCTGCCGGGCACGGTGGTTATTTTCCAGGTAAGGAATCTCATTTTAAAGTGATTATAGTGAGCGACGAATTTAATGGATTGCGTTTGGTTCAACGTCATCAAAAAGTATACGCGTTAGCTTCTGATTTGATGAATCCAGGCCAAATTCATGCTTTAGCGATTCATGCTTATTTGCCAAGTGAGTGGCAAGGTCAAGCTCCTGCTAGCCCAGAATGTGCACATGCACCTAAAAGCTAAGGGTTAATTTCATGGATGCACATTTACTCACTAAAATTATTCATATGACTGCAGTAGCTGCCGCACTTATGGTCTTTGTTTTACGCGCTTCAACTCTGTTTATAGGTGTTCAAGGTGAACAACCCAATCCAGCAGGGCGTAAAGTATTAGTTGCCTTACAACATTTGTCATTTACCGTGGTTTTCATTACGGGTGCAATTTTGTTAGTCATGAAAGACTTTCAAGTACAACCGTGGTTTTACGCTAAAATTATTCTATTTTTAGTGTTGTTATCTTCCCTGATGAAAGCCTTTAAAAAAGATGACACTCTTTTGTTGGCACAGCGTCGTGCAGGTTTGGTCATTAGTGCGATTGCATTTATTGCTATTATTATCTTAGTGATTGTGAAACCTGTTTTTGCTTAATTGTTCTACATTCTTTGCCTTTTTGATTAAGCTCTAGGTTAAACTGCGTACAGTAAAATAATATGCAGAGGGAAACATGTTAACTCGTGTGGTGTTTAACCAAAAAGGCGGTGTAGGGAAATCAAGTATTACTGTAAATTTGGCTGCAATTAGTGCCAAACATGGCTTAAGAACATTGGTGATCGATCTTGATCCTCAAGCCAATTCTAGTCAGTATCTTTTAGGTGACGAAGCAACCTATTCTGCTGAAAAATCAATTTTAGAGCCAAATATCGAAAATTTCTTTGATGATGTGTTGGGCAACAATCAACAAAAGGGTTTAATCGGTAACGCATTAGGTTCAATTTTAAAAGCTCCAAGAAATAAAGATCTCGACAGTTTTGTTCATTCAACTCCTTTTGCAAAATTAGATGTGCTTCCAGCAAGTCCTACACTTGGCGCGCTTGAACATGCGCTTGAAAGTAAACATAAAATTTATAAATTACGTGATTCGATTCAAAACTTAGTTGGGCGATATGACCGTATCTATATAGACACACCACCAGCGTTTAACTTTTTTACTCTCTCTGCTCTGATTGCGGCAGATAAAGTACTCATTCCTTTCGACTGTGATGTTTTTTCAAAGCGTGCGTTACAAACATTGATTGAAAATGTTCTCGAAACGCAAGATGATCATAATGATCGCTTGGAAATTGAAGGAATTGTGGTGAATCAATTCCAATCCCAAGCAAAATTACCTCGGGAAGTGGTTCAGCAGTTAAAAGATGAAGGGTTGCCTGTACTCAATAGCATGTTACCGCCTTCGATTTTGATGAAAGAATCGCATCAGAAAAATTTACCTTTGGCCCATTTGGCACCCGAACATAAATTGACTCAAGCTTATGAGACATTGTTTGGTGAGATTGAGCCAAAACGATAAGAGAAAAATGATGAAAGGCTTATATATTGCGCCTTTGGTGGCAGCCACTTTACTCCTTGGCGCTTGTGCTACAACGGTAAAACCGACTTATGTGTCTCCGACACAATATCAATCTTTGAGCTGCCAACAGCTACAAAGTGAATATAACCGTATTCAGCAATATATCGACAATGGCGTGCAAACTCCAAAAAGTACAGGTATGGGTGTTGGTCTTGGACTCGGTGGTGGCTGGGGACGAGGTGGTTGGGGATTCGGTCCATCTATTTCTGTAAATATGGGACAGTCTTCTTCAACGAAAAACACCGAACTTTCACGTGTTTTAGGCCAACAAGAAGCAATTGTTCAGGCTGCTCAGTTCAAGAATTGTCCAATAATTGTTCGTAAAAAGGCCAATTAATAGTCAGCTTTGCATCACAATATGCTAACTAAGGCATGTTGTGATGAATAAAGTTTAGCAAAATGTTTCATAATAAAATTAATATAAATAAGTGGTTTATCAATTTTTAAGCTTCCAAAATTCTGTATTTTCTGTAATCAAAAAGCCTTATAAACTTGCTATATTTTGCCTGTTTCGTTTAAGGTGGCCCCATCTTGGATATTATGGAAACTTTATGATTGAGAGTTGGTTTTTTGTATTGGCAATGTTGGCTGTTTTGCTCATTCCAGGGCCGACAAATGCTTTACTTGCAACCGCTGCTCATTCTCAAGGTTTATCTAAAGCGTTTTGGCTTATTCCTATGGAATGGTTAGGCTATGCCTACGGTATTAGCTTTTGGGCTGTGTTTATTCATTTGGCAGCACCAGTTTGGCCTGCGTTATTGCTCATTTTACATATTACAAGTGTGGCATATGTGTTCTGGATGGCATTCCGATTATGGAAAACCACCCATTTACAACAATTTAGTCAAACTCACCGTAACATTCGCCCACGTCAATTATTCTTCTCAACCTTAAAAAATCCGAAATCCTTACTTTTTGCTGCAGGTATTTTCCCTGCCGAAACATGGAATTCGCCTGAAAATTGTCTAATAGTATTTGGTGTTTTTACATTGACGCTCATTCCAGCTGCGAGTTTCTGGATGATTTTTGGACGTGCACTATTAACGGGCCCAGTACAAAAAATAAAAGCCGATCATTTATATAAAGGATCGGCTATGTTGCTTATTTTATGTATGCTTCCAGTGGTATTCCGTTTCTTCTAAATTAAGCCTTAAGCATTGGTTTTCCGGCTTTTTAGCTTTTCACGTATAAAGCCGATGATGCCCGGTAAAACGCTAATAATAATGATGCCAAAAATAAGATGAGTGAAGTTATCTTTAACGATTGGCATATTTCCAAATAGATAGCCCAACGCCACAAAAGAAGCGACCCAACAAAATGCCCCAATCACATTATAAGTTAAGAAAAACTTATAGTTCATGCTGCCAGCACCCGCAACAAAAGGGGCAAAAGTACGGGCAAATGGAACAAAGCGAGCAAAAATAATTGTTTTGCCACCATGACGAGCAAAGAATTCTTGAGTTTTAATTAAATGCTGCTTATTAATGAATCGTGAATTCATTTCAAATACACGTGGACCGATAAAACGACCAATATGGTAGTTCACTGTATCGCCTAAAACGGCAGCAATGAAGAGTAGAGCACCCAATAACCATGGATCCATCGCACCTGTAGATGCTGCTAAAGCACCAGCTGCAAATAGTAAACTATCTCCTGGTAAAAACGGCATAACCACTAAACCGGTTTCGACAAAGATAATTAAAAATAAAATGCCATAAATCCACGTCCCGTAATTTGTAATAAACTCGGCGAGATGTTGATCAACGTGTAGAATAAAATCAAGAAGTTCCATGAGATGATTAAGTGGTAAACCGTGCTCAAATCCTAGCAGTGACCCTATAGAAAGTCAGTATAAAACATCAAAAATATACAAATTGATCATCCTGTTTGTGCAACGATATATATGGATTTTGAGTATTTAATTATCAATGTCCCAAACCTAGAATGAGCTCATCAATAAATAAGCATTTAAATAAAGGTGGCAAAATGTTTAATCCAAATGTAGTGGTCAAAAATATCGTAACGCAATCAGGCGCGGACAGTTTTATTAGTCTTATTGCTCGTCTTCTTATGGCTTATATCTTCCTTGTTGCTGGTTGGGGGAAAATTACCGGTTATGCAGCAACTGCAGGATATATGGAAGCAATGGGTGTACCAGGTGGAATTCTTCCTTTAGTTATCTTGGTTGAGTTTGGTGGTGGTTTAGCCTTGTTATTTGGTTTCCAAGCACGCTTTGCAGCTTTCGGTCTTGGTATCTTCAGTATTTTAACTGCATTCTTGTTCCACCAAGGTGGGGCTGATGCAGCGGCACAATACAATAATGGCATCCACTTTATGAAAAACTTAGCAATGGCAGGTGGTTTATTCTTCCTAATGCTTCATGGTGCTGGCCGTATTAGTCTGGATCATGCAATTGAAAAATAAGATGTAAGACAAAATAAAAACCGGATGAGCAATTCATCCGGTTTTTTTATTTCTTTATTTTAAAAATTAAAGCATAAATTGGATTTGCAATTCCCCAACCACGAAACCAAGAACTGCGCCGACTGCAATCAAGGCCCACTCATCTTCTTTAAATGCAGGACGTAACATCCCTTCAAATTCAGAAGGTGTTAATTTTTGCATACGTTCAATGAGTGTGCTACGAATATTCATTGCATCTTCTGCATAAGACTCTACATATTTCATCGTCTCTGGAAGCTGTTGCATAATACGTTCAGCAACTTGTGATTTCATATTCTGATATTTTTCTCCGCCAATTGCATATACAACTAACGGACGAATAACCCCAGCTTGCATATCAATTTCTTGTTTGACATGCCGGTTAACCAGATCAATAACACGCGCAGAATGTGTACCCGAAAATAACTCTTCCATCATGTGACGTGAAGTTAAAAGCTGTTTAGAAATTAAAGCTGCATAGTCAGCTGCAACTTCATTTTGACGTTTAATAAACAGACCTTGCCATGTGTAACCCAATATCTTTTTAGGATAAAGTGGTCTAAACATCATTTGCAGTGCAATCCAGTCACTAAAGAAACCTACAAAGCCACCAAACAAAGGTAGCATCCAAGGATATTTTCCTTGAGTGACAATCCAGCACAGCATCTGAATCACACCGATACCGAAGCCAAATACAAAACCTACATTACTGAAAAATTTAAATTCTTGTTTCCCCACACGTTTAAAAATATTGTTGAGTAAACGTTTATCTTTAAGCAAGTTGCTGATAACAAGATGTTTAATATCAAAGTATCGATCCACATCACGCTGTACTTCGCTCATGATGTGTTCAACAATTTCTGGTGCTTTGGATTGCACACGACGGATGAGTCTTTGGCGAGCAAATTCTGGCATGCCTTCCCATAAACCAGGCTGATACTCTTGAGCAACGTCACGGGTAATATCCTCAGCCGCTGCAAGTAGGGGTTTTTCTATTTCTTTGGCAATACGTTTAGGATCTAGGCGTGCAAAAATTTCTTCAGGCTTAATGAGCTTTGCTGTCATGAGCTCAACAGCAATGGTTGCCATTTTCTCGGCTTTGCGAGGCACAATGCCTTGCCAACCCAAAAATGGTTTAATACCTTTAAATTCAAGTGGTGAAAACATCATCTGGATGGCAACCACCTTGGTGATATAGCCAATTAAACCACTCATAAAAGGAATAGAGACATACAACCAAAAATGTTGCTGGAAATCTGCAATCATAGTTTGAAGCATTGTTGTTCCTTAGATTTCTATTGATTTTGATAGGGGGCAACAAGCCATAAAAATGGATAATTGTTTAAGCACAGACAAATATCGCTTATGGTATTTACCTTTCCATGGTAATGCCTGTTTTATCGGCTCATCTTAACATCAAATTCAAGGCGATGTTGCATAGAATGTGATGAATTTATCAATACACATGGAGTTTTTAAGCGTAACCCATACAGTTGATAAATATAAGTAAATTTTGATTTATATCAAACAATTCAATTATAGAAATGATTCTGATATGAAAAAAATAAGATATATGATGATTTGCGGTGCGCCGAAGCGCGAAAAATGTTAAAATGGCGCGCTTAATTCTTTTGCCATTTAGTGGTTTGTCATGACTACCAATACTCAAATTACTGAAGATCGTATCCTGATTCTGGATTTCGGCTCTCAATATAGTCAGCTCATTGCACGTCGTGTACGTGAAGCTGGTGTTTACTCTGAAATGTATGCTTTTGATATGTCTGAAGAAGACATTCGTGCTTTTAAGCCAAATGGCATTATTTTGTCAGGTGGACCTGAGAGCGTACATGAAGAAGGCAGCCCTCGCGCACCACAAGTAGTGTTTGAGTTAGACGTTCCAGTATTGGGTATTTGCTATGGCTTGCAAACCATGTCTGAACAGTTAGGCGGTAAAGTTGAGCCGGGTACTGTACATGAGTTTGGTTATGCCGAAGTTGATATCGTCAAACGCGATCAACTGATTGGTAACTTACAAGACCGTGAAAACCAACTTCATGTTTGGATGAGTCATGGTGACAAAGTTAGCCAGATTCCAGAAGGCTTTACCATTACTGCAAGCACACCAAGCTGTCCAGTTGCTGCTGTAAGTGATGAAGCGCGTCGTTTCTATGGCGTGCAATTCCACCCAGAAGTAACGCACACGGCAAAAGGTGAAGAGTTACTTGCAAACTTCGTTCATAAAATTTGTGGATGTGGTGGCCTTTGGACACCTGAACACATCATCGATTTACGTGTAGAACAATTACGTGAACAAATCGGTAATGAAAAAGTTCTTTTAGGCCTTTCAGGTGGTGTTGACTCATCTGTCGTTGCTGCGCTTTTACACAAAGCAATTGGCGACCAGCTAACATGTGTATTTGTTGATAACGGTTTACTTCGTTTAAACGAAGGTGACCAAGTGATGCAAATGTTTGCTGAAAACATGGGTATCCGTGTTATTCGTGCAGATGCTGAACAACGCTTCTTAACTGCATTGGCTGGTGAAGTTGATCCAGAGAAAAAACGTAAAATCATTGGTCGTGAGTTTATTGAAGTTTTTGCAGAAGAAGCGCGTAAACTTGATGGCGTGAAATTCTTAGCACAAGGTACGATTTACCCAGACGTAATCGAATCTGCTGCAAGCAAACAAGGTAAAGCACACGTTATTAAATCTCACCATAACGTGGGTGGCTTACCAGAAGATTTAGCATTTGAATTGGTAGAACCTTTACGCGACTTATTCAAAGACGAAGTTCGTAAATTAGGTACTACACTTGGCTTGCCACATAGCATGATTTACCGCCATCCATTCCCGGGCCCTGGTTTAGGTGTTCGTATTTTGGGTGAGGTGAAGAAAGAATATGCTGATATTCTTCGTCTTGCTGATGACATCTTCATGCAAGAGCTTCGTGACAGTGGTTGGTATGATAAAACTGCTCAAGCGTTTGCTGTGTTCCAACCTGTTAAGTCAGTTGGTGTAGTGGGTGATGGCCGTCGTTATGCATGGGTAATTGCGCTTCGTGCAGTTGAAACGGTTGACTTTATGACAGCTCGTTTTGCACATTTACCATACGAATTGGTTGATAAAATCTCAACGCGTATTATGAATGAAATTAAAGATGTATCACGTGTTGTATATGACGTGTCATCTAAACCACCAGCAACGATTGAGTGGGAATAATTAAATGAAAAGGCAGGATTTAATCCTGCCTTTTTTATATCTGTTTCTTCCAAAGGAGGTGAGAGATGCCTGATTTAATTCAGTTAGAATATCTACAAGAAAAATTACAGCAGCTTTTAGCGGAATCATTATTTGCAATTTATCTTTATGGTTCAGCTGTTGACGGTGGTTTAGGGCCAGAAAGTGATCTTGATGTACTGGTCGTGGTCACTCAACCATTAACTTCTGCTTTACGTGAGCAGCTTGCACAAGAATTACTAAAAATTTCACAGCCTGTTGGGGAATTACAAAGGCCATTAGAAGTTACTATTTTATTAAAAGATGAGATTCAGTCTGGAATTTATCCTTTAAGTTATGAAATGCAATTTGGTGAATGGCTGCGTGAAGAGCTTAAAGAAGGTGGAATATTGAGCTCACAGAAAGACCCAGATATTAGTATATTGCTTAGAAAAGCGAGATCTCATCATACAGTTTTATTTGGG
Source organism: Acinetobacter pittii ATCC 19004 = CIP 70.29 (assembly GCF_000369045.1). GTDB lineage: Bacteria > Pseudomonadota > Gammaproteobacteria > Pseudomonadales > Moraxellaceae > Acinetobacter > Acinetobacter pittii. Next base: position 517,960 of record NZ_KB849797.1, on the reverse strand, counting down.
CCAGCTTTAAACCAATGGGCACCTGAAATTTCTGATCAAGAACTATGGCAAGCAATGTCTGACACTTATCCCGAAATTGTAGCGCATTGGGATGAGGATGCAGATGAAAGAAACCAGATTTTAGCTTTATGCCGGATCTATTTTAGTTTAGTGATGAAGGATATTGCTTCAAAAGACAATGCTGCACGATGGGTTATGTCTCAGCTTTCTGATGAGCAGAAATTCGTATTGCAGCGACTTATACAGGAATATAGAGGGGAAATCGGCAAACAAAATTGGCAAGAGGAGCATTATGCTTTGCAGCCTATTGTCAATTTTTTGAGTTCAAAAATTGAAGAGCAGTTTGAGCAGAAAAGAAATCTGATCACATAATAATTTTTTGATTCTGGCTTTATTTACCGACTTTGCTAAACATGTGGCTCTATAAGAGTGCTTAAGCACTCTTTTTTATTACTTAGATTTTAAAGCTAAAAATTAATTTTGATAACTATCAAAGCAATAGATCAACTCTTATTACTTTTACTTGATCAAAGATATATTAAGATATATCTTAATAATTATAAATTGATCATTTTGGATCTTAAAAGATGAAACAACAATCAGAACAGCATCATGCTGAACATCATCGTTCGGGACGCCGTGGAAGACTTTTTGAAGCTGGACGCATGAAACTTTTGGTACTCCACCTTATTCAGCAAAGCCCAAAGCATGGCTATGAAATCATTAAAGAAATAAGTGATTTGGTAGGCGATGGCTATACGCCAAGCGCAGGAACAATTTATCCAACATTAACCAGTCTTGAAGAAATGAAGTTGATTAATTTGCTGGATGTAGAGCGTAAGCAATATCAAATCACGGAATTTGGGAAAGCTTACTTAACTGAACAACAAGACAAGTTGAAAGAGTTATTAGAAAAACTACGTTTAAGACGAGAAATCCACAGTAATGATGAATTAATCGAAATTCACCGTGCAATGGAAAACCTAAAAACAGCCTTACGTTTGAAGTTGAACTCGGCAGGTTTACAGCAAGAGCAGATTTATCAAATTGCCGAAAAAATTGATCAGGCTGCTGTTGCGATTGGGCGCCTATAAGTCGACCTTAAACAAGTTGAAATTCTTCAAAGTTATTAATTTTTAAGAGAGAATTTATATATGAAACAACATCAATATCATGTCACGGTACAACACTTAAAAAATGCAAAAGGAGAGGCCTCTACTTATACTGAACGCCTTGAATTCTATGCGGGAAATCATGACGATATTTTTGAAATTGTTGAACGCTTAAAAAAAGCAGATTTTTTTGATGATGAAACAACAAAATCTTTTGGAGTTGGACTAAAACTTTTTAGTGAGGTTATGCTTGAAAACCGTGACCACCCACTATTTCAAGAGTTTCTCCCACAATTTGGTCAATTTATGAAAAACCTAAAACAGCTCGTTAAAACTCAATCATCTTAAGCTGCTCAATGCAGCTTTAATTTTATGTAATTAACAAATGATTGTCTCATTCATAGCACCCTGTGTATTACTAAAAGACTATATTGAATAATGAGTGTATTGTTAAGATCATTACAACGACTCATTGCAAAAGCATAGGTAAAAGAGAGTAATATCATGAGCAATAATAATGATTACGATATTTCTGATTCAAAGGATTGCGAAAAATTTGCCAATCAGTTTATTCAGGAATTTCCAATTCGCTCTGCTGAAATTGGACAGGGGACAGTCATTAAGCGGGCTTTACCTAGCCGACAAAAACGAATGATTGGTGCGTGGTGTTTCTTAGATCATGCAGGCCCAGTAACTTTTCCGGCGGGTGATGGTTTAGATGTTGGTCCTCATCCTCATATTGGTTTGCAAACCTTCACGTGGATGATTGAAGGCACCATGATGCATACCGATAGCTTAGGCTCAAAACAACTGATTCGACCTAAACAAGTTAATTTAATGACGGCAGGTCACGGAATTTCACATACAGAAGTTGCACCTGATACTGAAACTCAAATGCACGCTGCTCAGCTCTGGATTGCCTTACCAGATGCTAAGCGCAACATGGATCCGAAATTTGAACATTATCCTGAACTGCCTGTTGTTGAGAAAGACGGTCTAGAGTTTACCGTGCTTGTGGGTGAATATTTGGCAACGACTTCCCCAGTCTTGGTACATACACCGTTAGTGGGTGTTGACCTCATTGCTACCGAAGATACTAAAACCCGCATTCCATTAAATCCTGAGTTTGAATATGGTTTTATGGCATTAGATGGTGTTGCCCATGTGAATGGCCATGAGTTAACGGCTGACAACATGGTGGTATTAGATACTGGTCTTAGTGAGATCGAAATTGAAGTAAAGAAAGGGAACCGTGTGCTGTTAGTTGGTGGTGAACCGTTTGAGACTCCAATTTTGCTATGGTGGAACTTTGTTGCACGTACAATGGATGATTTAAAAGAAGCCCGTGAGCAATGGATTAACCATGATGCACGTTTTGGTGAAATCCCAGATTATGTTGGTGCACGTTTAGAAGCCCCTGTTCTTCCAGATCAAATGAGAGCATCAAAATGACAGCAGTAATCGCAAGCAGTAAAGCAAAGCCCCTTGCTGAACAATGGAAGGGCGAAATCACCAGTGGTCGTCACCAATATTTTTGTGATGAGCCAGAGAAGCTAGAAGGGCAAGATCAAGGCCCAGCGCCATATGATTTGCTCACTGGAAGTTTAGCCGCGTGTACGCTCATTACTTTAAGAATGTACGCAAAGCATAAGGGTTATGATTTTGGTGAGTTTTCGGTTGAAATCGATTTTCATACCAATAGAGAACATGAAGAACATATAGAACGTCGTATTGTTTTTAAAGACTTGCCAAACGAAGAGCTTCAACAAAAAATCTTAGCGGTATGCGGTAAAACCCCAGTCACTAAAACTTTGTTACGTAGTTTAGACATTCATACTGTGCTTGTTACAGCGTAAAAATGCTATTTTGTTGAGGTGGATGATTTTATATCCATCCCACAAATGGAATAAAACAGCATGTTCACATGCTGTTTTTTATGTAAAAAAGAAAAATAAAAGCAGGCAATAACATGATTAGTGTACACCACCTGGAATGTTCGCGATCGTTTCGAATTCTATGGGCTTTAGAAGAGTTGCGCTTAGATTATGATATTCATTATTATCAACGTCTACCTAACTATTCCGCTCCAGAAACATTGAAATGTATTCATCCTTTAGGTAAAGCTCCAATTTTGACTGATGATGAACAAGTTATCGCAGAATCTGCTGTGATTTTAGAATATTTACAGCAGCGTTATGATCAGAAGCAACAATTTAAACCTAAAGAGCCACAAGATTTACAGCAGTATATTTACTGGATGCACTATGCAGAAGGTTCACTTATGCCGTTATTAGTCATGACTTTGGTCATGAATGGTGTAAACAAACATGTGCCATGGTTAATTCAGCCAGTAGCTAAAAAAATTACAGAAGGGGTGAAGGCAAATTTTGTTCGCCCACGCATGAAAGATCATATTAGTTTTTTAGAAAACTATTTGGCAGAGCATGAATATTTTGCAGGTGACTTTTCATTTGCTGATATTCAAATGAGTTTCCCACTGGAAGCTTTGCAATCACGTTTGCAAGGGAAATACCCTAATATTCAGGCTTTTTTACATCGTATTCAGCAAAGACCCGCATTTCAGAAAGCGAAACAAAAGGGAATTGGTTCTAATGAAAGGAATTGTGCTGATATTTAAAAGAAAAGGAACAATTATTTGTTCCTTTTTTATTTGCCGTTTACTTGCGTTTGATCACGATAGAATCAATGCCGCTATGTTGTAAGGTTTGTTGAGCGGCCAATGCAGCGTCTTGAGTATCATACGGTCCAGAAATAACGCGATACCATGTTTGTCCGTTTTCAGTACTTTTGACTACATCAGCAGATAAGCCATTTAAAATGATTTCTGCACGACGAGCATCAGCCTGATCAGGATCGTTATAACTACGAACTTGTAAAATATATGTAGGTTGCTGAGGAGTTGTAGCTGACTGATTCGGGTCAATTCCTACACTTTCAGAGGCAGCTGGTTCGGTGGTACTTGGTGCCTCAACGATCATAGCAGTGCCTTGATTTTTACTTTCAGGGATCGCTTGTTCAGGAATAGGGGTAACCTGTTGTTGAGGCAATAGGTCGTAGAAGCGATAGTCTTTATTAGTATCTTCTTCTTGATAATGTTCAGAAGTAATCTGATTTTTCGCAGGAACAGGTTGCCAAGGTTTCCAAAGCATAAGCATTACAGCGATACATAAGACCGCCAAAATAGCGACAAGTGTCCCTAACCATTTGGGAATTAGAGGCTTTTTAGGCTTATTAGGTCTTTCAGATACACCGCGTTGCGTTTTGCCAAACACGTGGATTATTCCTCTGTATTTTGATTGTTTTTTAATTCGAGTTTGAGTCTCGTCTTACGATGCTAAAAACAGTGGTTTGTATTGATATTTTAACTATACAAACCACTGCTGACTATATATTGCATGACCTTTAATTTGCTGTCATGCAATATATTTATTACATAGATTCTGGTGCAGATACACCAAGTAATTCTAAACCATTACGAAGCACTTGTTGTACATTGATTGAAAGCAATAAACGGGCTTGTGTAAGCTCTGCATCATCGCTTAATACTTTATGTTCATTGTACCAACCGTGGAACAGGGCGGCTAACTCTTTTAAGTAGTTACCAACCTGATGAGGTTCATATGCATTTGCAGCACGTAATACCGCGTCTGGGTATGCTGCCAGTTTAGCAAGAATCTCAGTTTCTGCATCAAGAGACAAGCGAGCTGCATGTGGACGAGCAGCGTTTACATCGAATTGTAAATCTGTGCTTACTGCTTTTTCTAACATACGACAAATACGTGCGTGTGCATATTGAATATAGTACACAGCATTGTCTTTACTTTGTGAAACAGCAAGGTCAAGGTCAAAGTCGATGTGTTGTTCACTCTTACGCATTACGTAGTAGAAACGAGCTGCGTCATTGCCCACTTCTTTACGTAAGTCACGTAAAGTCACGAATTGACCTGAACGAGAAGACATTTGAACCATCTCGCCGCCACGCCATAAACTTACAAACTGAACTAAAAGAACAGTCAATTTCTTAGAGTCGTAACCCATTGCATCAATCGCCGCTTTTACGCGAGAAATATAGCCATGGTGGTCAGAACCCCAAATATCGATTAGGTCAGTATAACCACGTTGTAGTTTATTTAAGTGGTATGCAATGTCAGATGCAAAGTAAGTCGTTTGGCCATTACGACGCTTAACAACACGGTCTTTTTCATCACCAAATTCAGTCGACTTGAACCAGATGTTGCCATCTTTTTGATAAAGGAAGCCACGTTGATCAAGTGTTTCTAAAGCTTCATCAATTTTTGCACTAAGAGATGCTTCACTAAACCATTGGTTGAACGTTACACCAAAGTCAGCAAGGTCATCTTTAATATCATCTAAAATGGCGTGAAGAGCAGCTTGGTGGAATACACGGTAGCCTTCACCTAATAATTGTTGTGAGTTGGCAATAAGTCCATCAATATGCTTTTCTTTATCGCCAGATAAAACGACTTTGTTACCTTCGCTATCTAGCTCTTCAGCATATTGCACATCTTCTGGTACATCTTTATAAACATTCGCAACTTCACGAACGTAAGCGTCGCCATCTTTATCAATAATGCCTTGTGCGATTTCTTTAACGTAATCGCCTTGATATGCATTTTTAGGGAATACAAGGTTTTGTCCAAGTAGTTCCAAATAACGTAAATAAGTAGAAGTCGCCAAAATATCCATTTGACGGCCAGCATCATTCACGTAGTATTCGCGGTCAACTTTAGCACCTGTTGCTTCAAGTAAATTAGCAACTGTCATACCGTATGCCGCACCACGACCATGACCTACGTGTAGGCTAGACGTTGGGTTTGCAGAAACAAATTCGACTTGAAACTTTTTCGCTGCATTTGCTTGGCTACGACCAAAAATTTCTTTTTGTGCTTGAATTTGATCAAGAATAGCAAAGCGCTGGTCTGCATTTAAAAAGAAGTTAATAAATCCGGGTCCTGCGATTTCAGCTTTACTGATATCTGCCACTTCTGGTAATGCAGCGAGAACTTTCTCAGCTAAATCACGTGGTTTCATACCAGCAGCTTTCGAGCCGATCATGGCAATATTAGAAGCAAAGTCGCCATGGCTTCGGTCTTTGGTGCGTGTTAAATTGCTTGTGTTTTTCCAGTCGGAAGGAAGCACCCCTTCTTGTTGAAGAGTTTGCACTGCATGGTCGAGAGCTGCTTGTATTGCCGTATTCATATCAATCGAAAATAGATGTCGCAGAAAAACGTCAAATATAGCAAATTTCCGATGACTTAGGGGAGGGGATTTGATATTCCAATAATTCTTTATGCAAATTACTGATGATTATTTTTTAAATGAATGTTGGTTGATGAATCGCCTTACTATTCTGAAAATAAAGAATTACAAGCCTTTTGGGTAGTTTTGATGAGTAAATTAAGTGTTTAATTTAATATTATTTCCTGAGAAAATACCTGTTGCCACTAACTCATATAATTATGGCTTTTAAAATTGAGAAAATAAAAGAGGTTTTTAAAATTATAAAAATATTAAAATACTGATTTCTATTAATTATTTTTAAACATGTTGTAACTAAATAGTGTTTAATTTTAACATCACGGTTTAAAATATCTATTTTGATCGAATTAGGCTTAAGCTTATACGCACAAAGAGTTTTAGAGACCATACAAAACGTGTTTTTCTCTACTCTAAGCTGGAAAATGAGATAGGCAATGATATCAGGACACCCAAGTAAACATCCCCTTTATATTCCATATGCAGGTTTTACACTTTTAGAGTTACCACTCTTAAATAAAGGTTCGGCTTTCACTGAAGAAGAAAGAAGTAACTTTAACTTACACGGTTTACTCCCCCATATTATTGAAACTATTGAAGAGCAGAGCCAGCGCTCTTATCAACAATATTGCGCTTTTACTGATGATATCAATCGACATATCTATTTGCGTAATATCCAAGATACCAACGAAACCTTGTTCTATCATTTAATCGAAAATCATCTTGAAGAAATGATGCCGATTATTTATACCCCAACAGTGGGTGAGGCATGTCAGCGTTTCTCTGATATCTATCGTCGTCATCGTGGTGTTTTTATTTCATATCCAGATCGTGATGTGATTGATGATATTTTGCAGAACGTAAATAAAAATAATGTAAAAGTCATCGTGATTACTGATGGTGAACGTATCCTAGGTCTTGGTGACCAAGGTATTGGCGGAATGGGGATTCCTATTGGAAAACTTTCACTTTACACCGCTTGTGGTGGGATTAGTCCAGCTTATACATTACCAATCACAATTGATGTAGGGACGAATAATCCACAATTGTTAAATGATCCGATCTATATGGGTTGGCGTCAGCCACGTATTAGTGGCGATGAATATTACGCATTTGTCGATATGGTGATTGAGGCTGTGAAGCGTCGTTGGCCAAAAGCGTTAATTCAGTTTGAAGATTTCGCACAAAAAAATGCGATGCCGCTTTTAGAAAAGTATCGAGATAAAATTTGTTGTTTTAACGATGATATTCAAGGAACAGCAGCGGTATCTGTAGGTAGTTTGATTGCTGCAAGTCGTGCAGCAGGCAAGCAATTAAAAGATCAAACAATTGCTTTCTTAGGCGCGGGTTCTGCGGGATGCGGTATTGCGGAACAAATTATTGCTCAAATGGTTGCTGAAGGTCTGACTGATTCTGAAGCGCGTGCTCGCGTTTATATGGTAGACCGTTTTGGTTTGATCACTGAGAATCAGCCAAACTTGCTCGACTTCCAACGTAAGTTAGCACAAAAAGCTGAGGTGGTTGATCAGTGGGGCAATATTGAAGAAGTGATTTCACTACTTGATGTTGTTAAAAATGCGAAGCCTACAGTGTTAATTGGCGTTTCTGGTCAGCCAGGCTTGTTCACAGAAGAAATCATTAAGACCATGGCGGCGAATTGTGAACGCCCAATTGTCATGCCATTGTCTAACCCAACTTCACGTGTTGAGGCTGTGCCAGCAGATATTGTAGAGTGGACTGAAGGTAGAGCGTTAATTGCAACAGGTAGCCCGTTTGCTCCTGTGAATCATCACGGCAAGCTTTATAATATTTCTCAGTGTAATAACTCGTACATTTTCCCGGGCATTGGGCTGGGTGTGGTGGCATCGGGTGCTAAACGCGTTACTGAAAATATGTTAATGGCTTCAAGTAGTGCTTTAGCGAATTGCTCGCCATTACTAAAAGATCCGCAAGCTGATTTATTGCCACCTTTGGGTGAAATTCAGCAAGTCTCTAAAGTGATTGCATTTGAAGTTGCCAAAGCTGCAATGGCAGATGGCGTGGCAGTAACGATTAGTGATGATTTGCTACAGCAAAAAATAGATCAATCATTCTGGAAGCCAGAATACCGTAAATATAAGCGTATTCCTTTCTAAGATTAAGAACGTAAAAAGAGGAGCTTAAGCTCCTCTTTTTTATTTTAGTCTTCTAAAACTTCTTCTAGTAATTCTTCACTTGGTGCAAAGTAATATGCGCCGTCTAGTGGTGTCACGAAATGCAATAAGCGGTCATGGATACCATCTCCACTTGTACCAAACATACGCTTTAACATGGCATCAATAATGCTCAGGTCTTTAGTATAAGCAATGAAGAATAAGCCTTGATCGCCTCGGCCGTCGCCATAAGGCAGACTATGACGCAAGATTTCCATTTCTTCGCCTTCGTCATCTTCAACGACAGTACGGGCAACATGGGCATTTTCTGGTTTAACGTCATCATCAAGTTCAATTGACTCAAGCTTAGTACGACCCATGACATTTTCTTGAGCATCAACTTTTAGTTTTTTCCATTTTTCTAAGTCGTGTGCATAGCGCTGTGCAAATATGAAACTACCATCTGCAAATACTCCAGCACTTTCTGGGAGTAGGGCTGTTTCCGCGCGGTCATCTGGAAATTGAGGGTTTTCAGTACCATCTATAAAGCCAGTAATATCGCGACCATCGAAATAACGGAAGCAAACACGCTCATCCAGAACTTCAACTTTATCTTTAATACCTTCAAAAAATGCTTGGCTTAATGCAAAACAAATATCAGAACGCATACTAGCAATATGGATGAGGACATCAGCGGGAACAGCTGGCATGTTGAATGCGCCGTTTTCTGGTTCAAGTTGTTTAAAGCCAGCAGGAGATTGACTGTAAAGTCGCTTCCAAAGTTCTCGACCAAAAGCGACTGCTGTTTTAATTTGCGCGTCTGAATGCTGAGTAATGAGACGGTCGCGTGTTTCAAACAACGCTTCGAGTTGTTCTTTTAATTCATCAATTGATAAGTCTTTTAAACGAAGAACAATAAATCGGGCATGATCTGATGGCAACGGCAAAATGACAGATTGAGCAGTCATTGGAAGGTATCTCCTCAATTATAATTTAGTATGAGCTTTAATTATTGTGCCTGATGCGAAGAGCGGTTAGTAGTCTATTTCTTGATTTTATTGTTTGAATTCTCATCAAGATAGTTTTATAAAACAGTATAATTCCACTTTTATTGTCTATTTTTACTATGTCTTTGCAAGTTTGGTTTGCCTATATGTTGGCCTGTTGGGTCATTAGTATCTCTCCGGGTGCGGGAGCTATTGCCTCAATGTCGAGTGGTCTAAACTATGGATTTAGACATGGTTATTGGAATGCAATCGGTTTGCAAGTTGCCTTGGTGCTTCAAATTATGGTGGTGGCAGCAGGTGTTGGGGTCTTATTTGCCACAACTCCTTTAGCTTTTCAGGCCGTTAAGTGGTTTGGCGTAGCTTATTTATTGTATTTGGCCTATTTGCAGTGGACAGCACCTGTAAAAGATATAGAAATTCAACAAGAAAAAAGAGATAAGTCTGCTTTAGCTCTGCTATTAAATGGTTTTGTGGTTAATATTAGCAATCCTAAAGCGATCGTATTTTTATTGGCGGTTTTACCGCAGTTCTTAGATTTAAGTAAGCCTCAATGGATACAGTACCTAATTATGGCGGCCACTATGATTACGATCGATTTGATTGTAATGGCTGGATATACGGGGCTGGCATCCAAGGTTTTAAGATTACTTCGATCCCCTAGACAGCAAAAATATTTAAATCGGGGCTTTGCTGTGATGTTTAGCTGTGCGGCTTTATTATTGAGCACAGTGCATCAGGCGGCCTAGTTTAGGACGCCTGTGTCTGATTTTTTAGTTTTTGAGTTATAAAAATAACGGCAAAACTTAATGCCATACATAAAACAATACTAAGACCTGTAGAGATATTAAGTGCTGCACTTGACCATAAGCCGACACTAACACCAAGCTGGGCTAACACGAATGCCCAAATAACCATTTGCTTTGGTGAGTTTGCCAATAGACGAGCGCTTAAAGCTGGTATTACTAGTAATGCACCCATTAGCAAAGAACCTACAGCACGCAAAGCTAAAACTGTAAATAAAGCTAATAACAGCATAAAAATAAGGCGTTGCCAGTTTGCATTCACCCCTTCACTAATTGCGATATCTGGATCAATTGCAAACTGTATTTGTGGCTGCCAAAAACGGTAAAGAATTACGAGTGATATCGCAATAATTAAAGTGAAAACAGGAAGATCTGGCCAATCAATACTAAGTAAATCGCCAAACAAATAACTTAAAAGCTCTGGCCTTAAACTTGGAACATGTTGAATAAATAGTAAACCGCTACAGAGTAATGTCGCTGAACATAAGGCTAGCAGAGCATCATTGGGTAAACGGTTGTCATGTAAGGCCCATAAAACGCCTACCAATAAAACCGCCGTACCTGCAACACCAAGCCATAATGGAAGACTTAAAGCTCCCGCAATAGCTACCCCAAGTAGTGTTCCGTGCGCCATCGTGTCAGCAAAAAAAGACATGCGTCTCCAAAGCATTAAACAACCCAGGGGTGCGGTTAAAAATACTAGCAGAGTTCCCATAATCCATGCGGGTAACAATAATTGTAACCATTCCATCATGGCTTAAGCTTCCGGTTCTGGGTGAATGTGAGGACGGTCATTATGAGGGCAGGGGTGTGCAGCATCACCGTGAGCACAATGGTCATGATGATGTTGATAGAAAACCCTTTGAGTTCCAAATATTGCCTGATATTCAGGGTGTTGTTGGATATTTTCGGGTAGTCCACTACAGCAAATATGTTTATTTAAACACACTACACGGTGTGTTCCTTGCATCACCCATTGTAAGTCATGAGAAACAATTAAGATCGCACACCCATATCGTTCTGGCAGGCTGCGAACATAATCATAAAGTTCCGCTTCTGACTGAATATCTAGACCTTGCATGGGTTCATCAAGGACTAAAATATCTGGCTGACGAAGTAGAGCGCGAGCCAACAGTACTCGTTGGCGCTCTCCACCGGAAAGTTGTTGTACTTTTGATTGTTGTAACTTTGAAATACCTGTGTCTTGAATAATTTCCTGACGCAGGGCAGGGCTGCATTTTTCTAAATCAAGAAGGTCCTGAACACGTAAAGGAAGGCTGTGTGAAGGATTAAACTTTTGTGGCACATAAGCCATTTTAAGTTTTTTATGATTAATAACACGCCCGCTACTTGGCTGAAGAATACCGAGTAGAACTTTAATCAGTGTTGATTTGCCTGCACCATTGGGTCCAATTAAAGACACAATTTCATTTTGATGTAGGGCAAAATCAACTTTCTTTAATATATCCCGATCATCGCGATGAACAGAAACCTGCTCAAGCTGAATTAATACAGGATTTAAGGAGTTGTGCGGCACTGTTGGCATTTCCCCGAAATTTCAATAATGCTGTGTTGAGCCACGAAGTCATCTGAAGCTGCAAGCTGGTCAAGCTGGTGTGTGAGGCCTTGAGAAGAAGCTTCTTTAACCATATGACATTCGGTACAAATCAGGAATGCTGCTTGATGGCCTTCACGCGGGTGGCAGCAAGGAATATACGCATTAATAGAAGTTAGGCGGTGAATGAGGCCTTTTTCTAATAAGAAATCTAAAGTTCTATATACAGTTGGAGGCGCAGCAGGGCGATCGGTTTGACTTTTTATACGTGCCAATAAGTCATAGGCACCCATTGGACCTGATGCATTTAAAATGAGTTCCAGAACTTCTTTGCGCAAAGGTGTAAGACGTGCGCCAGTCGCAGAACATAAACTTTCTGCTTCAGCTAAACGGCTTGCGACATTATGGTGATCATGCACACCATGCAAAGAATCATGATGTTCATGCGAGCAGGAACTCATAAGGATAACCTCGAATTTTTAACGGAATATTAGCATGAAGCGATGCTTCATTCGATTAATCTTAGGTATTTTTGTAACTTTGTTATATTATAACATGCTTCGAGCTAATTTAAATTGATGGTCTGTCATGTTCCGTTTTTTTGTTTTCAGTATGTTCTCACTTTTGAGTGCGTTAGGGTGGAGTCAGGGTTTGGTGGTTTCTACACACCCGATTTATCTGATTGCAAAAGAAGTCACTCAAGGGGTTGAAGAACCACAACTCTTATTAAAGGGACAAACTGGGCATGACGTACAATTAACCCCAGCGCATCGTAAAGCAATTAATGATGCGTCTTTGGTGATTTGGTTAGGTAAAGCGCATGAAGCGCCCTTAAATAAATTATTAGGTAATAATAAGAAGGCGATTGCACTATTAGATAGTGGCATTGTTTCTGTTTTACCCCAGCGAAGTACACGCGGTGCAGCTTTACCTAATACGGTAGATACACATGTGTGGTTAGAGCCCAACAATGCAGTTCGAATTGGTTTCTTTATTGCTGCTTTGCGCTCTCAGCAACACCCTGAAAATAAGGCAAAGTATTGGAATAACGCCAATGTGTTCGCTCGTAAAATGTTCCAGGCAGCACAAGCTTACGATAGTTCAAGTAATGGCAAACCGTATTGGGCATATCATGATGCCTATCAATATTTAGAACGCTCACTAAACTTAAAGTTCGCTGGTGCTTTAACAGATGATCCTCACGTTGCACCAACAGCAGCTCAAATTAAGTATCTTAATGATAGTCGACCAAAAAATCAGATGTGTTTGTTGGCAGAGAGTTTTACCACTAAGAGTCAATATCAAAAATTAGGTAACATTACTTTTCAACCAGTAGACGAGAGCATGAATAATGAGGATGATTTCGTCACTGCATGGAAGAAACTGGCAATAAAAACTGATAAATGTGTATTAAGTACGCAAAAGTAAGATAAAAAGTAAACAAAGGCTGACTGTAGCGTCAGCACCACCTGTCATGAAAAACCCCGACTAAAGTCGGGAAAAGATTGCATGTTCAGGGGTGTAACTCTATAATGCCTGCGATTAAAAGCGATCATCAGCTAAACTTGTCAAGCATTTATGCTGTGAGTGGATAAATAATGAGCCAAACTAGTCGCTTGATTGACCGACGATTAGCAAAAGCTTTGGTCTTCTTACAAGCATGTATGATCCCTGTTTCCGCACTTGTGGCGTGGAGCATAAAAGACATGACAGCAGCATTAAGTGCGGCACTTGGTGCGTTGGTCTGCTGGCTTGCTACGGGTTATTTTTCGTGGCAATCCTTCAGAACAGCAGGTGCACGAGCATCGAAACAAGTGCTGTCTAACATGTATAGGGGCATGTTAGGCAAATTTGCAATCATGATCGTTGGATTTATTTTGATTTTGAGCAATGTTAAACCTTTATCACCGTTAGCATTGCTGTTTGGTTTTATTCTCGTTCAGGCAATGTCGTGGGTTGCTCCATTTTGGGTGTCACGTCTACAAAAACGGGTGTAGAAACAAGAAGAATTGAAGATTTTTTGGAGGGTGGCGAGATATCGACAGTACGCCGATGTTCGTTTCCCTTCTTTTTAGTAATTGACATTGACCAGGTGTGATTTATGGCTGCTGAAGAACATGCCCTCACTTCGACAGAGTATATCAAGCATCACTTGACCAATATGACCTATGGCAAAATGCCAGATGGTACATGGAAATTGGCTGAGACTGCTGAAGAAGCTCATTCGATGGGGTTCACTGCAATTCACTTGGATTCAATGGGTTGGTCAATTGGCCTTGGTGTGATTTTCTGTTTGATGTTCTGGATCGTTGCGAAAGCTGCAAATGCAGGTGTTCCAACTAAATTCCAGTCAGCAATCGAAATGATCATTGAGTTTGTTGACTCAAGTGTCCGTGATACTTTTCATGGCAAATCACGTTTAATCGCTCCGCTTGCACTCACTATTTTCGTGTGGATTTTCCTCATGAACTTAATGGACTTGATCCCAGTTGACTGGATTCCTCAAGTTGCAGCGTTTGTAGGTGCAAACGTATTTGGTATGGACCCTCACCACGTTTACTTCAAGATCGTTCCATCTACAGATCCAAACATTACTTTAGGTATGTCTTTATCTGTATTTGTACTTATCTTGTTCTACAGCATCCGCGAAAAGGGTGTTGGTGGTTTCGTTGGCGAGTTGGCACTTAACCCATTTAACCCAAGTAATCCAGTTGCAAAAGCGTTGCTTATTCCAGTGAACTTGATTTTGGAATTGGTAACATTCCTTGCTCGTCCGATTTCATTAGCTCTCCGACTATTCGGTAACATGTATGCCGGTGAGTTGATCTTTATCCTAATTGCTTTATTGCCGTTCTGGATTCAATGGGCGTTGTCTGTGCCTTGGGCGATCTTCCACATTCTTGTAATCACGTTGCAGGCATTCATCTTTATGATGCTTACCATCGTTTACTTGAGCATGGCAAGCGAAAAACATTAATGGTATTGCCTAACTATCAAATGATGGTTGGGCTGAATTTTTTTAATTTAATTTGGTAATAACCTAACCTCTGAGGAATTTTTCATGGAACTCACTTTAGGTCTAGTTGCAATTGCATCTGCTATCTTGATCGCTTTCGGTGCTTTGGGTACTGCGATTGGTTTTGGTCTTTTGGGTGGTCGCTTTTTAGAAGCTGTTGCTCGTCAACCAGAATTGGCTCCACAACTTCAAACTCGTATGTTCTTAATCGCGGGTCTTCTTGATGCTGTGCCTATGATCGGTGTTGGTATTGGCTTGTTCTTCATCTTCGCTAATCCATTTGTAGGTTAATCATCTTAATTCCTAAATCCACTATTTGAGGAATTGCAATGAATATCAACCTCACATTGATTGGTCAAGCGATTGCGTTTGCATTCTTTGTTGCATTCTGCATGAAGTTTGTTTGGCCACCACTAATCAATGCGATTAGTGAGCGTCAGCGTAAAATCGCTGATGGCTTAAATGCAGCAGAAAAAGCGAAAGCTGACCTTGCCGATGCACAAGCGCAAGTTAAGCAAGAACTTGATGCAGCTAAAGCACAAGCGGCTCAATTGATCGAACAAGCGAACCGTCGTGCAGCGCAATTGATCGAAGAAGCTCGTACTCAAGCTGCGGCTGAAGGTGAGCGTATTCGTCAACAGGCTAAAGAAGCTGTTGATCAAGAAATCAATTCTGCTCGCGAAGAATTACGTCAACAAGTAGCTGCTTTGGCAGTAACTGGTGCAGAAAAAATCCTGAACCAGCAAGTTGATGCAGAAGCTCATAACGCCATGCTGTCTCAGCTGGCTGCTAAACTTTAAGCGAGGCGAATTATGGCTGAACTCTTGACGTTGGCACGTCCGTATGCCAAAGCAGCATTTGCTTATGCTTCTGAGCAAGGTGCAACAGACAATTGGTCGAATGCGTTACAAGTGCTCAGTGCTGCGGTGCAAGACGAAGCATTTTCCGCTTATTTAAATCGCCCTGAACTTACTCCTGCGGAGCAAGTGAAGCTTTTTGCTAAAGTTTTAGGTGAAGATCAATCTCAAGCAGTGTCTAACTTTTTGACACTTCTTGCAGATAACGATCGTTTAATGCTGTTACCTGAAATTGAAGCAGAATATGAACAGCTTAAATCACAGAATAACAACAATGTGGATGTCGTGATTGAATCGGCTTTCCCGTTAACTGCTGAACAAGAGCAACTGTTGAAATCTGCTTTAGAAAAGCGTTTTAACAGCACAGTAACTGTTTCAGTTGAAGTTAAACCTGAGCTTATTGCAGGTGTTGTAATTCGTGCAGGCGATCAAGTGATAGATGATTCTGCGCTTAACAAGCTTGAAAAAATGCGTACTCGTCTTCTTGCATAATGCAAATGATGAAGACTGAACTAATAAAAGATTGAGGAATAGCGCAATGCAACAACTGAATCCATCCGAGATCAGTGCGCTCATTAAACAGCGTATCGGAGATCTGGACACCAGCGCGACCGCTAAAAACGAAGGTACCATTGTTATGGTATCCGACGGTATCGTGCGCATTCACGGTCTTGCTGATGCAATGTACGGTGAAATGATCGAATTCGACGGCGGCTTATTTGGTATGGCACTGAACCTAGAACAGGATTCAGTGGGTGCCGTTGTTTTAGGTAACTACCTAAGCCTTCAAGAAGGTCAAAAAGCTCGTTGTACAGGTCGTGTATTAGAAGTTCCAGTTGGTCCTGAACTTCTTGGCCGTGTTGTCGACGCTTTGGGTAACCCAATTGATGGTAAAGGCCCAATTGATGCGAAATTAACTGATGCTGTTGAAAAAGTAGCACCAGGCGTAATTTGGCGTCAATCTGTAGATGAGCCTGTTCAAACTGGTTATAAATCAGTTGATACAATGATTCCTGTTGGTCGTGGCCAACGTGAGTTGATCATCGGTGACCGTCAAACTGGTAAAACAGCGATGGCGATCGATGCGATTATCGCTCAGAAAAACTCTGGCATTAAATGTGTATACGTTGCGATTGGTCAAAAACAATCAACAATTGCAAACGTTGTACGTAAGCTAGAAGAAACTGGCGCTATGGCGTATACAACTGTTGTCGCTGCTGCGGCTGCTGATCCTGCTGCAATGCAGTACTTAGCTCCGTACTCTGGCTGTACAATGGGTGAGTACTTCCGTGACCGCGGTGAAGACGCTCTTATTATTTATGATGATTTGTCTAAGCAAGCTGTTGCTTACCGTCAAATTTCATTACTTTTACGTCGTCCACCAGGTCGTGAAGCGTATCCAGGTGACGTATTCTATCTTCACTCACGTCTTCTTGAACGTGCTTCTCGTGTATCTGCTGACTACGTTGAGAAATTCACTAATGGTGCAGTAACTGGTCAAACTGGTTCTTTAACTGCATTGCCAATTATTGAAACTCAAGCAGGTGACGTATCTGCATTCGTACCAACGAACGTAATTTCGATTACTGACGGTCAGATCTTCTTAGAAACATCATTATTCAACGCAGGTATTCGTCCTGCTGTGAACGCGGGTATCTCTGTATCTCGTGTTGGTGGTTCTGCTCAAACCAAGATCATCAAAAAATTGTCTGGTGGTATCCGTACTGCTTTAGCACAATACCGTGAATTGGCTGCGTTTGCTCAGTTCGCTTCTGACCTTGATGAAGCAACTCGTAAGCAACTTGAACATGGTCAACGTGTAACTGAGTTAATGAAGCAAAAACAATATGCTCCTTACTCAATTGCTGACCAAGCTGTTTCTGTTTATGCATCTAACGAAGGCTACATGGCTGACGTAGAAGTTAAGAAAATCGTAGACTTTGATGCTGCGTTAATTTCTTACTTCCGCTCAGAATATGCTCCGTTGATGAAACAAATCGATGAAACTGGTGATTACAACAAAGACATCGAAGCAGCAATCAAAGCAGGTATTGAAAGCTTTAAAGCGACTCAAACTTACTAAGTTTAGTTTTAGTTAAGTTTGGTTCACGGATCAACCTTCGGAAGCTCGAAAGAGCTTTCGAATACTAGGTTAAGCGTATGGCAAATTTAAAAGAAATTCGCGCCAAAGTAGCTAGTATCAAGAGCACGCAAAAGATTACTCGCGCGATGCAAATGGTAGCTGCTTCTAAAATGCGTCGTGCGCAAGAGCGCATGGCTCAGGGCCGTCCGTATGCCGATAATATGCGCCGTGTAATTGCTCACTTGGTACAAGCAAACCCTGAATACAAACACCGTTATATGGTTGACCGCCCAGTTAAGCGTGTTGGCTATATCGTAGTGTCTTCAGATCGTGGTTTGGCAGGTGGCTTGAACATTAACTTGTTCAAGAAAGTTGTGCAGCATGTCAAAGCACAACAACAGCAGTCAATTGAAGTTGAATTTGCTTTAATTGGTCAAAAAGCGGTTTCGTTTTTTAAGAATTACGGCGGTAAAGTGCTCGGTGCAACTACCCAACTTGGCGATGCGCCGAGTTTGGAACAGTTAACTGGCTCAGTCCAAGTTATGCTTGATGCATTTGATAAAGGCGAATTAGATCGTATCTATCTCGTATCAAATGGCTTCGTTAATGCAATGACTCAGCAGCCTAAAGTAGAACAACTTGTTCCTTTAGCACCAGCAGAAGAAGGCGATGATCTCAACCGTACTTATGGTTGGGACTATATCTACGAACCAGAAGCAGAAGAATTGTTAAATGGTTTGTTGGTTCGCTATATCGAGTCTATGGTTTATCAAGGTGTGATTGAAAACGTTGCATGTGAGCAGTCAGCTCGTATGGTCGCGATGAAAGCAGCGACAGACAACGCAGGACAATTGATTAAAGACCTACAACTCATTTACAACAAGCTGCGTCAAGCCGCGATTACTCAGGAAATTTCCGAGATCGTTGGCGGTGCCGCTGCCGTTTAACATTATTAAGTTTGAATTGAGGAGACAGCAATGAGTAGCGGTCGTATCATTCAGATCATCGGCGCGGTTATCGACGTCGAGTTTGAGCGCAATAGCGTTCCTAAGATCTATGACGCTCTCCAAGTTGACGGTACTGAAACTACATTAGAAGTTCAGCAACAGCTTGGCGATGGTGTTGTTCGTACCATCGCAATGGGTTCTACAGAAGGTCTTAAACGTGGCCTTAATGTAACTAGCACAAATGCACCGATTTCTGTTCCAGTAGGTCCAGCTACGCTTGGTCGTATCATGGACGTTTTGGGCCGCCCAATTGATGAAGCAGGTCCTGTAGCGACTGAAGAGCGTTTGCCGATTCACCGTCAAGCCCCTTCTTATGCTGAACAAGCAGCTTCTACTGATCTTTTAGAAACTGGTATTAAAGTAATTGACTTACTTTGCCCGTTCGCAAAAGGTGGTAAAGTTGGTCTATTCGGTGGTGCTGGTGTTGGTAAAACCGTTAACATGATGGAGTTGATCAACAACATCGCGAAAGCTCACTCAGGTTTATCTGTGTTTGCTGGTGTTGGTGAGCGTACTCGTGAAGGTAACGACTTCTATCACGAAATGAAAGATTCTAACGTTCTTGACAAAGTAGCAATGGTCTACGGTCAGATGAACGAGCCACCAGGTAACCGTTTACGCGTAGCGTTAACTGGTTTGACTATGGCTGAATACTTCCGTGATCAAAAAGACGAAAATGGTAAAGGTCGTGACGTATTATTATTCGTCGACAACATCTACCGTTATACACTTGCGGGTACTGAAGTATCAGCATTGTTAGGTCGTATGCCATCTGCGGTAGGTTACCAACCTACACTTGCAGAAGAAATGGGTGTTCTTCAAGAGCGTATTACATCTACTAAATCTGGTTCGATCACATCGATCCAAGCGGTATATGTACCTGCCGATGACTTAACAGATCCATCTCCTGCAACTACATTTGCTCACTTAGATGCAACAGTAGTATTGAGCCGTGACATCGCATCTTCTGGTATCTATCCAGCGATCGATCCACTTGACTCAACTTCACGTCAGTTAGACCCATTAGTTGTTGGTCAAGAGCACTATGAAATTGCGCGTGCAGTACAAAACGTATTGCAACGTTATAAAGAGCTTAAAGACATCATCGCAATCTTGGGTATGGATGAATTAGCAGAAGAAGATAAATTGGTTGTTTACCGTGCGCGTAAAATCCAACGTTTCTTCTCTCAACCATTCCACGTAGCTGAAGTGTTTACTGGTGCTCCTGGTAAATTAGTACCGCTTAAAGAAACGATTCGTGGCTTTAAAGGTCTATTAGCTGGTGAATACGATCACATCCCAGAACAAGCGTTCTATATGGTTGGTGGTATTGACGAAGTGATTGCTAAAGCTGAGAAACTCTAATTTAAGGAGATCATCTCATGGCGACTATGCAATGTGATGTCGTAAGTGTTAAAGAGTCTATTTACTCTGGCGCAGTAACGATGTTAATCGCGAAAGGTGCTGGTGGTGAGCTTGGTATTTTGCCAGGACATGCTCCACTTGTAACCTTGCTTCAACCGGGCCCGATTCGTGTTCAGTTGGAAAATGGTACAGAAGAAATCGTCTATGTATCTGGCGGTGTTTTAGAAGTTCAACCTCATGTTGTAACGGTTCTTGCAGATACTGCAATCCGTGCTGACAACTTGGATGAAGCGGCAATTTTAGAAGCACGTAAAAATGCTGAACAATTGCTTGCAAACCAAAAGAGTGATTTGGACTCAGCTGCTGCGTTGGCTGCTTTGGCAGAAACAGCTGCACAGCTTGAAACTATCCGTAAAATCAAAAACCGCGCACTATAATTGCCGGTTTAAGATTGAAAAAGCCACCGTAAGGTGGCTTTTTTTATAAGTTGTTTTTTTAAGATTCAGTTTTTGAATCTGACTTTTCATCTCCTGCCATAATCATGGCAGCAAGCTTCACCATATCCATTTGAATGGTATTAAGCTGTTTTTCAATTTGGTCAAAATTGATTTGATCTAATTTCCCATTGAGTAATGGCATGCTAAGAGCTTGTTGGTTGGCATGTAATAAACTTTGGCGAATATTCTCAATTTCCTGACTTTTGATATCTAAAGTCAAAAGTGCTTGATTTAAACCTTCTAGTTGCTGTTTTAACGTAGTGACAGTAGTTTTTAGTTCATTCTGATTCTTATCTTGGATGGCTTGTTCAACATCAAGCTGGGTATCTTTAAGCTGTTCAACATAGTCACCAGCTTTAAGCTGTAAATTAGCAGCGTCGCGGACCATATAAAAAATATTGCCGCTTTTAAGTTCGGCTTTGTTGGGTGCAATTTCTGCCGCTTGTTGTTCAATGTTTTGGTCTGTTGCCTGTTCAGTTATTTCAGTCTTTTCTTGTTCGGTAGCATGGTCTTGTGCCTGATCGCACCCAAGTAAAAGCATGCCTGAGGCAAAAATTACAAAAGGAAGAAATGCGCCCTGTAAAACTTTTTTCATAACTACAAACAACATCAAATAAAGCAAATAGATACTATAGGCATAAAATATGAAGAAAGATTGTATTTTTGCAAACGAACAACACTTTGAGGCGAACATAAAAAAGAGCGTATAAAACGCCCTTTCTCACATTTTAAAATATTATTTTGCTAACTCTGCTTCAACTGCTTTAACGATTTGTTCATCGTCTGCTGTTAGGTTCGGAGCAAAGCGAGCCACGACTTCACCATTTTTATTAATTAAAAACTTTTCGAAGTTCCATAAAACTTCTGGAGCAGGATTGGTTGCAATACCTAAGCCTTCTAAACGCTCACGGAAAGGACCTTCACCAGTGCGTTCCGGCTGAGCTGCTGTCAAAGCTTGGTAAAGTGGATGCTTATCTTCGCCGACTACAGAAACCTTAGAAAATAAAGGGAAATGAACATCATAATTTAATGAACAGAACTGTTGAATTTCTTCATCAGAACCTGGTTCTTGCTCTTTAAAGTTGTTTGCTGGGAAACCTAAAATTTCAAGACCTTGGTCTTTTTTTGCTTGGTAAAGTTTTTCTAAGCCTTCGTATTGTGGAGTTAAACCACATTTAGAAGCAGTATTTACGATAAGTAGAACTTTACCTTTATATTGTTCAAGATCAACCGTTTCGCCTGAAATTGCTTTTACTGGAATGTGATATACAGATTGTGTCATGAGTCTTTCCTAAAGATTGTAATTGATATCAAGTAACGCATTTGTTTTAACTGCTATTGAGGGGTAGTGCAATAATATTCGTGTTCAAAAAAGAAAAAGTTTTTAAAGATAAGCTGAATTCTAGTTATTTCTGATTTGGATCGGTGTTTGCCCAGTGTAACGTTTAAAAAATTCAATAAAACTTGAGCTATGTTGATAACCTAAATCATATGCTAAACGCTTGATAGGCGTCCCTTGACGAATCTGATGAATGGCATAAACAATTTTGGCCCGATTTCTCCATTCGGACAACGAAAGTTGAAGCTCTTGTTGACTCAAACGTAATAAGTGACGATCACTGACCGAAAAGTTCTGAAGCAACTGCTGTAAAGAGTGATTAAAAAGTAATGGATCTGAAAGTTTTTCTAAAATAGGCACTAAAACAGGATGCCGTGTTTGCGGTAAATAATGTGAATATGCAGGGGCTTGTTTAAGTTGATCGAATAAAACTTGTAAAAGATGTTCTAAATATTCAGGTTTTCCAGTTTGTTTTTGCTGTTCGAGAATTTGTAGAACTAAAGTGCGAAAAAAAGGCTGAATACTAAAGCATCGACAGCTATTTCCTAAAATAGAGCATAGGCGAGGGTGCAGTCGAATACAGATATAATGAATTTCATGGTCGATATGGGTGGACTGATGAACAGTTTGAGGGGGAATCCAAAGACCATAGCTAGGTGGAGAAAGATATAGCTGTTCTTCAATCTCCATTTCTAATATGCCATTTAAACTGAAATTAAAATCTCCCCAAAGAGATGCATGAGGACGAACAATATCTTCTTTTTGGTATAGAAATTCATGAACTTCTATACTGTGTAATAATGAAAATTGCTGGTCCTCATTGTTCATCTATATGCTCTGACTCATATTTTAATTTTCACAAGTAGCTTTAGGGTTATTAAGACCTTTCGCTAAGGTAAATGTACTCAGTAATGCTAGGGCAACGAAGCTTAATACACCATAAATTAAAGTATTTTCATTGAAATGATCAACTACATATCCACCTAATAATGAACCTGTCGCAATCATCACCTGAAACATACCTACAAAAAGCGGCATACCTTTTTCAACTGCATTTGGCGCATGTACAAACATCCAAATATTCGCTGAGGTAGGGAAGGCACCAAATGCAAATCCCCATAACGCGGTTAAGACAATAGCACCAAACTCATGAATGGCAAAAAGAGGAAATCCAAAGAATACGATTGCAAAGCATGTACCCACAAAAGCTAATGTATAACGGACATTTAGATTGCCACTATATCCGGCAAAAGCATTTCCGAAAATACCAGCAATTCCATAGAGCAATAATAATGAACTAATGGTTGTCCCATTAAAACCAGCAACATTTTTAAAGAAAGGTGCTAAATAGCTATAGGCACAAAAGTGAGCGAGTCCGATCAATAAAACAATCAACATGCCACTACGTGCTTTAGGAGTATGTAATAGTGCTGGCAAATCTTTCATGTGAATTGCCGAATCTGGTACAAGTTTAGGTAAAAAGATTAATTGTAAGATTAAAACAACTAAACCAATGCCTGCAGTAATTCCAAAAGCACTACGCCAGCCATAAAACTCGCTTAACCAAGTTCCAATTGGTACACCTAGAACTGTAGCAAAAGTCACACCTGCCATCACGACCGCAGTTGCTTTAGCAATAGGAAGGTGTGAGGGAGCTAATTTTCCACTTAGAGCAATGGCGGTCGCCCAGAAACCACCAATTGAAATACCTAAAATTAAGCGGCTTAACAATAGAACATGGAAGTTTTCAGCAAATGCGGTAATGGTATTGGCAATAACCATAATAGCTGTCAGCAAGATAAGCACATAACGCCGATCAAGTTGTTTCACTGATACAGGCAATAGAGGGGCTGCAATTGCTGCCATAATGCCGGGTACAGTAATAATCAGGCCTGCTGTACCTACTGAAATATTTAAATCTGTTGCGACACTATTTAGAACGCCAACGGGTAAAAATTCACTTGTAACTAAGGCAAATGCTGCGATAGAAACGGCCAAAATGGCAAACCAGCTTCCTTGAGTGGAGGTCGTGGGTCGCGCTTTAGAGATAGACGATTGGTCCATAGGAAATCCTTACTTGGCTAAATTTGGAGTAAAGAAAGGCAATTTATTAATTAACTAACGATCATTATGAAAATAAAATAGTTGATAAAAAATCGAACGTCAATTAATTTAATAACGATTGTTATAAAAATAGATGTGATCTTTATGACAAATAGGCATGAAACGAATTTAGCTGTTACAGAAGATACGCTGAAAAAAAAGCGCGGACGTCCTAAATGCTTTGATGAACAAGAGGTTTTGCAAAAAGCAATGTTGCTCTTTTGGGAGCATGGCTATGAAGCAACGTCTATTAGTGATTTAACACAAGCTTTGGAAATTACAGCACCTAGCCTATATAGTGCTTTTGGTGATAAGGCAGGGCTGTTTTATAAAAGTATTGATTACTATTTGGCTCATGAAGCCTGTCCTATTGAGACCATCTTTTCAGAAGCAAAAACTGCAAAAATTGCGTTTGAGTTATATCTTTATGACAACGTAAAACGACTGGTTCAACCCAATAAACCAGCTGGTTGTATGTTGGTGGTTGCTGCCATGAACTGCTCTGATGCAACTCAAGATGTGCAGCAGAACCTATTAGACAAACGCATAAAAACCAAAGAAAAATTATTGGAGCGTCTCAAACAAGGTGTTGAGCAGGGTGATTTGCCATCTAATGCTCCTCTACAAGAAATGACGGACTTTTATGCCACTGTCATTCAAGGCCTTACCATTCAGGCAAGAGACGGTGCCAGTACTGATCAATTACATAAAGTTGTAGAACATGCCATGAAAGCTTGGACATTATTCTAAAAAAGATGATGTCCTAAGTTCGATATCAATGTCGGAAATACGATATTTCAATTTATTAAGACATTCTTCAAAATAAAATCTCTTTTGTAGATGGTGTATTGCTATGAGTCAGGTCATGAAATATCACAAATGGGCGTTTATTTTTCCCATTTTGGCAGTATTGATTTGGTCTTTAAATATTGTAGTCACCCGCTATGTCTCGGATTATATCTCTCCGGTAAGCATTAGCTTTTATCGGTGGTTAATCGCTTTTATTATTTTGACTCCATTTATGTTTATGTCTGTGTGGAGACAAAGACGACTAGTAATACCATATTTACCTAAGCTTGCTGTGTTAAGTGCATTTGGGATGGTACTTTATCAAGGCTTAGCTTATACGGCTGCCCATTATACGAGTGCAACCAATATGGGGATTGTGAATGCATTTATTCCCATCTTTACGATCTTTGTTTCGCTTGCCATTTTAAAAGATGTGCCTAATCGCTTTGCAGTTTTTGGCAGTATTCTATCTTTTGCAGGTTTGTTATATGTCATGTCCCAAGGAAATATTAATAAGCTTTTAAGTGGTGGCGGACACCTTGGTGATGCATTGATGATTATTGCCGTATTCTTCTATGCATTTTATGGAGTATTCCTTAAAAAATGGCAGCTGCCTCTACCAATTATGACAAGCTTATATGTTCAGATTGGGTTTTCTGTCATATTTCATATTCCTTTAATTCTCTGGTTTGGACTTGATGCTTTAAATGTTGAAAATGCACCAAGTGCTATTTATGCAGGAGTATTTGCTTCACTCATTGCGCCGTTAGTTTGGATGTTAGCTGTTCAACAACTCGGTCCTAATAGAACCAGTATTTTTATGAACTTGGTACCTGTCTTTACAGCAGTTATTGCAAGTGTCTGGTTGTCTGAGCAGTGGACCATTTATCACACGTTAGGTGGGATTGTTATTTTAATTGGTATCATTATGGCTCAGAAGAAGGTGAGTCCTAAAAAGAGCGAATTAATGCAAGAACAAAACTAAAGTCAGTAAAAAAACTATGGCATATTTTGAAAAAAACTCATAAAAATATGCCAATTTTTTCTTAGTTAAAGTTTTTCTATATGATTTATAAATAGTTTATAAAAATAGGTTGTAATATAAATATTAAAAAAGCCGAGTAAAAATATTAATATAATTTTAATTTATAGGCAAAAAACCGTAAATTCCCTACACTTTTCATGCTTTTTTTAGAGAAATAATATATTTCTCTCATTGAACCTCTTACCACATAATAGCGGCCACTACGAAAGGCGCTCTTTTCTTTGTAAATTACCTTTCGTTCCACAGATATCCAAACCCTCTGGATGTGGTATATACCCATCCTTTTTTATGCTCAGTTATCCCTATATAACTGAGCTTTTTTTTGTTTGAAATTAGGCGCGAATAATCTCTCTGGTAAGAGCGTTAATGATTCGGCTTGGTTGTTGGCTCTGGCCTAAGTCACCATTCAGATAGTTTAATTGTGAACCAAAGTATTGGCAGGCATCCTGTAATGAGTGTGCAGGTTCTTGTCCACTTGGGTTCGCACTAGTCGAGACAATAAAGCCATGAAAAGCATTGCATAATGCCACACATAAAGGATGTGTAGTGACTCGAACAGCGACAAGAGAATGCTCACCTTTAATCCATGAAGGAATATGTTCGCCAGCAGGTAATAGCCAAGTTGTTGCTCTTTCTGAAGGTTGATGATTAGTCCAACAATCAATAATTTCTTGTTGGGTTGTTTGAGGTAGAGAAGTTAGTAGGTGCTCGACTTGGCTAATATGACCTGCTAATAAAATTACACCCTTTTCAATAGGCCTTTGCTTTAGTTCAAGAATCTTTTGAAAAGCTTGCTCATTAAAAGGGTCGCAACCTAGCCC
The DNA here is from genome assembly GCF_000369045.1 of Acinetobacter pittii ATCC 19004 = CIP 70.29. GTDB lineage: Bacteria > Pseudomonadota > Gammaproteobacteria > Pseudomonadales > Moraxellaceae > Acinetobacter > Acinetobacter pittii. Next base: position 491,131 of record NZ_KB849797.1, on the reverse strand, counting down.
CCAAACTGCCTCAGTTGGATATGCCAAAACTTGACCTTGTTGTAAACATTCGGCTGCTTCGGTAACTGAGGTGGTAATCATGGTAATACTCTTCCTTTCAATCAGACAGAATTGCTATTGTGCGCTCCAATACTAAGAACGACAACGTAAATACAATCCTGATTGTTGCATACATAAACCAAGTAGTTCTAGTTCCATCAGTGAAGAGGTGAGTTCTGCAACAGGCTGAGAGTGATGTAAGACAAGCTGATCAATATTTTGTCCGACCCAGTCTAAAGATTGATAAAGGTTAATTAAATGCTCAGGAATTTCTGGGGTACTAGAAACTACAGCCTCCTCGGTGGAGTTTTGTTGCTGACTTTGCCACTGAGTGGGTAAAGCAAGGTCTTCAATAATTTGTTCAGGATGATCGACTAAAATTGCTCCCTCACGAATAAGTTGATGGCAACCTTGATGAAACTCACTGTAAATATGACCAGGAATGGCAAATACAGTCTTACCTTGTTCGGCAGCTTTGTTCGCAGTGATGAGAGAACCACTTTTTAAGGTAGCTTCTACCACTAACACGCCTAAACTCAAACCGCTAACAATTCGGTTTCTACGTGGGAAATGCTGTTGTAGTGGAGGTGTCCCAGGCAAAAACTCAGTAATAATCGCGCCGTTTTGAGCCAAAATATGTTCTGCAAGTTTTTTATTTTGAGCAGGGTAGGTACTGTCTAAACCAGTTCCTGTTACTGCAATTGTACGTTGATGTGCTGATGCTCCTTGGTGAGCAGCTTCATCAATCCCATATGCCAAGCCACTACTCACATAAAAACCTTTTTCACTTAAGTAATAGGCAAAATCATAAGCAACCTGACGACCATGTGGGCTTGGTTTTCGGCTACCTACAATCGCAATTTGTGGTTGTAATAGGGCTTGTGCCTGACCTTTTCCAAAAATGATAGGTGGGTGATCTGTATAAGGTAATAACTGAGTGGGATAGCCTGAGTCATCTGCCGTTAAAATAAAGTCGGTATATTGCTGGATTTGCTCAGTTAGTTTTTTAAACTGAGCTTGACCCTGAGCAGTTTGAAATTCATCTACGCGTTTTAAATGATTAGCATGTAACCCGAGATTGCGCCATTGAGATAATTCAGCAGGTTGGACCGCCTTTTCACAGCTACCAAAATAATCGACAATTTTTTTAAAGCTGACTAAAGAGTGTTGCACCAAATACCACACTTTAAGCGTGTGGTAATGGTGTGAATAAAGTTGAGTAAGCATTGTAAAAGGTACATCCAGCATTAATCATTAAAGCGGGGTGGCTGAATGCTTGAACCAACTTTAACTGGTAAATCGCTTTCTAATACGTAGGCATAACTCAACTGATCAAAAGTTCTAAAGACCATCAGACTACCAATTTGTTGTCCTGGTAACTGTATTGGTTCTTTGGTTTTAGGATCTCGAATGGTTTCACCTTGTTGTGTAATATCAAAAACTTGTCCTACTTGAATACCTTGTGCCGTACCGCGATCTAAAGTCACCACACTATTTTTGGCAGCAGTACCAATTGAACCCATTACACGAATAATTTTGCCGCCGTCCGTCACCTGAGTGGCATCCACCGGATAAAACAAAGTAGGTAAGGTTGCTTCTTCTTCTGGCATCACCCGATCACCACGACGTACTTCAGAATTGTAGCTATCAGTTAACTCAAGCGTGGTAATGTCTTTTTCAGAAGAGATCGCAATCCCTGAGGCAACTTGTTGCAGCTCAATACCTAGACTATGCTTTTTACCTTTACTGTCTGTGAAATAATAAGGTTCGCCTTCACGATAAACTGCATAACGTTGACCATCAATTAAACCTTGTCCGCGCGCATAAATAGTCTGACCTTTGGCCGCCAGTACACGTTGATCGGCAGTACCGACTACATAAGGAGTGTGTTGAATTGCATCGATAGGTAGAATAGTGCTGTGTTCTAACCATTGTTTGATATGCTCAAGAGGAATAACAGGTACGTTATTGTTAAGTGACTCCACACGAACTTGAGGTTGTAAATTTGTCATTTGGCCTGTGTAACGGCGAATAATGCCGACACAGCCATCTCCTTCATCTTTTCCAACCAATGGACGGCCATCTAAACTACACAGCAGTAATCGATCACCAGGATAAATCCAGTGTGGATTTTTGACATGCTGATTATTTGCCCAAATTTCAGGCCAGCGCCAAGGTTTACTCAGAAAGTGACCGGAAATATCCCATAGCGTATCTCCTCGTTTTACAACGTAGACATGTGGTGCATTACTTTTAAGAGAGGGTGGATTATGGTTCGGACTAGCAGCATAAGTCTCTGCTAACGTACTGAATGCAACCCCTGTAAAAAGTGCCAAAGCAAGTAAATGCTTTTTTATCCCCAAAGCATGAAATTGAACCATGCCGTCAAAAACCTTTTTCATTATGATAATTCCTAAAAATTATGCGTGCAGATGCGTTATAATAGGCGGCTAACACACAATTTTTCGATGAAGTATTTCCTTCATTTGGTTTTTCAATCAATGGCATAAGTGAGGACGTCAGTATGGCCTTATTACCTATTTTAAGTTTTCCTGATCCCCGTCTTCGTACCATTGCTAAGCCTGTTGAAGAAGTTACTGATGAAATTCGTCAACTTGCAGCAGATATGCTTGAAACCATGTATGCGGCACCAGGTATTGGTTTAGCAGCTTCTCAGGTCGATCGTCATATTCAGCTTATCGTCATAGATTTGTCTGAATCTAAAGATGACCCTATGGTTTTTATTAACCCCAAAATAACTCCACTGACAGAAGATAAGCAGCAGTACGAAGAAGGCTGCCTATCGGTGCCACAAATATACGACAAAGTTGAGCGCCCGTCACGTGTGAAAATTGAGGCAATTAACCTTGAAGGTCAAGCATTTGAGTTAGAAGCTGATGGACTTCTCGCTGTTTGTATCCAACATGAAATGGATCACTTAAATGGCAAATTGTTTGTGGATTATTTGTCGCCACTTAAACGTCAGCGTGCTCGAGAAAAAGTCGAAAAAGTTGTTCGTCAACGTGAGCGTGAAAAAGTTGCAGTAAAACGTTAAAAATTTCTATTCTAGAAACATCAATGTAGTGTGGATGTGATTTTTGGTTTTTCGTAGTGGTTTACTGCTTGCATGTGCAGCAGTATTTTTACAGGTCGCGGTATTTCTACAGCCGCTATTACCGAAGCAGTATCAAATTGCTCCGGTCTGTGAAACTATTACCCTCGCTTTGCTTAAACCTAAAGCACAGATGGAAACCATGTCACATGCCATGCATTCACATCATGAACATCATATTGAACAGGCACAAGCCTCTGGGCAACATGATCATCATGATGCAAATCACCAGTGTCAATATTGTACCGTCTATGCCAATCTGGTTTTGCCACCTGAATTTGGCGTAAAAGAAGTTTTAGTCCGCATACAAGTCCGCTTAGTCGCTTATCAACAAGCATTTAGACATGTCTACTTTGCACTACAGCGACTTTTTCTACTCCCGCAAGGGCGTGCACCCCCTCTATTTGCATAAATAAAAGCAATTTTTTGTTGGGGTCTTAACTGACTTCGATATCACTTTATTTATGTTTTAGAGCGTATAAAAATGCCACATTCTAAATTTTTACTACAACCTTTATGGGTTGCGATGTTTGCTGTCTCTCATTCGGGGCTAGTTTTTGCTAATTCAGAAAAAAATGATGCCGATACTAAAGCGCTTCACTCATTAGCACCTATTGTTGTTACAGCACAACAAGGCAACGATGCAAATGGCTTGATTGTACATGCAGACCCGAAACAGCCAATTCAGCCAGTGCCTGCTACAGATGGTGCAGACTACCTACAAAGTATTATGGGTTTTAACTCAATACAAAGCGGTGGAACCAATGGTGATGTGACATTCCGAGGTATGTTTGGTTCACGCATCAAAATTCTAACTGATGGAACTGAAAATTTAGGTGCATGCCCAAACCGTATGGATGCTCCAACTTCTTATATTTCACCAGAAAGTTATGATCGTATTTCTGTCATTAAAGGTCCGCAAACAGTTCAATATGCCAATACAGGTTCTGCTGCAACAGTCCTTTTTGAACGTCAGCCTGAGAAACTCACCTCTGAAAAACCTTATCGTGGACAAGCAAGTGTTTTACTAGGTTCATATGGACGTATTGACCATAATGTTGAAGCAGCAGTGGGCGATGAGAAAAAATATATCCGTTTAAATGCCAACCGTTCAGAGTCGAATAGTTATCAAGATGGTAATGGAAATACCGTGCCGTCAGCATGGAAAAAGTGGAATGCTGATGTAGCGCTGGGCTTTACTCCAGATGAAAACACGTGGGTCGAACTCACTGGTGGAAAATCTGATGGTGAATCGCTTTATGCTGGACGTTCAATGGACGGATCTCAGTTTGCGCGTGAAAGCTTAGGGCTACGTTTCGAAAAGAAAAATATCACTGATGTCATTAAGAAAATTGAAGGGCAGGTGAACTATAGCTATAACGACCATATTATGGATAACTTTAGTTTGCGCACACCGCCATTAGTTGAAATGAATCATGGTGGTATGACCATGCTGATGCCGAATCCAATGGCAATGCAAGTGACACGCCGCACATTAAACTCACGTTTGGCAATGACTTCTGAATGGAACAAATGGAGTTTGATCACAGGCGTTGACTCTCAATTTAATAAACATGGCGGTAGCATGTCATCGCCAACAATGCCTTCTATGAATATTCCATATCGCCAAGATATGCGTTTTCAATCATATGGTGCTTTTGGCGAACTCGGCTATCAATGGAACGATTTCAACAAAATAGTTGCAGGTGCACGTTTAGATCGAGTTACAGTTGAAGATGAGCGTGCTGATTCTCAAGCAAAAGGCTTTAATACTAAACTTGAAAAGACTTTACCGAGTGCATTTGTCCGTTGGGAAAATCAGCATCCAGAGCATGACCTAAAAAGCTATATTGGTTTAGGTTATGTAGAGCGTATGCCTGATTATTGGGAACTTTTCTCGCCTAAACATGGTAACGCTGGCTCAACTAATACTTTTAACGGTGTGAATCCTGAAAAAACATTACAGTTGGATCTGGGTTTCCAGCAACAACATGGCGCTTTAAATACATGGGCTTCTGCTTATGCAGGTGTGGTGGATGACTACATTTTAATGAGTTATCACCATCACCCAAGTACTGGAATGGGTGGGCATGATATGAGTCATGATATTACTGCGGGTGCCAAGAATGTCGATGCAACCATTGCAGGTGCGGAAGCGGGTATTGGATATCAATTTACCGATCATATTCAGGCAGATTTGAGTGCGATGTATGCATGGGGTAAGAACACCACAGATGACAAACCACTACCTCAAATTTCACCTTTAGAAGGTCGCTTAAATATTCGCTATGTGACTGACAAATATAATTTAGGTCTGTTGTGGCGAGCTGTGGCTGAGCAAAACCGTGTGAGTCTACATCAAGGTAATATCGTGGGATATGACTTAAAACCAAGTAAAGGTTTTTCGACTCTTTCTCTAAACGGAAGTTACAACCTTCGTAAAGATATCGATATCTCTGTTGGCATTGATAACGTATTAGATAAGACCTATACCGAACACTTAAATAAAGCGGGTAGTGCTGGCTTTGGATTTGCGAGCGAAGAGCAGTTTAACAATATCGGAAGAAACTACTGGGTCCGTATGAGCATGAAGTTTTAAAAAGCTTAACGAATTAAATGAACTGAAAATATTAATTTAAAGAGAGAAATGAAATGACTAATAAATTATCACCTGAACAATCTTGGTGGGGATGGAAGTTACTTATTGTGGCTTCTATCTTGAGTTTATTGTTTATGATTATTTTTTACTTGGCCATCAATAATGAGCCTGACTACATGCCAAGTCAAAAAAAGAAGCAGATGACGGAGTCACACGAGCAAATGAATCACGCTGAAATGCACAGTTCATCAGCTCAATAAGTTCCTTAATATTTGAAAATGGAAGTCTAATTAACGGGCTTCCATTTTTGTTTTTAAGTTTTAAAAATTATTGATGCATACTCGCTAAGGTTTTTGCCTTACCTTGATTCTGATAAAGCGTTAATCCAAGTTTTTGTATATTACGGCCTGATTTAGATAAAAACTTTTCAACTTTTGGTGAAAGCTTCGCTCCATTATAAAGTAGTGAATTACGCACAATTAGATAATAAGCAAACCATGAGGCAGACTGCTGAGGCAATCCGAGTAGTTTCATTCTCTTCTTCCCAATAAAAAATTGGGTAAGTTCTAAGTGTTGTCGATAAGCAAGCTTCTGCTGCAAAGAACGTAAATGCAGATATTTTCTCTCAAAAGGTTCTTTAGATAAGCTTAATCCTAACTCAACACTGCTGTGATCGGAGCGAGGGTGAGCAAACTGCATCCAGTAAAGTAACCTCCAACCCTCAGATTCAGTTTGAATAAGCCATTTTTCATCAATACCCATCAACCAGCCAACATAACGCCAAAAATGTAAAAAACTCTTGGCTTCTTGTTTGGTTGGCCATACACCCAAAGCTCTAATACCGAGTAAAACTACACTGCTAAAAGCCAAATTAGTCATTGCTAAATCAAATTGATTAAGAGGAATTCCCCAAATTTCACTATCCCAGCGATCAGACTTTTTTAATTGTCGGCGAACGAGTGCATGAATAAAGCGAACATAAACCGTTGATGTAAAACCTGCGCTTAGACGATCAAGTCCTTGAGGTTCAGTAATATCAACCCACCATTTTGTGGTTTCAGCTAAACGAGTACCCGCCTGTTTCTTTAATGCACCCGTTAAAATTAGCGGCTGATTAAATCCCGGATATAAATATCCTGCCATTAAGGATAAATCTCTAAGAATAAAACCATTATTTATTCCTAAACGATGAGTAAATTTAACAGCCTCATCAATTTGACGCTGATCTAACCATTCAGGCTTTTGTTCAATGTAATTAAAGAAATTTTCTAACTCAGTAGGTATAGGCTCAGATAGATTATCGCGGCCTTGAAATAATATCTTCTTAAAAATCATGCGGTGATCTTTGGGATTTTGCATAACCCAATCAATCACCTGATCCATTTCAATATCCCCTTCATAAAGAGCATGTTGTAAAGACATATATTCCGCATAGTTTGGTTGTACAGGTTTTTCACAACAGATATTTAAAAACTGAGTAAAGAAATTACTGTCTTGCATATCATTAAAAGAAGCAAGTCGAGTCGGGCTAATCATTTGCATATCGTTACTTACTTATTGAACTGAATAATAAATAGGCTAATATGAATAATTATTCGCATTCAATTCGCATTTAATGAAAAAAAACGATGAGAAAAGCCCCACAGCAACAGCGTTCAAAAATTATTGTTGACCATATTTTAGAGGCGACACAGCAGTGTATCGCCCAGTATGGATTACTACATACGACGACACCTAAAATTGCAGAGAAATCTGGAGTAAGTGTTGGGTCGATTTACCAATACTTTGAGAATAAAGATCAAATCATAGAAGAACTATTGCGCCGTAAAAGCGAATTGCTGGGGCAACAACTTAAAGAATTAGTTATACAGCAAGGAAATATTCCTTTAGATCTGCTTATTCCCTTAGCAATAGAGTTAGGATTTAATGCGTTAAAAGCTGATCAAGGCTTTTTTATAGAAGTGTTGAAACACTGGCATGACTATAGTCATTCGCAAGCTGCTCAGATTTTAGAAAAGCATTTTTTTGAAGTAGGGCTATATACATTCAGTAGAAATCCTCATCAATGGGACTTCGAACAGGTGAAGCATAAATCCTTTGTAATTATTAATAGTACGCTTTTTACGATGATGCGTTATGTAAGTCAGAACAATTTTCTTATCTCAGAACAACAACTTAAACACGAATTATCGAGCATGATACTGGCTTATTTAGATCAAAAATAAATAATTAAAATAATTATTTATGTAAAACAATAACTTAATTGGTGGTGTGGTTTAAAAGTAAACGCTCAAGTCATTAATTTTTAATTTTCGCTTGCAAAGGGTTATTAATGGTCTATAATGCACATCCATCGGCGGTGATGCAGATAGAAACTTGTTGAAAAACAGTTACTTGTGATTAAGTTGGTTGCTTTAAGTGATGAATTTGATGGTAGGTTGGTTTGAGAGATAAGTTTTAAAAATATCGAAATTACCTGTTGACTTTTAAGAGATTAAGAGTAATATAGCCGACCTAGCTTGCTGGTGACGAACCAGGAAGAAGATCATTAAGAGAATTGAAGAACAACTTGTGTGGATTTTTACTGATTGATTAATCGAAATAATTTCATTGATTGATTGGTTTAAATTACTCGAAGTTTATTTGAGCGAAATTTAAGTCAGTAATTGATGAGCCAGAATTGGCACCTTGTCTTTAATAAGGTGCAAAATGATTTTAACTGAAGAGTTTGATCATGGCTCAGATTGAACGCTGGCGGCAGGCTTAACACATGCAAGTCGAGCGGAGAGAGGTAGCTTGCTACTGATCTTAGCGGCGGACGGGTGAGTAATGCTTAGGAATCTGCCTATTAGTGGGGGACAACATTTCGAAAGGAATGCTAATACCGCATACGTCCTACGGGAGAAAGCAGGGGATCTTCGGACCTTGCGCTAATAGATGAGCCTAAGTCGGATTAGCTAGTTGGTGGGGTAAAGGCCTACCAAGGCGACGATCTGTAGCGGGTCTGAGAGGATGATCCGCCACACTGGGACTGAGACACGGCCCAGACTCCTACGGGAGGCAGCAGTGGGGAATATTGGACAATGGGCGCAAGCCTGATCCAGCCATGCCGCGTGTGTGAAGAAGGCCTTATGGTTGTAAAGCACTTTAAGCGAGGAGGAGGCTACTTTAGTTAATACCTAGAGATAGTGGACGTTACTCGCAGAATAAGCACCGGCTAACTCTGTGCCAGCAGCCGCGGTAATACAGAGGGTGCAAGCGTTAATCGGATTTACTGGGCGTAAAGCGCGCGTAGGCGGCTAATTAAGTCAAATGTGAAATCCCCGAGCTTAACTTGGGAATTGCATTCGATACTGGTTAGCTAGAGTGTGGGAGAGGATGGTAGAATTCCAGGTGTAGCGGTGAAATGCGTAGAGATCTGGAGGAATACCGATGGCGAAGGCAGCCATCTGGCCTAACACTGACGCTGAGGTGCGAAAGCATGGGGAGCAAACAGGATTAGATACCCTGGTAGTCCATGCCGTAAACGATGTCTACTAGCCGTTGGGGCCTTTGAGGCTTTAGTGGCGCAGCTAACGCGATAAGTAGACCGCCTGGGGAGTACGGTCGCAAGACTAAAACTCAAATGAATTGACGGGGGCCCGCACAAGCGGTGGAGCATGTGGTTTAATTCGATGCAACGCGAAGAACCTTACCTGGCCTTGACATAGTAAGAACTTTCCAGAGATGGATTGGTGCCTTCGGGAACTTACATACAGGTGCTGCATGGCTGTCGTCAGCTCGTGTCGTGAGATGTTGGGTTAAGTCCCGCAACGAGCGCAACCCTTTTCCTTATTTGCCAGCGAGTAATGTCGGGAACTTTAAGGATACTGCCAGTGACAAACTGGAGGAAGGCGGGGACGACGTCAAGTCATCATGGCCCTTACGGCCAGGGCTACACACGTGCTACAATGGTCGGTACAAAGGGTTGCTACCTAGCGATAGGATGCTAATCTCAAAAAGCCGATCGTAGTCCGGATTGGAGTCTGCAACTCGACTCCATGAAGTCGGAATCGCTAGTAATCGCGGATCAGAATGCCGCGGTGAATACGTTCCCGGGCCTTGTACACACCGCCCGTCACACCATGGGAGTTTGTTGCACCAGAAGTAGCTAGCCTAACTGCAAAGAGGGCGGTTACCACGGTGTGGCCGATGACTGGGGTGAAGTCGTAACAAGGTAGCCGTAGGGGAACCTGCGGCTGGATCACCTCCTTAACGAAAGATTGACGATTGGTAAGAATCCACAACAAGTTGTTCTTCATAGATGTATCTGAGGGTCTGTAGCTCAGTTGGTTAGAGCACACGCTTGATAAGCGTGGGGTCACAAGTTCAAGTCTTGTCAGACCCACCATGACTTTGACTGGTTGAAGTTATAGATAAAAGATACATGACTGATGATGTAAGCTGGGGACTTAGCTTAGTTGGTAGAGCGCCTGCTTTGCACGCAGGAGGTCAGGAGTTCGACTCTCCTAGTCTCCACCAGAACTTAAGAGAAGTTCGGATTACAGAAATTAGTAAATAGAGATTTAGATCTTGGTTTATTAACTTCTGTGATTTAAGTATCACGGTATTAAGCATGACCTGACGAAGGCGTGTTTATTCATTAACAGATTGGCAAAATTGAGTCTGAAATAAATTGTTCACTCAAGAGTTTGGATTAAGCAATTAATCTAGATGAATTGAGAACTAGCAAATTAACTGAATCAAGCGTTTTGGTATATGAATTTAGATTGAAGCTGTACAGTGTTTAAGTACACAGACAACAGATAGTAGCGATGAAGAATCGCACGGACAACACTCACTTGTAGGTGTTGACGACTGTTTGGGGTTGTATAGTCAAGTAATTAAGTGCATGTGGTGGATGCCTTGGCAGTCAGAGGCGATGAAAGACGTGATAGCCTGCGAAAAGCTCCGGGGAGGCGGCAAATATCCTTTGATCCGGAGATTTCTGAATGGGGGAACCCACCTACTTTAAGGTAGGTATTGCAACATGAATACATAGTGTTGCAAGGCGAACGAGGGGAAGTGAAACATCTCAGTACCCTTAGGAAAAGAAATCAATTGAGATTCCCTCAGTAGCGGCGAGCGAACGGGGATCAGCCCATTAAGTTATGTGTGTTTTAGTGGAACGCTCTGGGAAGTGCGAACGTAGAGGGTGATATTCCCGTACACGAAAGGGCACACATAATGATGACGAGTAGGGCGAGGCACGTGAAACCTTGTCTGAATATGGGGGGACCATCCTCCAAGGCTAAATACTCCTGACTGACCGATAGTGAACCAGTACCGTGAGGGAAAGGCGAAAAGAACCCCTGTGAGGGGAGTGAAATAGATCCTGAAACCGCATGCATACAAGCAGTGGGAGCACCTTCGTGGTGTGACTGCGTACCTTTTGTATAATGGGTCAGCGACTTATATTCAGTAGCGAGGTTAACCGTATAGGGGAGCCGTAGAGAAATCGAGTCTTAATAGGGCGTTTAGTTGCTGGGTATAGACCCGAAACCAGGCGATCTATCCATGAGCAGGTTGAAGGTTGGGTAACACTAACTGGAGGACCGAACCCACTGTCGTTGAAAAGCCAGGGGATGACTTGTGGATAGGGGTGAAAGGCTAATCAAGCCTGGTGATAGCTGGTTCTCCCCGAAAGCTATTTAGGTAGCGCCTCGGACGAATACCATAGGGGGTAGAGCACTGTTTCGGCTAGGGGGTCATCCCGACTTACCAAACCGATGCAAACTCCGAATACCTATGAGTACTATCCGGGAGACAGACTGCGGGTGCTAACGTCCGTAGTCAAGAGGAAAACAATCCAGACCGCCAGCTAAGGCCCCAAAATCATAGTTAAGTGGGAAACGATGTGGGAAGGCATAGACAGCTAGGAGGTTGGCTTAGAAGCAGCCACCCTTTAAAGAAAGCGTAATAGCTCACTAGTCGAGTCGGCCTGCGCGGAAGATGTAACGGGGCTAAAACTATGTGCCGAAGCTGCGGATTTGACATTAGTCAAGTGGTAGGGGAGCGTTCTGTAAGCCGATGAAGGTGTATTGAGAAGTATGCTGGAGGTATCAGAAGTGCGAATGCTGACGTGAGTAACGACAAAACGGGTGAAAAACCCGTTCGCCGAAAGACCAAGGGTTCCAGTCCAACGTTAATCGGGGCTGGGTGAGTCGACCCCTAAGGCGAGGCCGAAAGGCGTAGTCGATGGGAAATTGGTTAATATTCCAATACTTCTGTGTAATGCGATGAGAGGACGGAGAAGGTTAAGTCAGCCTGGCGTTGGTTGTCCAGGTGGAAGGATGTAGGTATGTATCTTAGGCAAATCCGGGGTACTCTATACTGAGATCCGATAGCAAGCTGTACTTGTACAGTGAAGTGGCTGATACCATGCTTCCAGGAAAAGTCTCTAAGCTTCAGTTACACAGGAATCGTACCCGAAACCGACACAGGTGGTCAGGTCGAGTAGACCAAGGCGCTTGAGAGAACTCTGCTGAAGGAACTAGGCAAAATGGTACCGTAACTTCGGGAGAAGGTACGCTGTTGTTGGTGATGGAACTTGCTTCCTGAGCTGACGACAGCCGCAGAAACCAGGCCGCTGCAACTGTTTATTAAAAACATAGCACTCTGCAAACACGAAAGTGGACGTATAGGGTGTGATGCCTGCCCGGTGCTGGAAGGTTAATTGATGGGGTTAGCGTAAGCGAAGCTCTTGATCGAAGCCCCAGTAAACGGCGGCCGTAACTATAACGGTCCTAAGGTAGCGAAATTCCTTGTCGGGTAAGTTCCGACCTGCACGAATGGCATAATGATGGCGGCGCTGTCTCCAGCAGAGGCTCAGTGAAATCGAAATCGCTGTGAAGATGCAGTGTACCCGCGGCTAGACGGAAAGACCCCGTGAACCTTTACTGCAGCTTGACACTGAACTTTGACCTTACTTGTGTAGGATAGGTGGGAGGCTTTGAAGTTGGAACGCTAGTTCCAATGGAGCCGTCCTTGAAATACCACCCTGGTAATGTTGAGGTTCTAACTCTGTCCCGTTATCCGGGACGAGGACCGTGTCTGGTGGGTAGTTTGACTGGGGCGGTCTCCTCCTAAAGAGTAACGGAGGAGTACGAAGGTGCGCTCAGCGTGGTCGGAAATCACGCGTAGAGTATAAAGGCAAAAGCGCGCTTAACTGCGAGACCCACAAGTCGAGCAGGTACGAAAGTAGGTCTTAGTGATCCGGTGGTTCTGTATGGAAGGGCCATCGCTCAACGGATAAAAGGTACTCTGGGGATAACAGGCTGATACCGCCCAAGAGTTCATATCGACGGCGGTGTTTGGCACCTCGATGTCGGCTCATCTCATCCTGGGGCTGAAGCAGGTCCCAAGGGTATGGCTGTTCGCCATTTAAAGAGGTACGCGAGCTGGGTTTAGAACGTCGTGAGACAGTTCGGTCCCTATCTACCGTGGGCGCTGGAAATTTGAGAGGATCTGCTCCTAGTACGAGAGGACCAGAGTGGACGAACCTCTGGTGTACCGGTTGTGACGCCAGTCGCATCGCCGGGTAGCTATGTTCGGAAGGGATAACCGCTGAAAGCATCTAAGCGGGAAGCCTACCTCAAGATAAGATTTCCCTAGGAATTTATTCCTCTAAAGAGCCGTTCGAGACTAGGACGTTGATAGGTTGGATGTGGAAGCATAGTGATATGTGAAGCTGACCAATACTAATTGCTCGTGAGGCTTGACTATACAACACCCAAGCAGTTGTATATGAAGCATCAATCGATTCATAAACATGCAAAGCAACTTGATTTAGTTATACTACTAGCTAAAATGAACAACGAAAAATCAGACCAATCAGCCCATCTGTAAAGATTTGGAAAACGCAACGTATCACACAGTGAATAAAACGAAGCAAGTATCCATAAACAGTTGTGCTGGCGACCATAGCAAGAGTGAACCACCTGATCCCTTCCCGAACTCAGAAGTGAAACCTCTTAGCGCTGATGGTAGTGTGGGGTTACCCATGTGAGAGTAAGTCATCGCCAGCTCATTATTCTAAACACCCCCGTTCGCAAGAGTGGGGGTGTTTCTTTATGTGCGGAATTTGTATCGTCAATTCTTTATATGATTATAATGGAAGAAATTCATATCAAGTCTAATAAGGATATAATATGTCTACCGATCAACAATTCCCAACACCCAATAATTTAGGTATTGCAGTTTATACAAATAATGCAGAAGCTATTGGTAATACTCCTTTAGTTCGCATCAACCGTTTAATTAAAACTGGTGCAACTGTATTAGCGAAAGTAGAAAGTCGTAATCCTGCCTTTTCTGTGAAATGCCGTATTGGGGCTGCACTAATTGCAGATGCAGAAAAAAGAGGTGTGTTGAAAGAAGGCATGCATATAGTTGAACCAACTAGTGGTAATACAGGGATTGCATTGGCTTTTGTTGCGGCAGCGAAGGGTTATGCAATTACTTTGACTATGCCAGCCAGCATGAGTCTTGAACGTAGAAAAGTATTAAAAGCTTTAGGTGCTAATTTAGTTCTAACTGAACCGACGAAAGGGATGAAAGGGGCGGTTGATGAAGCGGTACGATTAGCAACTGAACAGCCAGATGTTTATTTTTTGCCACAACAATTTGAAAATCCAGCCAATCCACAAATTCATGTGGACACAACTGGCCCAGAAATTTGGCAAGCAACAGGTGGGCAGGTTGATATTTTAGTTGCTGGCGTAGGTACTGGAGGTACGATAACGGGTATTTCTCGTTATTTTGAACAGGTCCAAAATAAGCCATTGTACTCAGTAGCAGTTGAACCTGCTGAGTCTCCAATTATTACTCAAACTAAAAATGGTGAAAGTATTACGCCTGCACCTCATAAAATTCAGGGGATTGGTGCAAACTTTATTCCAAAAAATCTTGATTTGGATTTGGTTGATGAAGTCTTACCAGTGAGTAGTGAAGAAGCAATTCAATGGGCGAGAAACTGTGCAACTCAAGAAGGTATTTTGGTAGGTATCTCAAGTGGAGCTGCCTTGGCTGCTGCAGCTAAAATTGCAGAGCGTCCTGAAAATGCTGGTAAAACAATAGTTGTTATTCTTCCTGATAGCGGAGAACGTTATTTATCTTCTGTTTTATTTGAAGGTTTATTTGACGAATAAAATTAACTATGTAAAAAAGCCCATTAATAGATGGGCTTTTTTTTATTTGATCTGAATTTATAATGCACTTTTTAAAGTTTTCTGATGACGTTTCACAGATCGAGCATATTTTTTTGCTTTGTGTCGTGTCCAGAAGCTTCGCTCATATCCAGTTGGTCCCACATTATAATAAGCTGTTGCCTTGAACCAACTATCAGCTGACTGATAATAGTGATTTAAAATATAAGCCCCACATTGAATATTAGTGGTTTCATCATATAAATTCCCCGCACAAGTTTGTTGCCAATAACTTGGAATAATTTGAGTTAAACCGACGGCGCCAGTAGGAGAGCGAGCATTACTATTGTAACTAGACTCTTGCCTGATGACTGCTGCGAGTAAAAGAGGGGGGACATTATATTGGTCAGCACTTTGAATAATTATTGGAGATAATCGATTTGCTGTGCTTTGTGGAACGGAATAAGCTTTTTGTAGACCAGATGAGAGCTTATTTGAACGCCATGAAAATGAACCACTATTCGGGCCTAAGCTTGTACACCCAGTCATTATTGTCATTAAAGCAATTACGAAAAATTTGAGACTCACAATGTTTATTTGAGTCGGTTTAAAATAATTGTTAGATAAAGATGAGGTAAGCAAAATACAAAACCGATAATCAAATTTCAAATGAAATCATGGTATTCAGCTGTAACTACTCGATCAATATAAGTTCTGTTGCTCAGCATAAGCAAATAGTGAGAATTTTGTATAATTAAAATGAAAAAACCCCGACATCCTGTCGAGGTTCTTTCGTATTCAGCTTATGTAGCTAACTCCTGTCAACTACCGCTTCCTGCGTTCTTATTCTTCTTCAATGAGACATCCTGTCTCTCTATGTTTCATATATTATGAAAAAATACTAAAGATGAATATCCGCAAATCACCGCAAGTTTTGTACGTTTTAACTTACAGATCAACTTACTTAAATACGATGTCGACAAGTTTCTGGGCAATAGGAGCACAAATCAATACACTTAGAAAAGCCAATATCCATGCAATAATCCAAGCCGATACCCACAATGAAAGGAAATGGTGATTTAGTCCCACTACTTTAAAAGTTGAAATGCCTGAAATTATAAAAGACATCATTCCTGATAAAATTAAGAGAAATAAAAGCCTCTGTGCTTTCATGGTCTTATATTCCTTGATAAGCATTTAAGGTCAATGCAAAATTTTCTCCAAATTGTTGAGCAGTTTTAATATCTCCTTCATCAAACCTATCGGCATTACTGCCATGTTCAGCCTGAGCCATTAAGCCTGACCATGAGCCTAGACGATTGGCTGCTTGAGTATAAGGAATACCTTGGTGTTGCTCAGGCATAATCGGGTTGCCGACCCATAACATGCCGTGTTGCATGCAAAAAGTAAAAATTGAAATTAGTGTGGATTGTTTATCACCAGCAGGAAGAGATGAAACGGTAAATCCAGCCGCTAGTTTTCCTTTAAAGCTCTGTTTTTTCCATAATGGCCCCGTCACATCCATGAGTTGTTTTAACTTGGAAGATACACCACCTAAATAAGTGGGGGATCCCCAAATTAAGCCATCATATTGAATTAGGGTTCCTGGGTTTTCGACAAGATGTTCAGTATTGAGTAAATCTGCTTTCATATTTTTATGGCTCAAAATACCAGTTTGAATTTGCTGAGCAATAAATTGGGTGTGGCCTTGGCGGCTATGGTAAATGATGGCAACAGTTTTCATGAGCAGTCTCCTCTTTATTTAAATTTGAAATAGTTTTGCAGTGAGATATAAGCCACAACCAAAAACACTATGGTTCATCAAACTTTTTAGACAGTTCAAAAAAGGACGAGGGGTTTTTGAAGAAGCAAAACCACTACCCATCGCAGGTTGCATAATAAAAAAAGGAATGAGAACGGTGACTACACCAAACAGAAGTGCTGAATAAAATTGAGGATGGCTAAGCCAATCTGAGCCGACAATGAAGAGAAAGCTAAATGAAAAGATTAGTCCGACACTATAGTGAGCAACCCAACCTAATAAATATTCACCCTTAATTTGAGGGCTTTGAGCTATAGATTGATGGATGAGTTTCCCTTTAAATATCCAACCAACCCAGCGCCCGAGAAAGGCGAAGTTTAAGGTCGGAATTTTGAATATCTTTAATATTAACAGCCAGATATCCATCATAATTGTTGCGCCAATACCAAGGCATAAAGTTTGAAAGAACAATGTGGAGAGATTCATTTTGAAACCTTGCTTTTATACGTATGAAACGTGATAAATTTATTGTGCAAGCTCAAGTTCACTTGAAGTCAAGAGGTTATTATGGATATTGGTGAAGTTGCTAAAAAGGCAAAAGTCACAACGGCTACACTACGTTTTTATGAAGAGAAGGGATTAATTAAATCGATAGGGCGGCAAGGCTTACGTCGACAATATGGCAAGCAGGTCATTGATCAATTGGCATTAATTTCTTTAGGTCGTGCTGCGGGTTTTTCTTTAAATGAGATTGCTGCAATGTTTGGACAAGATGGTAAGCCTGAGCTTGATCGGCAAAAACTAAAAGATAAAGCTGAACAACTAGAGCAAATGGCAAAGCGTTTACATTTTATTAGTCAAGGATTACAGCATGCTGCTGTATGTCCTGCTGAAAATCATATGGAATGCCCAACTTTTCAGAACTTTTTGAAAGCAGCGATTGCTGGAGAATATCAGCCAACAAAACTTTAAGCAGTTTTTAGCGAAGTGGTCTAATTTTTGAGGTTGTATTAAATAGTTGGTCTTGTCATATTTTCGCCATAAAGATTTCATCTTTTTGAAGTAAAAACTTCATATAAGCTTGATTAAATTTGCTTAATTTTTTACCAACTGTATAAAACCATGAGCAAAAAAACATTAGCGGTATTATTATGCTGTGCCAGTTTAGGATTGGCGGCATGTAATGATGATAACGACCAAGAACAAACTTCACCTACTGAAAACGTTACCGAACCAACCTTAATTTCTTTTGCTAAGTTACCTGTAGAAACTTATGCTGCTGGTCCAGACTCTGGTGCATATGTGAAAGGTGCAAATGGAATTTATCCTCCATTTAAAGGTCAACCTGTACAAGGCTTTTCTGCTGCATTAAAAAATGAAGATGGCAGTTATATGGCAATGGCCGATAACGGTTTTGGAACTCAAGATAATTCAGCAGACTTTTTACTTCGTATTTATAAAATAAAGCTTGATTTCAAAACTAAAGCTAAAGGCACGAGCCAAGTTACTGTACAAAGCTTTATCCAACTGCGTGATCCGAATAAATTAATTCCATTTAATATCGTCAATGGTGATACAGCTGAGCGTTTATTAACGGGCGCTGATTTTGATCCAGAGTCGATGCAGCGTACTAGTGACGGGACCTACTGGATTGGAGATGAATTTGGTCCATATTTACTCCATTTCTCAGCAGATGGCGTGTTATTAGATGCACCGATTGCTCTGCCAAATCCGTTACATCCGACTCAAGAATTACGTTCACCACAAAATCAGTTTAATAAAGCGCAAATTAATTTTGTAGAACCTCTAGTTCAACAAAGTGGTGGTTTTGAAGGAATGGCGATTTCGCCAGATGGGCAGTATCTTTACCCTCTTATAGAAAAGCCAATTAAATCAATTCGAGAAACGGAAAGACAGTTGCTGATTTCCCAATTCGATATTAAGAAAAAAGCGTATACAGGAAAATATTATTGGTTCCAGTTAGACAGTAAAGCTACCAATATTGGTGATTTCCAACTCTTTAATGATAAAGAAGGCATTATTATTGAACGTGATGCAACTCAGAATAATTTAGGCGGATATAAAAAATTAATTCGTATCAAATTAAATGAGTCAGGTCAGCTAGTAAGCCGTGAAGATTTAGTCGATTTAATTAAAATTGCAAATCCGAATATGCTGTATGGCACAGCTAGAGCAGGGGATATTGGTACGGGACAGGTTTTTGCTTTTCCATTTGAAACCATTGAAGATGTAATTATTGAAAATGGCACAACGCTGACGGTTTTCAATGATAATAACTTCCCTGGTTCGACAGGACGTAACGCAAAACTGGCTGACGATAACGAGATTATTCAGATTCGTTTGCCAAAAGCTTTGTTCTAAGCACTATAAATAAAAAATTAAACTGCGGCGGATTTTGTTCCGCCGTATTTATTACAAGAATAAAATATTGAATAAACTTTAATCAAATTAATTTCTATATTGTTGTTTTCGCATGTTTTATAAACAGGGAAAATGAATGAAATTCATGTTAAAATGATCGGCTTTCATCTTTAGATGTCTCTCCTCCATTTGCTAGCCGAGATTCGCAAGCCATGTCTACTGCCTACACCATGCAGACTGCGCCCAAAGCGCTGTTTGATTACGACAAATATTGGGCGTCGTGTTTTGAACCAGCGCCATTTTTGCCGATGTCACGAGAAGAAATGGACCAACTCGGCTGGGATGCGTGTGACTTTATTTTAGTCTGTGGTGATGCTTATATTGACCATCCATCATTTGTATCAGGTGTGATTGGACGTGTGCTTGAGGCACAAGGTTTCCGTGTCGGAATTATTGCGCAGCCAGACTGGACCAATGTTGAAAGCTTCCGAGTTTTAGGTAAGCCAACAATTGCTTGGGGTGTAACCGCAGGTAATATGGATTCGATGATTAACCGTTATACGGCAGATCGTAAAATCCGTTCGGATGATGCATATTCTCCAAACAATGAACCGAATAAACGTCCTGACCGCGCAGCAACAGTTTATTGCCAACGTTGTCGAGAAGCATTCCCTGATGTACCTGTGTTATTGGGTGGTATTGAAGGCAGTTTACGCCGTATCGCACACTACGATTATTGGTCAGATAAAGTCCGTCGTTCGATTTTGATGGACTCAAAAGCCGATTTGCTCATGTACGGTAATGGTGAGCGTGCCATTATTGATGTAATGCATCGTTTGGCTAAAGGTGAGAAAATCCACGAGATTACAGATGTTCGTGGTACTGCATTTATTATTAATAAACATAATAAAGCATCAAAAGCAAAGTTTGTTGAACTTGCGAGTAATGATGTAGATACGGTTGGGCGTGTTGATCCAATTATTAACCCATATGTCATGACAGAAGATATTGATGGCTGTGAGGTTGAAAAAGAAAAGGGTAACTCTTTAGCTCAGTATCAAAATTTCCAAAAAGAGATTGTTGCAAATCCGATTGTGCGTGAAGGCGACAAACTTGATGACGACACTCAAATCGTTCAATTAAAGCCGGCACCGTCAAAAGCGATTAAACACAAATTGCCACCACGAGAGTTGGCGGTTATTCGCTTGCCTTCTTTTGAAGAAGTGGCAAATGATCAAGTGCTTTACGCACATGCAAACCGTATTTTACACCTTGAAACTAATCCAGGTAATGCTCGTGCGTTGGTGCAACGCCATGGTGAACGTGATGTGTGGATTAACCCGCCTCCAATTCCTCTAACTACAGAGGAAATGGATTATGTGTTTGATTTACCTTATGCACGTTTGCCACATCCTACTTATGGTGATGCTCGTTTCCCTGCATTTGATATGATCAAATTCTCGGTCAACATTATGCGTGGCTGTTTTGGCGGCTGTACATTCTGTTCAATTACAGAACATGAAGGGCGTATTATTCAAAACCGTTCGGAAGATTCGATCTTACGTGAGATTGAAAAAATCCGTGATACTGCACCAAACTTCACTGGTATTATTTCAGATTTAGGTGGCCCAACAGCAAACATGTACCGTTTGCACTGTAAAGATCCTGAAATTGAGAAAAACTGTCGTAAACCTTCTTGTGTTTATCCGGGTGTTTGTCAAAACTTACATACCGATCACGCGCCATTAGTGCAGCTTTACCGTAAAGCACGCGCTATTAAAGGTGTGAAGAAGATTCTGATTGGTTCAGGTCTGCGCTATGACCTTGCGGTACTCAACCCTGAATATGTCAAAGAGTTGGTACAACACCACGTTGGTGGTTATTTAAAAATTGCTCCTGAACATACCGAACAAGGCCCGTTATCTAAGATGATGAAACCGGGTATTGGTACGTATGATCGTTTCAAACAAATGTTTGACCGTTTCAGTAAAGAAGCAGGAAAAGAGCAATATTTAATTCCTTACTTTATTGCTGCGCATCCGGGTACTTCAGATTATGACATGATGCATCTTGCAATTTGGTTGAAAAAGAATGGTTTCCGTGCCGATCAGGTACAGACTTTCTATCCATCGCCAATGGCAACTGCAACAACCATGTATTATTCGGGTAAAAACCCACTTGCTAAAGTAGCTCGCTATACTGAAAAAGTTGATATTGTAAAAGGTGAAAAACGCCGTCGTCTGCATAAAGCATTCTTGCGTTATCATGATCCAAACAACTGGCCATTACTTCGTGAAGCCTTAAAAGAGATGGGTCGTGCAGATTTAATTGGTAATTCGAAGCAGCATTTAATTCCGACTTATCAGCCAAAAGGTACAGAAGGGGAATATAAGTCTGCTCGTAAGAAAAATTCGTCTACAGCAGGTGATTCGGTTAAACGAAATAACCAGCAAACGAATAATCATTCGAATCAAAAGCGTCCACAAAAAGGACAGGTTCTAACGCAACATAATGGTTTACCTCCCCGTGAAACAGGAGAAAAAAGACCGTTTGGCGGGAAAAGTAAACCTAAATCTAAAGTTCGTGGATAATGATAAAACAGGCTCTTAAATAGAGCCTGTTTTGTTTTTTATGACTCTATTTAAATCGTATAATGAGATTTTTGAGGATTTAAAGTACAAAAAACGTAACGAATAATGATAAATAACCAAAATCTGACGAGCTGCACTTGATTGTTATTGATTCTATGATTATAAATAATGTGAGGGTGGCTAAATTTAAGCCAAGCTTGATAACTACAAGTGAAATTACTAAGTGAACCTTTTAAAAAACGGCTGTGTCGTTATCAATTAAAACAAAGTGTGATCTAGCAAAATCATTATAAAAAACTTAAAGGATTAGGCCCATGTATTATTTAATCACGATCTTATTATTATTTCTGGTTGTTGTTATGGCAGTGAAAAGTCTGTCACGAAGGCATCAACATGATAGTGCTTTAAAGCGCCGTGCAGTGTTAACTAGCCATGAGCAAATGACCTTAACCAGACTACAAACTGTTTTGCCCAAATTTACCGTATTAGCGCATGTATCTTTTGATGCACTTTTAACTACAAAATACGCGCATACACGTCGTAAATATCAAAATATGTCAGCTGATTTTGTTGTGCTTGATCAAAATTATCAGGTAGTTGTAGTTGTTGTTCTAGGGGAAAACGGTTTACGCCGAGCGCATCAACAATATGAGCGTCGCCTATTACAATTGGCTGGCTATCGTGTGCTTCATTATAGCAGTGTGCCTGATTATCATGACTTAAGAAGAGACTTATTGAGTCCTGAATCAGAGTTAGCAACTTTGCATGCGACACCCCAGCTAGAAAGAATATCAAATGCTTTTGTGAAGCCTTAAAAATTCGACTTTAGCGGAATTGATCTGAGAGCTCATTTAAGAAGATTGGAATAAGATGCTGAAATTCAAAATTTTAAAATTACTAAAAAATTGAGCAATATTACCCAAGATATTGCTCAATTTTACATGAATTTATAATTATAAAAATTATGGAAGTACCGCAACAACCGTCATTTCTACAAGTACATCTGGTGCATAGAGTTTTGATTCTACACATGTACGTGCTGGTGGGTTCCCTTCGCTAATCCATGCATCCCAAACCGCATTCATTGCTGCATAATCTTTTTCAATATCTTTTAAAAAAATCATGACAGAAAGAATATGGGTTTTATCTGTTCCAGCTTCTGCCAATAGACGGTCAATATTATCTAAAGTTTGTTGAGTCTGCCCTGTGACATCTGCGCTTGTATCATCTGCGAGTTGCCCAGCTAGGTGTACCAAATTACCTGAAATCGCAACCTCGCAGTAGCGTGAAGTAACGTGTAAACGCTTTACCGTCATAAAAATGCTCTAAAGTGGTTTTATTTAATAGTTTTGATTTTATGAAGAGTTGCTAGGTCGGTGCAAGCGAGTAGAAAAGAATTTCAGTAGATTATTGTGAGGAAGGAATAACTAAGCCATGTATCAGAAGAGCCCTGCAATATTCGGATTTGGTCGTCACGCCAATCACAGGACGATATGCCGAAAGTAAAGGTTGCTTTGGCATGTTGCAAATACATGGGTAATGAATATGCGTGGATTAGGTTACTCTAAAGTTTCAGTAAAAGGGAGTCTATTTTGTTTAAAAGTTGCTCTTTTGAGTGAAAAGTAGTCAATTACCAGAGGTTAAGCTGGAAGTCATCAGCTTGGGTCTGTAACTGATAAACGCCTATACCAATCAAGCGAAACTGGAAATGTTCGGGAATCTGCATTTCATTTAATAATAAAAATAAAACTTGGACTAAGTCCTGTAGCGACTGGATCGGTCTTTTAAAGCTTTTACTATGTTGTAAAGTCTGAAAATTCTTAAGTTTAAGCTTAATATTGACACCACGTGCATTGAGCTGTTTTTTCTCTAGTGTTTGCCAGACTTTTTCAGCTAATCCCTGCCAATAGGGCTGACATTGAGCCAAAGTAAAATCACTGTCAAAAGTTGTCTCTTTCGAAATTTGTTGGCGAGCTCTTTCAGCTTGAACAGGTCTATGGTCAATGCCCTGAGCATATAGATAGAGTTGTTGTCCATATTTACCGAAGTGGTGAACCAAAATAGCTTCTTCAATTTTCTGTAAATCACCCAGCGTATGTAGCTGAAGCTGCTGCAATTTTTCCTGAGTGACTTTACCCACGCCTGGAATCTTTTTAAGCGGAAGGTCTTGAATAAAAGTAGCAACTTGCGAAGGTTTGATTACACATAAGCCATTAGGTTTGTTCCAGTCGGAAGCAATTTTTGCCAAAAACTTATTTGGTGCTACACCTGCTGAAGCGGTCAATCCGGTTAATCTAAAAATATCTTCCCGAATATGCATGGCAACTTCAGTTGCACTCGCAATCTGTTTTAGGTTTTCAGTGACATCTAAATAAGCTTCATCTAAAGATAAAGGCTCAATAAGTAGCGTATATTGCTGAAAGATCGAGTGAATTTGAGCGGAAACCGTACGGTATTTTTCAAAATTTGGTTCAATAATGACAACTTGAGGACATAGTTTTCTTGCCTGACTCATCGACATGGCAGAACGCAAACCAAATTCACGGGCACGGTAGGAGGCAGCCGCAATCACAGCTCGCGGATGATGTGAAGAAATAACGACGGGAAGATGCTTTAGATCAGGACGCTCTCGCAATTCGACCGATGCATAGAAGGCATCCATATCGATATGAATGATTTTGCGCATATTATTGTGCTTTCACGATGCCTTGCTGCTGTAAAAATTGATGCCATTCTTTGACTGAACCCTCATAAACATTTAAGTCTACTGGTTTTGTCATGCCTTCAATTTTACCTTGATTACTATGTTGCCAAAAGAGCCATTTTCTTTTGTCTTTCAGCTCAGGTTTTCCTTCGTAATCTCTAACCCAAAGCGGTGTATTAGGAAAACTTCCTATTAATACAATGTGGTAAAAAGTTTTGGAAATATAAAAGATGGGCTGTTTGCCATAGTGCTGTTTTAAGCGGTCATGCATGATGCCTATTTCTTTAAGTAATTGTTCTTTGGTGTGCGCATTAATACAGTTACCGTCATATTCTAGATCGATAACAGGAGGAAGGGCATCGGCTTTGTTGGGTACAGTCGCAATAAAGTTATCCGCTTGCGTTTTACCATCACGGCATAGACGATAAAAATGATAAGCACCTACATGAAACCCATGTTCACGTGCTTTGAGCCAGTTTTCCTGAAATTTTGAATCTTTGTAATCGCCGCCTTCAGTCGCTTTTAAATAGACGAATTGGAATTTTTCCGGTGATATTTTTTTCCAGTTAATATCACCTTGATGATGAGAAACATCGAACCCTTGCACCGGATAATCCTGCGCAACTGCTTTTTGTTGATAGAACAGACAAAAATAAGCTAAGACTCCCATAACACAAGCTAAGCCAATTCCGATTAGGGTATTGTGCCGTGATGTGAAAAAAGTTTTAGCCAGTTTGCTCATTCAAAACTCGTTAAAATTTGAAGTCGACATCATAGCGTGATTCGCGAGCGAGAAACCATGCTAAAAATGCAACCGCTTATACAGACGTATCCTTTGGAATTTGCCAGAAAATAAATGCAGTAATGACATTGATACAACCGAGGCAAATTAAAGTGACATGGAATGCTGTTGTCACGTGGTCTGCACCATAATAATGAGTAAAAATATTAATGAGGGTACCTGCTAGTGCAACACCAATACTCATTGATAGCATCATGATCATCGACAAGAAACTATTACCGCTACTCGCATCTTGTTGAGGCAAGTCTTTCAAGGTTAATGTATTCATGCCAACAAATTGCAGTGAATTTAATGTGCCAAATAAGAAAAAGTGTAAGGCTCTAAACCAAGTTGGAGTATCGACGGTCATGATTGCAAAAGAGGCAATACACAGCCCAACTAATGTTGTGTTGATGAGTAAAAAACGTCGATAGCCAATTTTTTGAATAATAGGCCTGACAATTGGCTTCGAAAATAATGAGCCCAAGACCAAGGGAATCATCATTAGACCTGCAATAAAGGGTTCAAAACCAAAAGCAACTTGTAGCATGAGTGGTAAAACAAAAGGCAAAGCATTACCACCAAAGCGAGCAAAGAAATTACCTAAAATACCAATCGCATAAATTTTGTTTCTAAAGAGTCGGCTACGAAATAATGCATTTTGATGAGTATGTGAATGGTAGGCATACCATAGTGTTGCGATTATTCCGACGACTAATAGCGAAATACTAAACCATTTTGAATATTCAGGTGAGGCTAGATGTTCGATCCCTAAGGACCATCCAATCATGGCCACGACTAATAAGATGAAGCCACCCAAATCAAATGTTTTGACCGAGGGTTCTTTTACATTCGGCATGACTTTTAAGGTCATTAATATACCTAGGATACCCATAGGAATATTGATGAGAAAAATCCAATGCCAAGTTGCAACTTCAACTAACCAGCCACCTAAAGTTGGGCCCGCCAAAGGCCCGAGTAAACCTGCAAGACTCATTAAGCTCATTGCAGCTAGGAACTGAGTTCGAGGAATAATTTTTAAAAGTGATAGTCGGCCAACAGGAAGTAGTAAGGCGCCGCCTATGCCTTGGATAACTCGGAAAAATAACAGCTGATTGAGACTCTGAGAAAGACCACAACCTAAAGAAGCCAGAGTAAAAATTACGATTGCCGACAAGAAAATATTTCTAACACCAAAGCGGTCTGCTAACCATCCACTTAGAGGAATACAGGCAGCAACCGATAATACATAGGCCACCACTACACTGTGCATGCGTAAAGGATCTTCATTGAGATGATGAGCCATCGCAGGAATAGCAGTATTTACAATGGTTGTGTCCAAGGCCTGCATAAAAAAGCCAATAGAAACCAAAAGAACGAGTAGTCGATATTCGGGTTGCAAAGCTTGGTGAGTCGGCGTGGCATTCATAACATTTGAAAATTAACGTTTTAGTCTAGTGTAAAACAAATTGAATTTAAAAGAAGTAAGCCAATGTTGAATACCCCTTTACTAAATCTAAGTTCTTTTGAAGATAGAGGTGAAAATAGTTAAAACAAAAAAAGCGGCAGAACCGCTTTTTTAAGTAGAGTAGGGGGACAACTAGACAACAAATCTTTTTGGCATTTTTAAGTTTTTAATGACGTTATAAATTTGATCAACATCATCACATACAATTAATTTAGCTCGGTGCTGAAGGGGAAGGAAACCTTCTTGAACTGCATGGTCTAATTGGGCAATAAGTGCGTTATAAAAGCCATTTACGTTATATAAAATCATTGGCTTTTGATGTTGGTTGAGTTGGCCCCAAGTGGCTATTTCCAATATTTCTTCAAATGTTCCTAAACCACCCGGCAACGCAATAAATGCACTTGCGCGCTCTGCCATCATGGCTTTACGTTCATGCATGGTTTCTACGACATGTAATTCAGTTAGGCCTGCATGTGCGACTTCATAATCAAGCATAAATTCAGGGATCACACCGACAGCTTCTCCGCCGTTTGCGAGAACGCTCTCAGCGACTTGTCCCATTAAACCGATACTAGCACCGCCATAGACTAATCCAAAGCCTTGTTCAGCGATTCCATGAGCGAGTTCAATTGCTTTTTCTCGGTAGATTGGGTTATTTCCTGCACGTGAACCACAATATAATGCAATAAGAGGTTGTTTTGTTTTTACAGCTGTTATTGGTGAATCATTTACTGCCATTGTTAATACGCTATTCATTGTTTTATTTTTACCTTATCACGTTCATATTTCTTGTCTACAGTAAGCAAAAGATATGACAACTTTATAAGCAGATTTATAAGAAAGATTCATGTTTTGTATGGGTTTGGTGAATGCTGGTTATGTACAAATAAAAATGATGAATTTATGTTAAATCTTGCCTATACTAAAAATTCGTTTAACAACATATGAACAAATATGGGTAGTGGTTGTAGTCGCTCCGTTTTAATTTCTTGTCTTAAAAAAACATTTTCCCCCCTTTGTATAGGCGCGCCTGTTGTGTTGCCAAATAAAGATAAAATCCAAACAACACAGGAGCAGGATCAATGATCTTTGAATGGATGTCTGATCCCTCTGCTTGGGTGGGTTTAGCAACTTTAATCGTTCTTGAAATTGTATTGGGGATCGATAACCTCGTTTTTATCGCGATTTTGGCTGAGAAATTGCCGCCAGAGCAACGAGCTAAAGCACGTATAGTTGGTTTGGTGCTCGCGTTAGGAATGCGCCTTGTACTCTTGGCCTCGATTGCTTGGGTCGTGACGCTGACTGAACCACTCTTCCATATTTTTGATCATCCATTCTCTGGTCGTGATTTGATTTTGTTATTCGGTGGTGTGTTCTTATTATTTAAAGGCACCATGGAATTGCATGAACGGATGGAAGGAAAACAACTTCATAAAGAAGATAATCCGGTTCATGCTGCATTCTGGATGGTCATTGTCCAGATTGTTGTGCTTGATGCTGTATTCTCGTTAGACAGTGTGATTACAGCTGTAGGTATGGTGAAAGAGCTGTCAGTCATGATGGTTGCGGTTGTGATTGCTGTCGGAATCATGTTGTGGGCATCAAAACCACTCATGGACTTCGTCAATAAACATCCAACAGTTGTCATTCTGTGTCTTGGCTTCTTGATGATGATCGGTTTCTCTTTGGTGGTGGAAGGCTTTGGTTTCCATATTCCGAAGGGCTATTTATATGCTGCAATTGGCTTCTCGGTTTTGGTAGAAGTTATCAATCAGAGCATGCGTCGCAATCAGGAAAAGCTAGTTACCACTACAGACTTACGTTATCGCACTGCCTCTGCGGTTTTACGTATGTTAGGCAGTAAAAATAGTAGTTCTTCAGATACTCAATCTTCTGATAAAGAAGATGTATTAGCGACACAAGCTTTTGCTGATGAAGTTTTTGACGAAGAAAATGGTGCTTATCACAGTGTGCTTGTACAAGGTGTGCTTGGTTTATCAGAGCGTCCTGTAAAATCTGTTATGACTCCACGTCCTGAACTTGAGTGGATTGACTTAGACGATGAACCTGAAGTTTTAAAAGAACGTTTAATGTCGATGACACATTCTCGTTTGATCGTTGCACGCGGTGAACTTGATAATATTGAGGGTATTGCGCTTACGCATAAAGTTTTAAATAACTTTATTGAGACAGGTGTAATTGATTTCCAAAAGCATCTACGTGAACCTGTGATTGTGCATGAAAATGCTCAAGTACTTATGGTGATGGAGCAATTACGCCAAGCACCTTTACAAATGGCGATCGTATTAAATGAATATGGTTCAATCGAAGGTATTGCAACACCAATTGATATTTTAGAAGCAATTGCTGGCGAATTCCCTGATGAAGATGAGTTAGACGCTGCTGCTGAAAGCTTGGCAGATGGTTCATTAATGCTTGAAGGTTCAACTGATATTCGCCATGTATCACTTTTATTAGGTCGTGATCTCGTTGACGAAAGTGAACAGTATTCAACTTTATCGGGCTACTTGTTATTCCATTTAGGCCGTTTACCGGAAAATGGTGAAGCTGTTGAGGCAGACGGTTATCGCTTTGAAGTGATTACGATGGAAGGTCATAAAATTGAGAAAGTTCATATTGTTTCTATCGAACAAGATGAATCAAAAGATTAAATGACGTTTTAAGTCTAGAAACATCATAAAATAGCTCAACTCTGAGCTATTTTTTTATTTGAGACACACCAAATGACCCAACAAACTTGTCCATGTGGAAAAGGCCGCTATATAGAATGTTGTGAGCCTTTACATTTAGGCACAGCCAAAGCACTAACGGCAGAGCAGCTTATGCGTTCACGTTATAGCGCTTTTGCATTACAGCAAATTGATTATATTGTGCAAACGACTGCTTTAGGTCAGCAAACAGCTCTTGATAAAGATGCTATCGCAGAGTGGAGCAAACAAAATCAATGGTTGGGTTTAGAGGTGGTTAACGCCAACGAAAAATTAGATAAAACTCATGCACAGGTTGAGTTCAAGGCTCATTATCATGATGGGCAAAAAGCTCAAATTCACCACGAGGTTTCACATTTTGTTTATCACCAGCAAAAATGGTTTTTCCTCGACCCAACGGTCGATATGCAGGTCACCATGAAACAACCTTGTATATGTGGTTCAGGAAAAAAATTTAAGCAATGCTGTGCACAATTTCTGTAAGTTTATCTTAAAATACGCCCACTGTTTGGCCTGAGGGAAAGGGCGATGTTACTCACCGTTATTTATATTATTGCGATTACTGCGGAAGCCATGACAGGAGCATTATCTGCTGGTCGACGGAGTATGGACTGGTTCGGTGTCGTACTGATTGCCTGTGTGACTGCTTTAGGTGGTGGTTCGGTGCGAGATGTATTGCTTGGTCACTATCCTTTAACTTGGGTAAAACATCCTGAATACTTAGTTCTGACCTGCTGTGCTGCATTTGTCACGATTATTATTGCCAAATGGATGCGTCATTTACATAACATCTTTTTGGTGCTCGATGCTTTAGGCTTGATTGGTTTTACGATCATTGGTTGCCAGATTGCCTTACAAATGGGACATGGTTTTGTCGTCTCAGCAGTAGCTGGAGTGTTGACTGGAGTATCTGGTGGTATTTTACGTGATATTTTATGTAACGATGTCCCGTTCGTTTTCCGCCGTGAACTCTATGCGAGTATCTCTTTTGTGGCAGTCATCTGTTACTGGGTTTGTCAGGATTTAGGATTAAGCCTAGAGTTAACCGTTATTTCAACTTTAATTTTTGGCTTTACCTTACGTCTGATTGCAATCTATTTTGGCTTAGAAATGCCTAAATTTATTTATAAAGATGATGATGCAGAATCGGCTTCTTCAACTGACGAACATTAATCATGCAGAATTCGATGTGAGCATGATATAACAATTAAATATATTGTCTTGCTCACTTATTTTTTCCAGTAGAGTTTTTCCTATGGATCTGGTTTCACGTATACAAAATCTTCCAATTGGCAAATTTCACTACACATTACTGTGGGTGGTTGGTTTAGGTTGGATGTTTGATGCGATGGACACCGGTATCATTGCTTTTATCATGACAACGCTTGTTAAAGACTGGGCATTAACGCCAGCAGAAAGCGGTTGGATTGTGAGTATTGGTTTTGTAGGGATGGCTATTGGAGCTGTTTGCTCAGGAGCTTTAGCAGACCGCTTTGGCCGAAAGACAATATTTGCAGTTACCATGGCCATCTATAGTATTGCGACTGCCTTATGTGCTTTTGCTCCAGATTTGAAGTGGTTATTAATTTTCCGTTTTATTGTTGGTCTTGGGCTTGGTGGACAGTTACCCGTTGCAGTGACATTGGTGAGTGAATATATACCTGCCCATGTACGTGGTCGTTTTATCGTCCTACTCGAAAGTTTTTGGGGTTTGGGCTGGTTAGTTGCTGCACTCATTTCTTATTTTATTATTCCTAAATTTGGTTGGCACATTGCATTTCTTATGGGTGGCCTCCCACTGATTTATATTTTAGTCATTTGGAAAAAACTCCCTGAATCGATACCTTATCTGATTAACCGTGGACGTGTTGAAGAAGCACATGCATTGGTTCAAAAATTAGAAGCTCAAGCAGGCGTTCAAATTGTTCACCACATTGAAGTCGTGCCTGTAGCCATGCGACAAAAAGTCTCTTTTAAACAACTTTGGAGTGGTCAATTCGCTCGCAGAAGCTTAATGCTTTGGCTCATCTGGTTTGGAATTGTGTATTCCTACTACGGTATATTTACGTGGCTGCCAAGTTTATTAGTGAAACAGGGCTATGACATCGTTAAATCTTTTGAATATGTTTTGCTTATGATTTTGGCGCAGCTACCAGGCTACTTGGCAGCGGCATGGTTTGTAGAGCGATTAGGTAGAAAAATTACGCTCGCTGCATTTATCGGTTTTTGTGCGTTGTCTGCATATTTCTTTGGACAAGCCGATAGTGTAAATAGCATTATGTTTTGGGGTTGTCTCATGTCCTTCTTTAATTTGGGTGCATGGGGAGTGTTATATACCTATACACCAGAGCAATATCCAGCCAACATTCGGGCTTTTGGTTCGGGCTGGGCATCGGCAATGGGCCGTTTAGGTGGAATTTTGGCGCCGATAGTCGTCACTCATATGATGGTTTCCAAAAATGGGTTTAGCCATGTTTTTATGATGTTTACTATTGTTTTACTTTTGGTTGCAGCTGTAATTTTAATATTAGGTGAAGAAACCCAAGGTAAAAGACTAGAGTCGATAGGCCTCTAGTTTTGCCTAACTTTATAGCAAGTAACTAAAAATATAGAGAGATGAGACATAATTTGACGCTCAGGTGACAGAGTCCCTCTTGTGTCTGTAACATAGCCCACTTAGCATAAGACTCACTTAAAATAACGACTGATTTGGAAGATAAGCTGACTATGACCAGCCTTGCGCATCAAGCGACAGAAAACCGCTCTGTAGCCGAATTTACTGAACAGGCTTACCTGAATTATGCCATGTACGTCATTATGGACCGTGCATTGCCACATATCAGTGATGGCTTAAAACCTGTACAGCGCCGTATTGTCTACGCCATGAGCGAGTTGGGCTTAAAAAGCAGTGGTAAGCCAAAAAAATCGGCCCGTACTGTAGGTGACGTACTAGGTAAATATCATCCGCATGGTGATTCGGCATGTTATGAAGCCATGGTGTTGATGGCTCAGCCGTTTAGTTATCGCTATCCTTTGATTGAAGGTCAAGGGAACTGGGGTTCACCAGATGATCCTAAATCGTTTGCTGCGATGCGTTATACCGAGGCAAAACTTTCTGCCTACAGTGAGTTATTACTAAGTGAGTTAGGACAAGGCACGAGTGAATGGCAAGATAACTTTGATGGTTCATTAAAAGAACCGATTACTTTGCCAGCACGAGTTCCTAATATTCTGCTGAATGGTACAACTGGTATTGCGGTTGGTATGGCGACTGATATTCCGCCACATAATTTGCGTGAAGTGATTAAAGGAACAATTGCCTTAATTCGTAATCCGCAAACATCAGACGAGAAATTGGCTGAATATATTCCAGCGCCAGATTTACCAACCAAAGCTGAAATTATTACTCCGCCTGAAGAATTACTCAAAATCCAGACGACTGGACGTGGTAGTTACCGCATGCGAGCGGTTTATACCATCGAAAAAAATGAAATCGTGATTACCGAATTGCCGTATCAAGTATCGGGTTCTAAGGTGATCACTCAAATTGCCGACCAAATGCAGGCCAAAAAGCTACCATTAGTGGTGGATGTGCGTGACGAGTCGGATCATGAAAACCCAACACGACTCGTGATTGTACTTCGTTCTAACCGTATTGATGCTGAAGCGGTGATGAGCCACTTATTTGCTACTACCGATTTAGAATCAAGCTACCGCGTTAATTTAAACATGATTGGTGAGGATGGTCGTCCTCAGGTTAAGTCGATTCGACGTATCTTGCTTGAGTGGATTGAGATCCGTAAAAAAACGGTTACTCGCCGTTTGGAATATCATTTAAACCGAATTGAAAAACGCCTGCATATTTTGGCAGGCCTTTTAATTGCTTATCTCGATATTGATACGGTTATCCGTATTATTCGTGAAGAAGATCAGCCTAAACCTGTATTGATGGACCATTTCAAAATTGATGAGATACAAGCAGAAGCAATTTTAGAACTCAAGTTACGCCATTTAGCAAAACTTGAAGAGATGGAAATCCGTCAAGAACAGGATGAGCTCTCAGCAAAAGCAGCGATTATTCGTGAGCAATTAGAAAACCCAGAATCTTTAAAAAACCTGATTATTGGCGAATTAAAAGAAGACGCGAAAAAGTTTGGTGACGAACGCCGTTCTCCAATTGTTGCACGTGCTGAAGCTGTTCAAATTAGAGAACAAGATTTAATGCCGGCTGAAGCAGTAACAGTGGTTTTATCTGAAGCGGGATGGATTCGTGCTGCAAAAGGTGCAGATGTTGATGCAGAGAATTTAAACTATCGTGCTGGTGACCAATATTTAAGTCATGCGGTGGGTAAAACCAATCAACGAATTTATTTCCTTGATGAGACAGGGCGTAGTTATGCCTTGCCTATTAGCAGTCTGCCATCAGCAAGAGGCTTAGGTGAGCCATTAAGTTCGAAGCTTGCTCCTGCAAGTGGAGTCGCGTTTATTCAGGTCTATTTAGATGATGAGGAGTCAGAACTTATTGCTGCTAGCTCATCAGGTTATGGTTTTAAAACTCAAGTCAAACAGTTAGATACTAATGCTAAGGCAGGAAAAAGCTTCTTGTCGGTACCTGAAAAGTCAAAAGCGCTACCGTTAATATCTGCCCAAAACATGACACATTTGGCTGTACTCAGCTCAGCAGGTCGACTCCTGATTATTGATTTGTCAGAACTGCCAAATTTAAATAAGGGTAAAGGTAATAAGTTGATACAACTTGAAGCGAAAGAGCAGATTTTATCCATGACAACCCTGAACTTAGATGAAATAATTCAGGTGGTTGCAGGTCAACAACATCTAAAATTAAAAGGTGATGATCTACAGAAATACATGGGTAAACGAGCTTCAAAAGGGCACCTCTTACCACGTGGATATCAAAAAGCAAATAAACTGTTGATTCAGAGATAAAGCTAGCGTCGGGCAACATAAATACGCTATATATGGCAATAAGTTCAAGCAATGAACTGAACTTATTGGTATTGGATAATGATTAAAAGGACAGCAATTTGGAGTACGCAATTTGTACTCCATGCAAAAAATTTGACAGGGTCAAATTGTCAAAACTTCTGTCTCATAATCTTGTTCGAAAGTGTCATGAATGTGCCAATAAGTTTTAAATATGTTCTGGCACCAAGAAGCTAAAGAATAGCTGGGGCATTGAATAACAGTTATTACTAAGGATTACGAATCGGAGATAATGGCATTATGGAAAAGATTTGGTTTGCAGAATACCAAAAAACAGGGATTCCAGAAACAGTAGCATTGCCTGCGGAAAATACCTCTCTTGTTGATATTTTTGAGAGTAA
The DNA here is from genome assembly GCF_000369045.1 of Acinetobacter pittii ATCC 19004 = CIP 70.29. Classification (GTDB taxonomy): domain Bacteria; phylum Pseudomonadota; class Gammaproteobacteria; order Pseudomonadales; family Moraxellaceae; genus Acinetobacter; species Acinetobacter pittii. Next base: position 456,434 of record NZ_KB849797.1, on the reverse strand, counting down.
TTTCCAAAAATTTGGTTCTCGTGATGCCTTTATCTTTATGGATAAAGCGATGTCATTTAACGAGTTGGAACTTGCAAGCCGTAAGTTCGCGACCTATTTGCAAAATTTGGGGTTAGCAAAGGGAACTCGTGTGGCAGTGATGATGCCAAACGTATTGCAATATCCTGTAGTTGCATTAGCTGTGTTACGTGCAGGCTTAGTATTAGTGAATGTAAACCCACTTTATACTGCGCGTGAGCTTGAGCATCAATTAAATGACTCGGGTTCAGAAGTACTCGTGATTATCGAAAACTTTGCCAGTGTTTACCAAAGCATTTTAGGTAAAACTCCTGTGAAGCATGTTGTAGTTGCGACAGTAGGAGATATGCTTGGTACGCTTAAAGGTACATTAGTAAATTTTGTATTACGTAAAGTACGTAAGCAAATTCCTGCTTGGAATATTCCAGGGTACGTTAAATTTAATACAGCATTAAATAAAGTAAGTCCGAGTAATTATAAGCGTCCAAATTTAACTTTAAGTGATACTGCCGTGCTTCAATATACGGGTGGTACTACAGGTGTTTCAAAAGGTGCGGAATTAACACATCTTAATTTGGTTGCCAACCTTTTACAGTGTGATGGTATCTTCCAAAGTAAATTTGGTGCAAATGATGGTGCTAAAGGCGACCGTATTGTTTGCGCATTACCGCTTTATCATATTTTTGCGTTCATGGTTTGCGCGATGTACGGTATGTATAAAGGTCAGGCAAATATCTTGATTCCAAACCCACGTGATTTACCAGCGGTAATTAATGAATTACGTAAATATCAGCCATCATTCTTCCCGGCAGTAAATACATTATTTAATGCTTTAGTAAACAATGAAGAATTTAAACAACTTGACCATAGCAATCTAAAAATGGCGATGGGCGGTGGTATGGCAGTTCTACCTTCTACAGCAGAAGCGTGGAAGAAAATTACTGGTACAACCATTATTGAAGGTTATGGTTTGTCTGAGACTTCTCCGGTAGCGACTGCAAACCCTCCTGCATCTACTGAATTTAGCGGCACAATTGGTATTCCATTACCTTTAACAGAAGTTGCTATTTTAGATGATGACGGCAAAGAAGTTGCCTTAGGTGAGCAAGGTGAAATCTCTATTCGTGGTCCTCAAGTCATGAAAGGCTATTGGAAGCGTCCTGATGAGACTGCGAAAGTCATGACTGCAGACGGTTTCTTCCGTACGGGTGATATCGGTGTTATGGATAGCCGTGGATATACTAAAATTGTAGACCGTAAAAAAGATATGATTTTGGTTTCTGGCTTTAACGTTTATCCAAGCGAAATCGAAGAAGTTATTGCTAAACATCCAAAAGTATTGGAAGTTGCAGCAATTGGTGTTCCTGATGAAAAATCAGGTGAAGTGCCAAAACTCTTTATCGTGAAAAAAGACCAAAGCTTAACGACCGAAGAAATTTTGAACTTTGCTAAAGAAAACTTAACAGGTTATAAACGCCCTCGTTATGTTGAGTTTATGGATGAATTACCTAAATCAAACGTAGGCAAAATCTTACGTAAAGACTTACGTAAGCCAGCCTAAAAAGTTAATAAAAAAGCGCCTTAGGGCGCTTTTTTTGTTTTTACATTTTGTTGTGGCTCTTCATAAACCAGCGGTCTATGTAAGGACGACCAATTCCTACCATCCCAACAAAAACTAGCATTGTGCCCAATTGCAAACGCAAATGAGTTAAATCGAGCTGACCATAACTTAAATAATTATCTGCTAGGCAATATAGGGTAATCACAATTAACCAATGCCATAAAGGAAGCCGTTTAATACCGACTGCAATAAAAGTAATTGTTAAAATAATAAAGGTGCCCAGTGTCGATTGCCAATTTAGATTTGCACAAATCACACTCAATAAAAAAGCGACAATAGGAAATACGATTTTTAATATACGGTCTACCTGAAGTTGATTTTGTTTTTGCTTCTCTAAGACTTCAAACAATTCTTTTTGATCAGGTTGTTGCATACATGGCCCTATTAATCAGTGATGACAAGTGATTGCATAAAATTTCAGGTAAAAACGCAATGTTATGATAGCATGATCAACAGTATTTTCAGTGATGGATGGCACTATGCAGGGCATCAGCGGCATTATCTATATTATTTTAGTGGCATGTTTGCTGCCATACGCATTTACCGTAATTGCAAAATTTACAGGTGGTTTTCAGCCCGTCGATAATCAAAACCCAAGAGCTTTTTTGGCTAAAACAACAGGCCTTGCTGCTCGCGCTAATGCCGTACAACAAAATAGCTTTGAAAGCCTACCTTTATTCTTAACTGCTATTTTAATGGCTGAATATATGGTTGTTCCGGAATATTTTATTCTGAGATTAGGTTGGGCATATATTATTTTAAGAGTTATTTATGGTATTTGCTATTTAAGTAATTGGGCAACTTTGCGCTCGATTGTTTGGTTCTTATCTATATTGTGTCCAATCTTCTTACTTGTGGTCACGATTAAACTGACTTGAGTGTCATTCTGTCATCATTCATATCAACTTTCGCGTGTGCCCATTGTATAATCGGCATCATTTTGATGATATCCACGCTATAATCGAGTGGATTTTACATCTGACTTCATAACGAAAGAGTATTGATATGAGTTACAGCAATATCCCAGCAGGTAAAGATGCGCCAAATGACATCTATGTCATTATTGAAATTCCTGCAAATGCAGCACCAATTAAATATGAAATCGATAAAGATTCTGATGCATTGTTCGTAGACCGTTTCATGGGTACAGCAATGTTCTATCCAGCGAACTATGGTTATGTTCCAAATACTTTGTCTGAAGATGGCGACCCATTAGACGTACTTGTTGTAACTCCTCATCCTGTTGCTGCTGGTTCAGTCATTCGTTGCCGTCCAGTGGGCAAATTAAATATGGAAGATGACGGTGGTATTGATGCGAAATTAATCGCTGTTCCACACGAAAAATTATCTCCACTTTATAAAGACGTGAAGGAATATACAGATCTTCCTCCGTTATTGATTAGCCAAGTTGAGCATTTCTTCAGTCACTATAAAGATTTAGAACCAGGTAAGTGGGTAAAAATCAGTGGTTGGGAAGGTGCTGATGTTGCTAAAGCCGAAGTATTAAAAGCAATTGAAGCTGCTAAATAAGCTTTAATTTATAAGCTCAGAATGTCTCAATTGATATTTTGAGCTTAATAAAAAACCTACATCTGTTACCAGACGTAGGTTTTTTTATGCTTAATAGATTTGTGAATTAGAATAATTTCACAGGAATATCAAGGAATAAACGCCATTCATTGGTATCACCAATGTACGCACCTTGGTATGAGTCGCTTGCACGATAATACGAGTTACGGATACGGAGGCTTGCATCTTTAGCGAAACCACTTTGAACTGTGTATTTCACTTGGTTAAAGAACTCACGTTCTTGAGCATCATCAGTTACATTTTTAACTTTGATGTCCCAACCATATACAAATGCAGTTGTCCAGTTTAGACCAGGTAATACACCTAATTTACCAAAATCGAGACTGTACTGGATTTGTGCAGATTTTTCATCATTACCGATGAAGTCAGACATGTAAGAGTTTGGCAAATAGATACTTTGGAAGCCGTCAGCATTTTGACCATAGTCATAACCAACATTACCGCTGTTTTGTTGGTAAGCAACCATGATGTTATGTGGGCCCGTATTATAAGCCGTAGAGATAGCCCAAATGTTATTTTGACGATTAGATAGATCATCAGTAGTTTGAGAATAAGTAAAAGCACCTTCATCAAACTTAGTATGATAACCGCTGAAATCATATGTTAATGAACTGTCATTCGCCAATGGCTGTTTAAAGTTCACATTTACATAATGGCGATCAAGCTTATTCTTGCTGTCTAAACCATAGTAAGATGCATTTAAATTATCATCAAACTTGTATTTAGCACCCCACACAATTGCACGATCAAGACCCTTACCATTTACGTCAGCATCGGTATTGATTTGATCAGACATTTGGTTTTTAGTAAATTTACCAGCAACAACTTCAAGATTCTTGATTTCATGGCTAGTTAATAAAGTACCTGTAAAATATTCAGGAACCATACGTCCAGTATTACTTGCAAGAACAGGTAGGTCGAGTACTTGAGTACCGTAACGTACTGTTGTATTCGAGAAACGTGCTTTAACGCTACCACCACCACGAGCCCAGTGATCATAAGCGGAGCCATCATTATGTAATGGGATCATTTGGTTACCGGCATTTTTATTTTCACCGATCTTAAATGAACCATCACCCACAGCGCCAACACCGAAACCAATAATACCAGGGGTAAAGCCAGAATCAATACTTACAATTGCTGATTGAGCAAATGAGCTAGTATCTTTTGCGCCCTGTTTTTTGTCACGGTTGATGTAACCTGTACGGAAGAGAATAGAACCGTTCGCATCTTCAACAAATCCTTTTGCCTCACTTTGCTCGCTTGCCTGAGCTGAGGAAATTATTGCCGCAGAAATGAGAACTGCTAATGTAAGTTTTTGTGCTTTTAGCATATTTAAAGAACCTCATAAAAACGATAAATCCTGTGCCTTGTTATTGTTCAGGGCCTAGGATTTCCATCAATTGTATAAGTAATCTGTAAAAAAGATATATTTTTGTTCATTTTATTTTATATATGCTATGCAGGATTTGATTAATGTGGTAGGGGTTGTTTAATAAATTTATAATTCGTCTTTTATACTTAATCTATTGTTTAAAATAAAAAAAGTAATTTAATTTTTAGTGGATTTTTACCATTTATTTTGTATTTAAAGTTCAAAAAATAGTTGATTCTTGTGTTCATTTTTTACTCTTTTTTGTTGGATATGTTTACTTTTTAATCTTGTTTTAAGTTTCTTTTTTCATCACTTTTATTTTTATACCCTTTAAATTGTTACTATATAACGTTATTTTAAAAATGGAATGTACAAAAATAGATCACTACAGGCGGATAACAAAATATGTTTAGATTGATCAAATTTAGTGCAATAAATTGCTTGTATTTTGTGCACTACTCTTTTTATCCATATTATTGCTTAAAAAAGACCCAAAATAGTACATCTACTTTAAACAAGTAATAAATAAACAAATCCAATGAGTAGAAATGCGCAATCACAGATCATTACAAGCATTGTCTTCCAGAAATTTACATACTTTTTATATCTCGCCTCTAAGATTAAATAGAAAATTTATGTGCAACAAATGAATACTTCACGCCTCGCTCATTAATTTCCGATAAGGGGTTTTCGTATGTTTAGTATTTTTTATCGCATAAGAATTTTATTTTATCGCTATGTTTTTTATGGATATATTTTTATAAAAATTACCCAGAAATTTTATAATAAAGTGAGTTTGATCTCAAAATTAATGAAGAGAACTGATAGCAAATTCGTACTTGGCACAGCAATTGCTAAAGCTCAAGTAACACAATTTGTTTAATTCCTATAAATCGTGCGTTCATTGTGGGGGAGATCAAAATGATGAAATTTGCACTTAAGGCAGTAACTCTTGGTATCTTTGCAGCAGGGTCAACTATGGCTATGGCTGAAGATGCTCCATCTTTTTATGGAATCACGGCAACAGGTAGTGTGGCAGCGACCACAGACTACCGTTTCCGTGGTGTTACCCAATCGTCAAATAACCCAGCTATTCAAGGTGGGTTCACCTTTTCTCATAAGTCAGGTGCTTATGTTGCGCTTTGGGGGTCAAGCGTAGACTTTAATACACCTGGCGTTTCAACTGAAACCGATATCTCTTTAGGTTATACAAATACATTAAAATTGTCTGATACGCTTGCACCAACGTATGATGTGGGTGTAATTCATTATGGCTATATTGGTTCTGACTCAAAATTTACTAACCCATACAATGGTGATACTGGCTTCGACTTCACCGAATTTTACGGAAAATTAACGTTTGCAGACTCTTTGTTTAAAGGTGATGCACTTAGTGTGGGCGTAAGCTATTCAGATGATTACTGGGGCCACTCTGATGAGTTCTGGTATTTCAACGTTGGTTATTCAGCACCAATTGCAGATACAGGATTTACTGGACTTGCTTCAGTTGGTTATAACAAACTCAAAAACAAAGATTCTTTACTTGTAGTTGCAGGTGGGCCAGGTGAAGACGATAGCTATATCGATTATAAAGTTGGCGTCAACTATAACATTTTAGGTATTGTTGCTGAGCTAGATGTTGTTGGTACAGACATTAGTACTTCTGGTATGACTGATGCTCAGAAAAAACCTTATGACACAGGTTTAGTGTTTAGTTTAACTAAAACATTCTAAGTTTGAGTTTTAAAAAAGCGGGTGAGTAACCCGCTTTTTTATTAGTTTTCTATTTCAGAAAATAGCTGTTTTAACTGGTTAAGCTCAATATCCGTAGCTTTAGATAATGGCTTGCGTGGTAAGCCCGCAGAGACACCTTTTAGTTGTAAACCAGCTTTAATCGTTTTAGGTAAACCACCATTTACAATAAAGCGTAGTAGAGGAAGTTGCTGATAAAATGAATTTTGGGCGTGTTCCAATTCACCATTTTTCACATGTTCAATAAGCTGTTGAGGTCGCTGACCTAACAGGTTCGGTGCTGCTGTACACCAACCGCTTGCTCCCGCACATAAAGCTTCTAAAGCTAGAGGGTTACACCCGTTATAAAAAGGGAGTTCTCCTTTTGATAGCTCATAAATTTTATGCATGCGCTGAATATCACCGCTACTTTCTTTCACCATCGTAATATTTGCAATGCTATTAAACATACGCACAATTAACTCTGGAGACATATCAACACCGCTAGTCGCGGGGTTGTTATAAATCATAATTGGTAGAGTAGTTTCTTTGGCAATTGCTTGATAATATTCAAAAACCTCTTGGTCTGTTAGCTTCCAATAAGATATAGGAATCACCATAAGTGCATCTGCACCATAGCTTTGCGCGACTTGGGCTTTTTTAATGGCTTGATCAGTCGTGAGTTCTGAAATTCCAATAATGACAGGCACGCGTTTATTAATACTTTCAATTGAAGTTTTTGCGACTAAGCACCATTCATCCCATTCAAGATAAGCGCTTTCGCCTGTACTGCCTAAAGGCGCAATCGCGTCGCAACCGTTTTCAATAAGCAAATCCAGCATCTGTTTTAAAACAGGAAGATTAATGGTGTTGTCATCAGAAAATGGGGTAACAGGGTAGCCAATAATGCCGTTTAGTTTCATGGTGGAAATCTCTTTTTAAATACAGCCAGAATGTTTTTTCAAAGCTTTACGTGCGTAGTAGGCAAAGTTCACTTTGTTGCGTTTATCGGTAGAAACCCAGTCATGAGCTTCTTTTGCTAAAGCATGGGGGATGGGCTGGATTTGTCCGGCAGACATGGCTAGCAGTTGCAGTTGAGCTGCTCGTTCAATTAAAAGAGCCAAGTTGCAGGCTTCTTCAATGGTTTTTCCTGTAACCAGTTGGCCATGATGAGACAACAAAACAGCACGGTTTTTACCAAGCGCAGAAGAAATCAAAATACCTTCTTCATTACCTACAGGGACACCTGGCCAATGACCTACAAATGAGCAGTCTTCGTAAAGTGCGCAAACGTCCATTTGGGAAATCATAAGTGGAACCTGTAGCATCGATAGAGCCGCTACATGAGTCGGATGCGTATGGATAATGCAATTCACCTCTGGGTGTTCTCTATAAATCCATGTGTGAAAACGATTGGCTGGGTTTGCCATTCCTTCTTGATTGATAGGTTCTAAATCTTGATTCACCTCAAGTAAATTTGAGGCAGTAATTTCATCAAAACCTAAACCGAAACGTTGGGTAATAAAGGATTCTTTATTTTCACTACGGCAGGTAATTTGGCCTGCTAAACCAGCATCATGCCCATGATCAAATAAAATACGACAAGTGAGTGCAAGCTTTTGACGATCAGTTAAATCTAAGTCGCTAATCCACTTTTGCATGTCTTGCTGTGCATGTTGCATAAGGTCTTGTTTGTTTACAGCAGCAGTCTTCATCTCTTCTCCAGTCCAGTTGACCAAATTAAGTAGGTGAAGGCAGAATAGAAAACAACTGGATGAATCAATACATCCAGTTTTAATAAGTTATATGGTCCAGATGGGGCGAATATGCTAAGACCTTGGCAAGTACATTTTCGTATCGATGAAAGAGAAGAAAAAACGGTATTTCTAAAACTGACTAACTTGATTAGTCAGGAAATTTTATATGGCCGTTTAGTGCAGGGTACGATGCTGCCCGGGTCTCGTAGCTTGTCAAAAGAACTAGGAATTAATCGAAAAACCGTACAAGCAGTCTATGAAGAGTTAGAGGCACAAGGATGGCTTGTGACCCATCCCCGAAAAGGCACATTTGTGGCGGATGTTTTGCCGGAAAAACAGCTTCAAATAGAGCCAGTATCTGAGCGAACAGTTAATGATAAACCAATCACTCAAGAAGTGATTCAACGCCCAAATAACGATGGTGTGCCAGATCCGAGGCTTATTCCCTACGAACTATTTTCGCGGGCATACCGGCATGCACTGATTAAAATTATGCAAAACCAGTACATGGGATATGGTGACCCACGAGGGATGGTTGAGCTAAGACAGGCTTTACAACAAATGTTGTCAATGGAACGTTTTATGAATGTTGCTGAAGATGAGATTTGTATTGTACGTGGTAGCCAGATGGGAATTTTTCTTGCCTCTCGAGCATTACCCAATCGGCAGGGAGTTATCGTTGTTGAAGAATTATATTATCCATCTGCTTTTAAAGCATTTCAGTCAAATGGCTTTCAAGTGGTTTCTGTTAAATTAGATGAACAAGGTATTGTCATTGAAGATTTAGAACGGATTTTACAAGAGCATTCTGTAGCTGCCATTTATACAACTCCGCATCATCAATATCCTACAACTGTCACAATGCCAATGAATCGTCGTCTTCAACTCTTGGAGCTTTCAAAAAAATGGGGCTTTTATATTATTGAAGATGATTATGACCACGAATTCCACTATGACAGTCGGCCCATGCCACCCTTAGCGAGTTTGCCTCATTCTGAATTGGTTATTCATATTGGCTCATTGTCTAAGGTCTTTGCACCCGGCATCCGATTGGGATATATAGTAGCGTCCTCAACAATCATTCAATCGATTACAGAAGATATTCTATTGATTGATCGGCAAGGCAATAACATTACGGAACTTGCTTTAGCAGATTTAATGCAGCGAGGGGAAATCAAGCGGCATATCCGTAAAATGAAAAAAATATATCAACTACGTCGTGACCATGCCTTAACTGAGTTCCATCGAGTTTTTGCTGAGACTGTTCAGATACAACCACCTGCAGGTGGAATGGCCTTATGGGCGAAATTCCAGAAAGCATTTACTCAAGATCAGCTCATAAAGCTAAAAGAACTCAACATTGATACAGAGCAGAAGTTTAAACAGGGGGAGCCTTCTAACCATTGTGTTCGTTTTGGCTTTGCTGCTTTATCAGAAAAGGAAATCACTGCTTTAATCGAGAAGCTAAATGGGATTCTTAATAAAAGAACAGTGAACTCATAATCCGCTCTTTTATTTTAAGAAAGTTCACTCTAATTCATTTCTACATTTTTGAATCTCTGAGACAAAGGTAAGCAGAAAGGGAGTAATTTGTGACTTATATTTTTCGGTTTGTAGCATCTCGCTAATTTGTTCAGGAGATTTGCCGATGAGAGAAATCCTTAAAAATAAATCTTCAAAGAAATTGCTACTAACAGTCGACAATACTCTTCTTAAAGAAACTAGCATGTCGTCGCCGCGGCTAGATGCATGAACCAGGACAATAGGTATATCTATAATTTCGGTACGGGAAACCATCCAATCAATTGCATTCTTGAGACCACCTGGAATACAACGGATATATTCTGGACTTGAGATGATAATGCCATCTGCATCAGAAACAGATTTGATGAAATCTTCCACTACAGTAGGCGTTTTTTCTCCTTCATTATCTGGAGAAAAGACAGGCAGATTATTAATATGATCAAAAACTGTCAATTCAATGTCGGACGGTGCTATATCCTTCATTGCTCTTAATAGAGCAGTATTTGTAGATTCTTTTCTTGCACTACCTGAGATAGCCAAAATTTTCATAGCATCCTCTTTACTTCTATTAATACATAGGGAGTAATAAATTCTCTTATTAATAACTTCTATAGATATTAAAAAAGCGGACTCATAATCCGCTGTTTTTATTTTAAGAATGATTGCCTCGATAAGAGAGCGCTTCTGTAAGATGAGGACTTTGGATCATCTCATTTTGCGCCAAATCGGCAATGGTACGAGCAACCCGTAAAACACGATGATAAGCACGAGCCGACAGATTCAAACGTTGTTGAGCCATTTCAATCATTCGTTGAGAAGTACTATCAAGTACAGCATATTGCTCAAGTTGTTTCGGTGAAAGTGCTTGATTTAAACAATCTTGTCTTTGCATTTGTTGTTTATAAGCATAAATCACACGCTGTCTTACAGCCGTAGAGTCTTCAGCAGGCGTTGGATCTTGCAGTTCTTGAGCTTTTAAAGGCGGTACATCAATATGTAAATCGATACGGTCAAGTAATGGTCCTGATATACGGTTTTGATAGCGCTTGATACTCTCTGGCGAACATTGGCAACGGCTGTCTTGATTAAACGCATAACCACATGGACAAGGGTTCATTGCTGCAATGAGCTGAAAGTTTGCAGGATAAGTAATTTGCCGAGCTGCACGTGAAATAATGATTTCTTTTGACTCAAGCGGCTGACGTAAGACCTCTAGAACTTTTCTGTCAAACTCGGGGAGTTCATCTAAAAACAAAACCCCTAAATGAGATAATGTAATTTCACCCGGTTTAGGATGTGAACCGCCCCCAACTAGTGCAATCGCTGATGCTGTATGGTGGGGCGCGCGAAATGGACGCTGACCAAAGGTATGCGGTGTATTTGAAATAGAATAAATACTCGCGACTTCAAGCGTTTCCTGATTAGAAAGCGGTGGCAAAATTGAAGGAAGACGTGAAGCGAGTAAAGTCTTACCTGTACCTGGTGGTCCTTTAAAGAGCAGCGAGTGCCCACCTGCGGCGGCAATTTCTAGTGCGCGACGTGGACGTAGCTGACCTTTTACATCTGCCAGATCAAATTTATAAGGCATTTGGTTTGAGGTCGTTGCAGGTTCAGTCGAAGATAGCGATTTGATGCCCAAGAAATGATCACAAACTTCTTTTAAATGGCTCACTGGATAACATTCAAGATTTGGTAAATGGCTAATATCCTGACTGTTATCGAGAGGTAAAAGCATTTTATGCTTGGCCTGTTGACACGCCATTGCCAAAGTTAAAGTACCTGACACTGGTCTTACATGGCCATCTAAAGCTAATTCACCAATTAATTCAAAATCTTCGGCACAGTTTTCTGGGAGCTGGCCAGAAGCAATTAAAATACCTATAGCAATAGGTAAATCTAGACGTGATCCATCTTTGGGCAAATCTGCTGGTGCAAGATTAATGGTCAGCCGTTTTGTTGGAAATTGAAATCCACTATTAATAATGGCTGAGCGAACTCGGTCTTTACTTTCTCTTACCGCCGCCTCTGCTAGGCCGACAATAGTAAGAGAAGGTAAGCCTTGACTCACATGTACCTCAACTTCAATCAGAGGTGCATGTAAACCTAAAAGTCCCCGTGTATAAATTTTAGAAAAAGACATCTTATTGTTCCATTATGGTGCTTCATTTTTAATCGTTGTAAAGTATAAATGCGCTACGTTGGTGCTTATTTTTTATTCTTTAAAGTTTCTTCTAACAAACTTACTTGTTTTTGTAGCTCTTCTAAACGTTGATTGGCTGATTGAAGTGCAGTCTTTTGACGGTCGATCTCTTGTTTGGAAACAAGATCCAACTTTTCGACCGCTTCATTTAATAATGCACGTAAATTTTTTTCCAAATCTTTTTTAGGCTCATCAATTTGTTCCAGAATGGCCTGTAGCAAAGTTTCTAGCATGAAATATCCAAAGTGTTGTATTACCTTATGCTTTACAGTTTAACACTGCTTAAGCGCTGGATATAGGTTTCAATTTTTTTAGTGCAAATAGATCATTAAATCAGCATGTAACACTACTGAAAATTCATTTTATTTTTGATAGCTCATCTACATCTTGCTCACTAAATAGGTTATAAAGAAAGTTCATGCAAAAGATTCATTTCCCTCAACCTTTGAAATATTGGCATGAAAATTGAACATAAAACCTTACTGGTGAAAAGAAGCCGAAGGAAACAAACATGAAGCTTGTAACTGCAATTGTAAAACCGTTTAAATTGGATGACGTGCGTGAAGCACTCTCTGACATTGGTGTACAAGGGATTACCGTAACTGAAGTTAAAGGTTTTGGTCGTCAAAAAGGGCATACTGAACTCTACCGTGGCGCGGAGTATGTGGTTGATTTCTTACCTAAAGTAAAAATCGAGATTGCGATTAGTGATGAAATGGTCGACGCAGTAATTGAATCAATTACACGTGTCGCAAGCACTGGAAAAATCGGCGATGGTAAGATTTTTGTGACTAACCTGGAACAAGTAATCCGTATCCGTACGGGTGAAACTGGACCGGATGCTGTCTAAATTGGCACAAAGCTTGCTGAGTAGAAAATAACTCGCAAATGAGGTTGGGGGACACGAATGAAAAAAATGCTTATGGCGCTCAGTCTATCAGGCGCTCTTTTGGGTGGTACTGCCGTTTGGGCAGAAGAAGCTGTAACAACGCCAACATCGGAAGTTGCGGCTGCATCAACATCTCCAGCTACTGCAACTACTGCAGAAGCACCAGTTGCTGAAACTCCAGCAGCTCCTGCACCGACACCTACGCTTGATACGGGTGATACCTCTTGGATTTTAGTTTCAACCGCATTGGTTCTATTAATGACCATTCCGGGATTGGCATTATTCTATGGTGGTATGGTACGTAAAAAAAATGTACTCAGTACGATGATGTTCAGCCTTTCAGCTGCAATCTTGGTAAGTTTGCTGTGGGTGATTGCTGGTTATTCAATCGCGTTCTCTGGCACAGGTGCATTTTTTGGTGATTTGTCTAAAGCAATGCTAAACGGGGTAGCGTTTGATGCATTAAGTGGGACAATTCCTGAAAGTCTCTTTGTTATTTTCCAAATGACTTTTGCCATTATTACAGTGGCGATTCTTAGCGGTTCTATTGCAGACCGTATGAAATATTCAGCTTTCATGGTGTTTATTGCAGTTTGGGTGCTCGTTGTTTACGCACCAATTACCCACTGGGTGTGGGCTGCAGATGGCTGGTTATTTAAAGCAGGCGCATTAGATTTTGCTGGTGGTACAGTTGTACATATCAACTCAGGTGTTGCAGGTCTAGTTGCTGCTTACATGCTTGGAAAACGTATTGGCCTTGGCCGCGAATCTATGGCTCCGCATAACCTGACTTTAACTGTAGTGGGCGCAAGCTTACTTTGGGTGGGTTGGTTCGGCTTTAACGGTGGTAGTGCTCTAGGCGCTGGTGCTCGTGCAAGTATGGCAATTTTAGTGACTCAAGTTGCCGCTGCCGCTGCTGCATTCTCTTGGTTAGTTGTTGAACGTATGATCCGTGGTAAAGCATCTGTATTAGGCGGTGCTTCTGGTGCGGTAGCTGGCTTAGTTGTGATTACACCAGCAGCAGGTTTTGTTGGGGTAGGCGGTGCTTTAGTGATGGGCCTTATTGGTGGCGTAGTGTGCTTCTGGGGTATTACAGCACTTAAACGCTTACTTAAAGCCGATGATGCTTTGGATGCGTTTGGTTTGCATGCGGTAGGTGGTATTGTCGGCGCGATTTTAACTGGCGTATTCTACAGTGACGAAATTATTAAAGCAGCCAACGTTGCATTAGCTCCAACATTCGCTGGCCAATTATGGGTACAAGTTGAAGGCGTATTGGCAACCATGGTTTACAGCGGTATCGCGACTTTCGTTATTCTTAAAGTGATTGATCTTGTGATTGGTATCCGTGTTAATGCTGATGATGAACGCATGGGTCTGGATTTAAGCCAACATGGCGAACGTATCGAATAATTCGTAATATATTCCAATCAAAAAACAGTCTTCGGACTGTTTTTTTGTCTTGAAGAATGCTGGTTCTGTAAGTGTAGAAATTTTGCTACACTAGGTCAAAGTAATCGACCCTATAAATCCGCTATGCATTGTCCATTTTGCAACGCCGCAGATAGTAAAGTCATCGATTCACGTTTAGCCGCCGAAGGCTGTCAGATTCGTCGACGTCGTGAGTGTGTAAGTTGCGGTGAACGTTTTACCACTTTTGAAAGCTATGAAGTGGTAATGCCCCGTGTGATCAAATCGAATGGAAAAAATGAACCTTTCGATGAGGCCAAATTACGTCGTTCGTTAATGCATGCTTTGCAAAAACGTCCGGTCACACAAGAGCAGATCGAAACAGTTTTAAGTGATATTCAGTTGCAGATTCGCCGTTTAGGTGAGCGTGATGTGAAATCTAGAACAATTGGCGAAATCGTCATGCAATCTTTATTTGCACTTGACCATGTAGCTTACGTCCGATTTGCTTCTGTCTATCAAGATTTTCAGGATGTTGAAGCATTTCGCCGTCAAATAGAGCAAATGCAGCAACGTGAACACTAATCATTTGAGATTTTTATGTCTGAGTTGAAACAAGATCAGTATTGGATGCAGCAAGCCATTGAACTTGCCAAACGAGGACTATATTCGACCAAGCCTAATCCAAATGTTGGTTGTGTGATTGTCAAAGATGATCAGTTAATTGGCCAAGGTTTTCATCCTAAAGCGGGTCAGCCACACGCAGAGGTTTTTGCCTTACGCGAAGCGGGTGAACATGCACAAGGTGCAACGGCTTATGTCACGCTTGAACCATGTGCGCATTATGGCAGAACCCCTCCTTGTGCCGAAGCATTGGTGAAAGCTCAAGTTAAAAAAGTAGTGGTTGCTTGTCCTGATCCAAATCCATTGGTTGCGGGTAAGGGTGTTCAGATTTTAGAAAATGCCGGAATTGAAGTAGAAGTTGGCATTTGCGAAGATTTAGCATCAAAACTTAATCAAGGTTTTTTAAAGGCAATGTCTACAGGCTTGCCTTATGTACGTTTAAAGGTAGCCTCAAGTTTAGATGGGCGTACTGCAATGGCATCAGGTGAGTCGAAGTGGATTACTGGTTCGGCTGCGCGCCAAGATGTACAACATTGGCGTGCCATTTCTGGAGCAGTGATTACAGGTATTGAAACTGTGATCGCAGATGATTGTCAGCTTAACGTGCGTTCACTCAATAATTTTGATATCGAGACAGTTGCTCAGTCAAAACGTGTTGTTTTAGATCGCCAAGGACGTTTACCACTTAACGCTAAGATCTTAGAAAATCCTGAAACTGTGATGGTAATGGGGCCGTATCGTCAAGAACTTGCTGATTTAGGCGTGATACAATTAGAAATTCAGCCTTTAAAAATGCTGTTACAGACCCTATCTAAGCAACATCAAATTTATGATGTGTTGGTTGAAGCTGGCGCAACATTGTCTACTGCCTTTTTGCAAGAAGGTTTGGTGGACGAATTGATCAGTTATATTGCCCCGACCTTATTGGGGAAAAGTGCAAGGGCCATGTTCAATGCAGAGTTTGAATATATGGCAGAGCAACTTCGTTTTACACTTCTTGATGTGACAAAAATTGATCAAGATATACGCTTAAGGTTAATCCCTACGCAAGAGAAAGTATGAATTCAGAGCCTTCGGTTTATCACAAACGTCGTCATGCAGCCCGTACGACAGACGAATATCTTTTCCATCAGCTTGTGCCGTACTTGGGTAACAAGCGCCGATTGCTCCATCTAATTTTAGAAGCCCTTGAAATTACAGGGACACTGAATAGCAAGAAAAAGAATCCACCGATTTTTGCCGATTTCTTTGCCGGCAGTGGCGTTGTATCTCGTTTAGCACGTCAAAATGGTTACCGAGTCATTGCAAACGACTGGGAACCTTATAGTCATGCTTTAAATCATGCGATTTTAGCCTGTGTAGATGCGCCTGCTTTTAAAGAACTGGGTGGCTATCAAAAGGCAATCGACTATTTAAATCGTTTACCTGAAGTTAAAGGTTGGGTAACGCATAACCTTTGTCCACGTAACGATGATGTATACGATCCAACCCGTGACCGTTTATTCTTTAAACGCCGTAACGGTATGCGTATCGATGCAATTCGTCAGCAGATCGCAACATGGCAGGCACAAGGTGCAATTAATGATGTAGAGATGAGCGCTTTGCTTGCGCCATTGCTCTATTCAGCTAGTTTTGTCAGTAACACCAGTGGTGTATTTAAAAGCTTCCACCAAGGGTGGGGCGGACGTACTCAAACTGCGCTAGAACGAATTGAATCATTACTTTGGTTAACACCGAGCCGTTTTTGTGAGATTGGTGATCGCAAACGTCCGGCTGCTGAAATGTGGTGTGTAGATTCACAACATCTAGCAAATCAAATGAGTGGTTTTGAGGTTGATGTTGCCTATCTCGATCCACCATATAACCAGCACGCATATAGTAGTAATTACCACGTTTTAAATGCATTAACTTTATGGGATCAGGTGGATTTACCATCACCAGATACTAAAGGTTATAAGAGTGGTATTGATAGAGCATGGCGTAAAGAGCGTCCGAGTCCATATAACTCTTCTAAACATGCAAAAGATGCATATGAGAAATTACTCTCAACGATCAATGCGCGCTATATTCTGACCAGCTATTCAACTGATGGTAATATCGAACCGAAAGATTTACTTATGGCCAATCTGGAACGAGGCAAAGTAACCTTGTTAACACAAGATGTTCCGCGCTATCGAGTGAGTAAACAACGACAGTCTGAACGTGCACGCGTGCTTGAGTTTATTGTGATTACTGATACTCATGCTAAGTCAGGACCACCATTACGTCAGTTATTAGGCCAGCTTTACCACTTCGCCGAGCTAGGTGGTGTAGATACCTCAGGCAATAGTACACAGCTCGCACTTTGGTAAGCGCTGCAATTTAAGCAGTGTAAAAAGATTTGGAGATTGAGCCATGTTTACAGGCATCATTGAAAGTTTAGGTAAAGTTGAAAGCCTGCAAAGTGTAGGTGGTGATGTACGTCTACGTATTCAGACTGATCTGGATATGTCTGATGTACATTTGGGTGATTCGATTGCAACCAATGGTATTTGTCTTACAGTGATTGAATGGGGCGATAACTGGTACGCAGCAGATGTTTCCCGTGAAAGTTTAAATCGAACGACTTTGGGTAACTGGAAAGTTGGGCAACGTGTCAATGTTGAAAAGGCAATGTTACCGACAACGCGCTTTGGTGGGCACATTGTAAGTGGTCATGTTGATGGCGTAGGTGAAATTACCGTAGTGCGTGAAGATGCTCGATCAATCTATTATGAAGTTACAGCACCGACAGAACTTGCTAAATATTTGGCGGAAAAAGGCTCTGTAACCGTTGACGGAATTAGCTTAACGATTAACCACTTGCGTGGAAATATTTTAAGCTTGAATTTGATTCCGCATACTGCAGAACGTACCAATATTGGAACGTGGCAAGTAGGCAGTAAGGTCAACCTTGAAGTCGACGTGTTGGCGCGTTAT
Organism: Acinetobacter pittii ATCC 19004 = CIP 70.29; assembly: GCF_000369045.1. GTDB lineage: Bacteria > Pseudomonadota > Gammaproteobacteria > Pseudomonadales > Moraxellaceae > Acinetobacter > Acinetobacter pittii. Next base: position 438,737 of record NZ_KB849797.1, on the reverse strand, counting down.
ATCGAGCGTTTATTGCTAGGTGATAAAGCAGCTGAGCAAAAAACTGAGTCAAATATTAGTATGGCTTTTTTAGCTGAAAATGGTTTTTTAAAATAAAAGCCAGATCATCAAAATAAAAAAACCGGACATATGTTCCGGTTTTTTTATTTTTAAAAATTAATGCTTGGTGAGTGTAACCGAATGTGTGCCAACCCATGGTTTAGTATGCTGAGTGCGTGTAATTGAAAACTCACCTTTTTCCGACGCTCGTGTCAGCAAGATTGAAAGCGAATTAAAGTCGTTATGACTCATATAAAGTTCTTGTGCTGAAAATGTCCATTGCTCACCCTGATTAAGCTGCTCAAGTTGCTTTGAAATCTGATGTGGAATGTCCATTTCTTACCCTCATTAATTATCTTAAAATCACTACTTTCTATTCTCATAATCAATTGATCTACAAGAATAATATTTATGTCTATTTTGTGACATATAGGTGTCAGTTTTATGACAGAAGAAGTTTTAAAACTTTACTTCTCTATTTTTTCATCAGAAAACTTAGAGTTCTTTAAAATATATTCAATTTCTTCTTGAGCTGCCGAATGTAGTTTAGCTCGGAAAGCCGTTACGGACTCTTCAATTAAGTTTTCAGCTTCAAGTTCTAAACGAATGCGTAAACTTTCAAGCTCAGATAAGATTTGATCATCGGTGATACTAAGTTTTACGCCAGCAGAGTAATTGACGGCTGGGGTTTCAGGGTTTTTCTGATAACGTGCAGTTTGTTCTGCAACTTCTTGTTCTAAATGACTACGTAATGTCTGTAATGTTTCAGTCTGTTCATTAAACTTGCGAATTTCGTCTGCTTGCAACTCCGCAGCATAAGCAGCTTCTGATGCACGTTTGTCAGCAAGCGCTTTTTCTAAAGCGAGCTGACGACGGATACGTGCTTGCTCAATAAGCTCTGCCTTAAGGTCCGCGTAAGCTTGTTCAATTTTTTGCTGCGATTCTAACTGCGCTTTTTCGTCATTTAAAACCCAAAGCTGAATAGGGGTTTGTGGTTCTAATAGGTCGCAAATACGTGCCAGATCTTGTTGATAGGCATGACGGACAGCTTCAGGCGCATTTAACCATCTTTTTTTAAAATCTTGCCCGACATTTAATGCCACCATGCTTCTCCTTTGTTCAACAGTATTTACATTTTAGCGCGTTATAATTTAAAGGTCCGCGGTTCTATACCCAAACGGCGATACATTTTAAATTTTTCTCGGCCAATTTGCTTGGCTGTTTCATTATTTTCAACAATTTCTATAATGTGGCTAAAATGATCAACTTGTTCAAGTGCATGATTGTTAAAATTAAATACTAACAAGCCTTGTTCAAGCGGTTGTTTAGCCGAAATACATACAGCAGCTTCAGCTTGGTCAATGCCATGCGCAATGAAACTTGCAGGGTCGAAATCCCATAATCTTTCATCAAGAGTTTGTTGTAGCTGCACATCTGGGCAATACCACCAGATTTTAGGATGCTTCTGTAAAATCTTTCGGCATAAACGGCAAGCACTATCGACTTGCCGTTCTTCACTGGTTTCAAACAGATAAAAACTAACTTTAGCCATTCGTATTTACACGATTCGCTAAAAATTGCATGAGTAATGGTACTGGGCGACCTGTTGCACCTTTAGCTGGACCAGATAACCATGCTGTTCCTGCTACATCTAAATGAGCCCAACGGTACTCACGTGTAAAGCGCTCAAGGAAGCATGCTGCCGTAATTGCACCGCCGTATGGACCGCCGATGTTCGCAATGTCAGCAAATGGTGAATCAAGTAATTCTTGATAATCCTCAATCACTGGCATACGCCATACACGGTCAAATGATTGCTCACCCGCTTGTTGAAGTTCAGCTGCTAAAGCATCATCTGGTGAGAATAACCCACTCAGTACTTTACCTAAAGCGACTACACATGCACCAGTTAATGTTGCGATATCAACCACGACTGCTGGATTGAAACGTTTGATATAGGTCAATGTGTCGCACAGTACCAAACGACCTTCCGCATCGGTATTTAAAATTTCAACAGTTTGTCCGCTCATGGTTGTCACAATATCGCCTGGGCGAGTTGCTTTACCTGAAGGCATGTTTTCCGCAGCTGCAATTGCTCCAACGACATGAATAGGAAGTCTTGCCTCGCATAGCGCGCGAATAGTACCTAGTACAGAGGCTGCACCGCACATATCGAACTTCATTTCATCCATGCCTAGGCCTGGTTTTAAAGAAATACCGCCTGTATCAAAAGTAACGCCTTTACCAACAAGCACAACAGGCGCTTGATCAATTCCAGCTTGGTATTCGAGTGTTACGATACGACCCGGACGTTCAGATCCTTTGCTGACTGCAAGAAAAGCATACATACCTAAATCAGCCATTTGCTGTTCATTTAAGACAGTTACTTTGAGTAAGTCAGGGAATTCTGCAGCTAAAGCTAATGCTTGTTCTGCCAAATATTCAGGGAAGCAAATGTTACCTGGACGGTTTCCAAGGTCACGTGCATACGACTGACCAGACTGTACGGCATGCACTAAAGCCAGTTGTTTTTCATCGAGGCTCGTTGTTGAACTAATTAAATCAACCTGTTGTAACACAAATTCATTTTTTTTCGATTTAAACTCATCATAACCATAAGCTGCTTGAGTTAAGCTTAAAGCGAATAAATAATGGTATTCGACAGGTAACGCAGCAATATCAATCGCGATATGCTTAAATTTATTTTGTGTCGATTTGATAATGGTTTGGGCAAGTTTAGCGAGCTTAACCGCCTGAAGTTCGGCTGTTTTTCCTAGTCCAAGTAATTGGCTATGAGGTTGATTTGAAATCTGACCGAATAAAGGCAGAGTTTCATTGAAGTTGCCTTTGAATTGGGTGGCAGTAAGAACGCTTTCTAGGTTATTGATTTGATATGTGTTGATGTTGCTTTGTAGCTGTTCTGAATCAACTAAAACCCACAAAGATTCATTAGATGTCTGTTCGGGAAAAGTTGTATAAGTTGTAAATTTCATGGCTGCCGTGATTGCCTATAGAAAGTTATGTTGGATTAAAACATTGAAACACTTTCAAGCATAGCGTTGCAATGTGCGGTTTTATATTTTTAACATTCGGGTAAACTAGCACACGTCCCGATTAGCCTTTTGGAAGTATTACTTTGATTATTCGGCGTTATCTCGTCAAGCAAGTTGTCTCTACCTCATTGGTGGTCATTTCTTTACTGACCCTAATCATGATGGGTGGTCGTCTGATCAAATACTTTGGTGTGGCGGCGCAGGGGCGTTTAGATGCCAGTATCTTGTTTAGCATCATTGGATATCGTTTACCTGAATTTCTAACACTCATTTTACCATTGGGTTTTTTCATTGGTTTAATGTTGGTGTTTGGTCGTTTATATGTTGACCATGAAATGGCTGTATTAAATGGTAGTGGTGTAAGCCGTCATCAATTAGCACGATTACTCATTCCAATGACGCTTGTTTATATGGTTTTTCAGTCTGTGCTTATGCTCTGGATGACGCCATGGGGACTACGTGAGTTTGAAAAACTGACAACTACACAAGCTGTTCGGACAGGTTTCGATTTGGTTCGACCAAGAGAGTTTATTTCCTCTGGGCCATATACGATCTATGCAGGTTCATTGTCAGAAGACCGAAAGAATTTGAAGGATATTTTCTTTTATCAACGCGCTGCTAAAGAAGATAAGCCAGATGTTATGATTTTGGCAAAAGAAGCGACTCGTGTAGAAGTTGCAAATGACACCGCCAATGTCGTTGATCTGGTACAAGGTCGTCGCTATGAAATATTTCCGGGACAACCAAAATATACACAAGCAGAGTTTCAGTCTTATCGTCTACGTTTAGAAAATGACAAAGATGTTAAGTTTGAGAGTGGCGATGTAGAAGCACTATCAACAACAAAACTCTTTTCAAAAACAAATGATCCAGTCATCAGAAGTGAGTTGGGATGGCGTTTATTTGGGCCATTCACCATTGTTATTGCGTTAATGCTATCAGTGGCATTGTCTGAGGTGAGCCCACGACAAGGCCGTTATTACCGTCTTATTCCGGCGATTTTTATTTTTTCCAGTCTGATCGTATTAATGATTGCAATCAAGACTCGTATTAGTAAAGAAGAACTCGATATTTGGGCTTATCCTGCCGTGTTAGTTGTGTATGGCGTTGCTGCCGCCTTATTCTCACGTAAGCAGAAGTTAGGACCAAAAATCAAGAAACAGATCAAGCGAGTGAAATTATAATGTTAGCACGTCGAATAGTCGCCAAATATGTGACGAAAACCACTGCGCTTGCGATGTTTGGCACCACAGTTGTTTTGTCCATTCTTCAGGTCTTATTTACATATCTTGGTGAGTTGGGTGAGCTCAAACCAGACTATAACGCATGGCAAGCTCTCGTCTATGTCCTGTGGGGAGCTCCTCGCTATCTCTATGAAATTTTACCTATCTCTGCCTTGATTGGTGCTGTGATTGGACTGGGCTCATTGGCAACGAGTAGTGAACTCATTGTTATGCGTTCAGTCGGTGTTAGCTTATGGCGTATTGTTGGTTGGGTTATGCGCTCAGCTTTACTGCTTATTATTTTGTCGTTTGCTTTAAGTGAATGGGTTATTCCTTATACCAATGAAAAAGCACAAAGTGTTAAAAGCCATCGTTCAGTAGCTGCTTTAGGTGAAGTTAAAGGCTATTGGTCACGTGAAGGGCAGCGATTTATCTATATCGACTATGCTAACTCTCAAGGCAATTTAAGAGACATTCAAGTGGTCGACTTTGACCAGAACTATTACTTGCAATCATTAATTAATGCTCAGCAAGGACAGTTTATTAAAAATGGTCAATGGGCTTTGAAAAAAGCTGAACAAATGGACATTTTGGCGGCAGGCAATGCCATCAAAACTGACCATGAAGAACAATCGCTTGCTTTAGCATTACAGCCTAAATATGTGCATATGGTGACTTTAGATCCTGAAGATTTATCGCCAAGCCAACTGATTAGCTTTATGCGTTATATGGATGAATATAGTCAGGTACCAAAGACGTACCAATTGGCTTTCTGGCAAAAAGTTGCTTCGCCATTTTCACTCATCGCATTAGTTCTCGTGGCATGTTCTTTTATTTTTGGACCGTTACGCCAACAATCAATGGGTTTTCGTTTGGTGATCGCATTGTTTATTGGTTTGAGTTTCTATTATTTGCAAGATTTCTTGGGCTATGCAAGCTTGGTTTATTCTCCATCTCCAGCATGGTTCGTACTTGTGCCTATCTTGCTAATGTTTGGTGCCGGAAGTTATTTGCTTTACCGCGCTCGCTAGAAATAAGTGATATTTATGGTTTTCATCAATCGCGGATATTGGTGAAAGCCATAGGAATAAATAGAGTCTTGACCGAAAATTCGGTAAGATATTGTGACGAAATTGTAGACAAAAGAGAAATTGATTATGACGGATGCAACTGCTGGCAAGATCCCTCACGTTCTGGTCATTATGGATGGTGTTGGACACCGTGAAGCGATTGAAGATAATGCTTTTCTTGCAGCAAAAACACCAAATTTGGCGGCAATGAAAGCCAAGCATCCGAATAGTCTAATTTCTGGTTCAGGTGAAGATGTTGGATTGCCTGATGGGCAAATGGGGAACTCTGAAGTTGGCCATATGAATCTTGGCGCTGGCCGTGTGTTATATCAAGACTTTACCCGTATTACTAAAGATATCCGTACTGGTGACTTTTTCAAACATGAAGTGTTGATCGACGCTGTTGAAAAAGCCAAAGCTGCTGGCGGTGCTGTCCATATTATGGGGCTACTTTCAGAAGGTGGCGTCCATTCACATGAAGATCATATTGTGGCGATGTGTGAGCTTGCATTAAAACGCGGTGCAAAAGTTTACTTACACGCGTTCCTTGATGGTCGTGATACACCTCCACGTAGTGCTCAGCCGTCTTTAGAAAAATTAGATGCATTATTTGTTCAATATCCGGGCCAAGGCCGTATCGCAACCATGATTGGTCGCTACTTTGCAATGGACCGTGACAACCGTTGGGATCGTGTTGAGCAAGCTTATCGCTTGTTAACCGAAGGTGAAGCACTTCGTACTGCGCAAACAGCGGTTGAAGGGTTGGAGCTAGCTTATGCAGCCAATGAAAATGATGAGTTTGTAAAAGCGACTCGTATTGGTGATATTGCTAAAGTTCAAGATGGTGATAGCGTTGTATTTATGAATTTCCGTGCTGACCGAGCTCGTGAAATTACTCGCGCATTTGTAGAGAAAGACTTTGCTGGTTTTGAACGTAAAGTTGTACCGAATCTTTCTAAGTTTGTGATGTTAACGCGTTATCAGGCGAGCATTGATGCACCAGTTGCATATATGCCAGAAGCCCTTAAAAACTCATTGGGTGAGTATTTATCTTCTTTGGGTAAAACCCAGCTACGTATTGCTGAAACTGAAAAGTATGCGCATGTGACATTCTTCTTTAGTGGTGGTCGTGAAGATGAATATCCGGGTGAAAAACGTATTTTAATTCCATCTCCAAACGTTGCGACATATGACCTTAAGCCAGAAATGAGTGCTTATGAAGTCACTGATGAGTTGGTTAAAGCGATTAATTCGGGTGAATACGACTTATTAGTTGTGAACTATGCAAATGGTGATATGGTCGGTCATACAGGTGTGTTTGATGCTGCGGTTAAAGCAGTTGAAGCGGTTGATACTTGTTTAGGTCGTGTCTATGAGGCAGTTATGGCGAAAAAAGGCCATATGCTCATTACTGCTGACCATGGTAACGTTGAACAAATGCAAGACTACGAAAGTGGGCAAGTGCATACTCAACATACAACCGAGCTTGTGCCGTTTATCTATGTTGGCCCAACACAAGCAACAATTGCAGAAGGTGGTGTGCTTGCAGATGTAGCACCGACAATTCTCAATTTAATGCAGATTCCTGTTCCTGCCGAAATGCAAGGACGTAATCTGATTACACTATCTGCATAAGTTAAAGGTGATTGGATGCTGCAACACATTAAATATAAAAAACTTATTGTAAGTATGTTGCTGTGTTGCAGCCAACTTGCTTTTGCAGCGCCAGTTGTAAAAGAAAAAATGTCACCTTTGCATTCGGATTCGGAAGAACCGGAACATAGCTATGCAGAGGTGCCAATCGAGTCGATTCAACAGTTTGTGCAAATCTATGGAATCGTTCGAGATAATTACGTTGATGTGAAGTCTGACGATGCCTTGTTTCAACAAGCCATAAAAGGGTTAGTGAGCGGGTTAGATCGTTATTCGCGTTATTTATCGGCAGAAGAATATCGCCAACTGATTCAATACACAGAGGGTGATCTTGCATCAGTTGATTTTGCATTAAGCCCTGAATCACATGCTCATAAATGGATGATTCGTGATCTTAAAACCGGTTCTGATTCTTATAAATTAGGTTTGAGAAATGGTCAGACGATTCTCAAAATTGATAACCAAGATTTAAAAAATTTAAACCAAGATCAGGTATTTGGCCTACTTTACGGTTCTATAGGAAGTACACTTCAAGTACAAGCAGAAGAGCTAAACGGAAATATCAACTTAGTTCGTAATAAAAAAATAGAAACCGATATAGAACCTGTAATGCTACATAATCAGGTGCTTGTACTCAAAATTAGAGTATTCCAACAAGACACTGCTAATGAAATTAAAAGATTAATTGAAGAAAACAGTTCTCCACGTTTAAAGGCTGTTTTAATCGATTTGCGAAACAATCCGGGTGGGTTGTTATCGGCAGCAGTTGAATCAGCAGATTTATTTTTAAATAGCGGAATTATTGTTTCAACCAAAAGCCGTTCGGAAGGTAACCAGCAGTTTCAGGCACTACCTGGCAATGAATTTCAGAATATAAAACTGGGTATATTAATTAATCACCGTTCTGCATCAGCGGCAGAAGTTTTTACTGCGGCCATGAAAGAACACCAGCGTGCTTGGGTGATGGGTGAAAAAAGTTATGGAAAAGGTGTAGTGCAAAAGCTATTTCCTTTACCAAGTGGGGCGGCTCTACAGATGACGGTCTCACATTACTACACGCCAAATGGCAATATGATTGAAGGGCAGGGTATCCAGCCTAATCAGACCTATCCATTGCCCGCAGAAATGAAAGAAGATGTATATTTAGAGCGCGTCGCAGATTTATTTCTAAAGAGGAAGTAACTTTTATACTTCCTCTCCCATTTCGGTATCTAAGCCAAATTTTTTGAGTCGATAGCGTAAAGAACGGAATGTCATTCCTAGCTTTTTAGCGGCCAAAGTTCGATTCCAATGCGTCATGTTCAGAGCATTTAGTAAAATATCTTTTTCGATATTTTCTAGGTAGCGTTCTAAACCTTCCATTGGAAATTTTGGATGAGTCTGAACAGTCGGTGTTTGATTTAGTTGTTTCGTTACGATTTGCGGGCTCACGCTACTGCCTCTAAGAGGAGGCGCTAAGTGTGTTAAATCAATGGACTCATCATCACTTAAAGTAATAGCCCGTTCAATCATATTTCTTAATTCACGAACATTACCCGGAAAGTCTTGCTGCAATAAGTAAGTTTCAGCGCTCGCCGTTAATTGCTTGCTTGAAATTCCCCATTCCGTACAAACCTTTTGAATAAAATGATTGGCCAATAGCAAAATATCTCCACCACGGTCACGTAGTGGCGGCAACATAATATCCATAACATGAATACGGAAAAATAAGTCCTGACGGAATTTACCTTGTTGAACTAATAAATCTAAGTCTTGGTGACTGGCACTGATTACTCGAAAATCAACATCAATTTCCTGATCTGAACCTACAGGGCGAATCTTTTTCTCTTGTACTGCCCGAAGCAATTTAACTTGCATACTTAAAGGCAATTCGGCAATTTCATCTAAAAATAAACTGCCGCCGTGTGCTGATAAAATAAGACCTTGTTTATCTTGAGTCGCGCCAGTAAAGCTCCCTTTTTTATGCCCGAAAAGTTCACTTTCCATGAGCTCAGTTGGGATTGCTCCACAGTTAATTGCAATAAATGGTCCTTCACTGCGGTTGCTTAAGCGGTGAATCAGATTAGCAACGACTTCTTTACCCGTACCAGACTCACCTGTAACAAACACAGGTGCTTGGGAGCGGGCTATTTTTTTAATAGCTGTCCGTAAGTTTTGTATAGGTGGTGAACGCCCAATTAATAAGTCATTTTCTAATGTTGTTTCACCGAACTCATGCTCTGGTTTTGGCTGGTTAAGCGCCTTTTTTAACAATTGATCTAAATGAATTTGGTTAATCGGTTTGCTGACAAAATCAAAAGCTCCCGCTTTTAATGCTGCAATTGCAATATCCATATTGCCGTATGCGGTTAAGACTGCAATGGGTGTGTGTGGGTAAGTTTGAGAAACATGTTGGACCAATTCTAAGCCACTACCATCAGGTAGATTTAAATCGGTCAAGCACGCATCGTAATGAAACTGAGTAAAGAGCTGTTTGGCCTGTTCAATCCGATAAGCAAGATGTGTCTTAATTCCCATTCGTGCAAGAGTCATTTGCATTAACAGGCACAAATCTTCTTCATCGTCTACAAGCAAAACGAGTGGTTGCTGTTCTGCCATTTCCCCAAAAACCTAATAAAAAAATCAATATATTATTGGACATTCTATTCTGAAGCATGCCCCTTGTTTTTGCTCTACATAAGTGAGCTTTGCATGGTTTGCCTCACAAAAACTATGAGACAAATATAATCCTAAACCAGTTCCATTAATTTCGGTACTAAAAAATGGTTTAAATAATTGAGATATATCACGTTTTGAAACACCTTCACCGTAATCGATCACATCAATATAAATTTTATTTGTTTGTGAATGGATATTGATCAGAACATAGGGTGAATCGGGTGCATTGTGTCGTAGAGCATTCCTAACAAGATTAATTAGCACTTGTCTGAGTTGCTTTTCATCAAACAATAGCTTTAAGGATAAATCAGAACTTTTAAGCTGGATTGCATGTTTAACATCAGATAAATCTTCATCTAATAATGTTTTTATGAAGTTGTTTAATTCGATCTGGATGGGATACGTTCTTTCACTGCGGGCAAGTCCTAAGGTGTCTTGAACAATACTATCAATGCGTTTCGTTTGCTTGCCAATCATATTGCGTAAAGTATTTTGCTGTTCCACATCACTGTCTTTGAGTAATTCATTTGCTTGAACAATGGCTGCAAGAGGATTACGGATCTCATGTGCAATACTTGCTGAGAGTTGTCCTAAAGCGGCAAGTTTGAGTTGTTGAGCTTGCTGATTAATCTGCTGCGCATCTTGTAAGATGAGTAGTGTTAATGCTTGTTGCGGCACCAAAAGATGTTGCACTTTAATATTAATAGAATAAGCCGACAGTCGGGACTCAAAAATAAATCGATCACCTTCTTTTAAATTATCAAACTTTAATATTTCAAATAAGTCAGCATGCCATTTTGCTAAGGGATATTTTTCACTGGCAAATTGAGGTGGAATTCCTAAAAGAGAGCAGGCGGCTGGATTACTTAAAACAATGTCGTAGTTTTCATCTAGAACTAAATAGCCCTCTTCAATTTGTTCCAAGATATAGCGGTTAATATTTTGTAGTTGATAGAGTTCTATTGATTGATGGAAAGTTAGTGCTTCAAGTAATTTAAAGCGCTGGACCGCAATTTGCCCGATTCCGTGTACTACAAAAAACAAGAAGGCCAATAAAGCGCTATTACCAATCGTATTTAAATTATTGTAGTCAAATAAACTGCCAACGAAGCGTTGGTAAATAACCGCAATGACTGCAAGTAATGTAATGAGCAACGACATTCTTGCGCTAAGTAAAATAGCCGAAGTAAATATGGCAATAACATAGAGCAAGCTGAGTTGAAGATTGGGTTCGCCTACTGAAAATGTAAGTAAACTCAGACAGATAATATCAACTACAAAAAATAAAATGAGCTGCCTTGTTGCCTGAGTTGCAATAAACTTAAAACATAAAAGTTGAAGAAGGCTTAAGAGCGAATAGCCGAGTAGTGTGTAAGAATATAAAGTGGGTTGTTGTAGACTATTGTCGATTTGAGCATCGGTTAAAACCAAAATAATATTCAGGCTAACCGCAATAATAAGGCGATATAAACCATACCACGTGCCCAAACGAAATATCGTATGGGACAAGGATGAGTTTAGGGGAAATTGCATGTAAGTCTGATTAAGGCTTGATCAGACCGTAGCGAATCGCGAGATGGGTTAGTTTAACATCACTATCAATGGCTAGCTTTTCAAAAATACGGTAGCGGTAAGTATTCACTGTTTTAACACTTACAAAAAGTTTGTCTGCAATTTCTTGAGCGCTAATACAATTTACAACCATCATTGCAACTTGCATTTCTCGTTCAGAGAGAGAATCAAAAGGTGATTGCTGCGTATCGGATAAATAAGAACTTGCTAATTGCTCAGCAATATCGGCACTAAAGTATTTGCCGCCTTGCATCACTTTATTAATCGCCCGAACCATTTCGGTAATTGGAGCACCTTTGGTGATGTAGCCTTTAGCTCCTGCTTTAAGCAAAAGAGAAGGGTAAGGTTCTTCTGCTAAGCCACTGACTGCAATCACTTTTGTATCTGGTGCGGTTTGCAGTAAACGACGTGTTGTTTCTACTCCACCGATGCCAGGCATATTGACATCAAGTAGCACAACTTGAGGATGTTTCTGACGAACAATAGCAATTGCTTCTTCACCCGATTCGGCTTGTCCAATGACCTCTACATCGGCATGATCTTCTAACATACGGCAGATACCTGTACGTACAAGTTCATGGTCATCCACAACTAAAACTGTAATCAAGAAGACCTCCTTTCTTTCAAAAAACAAGTTTTTTGTTACATAAAGCAAAATTAGCTTGCAATGGAATGACAAAATTAGCAATCCTATTCTTATATAGTGAGCGAATAGTTGTGCACAATTGTGTCGGTAAAAGCGTTATACCTTATACCTCAAATGTAAGGCATAATTATAGTAAGCGCAAATGTGTATCACCCTGAGTCGAGTATTGTGCCGTGAAAAATTCTAAAAAGTCTTTAATGCATGTGCTAAGCATGTCTATTTTGCTTAGTTTGAGTTCAACAAGCTTTGCAGAACTCGTCAATAACCCGTCCTCAGGGAATAGTGGTACTGCAAGCTTAAATTGGTCTTCAGCTGATGCTAGCCAATTTTTAAATGATGAAGATGACGAACCTACTCCGCAAGGTTCAACATCGGTAACCACAACTTTGCGTGGTGGTAGTGCACCGAAAATTGTAGCATCTGCACCGAAGATTGCTCCAATCCGTGATACGTCTGGTTATAATGCCCAGCCGAGTGTAAGCGCTCGAGCTGCACTTGTGATGGACGCGCAAACTGGTGAAGTGCTCTACAGTAAAAATACTAACGCTTCTGTGCCAATTGCATCTATTACAAAGGTGATGACAGCGGTTGTAACGGCAGATGCCCGTTTAAACATGTCAGAAGAAATTACACTTGAGCAAATTGATTTTGCTGGTGCAGGTGGTAAAAACTCAAGTTCAACCTTACGTGTTGGTGACAAGATGAACCGTGCAGAAGTTCTTCTGTTCGCTCTAATGAAGTCAGAAAACCCAGCAGCAGCAGCTTTAGCGCGTACTTATCCGGGTGGGCGTCCTGCATTCGTCGCTGCAATGAATGCTAAGGCTCGTGCCTTGGGTATGAGTTCGACTCACTATTATGAGTCAACTGGTTTAGATCCGCGTAATGTGTCTTCAGCACGTGACTTAGGAATTTTGGTAAGTACAGCTTCTCAATATGGCTTGATTCGTCAATTCTCAACCACACCGACTTATGATTTTAACTTGGGTTATCGCGTGTTGAAATCTAATAATACCAATGCTCTAGTGCGTAATGGTGGTTGGAATATTAACTTGTCTAAAACTGGATATATTAATGAAGCAGGTCGCTGTGTTGTAATGCACACGACTGTAAACTCACGTCCGGCAGTCATTGTATTACTGGGTGAGCCAAGTACACAGGCACGTAATAATGATGCAACTAACTTATTGGGTTGGTTAAGTAATTTACCAAAACGTATTTAAGTTCAATATTCTAAAAACGCTTCTTGATAGAAGCGTTTTTTATGGCTATAAAAAAGACATAAAAAAACGGCTGTTTATACAGCCGTTTTTTTAAAAATCAGATCTTACATATTAGATAAAATCGAATCTTTTACTTGGTCCATTGTTGCATCAATTGACAACATAACTGCATCAGCACATTGTTTGATTGCAGTGTCAGGATCTTTCAAGCCATTACCAGTTACTGTACATACAATGACAGAACCTTCAGCAATTTTACCCGCTTTAATATCACGGATCGCACCGCCGATAGAAGCAGCAGACGCTGGCTCAACAAATACGCCTTCATACATAGAAAGTAAGCGTTGAGCTTCTAAAATTTCGCTGTCTTGAAGTTCATCAAACCAGCCTTTAGAGTCACGTACTACAGCTTTTGCATGGTTCCAGCTTTGTGGATTACCAATACGGATTGCAGTTGCAACAGTTTCAGGGCTTTCAACTGGAGCGCCACGTAAGAATGGAGCTGCGCCAGAAGCTTGGTAACCCACCATAGTCGGTAAACCTTCTGGTTTTGGACCAGTGAATTGATCAGTAGCAGCATCATAAATCACTTGTTCAAACTGATCAGCAGGCTGGTTTGCTACAGCTTCGGTATAACCCATCCAGTGAGCGGTGATATTACCTGCGTTACCTACAGGTAAGCAGTGGTAATCAGGTGCGCGGCCTAAAGCTTCAACGATTTCATAAGCAATAGTCTTTTGACCTTGCAAACGGTAAGGGTTGATTGAGTTTACAATCGTTACAGGCGCTTGATCAGCAACTTCTTTTACAAGACGCATACCATCATCGAAGTTACCACGAATTTGCATAGTGATCGCACCATACATCATCGCTTGTGCCATTTTACCCATCGCAATTTTGCCTTCTGGAATCAAAACGAATGCTTTGATACCTGCACGTGCAGCATAGGCAGCAGCAGCAGCAGAAGTGTTACCAGTAGATGCACAGATAATCGCTTTAGAGCCTTCTTCAACCGCTTTGGTTACAGCCATGGTCATACCACGGTCTTTAAATGAACCAGTTGGGTTTAAACCCTCGTATTTCACATAAATTTCAACATCTTTGCCAATAATACGTGGAATATTCTCAAGTTTAATGAGTGGGGTGTTGCCTTCACCCAAAGAGATAGCACGAGTAGTTGCCGAAACTGGCAAACGGTCACGATAACGATCTACAAGACCAGTATAACGATTGGCATTAGACATGATGGTGTTCCAATTAGAGGTGAAGCGGGAGAGGGAATCTTTCCCTCAACCTGATTAACTATCGAGCGATTCTAAACGAATTCTTACGATTTCGCCACGAATTGCAGGTAATGCTTGGATTTGTGCAAGAGCATCATCCATTTTTGATTCAACGATTGGATCGGTCAGAATCACGATTGGAATAAGATCTTTCAAGCGAGATTGTTGCATGATTGCATCAATACTAATTCCAGCGCGACTTAAGATGGTAGTTACATCTGCAAGTACGCCAGTTTGGTCTTCTGCATTTAAGCGAATGTAATAACCTGTGGTCATTTCTTCACGGCTTAAAATTGGCACATTGGTTAATGCTTCAAAAGCCAACTGAGGAATTGTTCCTGCGCCGTCTTCGGTATAAGAGATGTCACGAACAATATCAATAACATCGGCAACAACCGCAGAAGCTGTAGGACCTGCGCCTGCACCCGCGCCGTAATAGAGTGTTGGACCTACGGCATTTGCCTGAACTAACACAGCATTTTTAACGCCGTTTACATTCGCAATCAGCTGTTCATCTGGAATGAGCGTTGGGTGAACACGTAACTCAATACCTTTTTCAGCACGACGTGCAATACCGAGATGTTTAATACGGAAACCAAGATCTTCTGCATATTTCACATCTTGCGCAGTGATTTTGCTGATGCCTTCGGTATAAACCTTATCAAATTGAAGAGGAATACCAAACGCACAAGACGCTAAAATGGTAAGTTTATGCGCAGCATCAATACCTTCAACGTCAAAAGTTGGGTCTGCTTCTGCATAACCGAGTTCTTGAGCTTCTTTTAATACATCATCAAATGCACGACCTTTCTCACGCATTTCAGTCAGAATAAAGTTACCTGTACCATTAATAATGCCAGCCAACCATTCGATATGGTTTGCAGCAAGACCTTCACGGATCACTTTAATAATTGGAATACCGCCAGCAACTGCTGCTTCATAAGCAATTTGCACAGCATTGTCTTCTGCTGCTTTAAATAATTCATTGCCATGTTCAGCGAGTAACGCTTTGTTTGCAGTCACGACTTGTTTGCCGTGTTTGATTGCTTCCATGATAACTTCGTAAGCAGGGTGGATCCCACCCATAACTTCTACAACTACATCAACGTCTGGTTGACGAACGATGTCAAGTAAATCGGCGCTTTGTTTAATCCCTTCCAATTCAAGATCTGGACGAGGGCGGCGTGTTCCAACGTGGGTAATTTGAATTTCTCGACCGGTGCGACGTTTAATTTCAGCGGCATTTTCTTGTAGTAGTTTAAGGGCTCCTCCACCTACGGTTCCTAGACCGAGTATTGCCAGGCGAACTGGTTTCACGTCACACTCCATTCATCATTTAATCATTTAGTTGAAGCTAGATCATAGCTAAAAAAAACGCCAGACTCTAGCGCTTTTAGTGCCTGTTCAATGAATTAGAGTGCGATGTTTGGAAAAGAAGAGTAGATCAGTCTTTAAACAGAGGTTGTTTAAATATTAATTATTGGAAAAACAAAGCGCTGCAATCAGAGCAGCGCTTTTTAAAAGAGATAGATGATTAATCATTCATCAGCTTAAAGGATGTTATTTATCCAGACGTTTAATTAATTCATCTGGTGTTAGGTATCCACCTAAGTATTCGCCATCAACATTATAAATAGCCGGTGTTCCATTTACACCCATGTTTAAGCCAAGTTGATATTGTTCACGAACAGGGTTTTTACATTGAGCAGGTGGGATATTGATACCTTGTACTGCTTGGTTAAAGGCAGCTTTACGATCTGCACTACACCATACAGCTTCCATAGTCGGCATAAATTGTTCACCGCGTGGCCAAGCGATATAGCGTACCTCAATACCTTTTTCATTAATTTCAGGTAAATGCTCATGTAATTTGTGGCAATAAGGACAACTTGCATCGGTAAACACATAAATCACATGTTTAGCCTTACCACCTTTAGCTGGGTAGACGATCAAATCTTCATTTTTTAAAGCAGCAAGATGCTTTTTATTTTCTGAAGCTTGAAGATTATCGCCAATATTATGCAGTTCTTTACCGCCTAAACGAATGACATCACCTTGAATCAGGTATTTGCCATCACTGGTTGTATAAATCGACGTCATTCCTTCGAGATTTACCCAATATAAGTTAGGCACTTCAGTAGGTTTGATATCTAAAATTTTGGCGTTGATGTTTGCATTCTTAAATTGTTTTTGCAAAGTTTCAATTAAACGCTGTTTAGCATTGCGTTCAATGATGGTTGAAGCTTCCCCAGTAGCAGGTGCGGTCGCAGTGAGCGCATCTTCTTTTTGTGGTTTGTTTTCTTTAGAACAAGCACTGAATAACAGGCTAGAAGCCAAAGCACAGGCAAGAAAAATTTGAGATCGGGTAAAAGACATAGATAACCCTTATTTCATCAGTATTTATAGTCAGAAGCTGCTAAGCATAACAAAAAATCTAGTGTGTATTGTTAAAACTTTCTTAACCTTTGTGAACAAAATCAATTGATTGTTGGATGTATTTCAAATAATAAGTTTTAAATTTTTTAACCTCTAGGATGATGTTTTTCATGCAATTGTTGCATTCTTACTTGTGCCACATGGGTATAGATTTGAGTAGTTGATAAGTCACTATGGCCCAATAACATTTGTACTACGCGTAAATCGGCGCCGTGATTGAGCAGGTGTGTTGCAAAGGCGTGACGTAAGGTGTGAGGTGAGAGTTCAGCTTGAATATTGGCTTGTAAGGCGTAACGCTTAATGGCATACCAGAAGTTCTGACGGCTCATAATTCCGCCGTGTTGAGTTAAAAAGAGATAGTCAGTAGAGCTTTTATAGAGTTGAGGCCGAGCATCCTGCAAGTAGCGTTCCACCCATTCACAAGCAAATTGCCCTAGCGGGACCAAACGCTCTTTATTACCTTTACCAGTAATTCTTAAATAGCCTTGTTTTAAGTTAATAAGTTCTAGGCATAAGTTCAGCAGTTCTGAAACACGTAAACCACATGCATAAAGGACTTCAAACATTGCCCGATCACGTAAACCCAGTGCCGTATCAATATCAGGAGCCTGAATCAGTGCTTCGACATCTTCTTCTGATAGATCTTTGGGTAAGGCTCTGCCAATTTTGGGAGAATGATGGGTTGCTACAGGATTATCGCTTCGTAATTTCTGTTCACGTAAAAATTTGTAAAACTGGCGTAGGGCAGATAAGCAACGAGCAATCGAGCGTGGGCTTTTTCCAGCTTTAGTCAACTCAATCAAAACATCAGCGATATCATCACTTGTCCACTCCGGAAGAGCTAATTTTTTATGAAGTTCACTGCATTGAATAAGGTCGGATAAATAAGCATTACGTGTATGTGGACTTACCGTCTGAGCAACGAGATAGTCACGAAAACCTTGTAAAAAGCTCAAATGTTCAGGAATTTGAACAGGGCTTGGAATACGCGGTTTTTTATTCAACATACACTAGATCCTCTAAACTTCTGTACTGTAAAAGAAACTTTAAGGTTTGTCGATTAAACTAGATAAGAAGTGAAATTTAACCTTATTTGGTAATTATTCTCATTTATATGTATACTATTAAAAAAGGTTTAGGATCGGATGCGGTGCGTTTATCAGCTTTAAAAGTGAAGCAAGCGGCGACCATCACCAAAGTGAATCGGATAGAACTAGAGTCCGAGCAGCAAGATTTGGTCGCAATTCGTTTGGAAAGTCTGGGCTTTGTACCGGGCACACGAGTGGAAGTGATTACCAAAGGTATTTTTGGTGGTGATCCGATCTTAATCCAAATTGGCTTTACTCGTTTCGCTTTACGTAAAGCAGAAGCGGAAAAAATTGAAATTCAAGTAGAAGAAGGAGTACCCGCATGAGTGATGCGTTACGTATTGCCCTTGTGGGAAACCCTAACTGTGGTAAAACCTCTCTTTTTAACCATTTAACTGGAACTCGACAAAAAGTTGCAAACTATGCTGGTGTAACGGTCGAGCGTAAGGTTGGTCATTTTCAGTTGCCTTCAGGCCGAGCAGTGCGCGTACTTGATTTGCCGGGTACATATAGCCTTAATGCCACCAGTCCTGATGAAGTAATTACCCGTGACGTGTGTTTGGGTAAGATTGCAGAAGAAGGGCAGCAAGATGCCTTTTTATGTGTGGTTGATGCCACTAACTTAAAATTGCATTTAGGACTGGTACTCGAAATGATCGAGTTGGGTCGTCCGATTTTACTTGTACTGAATATGATGGATGAAGCGCGTCGTCGTGGCATCCAAATTAATACTCAAAAGTTGTCTCAACGTTTGGGTGTACCAGTTGTTGAAACAGTTGCCGTCCGTAATGCGGGTATTGAAAATTTATTACATGCCCTTGATCAAGAAAAATACAGTGTGCCACAAACCGAACTAAGTGGTTTAACTGGAACTCATCATCAAAAAATCGATATGATTTTTAAAGATGTAGTTCATTATGTTGATCAGGGAGATAAGCGTACTGATTTTCTAGATCGAATTTTCTTACATCCGGTTTTAGGCCTACTTAGCCTTGCCATCATGATGTTTATTGTGTTCCAAGCAGTGTTTGCATGGGCAGCTCCATTCATGGATGGTATTGAAGGCTTCTTCGGCTGGCTTGGTGAGGTAGTGGGAACTGTGATTACCCAACCACTACTGCATAGTTTGGTTGTTGACGGAATTATTGCAGGCGCGGGTGGCGTAGTTGTGTTCTTGCCACAAATTTTGATCTTGTTCTTCTTTATTTTAGTACTCGAAGAATCAGGCTATTTACCGCGTGCAGCATTCTTGCTTGATAAATTAATGTTCCAAGCTGGTTTAAGTGGCCGTGCCTTTATTCCTTTACTTTCGAGCTTTGCTTGTGCAGTACCGGGAATTATGGCAACGCGTAGTATTAGTGACCCTCGTGATCGTTTTACGACCATTATGGTTGCGCCTTTAATGACTTGTTCGGCACGTTTACCCGTCTATGCCTTGCTCATTGCTGCCTTCATTCCAGAGAAAATGGTCTGGGGTATTTTTAACCTACAAGGTTTAGTGCTTTTTGGTCTGTATATGGCTGGTATTGTGAGTGCGCTTTGCGTTTCATTTTTAATGAAGTTTTTGCAAAAAGATAAGTCGCAGCATGCTTTACTGCTAGAGCTACCAAGTTATCGTTTCCCTGATTTAAAAAGTGTGGGAATCGGTTTATTGGATCGTGCAAAGATCTTCTTGAAACGCGTCGGTGGAATCATTTTTGCGCTCTCTATTTTGCTCTGGTTCTTGTGTACTTTCCCGCAGCCACCAGAAGGGGCGACATTACCTGCCATAGATTATAGTTTTGCAGGTATGCTCGGACATCTTATCCAACCTTTATTTGCTCCAGTTGGTTTTAACTGGCAAATCTGTATCGCCTTAATCCCAGCTATGGCTGCTCGTGAAGTGGTTGTCGCGGCATTGGGTACAGTTTATGCCTTGTCTGCAACAGATGATGATGCTGTGGCACAAGGTTTGTCACATCTGATTAGTGCAGATGGAACGGGTTGGTCTTTGGCAACAGGTTTATCACTTTTAGTGTGGTTCATTTATGCTCCACATTGTTTGGCAACACTGGCAACGGTACGTCGCGAAACAGGTTCATGGAAACATGTTGCAGCTATGACTGCATATCTGTTTGGTTTAGCTTATTTTGCATCGTTTGTTACCTATCAAATTGCTTCCCACTACTGGGGCTAAAGCAATAAAGGAGGTTGTATATGGTTCAATATCTGATTATTGCGGTTTTAGTGATTTGGAGTGCTCTCGTTGTTTTTAAGAAAGTATTTCCAAAAACATCAAATTCAGTCTTTTCTTCACTCTCTGCATTTTGCGAAAAGCAAGGTTGGGTAACCTTGGCAAAATGGCTTAAACCAAAAATGGCCTTTGGTTGTGCTGGCGGTTGTGGTTGTTCAAGCGAAGATAAACCTACCAATACAGTTCAAGAAATTAAGCCGATTAAATGGCAATAAATTTAGTATTTCTTGTTTCGTTTAAAAAGCCATCACATTGATGGCTTTTTTACGCACTGACACAAAAAAAGATGAATAAAGTTCAAACTGAAAAAGCATTCAAAACAGCAAAGTGCTAACATTTTTGCCATTCTGTCGATTGATAAATTGTGGGGCAAAAATGTTAATACAACGTGGTGGGTTAAAAGTTGTAGCAGGCTTGGGAATATCAGGCGTTTCTGCTGTAAATTTCCTGCATGAACAAGGCTACCAAGTTGCAGTAACAGATTCTCGCCCCACGCCACCAGGGCATGATCAGATCCCAGCTGGCGTTAAAACCAGTTTCGGTCAGCTTGACCAAGAATTATTATTACAAGCAGAAGAAATTATTTTAAGCCCAGGCCTTGCACCGCAATTACCGGAAATTCAGGCAGCTATTGCTAAAGGTATTTCTGTGGTAGGTGATATTCAATTATTACGCCGTGCAACCGATATGCCTATTGTGGCGATCACTGGTTCTAATGCTAAAAGTACAGTAACGACTTTAATTGGCTTAATGGCTAAAGATGCGGGTAAGAAAGTTGCTGTGGGTGGCAATCTTGGACGCCCAGCTCTAGATTTATTAAAAGATCAACCTGAATTAATTGTACTTGAGCTATCAAGTTTTCAGCTAGAAACCACGTCTCACTTAAATGCTGAAGTTGCTGTGGTTCTCAATATGAGTGAAGACCACTTAGATCGTCACGGCAATATGTTGGGTTACCATCAAGCAAAACACCGTATTTTCCAAGGTGTTAAAAAAGTAGTATTTAACCGTGATGACGCTTTAAGTCGTCCTCTTGTTCCAGATACCACACCAATGCAAAGCTTTGGTTTAAATGCACCAGATTTAAATCAATATGGTGTTTTAAGAGATGGTGATGGCACGCTTTGGCTTGCGCGTGGTTTACAGCGTTTAATTAAAAGCTCAGATTTATATATTCAAGGCATGCATAACGTAGCAAATGCTTTAGCTTGTCTCGCATTAGGAGAGGCAATAGGCCTGCCTATGGAATCTATGCTTGAAACCTTAAAACAATTTAAAGGGTTAGAGCATCGCTGTGAATATGTAAAGACTGTGCATGATGTACGTTATTACAATGATTCCAAAGGCACCAACGTTGGCGCTACGCTTGCAGCGATTGATGGTTTAGGCGCTGCAATTGAAGTGAAAAAAGGTAAGGTTGCCTTGATTTTAGGTGGGCAAGGTAAAGGTCAGGATTTTGGCCCATTACGTTCTTCTATCGAAAAATATGCCAAAGTTGTGGTATTGATTGGTGAGGATGCTCCGGTGATTGAACAAGCAATTCAAGGTGCAACCAAAATTTTACATGCAGCAACGCTTAAAGAAGCTGTAGAGCTGTCTCAACGTGAAACACAGGCCGAAGATGTGGTGTTGTTATCACCAGCATGTGCAAGTTTTGATATGTTTAAAAGTTATAATGACCGTGGTCAGCAGTTTGTTGCCTGCGTCAATTCGTTGGTTTAAAGAAAACATGATTAGGAATGTAGTATGGCAGGCTTAGCTCAGACCACAATCCAGAAAATCAATCATTGGTATGAACGGATATTGCCTAAGTGGCCAGCGGAAGTGACGCCACGTAATGTCTTGATTTTCTGTGTCGTTGCATTGTTGTGTATCGGTTCAGTGATGGTGGCGTCTGCTTCGATGCCCTATGCTGAATATATGCATGAAAACCCGTTTCATTATGTGATTCGTCATGGTATTTCGATTGTCGCTGCGGGTGTAGTGGCTTATTTGACCTATCGAATATCACTGAATACGTGGTTTAAAAATACCTTCCCGCTGTGGTTATTAACCATGGTTCTGCTGCTTGCTGCTTTGGTGGTAGGTTCAGAAGTGAACGGTTCTACACGTTGGATTAAGATTGGTGGCTTTACCTTACAGCCAACCGAGGTTGCCAAAGTCATGATGGCAATCTTTACCGCAGACTACGTTGTGCGCCGTGCCAAAGAGGTTCGTACTCATTGGAAAGGTTTATTGCGTTTAAGTGGGGTTATGGCAATCACGGTCGGTTTAATTATTGCTGAGCCTGACTTAGGGGCAACCGTCGTTATTGTCATGATGATGGTTGGTGTGTTCTTTTTAGCGGGCGCGCCGCCAACTCAGTTCTTAATCATGCTTGGTGCGATTGTCACGGGTATAGTGTTTTTGATCTTATTTGAACCATACCGTTTCCAGCGTTTGATTTCGTTTACTGACCCATGGGCAGATCCATTAGGGGTAGGTTATCAGTTATCAAATGCATTAATGGCTTTTGGCCGTGGTGAATGGTTTGGTACAGGCTTAGGGCATAGTGTACAAAAACTATCTTATTTACCTGAAGCGCATACTGACTTTATGTTGGCAGTGCTAGGTGAAGAGTTTGGCTTTGTGGGTATTTCTATTGTTATTGGCTTGTCTTTCTTGATGCTGGCATGTTGTATCAAAATTGGTCACCGTGCCTTGAAACATCATTACCTTCGCGCAGGCTATTTAGCTTACGGCATTAGTATTATTTTCTTGCTCCAGATTTTAGTAAATGCGGGCATGAATATGGGTTTAATGCCGACGAAAGGTTTGACTTTGCCATTCATTAGTTATGGTGGTACGTCTTTAATGATGTGTGCTGCGATGATTAGCTTAATCTTAAAGATTGATGCATCAACACAAGAAGTCAACCCAGAACGAGAAGAATCGAACTTCTAATTGAGTATTTAGAAGTTTAAAAAGTCCGATTTGATATCGGGCTTTTTTATTATTTATAGATATGTTCCGCTGAGTTCTTGCATATGGGGAATCAAATCAACATTCCACTGTGCTACAGCCTGTTTGAGCATCAGTCTAGGTTGATCTAAATCAACGTTGGGTTGTCCCAAGGCTAGTATCGCTTTTTGAAGTAATTCAGGTGCTTTTGATAAATCGAGTGCTTGAGCTAGATTTTGTTTAGAGAGCTTTTGCCCTTGGTCATTCATTGCAAGGGGTAGGTGCATATAGCTTAGTTGAGGATAACCTAGAAGCTGACCTAGCCAAATCTGACGTTCGGTGTTATCTAATAAGTCTGCGCCTCGAACGACATGGGTAATGTCTTGTAGATAATCATCCACAACGACTGCAAGTTGATAGTTAATAATCCCATCACGGCGCTTAAGAACAAAATCTCCAAGATCGTGTTGTAGATTGGAGCAATGATGTCCTTGTAATCGGTCATCAAAACAGATCTGCTGATCTTGAACTTTTACCCGAATCGCTTGACCTTGAAAATCAAGATTGAGATCGCGGCAAGTACCTGCATAGATTGCATTTGAACCAAGCATTTTGCGGGTACATTGACATGCATAGATAAGACCTTCTTTTTTGAGCTGGTCTAATACGCTTTCATAAATGTCTAAACGATTTTTTTGAAAGATGATCTCTGCATCGGGTTCGAACTGGAAGGCTTCAAGTGATGTGAGAATATGCTCTTCACTGCCGGGATAAATACGAGGGATATCTGTATCTTCGACACGAACGAGCCATTTGCCTTGATGGGCTTTTGCATCGCAATAGCTAGCAACAGCAGTAATGAGTGATCCAAAATGCAAAGGGCCGGTTGGCGATGGCGCAAACCGACCTGAGTATGAGCAGCGATTAAGCGGAACATTGTTCCGCCGCTGCGCAAGAGAAAAGCTATGCTTTTCTGGCAGGCGATTTAACTGCTGCACAACAGCCGAGTTGTGCTCGGCTGGAGAATTATCAACAGTCACAATTAACCGTTATTTTGCTTCTCTTTGATTTCTGCCAAAGTTTTGCAATCAATACATAAAGTTGCAGTTGGACGTGCTTCTAAACGACGTAAGCCGATTTCAATACCACAAGTTTCACAGAAACCGTAGTCTTCATTCTTAATGGCTTCCATAGATTGTTCGATTTTACGAATTAACTTACGTTCACGGTCACGTGTACGTAATTCAATTGCAAATTCTTCTTCTTGGGTAGCACGGTCGTTTACATCTGGCAGTGCAGTTGATTCGTCTTGCATCGTATTTAAAGTACGATCAACTTCAGACATTAATTCAGCTTTCCATGCTTGCAGAATTTGTCGGAAATGCTCGAGCTGTCCTTCAGACATGTACTCTTCATTTTTCTTAGGTTGATAAGGTGCAATACCAAATAAACTTGCAGTTGTGCCTATGTCAGAAGTTTTAGGTTTCACTTTACGTGCACGTTTTGCAGAAGCTTTGTCACCTTCCACTACAACTTCTGTATGTTCATCCAAAACTTGGTTGTGGTTGTCATTCGCCATAATAGGGCATTCCTCATCATACACGTATTATCTATACGCAAAAAATATGGTGATATGCAAGTGTTTTTATAGAAAACCATCGATGGGATTTTCCCATCGGGTCGTCATCATATAGATTTTTCCTGCAAGATGATAGTCATTCCGACCCGTAAATATTTTCAAAACGTGTTTACCCCAGTCATAATTATATATAAGCATATAAGAAATAGGGCTAATAGCCTGAAATATCAGTGTTTATATGGCCTTGAAAATTTTCAAGACGGAAGACTTCGGTTTCAAAACTACCATCGTTTTTTAGACGAATGTAACGATAGCCGGGAGCATTTTGATCTAAAGCAAAATCATTGCTAAAGGGTTTAAACTGCACACTTGTTGAGGGTGTAGAGAAAAATTCGATCCCTTGCCAAGTGTTTATTGAGTCCTGATGAACATGCCCGCAGACTAAAGCTTTTACATTTTTAAATGGAGCCAAGGTAGTAAGCAAGGCATTAGAATTTTGTAACTTGTGATGATCAATCCATTTTGACTTCATGGCAAAAGGATGGTGATGACAAGCCAGCAAAATCGGGTTATCTGCATACTCTTCAAGTAAATTCGTTAAGCTGTCTAGCTGTTCTGCTGATAGATGCCCATCAATATGACCTTTAACCGCACTATTTAATAAAATAACCCGCCAGTTTCCTAAGCAAATAACTACAGGTTCCTGATGATTCTCTTTATGCAATGGGAAATGGTCAACATTGTCATGATTACCTAAGGTCTGAAAAAAGGGCAGACCAAGCGTTTGCATATATTGAATATAACGTTTGTAGGTAATAGGCGTTGGTGCCTGAGCTAGGTCCCCAGTATGGATAATTGCATCAGTTTCAGGATGTTTATTAAGTATCTGTTGAATAATCGCATGAAAGCTTTCTTCAGGATTTATACCCACAAATTCTAAGTGCGGATACTCCAATAGGTGGGTATCGGTAATTTGTATAATGACATGGTCTTTTTGTGAAAGTGTTGAGACTTGAAAAGTCACCGTCCTACCTCTTCGGGTTTATTATCGTTTTGCTGTGTTGGGCCAGCCATTGTAATGCCATAATGACAGGAGCATTTCTTAAACGTCCGCTGTCGAGTAGAGTCTGGATTTCACTATAATTAAATAAGTGTAGTTGAATATTTTCACCCTCATCATCTACGCCAAAAACACCCCCTTCAGCGGGTAAATTGGTTTGGGCAACATAGAGATGAAATAACTCTGAGCAAGCACCAGCTGACGGGTAAAAGCTAAATAGATGCTCTAGATCTTGAACTTCGCAACCTGATTCTTCAAGGCTCTCTCTTCGAATACAACTTTCTGGTGATTCGTCACCATCTAACACGCCTGCAATTATTTCCAGCTGCCACGGTGATTGAGGATCGTCTAAAGCCCCAACACGGAACTGTTCAATCAGTGCAAACTGTTGTTTTTGATCGTTGTAGAGTAGTACACCAGCTGCTTCAGGCCGATGAACGAGTTCACGCTGCAATACATGAGTATATTCAGATTGATTAAATAGACGATGTCGAAGGCTGACTTTTTCAACTTGAATAAAACCACGGAATAGAGATTCACGTGATGTTACTTCGACATCTTTAGATGTATAACTTGGACGTTCAACAATACTCATGATTCGGTCAGGACGAAATCTATTTATTTCATCCTAACCGAGAATCAGGGCTAGGCAAGTGTTTTTTTTGAATATTTACACTTTATGATACAGTTTTTGACCTTGCTCCTGATAAACCTCTTTCATCGCTTTGAGGCCTTCTTCAACCTCTGAATCGTTATTGGTGAGGTTGTTGGCATAGTCACGTACATTCTGAGTGATTTTCATTGAACAGAATTTTGGACCACACATTGAGCAGAAGTGTGCAGATTTATGAGCCTCTTTGGGTAAGGTTTCATCGTGCATACTACGTGCTGTATCAGGATCCAAACTTAAGTTGAACTGATCATCCCAACGGAACTCAAAACGTGCTTTTGATAAGGCATTATCACGTACCTGTGCACCTGGATGTCCTTTCGCAAGATCGGCGGCATGTGCTGCAAGCTTGTAGGTAATAATCCCGTCTTTAACATCTTTTTTGTTTGGTAACCCCAAATGCTCTTTCGGTGTCACATAACACAGCATAGCTGTGCCGTACCAACCAATCATGGCTGCACCAATTGCAGATGTAATGTGGTCATAACCCGGAGCGATATCTGTTGTTAATGGCCCAAGCGTATAGAATGGCGCTTCTTTACACACTTCTAGTTGAAGGTCCATGTTTTCTTTGATCATGTGCATTGGTACGTGACCTGGGCCTTCAATCATGACTTGAACATCATGTTCCCATGCACGGTGAGTTAGTTCACCTAATGTTTTCAGTTCGCTGAACTGTGCTTCGTCATTTGCATCTTGAATACAACCCGGACGTAAGCCATCACCTAAGCTAAATGAAACGTCATAAGCTTTCATGATTTCACAGATTTCATCGAAATGAGTGTATAAGAAGTTTTCTTCATGATGCGCTAGACACCACTGCGCCATGATTGAACCACCACGCGACACAATACCTGTTAAACGGTTTGCTGTAAGTGGTACATAGCGAAGTAATACACCTGCGTGAATAGTGAAGTAGTCAACACCTTGTTCGGCTTGTTCAATCAGTGTGTCTTTGAAGATTTCCCAAGTTAGGTCCTCTGCGACGCCATCAACTTTTTCAAGTGCTTGATAGATTGGCACGGTGCCGATTGGAACAGGTGAGTTACGAATAATCCATTCACGTGTTTCATGAATGTTTTTACCTGTCGACAAGTCCATAATGGTGTCGGCACCCCAACGGGTTGCCCAAGTCATTTTTGCAACTTCTTCGTCAATTGAAGAACCAAGTGCTGAGTTACCAATATTGGCATTAATTTTAACCAAGAAATTACGACCAATAATCATTGGCTCAAGTTCTGGATGGTTAATGTTGGCAGGAATGATCGCACGACCTTCAGCCACTTCTTGGCGAACAAATTCAGGTGTAATTTCTTTTAAATTTTTTGCACCAAAGTTCTGTCCAGCATGCTGACGCATATCAATACCTTCACGCTGGCGTTGATTTTCACGAATTGCAATATATTCCATTTCAGGTGTGATAATACCTTGCTTGGCATAGTGCATTTGAGTGACATTTTTGCCAGCTTTAGCGCGGCGTGGGTTTTGAATATGAGCAAAACGAATGTCAGCGGTGCGAATGTCTTTTAAACGTTCCTGACCAAATTTTGAGGTCAAGCCAGAAAGTACGTCAGTATCGTTACGTTCTTCAATCCAGTTTTGGCGAACTGAAGGTAAACCTTTGTCTAAATCAATTTGAACATTTGGGTCGGTATAAACACCTGAAGTGTCATATACCATAACAGGAGGGTTATGTTCACCGCCAAGACCGGTAGGGGTGTCGGTTAAAGAAATTTCTCGCATTGGAACCTGAATGTCAGGGCGAGAGCCTTCAATATAAACTTTTTTAGAAGCGGGTAAGATGCGAGTTAAATCTTTTGCATCTTGTTCATGTTGTGCTGAAATTTCAGCAGAAGAAAGATTCGTTAACTGGTTCATCACATGATCCTTATGAATAACATCAACGAATCAAGCACGACCAAAAACGATGGCGGATTTATCTTTAACTAGATAAATTTAAGGCTTAAGTTTTCAGATGGCTTGATTCCTACGCAGGTCTTAACCTGATCAGGTTCAACGGTACTTGTGATCAAACTTGTGTTGCGATAACACGGAATTTACACAATCTCAGCGAGCTATTACTCGCGCTCCGTCAAGCGATTTAAAGACTAACATGTTTTAGGTTGGCTGGCATTGTCAATTTGTATCTATACAAACCGCATCCATATGGCAGTCACGATAGACTTCCGTGTTCCATGGCGAATCAAATTTTAAGAGCTGCTCAAGTTGTTCATGAGTCATCTGATAATTTGATTTTTTATCACCATTTTTATCAGTTAAATCTATTTTAAATTGCTTATTACGCTCCTCTACAGGCGTAGCAATAAATTTAAGAAATAGTTGAGCAGGTTTCGCTAGACTCGACTGATTTTGTGTAGACAAAAACCGAATTTGTTGAAGAGCATCTTTATCAAACCATGTATTCGGTGCATATTCATCTGACACGGGCGTGTTGTCTAAGCCAAAGAAAATAAAATAACGATATTCATTAAATAGTAGTTTTGCATCACCAATAAAGTGGCTCTTAGGATATTTCTGAATAAACTTTTCCCAAAATAATGCGCGTTCAGTGAGCTCTTTCCATGAAATAGCCAACGCACCATCATTATAGAAAATATCCTGATTGTCTTTCGCCATACGATTTAAAAACTCTTTTTGGTCCGCGGGTAAGGACTTAGAAAAAATGTCAACTAAATAGCTTGGCTGGCGTCGATAGGTAAACATGCCTTCACCTTGATAGAGAAGTTCAATGTAGGCTTGCCCTTCATGTTGAAGTAAATATTGATCACGTGGGCTCAGTTGGGCGAAGAGCTTTTTCTGACTTTGAATAACCTTTTTAAGGTCTTGTTTCTGTTCTAAAACGGCATAGCCAAATGCTTCAAAAGCTCTACCTGTTTTTTCAGTGTAGTCTTGTTTTAGAAAACGTTGATACATGGCAGTTGATGCATCAATCAGCTTAAGCTGCTCATGATTTTTTAAAGAGGGAACACAGATTTTAAGCTTTTCATTAATTTGATTTAAGTCTTCTATTTTGCTGTTTTGATTAATCGTGTGCATAGCTACCATAATTTGTAAGCAGCTACTGTCTTGTTTTTGAGTGGCCTTTTGCTCAGTTGGTTTTTGCTCTTTAGATACAGCCTGATCTTGCTCTGATGTTTTATTACATCCAGCTAAAAGTAGTGCACCGCACATACTCATTATTAGAACTTTTTTCATCATTGTACTTTTATAGAAATTAATATTGCTCAAATTATAACGCTTAAAAAGATTGCATCATTGTTAGAAATCTTTATTATTAGGTAGGTCGGTCTACTTAATTAAAAAACTATGAATGATAAAACAGCAAGACAGAAAATTCTCGATGCCGCTTCAACTTTGTTTTATAACGATGGCATTACTGCAACTGGAATTAACTCAGTTACGGCTAAAGCAGATGTTGCGAAGATGTCGCTTTATAATAATTTTTCTTCAAAAGGTGAGCTTGTCGATGCCTACATTGCTGCACGCCATCAAGAGTGGCTTGATCTCTACCAAAAGCGTTTAGAAAAAATAAAAACAGCTAAAGAAGCCATCTTGGCCGTATTTGATGCCTATCAAGACCATGCGGAATTTGCCTATGAAAAAGGCTTTCGAGGTTGTGGGTTATTGAATGCTGCGGCTGAGTTTCCGGCCAATAGTACAGGGCGTAGTTCTGTAAGGCAGCATAAAGAAGAAGTGGAGGCTATTGTTGCTGAGCATTTAAAAAAATTAATCCCAGAGTCACAGCGCGTTAACTATGTGGCTACGCAGCTTTCTTTTCTTTTAGAGGGTTCTATGGCACGAGCAGGCCTAGAAGGAAACAGCCGTCAACTTCTATTAGCAAAACAAATGGCAGAAGACATTTTAAATAGAGAATGTCCACATGATTAGCCTCATTAAAAATAGTAGCTATGGAGGCACAATTGCAATTTTAGTTGCTTCTGTTTTGTGGGGAACAACAGGTACGGCGGCAGCATTTGCACCGACACTTGGCCCACTTGCTATTGGCGCTGTAGCGATGGGCGGTGGAGGCCTTTTACAAGCTTTGGTTGCATCACGAGCAATACGCGAAAACCGTCAGTTTATAAGGGAAAATCTTTCAATACTGCTTTTAGGCATAGCGGCGGTGGGTATTTATCCCTTGGCTTTTTATTCTTCAATGTATTATGCAGGCATTACGATTGGCACCGTGGTTTCAATTGGTACTGCTCCACTAATCGCAGCAATTTTAGAGCGATTCTTTGATCGCAAAGCTTTATCTACTATTTGGTTTCTAAGTTTTTTGTGCGGTGTGCTTGGGGTAAGTATGTTATCGATGGGGGAAAGTCATGCGGTCCAAGAGAGTACAAATCAATGGAGTAAATTCTTCGGTATTTTTCTTGGGCTGGTCGCTGCTACAACTTATTCACTTTATTCATGGGCGGCAAAAAGATTAATAGATCGGGGTGTTGCTGCTAAAGCTGCAATGGGTATGATTATGGGCGGTGGAGCGGTTATTTTACTGCCTACTTTGTTGGTTACAGGTGGAGAGTTATTGCATAGCTCAACCAATCTACTTGTGGCTGGCTATATGATGCTAATTCCTATGTTTTTAGGTTATTTGCTTTTTGGATTTGGTCTAAAAACAGTAAATGCCAGCAAAGCGACCACCTTAACTTTATTTGAACCTTTAGTGGCGGCGATTTTTGCGATTGTTTTGGTTGGTGAGCATGTTTCATGGGTGGGTTGGATTGGCATGTTTTTGATTTTTATTTGTATTTTAATCTTGTCAAAAACTAAGAACGCTTAAAAAACTAAAACTTTTAATGGCTTGAGTTTGATTTGAATTTTTCTTAGTCTTAAAGGCAAGTTTTATCGTTGATTTGAACAATGAAAATAAAATTAATGGTCGCTGTTGGCCTTTGGAGTTTTGCATCTTCGAGTTTTGCTCTAGATTTAGTTGAAGCTTATGAGCGCGCAAAACAAAATGACCCGACGTGGCAAGCCAATCAACAACAATATGAAGCAGATCAACTGAACTTAGGCTTAGCAACAGGGGCATTATTACCCACTGTCACATTGTCTGGAAATATTACCCGTAATCGGCAAACTGTAAAACGTTCAAATTTTCCGGGTGTTGATCAAGAAGGCCTGTCAGATGCTTTGGTAAGTAATACATCAACGACTCGACAAGCCACTCTCACTGCACGTCAGCCATTATTTCGAATGGATGCTTGGGAAGGTTATAAGCAAGTTAAAACTTCGGTTGCCTTAAGTGAAATTACCTTAAGGCTGCAAAAACAAGATCATGTTTTAAATGTGGCAGAAGCCTATTTTAATGTGTTGCGTCAGCAGGCATTGAGTGTTGCATACTTACAAGAAGAAAAAGCTTTGCTTGAACAGCTCAATATGATGAATGCCAAACTCAAAGAAGGGTTGGTGGCACGTAGTGATGTAAGTGAAGCAAATGCTCAATATCAAAATGCCAGAGCCAATCGTATTTCAACCAATGTTCAATTACTTTTAGCCCAAGAGCAGCTTTCTGAATATATTGGTTCTTATCAAGATAAACTCGCTGTACTGCGCAGTGATTTTAATTTTCAAAAGCCTTATCCGGCAGAACTTAATGACTGGCTTTCTTTGGCCCAGCAAAAAAACTTAAAGATCCAGCAAGCCCGTTTACAGCAAAAATATAGTGAAGATCAGCGCCGTGTCGAAAAGGCAGCGCTTTATCCTCAAATAGATGCCGTAGCAAGTTATGGCTATACTAAACAAACACCAGAGACACTCATTTCGACTGACGGAAAATTTGATCAGGTCGGGGTAGAAATGAACTGGAATCTATTTAATGGTGGACGGACCCGAACATCAATTAAAAAAGCCACTGTAGAAGTCAGTAAAGCGCAGGCACAACTTGATGCAGCCATTCGCCGTGCCAATGTCGATGTGAAAAGTGCCTTTATGCAGGTAGACACGGATCAAGCCAAACTTGAAGCAAGAAAGGCTGCAATGGATTCCTCTTCTTTAGTTTCTCAAGCTTCAAAAGCGAGTTATAACGAAGGCTTAAAAAGTATGGTTGATGTTTTATTGGCGCAGCGTAATGCTTTTTCTGCAAAACAGGATTATCTTAATGCTCAGTATGACTATTTATTGAATGTGCTTCGTTTAAAAGCTGCGGTAGGCCAGTTAGGTGAAAAGGATCTGGTTGAGCTTAATAGCTGGTTAACTTATCAGTAATTAAATGCTTTTATCTGAAATTTAATTTTGTCATAAAAACTTAATGATTGCTGTGTTTTAATGCTCAATCATTTTATTCCCGCGCCATCATGTTGGAGGCTTCCCTTGAGTCCGAGTAATCCGGTGTTAAGCCATCATATTTCTTCTCAATTTAATGAAGATTTGCAAGATGTAAACACAAAGTTTATGACCATGGGTGGCTTGGTCGAACAGCAGGTTGCAAATGCAATCCATTCTTTACTTGATACTGACGCAAATTTAGCGATTGATGTTCAATTTAAAGATAATGCAGTCAATCAATATGAACGTGATATTGATGAAGGCTTAACGTTGATTTTGGCGCGTCGTCATCCGGCAGCGATTGA
The DNA here is from genome assembly GCF_000369045.1 of Acinetobacter pittii ATCC 19004 = CIP 70.29. Lineage (GTDB taxonomy): Bacteria > Pseudomonadota > Gammaproteobacteria > Pseudomonadales > Moraxellaceae > Acinetobacter > Acinetobacter pittii. The sequence goes on along the minus strand of NZ_KB849797.1, from coordinate 405,715 downwards.
TTTGCGTATGGTTATTGCCATGAGCAAAGCCAATACTGACCTTGAGCGTATTGGTGATGAAGCAGCAAAAATCGCCCGTATTGCACAAAACCTGTGTGAAGAGGGCGGGTCACCGCGTGGCTACATGGAAACACGTCATATTGGTAACCAAGTTCGTGTCATGATTCATGATGCACTTGACGCTTTTGCACGTTTAGATGCAGATCAAGCTTTACGTGTACTTTTAGCGGATGCTGACATTGACCGTGAATATCAATCAGCAACACGTACGTTAATGACCTATATGATTGAAGACCCGCGCCATATTGCTCGTGTGATTAATGTCATGTGGGTTTTACGTTCATTAGAGCGTATTGGCGATCATGCACGTAACATTGCTGAGCAAGTGATTTATATGGCGAAAGGCTTTGATGCTCGTCATACCAAAATTGAAGAAATTGAAGCCAAAGTCCACGAAAAGTAATCTTGAGCTGAAATATTTAAAGGCCTTGTTTAAAACAAGGCTTTTTTGTTTTTAAAAAATAATAGATAAAAAAATGTCCCGAACTTTGGGGGGAAGTTCAGGACAGAAAATCAAGTGCATAAACACGACAGGGATCGTGTTCTTCTTGCTATAGAGTGATATTAAGTTCTTCGCTTTTTGATGTCATGTAGAGTCCTGTGCGCTCTATGTAAGGCTTTTTATGTTTGTGTAAGTTTCACGTAAAAAAAGGCGGATCTATGTATATAGACCCGCCTTTTTAATGATGAGTAAGCTAAAACAAACCGATTATTCTGGTTTCCAGCCTTCAGCTTTTTCTACGCTTTCATCATTATTGAAGAATTTCTCACGTTGTTCTTCCAGAAACTTTTTAGCTTCTGGTTCAAACACGTTTAAACGCTTTTCATTAATGAGCGTAGTTTGATGCTGTAACCATTCTTGCCATGCTTGTTTAGAAACATTTTCAAAAAAATCTTGGCCTTTAGCACCTGGGAAAGGAGCGAAGTCTAAACCTTCCATTTCCTTTTGATATTTACGGCAAAATACTTGGCGACTCATGTTTTATCCTTAAGCGTATAACTGTTCTAAACGTGTATGGGCACGCGCAATTGCAGCTTCAACCTGTTTTGGAGAAGTTCCACCAATATGATCACGTGCATTTACAGAAGCTTCTAAAGTTAAGGCTTTATCAAATACATCTGCTGTAATTAAGTTAGAGAATTGCTGTAATTGCTCAAGTGTGAGTTCAGATAAATCTTTTTCTTCTGCAACACCTAATGCTACTGCTTTACCTACAATTTCATGCGCATCACGGAACGCAACGCCTTTTTTCACTAAGTAGTCAGCAAGGTCAGTTGCAGTTGAGAATCCACGAAGAGCAGCTTCACGCATGATTTCAATATTTGGAACCAATGCAGGAATCATGTCTGCAAATGCCATGAGTGAACCACGAACCGTATCGATTGCATCAAATAAAGGTTCTTTGTCTTCTTGGTTATCTTTGTTGTATGCCAATGGTTGACCTTTCATGAGCGTAAGTAAGCTAATTAAGTCACCAAATACACGGCCAGATTTACCACGAATAAGTTCTGGAACATCCGGATTTTTCTTCTGTGGCATGATTGAAGAACCAGTACAGAAGCGGTCAGGAATATTCACAAATTTGAACTGTGCAGAAGTCCAAAGAATGAGCTCTTCTGACATACGTGATAAATGCATCATGATGAGTGCAGCCGCCGCATTAAATTCGATGGCAAAGTCACGGTCAGATACAGCATCAAGAGAGTTTTCAGATACAGCTTCAAAACCTAAAAGTTCTGCTGTATATGCGCGGTCAATCGGATAAGTTGTACCAGCAAGAGCAGCTGAACCAAGTGGCATGCGGTTAACACGTTTACGGCAGTCTTGAAGACGTTCAGTGTCACGTACTAACATTTCAAACCATGCTAACAAGTGATGACCAAAAGTCACAGGCTGAGCAGTTTGTAGGTGTGTAAAGCCCGGCATAATTGTATTTACATTTTTGGCAGCCAAGCCTAACAAGCCTTTTTGTAAACGTTCTAATAATTTTAAAATATCATCAATTTCGTCGCGCAGGTAAAGACGAATATCAGTTGCAACCTGATCGTTACGGCTACGGCCTGTGTGTAATTTTTTACCTGTAATGCCAATACGTTGAGTCAAACGTGATTCAATGTTCATGTGAACATCTTCAAGATCGATGCGCCACTCAAAGTTTCCAGCCTCAATTTCTGAGCGAATGGTGCTTAAACCTTCAATAATGTCATCGCGTTCTGCTTCTGTGAGTACGCCAACTTTCGCAAGCATGGTAGCATGCGCAATCGAACCAGCGATGTCTTGCTTATAAAAACGTTGGTCAAACTGAACAGAGGCGGTAAATTCGGCTACAAAAGCGTCCGTCGCTTCAGAAAAACGACCACCCCACATACCTGAGGTTTGGTCTGGGGTTACTGAATTAGGGGGATTTGAAGATGTGGTCATGGTGGCTCAGTAAAATAAAAAAGAGTATATCACTTGCCGAAGCTCAACAAACAAAGTTGTTTCCTACAGCATACCGAAATCAAAATTCCTCCTATTTTTTTACGAAAAGCGGGCGTTGGCAACACTTATTCGAATTAATTATCGCAAGTAATGTTTTGGCACTGGTCTTGGCATTGGCTGAAGCGCAGTCTTGGCAAGCCTTAAGCGGGGGAAGGCTTTTTCAATACATCATTTTTATTAACTGGGTAATATTGTCGTTTTTTGCATTGGTTGAACGCTTTCAAGGTTTTTTTAGCAGCTTGCGTCAAGAATTTGCTTTGGCTATTGGTTTTGTCATGCTGCAAAGTATTGTTGTTTTGACCACTTTAATTAGTAATTTTTTTCAGTTTGGTCTTTTAAATAAACATGCTTCTTTAACGCAGGGCTGGAGTGTTTATTTTACCAATGTACCTTTATATCTAAGCTATGGAATATTACTCGGGGCTTTTTGCTTACGTTATTTATATGTCAGGGAACAATGGTTGCATCAGCAATATGCCGAATTAAATGCCCGTATTCAGGCCATGCAAGCACGAATTCACCCTCACTTCTTATTTAATAGTTTAAATAATGTGGTGAGTTTAATTGCGATAGATCCAGATAAAGCAGAAAGCATGCTCATCAGTTTGTCGCGGTTATTTCGCGCGAGTTTCCAAGAATTAAAATTGGTGAGTCTGCATGAAGAAATCGAGCTGAGTAAACAATATTTAATGATTGAACAGGTCCGTTTGGGGGAGCGTTTAAAAGTAGATTGGAAGATCGAGCTTTCATCTGTGCAATTAAAACAGATCACTATTCCTTTATTGACATTACAACCCTTGTTAGAGAATAGTATTTTTCATGGGGTAGAACCAATGATGGGTAAAGCAACCATAGGGGTATTGGTTGAAATATTGCAAAATCAGGTCAGTATAGTCATTACCAACCCATATACAGACGATACAATAAATTCACGGAAAGGGCATGGAATCGCTCTTGAAAATGTTAAGCAGCGCCTGAAAGCGTATTATGGGAACACCGTTAGATTTCAGGTTTATAAAGGTGAAGCTTTATATACCACTATTATGAGCTATCAATATCAAACAAAATAATAAGTCAGTCAGAGTTAACCATAAAAAAATGGACCAAGTTAACGGTGACAAGGAGGATGAATGAAGGTGCTAATTTGTGATGATGAACCACTTGCAGTGGAGCGTTTATCACGTTTAGTTTCAAAGATGGGACATGAGGTTGTATCAACGGCTCATCATGGACAGGAGGCCTTGGAACAGGCACGGCTTCATCAACCGGATGTAATCTTACTTGATATTCAAATGCCAGGTATGAATGGGCTTGTCTGTGCAGAACAGTTGAGTCAGCTAAATCCTCGACCTGCGATTGTATTTTGTACCGCCTACGATCAGCATGCATTGGAAGCTTTTAAAGCTCAGGCTCAAGCATATCTTCTTAAACCGATTGATCCAGTTGAACTTGAGCAAGCTTTAACTCAGCTAACTCAACTTACTCAAGCACAGCTCAATGCATTACCGAATTCTGAGCTTTTACAAGATTTAAAAACACAGCGTCATCAAATAGCCGCAAAAACCTATCGCGGGGTTGAACTGATTCTTGTTGAAAATATCTATTACTTTTTAGCCGATCAGAAATATGTCACTGTGAGACATAAAAATGGCAGTGTGTTAATAGATGAAACATTAAAAGAGCTTGAAACCGAATTCGCAGATCAGTTTATTCGTATTCATCGAAATGCGTTGGTTGCAGTCGCATATTTAGATGGGTTGGAGCTGATCAGTTCGGGGCAATATCAGGTTAGATTGCGCGGTCTTGATGAAAGACTTTCAGTGAGCCGTCGACATTTGTCTACGCTTAGAGAGCGAATTCATCAGCTCTAAATTTAAAAGAGTTATCTTGGACTTGCGAGATTTTACTTGCAATTTTAAGGGATCAAGTTAAGTTTAGGGTGTATTGTTTGACCAGCCCATGCTTGAATTTATGAAAACCTTGAAAATTGCTACACGACAAAGCCCACTTGCTCTTTGGCAGGCAGAACATATTCGTGCCCGTTTAGAGGAGCTTCACCCTGATTTAACGGTGGAATTGGTTAAATTTGTCACGCAGGGCGATAAAATTTTAGATACGCCTTTAGCAAAAATTGGGGGTAAAGGGCTGTTCGTTAAAGAGTTGGAAGCAGCACTTTTAGATGGGCGTGCGGACTTAGCTGTACATTCAATGAAAGATGTCCCAATGGCTTTGCCAGAAGGTTTAACTTTAGCAGTAATTTGTGAGCGTGAAGATCCGTTAGATGCTTTTGTTTCAAATCAGTTTGAAAAATTCGCTGATTTACCACAAGGTGCAAAAGTCGGTACATCAAGCTTGCGTCGAAAATCTCAGATTTTAAAACAACGTCCTGATTTGCAAATTATTGACTTGCGTGGAAATGTTGGCACACGTTTGGCGAAGCTAGATGAAGGACAATATGATGCAATTATTCTGGCCAGTGCCGGTTTGAAGCGTTTAGGGTTATCGGAACGTATCCGTCATTGTTTAACACCAGATATTAGTTTGCCTGCTGTGGGACAAGGTGCATTGGGTTTAGAGTGCCGTGCAGCCGACCAAGATGTATTGGCTTTAATTCAACCGCTATTACACGCAGAAACAGATGTTTGTGTACGTGCTGAACGTGCATTTAATGCCTATCTTGAAGGCGGTTGTCAGGTCCCAATTGCAGGTTATGCCACACTGCAAAATGGTCAAATCCATATCGAAGGTCGTGTTGGAAGCCCTGATGGCCAAACATTATTACGTGCTGAACTAACAGATGAAGCCAATAATGCTCAGCAATTGGGTGAAAACCTTGCTCGAAACTTACTTGATCAAGGTGCTGGCGAACTATTAAAGGCCCTCTACTAAACCATGCTGTTTATTAATACTCGACCTGATACGCGTGCAGCTGAATTAACAGAAGCTTTGCAAAATGAAGGTTATCAGGTTGAGTCTTTACCTCTTTTAGAGCTCGTTGCTACCCCCTTTTCCGAACACTTACTTCAGCTTTACCAACAATTAGTTAAGGCGCAAGCTATTGTTGTCGTCAGCCCAACTGCTGTTGAATCGGGTATGGAGTATTTAGTAAAAAGCGGTTTAAAAATTAGCGACTTAAAACATATTCAGTGGATTGCGGTAGGGCAAGCAACAGCCAATTGTCTAAACGAATATGGAATAGAAGCGCATATCCCAGATGTTGAAACTTCTGAGGGGATGTTGAACCTACCTATTCTGCACAATATGCAACAGACGGGTAGTGTGGCTTTTTGGCGGGGAGAAGGTGGACGCCAATTTATGATGGAGACCTTGCAACAACAAGGAATTCAGATTTTAAATTTTGTTCTATATCATCGGCAGTGCCCAGAAGCTTCATATTCTACATTCAAACATCTGACACAGAATTCAAATTATAATTTAAATAAATGGCTCGTCTTAATCACCAGTGAAGCGAGCTGGAAATATTGGTTAGAGCTTTGTTCAAAAAATAATGTACAACCTGATGGTGTATATCTGGTTTTAGGACCTCGTCTTTTTCAAATTGTTAAAGAGTATCGCGATCAGCAACAGACTCATTTTCACATTATTCAACTTGAAAATTTATCGCCTTCGGGGATGATTCATCACATTCAGGCATTATAAGGATTCGTATGAGAAAACTTGTTTCTATCATCATTTTACTGGGCGTAGCTTGGTTGGCTAAGCTCAGTTACGATATGTGGCAAATTTCTCGTACTGTTCCCGAGCTTAAACAAAGTCTGCTGCAATCAGAACAGCACTATGCCAATTTAAATGATCAATTGGTTGCTTTACAGCGACAGTTGCAGAATCAACCCGTAAGTACAGGGAATAAAACGAGTTCAGTAGTTCAACCAGATGCTCCACCGACAGGTATTGCACCTACAGTTTTAATTAAACAAAAGTTAGATTTAATTCAATTTGCGATTGATCAGCAGCAGTTGATTTATGCAGTTGATCAATTAAATCAGTTACAGCAATCGCTTGTACACTATGAAATTGCTCCTGCATTGCAGCATAGCTTGAATCAATCGCTCGAGCAGGATAAACAGGCAGTTCAACAGTTCACTTTGGCTCAAAATCAACGTCATCAATTAATCGATGATTTATTACAGAACATTGATAAGAATATTCAACAAGCCTTAGCCCAGCCTAAACTTGAAATGGATCAATCCGAGACTGTGTCTTGGTGGAAAAAGTGGTTCCGTATAGAAAAAGTAGAAACGCCGTCTATTAATTTAATGAGTCGAAGCGTTGTGCTTAAAGAAGTGCAATTAAGATTGTTGATTGCCGAACAGGCACTCAATCAAGGAAAAATGACTGAGTATCAAAATGAGTTGCAATCTGTGATGCAAAAGTTAGATGAAATGCCTGATGCAACCAGTCAGCAGTTAAAAAAACGTATTGCTAAAGTGGCACATTTATCTATCGTGCCTGTTCCTAAACTCTCTACACTTGGGCTAATCGGCTCATAAGGAGGATATATGAAACACCTCCTGTGGGTTTATTTCGTAATCAGCTTAATACTCTTTGCAGCCCTAGCTTTATTTAGTTATGGCTATGGAATGGGGTATGTCTATATTTACTGGCGACAATTGCAGCTGCAAACAAATGTCTGGGGATTAACTCTTACTTTTGTAGTGATGAGTTTTATTGCTCAACTCTTGTGGCTGTGGATTAAACGTTATTCATCTCGTGAACAAAGAAAAAGTGAAAACATCTTCCAGTTTAAAAACCTTCATCCCTATGAACAATTAGGTATTGTTTGGTTATTAGAAGCGGCCGAAGATCAACGTGTATTTATTGAACGTGTTTTTACTCAATCAGGGCTTTTAAAAAATATTATCGATGCCAAGTTTCTGGTTTTAAGTGGGGACTATCCAAAAGCATTGGCTGCTCTCGATCAATCACCACCGATGGCATTTGAATTGGCAGAGTTACAGCGAATTGAAATCTTTTTAACCGAAAATGAAGCCGATCGTGCATTAACTCATCTCGAATTTTTATATCAACACCAGTTATCACCGTGGTTACAAGAAATAGAAACTGCTTACCAGCAAAGATTAACGGCTTTATGGGGGCAATTAGCGCTGCAACATCCATGGGTATATTTACGTTCTATGAAATACGGTTTGCTAGATGCAGAACACCGTGATTTATGGTTACAGCAGCTTCTTCAGCAATTTGACCAAGCGTCTATCGATGACTTACATGCCTTACAGCAACGTTATTTGGATTTAGAGTCTGAGATTCAAACTCGACCTTATAGCAGTAAGTTATTATGGCTAAAACTATTAGCACGTATGCCAGATATGAGCATGCAGCATGCGGCCTTAACGCTACATTTGTTAAAAGAGCAGTTTGACCCAGAAGTGTTTTATCTATGGTTTCAGCAACAGTTGCTTAAACAAGTTCCAGACTATGCCGATGTTGAAGAAAAAATTATTCAATTTGAAAATCAATATATGAATTTGCCAGTTTTAACCTTTGCAAAATGGCATGTCTATATGGCAACTGGACGTCAAATAGAAGCTGAAACATTATTATCATTATATCCAGATAATATTTTAATGAGCTATTTACGTATTAAGTCTACGCTTAAAGAAGATGATGTGTTAATCAAACAGTTAAATCTAATCTTTGAAAATGATGCAAATTTTTTAAAGTTTAAAATATGAGGTAAAAATGAAAGAACTGTCTGTCTACCCAGTAATATATGAACAGAAAGTAGCGTGGGGAGATATGGACGCTTTTGGTCATGTCAATAATGTACAATATTATCGATATATTGAAAGCTCACGTATTTTATATATGGAAGCAATCAATATATTAACCCCACATTTATATACCGTTGTTGCTTCAAGTCAGTGTAAATATTTAAAGCCTGTTTTTTATCCTGACGTATTGAAAGTTGGTGTTCGCGTGGAGGAGCTCCGTAATAGCGCATTCCGTATGGCTTATATATTGTGGAGTGAAACCCAACAACAAATAGTCGCTACTGGTGAAGCTGTTATGGTATGCGTAGATAAATTAACAGAACGAAAATGTGAAATACCACAGGAAATAAAACAAAAAATTATTGAGCTAGAAAAATCAGTTGGGCATGACTTAATACATTTATCTTAAATAAATATTAATAAAATATATTTCATTTATAATTGGTAATGTAATTAAAAGGTAATTTTTTTGATTATTCTGATGAACACGGCTTTCAAACTATTGCTTATTGAATAGATTATAAATAATATTGGTCTTGATTTTACGTTTTTAAATTTTGTCTGTATTATTTTGAATTGTCTGTAAGACTGGAGTATTTATTAATGAAACCGGATATCAGTGAATTATCTGTTGAAGAGTTAAAACGCTTACAAGAAGAAGCAGAAGCTTTAATTGCAAGTAAAAAAGATCAAGCAATCGAAGATGCTTATAATCAAATTATCGAGATTGCTGAAAATGTAGGTTTCAGTGTTGAACAACTTCTTGAGTTTGGTGCTCAAAAACGTAAGAAAACAACTCGTAAATCTGTTGAGCCTCGTTACCGCAACAAAAACAATGCTGAAGAGACTTGGACTGGTCGCGGTAAACAACCACGCTGGTTAGTTGCTGAAATTGAAAAAGGCGCAAAACTTGAAGATTTCTTAATCTAATCAAATTGCCATTTTTAAAAGCCAAGCAAATTTGCTTGGCTTTTTTATTGATAAAAATATCTCAAAATTTTGGTATAAATATTATTTAAAAAACTGAGTGTTTAAATTGCTCTTTAAATGAATTGTTGAGATCAAATGTGCATTTACTTCATTGAGCGTCAAGTTTTCATGATTTTGTCATACGTTCAACTTATAGTCTTAATACCGAAGCCAAGCCCGATTGCTTGGTTTTTTTATATGAAGTGAATTGGCGATGTTGAAAAAGTATGCATAATGTCAGACTAGGGAGCTACTCTCAAAATAAGGATGATAATTTGCATGTTGGTAAGGCTGAATGAAGAAAAAGTCTAAGCAATGGAAGTGGTGGTTTTTTGCCCTCATTGCATTTTTAATTTTTATTATTTTACAGATCCCGGCGACGTGGCTTATTTCTAAATTTTCAAAGAATAATCAAACTCTACACAATGTAAGTGGAAATATCTGGCAAGGCCAAGCAGATTGGCGGCGTGGTACTTTGAGAGGCTCGATTCATTGGAAAACTAGACCTCTAGACCTGTTTTTATTAAGGTTCGCTGCTGATGTAGATATCCATAGTGGGAATACCCAATTAGCTGGGGTAATGGGCTATGGTGTGGGGAAAAAAGTAATTGTAAAGGCTATGAATGGTCAGGTTGCACCTGAAACATTAAAACAAATTGTGAATTGGCAATGGCCTGCGAACAGCATCCAGCTGAAAGATATTGAGTTTAATTATAAGAAAGAGCAGGGGTTCGCAGCAGTTGATGGTCAATTACATTGGGGTGGTGGTGCTTTAATTTATAATATCGGTGATCGTCAAGACCGTATGAATATGCCTTCTTTAAATGGGCAATTAACGGATCAAAATGGACAATTACAAGTTGATATACGTGATCAACGCAGTCAAAAAATGGCCAATCTTTTATTAGATGCCAACATGATGCTTGATGTACAGCTTACCCAAAGGTTATTACTTAATATTCCATCTTATGATGGAAAAGCTGGTTTAGATACGTTTGTCATTAGTTCTCGTCAACCCTTAATACAAGGGGGTAACTAATGAAAGTATGGATTGAAAAATTACAGCAATTACAGTGGCAAAAATTAGATCGGTTAAGTGTAGTTGTATTTGCCTTTTTGGTTTTATGGTTGTGTTGGAAATTAGCTTCATTATTTTGGTGGGTAATTGCCCCTCCTCAAATGATGCAGTTTGATCGAGTCGAGTTAGGATCACAGCAGCCGCAAATTCCTAACATTAGTACTTTTTCGCTTTTTAATGAACCTTCAGCCAATGCGGCTCAGGAAAATGTCAACCTAGAATTACAAGGCGTAATGCTGGGCTATCCGAACCGTTTTTCTTCGGCTGTTATTAAGCTAGATAATATTGCTGACCGATATCGTGTAGGAGAAACAATAGGTTCTACCTCTTATCAGTTAGCAGAAGTTTATTGGGATCACGTGATATTGCGTCAAGGTAATGGAAGTACTCGTGAACTCCAATTTAAAGGTTTGCCAAACGGTTTATATCAACCTATGACGCCAGATGCTTCACAGCCAACTGCTACTGCGCCTCAGTCATCGGCACCTGTTAATACGACTCAAGAGGCGTTAGGACAGGCTATTCAGCAAATGCAAGGCAACCGTGAACAATATCTGCGTGACATGGGCGTTAGTGGGAACTCTGGTGAAGGTTTTGAAGTTACAGAACGTACACCCACTGCGCTTCGAAATAAGTTAGGTTTAAGGCCGGGTGATCGGATTGTTTCTTTAAACGGTCAAACGGTTGGGCAGGGACAAACGGATGTGCAGTTGCTTGAACAGGCTCGTCGAGCTGGGCAAGTGAAAATAGAAATAAAACGTGGTGATCAAGTGATGACCATACAACAAAATTTTTAGTGATAACACGTCACCATAAGAGTTAGGAATTATCGCAAGTTATGGCTTTATTGAATCATCAACGTCCACTTTGGGCATTACTTGCAGCAGCCCCATTGATTGCGACAGTGAGCAGCAGCGTCTATGCCCAAACATGGAAGATCAATTTACGTGATGCTGACTTAACTGCTTTTATTAATGAAGTGGCAGACATTACGGGTAAAAACTTTGCAGTAGATCCACGAGTGCGTGGTAACGTCACAGTAATATCGAATAAACCCCTCAATAAAAATGAAGTTTACGACCTATTCCTTGGGGTCTTAAATGTGAATGGAGTGGTGGCAATTCCTTCGGGTAACACCATTAAGCTAGTTCCAGATAGCAATGTTAAAAATTCGGGAATCCCTTACGATTCTAGAAACAGACTACGTGGTGATCAGATTGTTACTCGGGTTATTTGGCTTGAAAATACCAATCCTAATGATCTAATTCCAGCACTTCGTCCTTTAATGCCACAATTTGCGCATATGGCTGCAATTGCGGGGACTAATGCACTGATTGTTTCGGACCGTGCAGCAAATATTTACCAACTTGAAAATATTATTCGTAATTTAGATGGTACTGGTCAGAATGATATTGAGGCAATAAGCCTTCAGTCGAGCCAAGCTGAAGAAATTATTACTCAACTGGAGGCAATGAGTGCTACGGGAGCATCGAAAGATTTTAACGGTGCCCGTATCCGTATTATTGCAGACAACCGAACCAATCGTATTTTAGTTAAGGGTGATCCTGAAACGCGTAAGCGCATTCGCCACATGATTGAAATGCTGGATGTGCCTTCGGCCGACCGTTTAGGTGGTTTAAAAGTTTTTCGATTGAAATATGCAAGTGCAAAAAATTTATCTGAGATTTTGCAAGGCCTCGTAACAGGACAAGCTGTTTCTTCGTCAAATAGTAATAACAATTCTTCTAATTCATCGAATCCGATCAATAATTTGATGGGTAATAACCAGAATTCTAGTTCAAATACCTCTGGTTCAAATGGTAGCTCAATTTCTACGCCATCTATTAATCTAAATGGTAATTCGAACAATAATAATCAGAACAGTATCTCTAGCTTTAGCCAAAATGGTGTGAGTATTATTGCGGATAATGCCCAAAACTCGTTAGTGGTTAAGGCAGATCCTCAATTAATGCGCGAAATTGAATCTGCTATTCAGCAGCTTGATGTGCGTCGTCAGCAAGTTCTGATTGAAGCTGCAATTATCGAAGTGTCAGGAGATGATGCAGATCAACTTGGTATTCAATGGGCACTGGGTGATTTATCTAGTGGGATTGGTTTACTTAGCTTTAGTAATGTAGGGGCTAGTTTATCTTCTATTGCTGCTGGTTATTTATCGGGTGGTTCGGCTGGGGCTGCATCAGCTATCGCTGGTGGCGCTAATAAAGGTAATGGGGCAACCTTGGCTCTGGGTAATTTTGAGAATTCTCGTAAGGCTTATGGTGCATTAATTCAAGCACTTAAAACTAATACCAAATCAAATTTGCTTTCGACACCATCCATTGTGACGATGGATAATGAAGAGGCGTATATTGTTGTTGGTCAGAACGTTCCTTTTGTAACAGGATCGGTCACTACAAACAGTACAGGTATTAACCCATACACCACGGTTGAACGTAAAGATGTCGGTGTGACATTAAAAGTCGTTCCACATATCGGTGAAGGCGGTACAGTTCGTCTGGAAGTAGAACAAGAAGTCTCTGCTGTTCAAGACAGTCGTGGACAAGCGGCTGACTTGGTGACAAGTAAACGTGCCATTAAAACTGCTGTTTTGGCTGAGCATGGACAGACAGTAGTGCTTGGTGGTTTGGTGTCGGATGACACGTCACTTTCAAGACAAGGTATTCCTGGGTTAAGCAGTATTCCATACTTAGGTAGATTATTCCGCTCGGATACTCGAAGTAATGTGAAGCGTAACCTTCTTGTTTTTATCCACCCAACAATTGTGGGTGATGCAAATGATGTGCGCCGTTTGTCTCAGCAGCGCTATAGCCAGCTTTATAGCTTGCAATTGGCTATGGATAAAAACGGCAATTTTGCAAAACTGCCTGAGCAAGTTGATGATGTCTATAATCAAAAGATGACACCACCTAGTATTGCCTCTCAGCCAAAAAATTATCAACAGGTTCCTTCAGGTGGAAAAACCTCGACAGTAACTACACCTGTAGCGGTAGAGCCAGCAGTTCAAAAGCAAACCTTGCAGTTACCTGATCCTGAAGTTAATCGTACTAAAAATACAGTAACAACAACGACACTGCGCCCAAGCACAGCACAGTAGTAGCATGTTATGATTGATAAAAAATGAATAGGACATACGCATGACTTGGAAACTACAAGCAATTACTGGTGAAATTACTGGCCAAGAAATTAATGTTGATCGTGATATGTTGGTAGGGCGTCATCAAGATGCTGATGTTTTGTTACAAGCTGCTGAAATTTCACGTCGCCATACTGCATTGCTTCTGAAAGATCAAGCGCTATGGGTACAAGACCTTAATTCATCGAATGGCACATTTGTAAACGATATTCGTATTAAGCAAGAAAAACAGTTGCATGATGGTGATATTGTTCAGTTTGCTAGTTTTAAATTTTCTGTATTGGCCCCTGCACAGAAAATCACGGAATTACCTGAAATTGAAGCCGAGCCTGTACATACAACATCCTCTCCAGATTTAAGCGATCAAGGAATGCCGAGCCTTGCAGAGCGTGCTGCAGAAGTAGAAGTTCGTCGCGATGGTATGCCGCAGAATATTTCTATTCCAAAGCCTGCACCTATTCCAGAGGGTGTAGATATTAATGCACAACAGCAAACACCTATCGCTTTTGATGAACCGGTTTCTCGTGTTGCTGAAGAAAAAGAGCAACAAAAGAATGCCTCAGTTGGTTTAATCACTATTATTATTTTAGTAATTTTAGCTGTATTGGCATGGTTATTCTTTAAATAATCCGTTGCTGCTTTTACAATCAAGGCATGCTAAACGCATGCCTTTTTAATTTTGAGTAGAAAAAAGATGTCTGTTGCACAACTAAGTAAGCGCGATTTAATTTTATTTGATCTAGATGGGACGTTGGTTGATTCTGCTGCTGATTTGTATCGGTCTATGAATTTAAGTTTAGAGGCGCTAAGTTGGCCATTGGTAACAGAAGTTCAAATACGAGAATGGGTGGGTAAAGGAGCTTCAAAACTCTGTGAAAGTGTTCTGCTTCATATTTTTGGAAAATTAGATCCTGAACAGCACAAAGTCTTATTACAAAAATTTATTGATATATATAGTGTAGAACTCTGTGTAAATACTCAAATTTATCCTGGTGTAACCGAGTTTTTAAAACATTGTAAAACTTTGAATATACAAATGGCATGCGTTACCAATAAGCCTGTACAACTTGCTCAAGGTTTGCTTGATGCTTTACAGCTCTCTCCATATTTTCAAGTCGTACTTGGTGGGGATAGCTTACCAGAGAGAAAGCCTCATCCATTGCCATTATTGCATTGCATGCAAAGCCTAAAAATATCTGCTTCACAATCGTTAATGATTGGCGATTCAAGTAATGATATTGAGGCTGCGCGTCGTGCTGGAATTGATTGTATTGTGGTCAGCTATGGCTATAATCATGGAGAAAATATCTATGATTGCCAACCTCAGCAAGTTGTTGATAGTCTTGCTGAGTTAATTATCTAATGAATGAAATGGAGATCAGAATGAATAAGCGTATGGTTTTTCGATGGCGTGTCTAAACCGAATCTAGAAAAACACACTTTTAAATCGAAACCATATTAGAGAAAATTCATGACAACATTAGCGCAATTCGAGCAACTCAAGGCTGCTGGTTACAACACGATTCCAGTTTATCGCCAACGCTTAGCAGACACAGAAACTCCTTTATCTGTTTTTGCTCGTTTTAAAGACCATACACAAGCTTATTTATTTGAGTCAGTCGAAGGTGGCGAAAATTGGGCACGCTATTCTATGATTGGTTTAGGTGAGTCGACGGTTTTCTCATGTAATGCAGGTGTTCTGTCTATACAACATGCTGATGGCTCAATTACACAACAAGATTGCCAAGACCCATTTCAGTATATTCGTGAATTTCAGAAGCAATTTAAAGTGCCATCTGCTGAGCTCTTGCCAAACTTACCGAGTTTTACGGGCGGATTAGTAGGTTATTTAGGCTACGACGCAGTCCGTTATATCGAGCCACGTTTAAAGAATGTTCCTACAGCTGACCCAATTACATTGCCGGATTTATGGTTAATGCTATCAAAGACAGTCATAGTCTTTGATAACCTTAAAGATACTTTATTTTTAATTGTTCATGCGGATACAGAGCAGAGCAATGCTTATGAAGACGCTCAGCAAAAATTAGATCAATTAGAGCAGTTGTTAGCTACTCCAGTTAGTTTGCAAGCTAAGCCACATACACCTCCACATTTTGAATCAATTACTGGTAAAGCGAAATTCTTAGAGACAGTTGAAAAAGTTAAAGAATATATACGTGCTGGTGATGTGATGCAGGTTGTTCCAGGGCAGCGTATGGTTTCTGATTTCGATGGGGAGGCTTTACAGGTTTATCGTGCTTTACGTCATTTGAACCCATCGCCTTATTTATTCTTGGTACAAGGGCAAACGATTACT
This sequence comes from Acinetobacter pittii ATCC 19004 = CIP 70.29, assembly GCF_000369045.1. Taxonomy (GTDB): domain Bacteria; phylum Pseudomonadota; class Gammaproteobacteria; order Pseudomonadales; family Moraxellaceae; genus Acinetobacter; species Acinetobacter pittii. The sequence goes on along the minus strand of NZ_KB849797.1, from coordinate 389,902 downwards.
GATAAAAAGCCATTCCATATTGTAGGGTCGTCGCCAGAAATTCTTTCTCGTTTGGAAAATGGCATTGCTACAGTTCGGCCTTTAGCGGGGACCAGACCGCGTGGTAAAACTAAAGAAGAAGATATTGCGCTAGAAAAAGATTTGCTTTCTGACGAAAAAGAAATCGCTGAGCATTTAATGTTGATTGACCTTGGTCGAAATGATGTGGGACGCGTATCAAAAATAGGTAAGGTCCAAGTAACGGATCAAATGGTGATTGAACGCTATTCACATGTCATGCACATTGTCTCAAATGTGCAAGGCGAAGTTCGTGACGATATCGATGCGCTAGATGTATTTAAAGCAACTTTCCCAGCAGGTACTTTATCGGGTGCACCAAAAATTCGTGCAATGGAAATTATTGATGAAGTTGAGCCTGTGAAAAGAGGTGTGTTTGGTGGGGCAGTGGGATATTTAGGATGGCACGGCGAAATGGATATGTCGATTGCAATCCGTACTTGTGTTATTCGAGATAAAAAAGTGTATGTGCAGGCTGGAGCAGGCTTGGTAGCGGACTCAAATCCTGAATCTGAATGGAATGAAACGCAAATAAAAGCTCGCGCAGTGATCAAAGCGGTTGAATTATCATCAAACGGATTGATTTTATGAGTTTTTAGCGGTTTTTTTTAAAAAACCGCTTGCATCGTTTGGAAGTTTTGCTAAACTGCACACCGTTCCGATACGAAACGTACGAAACACTAAGAAGAGCCGGCATAGCTCAGTTGGTAGAGCAACTGACTTGTAATCAGTAGGTCCACAGTTCGAATCCGTGTGCCGGCACCATCTTAAAGGTGTGTAGTTGTGAAGTAAAGAACAACACTGAAATAAGTGTGATATGGTGAGATTCCCGAGCGGTCAAAGGGGGCGGACTGTAACTCCGCTACGAAAGTTTCGAAGGTTCGAATCCTTCTCTCACCACCATTAACTTCGATTGAAGTGGTATATATACCAACACAGTGCGGGAGTAGCTCAGTTGGTAGAGCGGCAGCCTTCCAAGCTGCATGTCGCGAGTTCGATCCTCGTCTCCCGCTCCATCGAAGGATAATCGCTCTTATAGCTCAGTGGTAGAGCACTCCCTTGGTAAGGGAGAGGTCTCGAGTTCAAATCTCGATAAGAGCTCCAGATACAGTTTAGTAGATTTTCTACAAAGATTTAAAAAGCAGGCTTATTAGTCTGCTTTTCAAGTATTGGGTGTTTGATTTTTTAGGCGATATGTCGATGCTGAGTTTTTGCTCAGAATTGTGTTCGACGTAAACGAGGACTATAAACATGGCTAAGGCTAAGTTTGAACGTAATAAGCCACACGTAAACGTGGGCACAATCGGTCACGTTGACCATGGTAAAACAACTTTAACTGCTGCGATTGCAACAATTTGTGCAAAAACTTACGGCGGTGAAGCGAAAGATTACTCACAAATCGACTCAGCACCTGAAGAAAAAGCACGTGGTATTACAATTAATACTTCACACGTAGAATACGATTCTCCAATTCGTCACTACGCGCACGTTGACTGCCCGGGCCACGCCGATTACGTTAAAAACATGATTACTGGTGCTGCTCAGATGGACGGCGCGATCCTTGTGTGTGCTGCGACTGACGGTCCAATGCCACAAACTCGTGAACACATCCTTCTTTCTCGTCAGGTTGGTGTACCTTACATCATCGTATTCTTGAACAAGTGTGACCTTGTTGATGATGAAGAATTACTTGAATTAGTAGAAATGGAAGTTCGTGAACTTCTTTCTACTTATGACTTCCCTGGTGATGACACTCCAGTTATCCGTGGTTCTGCGCTTAAAGCGTTGGAAGGCGATGCTGGTCAATATGGTGAGTCTTCAGTTCTTGCTCTTGTTGAAGCGCTTGACTCTTACATCCCAGAACCAGAACGTGCTATCGATAAAGCATTCTTAATGCCAATCGAAGACGTATTCTCAATTTCTGGTCGTGGTACTGTAGTAACAGGCCGTGTAGAAGCTGGTATCGTTAAAGTTGGTGAAGAAGTAGAGATCGTTGGTATTAAAGATACAGTTAAAACAACTGTAACTGGCGTAGAAATGTTCCGTAAACTTCTTGACGAAGGCCGTGCAGGTGAGAACTGTGGTATCTTACTTCGTGGTACTAAGCGTGAAGACGTGCAACGTGGTCAAGTACTTGCTAAACCAGGTACAATCAAGCCGCACACTAAATTCGACGCAGAAGTATACGTACTTTCTAAAGAAGAAGGTGGTCGTCACACTCCATTCTTAAATGGTTACCGTCCACAGTTCTACTTCCGTACAACTGACGTAACTGGTGCAATCCAGTTACAAGACGGCGTTGAAATGGTTATGCCAGGCGACAACGTTGAAATGTCAGTAGAATTAATCCACCCAATCGCAATGGACCCAGGTCTACGTTTTGCGATCCGTGAAGGTGGTCGTACTGTAGGTGCTGGTGTTGTTGCGAAAGTAACTGCATAAGCATATTATAGTGACGGATTATGTCTCAGGTTGAGGGCTTTGGCTCTCAACTTGCATTATAGGTCAGTAGTTCAATTGGTAGAGCGTCGGTCTCCAAAACCGAATGTTGGGGGTTCGAGTCCCTCCTGACCTGCCATATTTTGAAATAAAAAGCTTGATGCTGGCTTAGTTGTTCATATAATAAGTCGCGAGTTCTACGACGAGTACAAAAATGTCGAATGATAAATCGCGTGACGCATTGAGCGACGCGCCAATTCCTCAAAGAAATAATTCTGCTGAAGTTGTTCGTTCTGGTTCGCCTTTAGATATTGTTCTATGGGTGATAGCAATAGCATTGTTGCTTTTAGCTACCATGGTGAATCAGCATTTGCCAGCGTATTGGGCACCTGCAAATAATGTTTGGGTGCGTGTTGGGGCAATTTTTGCTTGTATCGTTGTGGCTTTAGGTTTATTATACGCCACCCATCAAGGTAAAGGCTTCGTTCGCTTGCTAAAAGATGCACGAGTCGAATTGCGTCGAGTAACTTGGCCAACAAAACAAGAAACAGTCACTACATCGTGGCAGGTTCTATTGGTTGTAGTTGTTGCATCATTGGTTTTATGGTGCTTTGACTATGGTTTGGGTTGGTTAATTAAGTTGATTATCGGGTAAAAGAGCTATGAAACGTTGGTACATTATTCATGCCTACTCTGGCTATGAAAAACAAGTGATGCGTTCACTTACAGAACGAATCCAGCGTAGCGCTGTTGCCGATAGCTTTGGTGATGTCCTTGTTCCTACCGAAGAAGTGGTAGAAATGAAGGATGGTAAGAAACGTAAATCTGAGCGTAAATTCTTTCCTGGCTATGTGTTAGTCGAAATGGAAATGAATGATGATACTTGGCATATCGTTAAAGAATGTCCAAAGGTTCTAGGTTTTATCGGTGGTACACCTGAAAAACCAGCACCAATCACTCAACGTGAAGCAGATGCGATTCTTGCGCGTGTACGTAATACTGGTGAAGCGCCACGTCCTAAAACGATGTTTGAGCCAGGTGAAGAATTACTTGTTATTGACGGTCCATTCACAGACTTTAAAGGTGTGGTGGAAGAAGTTCAATACGATAAGTCACGTTTAACGTTGACGATTAATGTATTTAATCGACCAACTCAGGTTGAACTCGAGTTTCGCCAAGTCGAAAAAACGATTTAATCTCAATTGGTTGAAAAGCGCCCGATTTTATCGGGCATTGTTGTTGTAACAGTAGTGTTGCGTAAAGATTGGGGAGCCTAGCGGCGTTTGTACCCAGAGGTATTTTAAAATGGCTAAGAAGATTGACGGCTATATCAAGCTGCAAGTTCCAGCTGGTAAAGCAAATCCATCTCCACCAATTGGTCCTGCATTAGGTCAACGTGGTGTAAACATCATGGCATTCTGTAAAGAATTCAATGCTGCTACACAAAAAGTTGAACCAGGTCTTCCAATTCCTGTAGTGATTACTGTGTACAACGACAAGTCGTTCACATTCATCATGAAAACTCCTCCAGCTTCTATTCTTCTTAAGAAAGCTGCTGGTATTCAAAAGGGTTCATCTGTACCAAACAAAACTAAAGTTGGTAAGTTGACTCGTGCTCAGTTAGAAGAAATTGCGACTACTAAAGAACCGGATTTAACTGGTGCTGATTTAGACGCACGTGTTCGTACCATCGCTGGTTCTGCACGTTCTATGGGCTTGGAAGTGGAGCTATAAGACATGGCAAAGTTAACTAAACGTCAAAAAGCCATTGCTGCTGCTGTTGAAGCAAACAAAGTTTACACTTTGGAAGAAGCAGTACAAGTTCTTAACAGCCTGCCTGCTGCAAAGTTCAAAGAATCTTTGGATGTAGCTGTAAATCTTGGTGTAGACCCACGTAAATCTGATCAGGTTGTTCGTGGCGCAACTACATTACCTGCAGGTACTGGTAAAACTGTACGTGTAGCTGTATTTGCTCAAGGTGCGCAAGCAGAAGCTGCTAAAGAAGCTGGTGCTGATGTTGTAGGTTTTGATGACCTTGCTGAAAGCATCCAAGGTGGAAACCTTGACTTTGATGTTGTAATCGCTGCTCCTGACGCTATGCGTGTTGTTGGTAAGCTCGGTACAATTCTTGGTCCACGTGGTTTAATGCCAAACCCTAAAGTTGGTACTGTAACTCCTGACGTAGCGAATGCTGTTAAAAACGCTAAATCTGGTCAGGCTCGTTACCGTGTAGACAAAGCGGGTATTATCCATGCTGCGATCGGTCAATTAGGCTTTGATGCTGCTGCTATCCGTCAAAACGTTGAAACCTTAGTTGCTGACTTGAAAAAGTTAAAACCTGCAACTTCTAAAGGTGTATACATCAAAAAGATCACTTTGAGCTCAACTATGGGTCCTGGTCTTACTGTTGATGTAAATAACGTTTCTAACTAAGTTTAGACTTAGTAAAGAATTTTAAAGTCCTGATTGGGGACAGAGCTTAAATAGAAATATTTTCTATTTGGTTGGGTAGGGCAAAGCTTTATCCCTTACCCGTCAGGCGGACTTTGAATTGATAAATGAGAATTTATCAGCGTCAAAGACCTCAGGCGAAGAGATGTCATTTTTGAATAGCACTTTTCTTAATAAACCAGCCTGCGTAGACGCGGTGGTGTGATTTGTTCCTCCTCCGCGTGTAAGTCGAAAGGCTTACGAATTGGGAGTGTGCCCATTGGGTACATAAATCACCTTAGGAGGTTTTACAATGGCTCTTCTTATTGAAGACAAAAAACAGATCGTTGCGGAAGTAAGTGAAGTTGCTTCTAAGGCGTTTGCAGCCGTTGTTGCTGACTACCAAGGCTTAAGCGTAGAGCAATTAACAACACTTCGTGTTGAAGCTCGTAAGTTAGGTGTTTCTACACGTATTGTACGTAACACTTTGGCTAAACGCGCACTTCAAGATACTCAATTCAATATCTTGAACGACAACCTTGTTGGTCCAACAATTCTAGGTTTTTCAACTTCTGAAGATGACATGGGTGCAGCTGCACGTTTGTTCGAAGATTTTGCTAAAACTAACAAAGCATTTGAGTTAAAAGCTGCTGCATTTGACGGCAAAGTTTATCAAGGTGCTGACGTTAGCGTAATTGCAAACCTTCCGAACCAAGAGAAAGCTCTTACTATGCTTGCCTCTGTCCTTCAAGCTCCTATTTCGAAATTGGGTCGCCTTATTACAGCGCTCAAAGAGAAAAACGAGTCAGAAGCTGCTTAATCAATTTTACACACCATTCAATATCCATTTGGAGTTATTCTCATGGCTTTAACTAACGAAGAAATCTTAAACGCAGTTGCTGAAAAAACTGTTCTTGAACTTGTTGAATTAATTTCTGCTTTCGAAGAGAAATTCAACGTTTCAGCTGCAGCTGTTGCTGTTGCTGCTCCAGCTGGTGGCGCTGCTGCTGCTGCTGAAGAACAATCTGAATTCAACGTTGAGTTGACTTCTTTCGGTGCTAACAAAGTAGCTGTAATTAAAGCAGTTCGTGAAGCAACTGGCCTTGGTCTTAAAGAAGCTAAAGACCTAGTTGAAGGTGCTCCTCAAGTTCTTAAAGAAGGCGTTTCTAAAGAAGAAGGCGAAGAACTTAAGAAGAAACTTGAAGAAGCTGGTGCTACAGTTACACTTAAGTAATTGTAAAAGGAGTCGGTTTTTAAATCGGCTCCATAAAATGGCTGATGGCTCTTGGGTCATCAGCCTTTTTGCGTTACAATAATCGGCTCGATTTTTGTTAGTTTTGTTTGTTTTTTAGAAAAATTCAAATAAAACAAGTAATTTCAAATGTTTACCAATATTTTTCTTTTTTAAAAATATTGTTAAGCGTTTTTATACCACTAAAAATTGCAGCATTTGTAAACAGTGGTGGCCATATCGGCCTGCGTAATTCCTTCTGAGCCCGTTCTGCAGGCGGGCTTGGTTTACTTTCCGAGGACTCCAGATGGCATACTCATATACCGAAAAGAAACGGATCCGTAAGAATTTTGGTAAATTGCCCCAAGTAATGGATGCACCGTACTTACTATCGATTCAGGTCGATTCGTACAGAACATTCTTGCAAGATGGCAAAACTCCAAAAAACCGCGAAGATATCGGTCTCCAAGCCGCATTTCGTTCAGTTTTTCCTATCGAAAGTTATTCTGGCAATGCTGCTTTAGAATTTGTTGAGTATAGCCTTGGTAAACCTGAGTTCGATGTACGCGAATGTATTCTTCGTGGTTCGACTTATGCGGCACCAATGCGCGTTAAAATTCGTTTGATTATTAAAGATCGCGAAACTAAATCAATTAAAGACGTAAGAGAACAAGAAGTCTATATGGGTGAAATTCCACTCATGACTGAAAACGGTACATTCGTCATTAATGGTACTGAGCGTGTAATCGTATCTCAATTACATCGTTCACCAGGCGTTTTCTTTGATCACGATAAAGGTAAAACCCACTCAAGTGGTAAAGTGTTGTATTCAGCACGTATCATTCCTTACCGTGGTTCATGGTTAGACTTTGAATTTGATGCAAAAGACTTAGTTTACGTACGTATTGACCGTCGTCGTAAATTACTTGCTACTGTTGTGTTACGTGCACTAGGTTATAACAACGAACAAATCTTGAATTTGTTCTATGAAAAAGTACCTGTGTATCTTGATATGGGTAGCTACCAGATTGACCTAGTACCTGAACGTTTACGTGGGGAAATGGCTCAATTTGATATTGCTGACAATGACGGCAAAGTTATTGTTGAGCAAGGTAAACGTATTAATGCTCGTCACGTACGTCAAATGGAAGCTGCTGGTTTAACAAAACTTTCAGTTCCTGATGAATACTTATATGAGCGTATCACTGCTGAAAATATTACTTTGCGTGATGGTGAGGTAATTGCTGCGAATACTTTGTTAAGCCATGAAGTTATGGTGAAGTTGGCAGAAGGTGGTGTTAAACAGTTCAATATCTTGTTTACGAACGATATTGACCGTGGTTCGTTTGTTGCTGACACTTTACGTGCAGATACAACGGCTGGTCGTGAAGAAGCATTAGTTGAAATTTATAAAGTAATGCGTCCAGGCGAGCCGCCAACAAAAGAAGCTGCTGAAAACTTATTCAATAACTTATTCTTCTCTTCTGAGCGTTATGACTTATCTCCAGTAGGTCGTATGAAGTTCAACCGTCGTTTGGGTCGTCCATACGAAGTTGGTACTGACCAGAAGTCACGTGAAGTAGAAGGTATTTTATCGCACGAAGATATCATTGATGTATTACGTACATTAGTTGAAATCCGTAACGGTAAAGGTGAAGTCGACGATATCGATCACTTGGGTAACCGTCGTGTACGTTCTGTTGGTGAAATGACTGAAAACCAATTCCGTGTTGGTTTGGTACGTGTTGAACGTGCTGTTAAAGAACGTTTAAGCCAAGCAGAAACTGATAACTTGTCTCCACAAGATCTAATTAACGCTAAACCAGTTGCAGCTGCAATCAAAGAATTCTTTGGTTCAAGCCAATTATCTCAGTTCATGGACCAAAACAACCCATTATCTGAGATTACGCATAAGCGTCGTGTATCAGCGCTTGGGCCTGGTGGTTTAACACGTGAACGTGCGGGCTTTGAAGTACGTGACGTACATCAAACTCACTATGGTCGTGTATGTCCAATTGAAACGCCGGAAGGTCCAAACATTGGTTTGATCAACTCGCTTTCTGTATATGCAAAAGCAAATGACTTCGGTTTCTTGGAAACACCTTACCGTAAAGTAGTAGATGGTCGAGTAACTGATGCAGTTGAATACCTTTCTGCGATTGAAGAAGTAGGTACTGTTATTGCACAGGCCGATTCTGCAGTAGATAAAGATGGCAACCTAACAGAAGAGTTTGTTTCTGTTCGTCATCAAGGTGAATTCGTACGTATGCCACCTGAAAAAGTGACGCATATGGACGTTTCTGCTCAGCAAGTTGTATCTGTTGCTGCATCACTTATTCCATTCCTTGAACACGATGACGCGAACCGTGCGCTTATGGGTTCAAACATGCAACGTCAGGCAGTTCCTACTCTACGTGCGGATAAACCGCTTGTAGGTACAGGTATGGAAGCGAACGTTGCACGTGACTCAGGTGTGTGTGTGATCGCAAACCGTGGTGGTGCAATTGAATACGTAGATGCTTCTCGTATCGTTATTCGTGTAAACGAAGATGAAATGATCGCTGGTGAGGCGGGTGTAGATATCTACAACCTCATTAAATATACGCGTTCTAACCAAAACACTTGTATCAACCAAAATATTATCGTGAATTTGGGCGACAAAGTTGCTCGCGGTGATATCTTGGCAGACGGTCCGTCTACAGATATGGGTGAGCTTGCGCTTGGTCAAAACATGCGCGTTGCGTTCATGACTTGGAATGGTTACAACTATGAAGACTCGATCTTATTATCTGAGCGCGTACTTCAAGAAGACCGTTTAACTTCTATTCATATTCAAGAATTATCTTGTGTAGCGCGTGATACTAAGTTAGGTGCAGAAGAAATTACTGCCGATATTCCTAACGTTGGTGAAGCTGCACTTTCTAAACTTGATGAATCAGGTATCGTTTATATCGGTGCTGAAGTTACAGCAGGTGACATTCTTGTTGGTAAAGTAACGCCTAAAGGTGAAACTCAGTTAACTCCTGAAGAAAAATTGCTTCGTGCAATCTTTGGTGAGAAAGCAGCTGACGTTAAAGATTCATCTTTACGTGTTCCATCTGGTACAAAAGGTACAGTTATCGATGTTCAAGTCTTCACTCGTGATGGCTTAGAGAAAGATGACCGTGCATTGGCGATCGAAAAAGCACAACTTGATGCTTACCGTAAAGACTTGAAAGAAGAATACAAGATCTTTGAAGAAGCAGCTCGTGAGCGTGTAATTCGTTTGCTTAAAGGCCAAGAGTCTAATGGCGGTGGTTCAACTAAACGTGGTGACAAACTCGTTGAAGAAGTGTTATCTGGTTTAGAGCTTGTTGATTTACTTGAAATTCAACCGGCAGATGAAGCAATCGCTGAGCGTTTAACTCAAATTCAAGTGTTCTTAAAAGAAAAGAGCGCAGAAATTGACGAGAAATTCGCTGAGAAGAAACGTAAGCTTGCAACAGGTGATGAATTAACAACTGGCGTATTGAAAGTTGTTAAAGTTTACTTAGCTGTTAAACGTCGTATTCAGCCTGGTGATAAGATGGCTGGTCGTCACGGTAACAAGGGTGTTGTATCTAACATCTTACCTGTTGAAGACATGCCACACGATGCTAACGGTGTACCAGTAGATATCGTATTGAACCCGTTGGGCGTACCATCTCGTATGAACGTGGGTCAGATTCTTGAGACTCACTTAGGTATGGCGGCTAAAGGGCTTGGTGATAAAATCGAGAAAATGTTGAAAGAACAGCGTACAGTTTTAGAACTGCGTGAATTCTTAGACAAGATTTATAACAAAGTCGGTGGTGAGCAAGAAGATCTTGATAGCTTAACTGATGCTGAAGTCTTGGCACTTTCAGGCAACTTACGTGCTGGTGTACCTTTGGCTACTCCTGTATTCGATGGTGCTGAAGAAAGTCAAATTAAAGACTTGCTTGAGTTAGCTGGTATCTCTCGTACAGGTCAAACAGTATTGTTTGATGGCCGTACTGGTGAACAGTTTGATCGTCCTGTAACTGTAGGTTACATGTACATGCTCAAATTGAACCACTTGGTTGATGACAAGATGCATGCGCGTTCAACTGGTTCTTACTCTCTTGTTACACAGCAACCGCTTGGTGGTAAAGCACAATTCGGTGGTCAGCGTTTCGGTGAGATGGAGGTCTGGGCACTCGAAGCTTACGGCGCAGCATATACTCTCCAAGAGATGTTAACTGTTAAGTCGGATGACGTTGAAGGTCGTACACGCATCTATAAGAATATTGTAGATGGTAACCATTATATGGATCCGGGTATGCCTGAATCGTTCAACGTATTGACCAAAGAGATCCGTTCTTTAGGTATCAACATTGAACTGAAAAATGGTGATTAAGTCGTAAGACTCACGATTTTTTAGGTAAAAACAATATTTGTGACCCAGTCGGGTAAGCATTGCTTCCCGACACACGGAGAAAAAAATTGAAAGACTTGCTCGATATCATGCGTAAGAAAACGGACTCAGATGGTCATGCACCAATTGAGTTTGACCGTATCCGTATTGGTCTTGCGTCACCAGAAATGATTAAGTCATGGTCTCATGGTGAAGTTAAAAAACCTGAGACAATTAACTACCGTACTTTTAAACCAGAACGTGACGGTTTGTTCTGTGCCAAAATTTTTGGTCCAGTAAAAGATTACGAATGCTTGTGTGGTAAATACAAGCGTATGAAATACAAAGGCGTCATTTGTGAAAAATGTGGCGTTGAAGTAACTACAGCGAAAGTTCGTCGTGAACGTATGGGTCACATTGAACTTGCTTCTCCAGTTGCACATATCTGGTTCTTAAAATCGTTACCGAGCCGTATCGGTTTATTATTAGATATGACACTTCGTGATATCGAACGTGTATTGTATTTCGAATCATACGTTGTAACTGACCCAGGTATGACTCCGTTTGAAAAGTATCAACTTTTAACAGACGAAGAATACTTCAATGCACTTGAAGAACACGGTGATGAATTCACTGCGAAAATGGGTGCAGAAGCGGTTCAGGACTTGTTGAAAGATATCGATCTTGAAGCTGAAATCGCACGTTTACGTGAAGAAATTCCTCAAACAACTTCTGAAACGAAGTTGAAAAAAGCATCTAAGCGCTTGAAATTGATGGAAGCATTCAAAGATTCAAACAACAAGCCAGAATGGATGGTGATGAATGTACTTCCGGTACTTCCACCTGATTTACGTCCATTAGTTCCACTTGAAGGTGGTCGTTTCGCGACTTCTGACTTGAACGATTTATACCGTCGTGTCATTAACCGTAACAACCGTTTGAAGCGTCTTCTTGACCTTGCTGCTCCAGATATCATCGTACGTAACGAAAAACGTATGTTACAAGAATCTGTAGATGCATTGCTTGATAACGGTCGTCGTGGTCGTGCAATTACTGGTTCTAACAAGCGTCCATTAAAATCTTTGGCAGATATGATCAAAGGTAAACAAGGTCGTTTCCGTCAGAACTTATTAGGTAAGCGTGTTGACTATTCTGGTCGTTCGGTAATTACTGTAGGTCCTACTTTACGTCTTCACCAATGTGGTCTTCCGAAGAAAATGGCACTTGAATTATTCAAGCCATTCATTTTCGCGAAATTACAAGCTTCAGGTCAGGCAACAACCATTAAAGCTGCGAAGAAAATGGTTGAGCGTGAGACTCCGGAAGTTTGGGACGTTCTTGCTTCTGTAATTCGTCAACACCCAGTAATGTTGAACCGTGCGCCAACACTTCACCGTTTAGGTCTTCAAGCATTTGAACCTATTCTTATTGAAGGTAAGGCAATCCGTCTTCACCCACTCGTTTGTGCTGCGTTTAACGCCGACTTCGATGGTGACCAAATGGCGGTACACGTTCCATTGACACTTGAAGCACAGTTAGAAGCTCGTGCATTGATGATGTCAACAAACAACATCTTGTCACCAGCAAACGGTGAGCCAATCATTGTTCCTTCTCAGGACGTTGTCTTGGGTCTTTACTACATCACACGTGATGCTGTAAATGCCAAAGGTGAAGGCATGGTGTTCGCGGATACTCATGAAGTAAACCGTGCACTTGCTACTGGTCAGGTTGCGATCCATGCGCGTGTTAAAGTACGTGTACACCAAACTGTTATCAATGAAAATGGTGAACGTGAACACCAAACTATTATTGTTGATACAACACCTGGTCGTTGTTTGCTTTGGGAAATTGTTCCACAAGGCTTGAGCTTTGACATGATCAACCTTGAGATGACTAAAAAGAACATCTCTAAATTGATCAACTCTTGCTACCGTAAACTTGGTTTGAAAGATACAGTTATCTTTGCTGACCAATTAATGTACTTGGGCTTCCGTCAAGCGACTCGTTCAGGTGTATCTGTAGGTATGGAAGACATGCTCATTCCACCTACTAAGCACACAATTATTGATAAAGCAGAAACAGAAGTTCGTGAAATCGAACAACAGTTCGAACAAGGTTTCGTAACTGCTGGTGAGCGTTATAACAAAGTTGTCGATATCTGGGCGCGTACAAACGACCAAGTTGCTAAAGCAATGATGGATAACTTGTCTTATACACTTGTTAAAAACAAACAAGGTGAAGACGAGAAACAAAAATCATTCAACAGCATCTATATGATGTCTGACTCGGGTGCCCGTGGTAGTGCGGCGCAGATTCGTCAGCTTGCTGGTATGCGTGGTTTGATGGCAAAACCGGATGGCTCGATTATTGAGACTCCGATTAAAGCGAACTTCCGTGAAGGTTTAACAGTACTTCAGTACTTTATTTCAACACACGGTGCGCGTAAAGGTTTGGCCGATACAGCATTGAAAACTGCGAACTCTGGTTACTTGACTCGTCGTCTTGTAGACGTAGCGCAAGACTTGGTAATTACTGAACCTGACTGTGGTACAGCGGGTGGTTTAGTAATGACTCCATTCATTCAGGGTGGTGATGTCATCGAGCCATTACGTGACCGCGTATTAGGTCGTGTAACTGCTGAAGACGTACGTCGTGCATCTGATGATGAAGTTGTATTACCTCGTGGTACGTTAATTGACGAGAAAATCGCAGCTCAGCTTGAAGAAGCTGGTGTCGATGAAGTTAAAGTACGCTCTGTAATCGCATGTGAATCAACATTCGGTGTTTGTGCTCGTTGTTATGGTCGTGACCTTGCACGTGGTCACTTGGTGAACCCAGGTGAATCAGTCGGTGTAATGGCTGCACAGTCAATCGGTGAGCCGGGTACACAGTTAACGATGCGTACGTTCCACGTTGGTGGTGCTGCGAGCCGAACTTCTGCTGCGAACAGTGTTCAAGTACGTAACAAAGGTACTGTACGTTTCCATAACGTGAAAACTGTACAACATGCAAAAGGCCATTTGGTTTCAGTTTCACGTTCAGGTGAAATTGGTATTGCCGATGATTTAGGTCGTGAGCGCGAGCGTTATAAACTTCCTTACGGTGCAAGCATCTTGTTGAAAGATGGTGAAGCTGTAGAAGCTGGCGGTATCGTAGCGACTTGGGATCCGCATACACATCCATTAGTAACAGAAGTTGCTGGTAAAGCGCGCTTCAGCCAAATCGCTGATGGCGTAACTGCAACATCGAAAACTGATGATGCAACTGGTATGACTACTGTTGAAATCTTGCCTGTAACAGCTCGTCCTGCTTCTGGTAAAGATTTACGTCCTGCAATCGTGTTGGATACAACAGATGGCAGCGAACAGTTCTACTTCTTGCCACAAAATACAATCGTAACTGTCCGTGATGGCGAAACGATTGGTGTGGGTGACGTTATTGGTCGTGTACCACAAGAAACATCACGTACTCGTGATATTACCGGTGGTCTTCCGCGTGTAGCTGACTTGTTCGAAGCGCGTAAGCCAAAAGAGCATGCAATTCTTGCTGAAGTATCAGGTGTTGTAAGCTTCGGTAAAGAGACTAAGGGTAAAAACCGTTTGGTAATTACTCCTGATGATGGTTCTGAGATTTACGAAGAATTGATTCCAAAATGGCGTCAAATCAACGTATTCGAAGGCGAGCATGTGAACCGTGGTGAGACTATTTCTGATGGTCCACAAAACCCACATGACATCTTGCGCTTGAAAGGTGAAGTTGCATTAACTAACTACATCGTGAACGAAGTTCAAGACGTTTACCGTCTCCAAGGTGTAAAAATCAACGATAAGCACATTGAAGTTATCGTACGTCAAATGTTGCGTAAAGTTGATATCACTGATGGCGGTGATACAAGCTTCATTAAAGGCGAGCAAGTGGATTACATCCGCGTTGTTCAAGAGAACCAAGCTGTCTTGGCTCAGAACAAGTTCCCTGCGAAGTTTGAACGTCAATTGATGGGTATTACGAAAGCATCGCTTTCTACTGACTCGTTCATCTCTGCTGCATCGTTCCAGGAAACAACTCGTGTGTTAACTGAAGCGGCTGTAACAGGTAAAGAAGATGATTTACGTGGCTTGAAAGAAAACGTTGTAGTAGGTCGCTTGATTCCAGCAGGTACTGGTCTTGCGTACCACTTAGAGCGTCGTCGCCAAGAAGCAGAAGCTGCAGAGCATGAGCTTCATAATGACTTCAGCGAAGTAGACCAAGCATTTAGCCAAGCATTAAACTCTGAACAATTCTAAGTTTAGACTGGCACTAAAAAAGGCACCTTAGGGTGCCTTTTTTATTTATATTTATTTATAACAATTTTAAATTGTAATTACATAAATATATTAAAGAGTTATTATTTTATTACCTAAGCGGGATAAAGACTCCACAAAAACACATTAGGCTACCTGCTTATGAAGACTGGAGTAAATCTAATGAAAAAAATGATGATGATTGTTAGTGTTGGCCTGATTTCTACAACTTTGTTTGTTGGTTGTCAGAATGCAAGCCCAGAAAGTCAACGTATTGGTTCAGCTGCTATTGGTGGTGGCGCAGGTGGTGCGGTAGGAAAACACGTGGGCGGTAATATCGGCGCAGGTCTAGGAGCGGCACTCGGTGCAGGTGTTGCGGCTAATGCAAAAGGGTCTAGCAGTAAAACCGTACGTAATAGTGCAATTGGTGCTGGTGTCGGCGCTGTATTAGGTGGAGCAATTATTGGTGGTGACGCTGGTGCTGCTACAGGTGGAGCATTGGGTGGTAGTGCCGGTGCAGCCTATGAAGAGAAGAAAGGGAAGTACTAAAAATATCCTTAATAATTGTTAAACTATAGAAGTCTTTATGTGATTAAAGACTTCTTTTTTATAATTAAAATTTGGCTTAATAAATATAAAAGGTAGAGCTTTACAAAATATCAATCGATTAGGACAGACGGATAACACAATCTGATCAAATTCCTCATAAAAGGGGATTATTCTTTTCTCTAGAACAGATCATTGTGAGAACGGTCATGAAAAAAACAATTGGATTAGTTTCTGCTTTAATGTTGTCTACACTTATGTTCACAGGCTGCCAAAATATGAGCCCATCTGACCAACGTATTGGTGCAGCAGCAGCAGGTGGAGCACTTGGTGGTGGTTTAGGTAACCATGTAGGTGGAGGTATTGGCGCAGGCTTAGGCGCAGCGGTAGGTGCAGGCGTAGGCTCTAATACCCAAGGCGGCAGTAAACAGACAACGACTAAGAGTGCGATTGGTGCTGGTATCGGTTCAGTCGTAGGTAAAGCACTGATTGGTGGTGACTCTGGTGCTGCAATTGGCGGTGCAATCGGTGGTGGTGCTGGTGCAGCGATTGAAGAGAAAAGATAAAAAATTAACAAATAAAAATAAGCGCTTTTAGCGCTTATTTTTATTGAGGAAAAGGTTTCGCTTTTTTACGTCTGATATAAAGCGTTTTCTGAACCTCTGCAATTCTTACCCCAGATTCATCAAAAATGTTTAGATGATAAGTTCTTAAAACAGGTTCATAGTTCTCGGCAAGTTCACGAATTTGTTCTATTTCAGCTAAATCAACTCGAATATCTGCATGTACTGTACTTCGACCAGGGGACAAAAAATTGATTTCGGCAGCTTTGTCCCAAACAATATATTTTGATCCGAGATGATGCATAAGAATCATCATATAAAATGGGTCAACCATTGAATAAAGGCTTCCACCAAAATGTGTACCGACTAAATTTTGGTTTTTCCAAGTCAGCGGCATCTTTACACGCACATGGCAAAGTTCTAAATTCATGATTTCAATATAAATCCCTGCGCCACGATAAGGGGGATAGTGATTAAATAGAAATTTTGAAATCGTAGGATTGTTCTGAAGTCTTCTTAAAATAGCCATAATAGTCAATTTTTTTTATTGCAACAGTATTCATACTAGATAAGTATCATCTTTTTTATATTGATGGCAATGCTCTATCCGACTAACGACATGATCGATTGAAAAACAAGATAGGAAATGATTATGCAGCCAAAAGTTCATACAGTAACAACAAGTGATCAACAAACGCTTTGTGCTAAAACATGGGGTGACGAAAAAAATACTCCCTTGGTTTTAGTACATGGTTATCCAGACAATCAAGAAGTATGGGAATCAATCATTGAGCATTTAATCAATGACTTCTATATTGTTACTTACGATGTGCGTGGAGCTGGTTTATCATCTATACCAAAACGTATACGTGATTACCGTTTAGAGCGTTTATCTCTAGATCTCCAAGAAGTTGTTGATGAGCTATTGCCAAATCGCCAATTCCATATGGCTGCACATGATTGGGGATCAATTCAGTCTTGGGAGTCTGTCACCGAGCCTAAGTTCAAAGGTCGTTTATCATCATACACCACCATTTCTGGACCATGTCTTGATCATGCCGCTTTATTTTTACGTGATAAATTTAAATCTTCACCATCTCAAATCTTAAAAATATTAACCAAATCTTGGTATATCGGGGCATTCCATCTTCCGTTATTAGCACCAACTGTATGGTCTCTTTTTAGCCCAGAAAAATGGGGGAAAGTTCTTACTCAGTTGGAGAGGAAAAGTAATTTACCTTTAAATAATAATATTAATGCTGATGGTAAATATGGCATTAATTTATATCGTGCCAATTTTATTCCTCGCTTAACCGACCCACGTCAACGTTATGCGCAGTGTCCAGTAAAAGCTGTTATTTTAAAATATGATACTTTTGTAAGCCCAGAATACATCACTGAGGCCATGCCAAAGTGGGTTGAAAAATTTGAATATGTAGAGCTTAATGCAAATCACTGGGCCATTCTGAGTGAGCCAGAGAAAATAGCAACTCATATTCGTGAGTTTATTAAAGCTCAAGCGTAACAGTTAAATAACTGCATAAAACTGTTAATTCGGCGATATTTTCGGCTTCATAGATATGAATCTGCTAGAATATCGCCTTTTGTTTTGCTCTGAACTTATTCATGAATGCTGTCGTTATTGCGATTGCAGTGATGTTCTTATTATCACTGGCGCGCGTTTCTGTCGTACTGACTTTAGTGGTTTCTGCCATTGTGGGCGGCCTCGTAGCAGGTTTAAGCCTTTCTCAAACCGTTGAAGCTTTTAACGCTGGTCTTGGCGATGGTGCTGAAGTTGCACTTGCCTATGCAGTGTTAGGGGCATTTGCTCTGGCACTTTCAAAATCTGGATTGCCTGATTTACTTGCCCATAAGCTGATTGGTCTATTGGGAATGGAAGCTGGAAAAAGCCGTCAGACTAAAGTGAAATATCTCCTCTTAGGTATTTTATTAATTTCTGCTATTTTCTCTCAAAACCTTATTCCAGTTCATATTGCCTTTATTCCTGTACTGGTTCCGCCACTGTTACGGGTAATGAACCATTTAAAATTAGACCGCCGCGCCGCAGCCTGTGTACTTACGTTAGGTTTGGTTGGTACTTATATTTTTCTTCCGGTTGGATTTGGTGCAATTTTCCTTGAACAGATTCTGATGGGAAATATCAACAAAATTGGGGCAGCGTACGGCTTACATGTTGATCGAGCAATGATGCCAATTGGCATGGCTATTCCTGTTTTAGGTATGGTGTTAGGCACCTTGGTTGCTGTATTTATTAGCTATCGTAAACCAAGAATTTATGCTGATCGTGCGATTACGCCTGTGACTACGATTGATTTAGATAAACCTATTCGTGCAACTACTCAAGTTGAAACAGCCGACTTAAAAGCAGATGCTGAAGAGTTAAAGCATGAAGCAGAGCAAGCACCAGTTATTGCAAAGAAAACGATCTTGATGGCACTGCTCGCAATTGGCTTGACACTTGCTGCACAGCTGTATTCAGGTTCGATGATTTTGGGTGGTTTAGTCGGTTTTGCTGTTCTATCTACTGCCGGAATTTTTAAATGGCAAGATGCAGATGATGTCTTTGTACAAGGCATGCGAATGATGGCTTTAGTGGGCTTCATCATGATTTCTGCTGCCGGTTTCGCCTCAGTAATGACTCATACTGGTGATATTAATCAGCTAGTAAATGGTGTAGTCGAGATTATTGGAGATAACCGCGCGCTTGCTGCTTTCCTAATGCTTTGTATTGGCTTATTTGTGACAATTGGTATTGGTTCATCTTTCTCAAGTGTTCCTGTATTAGCTGTTATTTATGTGCCTTTATGTGTGCAGTTTGGTTTCTCACCATTAGCAACGATTGCACTTATTGGTACAGCAGCAGCATTAGGTGATGCTGGATCGCCAGCCTCTGACTCAACCTTAGGGCCAACAGCTGGTTTAGGTGTAGATGGGCAACACGATCATATTTGGGATACAGTCGTACCTACCTTTATTCACTTTAATATTCCGCTATTAATTTTTGGCTGGATCGCTGCAATGGTTTTATAAAGTTTTTATAAAATATTAAAGTGTAAACCTTCTTAATAACGATCTTTAGATTTAAATTAAGAAGGTTTTTTATTGTCTAAATAAAACATGTATTCAAAATAAATTATATTAAAACACTCGGAATTTAAAAGTATATTAAAATGGTTGGTAATATAAAATAATCTTGATTAATAAGGTTGGAATAAAAACCTATTAAAATAGTTGGATAATATATAATTTTATTTAAAACAGTAGTTTAAAAATAAACTATAAAATAATTTTATAATGAGTATTGCATGGTTTTAAAATAAATGTTTATTATAAATATAAATAAGGTTGGAGATATTAAAGTGTTCAAAAAAGTTTTGGTTATTGCATTAATGGGGATGTCTTCTTTTACTTTTGCTGGTAACTGGCAAGTGAAATTTGGTGGTAGTGTTATTGCTCCATCTGAAGATACAACAACACCTTTAGGCGTGGTAAAAGCAGATCATGAATATGCATTTACACCATCAGTAGAATACTTTTTTGGTCAGTCTCCATTTTCGGCAGAATTATTATTAGCAACACCTATTAATCATGATGTATTGCTAGATGGTAAAAATGCAGCACGTATAAAACAATTACCACCAACAATTACTGCAAAATATCATTTTAAAAACTCTACACGTTTCACACCGTATATTGGTATTGGTGCTACAGCATTTATTCCTTGGGATGAAGAAGGTGCAGCGGTAAAGGTTAAAGAAGATTTTGGTTTGGCAGGTCAAGTTGGTTTTAATTTCCAACCTGCTGATGCTAAAAACTGGGGTGTATTTGTAGATGTACGTTATGCTGATATTAGTCCGGAAGTAACAATTGATCCATCAATTGCTAACTACAAGTTTGATCTTGATATTAATCCTTTTGTTTATACTTTGGGTTATAGCTATAAATTTTAAGCATAATAATAAATAGAAAAATATAATAATAAACCTAGACTCAGGCACCTCACATATATTTTATGTGAGGTTTTTTTATGGATTTTATTTGCACTAAAAAAAGCATAAAACAGACAGTTTTACACATATTTTCTGCAAGTTTTTTTCTAAACTAATTTCTATTCATTACAAGCATGGGAATAAAAACATGAATAACAAATTAGCGATTTGTTTAGCACTTTTGAGCGGTATTGCTTTTACTCAAAATTTACAAGCTGCAAGTTTTTCGTGTGATGCTGCAAAAACGAAAACGGAAAAAAGTATTTGTAAAAACCGTTCTTTAAATGATGCAGATGTAAAAATGGCAACGACGTATCAAATCGTTTTACATGCTTTACCTATGGGTGGGCGAGATAACCAGAAAGATACTCAGCAGCAATGGCTGAAAAAAAGAAATGCTTGTGCTGCCAATGTCAGTTGTATTAGCAAAGCTTACCAACAACGTCAAAAGCAGTTAGATACGATATTGCAAGATAGGGTGTTAAGCCACGGCCCATTTTAATTAGAGTAAAAATTTTTAATATTGAGGATTGAAAAATTCTAGAAGTACTCCATTCATAAAGCATTCGAGAACAAACAGCTTCAAAATTTAAGGAGTGATTTATGAGTGAACAAGCATCACAAAATTATAGTTTCCAAGCAGAAGTTGCCCAGCTTTTACATTTAGTGACGCATTCTCTCTATTCTAACCCTGAGATTTTCTTACGTGAACTTATCTCTAATGCATCAGATGCATGTGATAAGTTACGTTTTGAAGGAATTAATCATCCTGAATATTATGAAAATGATCCAGACTTACATGTACGAATCAGTTTAAATAAAGAAGATAAAACGTTAACGATTTCTGATAATGGTATTGGTTTAAGCCAGCAAGAAGCAATTGATAACTTAGGTACAATTGCTAAGTCAGGTACTAAAGATTTCATGTCAAAATTGACTGGTGATCAAAAAGCAGATGCTCAGTTGATTGGTCAATTTGGTGTGGGTTTTTACTCAGGTTTTATTGTTGCCGACAAGATTACGGTTGAATCACGCCGTGCGGGTCTAGAGGCATCTGAAGGGGTGCGCTGGATTAGTGGTGGTACAGGCGAGTTTGAAGTTCAGCAAATTGATAAGGCGTCACGTGGTACTGACATTATTCTTCACTTACGTGATGATGCGCTTGATTATTTAGAATCTTATAAAGTTAAGCAAATCGTTAATAAATACTCTGACCACATTAGCTTGCCAATTGAAATGCAAAAAGAAGTTTGGCAAGAAGAAGAGGTTGCTGAAGGTGAAGAGCCTAAAGGCGGCCAAATGGTCAAAACTGACGAGTGGGAAGCGATTAACTCGGCAAGTGCTTTATGGACACGTAATAAAAGCGAAGTGACTGAAGAGCAATATATTGAGTTCTATAAAAACTTAACTCATGACTTTGAAGCACCACTGGCTTGGGCACATAACCGTGTTGAAGGTAGTACGGAATATACCCAATTACTTTATATTCCAAGTAAAGCACCACATGACATTTTTACACGTGAAGCAAAAGCGGGAATTAAGCTATATGTAAAACGCGTCTTTATTATGGACGATGCGGATAATTTAATTCCAAACTATTTGCGCTTTGTGCAAGGTGTAGTGGACAGCGCTGATTTACCGCTTAATGTTAGCCGTGAGTTGTTGCAAGAAAGCCGTGATGTCAAAACGATTCGTGAAGGTAACGCACGCCGTGTATTAACTGTACTTGATGGTTTGGCTAAATCGGAAGATGAAAAAGACCAAGAAAAATTTAAGACCTTCTACAGTGAGTTTGGTTCAGTACTTAAAGAAGGCTTGGGCGAAGACTTTGGTAACCGTGAACGTATTTTAAAATTATTACGTTATGCGACTTCAACAAATGATGAAGTAACGACTTCTTTTGCTGACTATAAGGCACGTATGAAAGAGGGCCAAAAAGCCATCTATTATGTGACTGCTGACAGTCTAGCAGCAGCGAAAAACTCGCCGCAGCTTGAGTTGTTTAAGAAAAAAGGCATTGAAGTGTTATTAATGGCAGAGCGTGTTGACGAATGGGCAATGAATTTTGTTCAAGAGTTTGACGGTACACCATTAAAGAATGTGTCGAAAGGGGCTGTTGATTTAGGCGATTTGCAAGATGCTGAAGAGAAGAAAGCACTTGAGCAAGCAGCTGAACAGTTTAAGCCTGTTGTTGAGAAACTAAGTGACTCATTAAAGGCTAAAACTAAAGAAGTACGTGTAACTACACGACTAGTTGATTCTCCAGCGTGTTTAGTAACAAGTGAAGGTGAGTTGTCTCCACAACTTATTCGTATGCTTAAACAAGCGGGGCAAGCCGTACCTGAAATTAAGCCAATTTTAGAAATTAACCCTGAGCATCCTTTAGTGAAAAAACTTGAAGGCTCAGAGCAATTTGATGACTTGGCAAATGTGATTTTCGATCAGGCTGTGATTGCTGAAGGTGGTTTACCTGAAGACCCAGCAGCTTACGTGAAACGCATTAATAGCTTATTGTTGAAATAATTTTTTGATATAAAAAAAGCCTCTGAACTGTCAGGGGCTTTTTTGTGGATAAAGAAAGAGTTATCCACAACCTGATGATTTTTGTTTAAAAATTAGCTTCAAGATTCATTTGCACACTGAGTTGGTGTTTCGGATCATCATCAATATGGTTAAAAAAATTAAGATCATTTTGCATAAAAATCCAATCTCTCCATATCGGTTGACGCCATGAAATATAAGGCCCCCAGCTATTTAGTCGAATATCATTTTTAGTATATACGCCACCGCTATAAATACCGTAAGTCAGGCTATTATCTTTCACAAACTCAAATTGTTGAAAAGTCCAATTGCCCCAGTTGTAATCTTCATTTTCGCTCTTGTTCACATTAAATTTATTAGAAAATAATGTGTTATCTTGCATTTTCTGCGTTAAGTTTAGGGTAGTTTCAGAATAATTTCGGCTGGTAGAGCCGTAACGAAAGATCTGTTCTGTATCAATTCTAATGTTATGTCTCAAATTCCATTTCTTCTTTGCTAAAAATTGTACGTAGATATCACTATCTGAATTTGAGCCTAAATCGAGGTCATTTTCAAAAGGCATCCATGTTGAAATGGTGGCCCAGCTCGCACTCAGTGGATTTGTGACTGAAACCTGAGTTGATGAATTCTTCTTCTTTCTTTTACCCAAAGCTTTATACGTTTGTTCAGGTTGAGTCGCACGTTTCCATAACGTATCATTTCCAAATACAGCCATAAGCTCTTGAATTAAATTAGCATCAGATAAGGTATTGTTTGGCTCTACTTCACAAGGAGAGTATGAAAATGATTGCCGTTTTACTTGTGCGAAACTTGTAGAAGAATAGGGATAACGCCGTGACCGTTGGTGTTTTAAAGAGTTATAAAAAAATTGAGTATGTGGAAGTAAAGCTAATAAACCTAAACTATAAATACAAATGAAGACTGTCGATTTATTTTGAAATGGAGAAGAAGAAAATTGATTCATTTTTAAAGATAAGGAATCAAAAATAAAAATTAGAACAATACTTTAAAAGGCTAATCTTAAAATTTTATTTAAAAGTATTTTGCTATTCATCACCTTGGATGAGGTCCAAGGTGATGTTTGCTAGTTTAGAAAAGTGCTTCTAAACGCAAGAAGGTGCTGACAAAATGATTACGGTCTTCGCGGTGGTCATTAAAGTAATTTACATCGCCTTGTACAAAGAACCATTCACGTAAAACGGGTTGGCGCCATGAAACAAACGGTCCCCAACTGTTTAAACGTAAGTCATTGTCGTTGTAATAACCACTTGTATAAATACCATAGTTAAAACGGTTGTTTGCAAAGAAACTGTGTTCGCGGAAAGTTCTGTTTTCCCAAGCTAAATCATCGTCTTGATCATCTGCATAGGTTAGGCTGAACTGATTGGATAAAATCGGTTGATTCGGTCTAGCATGAGTAAGTTCAAGATTAGTACGTAAATAGTTTTCGCTATCTATGCCGTAACGATAAATTTGTTCAGCATAGAATTTAAAATCATTACGGAGTTGCCAATCTCTCGATGCTTTTAAACGAATATAAATATCGTCTCCAGAACGAATACCTAAGTCTGCATCGGTTTCAAAAGGCAGTTTTTTCGAGAAATTTGACCAACGCAAAGCAATTGAGCTGTTGTCATCTCGAGTTTGCTTACCATCTAACTTCTTATTAGAGTCTTGATTTGGGTTTTGGTTAATATTGGCTGGGCTGTTATTAAATTCATTATCTAAAGAGTCATCACCAAATACCACGCTTAAACGTTTTTCTAGCGTAGGGAGCTTAATCTTACCGCGAATTCTGGGCTTAATTTCAAAGTTGTCGTATTCATTCCAATAGTTGTCGACCATTACCCGAATGGTTGCAGTAGCTGGTTTTTGTGGATCAACTTCACCAAACCAATTATCAATTTTTTCAGAAGTACGATCGGCCCAATTGCGAATTTTCTTTTGCTTACGATCAACCCAGGTTTGATCTTCAGTTTGTTCGGTAGGCGGAACAATAGGCTCATTAGACTGCTCTGGAAAAATGGTTGGGGTTGCGTCCACCCAACGTGGAATTTGATCTAAGAGGTTCTCGTCTGTGGTGACTTCAGCTTGTACTCCAGATGATGTACTTCCTATTTGTTGGTTTGCAGAAGAAGAGGCGGTCTCTGCATGAGCGATGCATACTGAACCAAATCCAATCGTTAAAAGTGCAAAAAGTTGCCGGTACGGCATTACATGAAATGTTTTCATATCTATCTTTATGTTTTGTTGTTGTTTCCACTTTTGTTGATTTTTCTAATAAAATCAAGAGGGAGACACAAAAGTTAAGTAAATTTAACTTTTTTTACATATTTGAAATAAATGAAAAAGTTTAAGCTATTAGCGATTATTTTTAGCCAAAAAAAATCCCCCAGTGAAGGGGGATGATAGATCAAGGAAACTTCAAATTCCGATCATTAAACACATAAAAAACAGAACATTACAGCGCGAATATTCTAAGCGGCAATAATAAACTGATTTTTAGCAATTAGATAGTTCTTTTTTTAGAACGCTCTATTGCTAAAATGATGATAAAATATACGATTTGATCACATTTTAATTGTGTTCATTTATTTCTTTGGAACATCGCAAGTTTCATCGGTACAAACAGCCGCATCATCTTGCTCGACCTCTTCAGTATTTGCTTTGATTTGTGCTTTTTCCAAAACTTGTAAAAAGACTTCACGTGGTTGAGCGCCAGCAAGAGCGATTCTTTGGTCAAATACAAAAAATGGCACGCCAGTTACATTAAGCTGCTCACGTGCAATTTTTTCATCATGGCGGACAAAGTCAGATAGTTCGTTGGTATCTAGTACGTATTCAACTTCAGCATTGTCTAAACCAATACGAGACGCAATTTCTTCTACAACTTCACGTTCACCAATTGCGAGACCTTCGGTCATATAAGCATGGAAAAAAGCTTCTTTAGCTTCATTACCTAAACCTTTGCTTTGCGCAAGGTGAATAATGCGGTGTGCATTGAAACTATTGCCTGAGTTCGCCTTTTGCCATTGGAAATCAATACCTTCAGAAGCAGCCATAGCCGCAATGTTGCGCTCCATTTCTTCCATCTCTTCATAGGTACGGCCATATTTTTTAGCTAGACGCTCAGTATTTGAAGTGTCATGTTTTGCTGGCGCATCAGGATCTAATTCAAAACTATGCCAGTGAATTTCAAGATCAATACCTGCTTCAGCAGCTACATGCTCAAGGCGTTTTTTGCCGATATAACAAAAAGGGCAAACTACATCAGACCAGACATCTACACGCATGGGAGAATCTCATAAATTTTAATTACCCATCATAATAGGGATGATGGATAAGGATTTAAAGCTTTGAGTAGCGAATACAGTGTTGCGTATTGTGAAATAAATGGCATATAAAGAAGAATAAGCGCTATTTTATAACTATAAAGAGCAAAACTATAAGAAGGGAAATAGGAGGTGTGTATGCGCCGAGTTTTGATTGCGATTGCAAGTCTGATTGTTATCACAAGCATTATTTTTTTCACCTATCAGCATATCAAACAGCAGCAAGCCAAAGACAGTAGTCAAATGTTTGATGTCGTCATGACTGAAAAAATGAATCAGCTTTACGAACAAGCACAAGACTGGTCTAAACCCGTCCAGCTCGATATTCACGATAAGCGTTTGGCAGGACACTATAAGCAAATTTCAGAATTCCTTTTAAGTTATTGGATTCAAAATATTAATGCACGTAATGCATACTTAAGAGAACTCAAAGCAGCCAAATGGGATACTTTCTTAAATGTGGACCGTTTAGATATTGATAAAAAACAGAAGTATGCAGAAACCGAAAAGATGCTAGCCGATGTCCGTAAAGCTTCGGATCAGTATCAGAGTGAATATGAAAAGATTCATAAGACTTTCTTAGCAAAGGTTCAAGAGTTATCTGTTGATGCAGAGATGAGGCAACTTCTTGAAATGAAATTGGGAACTCAGCAAAAAGCAGATCAAGATCATGCAATTTTTATGATTGAGCTACAAATTTTAGATAAAGCAGAAGAAATGTTTAAGCTTCTAAAAAATTATGAATGGCAAAAGAAAGATCAGATGATTCTTTTTCATGAAAATGCTCAGGTCAAAAAGTTTAATGGGCTTTATCAAGATGTTCTAAAGCTAAATGCAAAAATTGAAAAAATTAAGAAAAAGAATGTGGCTGCGCTCGAAGGAGATTTAAAAGAATAAGCAGAACATGAGCATCAAATATTATGATTTGGTGCTCTCGACTTTTCCTTTGGTTAAAAAAGATTGTAATAAACTTTGAGAAGTTTGCAGTTTGTTTAACTGCTCAGACACATGCATGAGTTCAGTTTGCAGTTTTTCTTGAACCACTGAGCATAGTGTAAATACTCGTTCATCTAAATCAAAACAAGGGAGCAAAACCTGAATATCTTTTAGGTGCATGCCTGCATCATTTAATATTTTGATTTTCTTAATATTTTCAATATCTTTTTGCGTATAACTTCGATAGTTATTACTCGCTCGAAGAGGCTGTATAAGCCCTAAGCTCTCGTAATAACGCAGCATACGAGGGCTTACTTTTGTGAGCTCGGCAACTTTAGCTAAGTTCATAAAATGGGGTTGACCTTAACAGTGGTGTCATAGTTTAGCATGTTTTTATCTTTCAAAATGGTACTTGTTCAATGATCAGAAAACTCATTTTATTGGTGTTACTCGGATTAATGTCATTTGTTGCAAATACCAAAACACTTGAACTTCAGGAGAAGAACATGCGTCAAATATTTGTGCTTCACGGTTACTCTGCTTCTATCAATGATCATTGGTTTCTAGATTTAAAACATCAAATAGAAGATGAATATACAACCGTTACCTTAATTCCATTTCCAGATTCTGAGAATCCTGATGTAGATGCATGGCAAAAGGTTATAGACCAACAGATCCCTAAGGTGGATGAGAATACCTATTTTGTTGCGCACAGTTTAGGAGTGATTACGTTACTGCACTTTTTGCAAAGACATGATTATCAACATATTGGAGGAATGATTTTAGTATCCGGATTCTCTGGTTTAATTTCAGATTCTTCTGTTCTTAATAGTTATATAACCAAGAGTAAAGTCGACACGGATTACTTTAAGGACATAAAGAAAAAGCTAGTGTATTTATCGGATAATGATGATTTGGTTCCCCCAAAACTGACTATTGAATTGGCGAAAGAAATTGATGCGCCGTACATTACTGTTCCTAATGGCGGGCATTTTTTAGGTAGAGAAGGTTATACGAAATTTCCACAATTAGTTGATTCTTTAAAAGAGATGTTAAATGATTAATAAAAATCCCCGTAGTAAGCGGGGATTTTTAATCTTTACTGAAAGTTTGTAATTTTTATTCGGAGTCTATTAGGGCTGATAAATGATACCCATGACTTTCGCAGGTAAGGCGATCAGATCAAAAGTTAAGGTAAACGGAAGCAGTGGTAAACTTGCTAGCTTCTCCTTTGTTGATAAGGTCACTTTTCCGCTCTTATCGTGAAGATATTGGATTTTGATGTGATATGGCTTAGATAAAGGGGTTATTGTTTTAAGATTGTTTACAGGAGGATAAACAGTTCCTTTAATATTTAAATCAAATTTATGTGGTTCTGATGTCTTTGCACAGCCACATGGAACTACACCATATTGTTTAAATAAAGCTGATTCTTTCTCGTTCAATTTCCCATTAGGTGGGGTGTAAGAAAATCTAATATATCCGTAAAAATGATTACTATCCGGAGCTGGAGCATTAAAATCTAGTTCATTACTTATTTGGATATATTGTGGATTTAATTGATTAATTAATTGAATGAAATCGTTACCGCCTTTACTAATGACATAACTATATTTTTTCCCGGCGATGACAACACTGTCCTCTGGTTCATTAGGGAGAGATACTGATGGTTTACCAAATGCAATTACATCATCTTCAATTAAAGTGATCCATTCATGGCCTGAGTCATATTTTGTAAATAGCTCTCGCGTGTTTTCACCAATAATTCGGTTACTCGCACAACCAGTGAGAAAGAAACTGACGAGTAGGCAGCTCATAAGAATATTCTGATTTAATACTTTAAAGTTCATTATTTCTGTTGAATTCAATGGATTTATAAAAGTCTGACTATAAACAAAAGATCTTAATATTTAAATCTAGTAGTATAATCTGACTTAGTTATACTCAGACTAATTTCTAAAATATTTTAGAAAGTCCATTACTATTACATTAAAAATTTTAATTATATTTACCGTTTATCTGAGCCTTACTGAATCAAATTCGACTTTGTTGTAGCCTATTTATAGATACTTTTAATTTAATCATCATCTTTTAATTGAAATAGGGTGACTGATTTTTGGAGCAAGTTATGAACTTTCTAAAACAATCAGCCTTCATTGCTGCATTTGCTTTTATGGGTTTACCGACTGTTCAAGCAGAAGAAGTGGCTACTTTACCAACAATTCGCGTTATGGCTGAATCTGAGCTACGTGAAGAGGTGGGATTTGTACCCTTCCAAGAAGATAAAAAAGTGCGTCAGGCGCTGCAACATCGTGAGTATAAAACGCATTACGATATACAAAATGCTTTAGTCCCTGAAGGCATGACTACAGTAGATTATCAGCCAGTTATGGCTCAGCCCGATTTGTCCCAGCTTTCGCCATTTCTACAAGAATATATTTTAGCGGTAGCGGGTGGAATACAGTCTTCTGATCCAACCAATGGTATCTTTGAAATGTTAAGACCTTTGAATATTAATCGAAGTAATGTTGATGCTTATCGTGAGGGTACGATGAAAGTTAACCTTAGTGACCTCATAAAATTACAACAGCAAATTCAAGATGGTTTAAAAGGACGTTAAAATAAAAATCCCCGCATTGAGCGGGGATTTTTTTATCTTGGTGTTAATTAAACACGTTCGATCACTGTTGCAATACCTTGACCAAGGCCGATACACATGGTCGCAAGACCGATTTGAGTATCTTGTTGTTCCATTACGTTCAACAAAGTAGTGGTGATACGTGCACCAGAACAGCCTAGTGGGTGACCCAAAGCAATCGCACCACCATTTAAGTTAATGATGTCTTGCTTGTCATAAATACCTAAGCCTTTCATTACTGATAAGCCTTGAGCAGCAAATGCTTCGTTTAACTCGATAGTTTGAATATCAGCCATCGTTAAGCCAGCACGTTTAAGCGCTTTTTGAGTTGCTGGAACTGGACCGTAACCCATGATTGCTGCATCACAACCTGCAACTGCCATAGAGCGAATTACAGCGCGTGGTTTTAAACCTAACGCTTGTGCGCGTTCAGCAGACATAAGTAACATTGCAGAAGCACCGTCAGATAAAGCTGAAGATGTAGCCGCAGTTACAGTACCGCCTTTCGGGTCAAATACAGGACGTAATGCTTTGAATGCTTCAAGGTTTGCATCTGGACGAATTACTTCGTCGATGTCGCAAAGGATTTTAAAGCCATTTGCATCGTGGCCTTCAACACCAACGATTTCGTTTTTGAAACGACCTTCTTGAGTCGCAGCCCAAGCACGGCGGTGAGATTCAACACCAAAAGCATCTTGTTCTTCACGGCTAATGCCATTCATGCGACCTAACATTTCAGCAGTTAAGCCCATCATGTTAGATGCTTTTGCATAGTGTTTAGATGCTTCTGGGTTTAGGTCGATGCCATGCATCATACCTACGTGGCCCATGTGCTCTACACCACCAATAATGAAAATATCACCTTGGTTTGTTGCAATCTGTGCAGCAGCAGTATGAAGCGCTTGCATAGAAGAACCACAAAGACGGTTTACTGTTTGACCAGCAACAGTTTTTGGTAAGTCAGCCAATAGGCCGATGTTACGGCCAATATTCATACCTTGTTCTAGAGTCTGGTTTACACAACCCCAGATCAGGTCTTCAACTTCGTTTACATCAAACTGGTTACGAGCAACGAGTGCACGAACCAATTCAGCAGATAAGCTGTCAGCACGTACATTACGGAACATACCGTTTTTGGTTTTACCCATTGCAGAACGTACGCCATCAACGATGACAACGTCACGTGGATTTAAAGTAGCCATTCACGTTGCTCCTTAACCGTAGAATTTTTTGTTGTTAGCAGCCATGTCACGCAACATTTGTGGCGCTTCATAAGCCTTACCTAAGTGTGCATATTTGTCGCAAAGTGCAACGTATTCAGCAACACCAGTCTGGTCGATATAACGACATGGACCACCACGGAATGGAGGGAAACCTACACCCATAATCATTGCCATGTCTGCTTCAGCAGCAGTTGCAACAATGTTGTCTTCTAAGCAACGAACTGTTTCGTTACAGAAAGCAAGCATCATGCGGTCAATGATTTCTTGGTTATCAAACTCGCGTTTCTCACCCGTTACGAAAGGAGCAATGATTTCATACGCTGTTGGATCAACAGTTTTTGCTTTTTTGCCTTTCTTATCGAGTTCGTATTTGTAGAAACCAACGTCATTCTTTTGACCAAGACGTTTAGCTTCGTACATTGCTTGGATTGAACCTTTAAAGTCTGGCTTCATACGGTCTGGGAAACCTTCAGCCATGACTTCTGCACCATGTACACCTGTGTCGATACCTACAACGTCGATAAGGTAAGCAGGACCCATTGGCCAGCCAAACTTAGACATTACATTGTCAACTTGCTGGAAGTCTGCGCCGTCTTTTACAAGAAGGTCAAATGCACCAAAGTAAGGGAACAATACACGGTTAACCAAGAATCCTGGGCAGTCGTTTACAACGATCGGTGTTTTACCCATTTTTTGAGCAAGAACCACAGTTGTTGCAATCGCTTCTTCAGAAGTTTTCTCACCACGAATGACTTCTACAAGTGGCATCATGTGTACTGGGTTGAAGAAGTGCATACCAACGAAGTTTTCAGGACGTTGTAATGCTTTTGCTAAACGGGTGATTGAAATCGTAGAAGTATTAGAAGCAATAATCGTATTTTCACGAACATTCTTCTCAGTATCCGCAAGAACGATTTCTTTTACTTTTGGATTTTCTGTAACTGCTTCGATCACGATATCAACTTCTTTAAACTCATCGTAGCTTAAAGTAGGACGGATACGTGCAAGCGTTTCACCCATTTGCGCAGGTTTCATTTTCTTGCGTTCAACTTGTTTAGTTAACAAGCTGTTCGCTTCTTTCATACCTAGAGCAAGTTGTGGATTACCAATATCTTTCATGATAATTGGTGTACCTTTGCTTGCTGCTTGGTAAGCAATACCACCACCCATGATACCAGCGCCAAGTACAGCTGCTTGGTTTACAGGATGTGCACCTTTTTCATATTTTTTAGCAGTTTTCTTAACAACTTGGTCATTGAGGAATAAACCAATCAATGCACCAGCTTGTGGAGTAATCGCAGCTTTTGCAAAGCCTTCAGCTTCAGCTTTTAATGCTTCGTCACGCGCAAGGCTTGCACCAGCTTGTAATGAATCAAGTAATAATTTTGGAGCTGGGTATTGAGCAGGGTTTGCTTTAGCAAGCACTGCACCTTTTGCAGTATTGAACGCCATCATTTGTTCAAGTGGGTTCAATTTTACAGCTTCAAGCTTTTCTTGACGTTTTGCTTTCCAGTTTAAACGACCAGAAATTGCTTGCTTAACTAAGTCAGTTGCAGCTTCAAGTAATTTATCAGCAGCTACAACCGCATCTACCGCACCATCTTTTAGGGCAGCAGCCGGTTTTTTAGGAGCAGCCATCGCCATCCATTCAACCGCGTTGTCGATACCGATCAGACGGCTTAAACGTACGCTACCGCCGAAACCTGGGTAAATACCAAGTTTAATTTCCGGTAAGCCCACTTGTGCAGCTTCTGACATCACACGATAGTCACAAACTAAACACATTTCAAAACCGCCACCTAACGCCATACCGTTAATAGCAACAACTTTTGGAATTTCTAAATCTTCAAAGCTATTGAAGATTTCGTGAACAGGCATAAGCCAGTCAACAATTGCTTTTTCGCCTTGTGCGAAGTTTTCACCAAATTCGGTAATGTCTGCCCCAACAATAAATGTCGATTTGCCCGAGGTAACAACTAAGCCTTTAATATCATTATTTGCTTTTACCGCAGCAATAGCAGCTTGGAAATCTTCAATTGTTGCACGGTTAAATTTATTGACCGACTCACCTTGTAAGTCAAAGCGGAATTCTGCAATTCCGTCCGAAAGCATTTGGACGGTAATGGCATTGCCAGCGTGGATCATGCCTGATCTCCTTAGTTTTGGAGGACTTCTAAGTTGATGTTATGAAGCGTGTGCACATCTTAGGTACACATTTATGCTTCGCTAATCTTACGATAACTATATCTAAAAAAAACCTGACAAGTTGTATCAAGCCGTGACGCAAGGGTCATCTTATTTATTATTCAATTCATCTATATGAAATGCATAAAAGAAATCATAAAGATAGCTAACAACGAAAGACATTTGTTTTAATTTAACTTTTTCTTGATAAAGCATTGGAATTATCAAATTTTTATATAAAAAACGAATAAGTTTTAAAAGTTAATTTTTTGTCAAAAATGTCAATTGTTAGTGGGATCATCTGTAAATAACAGTAATAATAGTAATAAATTTTAACTTCCTTAAATTTATGGAAAAATACACTATATTTAAAATTTTTATTACACCAGCGCTGTCTATTATTTGACTTAATTTTTTTACATTCGCTTTTTCTAAGTCAATTTTGTTAAAATTTGCGCCAATTAAATAAACTTCCGGTTTCTCTCTCCTTAAATATAAGGTGAAGTTGCCCCTAATCTTTTGAAAGAGTAGCAATATGATTAAGTGGATCATATTAGCGATTTTTGTGATATCAGCATTGTATATCCAACATCGCGGCAAAGTGCGTCACTCGTTTTATCGTCAATTTTTTGACCATTCAACCTTGCTCGCACCGATTAACTTTTTAATGTACATCTTTTCAAAGGTGCCGAATCAGCCTTATATCGACACACAGCATTTTAAAGATCTAAAAGTGCTGGATGAAAATTGGGAAATGATTCGAGATGAAGCGAAAGCTTTATATGACCAAGGCGGAATTAAAGCTTCAAGTACCTATAACGACTTAGGTTTTAACTCATTCTTTAAAACAGGTTGGAAGCGTTTTTACCTAAAATGGTATGAATCGAGTCATCCATCTGCTGCTGAGCTTTGCCCAAAAACTACAGCACTTCTTAAAACATTGCCGACAATTAAAGCAGCAATGTTTACCGAGCTTGCACCTGACAGCCGTTTGGTAAGACACCGTGATCCGTATGCAGGTTCATTGCGTTATCACTTGGGTTTGATTACGCCGAATGATGATCGTTGTTTTATTGACGTCGATGGCGAAAGATATTCTTGGCGTGATGGTCAAAGTGTTGTGTTTGATGAAACTTATATTCACTATGCTGAAAATAAGACTGATCAAAACCGTATTATTTTCTTTGCAGACGTTGAACGTCCAATGAAAGTAAAATGGATGGAGCGTTTCAACCATTGGTTTGGTCGTAAAGTGATGACTGCGGCAAGTTCACCGAATGAAACAGGCGACCAAACAGGTGGCTTAAATAAAGCTTTTGCTTATCTTTATCAAATTCGTATTAAAGCTAAAGCCTTAAAAGCATCGAACCGTAAGTTGTATTATTTCTTGAAATGGTTCTTGATGCTTGGGATTTTCTTTTTGATTTTTGTTCGACCATATGTATTTTAATAAAAAACGCCCCAAAGGGCGTTTTTTACTTTAAGCAATTTTATTTAAATTATTTTAAATATCAATTCTCTAAAAATAGTTAAAGTTCCAATAAATTAAGTTTTTATTAAGTTTTAATTAATAAAAAGTCACATTGTTCCATTCAGCAGGTTTCTTACTATTTAAAAAATTAATAATTCGAGATGGTTTTATTTCAAGTGTTGCTTGACCGTAGTCCGAGCTAAAAAGAGTATTAATGTAATTTGTAGGTGCCTGATCAAATTCAATCACATTAGGTAAAACCCATTTTCCTGTTGGATTTTCTGGAACCTCATTAACGACTTGAATATTATTTGATGTCTTGGATGTTGCTAAACGCAAAGCATGTGTCAATACCCCATCTTTATGGTAAACAACGGCGTAGGCATTATTACCATATTCTTTTGCTAATGGAGATTGATTGGCGGGTGTATTAATTAGTTCTCCATGTGCACTTACACCTATATGCGTCACTTTACCATCCTTCATCCAGACTACAGCGTGCTCTAGATCATGTCGGTGTCCTATGAAGTCTAAACTACCATTTACGGCTTTATCTTTAACAGTGTAAAGTGCAAAAATACGACCGCAGTAAATGGAATTCTGATAAGTCGTACATTTTTCTTTATAAATAATATTTGCTTTGCTCAATTGATCCCTATAGCTGCATTGACCCTCTAAAGTGCCTGAAGTATCCAAACCATTATTAGGGAAATAGTTTTCACCTTGTTTTTGTACTGGTGCTGAAGCTAAACATCCATCTGTATCGAAATCAAAGACAATTTTTCCATTTTCTAAATTTACAGGTTTCAACGTAGAAAGGCCTGTAATACATGCTGGTTGGTCTGTACTGCATAGAGGAACTTGGCTCCAGTCTTTTGAAAAACCTTGAGTTGAGTAGATCATGCTACCGATTAGAGTAAAGATTAAGATATATATATTTATATATTATGGATATTTTAAGAGTTGAATCCAAATATTAAAAAAGTTAAATGACATTATTTTTTCAGTTTTATTAAAATATTATTTTATGTAGATAATATGAAAAATGTATTGATTATTGATCTAAATGATTAATTTTGTGACCTATTTCACAGTGCTGGTAATTTGTTACAACTATTAAGAGCCAATAGGCAATTTTGATTCTACAATGGCGCGGTTTTTTCGAAGACTGGTCAGCGGAAGTAGGTTTTAAAATGGCTCATGCTCATCACGCAGCTCATGCACATGTTCATCATATCGAAGAGAGAAAAGAAGACAGTTCTCAAGGCGATTTAAAAACAAAAGTGATGTTAAGACAAGTAGCTTCAACGACTGGAAAATCTAAACGATCTAAAACTCAAAATCATAAAGCTGAAGACCAAAATATTAATTTGCATAAGTTCTCGAGTAAGCTCGAAAGTATCTCTGCCAACCATAGTAAAGAGAAATGCGCCAAAAATATCCGCATTGCTCTACAAGCGGCTGGAGCAGATGTGTCAAAGCATCCTGTAGCTGCTTCTGATTGGGGGCAAACGCTAGAAAAGAATGGTTATAAGAAAATTAAACCTGCTTTCAACCGTCCACAAGAAGGTGACATTTACATTATTGAGCGAACAAGTGGTCACACCTATGGTCATATTGCAGGCTATACGGGCAATGGTTGGTTCTCGGATTTTCGTCAAAAAACCTATGCGGTCTACAAAGAAAAAGACGTTAAATATAGTTACTATCGTCTAGATTCTTAAGCGAGTACGACACAATCTGTCGGACCATATCTAAATCTGTTTCCAAATTTATGTTCTGGCACAGTAAAGCACTTGAAAATTAGGGGTGAAAACATCACATTAGGTATTCAGTATTAAGCCATGCATGCCAATAGTGAATCAAAACGCTCGTCCTCATATTGAAAAAATTTTAGCCAACATGACCCAGCTTCCAGGTGTTTATAAAATGCTAGGGAAGGAGGGCGAATTATTATATGTCGGCAAAGCAAAAAATCTAAAAAATCGGGTGTCGAGTTATTTTGTTAAAACGATTGAGCATCCTAAAACACAAGCTTTAGTTGCACGAATTTATGATATTGAAACTTTGGTTACTCGTTCAGAAACCGAAGCTTTACTCTTAGAACAAAACTTAATTAAACAACACCGCCCGCCTTATAACATTATGCTGCGGGACGATAAGTCTTATGTCTATATTTTTGTTTCGGCTGATAAACCTTATCCTCGGCTTGCCAGTGGGCGTGGTAAAGGTAAGCACCAAATTGGTAAGTTTTTTGGCCCGTACCCAAGTGCCTATAGTGCACGCGATACGTTACTGGTTTTGCAAAAACTTTTTAATGTGCGTCAGTGCGAAAATAGTTATTTTTCACAGCGCAAGCGTCCATGTTTGCAATACCAGATCAAGCGGTGTTCAGCTCCGTGCGTAGGTCTGATTTCGCCCGAAGATTATAAAGAAGACGTTAATAATAGTATTCGCTTTTTGCAAGGTGATACCAAAGAGCTTAATCAAGAGCTCATTGCCAAAATGGAGCAAGCAGCGGCTGAGCTTGAATTTGAAAAAGCTGTTTTTTACCGTGATCGTTTATCTTTATTACGTGAAGTACAAGCCCAACAAGCCGTATTTAAAGTCAAAGGCGAAGCAGATATTCTGGCAATTGCATATCAGGCAGGTGTGACATGCGTGCAAATTATGTATGTACGCAATGGGCGAATGCTGGGTGGAAAAAGTTATTTCCCAGACATGCTCGGTGATGATCTTGGGCAAATGCTGAGTGACTTTATGGCGAACTTTTACTTTCAAGTTGCAGATGAAGTTCCCAATGAGCTTATCGTAAATATTGCTTTGCCTGACTGTAAAGAATTACAAGAAGCGTTGGCACAGCAATTTAGCAAAAAGGTTCAGATTAAGAGTAATGTTCGAGAAACTCGTGCCGAGTGGCTGGAGCTAGCCGAAATGAACGTTCAACATGCCATTAAGGGGCAGTTGAGTAATCATTTAGAACTTAATGAACGTTTCCATCAGTTAGAGCAAGTGGTGGGAAGACCTGTCGATCGTATTGAGTGTTTTGACATTAGTCACACCATGGGTGAAGCTCCAATTGCCTCATGTGTCGTGTTTGACCAAGGTGGGGCACGTAAACGCGACTACCGTCAATTTGCGATTCAAGACATCACAGCAGGCGATGACTATGCTGCTATGCGGCAAGCCTTAACACGTCGTTATAAAAAGGCCATATTGCCTGATTTACTGTTGATTGATGGTGGTAAAGGCCAACTTCATATGGCGATGGAGGTCATGCAAGAGCTGGGCCTAGACGCTTTTATGGTGGGTGTATCTAAAGGTGAAGGGCGTAAACCCGGACTTGAAACCCTGCATTTTACTGACGGCACAAAAATCCAGTTACCAGAAGACCATAAGGCATTGCATTTAATTCAGCAGGTGCGTGATGAGGCCCATCGTTTTGCGATTACCAAGCATCGTGCTAAACGTGATAAACGCCGAAGTACCTCAGTTTTAGAAGCAATTCCTGGGTTAGGGCCAAAGCGCCGTCGAGATTTATTAACCCATTTTGGTGGGATTCAAGGTGTTTTAAAAGCATCTGAAAAAGAGCTTACTCTTGTGCCTGGTTTTGGTGAAATGATGGCAAGAACGATTTATAAAATTCTGCATGAATAAAGATAGGTTTCTATGCCGAGTGACCAAATAGTTGGCATATAAGTACAAGAATGATCATTCACATTCCTTTTAAAATGATGAAAGATGTTTCATCAAAAGTCAGAGTGCTTTAGGGAAGTGAATGTCATTACTGCAATTATTTGAAGAAATAAAACAAAAGGAATGGATTGAAATACCTGAAGGGTGGTTGCAGGGGCGAACTGTTTTTGGTGGTCTTGTTGCTGGACTACTCATGCAAAAAGCCTGCTGCAATATTCAAGATCCAAATAAAAGATTATTAAGTTGTAGTATTACTTTTGTGGGGCCTGTACAGCAGGGACCTGCTCAATTGACTATTGAAATTTTAAGAGAAGGAAAGTCGGTCACTACACTTGAAACCCGTTTATGGCAAGATGGTGCGGTACAAACGATTTTGGTGGCAAGCTTTGGTGTGCCGCGTGCGTCGGATATTGAAGTGCGACATGAGCCTATCGTTCCAGTTTATAGGCAACCTGAAGAGTTACAACCTATTCCTTTTGCTAGACAAATGCCAGAATGCTATCAACATTTTGATGTATGTTGGGCAGAAGGTCATTATCCTGTTACAGGAAGTCAGTATGCTGACTTTGGAGGATGGTCAAGGTTTAATCCCGATAAGCATGAAAATCGTCAAATGACTTTGCCAGATTTAATTGTTTTGATGGATATTTGGCCGCCTGGTGTATTGCCGATGTTTAAGCAAGTTGCTCCTGCAAGTTCTTTAACTTGGCACATTACCTATGTCCATCCGTTCCAACATCAATTGTGTGACTGGTTTAAATATAAAGTGGTAACTGAATATGCAGGTGAAGGTTATTCCACAGAATATGCCCATCTTTGGGACCAAAATGATCATTTAATTGCAATTTTACGGCAAACTGTTACGGTATTTACCTAAGCAGTCCACTTCCTCGATTCATATATTTCGTATAAAGTGGCTGTTACAGATAGATACAATATTGAAGAAAGTATTTTTGTCTGTTACAAGATGCATGAAGACTTAATTGGCGGTGTTTATGACCACAGGGCGAATCCTGAATATCCCAAATATCCTAACATTAGCGCGTATTGCGCTTATTCCTGTATTTTTGGTGATCGCGTATTGGCCGCCTGCAATGGGTATTGGTGAACATGAAGGAAGTATGAGTCGTCATATTATCTTGACGGCTATTTTTGTGTTTGCTGCTATTACCGACTGGTTTGATGGCTATTTGGCACGAACTTTAAACCAAACTTCAGCATTTGGCCGTTTTTTAGATCCAGTTGCAGATAAACTCATGGTGGCGGCTGCACTTATTGTTTTAGTGCAGTGGAATCCAACGATCTCAATGGCTTTTGCAGCAATTGTTATTATTTCACGTGAAATTACAGTTTCTGCTTTACGTGAATGGATGGCAGAACTTGGCGCACGAACCAGTGTGGCAGTATCGACTGTAGGTAAATATAAAACAGCCTTTCAGATGATTGCCATTAGTGTGTTCTTACTCAATTGGCAGCCTTTAGAAATGCTTGCCTATGCTTTGTTATATACGGCGGTCATTTTAACTTTATGGTCAATGTTTATTTACCTCAAAGCAGCTTGGCCTTATTTAAAGCAGCCTTAAGTGCATATTGAATGATTAAGCCTTTCTATAATGAAAGGCTTTTTTATTTTTGAAGAGTGCAAGAATCGGGTCGTCATAGGGCTTTGGCTACTTTAATGTAAGATATAAGTGCTAAGGAGGTGACACATGCAAATGCTTTCTTCTCGGCAATTTGCTGTAATTGCCACTGTGATTGAATATTTATATGAACATCTAGACCAGCAACCCAGTTTAGACGATGTTGCGAGCCATATGAATTTAAGCCCAAGCTATATTCAACGCCAGTTTCAGGAATGGGTAGGGATTAGCCCCAAAAAATTTGTGCAATATATGAGTTTGCAACAGGCCAAATATCATCTGTTGCAACAACGGAGTTTATTGGAAACTGCTTTAAATACGGGTTTATCTGGCACAGGACGTTTACACGATCTGTTTATTCAGCTTGAAGGGATGACGCCTGGGGAATATAAACAACAAGGCGAAGGCGTTATTCTTAATTATTCAGTTGAGACAAGTCCCTTCGGTGAATTGTTGGTTGTCAGTAGTGAAAAAGGCATATGTTCTATAAGGTTTATCGAAACTCACGCCAATATTGAACAACTCATTAAGCAGTACTTTCCGAAAGCTCAATTGAAAAATCAGTCACCGATTTGGCATCAACAAATTGCAAAGTGGTTTGAGCAGGATTTTTCAGAACACTTACAGCAGAAACTTCCTCTTAATTTGGCTGGAACTCCATTTCAGCTACAAGTATGGGAAGCCTTGCTCACCATTCCAGAAGGGCAACTTCGGACTTACCAAGATATTGCAGAGCAAATTGGGAAGCCTAAAGCAGTCAGAGCCGTTGCTACTGCAATTGGACAAAATCCGATTGCATATCTGATTCCTTGCCATCGAGTGATCCGTGCCACAGGGATGGTCGGAGAATATCATTGGCAAAAGGGGCGTAAATTGGCATTGTTAGCTTGGGAGATGTCAAAGCAACATGGAGAGACCGTATGACCTTGGATTTATTTTCTCCAGAGCCTTGTGAGAATTTATTACCCTACGATGGTGAAGTTCAGGACTATGGTTGTATTTTAAGCCCTGAAGAAGCTGAACAATATTTTGATTATC
Organism: Acinetobacter pittii ATCC 19004 = CIP 70.29; assembly: GCF_000369045.1. Lineage (GTDB taxonomy): Bacteria > Pseudomonadota > Gammaproteobacteria > Pseudomonadales > Moraxellaceae > Acinetobacter > Acinetobacter pittii. The sequence goes on along the minus strand of NZ_KB849797.1, from coordinate 349,254 downwards.
TTTACCAACACCTCGCATGGAAACATGACGAGGCTAAGTTGTATGGCAAGCACTTTATTACAGCTCGAAAAGTTGCATGGTATGGAGATGACTACTATCAATATAAATATTCGGGTGTCGCACGTGATTCTTTACCGTGGGACAAAGCACTCGCTAAATTAAAACAACAGGTAGAGCAAATACTTTCAGAAAAATTTAATTCTTGTTTGGCAAATCTTTATGAAGATGGAACCCAAGGAATGGCTTGGCACAGTGACTCGGATGTTTCTTTGGCAAGAACCACCACAATCGCTTCTTTAAGCTTTGGTGCTACTCGTAAATTTTCTTTTAGACATATTCAAAGTAAAGAGAAAATTGAATTGTGGCTACAGCCAGGCCAACTCATTGTGATGCGTGGTGAGACTCAACAATATTGGCAACACCGTTTAAATCGCTCAACAAAGATTTTACAACCACGTATTAATCTTACTTTTCGGCAATTTAAGTTTTTATAAAAATAAGACAAGAAAAAAGCCCATGATGGCAGCATGAGCTTATTCCTCTGAGGGGGATGCTTCTACTGATGAGCTGCTGATGAAAAGAATCATCAATAGGAGCTAAAATCATAATATGAGAATATTGTGAGATATTCAATGTTTTAAAGTGTAAGAAAAGTTTAAATTATCATAAGGTGGGGTTTTAGATTTCACCTTTTTCAGATAATTCCATAAAACGTTGTTCAATAAGTGCTGCATTTTCTTGCAAAATTTCGATGAGCTTTTCAACATTTAAAAAATCAAAACGATTTTTAGAGGCAACTAAAGTCAAAGCTAAAGGTACTTCTTTGTTTGAAAAACGAACAGGAACCGCTAGACCTGAAACATTTGGGTCAATCTCACCTTGTGAGAAATAGAACCCTTGTTTTTTAATTTTACGCATACGCTGAATAAAGCTCGGTTCATCTTCAGCAAAACCTGATTGTTTTAATTCTTGCTGGTAACGGTGGTAGTAGTCTTGCATGCGTTGTTTACTTAAATGCGAAACCATTGTTTTTGGAGATGATCCAACGTAAATCGGTCTTGGGCAGCCTCGGCCATATGAAAGTAGCTCAGTGTCTTTAAATATTTCATGATGTATGTCAATGCAATAGTCATCATTTAAATAGGTAAGCAAACAGCACAGTTCAGTACGCTCTACAATATTTCGCATAAATGGTGTGCTGATCTGAACGAGTGGGTCGGTTGTTCTAGATATATAGTCAAGAACTGCAATTTTTGAGCCTAAGGTATAATCGCCAGAGGTTCCATTAATGCGTTTTAATAGATCAGCTGATACTAGCTCTTTGAGGTAACGGTAACTCGTTGGTTTGGACAAGCCAAGTTCTTCGCAAATAATATCGACATTAATGATTGGACGCGAAACTGAAAATAGGTCCAGTACGGTTAAAATTTTGCCAAAACTTGAAATTGCCATAATGTCTTGTTCGTATCCTTTAACAACGAGTCATCTTTGAGTTTTTATAACAGAAAAAAAGAAGATTTGTCTCAATTCTAAAATAAATGCCTGATTTGAGTATTTTACTCTGACAAAAAGAAAACTTCTTTCGGCTTATACATCATATACGATAATTAAAAAATATATCAAATTATCAAATGGAGATATTTTAGTTGACTAAATCGCTTTATTTTGAAAAAATTGCTAAACAAAATATCTAATCGAGAAATTGGTCGGTTCTAGATTGATTTCTTGATACCTCTTCTTTCCAAAGCTTGGCCGTTTAAATGGCGCCCAAACTGAAATCATTTCGGCCAATCAGGCGAGATGTGGAAAAATCATTGTATTGAAGGATGCTCCTCATATCATTTGCTTTGAGGCAAATGGCAAAGTTGTGTTGTCTTTAGAAAGACAATCAAATATTGAAGGGCATGCTCATCAGTTCAAATCTGTATTTGAGATGAGTTCATGTTATTAAAGCAAATACTGGCGTTTCGCCCGAGTAGGCTTGATCTGATCTTTGCCTTAAAAACATTTATTGCCGGAATGTTGGCACTATTTGTTTCGTTTGAATTAGATCTGATTAACCCGATGTGGTCGATTGGTACGGTCCTGATTATTGCCAATCCATATTCAGGAATGGTGTCCTCTAAATGTGTCTATCGAGTGGTAGGGACAATTGGCGGAGCTGTGATTGCCCTAACCCTAACGCCCCATCTAATTAATACACCTTGGATATTTACCGTGGTGTTGTCGTTGTGGGTGGGTTTTGCGCTTTATGTGTCGTTACTCGATCGTACTCCACGTAGTTACGCTTTTATCCTGGCGGGTTACTCGACAGCCATGATCGTCTTCAATGCGATTACCTATATTGATCAATACAATATATTCGATATTGCTTTAGCTCGGGTTATAGAAATTTCGATTGGCGTGATTTCAAGTGCAGTGGTTTCTGCCACGATTCTTCCAATGCATATTGGCTCGGCAATTAAACAGCGGGTGATAAAAACCCTAAAAGATACAGAGAATCTTTTTGCTAATTTATTAAATACAGATTCGCAGCAGAACAATACTCAGCTCTTGGCTGCCATTACTCGCGACACCACAGATATTCATGCTTTGGCTGTACATTTGAGCTATGAGAAGGGCGAGTTGCATGGTATGACCAAACCCTTGCAGGAAATGCTTCATCAAATCTCAATGGTGGTCGCTAATCTAGTCGCTTTATCTGAGCGTATTAAGCAGCTTAAAGAACTTCGATTTATCGAGACTCATGCAGAAAAACTGCAACAGCTTTCAGCTCATGTTGTACAGTTTTTAGAGCAAAAAGATCTGATTATTGATGAAAATATTTTGCAGTTGCCTGATGAGTTTGAATGCGATTTTGCAAGTTTGATGGAGTCGGCTTCTACACATCAACAAGTTTTAGTTGCGGCCATGAAAATGGATGTGCGTCATTTCATTAGCAATGTTTTAGCGGTTAAAGTTTTGTGGCAGCGAATTCAGCAAGGTAATAAAGAAATTCCTGACAACATTACCCCAATGACGACCAAATATCCAAGTTTGCACCGTGACCATGGTGTAGCGATACGAGGCGGTATTAGTGCAGTCCTAATTACATTTATTGTGACTGGAGTCTGGATTGTTTCGGGGTGGAAAGCTGGATTTATGATGGCACAGATGGGCGCAGTAACCGCCTGCATTTTAACAGCTTTAGATAATCCGGTTCCGGTTCTGCGTATTTTTATCTGGGGCAGTATAGCTTCAGCCGTTTTAGTCTTTGTTTATGCATTTGGTATTTTCCCGCATGTCACAACTTTTTGGGAACTTGGTCTGGTTTTGTTACCGATGTTCTTATTCGCAGTGTCTATGATGGCTAACCAGATGCTGATGCCAGTAGGCATGGTGTTGGGTATTAATACCATGATGGGACTAAACCTACACAATGCTTATAGCATGGATGCAGTGTCTTATCTTGATAGTTCATTTGCCATGATCTTAGGTGTTTTAGTGTCTTTGATTGTCATTGACGTTGTTCGTGCCATGTCACCAGATACAAGTGCAAGCCGTATTTTAGCCTTGCATTATCGCGCCATGCGACAAGCGATCTATCTGCCATATGGTCTTGATTTTAAAGTTCATCTACGCAGTATGCTAGATCGGATTGGGATTCTAAACAGCAAAATGGTGCAATCAGACGAGATTAAAACTTCAATTCATCAGGCTCTGATTGAGTCGAGTAGTATTGTTGATTTAAGCCGATTGCAAGAGTTAGCCAATCAGTTTCCTCAAACATCCGAACTCACTCAGCATATTGGCGATTTGCAACAAAATCTGGATGAGTTGTTTAGAGCTAAAGAAAACGATGAAAATGATACGACCGCTTTAGTAGAGCGAATCTACCGAGCGTTATTTGAATTAAAACAGCTTGCTTCAAATGTTGAAGATATGACTATGCGACAAAGACTACTCATTTCACTGAACAATATTGCTTATAGCATGTGCCACGTTTCATCAGAGCAAATGAATGAAAACAGCACCCTGAGAGGAGCCACAGCAAATGGGTGAGTTTAATGTTTATGGTATTTATGTGCCTTCTTTGCTCGTTCAAGCACTCTTGGCATATATCTGTTTCCGTGGGTTAAGTCCTTTAACAAATAAGTTGATTGCACAAGGCTGGATTGCATTACCTAGTATTTTTAATTTGTGTTTTTACCTCTTATTACTTTTGGTAATACATCAAATTTTTGTTGGGGTCGGCGCGTAGAGATGTTTGCGAAATTAAAGATTGAGTTAGGTGAGTGAAATGAATCAGGTGGATTTGAAAAAAGTCATCCGTCCAGTAATTTTGATTGTCGCATTAATGGTGGCGGTCTATACCATTGTGCATTTGTGGAATTACTATAACGCGGCGCCGTGGACGCGGGATGGTCGAGTTCGTGGTGACGTTATTCAAGTATCTTCGGATGTCGCGGGGCTTGTGACAGAAGTATTGGTTCAAGATAACCAGACTGTGAAAAAAGGTCAGGTGCTCTTTAAAATTGATGTTTCCCGCCGAGCTTTAGATGTAGAGCAGGCAAAATCTGATTTAGCAAAAGCAAATGCAGCCTTTGCCCAAGCGCAAGCTGGTTTAGCACAAGCCAAAGCGAACCTGATTAAATCAGATACGAATATTAAACTAGCCGAGAAAAATGCAAGCCGCTACTCAAATCTTATGGATGGCGCCATCTCTAAACAAGAACAAGATCAAGTTTTCGCAACTCGTGATCAATCTCATGCTGAACATGAGCAACTCCAAGCTGCTATTCAACAAGCGGAAGCAACTGTTAAGCAACAACAGGCTCTGATTGAGGCGGCAACGAGCAACTTGCATTTGGCCGAGCTTAATATGCATCGTGCTGCGGTGATTGCTCCAGCTGATGGTACTTTATCTAACTTTGATATGCGCCCAGGTAACTATGTTCAAGTTGGTCAGGCTGTTGCGGCACTACTTGACCGTAAACAACTCTATGTTGTGGGCTATTTTGAAGAGACTAAATTAAACCGTATTCATGTCGGCGATCAGGCCAGTGTACAGTTAATGGGTGATAGCCAAAAAATTAAAGGCCATGTACAAGGTATTGCATCAGGTATTGAAGATCGTGAACGCTCAAGCAGCTCTAAACTTCTTGCCAATGTAAATCCAACGTTCAGTTGGGTTCGTTTAGCGCAGCGTGTACCTGTGAAAATCGTATTGGATGAAACACCAAAGAACCAGCTTGCTTTTGTCTCTGGACGTACGGCAACTGTACATATTATCGAGAAATAAAAAAGGAAGGCTTTAGCCTTCCTTTTTAATATTACGGGGTCAAACCGACCGGATTTCGATACCAACTCTGAATGAGTAAGGCGGCTGCAAAACTATCTGCAGAAAGTTTTTTTGCTCGACCTTGCTCTTGGTAGAAACCGAGTTCTTCTCGTGCTTCACGTGTAGTTAAACGCTCATCTACCATTAATGTTTCAATATTGGTTTGATGGCGTAAACGTCTCGCAAATTTGCGGGCACGTGTAGAAAGTTCTGACTCGCTATCATCCATATTCAAAGGCAAACCAACCAAAAATAGATCAGGTTGCCATTCTTTCACGATTTTTAAGAGCTGATCCCAGTTTGGAATACCATCTTTCATCACAAATAGAGGGAGGGGATTGGCACTTTCAATTGAAGACTGGCCAATCGCCATTCCCATTTTTTGAGTACCAAAGTCAAAAGCCATAATCGATTTTGATTGTGTTTCGGTCATTAAGCATGTCCGATTTCAGATGCTAACCATGCACGATCTACACCGATCTTTTTATAAGCTGCATCCCAACGATCGTCATAAGGCAGGTTAAAAATCAGATCCATATCGGCATCACAAATGAGCCAGTCACCGCGCGTAATTTCATCTTCTAACTGGTTTTTACCCCAGCTCGCATAACCTAAAGCAATTTGATATCGACCAACACCTTCATTGTGGGCAATCGCATCAAGAATATCTTTACTGGTGGTAATACAAACATTTTCACCTACAGCGATAGATGAATGCCATGTCGGTTGTCCAGTATGAAGAACGAATCCAGCTTCGGGACGTAATGGGCCACCTTGTAAAACCACATGTGGATTTACATTGTCTGCTTCAATGTCGAGATCATTGAGTAATTCTTTAATTTGAATGCCGGAAGGGCGGTTAATAATAATGCCTTGAGCACCTTCTTCATCATGACGGGCAAGATAAATTACAGTGTTTGCGAAAAAGTCATCTGCCATTTCTGGCGGGGCAATCAGACAACGGTGAGTCAGATATTGTTTGGTCACCTAAGCGGTTCTCCCTCAAAAAATGTCACTAGAGGGTCTCTCGACCCTTTTATCTATATAGGTTCTTTTTATCAACATACAAGAGTTAATCGGATTTCGCCAATCTTTTTCTCTCATTTTTTATTAATTTGAAGAAGCCTGAAATTTAAGTTGGCGTAATTGTTTTGCGTGTTGCAAGGTTGTTTCATTAATTTCAACACCACCTGACATGCGAGCTAACTCAAAAATGATTTGATTTTCGTCTAGTTCCACAATTGTACTGCTTGCCGGATCAGTTTGTTGCTTTTTAACTAATAAATGCTGATCTGATTGTGCAGCAACTTGTGCCTGATGGGTAATACATAAAAGTTGAACATGTTGGGCTAAGTCGGCAAGTAAACGTCCCACAACTTCTGCTGTACCACCACTAATCCCGACATCAATTTCATCAAACACTAACACTTCTGCTTCGGTTTTTTCAGCGTTCATGACTTGCATAACTAACGCAATACGTGAAAGTTCACCACCTGAAGCGACGCGTGCTAATGGTTGTGGAGGAATACCCTTATTGGCAGTAAATAACAGCTGAATAAAGCTTAAGCCTTCAGCGGTAGGTTGCTCTAATGGTTCAAACTTAAACTCAAAATGTGCTTCTGGTAGTGCTAAAGGTTTGACTTGTTCGGTTAATTGTTTAGCAAGTGGAGCAGCAGCTTCACGACGAATGTTGTCTAAATGCTGAGCTTTCTCTAAGAACTCCTTATGCGACTTCTCAACTTGTTCTGCCAGTGTTTCTGGGTCTTCAAGTTGATGTAATTGCTCAAGCTCGCTTTGCCAAGCTTCATATTCTTCTTTAAGCGTTTCTGGTTGAGTTCGGTATTTACGTGCTAAACGATGGAAAACTTCCAACTTGGAGTTTAGTTCTTCCATTCGTTCAGGATCAAAGCTTTGACGATCAATAAATTGACGCAAGTTTGCTGTTGCATCATCTATTTCACTTTGAGCATTCAGTAAAGAATTATAGATCTCAGAAAGTTGTTCGCTACGCCCCGCGTGGGATTCTAATCTACGAATAATCGAAGACATTTCTTGAGTAATGTTTTGCTCAGCTTCATCAAGCACATTTAGGCTATAGCTACAATCTTGCATGATATGTTCATGATGACTGAGGCGATCGAACTCTTGCTCAATTTCTTTATAGTCAGTTTGAATGACCTCTTCGAGCTCTTCAATTTGATGCTCTAAAGTACCAATACGTTGCAGTCGGGTTGCTTGTGCATCTAAGGCTGCTTGATGCAAACGAATGGTACGTTGCCATGTGCTATAGGCTTCACGTACATCATTTGCTTCAGCATAAAAATTGTTATAACGATCTAGCCAATGCTTTGGATAAGGCGGTTCAAGCAGCTGCTGCTGGCTGTGCTGACTATAGAGCTGAACGAGCAAACGGCCTAATTCTTTGAGTTCAGATAGACTACTTGGGCGTCCATTGACCCATGCTTTACTACGGCCAGTTGCAAAAATAACACGACGTAAATGAATTTCCCCAGAATCATCATCTAGTTCGTGGTCTTGGAGCCATTTTGCTTCAGGACTATTATTTTGATAGGTAAAAACAGCGGTAATATCCGCTTTGTCCGAACCATAACGGACATAATTTGTATCTGTACGTTCCCCTAGGCAGGCAGAGAGTGCATCCAGTAATAATGATTTTCCGGCACCTGTTTCGCCTGTTAGAACATTAAATCCTTGTTCTATATCAATAGCCAAATGATCAGCTAATGCAAAATTAATTAAAGTTAAATGTGTGAGCATAAACGCATCCAACGCGCCAAATTATGGGTTAAAGATAGAGAAGTTTTGAATTTGCTACAAGTGATCTATTATTCTAACTGAAATTATAGAACAGCAAGATTGCGGATATTTACAATGAAAAAAACATTAAGCTTACCGAAACCACCAATAGGGATGATCAACCGCCATAAAAAAAACAATCCTGCAGAAATGAATAAAATTTTAAATCAGCATTTTAATGCATTTAAACAGGCAGCAGCAAAAGGGGATTATGCCAAAGCTTATCAACATGTTAAACAAGCTGTTAATTTGGTTCCCAAGCATGCTGGCGCCTTATCAGATTTAGCTTATACCGAATTACGCTTAGGCCGTTATAACGATGCCTATCAACATTATTTACAAGCGATTCAAGCAAGTGGAGCTAATGTAAATACAAACTTATATGATGGACTCACAGAAGTTTGTCATCATTTAAATAAAAAAGAAGAAACAATCAAATTTGGACGCTTGGCAATTGCAACTAAAAAAGAACTAGCGAAGAGCGAACCTGTTTTGGCAATTCCAGATCAGGTACCACTAACCTTTAGTGCAAACCCTCAAGAAAATATTATTGCTTTTTCTTTGTTTGGGGGAAATCCTCGCTATTGTGAAACTTCTATTTTAAATATTCAGTTAGCCAAACAAATTTATCCTGAATGGACGTGTCGCTTTTATGTCGATGATACTGTGCCAGTACTGGTGCAACAGCGTTTAAAAGAGAAGGGCGCGCAAGTTATTCAGGTTACAGATTCTCAAAAACAGCTATCTGGTTTGTTTTGGCGCTTTTTTGTAATGGATGATCCGACAATTAAGCGTTTTCTGATACGTGATGCCGACTCCATTGTCTCGCACCGCGAAAAAGCAGCTGTAGACGCTTGGCTCAAGAGTGATAAATGGTTTCACTTAATGCGAGACAATTATTCTCATACCGAGTTAATTTTGGCGGGAATGTGGGGTGGATGTACGGGGATTTTTCATAATATTGAAGCACATATCAGGGATTATGTTGCCACCGGACGTTATCTGGATAATCGGGTGATGGATCAGCATTATTTGCGCTACTGTATTTGGCCGACTTTAAAACAAAGTGTGCTTATACACGATAGCCAGCAATTCGATTCAGAAGCTATCGATTTTCCAGTTTATGATCTGGCGTTAATGCAAAACGACAGCGAAAATTTTCATGTAGGAATGAATGACGGTTCACCGGTAGTTGCTACAGCAGTTGCCCATCCAACTGCACAGAGAGTGTGTTGGGTACTTCTAGATGAAAATCAGGTCGAAGTTTGCAGATACGATGCAATTGTGTCGAATAGTCGAAATATTGAGATTAACTTACCTTATGCTTTTGCCAAAAAAATTCAGGCACAGCAGTGGAAATTACAAGTCTATCCGTATGAAAACTGATTGATTAGTTATTTAGGCACAATTAAACTACATTCATCATAATTTATATAAATACGGCATTATCTGGAGAGTGTGCATGAGTTCAACCCAATTTGATCATGTAACGGTCATCAAAAAATCAAACGTTTATTTTGGTGGAGCATGTATCAGCCATACCGTGCAATTTGAAGATGGAACAAAAAAAACACTAGGTGTTATTTTGCCGACTGAGCAAGCTTTAACTTTTGAAACCCATGTTCCTGAGCGTATGGAAATTATTTCAGGTGAATGCCGTGTAACAATCGCGGACAGTAATGAAAGTGAGTTGTTCCGTGCAGGCCAATCATTTTATGTGCCTGGTAATAGTCTTTTTAAAATCGAAACTGATGAAGTGCTCGATTACGTGTGCCATTTAGAAGGCTAAGAAATTCCTATTCAAATCGGGTACACTATGCCCAAAGAAATCCTGTGAAGTTGGCTTTGCAGGATTTTTATTTTTTTGCTCAAACGTTGTTAGAGGTCATGCATGGCAAAACCGGAATATTATTATGGCGTTCATTCAGTGGAGTCATTGTTAGAACTTGAACCGGAACGTGTGCTAACCCTGTTTACTTTAAAAGGACGGGATGACCAGCGTTTGCAAAAGATTTTGCAATTGGCAGAGCCTTTTGGAATTAGTGTACAAAAAGCAAGCCGTGATAGTCTCGAAAAGCTTGCAGGTCTACCGTTTCATCAAGGTGTGGTTGCAGCAGTACGTCCACATCCGACTTTAAATGAAAAAGATCTAGATCAGATCTTAGCTGAAACCCCAGATGCTTTATTGCTGGCATTAGATCAGGTGACAGATCCGCATAACTTAGGGGCTTGCATCCGTACCGCTGCTGCAATGGGCGTGCAAGCAGTAATTGTACCTCGTGATCGTTCAGCAAGTTTAACCCCAACAGCTCGTAAAGTTGCAGCGGGTGGAGCTGAAAAAGTTAAATTTATTCAAGTCACAAACTTGGCTCGTACATTAGCCCATCTCAAAGAGACGACTCATACACGTGTGATTGGCACTATGCTTGATGAAAGTGCAATGCCAATTCAAAAATGTGATTTCTCTGGCCCAGTCGTGATCGTGATGGGAGCAGAAGATACGGGTTTACGCCCAATTACACAGGCACAGTGTGATCATAAAGTTTATATTCCGATGTCTGGAAATTTACAGAGTCTAAATGTGAGCGTGGCAACAGGTATGGCACTTTATGAGGCTTGCCGTCAGCGTTCTGAGGTATAATCTAGCTGCCTTTCTAGTTTGTAAGCAGTCTTGATATGTCTCCCCGTAAGCAAGGTTATTTTTTTGTATTGGTGACCATGTGCATTTGGGGCGGGTTTACACTTTTTGCCCGTTTAAATGCACAGTGGCACATCAGTGCTTGGGACATTGCTGCACTGCGCTTTGCTATCGCCTTCCTGATTTTGATGCCGATTTTGATCTATAAGAAAGATCTCGCTTTTTTATGGAGTAAGCACGCTGTTATTTTGGCGCTCATTGGCGGAGTTATTTATTGTCTTACCGTCTATACCGCGTTTCTCTATGCTCCCGCTGCACATGCTGCCATTTTTTTAAATGGTTGTATTCCTATCTGTACTGCAATTGCAGCATACATTTTATTTAGACAACCATTTGATAAGCATACATGGGTGAGTCTTGCAATTATGATCACTGCCTTGGCTCTCATGAGTGTGTTGATGTTGCAAGGTAATGCTTCTGCTTTTGGCATGGGGGATTTACTTCTTTTTATTAGTGCGATTTGGTGGGGCATTTTCACTGTATTACTTAAACAGTGGAAACTTTCCGCATGGCACTCTATGGCGAGTGTTGCGATTTGGTCTGCAATTATTTACTTACCCATCTATGCTTTATTTTTGCCTAAACATTTCATGGAAGTCAGTCCTGTTCATCTAGCGATACAGGGCATTTTCCACGGTGTGTTTGTTGTTATTATCGCAACTTTGACTTATGTAGCAGCGATTCAGCGACTTGGTGCTTTTAAAACGGGAAGTATTGTTACTTTGGCACCGTTTATTGCTGCCATTTTGGCTGTACCTTTACTTGATGAGTCTTTAAGTCCATCGATTGTTGTGGGCTTGGTTGGAATGGGAATCGGTGCCTTACAACCTTGGCGCTGGTTTCGACAAGATAGCTTGGCACAAAAGATTCAGCAGCAAAATAAGCAAGACTAGTTGGCGCGCTTCAAATAGCTTTGATGTAAAGGTTCTAATTGCTGATATAAATGTTCGAGTAATCCGTCATTAAACACAATGTCATTGGCAAGTTCACGTTTACGCTCGCGTGGCATTTGTGCAGCAATAATTTTCTGGATTTGTTCTTGATTTTGCCCATCACGTTGGCTTGCACGCTGAATTTGAGTTTGTTCACTTGCATCAACTAATAAAGTGTGATTAACCAATTCATGCTGGTTGGTTTCAAAAAGTAGGGGTGAAACTAAAATCACATAAGGACTTTTTGGGTTTTGTAGCTGTTGAATAATAGATTGGCGAATGGCTGGATGCGTGATTTTCTCAAGTGTTTGTCTTGCTTCAGGGTTTTGAAAAATATATTCACGTAGTGCACGGCGGTCTAGATTGCCATCGGGTTGAAGTACCCAATCTCCAAAAGTTTGTTGGATTTTTTGGAGGGCAGGTTGGCCTTTTTCAACCACTTCGCGAGCAACAATATCGGCATCGACGACTTGGATTCCTTGGGATTCAAACCATTGTGTTGCAGCAGATTTCCCACTGCCAATACCACCTGTGACTCCCAGAATAAAAGCCATCTTAACCTCCCAAATAAATTTTCATAATTTGGTCACCCCATAAAAAGGCAACCCAACCTGCAATGGCAATGTAGGGCCCAAAGGCAAAGGGCTGATTGTCATTGCGTAATTTTAATAAAATGATGCCAATAATTGCACCAAGTAAAGATGACAATAGCACAATTAATGGCAGCATCAATGGCCCCATCCACGCGCCTAATGCGGCAAGTAATTTAAAGTCGCCGTAGCCCATACCTTCTTTGCCTGTAATCACTTTAAATAAGTAATACACAATCCAAAGACATAAAAAGCCGATTAAATATCCCCAAATAGCTGAGTTAGGCGAGGTGTAAATATTAAAGGTATTAATACCTAAGCCGAGAGCGGCCAAAGGTAGGGTGAAACGGTCAGGTAGTAGCTGAGTATCAAAGTCTATAAATGTTAAAGCAATCAAAATCCAAGTGAGCACTAGCCCCCAAAGCATTTGTAGGGTTGGACCAAAAACCATGACGACTACTAATGAACATAGCATCGTGAGTAATTCAATCGCTGGATAACGAATGCTAATAGGATGTTGGCAATGGCCACATTTTCCTCTTAACATTAACCAACTTATAACTGGAATATTTTGATACCAACGGATCGGTTGCTGACATGCAGGACATGATGAAGCAGGTTTACTTAATGTCAGCTTTTCATGCTCAATGATGGGTTGTTCGGGATTAAGCAACATTTGACATTCCTGCTGCCAATCTTGTTCCATCATTTTGGGGGTGCGATAAATCACCACATTCAAAAAGCTACCAATACATAGGCTCAACAGTGCAACTGCAATATAAAGTGCAGTTAAGTTTTGAATAAAATAAGCAATAATTTCTTGCATTATATGACTGAGCCCATTTGGAAAATTGGAAGATACATAGCAATCACTAGACCACCTACGAGTACCCCTAAAATTGCCATGATTAAAGGTTCCATCATTGAAGTTAAACCATCAACGGCATTATCAACTTCATTTTCATAATAAGTGGCAACTTTATCGAGCATGCTGTCTAGTGCACCAGATTCTTCACCAATTGCGACCATTTGTATAGCCATAGATGGAAAACGATTTGAAACACGCATTGCAAATTGGAGTTGTTGACCGGTAGCAACATCTTCACGAATTTTCATGACGGCTTCTTCATAAATGACATTGTTGGTTGCACCAGCCGTTGACTCAAGCGCATCAATGAGAGGAACACCAGCGGCAAACGTGGTGGCTAAAGTACGGCTATAGCGGGCAATAATCGCCTTATAAACCAGATCGCCAAAGATAGGTAGTTTCAGTGTAAGTTTATCTAACCCATCACGGAATTTTTTACTGCGCTTCTTGGCTTCCAGAAAGGCAGCAATCACTGCTCCAATCACAATAATCATAATGAACCAGTATTCCTGCATCCATTTCGACATATTCACGACCATTTGGGTGAATGCAGGTAAATCTGCACCAAAAGAAGAAAACAGGTCTTGGAAAACAGGAACTACTTTAACCATCAAAATAATGGTAACAACCACAGCAACTACAATAACCGTTGCTGGATATTTCATAGCCTTCTTAATTTTCTGCTTAAGTAATTCACTTTTTTCTTTGTAAATTGCCACACGGTCCAACATGGTTTCAAGCGCACCAGATTGTTCACCAGACTCTACAAGAGAACAAAACAAGTTATCGAAGTGTTGAGGATACTTCCTTAAAGCTGAAGCAAAGGTACTACCACCTTCAACTTCACCTTTAATTCCGAGTACCACCTCGCGCATGGCTGGGTTTTCCAGACCCTCCGCTACAATTTCAAAGCCTTGTACCAGTGGCACACCTGCTTTCATCATCGTTGCAAGTTGCCTAGTAAAAATTGTGATATCGAGTGTTGATACTTTCTTCTTGAATAAACCCTCAAGAATATTTTTACGCTTTTCCCGAATATTACGGACAGTTACACCTTGTTTGCGTAGGGTGACTTTGGCTAAGGCCATATTCTTAGCTGGAAGTTCGCCCTTAATTTTTACGCCCTTACGGTCAACCCCTTCATAAGCAAAAGTCGGCATCATTTGTGCCTTTTTGACAGTCATGAATTATCCTTATTTTAAATTGTCTTTTATTCACTGGTCACGCGGTTAACTTCTTGTAAGGAAGTTACACCTTGCATGACTTTCTTTAACCCTGAACGACGCAGATTATTAAACCCCAGTTTTTCAGAAGCAGCAGCGATTTCTAAAGCATTGCCATCTTCCATAATAATCTTGGAAATTTCAGGTGTAACTTTCATCACCTCGTAAATACCTACTCGACCTTTGTAGCCTTCACGACACTCAGTACAACCTACAGGTTGAAAAACTTGAAAATCGGGATGGGTTAAATCTTGGTCGGTAAAGCCCATTTCTAATAGGCTCTGTTTAGGAATGTCAGCAGGTATTTTACACTGTGGGCATAACCGACGCGCCAAACGTTGAGCAATCACCAGATTGACAGACGTTGCGATATTAAAGGATGGAACACCCATATTACGTAGGCGAGTAAGTGTTTCTGGCGCACTATTGGTATGCAGTGTGGACATGACCATGTGACCGGTTTGTGCAGCTTTAATCGCAATTTCAGCCGTTTCTAAGTCACGAATCTCACCGACCATAATAATGTCGGGGTCTTGACGTAAAAATGATTTCAGTGCGGCCGAAAAAGTAAGACCTACTTTCGGGTTAACGTTAACCTGATTAATACCTTCAAGGTTGATTTCGACTGGATCTTCGGCAGTGGAAATATTAGAGCTTTCAGTATTTAAAATATTTAAGCCTGTATATAAAGATACCGTTTTACCAGAACCTGTAGGACCAGTAATTAAAAGCATACCTTGTGGTTTATCGAGTGCTTCTAAAAAAAGAGCTTTCTGATCTTCTTCATATCCTAAAGCATCAATTCCGAGCATTGCGCTAGATGGATCGAGAATACGCAGAACCAGTTTTTCACCAAACAAGGTTGGAAGTGAGTTCACACGAAAATCGATTGCTTTAGTTTTTGATAACTTAAGCTTGATACGACCATCTTGAGGTACCCGCTTTTCGGAAATATCCATTTGAGACATGACTTTTAAACGTGAAGCTAAACGGTTAGCCAATTGCAAAGGCGGATTTGCAATCTGACGCAACACACCATCGACTCGGTAACGGACCCGATATGATTTCTCATAGGGTTCAAAATGTAAGTCTGAAGCCCCCATACGAATTGCATCGATGAGTAATTTATTAATATATTTAACAATAGGTGCTTCATCACCTTGAGGCGTTTCTTCCTCATCCTCTTGTGAGGGTGGAGCTTCAAGGTCTACATCAAGATCAAACTCTTCATCACTAAATTCGAAGCTGCTTTCTTCGGTAAATTGCTGCGCCAGAATTTTCTCAAGCTTATGGTGCTCGACAATAACTGGTTCAACCATGAGCTTGCTATTAAAGCGAATGGCATCAATTGCTTCAATATTACTCGGGTTGCTGGTTGCGACATATAAAATCTGTCCTCTTTGTATGAGAGGTAAGACCCGATGTTTTAAAACTATTTTCTGATCGACCAAATCTTTGGGAATTTGGCTTGTATCGTAAACATCCAGATCAAAATATGGTTCAGCAAATTCAATAGAAATTGTTTCAGCTAATAAAGAAGGGGAGAGATTAACCTCTTCAATCAGGTACGCAACTGTATCCCGTTTAGCTCTCTTTGCTGCATCTAATGCTGTTTGCATGGTCGCTGCCGACACATGTTTTTCTTCGACTAATCGTCGAAAAAACCCCGAAAATTTTGGAGATGTATGTATGACTGACATCTGCCTACCTGTGCTCATATGTTTATAATTGGTATATAAAAAATTATACTTTTGTTATCTAAAATTACTACCTGAGAAAATGATGCTCTGGTCTTGATCCACTCGCCAAAGCTTGAACTAGTCGAAGTTTTTATTCATTAATTTTTAAAAGACGATTCTTTAGACTCAATAAAGTTTTATAACTGTTTTCAATTAGTAGAAAAGATATGAGCAAAGCCGTTAAAGAAAAGTATCTGAAATTTGTATAAATGCGTGTAGAATGTGCTGCATTTTTGATGAAAGGTGAGCCGTATGTCGGGTTCGACGATTACGCCTTGGGTAGTTGGCAACTGGAAAATGAACCCAATGCGTGCCAATGCCAAACAACTTATAGAAGAATTTAAACAACTATTGCAACAAAACCAAATTGCAGATGAAAGCTGTCATGTAGGGGTTGCTCCGGTTTCTATTGCACTTGCAATGGTACAAACACAATTGCAAGATGCTGCAAGAACAGTATATACAGTTGCACAAGATGTATCACGTGTAGCGGGTACTGGTGCGTATACTGGCGAAGTCAGCGCAGAACTATTAAAAGATAGTCAAATTAATTTTGTACTGGTTGGGCATTCTGAGCGCCGTGATATTTTTGGCGATAACGTTGAAATTTTGAAAGCTAAACTCCAAAATGCATTAAATGCGGGCTTGACTGTCATTTATTGTGTCGGTGAAAGCCTCGAACAACGTGAACAAGGTTTGGCAGAACAAGTGGTATTGCAACAAATTTGTGATATTGCTCCTGTAGTGACTGCTGAGCAGTGGCAAAAGCAAATTGTAATTGCCTATGAGCCAATCTGGGCAATTGGGACAGGTAAAACTGCTTCTCCACAAGATGCACAGGCAATGCATGCTAAGATTCGTGAAGGTTTAAGTCAGATTACCTCAGCGGGTTCAGATATTGCTATTTTATATGGCGGTAGTGTAAAAGCTGAAAATGCGGTCGAATTGGCGGCATGTCCAGATATTAATGGTGCGTTGGTAGGCGGTGCTTCACTAAATGCAGCATCTTTTTATCAAATTGTACAAGCCTTTGCACAAAGTAAATAACGAGGATAGGGTATGCACTCTTTTGTACTGATCGTACATATTATTTTAGCGGTACTGATGATTGCCTTAATTCTAGTGCAACATGGTAAAGGTGCTGATGCCGGTGCTTCTTTCGGCGGTGGCGGAGCAGCAACTGTATTCGGTGCATCAGGTTCAGGTAACTTCCTTACTCGACTTACTGCTATCTTAACTGCGTTGTTTTTTGTGACGAGTTTAACTCTCGCTGTTTTTGCGAAAAAACAGACTACTGATGCATATAGTTTGAAAACTGTACAAACTACAGCGCCAGTTCAAACGACATCGCCTGAAACTTCACCAAATGCACCAAAATCGAGTCAATAATTCGAAATAGGGCTTTCCTTTTGCAGTGGGAAGGACTAGAATGCGTCCCACAAGCTGCGGTGGTGGTGGAATTGGTAGACACGCTACCTTGAGGTGGTAGTGCCTTCGGGCGTGGGGGTTCAAGTCCCCCCTTCCGCACCAACTTTGAACCAGAAAGTTGAGTGCAAGCAGTTTTTTGATGCGGGATGGAGCAGTCTGGTAGCTCGTCGGGCTCATAACCCGAAGGTCGTTGGTTCAAATCCAGCTCCCGCTACCAATTTGATTAAGGTGCAACTTAATCAAGCGAATATTAGATAAGTTTACATTGACTTTTTTCGATATTTGTATATAATTTTTGCACGTTGATGCGGGATGGAGCAGTCTGGTAGCTCGTCGGGCTCATAACCCGAAGGTCGTTGGTTCAAATCCAGCTCCCGCTACCAAGTTTCTTAAAAGAGGCTCACAGACAGGTGGGCCTTTTTGCACAGTGGACTATTGTTTTCTGTGCTAAATAGGGGCGATTAACGCCCTTTTTTATTGGTTATCGTATCGCTATCGTGTAGTGTCGACATCAATTGGTCAAATAGTCATGCTTCACTATAGTAGGTCTGTGTCGGTTAAAACAACCGATTGAATCGCACGAGAATGACGAGAGTAAATGAAATTATCAAATAAATCCCAAGCATTGCATGACTTAATTGTTCCTGCAGTGGAAGCATGTGGTGTCGACCTTTGGGGAATCGAGTTTCTCCCACAAGGTAAACGTTCATTATTGCGTATTTATATCGATAAAGCGGTAAGTGAAGATGCTGAGCCTGTAATTAATGAAGATGGCGAAGTAGAACTAGGCCGTGGTATTGGTGTACAAGATTGTGTGCGTGTAACACAACAAGTTGGCGCAATGTTGGATGTTCATGATCCAATTTCAGGTGAGTATTCATTAGAAGTTTCTTCACCGGGTTGGGATCGTCCATTTTTTCAACTAGAACAGTTACAAGGCTACATCGGACAACAAATTGCTTTGCGTTTAATTGCAGCAGTAGAAAACCGTCGTAAATTTCAAGCAAAACTTATCGCAGTAGACCTTGAAAATGAAGAAATTCAGGTTGAAGTTGATGGGAAGCATGTGCTTGTGATCGACAGCAACAATATCGATAAAGCAAACTTGATCTATCAAGATTAAATTTATTTAAATTTTATAAGAAATCGGTAGGTGACTTATGGGCCGCGAAATTCTTACCGTTGTTGAAACGGTTAGTAATGAAAAAGGTGTTAGTCGTGAAGCGATCTTCGAAGCTTTAGAACAAGCTCTAGTTGCTGCAACGAAGAAAAGATTTTACGAAGGTACGCATGCTGAAGAAGCTCAGCTTCGTGTAGAAATTGATCGTAAAACTGGTGATTACCGTACGTTCCGTCAATGGACTGTTGTGGCAGATGAAGATCACGAAATGCCAGCTTGCCAAGATGCAATTTCTGACGTTGATCCGGCTAAATGGTCAATTGGTGACGTGCGTGAACTCGAAGTAGAATCTATTGAGTTTGGTCGTATTGCTGCACAAATTGCAAAACAAGTTATTGTACAAAAAATTCGTGAAGCTGAGCGTGCTTTAGTTGCTGATGCATACGAGTCTAAAGTTGGTGAGTTAATTTACGGTGAAGTGAAAAAACAAACCAAAGATGGCTTCATTATCGACTTAGGCGACAACGCAGAAGCTTATCTTGCACGCGAAGAGATGATTCCAAAAGAAATTCTTCGTCCAAAACAACGTGTAAACGCTATTTTATATAATGTTAACCGTGAAGGTCGTGGCGCTCAGTTGTTGTTATCACGCGCTAAGCCTGAAATGTTAATTGCTTTAATGAAAAAAGAAATTCCAGAAATTTCTGAAGAAATTATTGAAATTAAAGCAGCGGCACGTCAACCGGGCGTTCGTGCTAAAATTGCAGTGAAAACAAATGATCACCGTATTGACCCTGTAGGTGCATGTATTGGTATGCGTGGTACGCGTATTCAAGCTGTACAACAAGAGTTAAATGGTGAACGTATTGATGTAGTGGTCTGGTCTGATGATCCGGCTCAATACATTGCTAGTGCATTAGAACCAGCTGATGTTTCAGGCATCGTGCTTGATGAAGATGCAAGAAGTGCCGACATTATTTTTGCAACCAGCGATCAATTAGCTCGTGCGATTGGCTCTCAAGGTCAAAACGTTCGTTTAGCTTCTGATTTAACTGGCTACAAACTCGACATGATGCTTGAAGAAGAGTATCGTGCTCGTCAGCAAAATGAAGCTCAGCAATATCTTGATATGTTTGTATCACGTCTCGATATTGAAGAAGATTTAGCAATGGCATTGGTGGAAATGGGCTTCACTTCTTTAGAAGAGATTGCTTATGTTCCTGCTGAGACTTTTGACGAAATTGAGCTTGATGCTGAATTGGTTGAGTTATTGCAAAGTCGTGCAAAAGAAGCAGCCCTTACTGATGCTTTGAAACAGCAAGAAAATATTCAAGAACCGAGCGCAGACCTTCTCACTATGGAAGGCATGACTTCTGAGATCGCTTACTCGCTTGCCGCTCGCGGTATTATTACTGTCGACGATTTGGCAGATCAGGCTACTGACGATATCTCTGATATTGAAGGACTTGGTCATGAAAAAGCAGGTCAATTGATCATGAAAGCTCGCGAATCATGGTTTAACTAGGAGATGAAATATGACGGACAAGTCGATTAAAGAGTTAGCTCTCAGTGTAGGACGTCCTGTTGAGAAGCTCCTAGAACAGGCTCGTGAAGCAGGTTTGCCTCAACGTACAGCAGACGACATTATTACCACTGAACAACAGGATACTTTGGTCAATCACTTGAAAAAAGTTCATGGTCAGGAAAGTGGTAACACAGGAAAAATTGCGTTGAAACGTAAAACAACCAGTACCGCTAAAGTTGCAAGTACTTCAGGTAAAGCAAAAACGATTAACGTAGAAGTACGTAAAAAACAGGTTTTTGCTAAACCAAACCCTGAACAAATTGCAGCCGAAGCTAAAGCACGTGCAGAAGCTGAAGCAAAAGCACGTGTAGAACAGCAAACGCGTGAAACTGCCGAGCAAAAAGCGCGTCTTCAAACAGAGCAAAAAGCTAAAGCAACTTTAGATGCGATGCGTGCTGCTCATCAACAAGATAGTGCTGCACAGACAGCCCCAAAAGCTGCTGTTGTAGTGAAAAAGCGTGGTGGTGGTACAGTTAAACCTGCACCAAAACCAGCTGAAACTCCAGAACAGAAACGAGCTCGTGAAGAGCAGTCAGCTCAGTTAAAAGCAACTGAAGAAGCTGCACGTCGTAAAGCAGCTGAAGAAGCTCAGCAACGTACACTTGAACAAATGCGCAAAATGGCGTCTAAGTATTCAAATGACGATGCTACTACGACAATTCGTGTGATTGATGATTCTCCACTTGCTTCAGGTCTAGTTGGCCAAGCTTATGAAGATTCATTTAAGCAAGAAGACCGTGAAATTAAACGCGGTGGCGCAACCACTAACCCACGTGCTGGGAAGAAAGGTGGTCGTCGTGGTCAAGAAGAGCAAAGCTTTGTTAACCATAACAAACGTGGTTTAAAATCAAGCCAAGCGAATAAGCATGGATTTGAAAAGCCAGTTAAAAAGCAAGTTTATGATGTAGAAATCGGTTCAAGCATTGTTGTTGCCGATCTTGCTCAAAAAATGGCGATTAAAGTACGTGAAGTTATCAAAACACTTATGAAAATGGGTGAATTGGTTAATCAAGATCAAGCTATTGATCAAGACACAGCGGCACTTGTTGTAGAAGAAATGGGCCACAACCCTGTTTTAGTTTCTGATACACAAGCGGAAGATAACTTGCTTGAAGCAGCTGAAGAAGCTCGTGGTGAGCAAACAACTCGTCCGCCAGTTGTTACCATTATGGGTCACGTTGACCATGGTAAAACATCATTGCTTGACCGTATCCGTCGTTCGAAAGTGGCAGCTGGAGAAGCAGGTGGTATTACCCAGCATATTGGTGCATATCACGTTGAAACAGACAAAGGAATTATTACATTCCTTGATACACCGGGACATGCGGCATTTACTTCAATGCGTGCACGTGGTGCTAAAGCAACAGATATCGTTGTATTAGTTGTTGCTGCAGATGACGGTGTAATGCCACAAACTGCAGAAGCAATTGACCATGCTCGTGCAGCAGGTACTCCAATTATTGTTGCAATCAACAAAATGGATAAAGAATCTGCTGATCCAGACCGTGTGTTAAATGAATTAACAACGAAACAAATCGTTCCAGAAGAATGGGGTGGTGATGTTCCGATTGCTAAAGTTTCTGCACACAGTGGACAAGGTATTGATGAACTCCTTGATTTAATTCTTATTCAATCAGAATTGATGGAATTAAAAGCATCTGCTGAAGGTGCTGCGCAAGGTGTTGTTATTGAAGCACGTGTTGATAAAGGCCGTGGTGCAGTAACTTCTATTCTTGTTCAAAACGGTACATTAAACATTGGTGACCTTGTTCTTGCAGGTTCATCTTATGGTCGTGTCCGTGCAATGTCTGATGAAAACGGTAAGCCGATTAAATCAGCAGGACCATCTATTCCAGTAGAAATTCTGGGTCTTCCAGATGCTCCAATGGCGGGTGATGAAGTTCTTGTTGTAAATGACGAGAAGAAAGCGCGTGAAGTTGCCGATGCTCGTGCTGACCGTGAGCGTCAAAAACGTATTGATCGTCAAAGTGCTATGCGCCTTGAAAATATCATGTCGTCAATGGGCAAAAAAGATGTTCCTACAGTGAACGTTGTTTTGAAAACAGACGTACGTGGTACTTTAGAAGCATTGAATGCTGCTCTACATGAATTATCTACTGACGAAGTAAAAGTTCGTGTAATTAGCTCAGGTGTTGGTGCGATTACTGAGTCTGATGTAATCCTTGCTGAATCTTCAGAAGCTGTATTGTTAGGCTTTAATGTTCGTGCCGATACGACTGCTCGTCAACGAAGTG
This sequence comes from Acinetobacter pittii ATCC 19004 = CIP 70.29, assembly GCF_000369045.1. Lineage (GTDB taxonomy): Bacteria > Pseudomonadota > Gammaproteobacteria > Pseudomonadales > Moraxellaceae > Acinetobacter > Acinetobacter pittii. The sequence continues at coordinate 326,679 of NZ_KB849797.1, read as the reverse complement.
ACCAAGACGGTATTGATATTCGTTACTACAGTATCATCTATGAATTAATTGATGATGTGAAAGATGCCATGAGCGGTAAGCTTGCTCCTGAACATCGTGAAACAATCTTGGGTGTTGCGGAAGTACGTGAAGTATTCCACTCAAGTAAGTTTGGTGCAGCAGCAGGCTGTATGGTACTTGAAGGCACATTACATCGTAATAAACCGATTCGCGTATTACGTGATGATGTTGTAATTTTCCAAGGTGAGCTTGAATCTCTTCGTCGTTATAAAGACGTTGTTGATGAAGTTCGTGCTGGTATGGAATGTGGCCTTGCGGTGAAAGGTTATAAAGACATCAAACCACAAGATAAGATCGAAGTGTATGATGTTCAATTGATTAAACGGAGTCTTTAATGGCGGGTAGCCAACGCTTAAAGCGCATGGCGGATTCAGTACAACGTGAGTTGTCTGAGCTAATCCGTCAAGAGCTTAAAGATCCTCGCTTAGGTGGTCTAGTGACCATCTCTGCGGTGAAAGTCAGTGCGGATATGGGTTATGCTGAAGTTTATGTCACCGTTATGGGACGTGAACTCGGCGATGAGCAAAGTGAAGCAGCAAATAAAGAAACTTTAGATGTATTAAATAAAGCTTCTGGTTTCTTGCGTCATGAATTGAGCCGTCGCATTAAGACTCGTATTACGCCTCGCTTACGTTTCCATTACGATAAGACGAATGCATATGGTAACTATATGTTTGGTCTAATCGAAAAAGCGGTACAAGATTTACCAGAACGTAAGTCAGATGACCAAGAGTAATTAAAACTCAAAATAAAAAAGCCACCTTCGGGTGGCTTTTTTATTGATTCAATTTCTTATTCTTTAGGAGGTTCCATTGGTGGTTTGTTTTGTGAAAAGCGTTGACCAATTTTGTACCGGTCCCAAGGGAGCGGGCGTTCAATTGCCTCAGGTACTTCACCACTCAGTGAGCGTAAACGTAAATGTAGCGCAGCTTGTGCAATCAAATTAGCCGAAACAGGCGCGGTAATAAAAGCTAAAAGGGTAATAAGTAATTCGGCAAAACCAAAGCGACCTTGGAAAGCAAAAAAGATCATGGAAGCGATCAGAAAGCTTCCTAAGCCGAGCGTACTCGACTTAGTTGGCGCATGTAAGCGCATGAATAAGTCGGGTAAACGGACCATACCGATTGAGCCAACTAACATGAAGAAGGCGCCAAAAACCAGAAAGACCGAAACAATAATTTCCATTGTAAATTGCATTTTGACCTCTCCTTAATCGATAACATGACCGGTTGTGAAGTAGCGTGCTAAGGCGGCTGTAGATACGAAACCTAACATCGCAACCAATAGTGCTCCTTCAAATAGAGAAGTCGTCATCCAATAAATGCCTAACACAACAATGAGGCAAGTTGCATTTAAGAAAAGCGTATCGAGCGCTAAAAGGCGGTCTACAATTGATGGGCCCATAACCAGTCTAAAAAGGCAAAGTAGCATCGAGATTGTAACGGCAATCAAGCTAATACCTAGAGCATAGGGTAGGATTGTCATGCACTTGCCTCCGTTTTACTTTTCACATCAAAAATTTCCATAAGAGGAATTTCATAACGTTCTTTGATGTCTTGAATATCAGATTCGGTATTATCTGTGCTCAAAGCATGAACCAGAATATCCCCACGTTCCTGATCGATACCCGCAGAAACCGTACCTGGTGTTGTGGTAATGATCATTGCCAGTAAGGTATTGACCTGCTCATGTTCTGTCTCTAAAGGTACGCGATACCATTTAGGATGTAATTTTTTAGTAGGTCCCAAAACAAGTTTTGCGACCTTAAAGTTAGAAATAATAATATCCCAAAGAACTACAAAACATAGCTTAACCGCAGGTTTCCAGTGAATATGCGGTGTGCGGGTAATAAACGGTTTGACTAAACGAGGGATGATTAAGCCCAAAAGCATCGCAGTCAAAAGATCACTCGCATCAAGACTATGCGCCAGCATCAACCAAAATAAAACGATGAGAACCGAGACAAATGGATGTGGAAACCAGCGTTCAAGCAAATGAGTTAACTGCATTGTTATGGCTCCATAGGTTTCAATTGACTTTCATCAACAATGGTAGGCGTTTGGAGTTTGTCCTGTTGCTGAATTTGTCGTTGTTTATATTCAGAAATATGTTCGCCATTGAACGTATCTTTCGAAATAACATCTGGAACAAGATAAGCATTATGATCTTCAACTTCACCGCCGTACTTGGTTTCCGGTAAGTAAGCTGGGTCATATGGTTGCACACTGATGACTTCACCGTTTTGATCTACTTTAAGAATAGAGTGCTGGTAAAGTGCATGGTCCTGAATTTGTTGTGCGGTGCTTAATGTGTAATGCTGAATGGGTGCAGCAAAGACAACATAAGCGATTAAACCAGCTAATAATAGATAGATGACTTGATCGTTACGTGGTGGTGCGCGTTCCGGCAAAGCACGATAAAGAATATAAGCTGGATGGATTGGATCTTCTTCTGGAGCAGATGCGCGCCAGAATAAGATAAAACCAACACGTGTGAGTGCAATAATACTTAATAGGCTCACAACAAGTACAACACCAATAATCCAGCCTTGATAGCTAGCTTCAACTGTCGCTTGTAAAATGAATACTTTTCCAAGAAAACCACTAAAAGGTGGTAATCCAGCCATCATCATCGCAATCAAGAAATAAGTCAGCATAGCTGCTTTTTCTTGTTTGATTCTTGGGGCAACTTTTAAATGATCTTTAAAATCTCCACGTTGTGAAGTGATCCATCCACAAAATAGATAAAAAGCTGCGCCGATCAATGTACTGTGCACTAAGTAATATAAAGCACCAGACCATGCCTGCGTATTAGACATGGCAATTGCTGTAAGCAAGGTGCCAATTGAAGAAAGGACCATAAAGCCCACAAAGCGACGTAAACGATCTGCTCCAATTGCGGCAATCACACCATAGAGTGAAGTAATTAAGCCAATAGGAAGTAACCAGCTTTTTAAGATTTCTTGACTAAGCGTATCGTCAAATACTGTTCCATTTACACGTAAAATAGAATAGATCCCGACTTTAGTCATGATAGTGAAAATTGCAGCTACAGGCGTACTTGCAACAGCATAGGTTTTTGGTAGCCAAAAACCGACAGGAAGCATTGCTGCTTTAATACCGAAAACGACAAAGAGAAGTAACGAACCAGCGACTGCTAATTTGTGTTGATCTGCTTCAAGTGTCGGTATAAGACGTGAGACATCCGCCATGTTGAGGCTACCTACACTGCCATAAATCATACCAAGCCCAATTAAGAAAAGGGCAGAGGCTAAAAGATTGATAATGACATAGTGAACGCCAAGCTGAAAACGAGGTTTGCCTTGTCCATGTAAGAGCAACACATACGAAGCCATCAACAGGATTTCAAAAAAGACGAAAAGGTTAAATAAGTCGCCTGTTAGAAATGCTCCACAAATCCCCATTAATAGAAAATGTACCATGGCATGGAAATAGCGGCCACGGGTGTCCCAGTTATCACTTGCATACCATAAAACTGGTACTGCTAATGCATAAGTCAGTGCCAGCATAAAAGCAGAAAGACGATCGAGTACAAGCACAATACCAAATGGCGCTGACCATTCGCTTAATTGGTAAACAGTAATTTGCCCCGTGCTGGCGTAACTAAGATAAACAATAGCGGTAATTAATCCGGCAATTGCTGAGATAAGGCTAATGCCACGACGCCAAGGTTGGCGCCAGTCATCTTTTAAAGCACCTGCCCCAGGGTTACCTAACAGTAATAAGATAAAAGCAGTAAATGCTGGGATGAGAATGCTAAAAATAGGCGTGTGTTGTTGCCAAAAAGATAAAAAATCAAACATCACGGCTCATCCTCACGTGGGTCGTATGTTGGGGAAGCATCTTCTTTAGCATCAACATGATCACTACCTGATTCATAACGGCTACGTAGCGCAAGTTGTACAATAAACGCTGTAGTTGCAAAACCGATCACGATGGCGGTTAACACCAACGCTTGAGGGAGTGGATCGGTTATTTTTGTGGTTTCAGTTAAAATTGCCGGTGAGCTGATTTGTAATCGACCCATAGCAAATAAAAATAGGTTTACTGCATAACCGATTACAGCCAATCCGAGCACAACAGGGAAAGTACGAGCACGTAAAATCAGATAAATACCTGTGGCAACAAGTAAACCAATAGCAGAAGCCAGTAAGAATTCTAAACTGATCATGATGATTCCTCCCGATGTGGTACAGGACCGGACATACTCGAATGACGAGAGTCGCCTAATACAGAGATGAGCAACATTGTCGCGCCTACAACGGTGATATAAACACCCAAGTCAAAACTTGCAGCTGAAGCTAGATGTAGTTTTCCTAGAATTGGTAATTCAACATAGACATGAGCACTTGTGAGGAACGGACGTAACCAGAACCATGCTGCTATACCAGTCAGACCTGCAATCGTTAATCCTGTTCCAATCCAGACTTCGTAAAGGCGGCCAGACTTCGCTTTTAACAGCTGTTCTGCTTGATCTTGACCTAGTGCAATATATTGAATGATTAGCGCCATTGAGGTGATTAGACCTGCAATGAAGCCACCGCCTGGATAGTTATGTCCTCGCAAAAAGATATAAACACTGACGACAAGCGCTAGAGGTAATACCCAAGAGGCCGTAATACGGAACATAAGCGGAGAAGGATTAAAACGGTAGGTGAGGCCTTGCGTCATGGTGGTGCCGTGTACACGCATACCATCCATTAAACATAGGGCACCAATCGCAGCAATGCCTAATACCGTAATTTCACCGAAGGTATCGAAGCCACGGAAGTCAACTAAAATGACATTTACAATATTTGAGCCACCACCAAGTGGTAAAGACTGTTGGGCAAAGAACCAAGAAATTGAATTATGATCACGGGTTAAAATCAGCCAAGTAATCCAGCCAATTCCTAGTCCTCCAATAATTGCTAAGGCAGCATCTCTCAAACGTCTAGAACGACGAGATTCATACGGCGTGAGCTGTGGAAGTAAAGATAAGCTCATTAATAAAAGAACAGTCGTTACAACGTCTACTGTAATTTGAGTCAGCGCTAAATCTGGTGCTGACATGGTGACGAAGACCATCGTTACCACTAGACCAATTGCACCACTAATAAGTACTGCCTTAATACGCTCATGGTGGAACCAGAGCATCATCCAACAGCCTGAGAACAACGTCAGCCAAAGAACTACAGCAATCCATGGAGCATGGGTGAGTTCACGTGTACCTGTGCTCAGCCCTTGATTGAGTAAAGGCAGAGTGACCATGATGATGCTAAAAGCAATGATCCAGAACAAATAACTTTGCAATGAACCATTTTCAGTTTTTTGTTTGATTTTTCGGCTTGTAAGCAGCAGATGTTTTAAAAATAAATCAAATAAGATGCGGCCTTGTAATTTGCCTAGACGTGGGTCAAGGTCAATTTTACGAATCATGCCGTCTTTTGCTAAGGCAAAGTAGAACAGCGTACCGCCTACTAAAGCAATAATACTCATCACAAGAGGAGCGTTGAATCCATGCCAAATTGCAAGGTGTGTACCCGCAAATTCTGGTTGCATTAAGCTTGCTCTAGTTACGCTATTGACCAGTGGTTCTACCAATAACGAAGGCAGAACGCCAACCAAGATACAGAGCACAGCAAGAAGAATGGCTGGAGCACGCATCCCGATAGGTGGTTCATGTGCGTCTTTATTTGGCACTTGTTTGCCAATTGGGCCGTCAAAGAAGACACCATGTACTAAGCGAATTGAATAACTTACTGCGAAGATACCAGCCAGAGTTGCAATGATGCTGGCAAAGATAACTGTTGAGCCTGAAAGATTCGCCAATAGCTCGGTAAAGAACATCTCTTTTGAAATAAAGCCGTTGGTAAGTGGTACACCTGCCATAGAGGCAGCGGTAATCATGGTGAGTGTGGCAGTGAAAGGAAGTAATTGCCAAATACCACTGAGTTTTCGAAGATCACGTGTGCCGGTTTCATGATCAATAATCCCTGCAAGCATAAACAGCGCTGCTTTAAATGTTGCATGGTTAATAATATGGAAAATAGCAGCGGCAACTGCTAAAGGAGAACCGATACCGAGTAAACAAACAATAAGCCCTAAATGACTAATGGTTGAATAGGCTAACAGTCCTTTTAAATCTTCTTTGAAAATAGCAAAACACGCTGCCATACAGAGCGTAAATAGGCCGACAAACGTAACGATATTGTGATAGATCGCAGCGCCTATAAAGATTGGAAGTAAGCGGGCAAGTAGAAAAATCCCGGCTTTTACCATGGTCGCAGAGTGCAGGTAAGCGGACACTGGTGTGGGTGCCGCCATTGCGTTAGGTAACCAAAAATGAAATGGAAACTGAGCACTCTTCGTAAATGCGCCAAGCAAAATAAGCAATAACATCGGAATAAAAAGAGTATGAGCTTGGATCGCATCTCTCATGCCCATGATTTCGCTAATTTCATAGGTCCCAGTGATTTGTCCTAAGAGAACAAATCCACCTAGCATTGCTAAACCACCCATTCCTGTAATGGTGAGTGCCATCCGAGAGCCACGTTGAGCAGCTTCATAGTGACTCCAATAACCCACTAACAAGAAAGATGAAATACTGGTGAGCTCCCAAAAGACTAATAAAATAATAAGATTATTAGAGAGCGAAATACCCAGCATTGCTGCCATAAACAGCATGAGTAACGTATAGAGTTTACTTAATGAATTTTTAGGGCCTAAATAATAATAGGCGTATATATAAATGAGTGTACCGATACCGGTAATAAGTAAAGAGAATAATAAACCAAGAGCATCGAGCCTGAAGCTCAGATTAATCCCTAATTGAGGTAGCCAATCCCAGCTTTGTTGAATGCTTGCACCACCAAGCACAGTTTTAGCTTGAGTCAGTAATAAACCAAAACTGGTTAAACTGACTCCAATTGCCCCTAAAGCCGTTACTCCACGCGAGAACCGTTGAAGCAATGAAACAAGGGTGGTGCCTAATATTAACGGTAATAAGATAATTATCGGTAGCACACTCGTATCCATATGTGATTTAGGTCGAAACCTAAAGGTGAAATTTTAATTTCAGAATAGATAGGAATTCAAAGAGAGTTCCAAAGCTTATTATTCCGAAAACCCAACCAAATTAGAAAATAAAGCGAGAAACAAGTTGTATTGCGCAACTTGAAGAATAAAAACGCAAAATGAAATTTATTGTACACTAAAAAAGCATTGAAAATCTGATGTTATTACATGTAGTAACAACATCTAGTTATTTTAGTGCCTAAAAAACCGTACTCCACCATATATTTTGTGAGTGTATTTTTTTGATTATAAAACTCAAACCGAAGGGCTTTCTTCCGGTGCGTCTCCCGCATGAATCATCCTTAATAATTCATTTTTTTGTTGTTCAGTTAAACCCTGAATCTGCTGAAATAAAACCTCAATCTGTGCTGGTGTTGGCGTCGGATCTATTAAACTCAGAGGCTGTGCTTCTATAGATGGTGTTAAAGGTTCGCTTCTTTGAAGTAAGGTATAGATATGTTCAAGCTGTTGCTTGGTCGTATTTAGGTCAAGATGGCTAATTTTACCAGACTCTAATTTTAGACATTGATAGGTCGAGGCATGTTCAAGTAGCTCTTCACGACTTCCTGTTGCAATAATTTGTAGGCGTGGGAAAGCTTGATGAAGCCGATTTAAGATTTCGGAGCAATGCGTTGAGTCGAGCTGTGCATCAATCTGGTCAATGAGTAAAACGCCATCTCCCTCAAGACAAGAGTTTAAGCTCAAAGGATTGAGTAAACAGAGTCGGCGGGCTATATCGCCTACTAAAGCAATCCAAGTTTTTGTTGTATTTGAAAGTTGCTGAAAAGGTAAGGTTTGACCTTCATAATCAACCATAAGTTGCAACCGAGGCTGATATTGTAAATAGATATCTTTAAGCTCAGGCAGAACTATATTTAATGCATTCTTGAGGGCGTAGAGATTGGGTGAAGTAAGCTGTTTAGGTTGCACTGATAACTCTTTTTGAAGCTCATTTAATAATTCTGTTTGATCTTGCTGATCTGATTGTTTCGATCTAATCCGTTGTACTAGATATGCAGCTTGAGCATTTTCGATATCACTGATTTCTCGTAGCCATTCAAAAAAGCGTGTAAAAGTTGTAAACGGTAGTGGGCTAATGTCATAGGCTGAAATGGCTTGAGTAATGCCGGGTAAATTTTTATTAAGTAGATTAATATCATTCACAAATCGCTCGGCTGGGTAGTAAGCGATTAAGGGAAGCCCCTGTAATGGATCTTTTTTTATGACTTGTTGATAAAGAGCCATGGTTTGGTCAAGTTGCTGAGTTTCAACTTGGCTCACTCCAATCCCACTTGCATTTAGGGTTTTAAAAAGTTTCCAGCTACATAGTGAAGAGTCTACCTGCTGAGCAGAGGTACTTTCTGGCAGGTGACCAATTTCTGAAGGAATTTGAATAGTCACTTCAATTTTTGATTGTAGACGCGACTGAGTAATGTCTTGATCAGGCATGACAATACCGGGACTACGCAAATCTTTAAGGCGAGCAGGGAGCCAAGTTAAAGCATGATAAGTATGTTTGAGTAACATACTTTTACCAGTTGCCTGTTCACCTAAAATTAAGGTGATTGGCTGTTTTTCATAGTGAAAGTGTATTTTAAGGTCGTGAAACAGAGCAATATGTTTAAATTGGACAGATTCAAGTTTCATAGGCTCACCTAAATATGAGCGCTTCAACCAACCGACTGACGAAGACTTAAAGGCGCCCTTAGTTTTAATTGTTGTATCAGATCATAAAGATGATGGATATTTAGACTTACTTTAGCACGAGTACAGGCAACGTACAGTAGTCTTAACTCTTCATCAGTAATCTTGTATTCTAACCCATTAATTTTAAATTGATAGTCATCTTCAATATGAACACGGTTCCATTCTAAGCCTTTCGCTTTATGGGCTGTAGAGATGACATAGTCAGCTTGCTCAAGTGGTGTAATCTTTGCAAGCGCTTTTTTTAGTGGGTCAGTGCCGTGATCATCCACCAATTTAACCAATGGTTTAATATCACTGCCTTCATTGGTTTCACAGTATTCATGGACATCATGCCATGAGTTGAACCATGCTAATTCAGGTACATCAGTAACCCGTTTTCCTTGCTTTAAGAGGCTTGCGGCATCTACAAAACGGTTTAGTTTTTGATGGTCAGCCTGCAAACTCACTTTATCGCCGTGAACTAAACCAGCTAATAAAAGTTCCATTGCACGAGCATTGGTACGGCACAAAATCGCATCACGCATTTTAGTGTGTGGTTTATTTACAACACTTGATTTCTGGTTTGGATTACCAAGCAGAGGAACAGTTTCATTTAAGCCGCCCAACAATGCATTGGCAACATCGGCAATCGTTTCACCAAAACGAAAAGAAGTGGTGAGGCGAGACTCTGGCAATGGTAATTGCTGCATGGCATTAATTGCACCACGCCACGCGTAGATTTGCTGATGTGCATCGCCAACATAGATAACCTGAGTATTTTTTTGACGAAGCAAAATGCCCAACATTAAAGGATCGGCATCTTGTGCTTCATCAAATAGTACATAATCGGCTGGAATGTTCGGTTCAGACAATGCCCAAAGTTTGAGGTAAATATCGTGACCAATTCCTGCTTGATGATTTGGGTCGATCGACTCTAACCAGCGGCGTTCAACAGCAGAGTAAAGATGAGTTTGTAGCTCGGTAATATCGTCTGGATGTAACCAGTTGGGTGCCTGAATATGTCGAGGAGCAGGGTATTGCGAGCTGGTCGAGCAAAAATAGCTGACAGCATTGGCGACAAGACTTGCGAGGCGACTTGGCATTAAGACGTATTTTTCATAACGTCCACCCATCATGCGTCGCAAAGTTATAGGTTGTAGTCGATATTCTTTTGCAATAAAACTTGGGCTTAAGCGAGGTAAGCGTAATTTATCAGTCACACCTCGTGGCACACTGCGAAAAGCGAGGGAGTGAAAAGTACGACAATCTACATTACGATGAAATTTGTTTTGTGCTTCGCCTGCAATTGCTTTGTTAAAAGCCAAATACATACCGCGCCGTTCAGGCATGGCATCACTAATCATTTGTAAGGTAGTAGTTTTACCTGTACCCGCATAGGCAATCACTTTAAATGATTGCCCAAGACGTGCGTTATCTATGGCAATTGCTTGCTCATAGGTGGCTTTAGGTTTTTCGATATTCGACACTGAGTGATTTTAAACCTTGTTGCGGTTAGCTTTTTCAACTAAACCAGATAAACCCTGACGACGAGCTAATTCGTCAATAATAAGTTGTGGATTAAGATCGAAATAACCCAACATGACAATGCTATGGAACCACAAATCGGCAGTTTCATAAATCAAGTCATTTAAATTACTTTCTGTATTTTGAGCAGCGTAGTCTTTCGCAGCAATAATAGTTTCTACGCTTTCTTCACCGACTTTTTCCAAGATTTTATTGATACCTTTTTTATAAAGGCTTGCAACATATGACGTATCCGCTTCAGCTTGCTTACGCTCTTGCATCAATTGCCCTAAGTGAGCAAGTACATCCACTTGTTCAGTGGTGTGAGCATGATCGTGGCTTTCAGTTTTGGCTTTATCGCCATAAATTGCAGTAGGGTCTTTTAATTGTGCATCGACAATTTCCCAGCCCTGTGGGGTAAGTTTACGGTAGAAACAAGACTCACGACCTGTATGGCATGCAATACCGCCGTGTTGCTCAACTTGTAATACGATTACATCACCATCGCAGTCCAGACGAATTTCATAAACCGTTTGGAAATGGCCTGATTCTTCACCCTTATGCCAAAGTTTTTGGCGAGAGCGAGAGAAATAAACAGCCTGATTTTTTTCTGCTGTGAGCGCAAGTGATTCACGGTTCATCCACGCCACCATCAAAATACGTCCGGTTTGATGATGTTGAGCAATGGCAGGGATAAGACCTTGTTCGTTAAATTTTACTTCATCGAGCCATTGCGTGTTATTCATGAGGAATCACCAAAGAAATATGAACTATAAATTGATTTCAATCTGATGCTAAAAAATAGCTCGTATAGTGTACGGCATCAACGTCGCTTTGCGGAAAAATTCTTTATCCTTTTTGTCTTTGCTAGCGTAATGAATAGCTTGTAACACTTACCAATCTGTATCTTATTCAAATGACTAAGGCGTGAGGATATTTGAAATCTCAATCAAATTTTGATCTGGATCACGAATATAAACTGAAAGAATAGGATGCATTGCACCAGTACGCTCAATCGGACCTTCTTCAATTTGAATATTTAATTGATTAAGGTGTGCAACCACTTCTGAAATGGGAGTGTCTGAAATAAAACACAAGTCGGCAGATCCGGGAGTCGGCTGTAATGCCTTCGGTTCAAACTCGTTGCCTTGCTGGTGTAAATTTATTTTTTGATTTCCAAACTTTAGAGCTTTTCTATTACCTTTAAACGTGATGACTTCAAACCCCAATATGGTTTGATAGAAATGACAGGTAGTTTCAATATTTGAGACGGTTAAAACAAGATGATCAAGATGGCTGATTTTCATGTGTTAATCACTATTATTTGGTGGGATTAATAGTCAGACAAAGATTGGCTTTCTAAATGAAATGCACTGTTTTCTTTAGGCAATTGAGCGACTTGATCATAATCAAGTTGTTGGAATGGCCCTGTTTTTAAGCCTGAAATTGTAATTGCCATTTCTTTTCGAAAATAAGGGATTTGATACATCCACGGAAAAACTAAATCTCTTAAACCTCCAGCCCACCAATGATCAGACTGATAAAGTGGTGTTAATAAGCGACTAAGGAATTGATAATACTGGGTGGATGAGCGGCGAAGCTGGTGGTAGTGCTGCCAGAGCAGGGACCAATCAATATTCTGGTTTTTTTGAGCATGTTGCAATGATTGAGAGAAAGCCCAAGCATCCAATAATGCCATATTTGCACCTTGACCTAACTGTGGACTCATTGCATGAGCGGCATCGCCAATCACCCCAACTCGACCCTGACCAAATTGAGTCAGGACGACATCGCGGTAGTTTGCAGATAGCCATTTAGGCTGAGTTTGACTGTTATACAAAATTTCTTTCAGCCATTCTGCAACTTTGGGCCAACGTTCTGAGACTTGCTTTAACCAAGCTTGTTTAGCCTGCTCATCTTGTAAAAAGCTTTGTAGTTGTGGTGTAGGTAAACTCCAAAAAACACTTGAAAGGCGCTGTTGAGGTTCAGTTGGAATCGCTCCTGTAGGAAGAATTCCCATCATAATTTTCGAGCGATCATAAAATTGATGCAGAATTTCAGAATCGAGAACTTGGCACTCAGGTACGATACTCCATGCCGCACCCCAAGGATAAGCTTTGTCAACCTTTACCCATGCTTGAGGGCGTAACTGGCTACGTGCACCGTTGGCAATGAGTAGGCTATCAAAGCAAGCATCAAACTTTTGGTTTTGATGACTGCCGAATAGCTGAACTTCATTGTTATGTTCTTCAAAACTTTCAACAGAATGGTTCATATGCCAAGTGATCTGGCTTGAATACTCGCTAAGCTTTTGAGTGAGTACATGACACAAAGTGGCTCGGTGTATACCTAGACCATAGAGGTTTGCTGATGCTTCGTGATAATGACTATTAACTAAAAGGCGCTTGTCTGGAAGTTGTCCTTCTAGGCCTGTTACTCTTGCGCCTAATGTTAAGGCTTTTTCGAGCACACCTAAGTGTTCAAATACAGCTAAGCCCGCAGGTTGTAGTAATAAACCGGCACCTACCGGAGATAACTCATCAACTTGTTCAAAAATAGTAACGTTATTGCCTTGGCGGGCAAGCAAAATAGCAGTGGCTAAACCTGCTGTACCTGCACCGATAATGGCAAAATGAGGTGTTTTCATTGTTTGTTCTTTTGAAGCATTTATAGCTTCAATTTAGCAATGAACGAATAGCTGATCTATAAATTTTTTGAAAATTAAATTTTTTCCATAAAAAAAATCCCTTGCACTGGCAAGGGATTTTGAACTTATTTCAATATACGCCAAAGCGCTAATAAGCTACTCAGCACAATTAGAATAATCGAAACAAACCAAGGGCTAATAATTGCAATAGTCAGTAAAATCAGCATAGTACTGCCGAACATCCAGCTACGGCGTTGCTGATGTTCCATTTGCAAACGAAGTTGCTGAATTTCGCGTAACTGGCGGTCTTGCCAAGCCGACTGATTTTTTAAACCATTTAAGCTATCAATAATTAAGCTTGGGAAATCTTGAGCGCCTAAAAGCAGGTCAGGTAATTGCTGGCCGAGTTCTTTTACATTTTTGACTGGATTCATGTTGGATTTGACCCATTCCGTCAAAATTGGTTTTGCCAATTTCCAGATGTCGAGCTGCGGGTAAAGGTCAGTCCCTAGGCCTTCTACATGCACTAAAGTTTTGAGTAGCAGCATGAGCTGTGGCGGAATCTCAAGATGGAAGCGTCGAGCAATATCCATCACTTGAATTAAGATACCCGCAAAATCAAGCTGGTCCATTGGTTTAGATACCATTGGCCCAACAGTGCGGCGCATCTCACGTGCTAAAGCATCTTGGTCTGTACCCGGTGGAATCCAGCCAGCTTGGTGCACAATTTGAATGAGCTGCATAAAGTTGCTGTTCATGACAGCAAGCAACATACGGGCAACTGTCATCTGGTCGTGTTTAGATAGCTCTCCCATAATCGCACAGTCCAGTGCGATAAAGCGTGGATTGCTTGGATTAATGGTTTCTACAAAGACATTACCGGGATGCATGTCGGCATGGAAAAAGTTATCGCGGAATACTTGCGTAAAGAAAATGGTTAATCCTTTTTCTGCAAGTTGTGCACGGTCCATGCCTAGACGGTCAAAGGTTGCCGTATCTGAAATAGGGACACCAGTAATACGCTCAGCCACCATGACATCTTTGGTGTCCATGTAGACTTCTGGTACATACATCATGGTTGAACCAGTGAAGTAATGGCGCATACGACGGGTGTTATCTGCCTCAATACTCAAGTCCAGTTCATTTAAAATGATCTGGCGGTAGTCTTGAATAATTTCGGTGAGATGCAACGCACGAGCAGCTTCTAGGCGACTTTCTAAGGTGTTGCCTAGCCAAGCTAAAATTTCAAAGTCTTGTAAAATCTGGCTACGAATGTCCGGACGAGTAACTTTAACAACAACTTCACGGCCATCATGCAGTGCCGCTGTATGTACTTGTGCAATTGAAGCAGCAGCTAATGGTTGGTCATCAAAGCGGGCAAATAGAGTATTTACGTCTGCTTTTAAAGAATCTTGAATACGTTGTTTGGCAACATTGCTATCAAAAGGTTTTACTTGATCTTGAAGTAAAACTAGTTGAGCGAGTACCTCAGGTGGAATTAGGTCACGGCGAGTAGACAGTAATTGACCAAGCTTGATTGCAAGTGGTCCCATATCTTCTAAAGCTTCTTTAAGCTTTAAAGGATTTTTACGTTCACGACTCGACCATGCAGCTGGATGCATTTTAATAATATTTAATGCATGCTGAGCTTTAACTGGTAATTCATCCGCAGGGAACAACGTATCGAGTCTATAGTGCGCTGCAATACGCCAAAGTTCGAGTAAACGTGAAACGTGCGGAATCATATAAAGTCTTACCTAGTCTTGAGAGGGTTGTAGTTGTGCATTGAGTTGCTGCAATCTTGCTTCAAGACGGTCAATGTCTTGATTAAGCTTGCGAGTTGCTTGAGTTAAGTCGTCCATTTCCCAGCGAGGGGCAAATAGGCCGCTATCTTCTTTTAAGGCATCTTCAGCAAAAAACAGATGGCTTTGCACCGAGCGTTTTAAATGTTTTGGTGCAAGTTGAATCTTACCAATTTCATGAGCGAGTTGAGGACCCACCCATCTTGATAAATGCGCAGCTAAATCAGGTTCAGCTTGCTGCATAATTTTTTGAATATCCTGTAATAGGTGATAATCACCTTGGAGCGGGATATTCCCAATCTGGTCTGGATCGCTGACCAATAATTTAATCAGTTCAACGACATCTTTAACATGCAAAGTTGCAGTTGCTTCAGAAATTTTGAATTGGGCATCAAAAGGACGCTGTTCAAAAATAGAAGGCTTTTCACTATGACCTGTTACGGTAGGTTCAAGACGTACTTTTTCTTGGTCAAAGAACACATCGACAGAAAGCTGCGGGCTATCAATCACAACACGCAACATTTTGCCCTGTAACTGATTAAACTGAATGCGAGTAACCGCATCCAGATCGATCAGATGATGAATGATACGTTCGACTGCACCGAGTGCCAGAATCGACCACATATCGTTATCCCTTACAGTTTGAAGCCACGGTGAACGGCAACGATACCAGCAGTAAGGTTGTGATAGTCACAGTTCTGGAAGCCAGCATTTTCCATCATACCTTTTAAGGTGCGTTGGTCTGGGTGCATACGGATTGATTCAGCCAAATATTTATAGCTTTCTGAGTCATTCGCAACCAATTTACCCATAATCGGTAAAGCGGTGAATGAATAGAGGTCATAAAGTTTTGAGAATGGCTCAAATACAGGTTTAGAAAACTCAAGAATCAGTAAACGGCCACCTGGTTTTAACACACGGAACATAGAAGCAAGTGCTGCGTCTTTATCTGTCACGTTACGTAAACCAAAGCTAATGGTTACAAGGTCAAAGCTGTTGTCTGCAAAAGGTTCTAATGTTTCAGCATTGGCAAGAACGAAGTCAACATTGGTACAGCCTGCATCAATTAGACGGTCACGGCCAACATTGAGCATAGATTCGTTAATGTCTGAAAGTACAACATGACCTTGCGGACCAACTTCACGGCTAAATACTTTTGCTAAGTCGCCTGTACCGCCAGCAATGTCTAACACGTGTTGACCACGGCGAACACCAGACATGTTAATTGCAAAACGCTTCCACAAACGGTGAATACCAAATGACATCAAGTCATTCATCAAGTCATATTTGCTTGCAACTGAGTGGAAAACTTCTGCAACTTTTTGTGCTTTATCTTCAGTTCTAACTGTTGAGTAACCGAAATGTGTTGTTTCACCAACGTTGCCAGTATTACCAGCACCACGAGGTAAATTGTATTTAGGTACAGAGCCATTCACAGGTGTGTCTGTTAAGGTTTGCTGTAAAGTTTGTTGTTGCCCTTGAGGAGTACCTTGAGGTAAAGGTGAGTTTAGGAATGGGCTAACTTTGTCTGAACTTTGTGCCTGCTCAGTTGGAGATGTTGGCTTTTGGTTTTCGTTAGACATATTGTCTCTCCTAGACTCAAACTCAAGTGAAACGGAATAAGTTCTGCATGATGACAGATTTTGTCTATTTTTACAGGCATCATCATGCAAATATAATGAATAAAATCTCAACTTCGCGAGGTTGAGTTTTTCTATGTGCCGACCTTATCACACTCTAAACGGATTCGGATGCCCTGAATGTACATTTTCAATAATCTGGCGTTCTTTTTCAGTAAAAGTCTTAATAAAGGTCTCGGCTGATTTTAACGGTTTCATCGCACTAAAACCATCTTGAATGAAATCATACATCAATTCGAAGTGATATTTTTGGGCAATACCTTTACACATTTTAAAAGCAGTAAACATCATAAATGAACGCATGTATTTATCGAGTGCTGCACCTAAATCGTCAAGAAGAGCAAGTTGTTGATAACGAGCTTCGGCCTGATCAAGCTTGATTAAGGTTAAACGCATAATCTCATCAGTTAATACTGTATCTGCCGGATAGTCCTCAAGAAGTTGCATTGCTACTTGCTCATCAAGTTGGGTTGCAAGTACAGCCAAACTTACTGATTTAGTACCTGTTTTAATTGCATTCTCAGGTAAGACTTTTTCTGCTTTATGGGCATATTTTAGTAAACGCTCGATTTGAGCTGCAAGAGCATCAAATTCTGGGCCACCATATAAACGATTTAAAAAGTACTCTGACATGAGCTTGTGCGCTGGCAGATTAAAAAAGTCATGATGCGTATCTTTCATCCGCTCTTTTAACCATGTTTGTACATCTTGCAAACGCTGAGCAAGTACTGGATTATCGTGATAATTAAATGTTTTATATTGTTGTAAAAGATCATCAAAAGCAGCGAGTTTAGACATTTAAGGCTCTAATATTGGGCTATTTGCAAAAAATCATAAAAGGCATTGTAACCTTGTACTATGGCGAGTAGATGTAAAAAAAATGATTCATGCGTCAATTTTTAAACAGAATTTTGGCACAATGACATAATTTGTATAGCAATTCATCATTTAAGCGCATAAGTTAAAGATCATCGAAATTAAACAATAAAAGATTAGAGCCGTGGACTATGAGTGAACAACAACCAAAATTTGAGATTCGTGATGAAGAACAGCTTTCAGTCGATTTGATTGAAGCACAATATGCGTTAAAAGAAAGTCGGGGCAAACCCAACGCTAAGAGCACACTAATATTAATGAGTGGTATTGAGTTGGCTGGAAAAGGCGAGGCTGTTAAGCAACTTCGTGAATGGCTAGATCCACGATATTTACGAGTCAAAGCAGACGCGCCACGTGTGCTGACAGATACAGAAGCATTTTGGCAATCTTACTCGGAGTTCATTCCGACTGAAGGGCAAATTGTGGTGATGTTTGGCAACTGGTATAGCGATTTGCTCGTCACGGCAACGCACGTGTCTGAACCTTTGGATGAAGCACGCTTTGATGCTTACGTTGAAAATATGCGGGCATTTGAGCAAGATTTAAAAAACAACTATGTCGATGTGGTCAAAGTCTGGTTCGATCTGTCATGGAAATCACTGCAAAAACGTTTAGACAAGATAGATCCATCTGAACAGCATTGGCATAAGCTCCATGGCTTAGACTGGCGTAATAAAAAACAATATGACACTTTGCAAAAGTTACGTCGTCGTTTTACCGACGATTGGTACATTATTGATGGCGAAGATGAAAAGCAGCGTGATCAGTTTTTTGCGCAATACCTTTTACAACACATGCGTCAACTTCCAGAGCATGAAACCGAAGTTAAAGGAAAATGGCAGCAAGCTAAAATTCCAGAGAGTTTATTAAACCCTTCTAACGAACCACTTGAAAAAGCAGAATATAAAAAAGAACTCGATAAACTGAGTAAAAAAATTGCCGATGCCATGCGTTTTGATCAACGCAATGTCGTCATTGCTTTTGAAGGCATGGACGCAGCTGGTAAAGGTGGGGCCATTAAGCGAATCGTTAAAAACCTAGACCCGCGTGAATATGATATTCACTGTATTGGAGCACCTGAACGTTTTGAAGCACGTCATCCATACTTATGGCGCTTTTGGAACCGCATTAATGAGGCCGAAAAAATCACGATTTTTGATCGGACATGGTATGGACGTGTACTCGTTGAACGTGTCGAAGGTTTTGCTTCACCTTTAGAATGGCAGCGTGCCTATGATGAAATAAACCGCTTTGAAAAAGATTTATTTGATAGTCAAACGATTGTAGTAAAAATTTGGCTGGCGATTAGTAAAGATGAGCAAGAGCAGCGTTTTAAGGCCAGAGAAGAAACACCGCATAAACGCTTTAAAATTACCGCAGAGGATTGGCGTAATCGTGATAAGTGGGACGATTATTTAAAAGCGGCCGCAGATATGTTTGAGCGAACTAGTACTGAATATGCACCTTGGTATATTGTCGCAACCGATGATAAATATACGGCACGTTTAGAAGTGTTGAAGGCCATTTTAAAACAGCTGAGAGCAGACTAAGCTCTCAGCTACAAGGCAAACATTAATTTACAATAGTGCTACGGCTTTTTTGCTGAATACGTTTTGCAAGGTTATAACTATCATTCAGATGAGTTTCTGCTATTTTTTTCATCATGAAATAGCCCAAACTTGCTGCTACAATTTGCCCACCTAGTGGTATAAATTTAGTCACCTGTTTCGTTACGATTTTGCCAAGAAAGCCATTAAATGTTTTTTTAACTGTAGTACGCGCTACTACAAAGCCTGAAAATTCAAAACCGCGTTTACGTAGTTCATCCCAATGAATTGTTTTAGTTTTCGGGTCGTAGACACTCACGTGTTCAGGTGCTAAGCCAAAACGGGAATTGATATCTGGAATAAGGTACGACAAAATTCCCAAATCGACTGCCACGTCAAAAAAAGGAATCGGTACAATTGCCGCTCCTGCTGAGACGTAAGCTCTTTTTTTGATGAGATCATGACACTCATCGCGAATTTGTTCCAGATTTAGGCTAGGATCAATATAGTCAGGAATCTTGTCAATTTTCATAATGTCTACCTGTATAAGTTTCTTGAGGGCGTCATTTAAACCAAGTGTAAGTGACACCTAAAGTTAAATTATGCTGTGTTTAAACCAACGTGACATAGTCAGATTCAGTTGTATAGTAATGAATGTTTATGATTTTGTGCATAAATTATGCAAGCAGGATATGAAATAAATGGGGATTCATGTTATTCAAAGTCAACGTATTGATGTGTTGTTGCAAGGTGTATTGACGTCTACATCTCAAGCTTCAACGCATCCATTACAGGTTTTGAAAACCCAGCATTTTATTGTTCCAAGTCCTGCGGTCGAGCAGTGGCTGATACAAAAACTTGCAGAACAGCAAGGCATGAGTGCTAATTACCAGTTTCACCAACGGGTACGCGGCTTCCAGTGGTACGCCTACCAGCAAGTTTTAACTGCGCATAAAGAACAGGTTCGTAAAGCGAACATCCCACGTTTAATTTTTAAATGGCGGGTGCATCAAGCTTTGCACGAATTCATTCAACCAGACACGATAAGTATAGATTCGTCGCATCCTTTACATTCTATTGTCCAGCGTATTTATGACAGCGCAGATCGACTCGAACAAGGCATAGACAAACAATTAAAAAAACAAAAAATGCTGTACTGGGTCGCTGAGCAGGTTGCCGATCTATTTAGTAACTATATGATTTATCGTGGGCAGTGTCAGCGTGGTTGTGAAAATAGTTGTACCTGTCCGGAAAACTGGTTGTCTGCTTGGGGGCAGGGCCGAGCACTCGATATTGAAAAATATATTGTGCAAAAAGATGAAGAAGTGACTGCTTTTGCATTACATCAAACTGAGGAGCTAGAACGTTGGCAGCGTTGGTTATGGCAACAACATTTTCATGATGACTTTTTGCAGATGCAGCAAATTGATGCATTGTTTTGGCAAGAGTTAGATCATCCAGACCGCAGTAAGCGTGCTATTTCAAGATTACCTAATCAGGTGGTGATCTTTACGTTATTAGATTTGCCGCCAAGCCAGTTACAGTTCTTGCGCCGTTTAGGCCAATACGTTGATGTACTGATTTTGCACTATAACCCTTCACAAGAATATTGGGCCGATAGTGTCGATCCACTCTGGAAACAGCGTTATGACTTAGGGGTAAAAGAGCGTTTTATTGCGAAAAATCCAAAGGCTACTGATGCTGAAATTAGTGATTTCTTTAATAAATTTACACTCAACTTTAATGCTGAAGCGCGTGAATCCAGACATCCGCTTTTAACCCGATTGGGTAAACAAGCCCGCGATCACTTTTCTTTATTATCGAATTTATCTACGGGTGAAGAGGGTAAGTGGGTTGACGCTTTTGTGGATGATTTCCCTGAAAGTCTGCTTGGTAAAGTTCAGTCAGATATTTTGCATTTAGTGGAGCCTCAAGCTAAACAATATGAGCTTGCTTCCGATGATGACTCTATTCAGATTCATGTTTGTCATTCGACTCTACGTCAACTTGAAGTATTAAAAGAGCAATTAATCTGTTGGTTGGCTAAACCGCATGAACAGCCGCGCCGTCCAAACGATATTTTAGTTCTAGTTCCTAATTTGGCCGACATAGAGCCTTTAATTCGAAGTGTATTTCCTGCTACTGCCACTGAGCAGGGTGTGCATTTGCCAGTAAAGATTGCAGGTGTTGCATCACTTGATGCACTGAATGCTTGGCGTGCAGTAATTGGGCGTATTCAACTGATGCAGGGGCGTTTTAGCTTTGATGATTTTGCTGATTGGTTAAGTTTGCATGCGACTCAACAACGTTATGAACTTGAATATGTTCAGGTTGAGCGAATTTTAAATTTGCTTGCCGATGCAGGCTTTAAACGAGGGCTTGATGCAGAGCATCTCAAGCGCAGTTTGTGTGAGGGTGATGATGATTATCGATATAGTTTTAAATTTGCCCTAGAGCGATTGGCCCTTGGCATTGCTGTGCCTGTGCATGCAACATTTAATCAGGTGTTGAGTTATGCCAAAGTTCAACCGAGCGATTTCGAGTTGGTGGGTACACTCATTCAGATTTATCAGGATTTGAATGAGCGCCGTGATTGGCTTACTCTGCATGAGCAGGGGAAAGTCTATACCGTTGAATATTGGCTCCAAGTGCTGAGCAAAGATATTGTTGAATTTGAGCAGGTCGGTGTTGCTGCTCTAAAAGCTGTGCGGGAAATTGTTAAGAAACAAGAGCGAATGTTGACCCTCGCAAGTTATTACGCCGAGACAGAAACAGGAACTTTGCGCAAAATTACCTTGCCTCTGCCTTATATTATTGAAGAAATTCAACGGACATTAGAAAGCCAAAGTGCACAAGCTGAACCGACAGGGCAAATTACCTTTGCCCAAATTGGACACATTCGACCGTTACCTTATCGTTTAATGGTCATGCTAAATCTTGATGCAGGGCAATTTCCAAACCGCGATACCCATGTTCCATTTGATTTGATGGATGCACTGCGCCAGCAGTTAGGTGATCGCTCTCGACTTGAAGATGATCAAGGTGCTTTTTTAGATGCTTTATTATTAGCCCAAGAAAATTTATGGCTGTTTTATAACGGCTTTGATGTGAACGATGGCGAGGTGCGCGAACCTTCCAGTATTCTTCAAGAGTTCCGTGAACATCTTGCCTTGATTGTGAAAGCTGAAGATGGTGAACCTGAAAGTGTCGTTATTGAAGGAATTGAGATACCTTCACAGCTAAAACAACTCCATCACTTCCATGATTTACAGCCCTTTGACCCGAAAGGTTTTACTGTAGAGAAGCGTGTTATTCGTTATCAAGATCACTGGTTTAAGGTCGCTTCACAAATTCAGCAAGTCTCAGGAAACCGTCAGCCTTGGGCGAACACGACCTATCCGCTACAAATACCTGACACACTGGTTTTAGAAAGCCAGCAGTGGATACAGGATGTAACATTCCCTGCACGATTATATTTGAAAACTTTAGGGGTAGAAAACTTAGGAAGTGTCGGAGTGCTCGACCAAAATGAACCTTTATTATTAGATGGTTTAGGGCGCTATGCGATCCGACATTTTTTACAACAATCTGAACAGCAAGCACAACCTGAAGTATTAATTGATCAGTTGCCTGTCGGTAAAGTCAAATATAGCGCATGGCAACAAGGTGTTTTTGAGCAAGAATGTTTACTTGAACGCCTTCACCATTATGCACCAGCAGTGACACAAACAACTCAGCGTATTTGGCGAATTGCTAAACAGCTTCATATGAATATTACCGTTCCGAAGTCTGAAACTCGGGACTGGGTGAGTATGGAACCTTCAAGCGCTCGCGCAAAAAGACGTGCTAAAGTCTGGTTAGAATATCTGCTCTGGTTAGCTTATTTGAATGAGGGTAGTGCAGGAGCCGAAAAGCGCCGTATTGTGGTTTTTAGCGATCAAACTGTGATTTGTAGTGGGATTAGTTCTGAGCAAGCTCGGCAATATTTACAACCATGGTTTAAAATCTGGCGCCATGCACAGCAACAACCATTGGTTTTACCAGCAGCCTTATTATTAAAGCCATTAGAAAAAGCTAAAGCATATCAGTGGGAAACAACAAATCAGACAGAAAAAGCAAAACTGGATGAGAAGAGCTATGCTGAGCTGCTAAAATACTGGAATGAAACAGGGTCATTTACCACGATGGATATGACTCAAAATGAAGCTTGTAAGTTGCATCAAGACTGGAGCTTTATTTTACAAGAACAAGATGCGCAAGCTTTGCTTCAACATGCTTGTGATGAGTTTGCGTATGATTTGTATCATCCGGTTTTTCAATTTCAACATTCGGAGTAAGGCATGAACTCAAGAGTACAGGTGTCTTATCAACCTATTATTGATATTGAATTTAGTGGCTTGCACTTAATTGAAGCTTCGGCAGGTACAGGAAAAACCTATACCTTATCAAGTTTGATGGTCCGTATCTTTCTTGAAAAATACTTGCCTAGACAAGTCATTGCGACCACGTTTACCCGTGCTGCTGCTGCTGAGTTAAAAAGCCGTATTCGTGCACGTTTGGTTGAAACGTACCGTTATTTAGATGCCAAGCGTAGTTTTACAGAACAAGAATTACTTACGCAGGCAGAGCAAGAACCTGACTTATTACTCCAGCATATTCTAAAGCATTTTGCGACGCGTATTGCCTATGCGTGTGAACGTTTAAAATTGGTTATAGATCAGTTAGACGAGTTATTTGTCGGAACACTCGATAGCTTTAGCCAAAAACTATTACGTGAGTTTGCCTTTGAGAGTGGCAAAATTGAACGCGCTCAAATTACCGATGATGCTAAAACTTATAGTCGACAACTGATTCATGATGTTTTACGTGAATGGATACAGTCTCAACCTCAGACCGTGATTGATGCATTGTATCTGGCTGGTGAACTCAAGAGTGTCGATAGTTTTGTCAAACTTGTTGAAGACTCACTTAACTTTAGTTCTGCTCATTTTAAACTTCCCGAAAAACCAACCATTCAATTTGAAGAACTTACGCAGCTCAAACAATTAGCGACAGAAATTGATATCAGTCTTTTAGAAGCATATTACTTGCTTGATGGCGAGCACTATAAACATGTGAGCGGGACAGTATTTAGAAATGGGGCATTTAATAAACTATTTAGTGAATGTTTACCGCAGCTACTACAAGTTCTAAAGCAAAGCGACAGCATTTTGGTTTTTGATGGGTCATTAGCCGCACAACGAGAACTTGTTTTTAAGTTTTTAGGTCAACTTGCCGATCAAAAAGTTTTCAAGAAATGCCCTGCTGAAATTTCAGATGGTTTCTATCAACATCCTTGTATTCAACAGATTCAGCAGTTATTTGGTGTGTTAAAAAACTACGCCGAGCAGTTCGACCAGCTTCATATTTTTTTAAAGGCCTATTTATGTGTAGAGGTTAAAAAACGCTTACCTCAGGTTTTGCAAAATAAAGGTGAAACTACTTTTTCTCAGCAAATTCGTACACTTTCAGAAGCTTTAAAAGGTGAGCAGGGGCAACGTTTTGCTGTATTTGTTCAAGCGCGTTATCCCTTAATTTTGGTCGATGAATTTCAAGACACTAACCAAGATCAAGACGATATGCTGGCGAGCATTTGGCGTCATCCGGAGCGCTACCAAAAAGGCTGCATGATTATGGTGGGTGACCGTAAACAGGCGATTTACGGCTTCCGTGGTGGGGATATGCTCACCTTTTTAAATGCCTATAAAGATATTCAAGCCAAACATGGTCGTGAATATAAGTTAATTCATAACCATCGTTCTGTTGCTGATCTGGTTGATGTGGTCGACGCCTTATTTCAACGACAAATTGATTTTGGTGAAGAGGTTCAATATGACCCAATTCGAGCGGGCACTCGACCTCATCCTGTACTGATTGAGCAGAACAATCATAATCCTTACCCTTTGCGCTGGTTAATGCTCAAAGATAAAGAAACAGAGGCTCAGCAAGTTGCATGGAAGATTCGAGATCTACTTAACCAGTCACATGCTGGACAACTATATTTTCAAAAAGATACTCAGACTCAAACCTTAAACGAAGATGATATTGCGGTATTGTCTCGTAATCATGATGGCCTCGATAAAGTTCAATTTGAGCTAGAGCGTTTAGGAATTCGGGTTAACAGGCCATCAAAACGAAGTGTTTTCGATTGTACGATTGCTCAAGACGTGGGGGCTTTGCTGACCGCCATACTTCATCCTTACGATGAGGCAAAAGTGAAGCGAGCTTTGATTAGCCGTCTATTTGCCATGGATTTAAAACAACTCTTGCAACTTGAGCAGACAGCCGAAGGGTTAAGCCAGTTTATGACTGGTTTTGACACGATTAGAGAGTTGTGGTCCGCTCAAGGCTTTTTAGTGGCATGGCAACAATGTCTCATCCAGTTTGATATATGGCAAAATTTGGTTGCAGCTCAAAGTAAAGATAATGAACGGGTTGTGGTGAACTTGCGTCATTTAACTGAAATTCTGAGTCAGCACAGTGAAAAATACTCAGGTGCTCAGAACCTTTATCACTGGTATCTCAAACAGTTGCGTTCTCCTCTTGACCGTGATTGGGAGCTAGAACGTAAATTGTCGAGTGAAGCTGGTGTTCAGCTCATGACCATTCACCAGTCAAAAGGGCTGGAATTTAAGATTGTATTTTTACTAGGTGCAGACAAGCCCTTTCGAGAAAATAATAAAACACTCAATTTTTCGACCCAAGATATTGTCCAACTAGACTCAAACCAGACTTTGACTCAACGTGTCGTTGCGATTGCTGACAAGACTTATTTGAATGAAATAGAACTTAAGCAGCACGAAGAACGAGCGCTCGCTGAACAGAATCGACTTTGGTATGTCGCTTTAACGCGAGCAAGCCACCGCGTCTATGCACTTTTACAAGATCTTGATGGCAAGTCAGTATCAGGTCTCGCATTTTGGAAAAATAGGACTGAGCCTTTTCAACACCGTTGCTGTACGGATGAAATGGTTTTGGAGCAGATTCCACAGGCAATTCATTTAGCCAAACAAACAAGTATTATTGAAATACAAGCACAACGGTTTCCGGAACAACGTTTTTATTCGAGAGGTAAAACCAGTTTCAGTTACTTGGCACAGCATTTAAAACATAAGGCTGGCACAGATTTATTGGCGAGTCAGAGCAATGATGCGGTATTAGCAGAAGATGAGCTGGATTTGATCAACACTGCTGAAGAAATCAGTGCTCAGCCGATTGACTGGATAAAGAGTAACTTTCCGCGAGGAACGCTTGCCGGTAATTTCTTGCATGAAATCTTTGAGCATATCGATTTTCAATGTTCAGATGACTGGGTAAGTGAAATACGTCGTCGTTTTAAAAATGACTATAGTAGTCTTTGGCAAGATTTACTTAATAAATATAACGAGAGCTTCCCAGAGCAAGAAGATGCCGAGCATCTGCTTTACCAGTCAGTTGCAGAGTGGCTGAAAGATATTTTGCGAACACCGCTTTATCAAGGTTTCCGACTAAATCAGCTTCAACAAGAGCAGTATTTGTCAGAGTTTCCTTTTTATTTGGCGTTGTCAGATCGGGTTCTAGCGATGACACGTATTCAGCAGCTTTTCGCTGAGTATGGTTTGAATATGCCGGAATTACTTGAGGCTCGCTCAGCACGTTACCTCAACGGTTCTATCGATTTGGTTTATTTTGATGGGCAGCGTTACCACATTGCCGATTATAAAAGTAATTACTTAGGTGATGATCTTGTAGATTATCGTAGCGATAGCATTGCCCAAAGCATGTCTTTAGCAAGTTATTGGCTACAAGCAGGTCTATATCTCGTTGCATTACATCGCTATTTGCAAGTCAAAATGCAGGATTACCAAATTGAGCAACACTTAGGTGGGGCAACTTATCTTTATTTACGTGGTATGAATGGTGAAGCTGAGCAGGGCTATTATTACTGGCAGCCTAGCATTGAGTTTATTCTGCGTCTTGATGCCATTTTAGGGTATTTTGCTGAGGATAAAATTGCATGAAAAATGCTGATAAAGTATGTAATTTTAATATTAACAAATATTTGGCATGTGGATAAGCCTGTCTATAACCATGTGGACAAGCGTGTGGAAAACTAGGTGGATAAGTGTGTGGACAATCTAAACAGCCCTGAACAAGCCGATTTAAGCTGGTTAACAACGTGGAGTAACTTCTTAAATCAGGCTCCATTTACTGAACAATCGCAAGTGTCAGAAGCTACTTCTTACTTGCAGCAGCTTATTGAAGCGAGCTTACAAGGCGATAGTTGTATTGATATCAGTTTAGAGCAAATTGCAGCACTTGGTCAGCTTGCTATATCTGCCGATCAAGCAAACTTAAAAGTTGCGCCGTGCGTCTACGATGAGCAGGGGTTGGCATTATACCGATATTGGCACCTAGAGCAACGACTTGCAGAACAAATTTGTCGATTAAAGCAACAATTAATTCAACCTGTCTCTTGTGATGACTATTTAGACCTGCTTACCGATGCTCATCAACAGGCAGCTTTACAAATGGTTGCTCGGCAGAGCCTGAGTATTATTACGGGTGGGCCGGGTACAGGTAAGACTTATACGCTGGCACGTATCATTGCTGTACTTAGCCAAGCTATTCCACATATTCGTGTGGCGATGGCTGCTCCAACAGGTAAAGCAGCACAGCGAATGCAAGAGGCTTTACAGAACTCGTTTAATGACCCTAAATTGCTTGAGTCCGGATTAGTGAGTGAAGAGCTCAGAAATCAGGGAACACAAACGATTCACCGTTTGTTGGGGATGGGACATAGCCAGACACCACGGTTTAATCAAAAACAGCCTTTGCCTTATGACGTGATTGTCGTCGATGAAGCTTCCATGCTGGATTTAAATCTGGCTACTCTTTTATTTGAAGCTGTGCCTGAGTCTTGTCGAATTATTTTATTAGGAGATGCAAATCAGCTCGCTTCCGTTGATGTCGGGGCGGTTCTTGCAGATTTGCAGCAAATACAGGCGTTGGCTGATAACCGGGTACAATTACAAACCAGTCGTCGTTTTACTGAAGGTGCGTTGATTGGACAAGTGGCCAAATTTATTCAGGCACAAAGCTATAAACAAGACCATGTAGAGGTTTTGCAGCGGTTTGAAATTGATATTGTTCAGGTTTCAGAATTAAAGCCTATACTTTTACAAAGTGACATGCCTGATGTTGTTCAGCTTGAATATTTACCAGAAGGGGGGCTATTAGACCTAGATACCTATTATCAAAAGCTAATGCTCGGTTTCCAAGGATATGTACAGAGTCTAAAAAATTATTTAAAAGAAGAACGCTCGATTGAACAGGTCCAAAACGTAGTAAAAGCATTTGATGACTACCGGATTTTAACCGCGGTTCGTCATGGTCCGTTTGGATTGCAGCAGTTAAACCAATATGCGCAGCGTTGGTTGCAGCAGCAACTTTCAATAGTGACTCTTGGAGGATGGTATGTCGGTCGTCCTGTAATGATGACCTATAACGATTATCAGCTCAGTATTTCAAACGGGGATATTGGTTTGTGCTTTGAGCACAGGACTCAGCCACAGCAGTTTGAAGTATATTTTCCAAGTTTGAACAAATGGGTTGCTGCAAATCGATTACCTAAAAGTATTCAAAGTGCATTCGCTTTAACAATTCATAAATCGCAAGGGTCTGAATTTACACATACTGCTGTCGTTTTAGATCAGGCTGCCAAGAACTTATTAAGCCAAGAACTTATTTACACTGCGATTACACGAGCTAAGAAAGTAGTCAGTCTTTTGGTGCATCAAGAGGCTTTATTACAAGCATTTACAGTTCGTACTACACGAAAAAGCGGTTTAGTTCAAAAAGTTAATCGGTTAGTTCGTTAAGACAAACTTAATATTTTTACCCTTGTAAGAAAAAGCTTACATAGATTCGAGATATTTGCTGCTAGAGTACATCCCACGTTTTTGAGATTATAAACGCACAACGAGCTTGGCACGGAATGTCGGGCAAAATCGCACAATAATAATAACTTAAGTCGAGAGACTGCGAACTTACAATGAAGTAGGTGTATAAAGAGGAAACTTACAGCCGCTAAGCCTTGTAGTTTTGGGAGAGACTACAGGGCTTTTTTATATTCTACTTTTCACTATGTTTAAAAAAGCATTACAACATTTCGTTTTTAGCACTATCTTCACTCTGTTTTTGTCTAAAGATTTAAATCAA
Organism: Acinetobacter pittii ATCC 19004 = CIP 70.29; assembly: GCF_000369045.1. GTDB lineage: Bacteria > Pseudomonadota > Gammaproteobacteria > Pseudomonadales > Moraxellaceae > Acinetobacter > Acinetobacter pittii. The sequence continues at coordinate 297,582 of NZ_KB849797.1, read as the reverse complement.
TAATATCAATATATTTATCTATAATATGATTTCAAAACAGGCATTTTTCCTGTGAATTGTTAAGTTATATGTTATACAGAACTGTACGTTAAAGGTTAAAAATGGCTATTTACCAAATATTATACAGACCTGTACGTTTTCACTTACATGATGATAAGAAAAATACTACTTTTCTTCATAATTGGATATGTCACAATACATCACATAAGGAAATAGAAACAAAAACATCGGAAGTGAGTTAGAACAACAAGAAGGATGTGACTAGCATCTCACCAACGACAATAAAAACAGCAATAACACGATAAACAAAAACTACAGCGCAAAAAACCCAAGCAGAAATGCTTGGGTTTTTTATTTGTATTTGTTTCTACACTAAGTCAGTTTCATGAGAATCACTACCAAATAACGAACGGCGTTGATCTCTCGGTATACGTGGACATTGAGTTGAGATTTGATAGAGCACTTTAGCTAAAGCAGGTAGGTGAGTACCCACTACAGATTTACCAGTTGTTAATAGGGAAACACTGATATCTCTTTCAGGGTCAGCCCAGCATAAAATGTTGGAGAATCCTAAATGACCAAAAGCTTGCCCCGTCATTGGGCCAAAAAGACCTACAGGATTGCTACCTAACATTGGCCCCAGAGCATAGCGCATTGGAATTAGCAAAGTACGGTCAATGTTAACTCCTGTGGTTGGCAGTGTTGCTCTGAAAATTGTTTTCTCACTAAAGATTTGCTGACCGCCGTAGCTTCCACCACTTAAAAGCATTTCAAAGAAGCGGCCAGCTTGTTCTGCACTGGTATAGATGTTTCCAGCTGGGCAAATGGTGTCCATAAAACGACTATCGTTAGTCACATCAACTGCAAGTTGTAAACCGCCACCTAACACATGATTCAGATAGTGATCGGTACCAAGGCGAGGGTGCAGACCTGTTGCACAGTTTAAGGCGACTTCTGAACGGTATTCTGGTTTTAAGCCATAATTGAAATAAGGCATCCCCATTGGTTTTTCGATAGTTTGATGTACAAATTCACGTAAATCCTGCCCAGTCACCCGTTCAATGACTTCTCCTAAAATATAACCTGCCGTAACAGCATGATAGGCAAGGTGATTGCCAGCAGGAGACACAGGTCGGGCAGCATATAAACGTTTTAAAATTTCGTCTTTATCAAATAATAAATCTGGTGTGACATCGCCATCAATATAAGGAATGCCACCACGATGTGCTAATAAATGAAAGATCGTTGCACGACGCTTACCGTTGACACCATATTCAGGAACATAATAGCTCACAGGATCAAGCAAATTGATTTCACCCTTTTCATCTAATAGATGAATCAACATGGCTGTGATCATCTTTGATGCTGAAAATAGGCAAACAGGTGTGTCAGGTGTTGCAATCAGGGCATTTTTTTGAAGTCCTGCCGGAGAGTTTCCTTGAGCATATCCAATGCTTCGATTCAGCAAAATTTTACCTTGTCTGCGTAAACAAAAGGTAATGAGTGGATAGTTTCCGGTTTTATATAGTGTTTCTATACTTTTCCAGATTTTTTGAATCTGGTGATCACTCATTCCACCCTGTTCAGCAGCAACTTCATCTTTTTGTCGAATGACTTGCTCAATATTGTCCGGTATTGGACAAGTGTTGGTTGAAAAAATTTTCACACGTCCCTCGCGCTTCTTTCTTTTTATTCGAGGCTAGTGTGCAGGGTTAAGGTCCTCATGTCAGTGTCTAAAATGACAAGTTACTGAAAACTATTTTGCAATCCACCTATAGATACCTTAAAATAGGCGACTTGCTGTAGTGATGCACGGCAGTCAGTTGCCTCAACTGATTCATATCGTTTACTTTTTTAAGCATCTCGGAGAAATCGAATGGCTTTAACTAATGCAGACCGCGCAGAGATCATTGCTAAATTTGCTCGCGCTGAAAATGACACTGGTTCACCAGAAGTACAAGTAGCTTTATTGACTGCTCAAATCAATGATTTACAAGGTCACTTCAAAGCTCACAAACACGACCACCACAGCCGTCGTGGTTTGATCCGTATGGTTAACCAACGTCGTAAATTGCTCGACTACTTAAATGGTAAAGACCACGGTCGTTACACTGCTTTGATCGGTGCTTTAGGTTTACGTCGTTAATTCGATTTTCACTTTGTTTTCGCTATTTCGCATGTCGCAATGCTTTATCGCTGAAAAGAGAGTTTCACTTAACGTTAGGTTAAGTGATTTTTAGAAGGGGCGCTTGTGCGCTCCTTCTTTGCGTTTAACTTATTTTAAATAATTGATCTAGTGTGATGGCTTCTAAGCTTTGTCATTTATCTACCAATCGGTGTAGTCTGAATGCCAAACCTTAGGGGTCTCACTAGAATAAAATTAGGAAAATACAATACATGTCAATGTTTAATATCGTTCGTAAAGAATTCCAATTCGGTCAACATCAAGTCGTTTTAGAAACGGGTCGCGTTGCACGTCAAGCAAACACAGTTTTAATCACTATGGGTGGCGTAACTGTTTTAGTTGCAGTTGTTGCTCAACCTAAAGCAAAAGCGGGTCAAGACTTCTTCCCGTTAACAGTGAACTATCAAGAAAAACAATATGCAGCTGGTCGTATCCCTGGTGGTTACGGTAAGCGTGAAGGTCGTGCTTCTGAAGCTGAAACTTTAATTTCACGTCTTATTGACCGTCCAATTCGTCCGTTGTTCCCAGAAGGTTACTTCAACGAAATCCAAGTAACAGCAACAGTTGTTTCTTCTGACAAAACTATGGATGCTGACATTGCAGCAATGCTTGGTACATCAGCAGCATTGTCTATTGCTGGTACTCCTTTCCGTGGTCCAATTGGTGGTGCACGCGTTGGTTTAATCAACGGTGAATATGTTCTTAACCCGAACTTCGAACAGTTGAAAGAAAGTGACCTTGACCTTGTGGTTGCAGGTACAGAATCTGCTGTATTGATGGTTGAATCTGAAGCGAAAGAACTTTCAGAAGACCAAATGCTTGGTGCTGTTCTTTTCGGTCATGACGAAATGCAAATCGCAATTCAAGCGATTAAAGAATTTGCTGCCGCTGCTGGTGCTGTTGAATCAACTTGGGTTGCTCCAACTAAAAACGAAGCTCTTCTTGAGCAATTAAAAGCAGCTTTCGAAGCGAAAATCTCTGAAGCATATACAATTGCGGTTAAACAAGATCGTTATGCAGCACTTGATGCACTTTATGCAGAAGCTGTAGCTCAGTTCGTTCCAGAAAATGACGAAACTGGTATTGCTGATGAAGTAAACGAATTATTCGAAGACCTTAAATACCGTACAGTACGTGACAACATCTTGTCAGGTAAGCCACGTATCGATGGCCGTGATACTAAAACTGTTCGTGCTATCGACGTTCAAGTTGGCGTATTAGATCGTGCACACGGTTCTGCATTGTTTACACGTGGTGAAACTCAGGCGTTAGTAACAACAACTTTGGGTAATACTCGTGATGCGTTAATGGTTGATACCCTTGCTGGTACTAAGACTGACAACTTCATGTTGCACTACAACTTCCCTGCATACTCTGTAGGTGAAACAGGCCGTGAATCTGGTCCTAAGCGTCGTGAAATTGGTCACGGTCGTTTAGCACGTCGTGGTGTTCAAGCAGTTCTTCCTGCGGCTGACCGCTTCCCGTATGTAATTCGTATTGTATCTGACATTACTGAATCAAACGGTTCATCTTCAATGGCTTCTGTATGTGGTGCTTCATTATCACTTATGGATGCAGGTGTTCCGCTTAAAGCACCAGTTGCGGGTATCGCAATGGGCTTGGTGAAAGAAGGCGAGCGTTTCGCAGTACTTTCTGACATCTTGGGTGATGAAGATCACTTAGGTGATATGGACTTTAAAGTAGCAGGTTCTGCAAACGGTATTACTGCACTTCAAATGGACATCAAGATTGAAGGTATTACTGAAGAAATTATGGAAGTTGCATTAAACCAAGCATTTGCTGGTCGTATGCACATCCTAAACGAAATGAATAAAGTCATTTCACGTGCGCGTGCTGAAATCAGTGCTCATGCACCGACGTTTGAAGTGATTAACATCAACCCAGACAAGATCCGTGATGTTATTGGTAAAGGCGGCGCAACTATTCGTCAAATTACTGAAGAAACTAAAGCTGCAATTGATATCGAAGACAATGGTACAGTTCGCGTATTTGGTGAAACTAAAGCTGCTGCTAAAGCTGCAATTGCTAAGATTCAAGCAATTACTGCTGAAGTTGAACCAGGTAAGATCTATGACGGTAAAGTAATTCGTATTGTAGAATTCGGTGCGTTTGTAAACATCATGCCGGGTACTGATGGTCTTCTTCACATTTCACAAATTTCAAATGAACGTATTGCGAACGTAACTGATGTTCTTAAAGAAGGTCAGGAAGTGAAAGTACAAGTTGCTGATGTTGATAATCGTGGTCGTATCAAATTGACTATGAAAGACATTGAACAAGCATAATTGTTCTGGTGACATGAAAAAGTCCGCTTGATGCGGACTTTTTTTATGGCATGATGCAAGTAATACAAAAACAGATCATTGTGGTATGCAGGTTTATTACTTTTATCGCCATCACGCTGACGGCTATGTCTTTTTAAGCCGTGAGCAGCATAATGAACACATTCTAGAGTTTTTCTGGATTGATAGTGTCAGAACGGATGTGGTGAACCATAACGAAGAATGGCAACAAAAGATTCAGCAGCTTTCAGACGTGGTTATCAATGAATTTCATATGCGAGATATTGCGAATATTGAGCATCCTTGTGCATTTGATACGCTTGAAGAATACGACCTGCTTATTTTTAGAAAGCTCGTTACACCTGATGATGAAATTAAAAATGGGGAATCCCATGAGAGTGTATTTGGTCTAGCAACCACGCCGATTAGCTTTATTTTTACCCCTAAAGTTCTGATTAGTGTTCGTGAGCAGGGCAATAAGTCGATTGAAAACTATATTCAACGTCTCGAAAATATTTTATGTAAAACTTTGGAAGAACAAAACAAAACCCGTAAGCTGCCTAATTCGCCTGTAGATTTATGTTTACGTCTGCTGAATAGCATGGTGGATGGCTACCTTGATATCCGTTCACCTTTAACTAGAAGGGTTGAGCATTGGCAACAACAATTGTTGCAAGGTAATCGTCGTTTTAAACAGTGGCATCAACTGTTTCATGAAAACATGGCCTTTCAGCAGGTTGAAAATTTATGCGAAGAGCAAATCGAAACCTTACAAGAGTTTCGAGATGAAATTGTAGAAAACTATCATCATGTTATTGGTGAGAAGACGCATAGTTCTCAAGATCTTTTATTAGTTCGTTTGAATGATTTAATGAGTCATGTCGAACGTATTCAAAAACATACTTTACGTTTACGTAGCGCCATTCAGTCGGCGATTGATTTGCACTTCTCAGCAATTGCCAACCAGACCAATGAGAATATGCGTATTCTTGCCATTATTACTGCTGTATTTGCACCGCTTACGCTTTTAACCGGTATTTATGGAATGAACTTTGAGTTTATTCCAGGGCTTAAATCACCGGTAGGTTTCTGGATTATGCTCGGAGTCATGCTGCTAAGTACTGTTTTGTTACTGTACTATTTTTATCGACAACATTTGGTGGGGCGCGGTGAAAAAAGTGTGATTGATTTACTGGCTCAACAGCATCGCCAAGATCGAATGAATTTGTTTTGGTTTCTGGAATATGAACCGATTAAGCAGACTTTGAAGGAAGTGGAAAAGATTACTCGGTTGAAATAATTCTTCAATTTTTATTGAATTTTTTCCAAATTTGCTTGAGCTAAGCGTCATCCACAACCTGAGCGAGAAAAAGCAAACATCGTTTGCTTCGAGCGCAAGACAAACGAAGTGCGTAGCTTGTGTTCAAATATAAATTTGATCTTAGTACGCACTTCAATATCTCTGGTTTTGGCCTTGCGTAGCTTCGCTACTCATGCCAAAACAAAAGTAACGTAATTGGCTGATGAAATAGATAGTGAGTGCCAGTAGGACTCCGTCGTCACTATCTAATCTAATGAAAATGCTTCAACTGTTTTCTAAGTTGTTGCACTTCATCAATCAAATCTAACATTACAGCAACTGCTGCCAAACTTGCGTCAAAGTCACGTTGTAGACGATACGCTTTACGTGCACGTGCGACATCTTCACCCATAAACTGGTGTGCCTCAGGTGTGTTCTCGACTGATAAAATATCATATTCAATGAGCTGAAGAATCCAGTCAGGACTTTGGCCACAAGCTTGGGCAAATTGTTGTAAATCAAATGTCGATTGTTCATCAACGACCTCTGCACTAAAGGTATGGCCGTCATATACAATTTCTCGATAGTGAATGGTTGTCATGATCTTGCTCCCTAATGAGATGAACGAGGTTCGAATGAAGCAAAGGCTTCTGCCAGTTGCTGATACGCTTCTTTTTCTTTTTCAGAATTTGCTGGGGGGAATACAATATTTAAAATTAAATAGAGATGGCCTGGCGTTTTATTTGGTATCCCTTTGTCTTTTAAGCGTAGCTGTTGTCCTTGTTTGGCATTTTTAGGTAAATTGACATGTAAGGATCCTGCTGGAGTTTTTACTTCAATACCTTGACCTAGTGCCGCTTCCCAAGGAGCTACATCTACGGTCAGATATACGTCACTGCCTTCAACATGAACACGGTCTGTATCTTTATACTGGATTTCAATATAAAGATCGCCGTTGGCACCGCCATTAATCCCGCTTTGGCCTTGTCCACTTAAGCGAATTTGTTGACCTTCTTTCATGCCTTTTGGTATTTTCACCTGCAAGGTTTTGCGTTGAACTTCAGGTTCGCCATAAGCGTTTATGGTTGGAATTTGCAAAGTAATTTGCTGTGTTGAACCATGATAGGCAATATCAAGATCAACCTCTATGCTGGCATGTTGATCTTCACCGTGATAACTACGTTGTTGTCTTTGATATTGTTGTTGCCCACCGCCAAAGCCTGCACCAAAGCGACCAAATAAATCTTCAAAACCACTAAAGTCTGCTTGTTCACCACCTGTAAAACCTTGGCGATAAAACTGTGCTCCATCAAAACCACCTTGTGCAGCACCCTGACCAAAGTTATTAAAACCTTGAGGATGATCTAACATTTGGTCATATTCGGCTTTTTTTTCTGCATTGCTTAATGTGTCGTAGGCAACATTAATGGCCTGCATCTTTTCCTCTGCATCTTTTTCTTTGCTGATGTCTGGATGATATTTGCGGGCTAATTTTCGATAAGCTTTTTTAATTTCATCAGCAGAGGCTTTGCGTGTAACCCCTAATTCTTCATAATAATTTTTTGCCATAATGTTTTATCACGATGGTGTTGTTTATTTCATTATGAAACGATTTTTAGAGTTTTCAATAAGCTAGATTGTATAAGAGTTGTTCTATTACGAAATCCAGCGGAACGTAAGGAGGTATAGCAAAATTAGACTATACCTCTAATAAGTTAGATAAAACTTTGATACAAGCCGTAAAGAGCAATCAGTAAAAGTAATAAACCGCAGAGGCCTAATATTTTTGGATATAAATGACTGTTAGAAAGGCGGCGGAAAAAGATATAAACCAAAGATAGGGTGAGGAAGTCTAAAACAATCCATGTCAGCGTAAGTAGGGTTAAACTTAAATTTAACTGAGGGGTAATAGAGACAAATTGCGGAAAGAAAGCCGAGAAAAAGATAATATCTTTTGGGTTTGAAATACCGACAAGAAAACCTTTTTTAAAGCCACCATTTTGTGCTGAAACTGTTTGTATCGCTTCTGGGTGAGGTGCCTGAATCACTTCTTTAAGAATACTCAACCCCAGATAGCCAATATATAGGCAGCCTAAAATACGAATGATATTGAGGTAACTATCATTAACACTCAGTACTCCTTTTAAAACCAGTACTGAAATAAAAATTAAAACAAGGGATGCTAGGTTTGTACCAAAAATGGTTTCCAGTGCTTTTTTATAGCCCCCTTTAAGTCCAGCGCTTGCAACTAAAATCATGACAGGGCCAGGGGTCGCAATCATGATAACTACGCTAAAAATAAAGAGAAAATAATCAAAATAATTCATGGTATTTAGGCATCTTATTTATTAGGCTATAAAGTAGCCTTATATTATCCTATTTGAATTAACATGTTGAAAATTATCATCAAAAAATGCAGGTAAATAAAAAAGGCGGTATAACCGCCTTTTTATAAAGTTAAAAGATTAACTTAAATGTTCACCAAATAACGCTAAAGCCTCTTCAGCGGTAAAGGTATATTGCGTATTACAGAACTGACAGTCCATACGAATCGGGTTCTGATGTTCTAGGGTTTCATGAACAGCGTCTACACCAATTTGAATCAGGGCATTTGCACAGCGTTCTTTTGAACATGTACAGCCAAATTTTAAAGCTTCAATTTCTGGTAAACGAACTTCTTCTTCGTTATATAAACGATACAGGATTTCATTTGCATCTAAATTGGTAAGCTCTTCAGCTTTTAATGTTTCGGTCAACATTGTCAAACGTGGCCATAAATCTTCATCGACCAAGTTTTGCTCTTCTTCATCATGACGTGGCAAGAGTTGAATCAGTAAACCGCCAGAACGCTTATCTGTACTTGCCAACACAATACGAGTTGGAATTTGTGCAGATAAATCGTAATACTGCATCAAGCAGCCTGCTAAATTTACTTGATCAAGCGGCACGATCCCTTGATAACGTTCGCCAAATTCCGGTTCAATATTAATAAATAAAACAGGATTAACTAGGGCGCCCAGAACTGTGCTGCTGTCTGTTGCTTCAACAAAGCGAGGATCAGTTTCATAGTCCGCTAAAGCACGAACCTCTCCTAAATGATTACATTCAGCCATCGCCCATTTGAAGGTGCCGCTAGCCTGGATTTGCAAGCTGATACGGCCTTTGATTTTTAGTGTACTTGCAAGTAATGCAGTCGCACTCAACATTTCACCTAGCAGAATTTTAACAGCAGGCATATAGTCACGTTGAGCTAAGATGGTTTGTAGGGCTTCTTCAAGATGAACTACTTCTCCACGTACTGGAAAGTTCTCTATATAAAAGCGTTGGCGTAAATCAGACATAATATTCTCCAGGGCCCTAAGCAGAGTATAACTATTTCGTTTTAATCAAGCTTAGGAAATGCAGCGAAGCCGCAAGCCGGACAGGGGGCAGATTTGTGCCCATTGTCCAATTATTTAGGCAATGTGAATAAGTCCTTAATATAGCCATTTTCTGAAATCTCAAGTTATTCTAGATGATCTCTTGTAATGTCGATGCGATTTGGTTGTAAATGACGCTTTAAATTAACATCATGTTTTGATGTAGCCTGTTGCTGCGCATCACTTTCAAACAAATGTTCAAGCTCGGCTAAGGCATTACGATGTGTTTCAAAGATCTTCTGTTCGTCTGTATAAATACTTTGCTGCTGTATAAGCAATTTCTCATCATAATCCCGAAAGATTTCGATATTGTTATAGGCTTGTTCATCAGAGATACCGAGTTCTCGCAAAGCGCGGTAAGCCATACCTAATGAAGATAGATACGTTTCACGCCAAATGTATTCAACACCTAAATCTCTTAAAAGATGGACATGGTGACGGTCGCGAGCACGAGCCAACAGCTTTAAGTTTGGATAATTTAATCTAAGATGGCGCGCGACATTCATAGAGTCTTCAACATCATCAATCGCTAAAATAAATACTTTAGCTTTTTCAATACCGGCAGAACGCAGTAAATCGGGCTGGGTTACATCGCCATAATAGAGTTTGCCGCCGTAGCGACGAACAAAGTCCACTTGATGAAGATTGTTGTCGATTGCAGTAAAGCCTAAATGTTGTAGGCGGGCAATACGCGCGATAATTTGTCCAAATCGACCAAAACCGGCAATGATAATCGGATTATCCTGCTGAGGAATTTCGTCATACTCAGGTGGACGTTCTTTATTAAACAGAGGAATGATCTGAGTTGCCATAATCCAGTAAATTACTGGTGTAAGTACCATCGACAACGTTACGATTAGAGTCACGGGTTCTAATATAGCTTGAGTTAAAACCTTCTCACTTTTTGCAAGACTCAAAATTACAAAAGCAAATTCTCCGCCTTGTGCCAAGCAAGTACCTAAAAGCAAGCTGTTATTCCAACTGTATTTTTTATAGCGGGCAATAGCGGTCAATATCAGCGTTTTGATGAGTAATAAACTGACTGCACCACCAATAATAAGCAAAGGCATTTCAATGAGCAGTGACAGCTGTGTGGTCATGCCAACGGTCATAAAGAATAAGCCAAGCAATAAACCTTTAAATGGTGCAATACTCGCTTCAACTTCGTGGCGAAATTCTGAATCTGCTAATAATACACCTGTGAGGAATGCACCTAATGTAGTGCTAATTCCTAAAGTGTCCATAAGCAAGACAACAGCAAGAATAATAAATAATCCTACTGCTGTAATAAGTTCAGTCGCTCCACTTTTGGCAACAAAGCGGAAGAATGGACGCATCACATAGCGACTAAACAGAAATAGACCAGTAAAGGTTGCAATGATAGCCGCAAAATAAGCTACCCCATGATGAGTTGATTCTGTTCCTGCCAATAATGGAATAATGGCAAGTAAAGGAATAGCCGCTATATCTTGGAAAAGTAAAATGGAAAAAGACTGCTGACCATAAGTCGTATTGAGTTGCTGCTTTTCGGTCAGAAGTTGTAATACAAAAGCGGTGGAAGACAGCGCAAGGGCAAAACCAATGACAAAGCTGACAGAAAGCTGCTGTTGAAACAGTAATAGTACGATCAGCATAAGAATAGCCCCACTAATGAGGACTTGCAGACTTCCCATTACAAAAATAGAGTTACGCATTTCCCATAAACGTTGTGGGCGCAACTCTAAACCAATCAGGAACATTAATAAGATAACGCCAAATTCGGCAAGTTCCATAATCGCTTCAGGGTCATGTGCAATATTTAAAACACTAGGGCCCAGAAGTATTCCTGTAAATAAATAGCCTAAAACTGTTGCTATCCCTAGGCGTTTGCCAAGAGGGACTAAAATCAGAGAAGCTCCAAGAAAAATTGTTGCTTGCAGTAAGAATGACATTCATTGCCTCGAATGTATTAGTCTCTTTTAAGTGTAAAGCCAAAAAGGCTTCTTCACACTATGATATTCAAGCCATCTAATTAAATTCTTGCGGATCAACATCAATTGAGAGTCGAAGTTGATGCTGCCTTGATGCATGAACCAATTGTGACCACCATTGTCTTAAGTAAAAATGGAGGCGAGCACGGTCAGCAGATAAAATCACCATGTGGGCGCGGTAGCGTCCAGCTTTACGCTCCATAGGGGCTGGAATTGGCCCCCAAATATCAACAATTTCACCCGCAATTTGGCGTAAATGTTCTGCCGCTTCATTTAAAAATTGCAAGGTATAGTCACGATCTTTGGATTCCGCACGTATCAGTACTGCATAACGGTAAGGCGGCAGTAATGCGACTTTACGTTCCGCAAGAGTTTGTTTGGCAACCGCCCGATAATCTTTTTCGATGAGCGTGGTCAGTAAAGGGTGATCTGGTCTTAGGGTTTGTAAATAAACATGGCCTTTATGTTCACCACGGCCTGCACGACCCGCGACTTGTACAATTAACTGTGCAGTACGTTCTGGCGCACGAATGTCTACGCTGAGTAACCCAGCATCAATATCTAAAATAGCAACCAAAGTCACGTGTGGGAAATGGTGACCTTTTGCCAACATTTGAGTACCAAGCAAAATTGTTGGTTTGTTTTGATGAATCCGATCATAGATTTTTTGCCAGCTACCGACACGACTGGTGCTGTCACGGTCAACCCGAATCACATCATAGTCTGGAAATAGTTCTTGTAAGTGCTCTTCAACCTTAGCTGTTCCAGCACCTAGGGTTTTTAGGCTTTTTTGCTGACATTCAGGGCAGTGATCGGGTAAGCGATGAACAGTACCGCAGTGGTGGCAGTGTAAATAAGAATAAGGCTGAGTGTGCAACGTAAAATGTGCATCACAATGTGGACAATTTGCTTGCCACCCACAACTTTCACAGACCAGTACAGGTGCATAGCCACGACGGTTTAAAAAGATTAAAACCTGTTCTTTTCTTGCTAACGTATGCTTGATTTGCTCAATAAGAGGTTGGCTAATTCCATGTTGCTTTTTGACAATTTTAAGGTCAATCAAATGCATTTTAGGCAAAAGCGCATGGCCTGCACGTTGGTTAAGTTGCAGTGAAGTTAATTTACCAGTTTCGACCAAATAATAACTATCGATGCTCGGTGTTGCTGAACCTAAAATAACTGGACAGTTTTGTAAGTGACCTCGGTACAGTGCGACATCACGTGCATGGTAACGGAAACCTTCTTGCTGTTTATAAGAGAGGTCATGTTCTTCATCTAGAATGATTAAGCCCAAACGTGGCAGTGGCGTATAGATGGCTGAGCGGGTTCCTAAAATAATAGATGCTTTGCCAGTCTGAGCCTGTTGCCATGCTTGTAAGCGTTTGGAGTCATTTAAGCCTGAGTGCAATAGAGCAATATCACAGTTAAAACGAGACTTAAAACGAGAAATCGTTTGAGGGGTTAGACCAATTTCTGGGACTAATACCAGTACTTGCTTACCTTGCTTGAGCACTTCGTGCATGATGTGCAGATAAACTTCAGTTTTACCACTTCCTGTTAAACCATCTAACAAAAAAGCTTGGTATTGATGCTGTGCGTTTACGACGTGCTGAGTTGCTTTCTTTTGGTCTTCATTGAGTGTAAGTGGCATTTGTGCCAATTGAACAGGTGATGGGCTAAAGTCGTGCGGTTCAAGCGTACAGTCGACTAGTCCCTTCTTTTGAAGTGCTTTAAGCGTAGCCGTTTCTACACCACTTAAATTAAGAATATTCTCTGTAGTTCCGGCAGGGTGTAACTTTAAAATTTGATACGCATCTTGTTGTTTAACAGAGCGTTTAAGAAGTGCTTCAACATTATCACATGGTGTGATTTTCCAAAGATGGAACAAAACATCCATTGGTTTGCCTTGACGCAATAATGCAGGTAGGGCAGTTTGCATGACCTCACCAATTGGAAATTGGTAATACTGAGCTGACCATGTCAATAAACTTAAAACTTGTTCATCTAAAATTGGTTCTTCATCTAAAAGGTCAGAAATGGCTTTAAGCTGAAAGGTACCTGTAAATGATTCACTTGGATCAACTTTTTCAGTAATGATGCCAATCAGATTTTGGCGTCCAAATGAAATAGCGACGCGTGAGCCTACGTGAGCCCGTTCATATTGTGCTTGGGTGAGTGTATAGTCAAAAGTATCGTACAGATGCACAGGTACGGCTACACGCACACGATAAACAACTGAATCAGGCTTTGGCGTTATGGTCATAGAGGCTCATTTCGTCAATTTTAAAAAACGGCATAGCGTCGTGAAGAGGACTTGGGTATTCTACACAGGCTATAGAACGAATATGAATGATTGCGTAGCATAGATGCAACAGCAGCGACTATTATTTTTGGAAAATTAGAACATTACCATGCCTGCATATCAATTTACTGCCATTGATGCTTCAGGGAAGCAGCAAAAAGGGGTGCTTGAGGGAGACTCAGCGCGCCAGATTCGCCAACAATTACGTGATAAAGCATGGACTCCAATTAGCGTTGACCCTGTTGAACAAAAAGATAAACATCAGAGTCAGGGATTATTCCAAAAAAAGTTCAGCGCTTACGATTTGGCGCTCATGACTAGACAACTTTCGGTCTTGGTTGCCGCTGCTATTCCACTTGAAGAAGCTTTGCGCGCCGTGAGTAGGCAAAGTGAAAAAACACATGTGCAAAATCTTTTATTATCTGTGCGTTCTCGAGTCTTAGAAGGGCATTCACTCGCACAAGGTATGCAGCAGTCTGGACGTTTCCCTGACCTTTATATTGCAACGGTGGCTGCTGGCGAGCGTTCTGGGCATTTAGATCTCATTTTAGATCAGCTTTCGGATTACACCGAAAACCGCTTTGCCATGCAAAAGAAAGTTCAGGGCGCCATGATTTATCCAATTATTTTAATGCTAATGTCTTTTGGTATTGTGATGGGTTTAATGACTTATGTTGTGCCAGAGATTGTAAAAACTTTTGATCAAAATAAAGATGCTTTACCGTGGATTACAGTCGCTTTAATGAAAGCGAGTGATTTTATTCGCCACGCGTGGGTGTTTATTATTCTTTTTGCAGTGGTAGGTGTTATCGCATTCGTTCGGTTTTTAAAAACCACTGCTGGACATTATGCTTTTGATCGATTAACACTCAAATTGCCATTATTCGGTAAACTGTCACGTGGTATTAATGCTGCACGATTTGCCAGTACCTTATCTATTTTGACCCGTTCAGGTGTCCCTTTGGTCGATGCCTTAAAAATTGGTGCAGCAGTGACCAATAACTGGGTTATTCGCGACTCAATTGCTCATGCGGCTGAGCGAGTGACAGAGGGGGGTAACTTAGGTACGCAACTGGAGCGCAGTGGTTATTTCCCGCCAATGATGGTACAAATGATTCGAAGTGGAGAGGCATCAGGCGAGCTTGACAGGATGTTAGAACGAGCATCGACCATGCAAGACCGTGAGGTGACGACATTTATTTCAACCTTACTGGCATTACTTGAACCGCTTATGCTGGTTTTAATGGCAAGCATTGTACTGGTTATTGTAATCGCGGTTATGCTGCCAATCGTAAATATGAACAATATGATTTAATAACTTTGATATTAGAGATAATGATGAAAGTAAAAAATATTCAAAGCGAAACAGCGATGGAACAACATAGTGAATCTGCGGTTTCAAATCAGTTTGAGCCAACGTGCCATTCCGAGCATTGCTCTCTATCAGATGTTTGCTCCTCAAGCACAGCTTTCGGACTTGCGGCACGTTCGAGCGGTGCTCGAATGAAGCGTGCCTCAGGCTTTACCCTCATTGAAGTCATGGTCGTGATTGTAATTTTAGGTGTGTTAGCAGCTTTAATCGTACCAAATGTCATGGGGCGTAGTGAAAAAGCTAAAATTGATACGACTCAAATTGCATTAAAGGGTGTGGCGGGTGCTTTAGATCAGTACAAGCTAGATAATGGCCATTTCCCAACCATGCAAGAAGGTGGGTTAGATGCTTTGGTTAACCAGCCTGCTACAGCGAAAAACTGGATGCCAGGTGGTTATGTAAAAGGTGGTTATCCTAAAGACAGCTGGAAAAATGATATTCAATATGTCATTCCTGGGGCAGATGGTCGAGCTTTTGACTTGTACTCATTTGGAGCGGATGGCAAAGAAGGCGGTGAAGGTAATGATGCAGATATTTATTATCAACCTTAATTAAAATGTAATGGAGATTATCAATTCAGTTAAACAGTTAAAATGATAATACGAATTGATAATCTCTCTCAATCAGAAAAATATAATAACTAACTGAAAAATATAAATTAAAGTTAATATAAATATTTGAGATTTATAATAAGAATTATTCCCATATTTAATAGTTACAAGAAAGTTAAAATGTAGAGAAAAATAAGCTATATATTTAAATGAAAGCTTTGCATAATAAATAAAAAGCACTTTATTCAATTAAAAGGAGAGATTAAATGAAAGCATTTCTCATAGTAGATGAACTGACTCAGTTTCATTGGGTAATGCTCAAGTCTGTCCTATTGATTTTGGGTTTATTGCCGATTGCTGAAGTTTCATTAAAGTTATGGCTGAGTACAGAGGGAAGTAGCCAAATCATGATTGGTTTCTTTGCATTAAGTATTGTGAGTGCATGGTTAATGGTGAGCTTCTTTACTGCATTAAAAGCGAGCGTGTGGCAAGCTAAACAAATATCTACTCAATATGAGCAATTTCTTTTTAAAGCTTATCGTTATGTACCTATGGTCTTTTTATCGAGTTTAGTTGCATATTTATCTCTGCAATTATCAATCGCTTTTTAATAATATTTTAAAACCAAATTTTTAGATAAAACGTAGACTCAACATCTACGTTTTATTTTTTAACAGGACTTAAAAACAGGGTGTTTCTTCATTTGTACATATTATATGCTTCAAATCAGCAATTTAAGAAAATGAGAAATATGAAATGGAACAAATCGATTGGAATGATTTTTTAAAAGTAGAGCTTCGTGTTGGTAAAATTATTCAAGCTGAGGTTTTTGAAAAAGCGCGTAAACCTGCTTATATTTTGCATGTAGATTTTGGTGAAGAATTGGGTGTACGTAAATCGAGTGCGCAAATCACCAAGCTCTATCAACCACAAGATTTGGTGGGTAAATTAGTTGTTGCTGTAGTGAATTTCCCTAAAAAACAAATAGGGCCTATTCAGTCAGAATGTTTGGTGACAGGATTTCATAATGCAGATGGTGATGTCGCACTTTGTATCCCAGAGTTTGAAGTGCCTCTGGGTACAAAGTTATTATGATTTAGCGACGAGATTTAAAAGAAACATCAACTTTACGTGGACGGTAAACCCAACCTAAAATCAGCAGTAAGACCGCAAATCCTAAAATTGGATAATCACCTAAACGGTTATAAAGAGTTTGGCCTTGCATAGCAGGTAAATCACCTCTCAAGACGAACTCTTTATCGATTGGTGCTTGTTCAGTGATATGACCATTTTGATCAATAAACGCTGTTACACCTGTGTTGGTTGCACGAATAAACCAGCGGCCATTTTCTTTCGCGCGCATCTGCACCATTTGTAAATGTTGCCAAGGCCCAGCAGTACCCGTAAACCAAGCATCATTCGATACAGTCACCAAAAAGTCGCTATCTTCTGCATTACGTCTTGTCAGGTTGGGGTAAGCCACTTCATAACAAATTGCAGCAGCAAGCGCATGCCCTTTAATTAAAAGTGGTTTCTGATCACTCTCACCACGTGTAAAACCGCTCATGCTAATGTCATTTTGCATGGCTGGTAACACCCAAGAAAGCAAACCTGACAGCGGAATATATTCACCAAAAGGTACGAGACGTTGCTTTTTATAGAGGCCGCTTGAATCGCTACCAGAGGCCATAATACTGTTGTAATACAGCGGGCTACCAACTTGATGTGATTTTGCAACATCCCAGTAGGGAATTCCGGTTACCCATGCAGTATGGTTCTTTTTAGCTTGTGCATCCATTGCATCCAAAAACGGTTCAATATCGGTTTGGAAAAGCGGAATTGAAGACTCAGGCCATACAATCAGGTCACGGCCCCATTCAGATTGTGTCAGACCAGCATAAATTTCTAATGTTCTAACTTGGTATTCAGTCAGCCATTTTAAATCTTGTGGAATGTTACCTTGAATGAGCGAAACGCTAAGCGGCTTGGCATCTTTAGGTTTTACAAACTGTATATATGATGCTCCCCATGCACCCAAAACTAACAGAGCAGAAGGGATAACCCAGAAAATACGTTTGCGTAGAACTTCGACGAAAGCACACGCTAATACAATGACGACGAAGGAAATTGCATAAATACCAAATAGAGGTGCATAACCATCGAGTAAGCGTTCAGTAAAAGCGTAACCTACAAACAGCCATGGGAAACCTGTAAATACCCAAGTTTTTGCCCATTCGAAAACAATCCAAAGTGGGGCAAAAGTAAGTGGTGTTTCAGGGAAGAATCGTCGGTAAACCCATGTCTGAAATGCCGTAAATAGACCCATCACAAGGGCCATAATAGCAATCATACACACGCTTAGAAAAGCATTGGTATCGCCATATACATGGATGGAAGTATAGAGCCAGAAAGCACCTACAAACCATAAGCCAAAGCCATAGCTCCAACCAATAGCAAAGGCTTGTTTAGCTGAGCGCTTATGTAATGTTGCATAGAGTAGGGCTGGAGATAAAATTGCCAACCACCACCAATAATAAGGTGCCAGTGAAAAACTGAACACGGCACCTGAAAATAAAGCAATGAGTAAAGGAAAAATTAAAGGAAGCTGTTTTTGTTGTTGCGAAGAATCTAACAGCTTTTCAAAGTATGCTCTCATTGACGTACAGCTCGAATCAGATGAATAGTGCGGGCATCTGCTTCAACGATTGTAAATAACCAATTTCCAAGCTCAACAGTTTGACCTTGTAAATCACTTACCAGACCAATCTCTTGAAGCAATAAACCGCCGACAGTTTCTACTTCATCGTCAGAAAAATCAGCATCTAAAACAGTATTGAAATGTTCGATTGGTGTAAGTGCTTGCACCATCCATGCATTTGCTACCGTATGGTCATTGTCAGGAACAATGTACTGAGCATCTTCATCGACCGTGTCGTGCTCATCTTCAATTTCGCCAACGATCTCTTCAAGAATATCTTCAAGCGTAACAAGACCGGCTGTTGAACCATATTCATCAATCACAATCGCAATGTGAGTCTGAGTATGCTTTAACATGCGTAGGACCTGATCGGAACGTGCACTTTCAGGAACAAATAAAGGCTGGCGCATAAGAACTCGAATATCGACTTTGGTATTCGGTTCAGTTAGAAACGGCAACAAATCTTTTGCGAGCAAAATCCCGACAACATTGTCAGGTTGATCGGCAGAGAAGACTGGAAAGCGTGAGTGAGCAGACTCGACCAGTACATCAAGAATATCAAGTAATTGATCATCTTCTTGTAAACTGATCATTGCTGTTCGTGGCGTCATGACTTCACGAATTTTTGTGGCTGGAAGGTCAAGAACGCCTTCAAGCATAGCAACAGTATCTGGTTCTAAAAAGCGGCGTGAATTTTGGACTAATTTTAATAATTCATCACGGGTTTCTGGCGCTGTACCTAACCATTTTCGTAAGCCTCGCATTCCCCACGACGGACTTGGTTCCTCTTGCATGATCTTTCCTAAAGACTCAATGTATCAAATGAATACACAGATCATACCGAAGAAAAGATGCTTATGCATCTATAAAACAAGCTAAAAGACAAAACGTATATTGTTATGTAAAAGCCAGTTACAGTTAACAGCTCAGTAATTTGTTTATGCTAAAATGTGAAAGTTCTATTTGTTCGAGTTTGTTATGTCAGAGCAACCCATTTCACCTACTGTACAACTCAATACGCGTGGTTTACGTTGTCCGGAACCTGTCATGATGTTGCATCAAGCCATCCGCAAATCTAAGTCTGGGGATGTGGTTGAAGTCTTCGCAACAGATAATTCGACCTCGTGGGATATTCCTAAGTTTTGTATGCATTTAGGCCATGAGTTGTTGTTACAAGAAGAACGCTTAGATGAAAATGGTCATAAAGAATTTCATTATTTAGTGAAGAAAGGTTAATAGGATAATAAGGCTTCTAATAAAGACGATTAGAAGCCATGAATAATTTAACTTTAATTTGAAATGATAATTTTTTACAAATAAGAATCGTTATATAATTTATAAAATTAAGCATATAAATGACGTATAAAAATGAATGATTATTTTGTGAAACGAAGCTTATTAATCTGTCTTTGGTTTTTCACTATTGCTGGTTTATTACATTTAGAGATCTCTTGGTTATCTGAAACTGTTGCTATCATTATTATATCTATTCTCATTATTTTAGGTTCAATTCTACTCGGTTATAGAAATACATCTTTTGCTCCTGAACCAAAGATAAAGATGAGTTTGATCTTGCATACAAGGTTTCTCGGGCTGATGTTAATTCTTGATTTATTATTTGGTAAATCGGTTTGGTACTACGATTTAGCGCGAAACTTTGGTTTTCTTGGCTTATTTTTATTAGGCACATTTATTTTCTATAAAAAGAATTTTAATTTAAACGTAGCAAAAATACCGCCTTTTCAATAAGCGGATACTAATAAAAAAGCCCCGAATAATCGGGGCTTTTTTATTACATATTAGGATATGAGCCGCGGCTAAAGCGGCGCAAGGAATTACATGTTAGGGTAATTCGGACCACCGCCGCCTTCAGGCGTTACCCATGTGATATTTTGAGATGGGTCTTTAATATCACAGGTCTTACAGTGAACACAGTTCGCTGCGTTAATCTGGAAGCGTTTAGAGCCATCATCATTTTCCATGATTTCGTAAACACCAGCTGGGCAGTAGCGCTGAGCAGGCTCATCCCATTTCGGTAAGTTCACATTCACTGGAATTGAAGGATCAGTAAGCTTCAAGTGAGCTGGCTGGTTTTCTTCATGTACAGTGTTTGAAATAAACACTGAAGATAAACGGTCAAATGTAAGTTTGCCATCTGGTTTTGGATAGTTTGGCTTAAAGCTTGTTGCATCAACAGTTTTCAATACAGCAAAGTCTTGCTTCAAGTCATGTAAAGTGAATGGCACTTTAAAGACATTCTGGTCGATAAAGTTAAATGCACCACCCATCCATTGACCAAATTTATGCATTGCTGGGCCAAAGTTACGAGAGTTATAAAGCTCTTCTTTTAACCAGCTGTTGTTAAATTTGTCAGTGTATGAAGTTAATTCTTTAACGAATAAATCTTCGCCTTCAGTAACACGTGCAATCGCAAGATCACCGCCTTTTTCTACACCCGCAGCAATCGCTTCAAATACAGCTTCACCACATAACATGCCTGATTTCATGGCAGTGTGTGAGCCTTTGATTTTTGCAAAGTTTAAGAAACCTGCATCATCACCAATCAAGCAACCGCCCGGGAAAGTTAATTTAGGAAGAGAGTTGAAACCGCCTTTCACTACCGCACGTGCGCCGTAAGAAATACGTTTACCACCTTCTAAATACTGTTTAATTAGTGGGTGAGTTTTCCAGCGCTGCATTTCCATAAATGGATACATGTGTGGATTTTCATAAGACAAGTCCACAATCATGCCCAAAGTCACTTGGTTGTTTTCAGCGTGGTATAACCACCAGCCACCTGAAGAAGCTGTTTCTGCTAAAGGCCAACCTGCACCGTGCATGACTAAGCCCGGTTTATGTTTTGCTGGGTCAATTTCCCAAAGCTCTTTAATCCCGATACCGTAGTGCTGAGGATCAGCATTTTTATCAAGGTTGTATTTCGCAATTAAGCGTTTACCTAAGTGACCACGGCAACCTTCAGCGAAGAGGGTATATTTAGCATGAAGCTCATAGCCTGGAGTAAAGTTATGCGTTGGTTCTCCATCTTTACCAATACCCATGTCGCCTGTTTGAATACCTTTTACAGTACCGTCTTCATGATAAAGCACTTCAGATGCAGCAAAGCCAGGGAAGATAGAAACTTCTAACTCTTCAGCTTTTTGACCTAACCAGCGAACCACATTACCTAAAGAGATCACATAGTTACCGTCGTTGTGCATGGTTTTAGGAACCATCCAATGAGGAACTTCTTTAGAAGTGGTGTCTGAAAGTAAGAAGAATGTTTTGTCTTCAGTTACAGGGACATTAAGAGGCGCGCCTTCATCTTTCCAGTTCGGGAAAAGTTCATTGATGGCACGTGGCTCAAGCACAGCACCAGACAAGATATGCGCACCTACTTCAGAGCCTTTTTCAACTACACAAACAGAAAGATCGGGTAAGTTTTTTTCAATCGCTAATTGACGGATCTTAATCGCAGCAGATAGACCTGCAGGTCCTGCACCTACGATGACAACGTCAAACTCCATCGATTCACGTTCGATGTGTTCCATGTAGGACTCCTCAATACTTAAAGGTGGCAACCGTCATATTCAGATAATTCGGTGCTGCCGTGAGTGTTTTAATCCATAGGCGCAAATATGCTATTGTGCCTTTTATCGTTTGGGCTAGTATAGTTTTAAACCATGATCTAGCCAATTGGCTGAGTCGTAACATTTTTTCGTCAGCAAGGCATAAACTATGGTAAATCAAAATAATTCACCATCGGATATGGGAAAAATACCGTTATCTGATGATAAAAACTTAATGAACATTGCACAATACTTAAAAGGTGTACAGCAAAGTCACAAAAGGTCAATTCCACCTTTAGAGCAGTGGCATCCAAAGCATTGCGGCAAAATGGATTTGACGGTGAAATCCAATGGAGAATGGTGGCACGAAGGTCAATTAATCAAGCGCCAAGCTCTATTAGATCTGTTTACCAAAGTCCTATGGAAAGAAGAAGGCAAATTCTACCTGAAAACCCCTGTAGAACAAATTGAAATCGAAGTTGAAGATGAACCTTTATTAGTCAATCAGGCAGATCAGGTCGCAATTTCAGGTGAGCAGTTTTTACAACTGACCACCACTAACCAAGATGTAATTTTGGTTGATGCAGAACATCCTATTTTTATGCGTGAATATGCAGGAGAGTTGCGTCCTTATGTGCATGTCCGTTTTGGGATTAATGCACTGATTCAACGTCAAGCTTTCTATCATTTGGTGAACTATGGGACACTAATTGAAAACGATAAAGGTGAAACCATTTTAGAGCTAAAAAGTGGTAATTTGCTCTTGCAATTAGGCACTTGAGGTTTAAGCTTTAGGGAGTGAAATTTTCTGACACTTCAGTACAGCTATGACCGCCATACAACCTTTATTTTCCGAGCTAGAACCTATGCCTAAAGCATCAGCAGATGCCCCAATTGGTATTTTTGATTCGGGAATTGGAGGGATGTCAGTTGCAGCAGAAATTGCCAAATATTTACCAAATGAACGTATTGTGTATTATGCCGATACTGCCTACGTTCCTTATGGTCCTCGCTCTGATCAAGAAATTAGAGAACTCACGGCTCGTGCTGTTGATTGGCTCTATCGTCAAGGTTGTAAAATTGCAGTCGTAGCCTGCAATACGGCTTCCGCATTTAGCCTTGATCATTTGCGTGAGCATTATGGAGAACACTTTCCAATTGTTGGATTGGTACCGGCCCTAAAACCTGCCGTATTACAGACTCGTTCTAAAGTAGTTGCAGTATTGGCGACACCGGCTACTTTTCGTGGCCAACTCATTAAAGATGTTGTCGAAAAGTTTGCTGTTCCGGCGGGCGTTAAAGTGATGACTTTAACCAGCCTTGAACTTGTTCCTTGTGTCGAGGCAGGTCAGCAAATGGGTGAGACATGTTTAAAGGCATTAAAAGAAGTTTTACAGCCTGCTGCTGAGCAAGGTGCCGACTATTTAGTGCTCGGTTGCACGCATTATCCTTTCTTAAATCAAGCAATCCATCATCTTTTTGATAACCAATTCACACTGGTTGATTCTGGATTGGCAGTTGCCCGACAAACAGCCCGTATTTTAATAAAAAATGAGTTATTATGTGACCAAATAGGTCAGAATGTTGCACGTATTGAATGTTATGTCAGCGGTAATAATGCTGAGGCACTGCAACCTGTTTTACAACATATGATTCCACAAGAGTTAACTTGGACACTTCATAATCTGAACTGATCTTTTTGCATCATTTAGAAAGTAGTGTTTTTTTAGATTTATTATTTTATTTGGGGCGGTTCATGATCTTGGCTGGTATTAAGTCACGGACAGATCATGGGGCGAAAGGGTATTATTATGCTCGATACACGCTATCAGATTTTTATTTCAACATCTGGCCGCGACATGCAGCCAGAGCGGATGATTCTGTCTCAAACCTTGGTAGGGATGGGTTTCTTTGCTTGGGGATTAGAACATCGAACACCCCTCACCACTACACTTGCACGTCGACAAATTGATGAATGTGATTATGTAATCCTACTTTTAGGCAGCCAGTATGGAGAGCAGTCGATTTCTGGTGTGAGTTATTTATCTTTAGAGTATGAATATGCGTTAAGTCAGGCTAAACCTATTATTGTGTTCATGCATGAGCAGCCCGAAAGTCGTGAAATACGTTTACAAGAAACACATCCACAGCTTAAAGATAAATTTCTCGCATTTAGAAAAAAGTTACTACTTGATGTAAATCATATTTTTTACTTTAAAACTCCACGTGAACTAGAGCTGGCTGTCCGTTTAAATATGCCTTTAATGGTTGAACAGCATATAGGACAAGGTTGGGTTCCTGCTCATCAGGCTCATCACTTAGAAGATGAAATTAAGTTATTAAAAAGTAAAATTTTACAGTTAGAACAACAATTAGCAGAATCATCAGCTCAAGTAAACGAAGTTGCTCCCCAAGACGTTTTTGCATTTGAATATCAAATTCAAGCATTTCAGGATGGGAATTTTAAAGAGCTTAAACGACAACGACAAATGACTTGGTCGCAGTTGTTAAGCATATTGGCAAAGCAGTTTGAAACAGCGACACCAGAAGAGAATTTTGGGACATGTTTAAATGAATATTTGAATCAGGCTGGCCTAGAAGATGCTCGTCAGGAGTTACCTCGTGCTCATGCTGTTGCCTGCGCTCAGATTAACCATAAGGCATTATTTCGGATTAAAAAGCAAATGCAGTCACAGGGCTGGATTCTTCCAATTCAGACTGAACAATCCTATAGCTTATGGAAAGTCACAGCTAAAGCTCAAAAGTTATTACTTAGCTATAAATGGAATCATCGGGGCATTCGATTAAAAGCTTAGAGCGATTCAATTTATATATGACAATAAAAGCTGTTACATTAGTGACATAAGATGAATTGAAAGGCATTTACACATGTCGTTTGAACAAAAACCGAAAGTCACAGTCATTTTAGCGAATTTAGGTACACCGGATGAGGCCACTGTTCCTGCGGTTCGCCGTTTTCTAAAGCAGTTTTTATCTGATTCACGTGTAATTGAAATACCGAAATTCATTTGGTGGATTATTTTAAATCTGTTTGTTTTACCTTTTCGCCCAAAAAGGGTAGCACATGCTTATGCTTCGGTATGGTCAAAAGATTCGCCGATGCGTGAAATTGTGTTTGAGCAAACTCAACGTATTGAGGCTTATTTGCAGCGAGAAAATAATCAGTTTGATTTAACCGTGATACCGGCGATGACCTACGGTAATCCGGGTATTGACGCAGTTTTAGAAAAATTGGCGACTAACCCGCAAGAGCATGTCATTTTATTGCCTTTATTTCCTCAATATTCCGCAACGTCTACAGCGCCGTTATATGATGCATTTGCCAAGTGGATTCCAGCTCAGCGGAACTTGCCGGGTTTAACGATTATTAAAGACTACTATCAGCATCCAATGTTTATTCAGGCATTGGCAGAAAGTGTTTTAGCTTATCAAGAGCAACATGGTAAGCCTGAAAAACTGTTGATGTCATTTCATGGTATTCCACAGCCTTATGCAGACAAAGGCGACCCGTATGCAGACCGTTGTCGCATCACAGCAAAGTTAGTAGCTGAAGCCTTACATTTGAAAGATGATGAATGGGCGATTAGCTTTCAGTCACGTTTTGGAAAACAAGAGTGGGTTAAACCATATACAGACCAACTTTTACAAGATTGGGCGAAGCAAGGCGTTAAGTCAGTACAGGTATTAAGTCCAGCTTTTTCTGCTGATTGCTTGGAAACACTTGAAGAGTTAGCTATACAAAATGCTGAGTTGTTTCAAGAGTCGGGTGGCGGAAGCTATTCTTACATTCCTGCTTTAAATAGTGATCAGGCTCATATTGATTTGCTTGCAGGGTTAGTTCAGGCTAATCTTGATGCCCTTACTTATACCTTAGCCCACCGTTAATTGCGTTTTAGCCAGAGGTTCTTATGCTGCAAGTCAAAATTGTTCCAGTTACTGCATTTGCTCAAAACTGTTCCCTTGTTTGGGACAGTGAAACGAAAGAAGCAGTTTTGATTGATGCGGGTGGTGATGCTGCTGTTTTGAAAAAAGAAGTTGAAGCCTTAGGTCTAAAAGTGAAGGCTCTGTGGCTAACTCATGGGCATTTAGATCATGCAGGAGCAGTAGGCGAGCTTGCCAAAGAATGGAGCGTTCCTGTTATTGGTCCACACAAAGAAGATCAGTTCTGGCTAGACATGATTCAGGAAGTATCAGCACGTTATGGCTTTCCAATTCCACAACCTGTCAAAGTCGATCAATGGCTTGAAGGTGGTGAAGTACTAAAACTGGGCGAAGATGAATTTGAAGTACGCTTTGCACCGGGGCATACGCCAGGTCATGTGGTTTTCTATAATAAAAACCATGGCTTACTTTGGACAGGCGATGTTCTGTTTAAAGGTTCGATTGGGCGAACAGACTTCCCACGTGGAAACCATGATCAGTTGATTGAATCGATTAAACGAGAGTGTTTTAGTTTGCCAGATGATACTCAGTTTATTTCGGGACATGGTCCGATGAGTACCATTGGCTATGAAAAACAATTTAACCCGTTTGTCGCGGGTAAAGCAGGTTAATCCTCGTAATCATCTTCATTTTGACTACCCTTGTTATGCTGAGGCGCATCTTGGGTAGGCAGTCTATACTCATCATTTGCCCAAGCACCTAAATCAATTAATTTACAGCGTTCAGAGCAAAATGGACGAAATTCATTACCTTCCCAAACACTTGGTTCACCACAACGTGGGCAGGGGAATGTACGTGGCATAAAGCGATATCCTCAAAGTGAAGAGAAATAGATTAGGCAAAAGTCAGGTGACTTGTTAGACTTATGCCGATTTTTATTTAGTTTGATGTGATTATGCAGATTCGTCAATTTCAAGCACAACGTATGCAAGCGCCTCGCGATTTTACCCCAATTGAAAATACCCCGATTTGTGTAGAAATTGGAGCGGGCAAGGGTAAACATGCTTTGCTTTTTAGCGGGCAACAGCCGCAGCACACATTGTATGCAATTGAACGAACCCGAGAAAAATTCTTGGCAATGCAAAAACAGCATGGTCTGGAACCAAGAGATAATTTAATTCCTGTACATGCAGATGCTTTACCGTGGGTGGTACATGCACTACATCCTGCTCAAGTTGAACATTTCTTTATTCTCTATCCAAACCCAGAACCCCATAATCCAGCACAGCGCTGGTTGAATATGCCATTTTTTGAGTTCTTAATCTCTCGTCTGCAAACAGGTGGAACCATTACTTTGGCAAGTAATATTCCTGAATATATTGAAGAAGCTGAACAACAATTAATTAATGTCTGGAAGCTGCCTTACCAAAAAGAAAAAATTGCTCAAACATCTGCACGTACTCATTTTGAAATTAAGTATTTGGAACGTGGAGAACTTTGCCAACAGCTTGTGATCACTAAACCTGAAGGTTACAGCACACGTTTTGATGGGTTTACCCCATTACAAGGTCAAGTGCATGGCGAATAAGCGGGTTGCCATTATTGGTGCGGGGCCGGCTGGTTTAATGGCAGCTGAGGTACTGAGCCAATATGCTTATGAGATTGATGTATACGAGCAAAAGCCTTCAGCTGCACGTAAGTTTCTGATGGCAGGTAAAACGGGGTTAAACATCTCGCATGCTGAACCATTAGCGCAGTTTATTGAGCGCTATGACCATGCAGAATGGCTCAAACCGTGGGTTGAAAAGTGGGATGCAGTCTGGATTCAAAACTGGATGGAAAATCTGGGAATTGAATCTTATGTGGGTACTTCAGGTCGTATTTTTCCTGTCGAAATGAAAGCGGCACCTCTATTACGTGCTTGGCTAAAACGTTTGGCAGAACAGCATGTTAAATTCTTTTATCGTCATCGTTGTATTAATTTGCAAGGCACAACGGTAACTTTAGAAAACCAAAATAATCAAAGCACTGAAACCTTTACCCAGCAATACGATGCAGTAGTATTGGCTTGTGGTGCTGTGTCTTGGTCACAATTAGGTAGTGATGGTGCTTGGCAGCAATGGATGGATCAATCCAATATTGAACCTTTCCAGCCAAGTAATGCAGGTGTACTTCACACTTGGTCAGCTTTTATGGAAAGCTGTTTTGGTGAACCTTTAAAACGTATCAATGCATGGGTTGATCCTAGCCAGATTACTCATGGCGATATTGTGATTACTCACTATGGTTTAGAAAGTGGTGTTATTTATAAACTTGGACGTGCCTTAAGAGAACAACAAAAACAAGGGCAAAGCTTAAATTTGTTTTTAGATTTATTGCCTGATGTAGAGTTCTCACAGTTAATTAAAAAATTGCAGGCTGGTAAAAAACAATCGCTCACTAATATCTGGCGTAAAGCAGGCTTAGACACGGCCAAAATTAACTTAATTCGAGAAGTTGTTGATAAAGCACTATGGAACCAACCAGAGGCTATGGCTCAGCGCATCAAAGCGCTTCAAATTAAGCTAGAGGGGTTTAGACCCATTGAAGAAGCGATTAGCTGTGCTGGTGGTGTTAAGCAGAATGCATTAAGTCAAAGCTTAGAGCTTACACAAACCTCAGGTGTTTTTTGCTGTGGTGAAATGCTCGATTGGGATGCTCCTACGGGTGGATATTTACTTACAGCATGCTTTGCTACAGGGCGAGCGGCTGGTGAAGGTGTGCATTCATTCTTAGAGAAATAACAGGATAATTTGGTGCTATGTTTGATATGTGAAAAGTGTTATTTTTGAGCGATCAATAATAATAGGATTTACGAGAACATGTCTCAAGCATCATCAGTTTATCAAGGAAGTTGTTTATGTCAGGGTATTCGCTATGAAATTAAAGGCGATATCGGAGATATTATTCAATGTCACTGTCAACGCTGCCGAAAAGCCAATGGAACAGCATTTGCAACGAACGCTCCTGTTAAAAGTACAGATTTTAAAATTACCCAAGGTGAAGACCTTGTCAAAAAATTTGCTGTGAACGGGGTATATCGTTGGTTTTGTAGCGAATGTGGTTCACCGCTTATTAGCTCGCGTGATGCTCAGCCTGAATTATATCGCTTAAGAATTGGGACACTTGATACACCACTAGACAAAAAGCCGACAATGCATATATTTGCTGCTTCTAAGGCTGAATGGGAAAGTATTTGTGACAATTTACCGCAATACGATGAACGTCCATGATTTTAAAAAGTATGTTTAAATCAAATTCAAGATGATCTAATATACTTAAAACAGGGAGATGGCATTCTTCCCTTGAAAAACCGCCGTATTGGCTAATGATGCCTACGTTACCCTCATGTATTTATATCGCTGGGTACGTAGGTTATTGCGTACTCTGCTTATTTTTGGAGTACGCTGTGTCATATTTCCCTTCATTATTTTTTGCTCTTTTAGCGTCTATCTAAAGGGGTGGTCCTATGTATTACTCTCTACTTTCAATTGCTTTAGGCTCAGTTCTAGGGGCATGGTTGCGTTGGTTTTTAGGTTTAAAACTTAACCCGATTTACCCGCAAATTCCACTGGGTACCGTCACTGTTAATTTGGTCGGTGGTTTTATTATTGGTTTTGCAGTTGCCTATTTTGCTCAAAGTGATTTAAGTCCGAACTATAAGCTTTTTGTGATTACTGGTTTTTGTGGTGCTTTAACTACCTTTTCAACGTTCTCGATTGAGATCGTCACTTTATTACAAAGTGGTAAGTTGGGTATGGCGATATTGGGGATTTCCATCCATTTAATTGGATCATTAATTTTTACGTGTTTGGGGTTAGCGACTTATCATTGGGTAGCGGGGCATTGAGTTTTTATATTTAAGAATTGACCATGATTTCAAGTTGTGAGAGCTCATCGAAGTTGAGTGTTGGGTAGGATTTTCACGACGGAGTCTTATCGTTGAGTTATCTAATGGAAGCAGCTAATTAAGTTACTTTGGTTTTGCCCAAAGTAACCAAAGGCATCTGTCATTCGCAGAACCTGTTCACTGAATCCATTTATCTTATGCTTTGCAAAAACGATCTTTTATTGACACCACGCAGGCTGCGAATGACGTTATCGCGTATCGAATGTAAGGGGCTAATAAAATAATTAAGAAAAATAAGGCATTTACTATCGTGACAGACGGCATGGATGCCGTCGTTTCGCTGTGCTACATGGATGTAGCATCAGCGCAACAAAGGATTTTTGTTACTTTTCATCCTTGAAAAGTAAGCTTAGCCTATACAATCCATCATTTGGATATCACTTCCATTTAAGGCAATGCTCATAATAAAAATTAAGTCGTTTCTATTATTTATTTAAATCTATTACTTTTCAGTTAAAGCTTGACCTTCAAACTTCACACCATCCCAACCATTTTGCATAAACTGACGAATATTTGGGTGGTCAGTTCCCTCTGGGGTAGCTAATACAGATGCGTAGTGCTCTGCAAATAAACTTAAAGTTTGTGCTTGGTCTAACCCTTGTAACTTGGCAAAAGAGAAAACTTTTGCACTGCCTTGATTTTCAGTAGCAGCGTTATGCTGTGCACCATTTTGAAAAGCCGTTGGAGTATGTTGGTAACGTGCTTCAATATGAGCTAAAACGTCTGAAAATTTTGCTGTGCCTGCTTGTAATTGGGCAAGTAACTCTTGTGCCATAATCTTAAACTTCCTATCAAATGGGGCTTAAGCATAGCATTGAATACATGCTTTGAAAGCTTGGCAATTATAAAAATTGAGGAGTTATTGAAAAAAATCAGAAGTGTTTTTAGACAACTTGTGGATAAGTTTTCTTTTATACACAGTTTATAAATGATGAAAAATACACATAAAAAAAGAAGCCTAAGTGGAGGAGATAGTCTTAGGCTTCCAATGATTTAAGTGTATTGGTCAAATCTTAACGCAAGATTAACTCTTACGAGTAAAGCGAGCGAAACGTTTATTGAAGCTTGCTACACGGCCTTCGTTACTTGCTTGACGTACTTCACCTGTGTAGAAAGGGTGTGATGCACTTGAAATATCAAGAGTGACATAAGGGTAGACTTTCCCTTGATACTCTTTGGTTTGTTTAGACTGAAGAGTACTACCAATTAAGAAGTACACGTCTGCATTGGTGTCATGAAATAACACTTGTTGATAAGCAGGATGAATATCTTTACGCATGAGAGATTGTCCTAAATTATTTTTGATTAAAGAAATGTTATAACATAACAATTAAAAAGTCAATGTAACCCATAAAAGGCTACACTGATCAGTAAATTAAGTTAGTTAGAAGGTGGAACAAGCTCTTCAAATAGATCGTTTAGATTGTCATGAACTTTTAAGTGAATCAGGTTCCAGTAATGTCCTGAAATGGTTCTGTTGACCATTAAAGTATCTGGTGATGGTTTAAAGACATCCCAATACTTCAAAGATTTTTTCACAAGTAACATGCCATCATGATGTGATGAGTTCTCTGCAAAATTATAAGTGGTGGTAAGCGGACGTAACAATACTTCAATCCAGAGTTTATATAGATCACTCGGGAATTTGCCTTTTTCAGCAAGTGAATGTAGTTCAAATAATTCTGTTTCGATCAAATCGATATTTTCATGGCGAGCTGCATTTACTAAGCGTTTAAAGTGCTGCACGATTTCATTTGAAAGCGTTTTAACACTGCCATAGTCATAAATAATGACACTGCCATCTTGGCGGAAAGCAAAGTTACCCGGATGAGGGTCACAGTGAAAACGTTTTAAAAAGAACATTTCCTGACCTAAAGCACGAATCAAGCGGCGTCCAATGGTATTTCGAATTTCGATAGGCCAAGCGCTGGCAGTTTCAATGCTGTCACCTTGTTCGAGACTCAAGGTTAAAATACGTCTTGAAGAGTAATCTTTATAAACAGTCGGGATGATAATTTTGTCATCTAATTGGCTATGAAATGTTTTGAAAACTTCAAGGTTTTGAGCCTCGATTTCATAGTTAAGCTCTGCTGACAGACTATCTTGAATCTCTGCAAAAAGCTGATCTTGTAGCTTTTTATCAATTTTAAGCACACCCATTAAACGAAGTGCCAAACGTACTTGTTTTAAGTCACTTTCACAGGCTTCATCAACACCCGGATATTGCACTTTAACAACAACTTGCTCGCCACTTGGCAAGACAGCTTTGTGAACTTGTCCAATTGAAGCAGCTGCAAAAGGTTCTTGATCAAAAGATTTAAAGGCAACATTCAGCGGCTTTCCAAGCTCACGTTCAACTTGTTGTTGAATAGCAGCAAAGGGCATAGGTGGAGCTTGGCGCTGTAACTTAGAAATTGCTTTAGCGACCTCGGGTGGGAAAATATCTTTATATTGTGATGCAATTTGGCCGACCTTCATGACGGCACCTTTCATTTCGCCTAAGGTGTCGGCAATTTGCAAACCAATATCCTGAAATAACTTGGTTTTTGAAGCCAGCTTTTGTTCTTCATCTGCGGTCAAGTTTCGAATCGAGTTAGAAACGGTTTTCGTTGCAATGCTCGCGGTCATTCCTGCAAGTTTCATAAATCGTTTGCCGGGTGAACTTGCATTCTTTGCCATATCTTCGATACCTCATTGACTACAACATAATATTGCCTAGTTTTGATCATAGGTGACAAAGCTTAAAAAGCCTATATGAAATTGTTTATCTCATGTAAGAAATTTTTCGAAAAACAAAATGTTATTTTTATAGTAAAAAATATGAAAAGCTTGTGAAAATCCATTTCATAAACAAAGCTTTAATATCTATAAAGTGCCTGTTTTTTTGGTGGTAATGTGAATGACAGGTTAAATAAAAATAGAGATAACAAAAGTTATGACAAGTTTAAGTTCGGCCCATGGGCGGTCTCAGGCGGTTCCTTTATCTGTGTTTGAGCAGTCAAAAGATGCGCATATTATTCGTTCTGATGAAGAGGCAATTGAGCTTGCCAAACAACTTGCTCAAGAGTTTGCACAAGAAGCATCTGAGCGAGACAAAGAGCGCCGTTTACCTCTAAACGAAATTCAACAGTTCTCACAAAGTGGCTTATGGGCTATTACGGTTCCCAAGCAATTTGGTGGTGCCCAAGTTAAATATCGAACCTTGGCTGAGGTCATCAAAACAATTGCGAGTGTTGACCCATCTCTTGCACAGCTTCCTCAAAATCACTTGGCTTTTATTGAACATTTACGCCTTGATGCAGGCCCAGAACAACAACAATTTTTCTTTAACTTAGTGTTGAGAGGGATTCGTTTTGGCAATGCCTTTTCAGAAAAACATAGCAAAACGGTGGCTGACCTCACTACCACATTACGAAAGACCGAGCACGGTTATGAAATTAATGGCAAGAAGTTTTTTGCAACAGGTGCATTGCTTGCGCATTGGGTTCCTATTGTCGCTGTAAATGAAGAGGGGCAACCTTATGCGGCGCTAGTTCCTCGGGAAACTTCAGGGGTGAATATTATTAATGACTGGTCTGGTTTCGGGCAAAGAACCACGGCCAGTGGAACCGTTGAACTTAATCAAGTTCCAGTACGTGAAGAATATCTAATTCCGATTTATCAGGCTTTTGAGCGTCCTACCCCAGCAGGTGCAATTTCACAATTTATTCAAGCTGCTGTTGATGCTGGTATTGCACGTGGCGCAATTGAAGAAACAATTCACTATGTCAAAAATCATAGTCGTGCATGGGTCGATTCAGGTTTGGAAAAAGCGAGTGATGATCCCTATACGATTGCAAACATTGGTGATTTAAAAATAAAACTTCGTGCGGCAGAAGCGGTATTAGATTTAGCAGGAGATGCGATTGATCAAGCGATTGCCGACACGACAGAAGAGCATGTAAACCAAGCCACATTACTGGTTGCTGAAGCAAAAGTACTCACTACAGAAGTTGCGATTTTAGCAGCGAATAAGCTTTTTGAGTTGTCTGGAACACGGTCAACCTTGTCTGAGCTTAATCTGGACCGCCATTGGCGTAATGCGCGTACTCATACCTTGCATGATCCAGTGCGTTGGAAATATCACATTGTCGGTAATTACTACCTCAATGGCATCCATCCACCTCGTCATGCATGGAGCTAAAGTGAAGAAAAAATAAGATTAGGAGAATAAAGATGACGATTACCCAAATTGAATTAGAAGAACTATCTGTAGGCGCCGATTATGAAAAGGTCGCAAGTAGATTTCGCCCAGTTTTTGAAAAAATTGCCCAAGGTGCAATTCAGCGAGAAAAAGAACGAATCTTGCCTTTTGAACCGATTCAGTGGTTAAAAGAACTCAAGTTAGGTGCGGTACGTGTTCCGGTTAAATATGGTGGAGATGGGGTGTCATTACCGCAACTTTTCCAGCTTTTAGCAGAGTTAGCACAAGCAGACTCGAATATTGTGCAAGCTTTGCGTGGACACTTCGCTTTTGTTGAAGACCGCTTAGTTGCCCATAAAGAGCACTCACAAGAGGTTTGGTTTCAGCGTTTTGTACAAGGTGATTTAGTTGGGAATGCATGGACCGAAGTTGGAAATGTGCAAATCGGTGATGTCGTTACACGAGTAACCAAAGATGCTTCGGGCAACTTGGTAGTGAATGGTGAAAAGTACTATTCAACGGGAAGTATCTTTGCTGACTGGATCGATTTATTTGCTTACGATGAAGTAAATGACCGCCATGTGATTGCTGCTATTTATCGCCATGAAACAGGCGTGAGTGTGATTGATGATTGGGATGGCTTTGGTCAAAAGACGACGGGTAGCGGTACTTTAAAAGTACATCAGGTTCACTTGCCGGCTTCGCACCTTATTCCATTTGACCAGCGTTTTAAATATCAAACTGCTTTTTATCAAGTCGTCCATCTTGCAACTTTAACGGGTATTGCACATGCGGCAGTAGAAACTTTTAGTCAGGAGATTCGTGAGAGAAAACGTATTTTTAGTCATGGTAATGGAGACATTGTTCGTCATGACCCACAAGTTTTACAGGTGGTGGGTAAAGCCTCTGCTCAAGCTTACGGAAGTCTAGCAATTACGATTAAAACAGCTGAAGCATTGCAGAAGGCTTATGAAAGTCACTTTAGTGAGTTAGAGGTGAAAGAACATCAGTTTAATGTAGATGCAGAGCTTGAGTCGGCGCAAGGACAGGTGGTGATTTCTAATTTGGTACTCGACTTAACCAGCCAATTATTTAATGCTTTGGGCGCGTCAGCAAGTAGTCAGGTCAAACAACTCGACCGTTTCTGGCGTAATGCTCGAACGGTGTCTTCACATAATCCGCTCATCTATAAAGAAAAGGTGATTGGAGATTGGGAAGTAAACCGTACCGATTTGCCCTTTGTCTGGCAAATTGGAGCAAGCCCGCGAGCCAAGTCTGCATAAAATAAAAAAGCCGATGAATAATCGGCTTTTTTATTAGGTTTTGCTTAAACGTTTGGTATTTAAATAAAGCCTTGAAAGTAATAAAACACAAGCAATGCTTAAACCAATAATTAAGCCTAACCATACGCCAGCTACACCCCAATGGGTATAACGTGCTAAATAAAGTCCGATAGGAAAAGCAATCACCCAATATGCCATGAGTGTAATCCACATCGGTGCTTGCGTATCTTGCATCCCTCTTAAACAGCCTGCGGCACTCACTTGCAATGCATCCATCAGCTGATAACCCATTGCAAACCAGAGTAAATACATGGCAACAGGAACTACATCTATATCTTGAGTATAAACCGAGACAATTTGTTCACGACCTAGAGCAATAAAAGACATGGTCAATAAGGCAAAAAATATTGCCGTGCTTAGACCAATCTTTTGGACTTGGTACATCGAAGCCCAGTTCTTTTCACCATAATAGGTTCCCACACGAATGGTCAGGGCAATCGCAAGTGAAAGCGGGATCATAAACAGCACAGAGGTAACTGAAATTGCAACTTGATGCGCTGCAATAAAGACTTCACCTAGTGGGCTAAGTACCAATGCACCTGTACTAAAAATACTGACTTCAAAGAACACGGCTAAACCGATGGGTAGGCCAAGCTGTAAGATTCTTTTTACCCAAGTCAGGTTAATTTTATCGAATCTGCTAAAAATAGACGTGTTACGGTAAGCCGAAGCTTTATAAATATAGCCAGCTAAAGTAATTAGCATGAGCCACTGTAAAATGGAGGTTGCAAAACCACAGCCTGCGCTACCTAATGCAGGTATTGGCCCTAATCCATGCATAAAAATCATGTTTAAAGGGATTAAAACCACTAAGGCCAGTAAACTAATGACCGTTACAGGACGTGGATGGCCTAAAGCCTCAGAATAACCGCGTAGGGCTGCGTACATGGTCACAGCTGGCATGCCTAAACCAATCGCATGTAAAAATAAACTTGCTTTAGGCTGTAAGCTTTTTGGTACGCCAAACACATGTAAGAAAAACGGCATAAGCTGCAAAATGAGCATAGCCATTACGCCTAAAATGATGGCGACCCATAAGGATTGACGAACAATGACAGGAATTTGTTCTGTATTTCTTGCGCCCTTTGCTTCAGCGACCAAAGGTGTAGTTGCAATCATAATGCCACTGAACAGGAGCATGACTGGGATCCATAAGCCCACACCTACCGCAATTGCTGCTAAATCGGTTGCAGATAAATGCCCAGCCATAATAGTGTCAATTAACCCAAATCCCGCTTGAGCAAACTGGGTAATTAAAATCGGTAGCATTAAGTGGAAGAGTTGTTTTAATTCAGACCGAAAAGATGTGACATTCGACACAAAAGGTACTCTTTTTAAATATAAAAATGAAGCTAACGTTGCAAAGTGAGTAACACACCGACAAAGATGATCACGCCACCCAGAAACCGTTGCCATGTAACAGGTGTCTTTTCTGTACCTAACCAACCAAAATGGTCAAGCAACATTGAAATGAGCAATTGCCCAAAAACGACTAGCCCTGTAAAGGTTAAAAAACCAAGTTTAGGTGCAGTATAAATGCTCATGCTAATTGCATAAACCCCAAGGAATCCTCCTGTCCAAAGAAGCCATGGAATATTTGATATTTCACTTAAAGAGGGCTTTTCGGCACTTTGGAAAAAAACCATAACGGCTAAAACAATAGTACCTATGAAAAATGATAATAAAGCTGCTTGCAACGGTGAGTGTAGTTGCTCGCGCAGTTGAGCATTGATTGCAGTCTGAAAAGCCATGGCAACACCGATTCCCATAGCTAGAGGTAAGATCAGGAAAAGTTGACTAGAGAATTTCATCATTTTTATCAATATTTAAGTATGTTTAAAAACAGTCTAAAGCAATTAAGGTATGTTTTCATAAGCCCATTGATGCAGTCATGTTAAAATAGAAATATTGTGTAAATTGGACCTGCTCCTTGGCCGTATTAAATCCTGCTTCTGTTCCTTTATCTTTATATATCCATATGCCTTGGTGCGTGCGTAAATGTCCATATTGTGACTTTAACTCGCATGCCGTACCAGATGGAGCGCTTTCGGCAGAACTCGAGCAAACCTATTTAAAGGCGTTGGTGGCCGACTTTGAAACTCAAGTTGAGATGGCTCAGGGACGTTCAATTCATAGTGTATTTATTGGTGGTGGAACGCCTTCACTTATTTCTGCTAAAGGCTATGCGTGGCTGTTTGAACAGCTTAAGTCATTGCTCAAATTTGAAGATGGCTGTGAAATCACCCTAGAGGCAAATCCCGGAACACTAGAACATGATCCGTTTGCAGGCTATTTAGAAGCAGGTATTAACCGTTTATCGATTGGTGTGCAGACTTTTAATACAGAGCACTTGCAAAAGCTTGGGCGTATTCATTCAGTCAACAATGCTATGGATGCAATTGAGCAGGCACGACAAGCAGGCTTTAAGCGAGTTAATGTCGATTTAATGCATGGCCTACCTGAGCAAACGCTAGAGCAAGCACTTTATGATTTAAAGATGGCTGTAGAGCATGGCGCGACACATATCAGTTGGTATCAACTGACTATTGAGCCAAACACCATATTCTTCCGTACGCAGCCCGTTTTACCTCAAGATGAGGTGTTAGAAGATATTCAAGAGCAGGGTGAAGCTTATCTAAAAGCCAATGGTTTTATAAATTATGAAGTGTCGGCTTGGCGTAAAGAGCAGCCTTCAGCTCATAATTTAAATTATTGGGAATTTGGTGATTACCTTGCGATTGGTGCAGGGGCACATGGCAAAGTAATCCGACCAGATGGTGTATATCGTTTCCAAAAGACTCGTTTGCCAAAAGACTATTTGGCTAAGGTTCCAGCCGAACATTTGCAAATGAAAAAGATTGAGGCAGAAGAGCTACCTTTTGAGTTTATGATGAATGCTTTACGTCTAAATGATGGTGTAAAAGCTGAGTTATATGAGCAGCGTACAGGTTTAAGCCTGGGTCACTTAAATGAAGTACTCACTTCTCTACGAGCTAGAAAACTACTGGTAGATGATGTTTCCCGTTTAGCCTGTACGGAGCAAGGCCATATTTTCTTAAACTCAGTGCTTGAAGAGTTTTTATAATTAAACAAACTAAAAGCCGCGTCATCAGATGCGGCTTTTTTTATTTTAGCGAGTGGTATAGCCGCCGTTTGCAAAAATAGTCTGTCCTGTAATCCACCAACCATCAGTTACCAAAAAGCGAACTAGAGGTTCAATATCTTCAATTTTGGTGAGTCCACCTAAAGCTGAAGCTGATTTATGGTAAGCCACTGCTTCGGCAGATTCCTGACCATAAAAGAAAGGTGTATCCATAGGCCCAGGTGCAACAGCAGTCACAGAAATCTGACGATCACCAAATTCTTTTGATGCAGCACGTGTGTAATGCTCAACAGGTGCTTTTAAACCTTCATAGGTTGAATAGAGTCCAGTGTAGGCTGCAAGAAGAGAAGTCACGATTGAACAAATCTTGCCGCCGTCATTTAAATGACGACCTGCCGATTGAATAAAGAAATAGGCAATTTTTGAGTTGATATCGCTCATGCTATCAAACTCTTGTTCTGTGGTATCTAAAAAAGATTTCTTTAAAACCTTTCCAACTGTATTAATGGCAATATCAATTCCGCCAAAATGCTGCTTAGTGTCTAAGAATAGCTTTTCGATATTATCAATATCCGTTAGGTCTGCCTGAATTAAAACGGCATCTACACCGAATGCTGTTACATCTGCAAGTGTCTGTTCTGCATCTGCTTGAGTTTCAGCGCTATTGTAGTGAATTGCAATTTTTGCGCCTTGTTCTGCAAACCTGCGGCTAATCAGTCCACCTAAGTTTTTTGCACCGCCCGTAATCAGTACAACTTTATCTTTCAGAGTATGAGTTGTCATGATGGTTGTTCCTATGATGACTTGTTTTAATGTGTTTTTAGTCTAGATTGGCGGTAATTTTTGATCAATTATGCTAGTTTGGTTTAACTATTCAAAAAATACGAACAATTAAATGGATCGGTTGCAGCAATTTTTTATTTTTACAGAAGTCGCTAAACGACAAAGCTTTAGTGAAGTGGCAAATCAGCTTGATTTACCTCGCTCGACAGTAACGAGTGCTATTCAACAGTTAGAAACTCACTATGGAGTACGCTTATTTCATCGTACTACGCGTAAAGTAAGTCTCACTCAAGATGGACAACGAATATTACCTGAGTGTCAAAATCTATTATTTGATTATGAACAGCTCGAACAGCTTATACAGGCACAAAAGCAGCATTACCGTGGCACGCTAAAAATTTCAATGCCCAGCCGAATCGTACACCAAGTGATTATTCCTGAACTTCCCGATTTTTATAGTCGCTATCCAGATATCCATTTACAACTTCATAGCTCTGATGACATCACTGACTTAATCGAGAAAGGAATCGATTGTGTTGTTCGGGTGGGGCAGCTAGATAATAGTAGTTTAATTGCGAAGTTCGTTGGTAACTTGATTATGGTGAACTGTGCAAGTGCTGACTATTTAGAACAGTACGGTATTCCTGAACAATTAGAAGATCTATCTCAACACAAACTCATTAACTATGCGGGAGCCGTAGGAGAAAAACAGGGCGTATTTTCATATCAAGATGGAGCTGTGATGATGGATAGTGCTTTAAGCGTGAATAATACGGAAGCCTATATTGCAGCGGCTATTGCAGGTTTGGGAATTATTCAACTTCCATACTACGATGTTCAGGATAAAATCGAGCAGGGAACTTTAGTTGAAGTACTAAGCGCCTATACTGCTCAATCGCTTCCACTTAATATTTTATATCCGAACCGGAGTTATATTCCTAAACGTTTGGAAATCTTTATGGAATGGGCTAGGGATGTTCTATATAAGAAGTGCATCGTCATCTTTTAGTCATAAAACTAAAATACATTAACAATAAAAAAAGCCTCTCGAACTGAGAGGCTTTTTAGAATTTGGTGGGTCGTCCGCGACTCGAACGCGGGACCAACGGATTAAAAGTCCGCTGCTCTACCAACTGAGCTAACGACCCAAATAGGTTCAAAACAGATAAGTGGTGGGTCGTCCGCGACTCGAACGCGGGACCAACGGATTAAAAGTCCGCTGCTCTACCAACTGAGCTAACGACCCAAATAGGTTCAAAACAGATAAGTGGTGGGTCGTCCGCGACTCGAACGCGGGACCAACGGATTAAAAGTCCGCTGCTCTACCAACTGAGCTAACGACCCGTATCGTTTTGATGTCGCGTATTTTAGCAAGTTATTCAACTAACACAAGAGGAAATTTAAAAACATTTGCATGATTGCCTATAAAAAGCACGATTTCCTCTTGTTTGGCTAAAAAATGAACTAAAAACGGTATTTATATGCCTGAATGTTGTCAAAAATTTCAGTTGTGATGTCACAGTAACTGCTTTCACCAGGCAATAAAGCGAGTAAACGTTCAGAAGTTTTGCTTGGATTAAATGCATCTTCCTTCAATTTATTCTTTTGGTACTTAAAAGTACCTGTGGTTTCAACTTTAGCCTGTATACGTAAAAACACTGGTACCGCATAAGCAGGTAAGCATTTTTTAAATACAGTCACCATTTCTGTTAAGTCAGTGTCATTTAATTCAGCACCATCAGCAAGTGTGATTGCTGCCATACCTGCACGACCATTGGTATTTGGAATTTCTACGCCATAAACCACAGCTTCAGCGATCTTGTCATATTCACACACCATGTTTTCAACTTCTGTGGTAGATACATTTTCGCCTTTCCAGCGGAAGGTATCACCTAAGCGGTCAACAAACTGAGCGTGACGGAAACCAATATTACGAACAAGATCACCTGTGTTGAAATATGAGTCACCTTTTTTAAAGACATCTTGCAGAATCACAGATTTGTTCTTTTCTGGGTCAGTATAGCCATCAAATGGAGAGCGACTGGTAATTTTACCTACCAATAAACCGACTTCACCTGCTTTAACTTTTTTGCACCAGCCATTTTTATCGCGTACAGGCTCATTCTTTTCTTTATCAAATTGAATGACTGCATACGGCATAGGGGAGAAGCCTACCGTATTATCAAAGTTGAAAATATTACTAAAGCCGACATTGCCTTCACTTGAAGCATAAAGTTCAAGAACTTCTTCAACACCAAAACGCTGTTTGAATTTATCCCAGATGTTCGGACGCATGCCGTTACCAATCATTTTGGTTACACGGTGAGCACGGTCAAGCTCTGTAGTTGGAGCATCCATTAAGTAACGGCAAAGTTCACCTACATAACCGATTGCAGACGCATTAAACTTCTGAACATCTTTCCAGAAAGCACTGGTTGAATATTTACGTCGAATGGCAAGCGTAGAGCTTCCTGCAATCACTCCACACCAGCACACCACCACACCTGTTGCATGGTACAGCGGTAAAGTGACATACATCACATCATTTGGGCCAAGGTTTAAAATGTGGCCATAAGTGCCATATGCGAGTGTCCAGCGACTATGTTTAAAAATAACTGCTTTTGGTAATCCTGTTGTTCCCGAAGTATAAATATAAAACAGACCATCATTACCATGAACAGAGTGTGTGGTCGATGGATTGAATTTCGGGAATTGATCAATTTCTATTGCAAGATTGGCATAACCTTGAGGTGCCGTTCCTGCATCTTGACGAGTAGTCTGATCTGCAAACCAGTGAAAACGGTCTTTAGGAACGTTTAAGTCTTGACGAATTTCATCAATTGCAGCACGAACTTCTTCACCCGCAATGACTGCAATTGGTTTTACAAGATTGATACTATGAGCGAGAACTTTACCGACTTGAGATGTATTTACAAGCGCAATCGTTACCCCAATTTTAGCTAAGCCCACAATAGTGGCAATAAGCTCAGAACGGTTCTCAACCATTACGGCAATCACATCACCTTTACGTGCGCCGAGAGATAAATAATAGTGAGAAATCTGGTTAGCCCATTCATTTAAAGCTTCATATGAGTAACTTTGATCTTCAAATAATAAAGCAATACCTTTCGGATTTCGCTTAACAGCTTTCTCAAAAGCTACACCTAATCCAGTTGGTGTATTTGCTGTTCTTAAATAAGCCTGTTTAAGACCATTCAGGATATGGGGTACTTTGGGAATGAAGCTAGGAAGTCTAGTGGCAACATCCCCAAGCGTAATGATATCGGTCTGTGTTGTCTGGCTCATATCAATCCTATTTATTTTTCGATCAATCCAAAAAAGGTTGCGTTGGCAAAAGTACAGTATTTTTCATGGTTCACCATGCTTTTAAAACTTTTCTTCTAGTGCAATCAACCTAATTGGTTAAAAATAACAAAAAAAACCTAGTCATCGAAATGACTAGGTTTGTTTAAATTAGCTGCAATTGAGCAAATGATTTACTCAGCTACAGGATTTGCTTTCTTTGGTGGACGGCCGCGAGGGCGACGAGGACGACTTGGTTTGTCCTTATCAGCTTTAGAATCTTCTGATTCACTCTCGGCAGGAGCTTCAGTTGGCTCTACAGCTTGTTCTGTAGCTGCTTTGGCTTTTGCAGCTGCTTTTGGCTGTTTTGCAACCGGAGCCTCTACTACAGGTTCAGCTGGTGTCTCTTCTACATTAGCTACTACTTCAACTTGCTGATCAAGCTCAAGCGGTTGTTGTTTTGATTCAACAGGTGCTTGTGTTTCAGCAGTAGGAGCAACAACGGCTTCTTGCACAGTCTCAGCTACAGGGGCAGCTTCTTCTGGTGCAGAATGTTGTTTAACTTGCTCAAAAGCTTGTTCAGCTGCAAGTTTCGCTAAACGACGGCGTTCACGCGGATCATTAGCAACTCGTGGTGTCGCTTCTTTTGGTGGCGTCAATGGAAGTACTGGCGCAGGTTCTGCTTCTTGTGAAGGCTTATTGCTTGGAAGCTCGGCATCACGAGTAACAGGCTTTTTGTCTTCAGCTTCAGTTGCGACTTCAGTCACTAGAGTACTTGCGTATTGCTCTGCAAATTTTTGCAATGCACGATTGAATGTTGGAACTAAACCAAACTGTTCAATCAGTACTGTGCAGTCTTCACCGTAAACATGACGGATCAAGCTACCAATTGTATATTGCGCCAACGTTGGAATTTGCGATGGGGCAATTGATGGTGCAGCAGCTTTAGCACGTTTTGCATTGCGTTGTTCACGGCGACGCATACGAGGATCATTACTTGCACGTTGAATTTGCGGTTGAGTTTTCTCAGCCTTTGGTTGAGGAACTTCTGCTTCAGCAGTTACCGTCTCTTCCACTGCCACAACTGGTGCTGGAGCTGGTTCTTGAGTAGCTTCAACAACAGGTGCTTTTTCAGGGCGTTCAATAGGTTGCTCAGGCGTTAAAGCAATAATTTCGCTTTGTGCTTGATCAACATTGATGACTAAGGCTGTATTCATGACTTCATGCTGTGGAGCATCAATCAAATCAACCTTAATTTGTTTTTCATCAACAACTGCTGGTGCCGGCGTATTTTGATTTTCATTTAATACGCTTGGATCGCGGTGGCGATTCGGACGGTTTGGACGTTGTTGGTTATTACGGTCACGACGTGGTACAGCATGTTCAGCTTGTTGCCCATCATTTTGATGTTGTGCATGCGGCTGGTCTTGCTGTTGACGCTTTTGTTGACGTTTTAATTCACGTTGCTCTTGGCGTGATAACTGTACAACCTCTTCATGAACCTGTTGTTGCTGTGGTTCTTGATTGTGGTGGTGCTGATGTTGTTCACGTTGCTCTTTGTGCTTACGTTTTTTGTTGTTTGGACGCTGCTGTTGTACTTTATCGTCTTTTTCAACATTCTCACGTGCTTCCTGCTTAACAGGAGATTGAGAAATATAAGCATTGTTAGATGGAGCCGAAGTAACTTCAGCAACAGCTGGTGCTACAACTTGTCCAAACTGCCCACGGCTAACAGCGCCTGTATTCACCATTTGTTCAATTGCAGCAGCAGCATTTTGTGCTGAGCGAGATTGATCAACTGTTTGAGCTTGTTTTTGAACAAAAAGGTTTTCTAACCATGCACATGGGCTTGCTGCTTTTTGAGCGCTTGCCTGAGCAGCAGGTTGAGCCGCTTGATTTACTTTCTTTTGATTAGCTGCGTTATTGGCAGCAGGGGCTGCATGAGTATGGCCATGATCAGCTTCTTCTAAATGCCATTCAGAAGATTCATAACCTAACTCTTTTTCACTTGAACGAGTTGCTTCAGTACGTTCGTAGCTAGATGGGGCAAATCCATCTGGATTGTACTGAATTTCGTAGTGAGGTGTTTCTAAGTGCGGGTGAGGCAAAACAGTCACACGAACACTAGAAGTTTGCTCTAAATACACCAAACTATGGCGTTTTTCATTAAGCAAGAAGGCTGCAATTTCAACTGGAACTTCAACCTGAACTTCACCATGACGTTCACGAAGCGCGATCTCTTCTACTTTACGCATAATAGAAAGCGAAAGTGAGCGTAAGTCACGAACCATGCCTGTACCATGACAGCGTGGGCACACATAACCTGTTGCTTCTTCAAGAGATGG
Organism: Acinetobacter pittii ATCC 19004 = CIP 70.29; assembly: GCF_000369045.1. Taxonomy (GTDB): domain Bacteria; phylum Pseudomonadota; class Gammaproteobacteria; order Pseudomonadales; family Moraxellaceae; genus Acinetobacter; species Acinetobacter pittii. Next base: position 253,001 of record NZ_KB849797.1, on the reverse strand, counting down.
ACGTAAGCGTTGACGGCTCATTTCCATTAAGCCAAAACGAGAAAGTTGGCCAAACTGAATACGTGCGCGATCGCTTTGAGTTGCTTCACGAAGTTTTGCTTCAACCATACGTTGGTTGCGCTCTTTAGTCATATCAATGAAGTCGATTACAACTAAACCACCAATGTCACGAAGACGAAGTTGGCGAGCAATTTCTTCTGCTGCTTCTAAATTAGTATTAAGCGCAGTTTCTTCAACGTCATGTCCACGAGTCGATTTCGCAGAGTTAATGTCGATTGAAACTAAAGCTTCGGTCTGGTCAATCACGATTGAACCGCCAGAAGGAAGTTTTACTTCACGTTCATAAGCAGTTTGAATTTGACTTTCAATACCAAAATGAGCAAACAATGGCTCGTTTAAAGTATAAGTTTTAAGTTTGTCTAATTGACGAGGCATCACTGCTTTAACAAAGTTATAAGCTTCGTTATAAGCCTGTTCGCTATCAATTAAAATTTCTGCAACATCATCACGTAAATAATCGCGGATAGCGCGAGTAACAACACCAGCTTCTTGATGAACCAGCATTGGAGAAGGACCAGAGCTTGCTGTGCCTTGGATTTGTGCCCAAAGGTCAAGCAAATGCTGTAAGTCTAACTGTAATTCTTCTTGGGTACGGCCAATACCAGCGGTACGTACAATAACGCTCATACCACGTGGTAAATTTAAAGAAGCTAGAATCTCTTTTAGCTCTTCACGTACAGAACCTGAAATTTGACGACTAATACCGCCACCTTTCGGGTTGTTTGGCATAAGAACCAAATAACGTCCTGCAAGTGAAATAAAGGTAGAAAGAGCTGCACCTTTATTGCCACGTTCTTCTTTTTCGACTTGAACAAGTAATTCAGTACCTTCAGTGATAAGTTCACGAATGTTTGAAGTTTGTCGTGGGTCTGCTTGGAAATAACTGTTAGCAATTTCGCGCATAGACAAGAAGCCTTGACGGCCTGCGCCGTATTCAACAAAAACAGCTTCTAAAGATGGTTCTACGCGGGTTACATGGCCTTTATAGATATTGGATTTTTTCTGTTCTCGGGTACGATTCTCTAAATCAAAATCGTAAAGACGATTACCAGTGATAAGTGCAACGCGGACTTCTTCTGCGTGAGTTGCATTAATCAACATACGTTTCATGGGTGTGACACCTAATAGTGACCCACACAAACATATCGCACAAACTTAAAGGTTCTGAACGAACATCGAACATGACGGATCATTTCCCAGATCTCAAAATATTTGTGGTCTGAGTCATCTGTTACCGGCTACATTTAGCCTTAGCTTCGATTCTCGTCTGTGATGTAGGCAATACTGCTTCAACCTTTAAATCGGACTTCCTTAGTGCTTCACTGGCGGGTGAGCGGTGCATTGGTTAATGACTTTCACTGTCATTGGGCGCGAAGTGACTTCTTTTGGGAAGTTTGATACGGAATGCTCATCGTATCGGTGCTTTCGGCAGTTCCAATGCATCAACGCTTTAGCCTGAAGGCAACATTAAGGAGCGATTTGTCTGATGTGTATCAGTTTACGTTCCATAACCAACTAGAGTTGGTAACATATTTTTTTGAACAAACTGAATTAAACGCAACAGTTTGTCATTTTGCCGATATAATAAGCCTTCGGCGTCGGCATAATTCTTTAGGACCAATCCGAGCTGGTGATGAAAGCATCATTTTGATTGAGGTTTCAATCAGGGAAATTCCCTATTAGATGTTCACTTACGGCGGTATCCGTGCGCTGACTATATCAAACCTTGCAGCATCTGCCTATGGGCTAAGCTTAGATTTCTTGTGAAAAAACTAAGCTAATCGGTCATTTATTAATCAAATTTAGCAAAATTTCAGGTTTAAATATTAGTATGAATTCTACACAGCAATGGCAAAGTGTCACTTGGTTTGAGGTGGATGAACATCAAGCAGGACAGCGAATTGATAATTTCCTGTTTTCGCGTTTAAAGGGTGTACCTAAGAGTCGTATTTATCGTTTGATTCGTGAAGGTCAGGTTCGTGTAAACAAAAAACGTATTAAAGCTGAGACCAAATTAGAGATTGGAGATCAGATTCGTGTTGCACCTATTCGCTATGAACAAAAGGATGAAACAGCTGCTCCTGTGAGTGATGGTGTAGCACAGAGCCTACTTAGCCGTGTGGTCTATGAAGATGAAGGACTGTTAGTCATCAATAAACCATCAGGTATTGCTGTACATGGCGGTAGTGGTGTGGCGTATGGTTTGATTGAGGCTTTACGCGCAGCGACAGGTAAAAAATATTTAGAACTAATTCACCGCATTGACCGTGATACCTCTGGTCTGGTCATGATTAGCAAAAAACGTAGTACTTTAAAGCTGCTACAAGATATGTTGCGTGAGCACAAAATTCGTAAGACTTATGCGGCAATTGTAAAAGGTCAGGTGAGTCTCGATAAACAACTCATTGATGCCCCTTTATTTCGTTATGAGTTAGCCAATGGCGAGCGTCGTGTACGTGTGTCTAAAGAAGGTAAACCGAGTAAAACCGAATGGGTTGTTGCAGAGCGTTTTAAAAATGCCACTTTGGTTCATGCATCGCCGTTATCAGGTCGTACCCATCAAATTCGTGTACATGGTTTAAGTATTGGACATCCGTTGTTGGGTGATGATAAATATGGACATACCACTGAGTACACAGGTCCGCAGGCACGACGTTTATGTTTACACGCGATGCGTTTAGATATTCCGGGTTATCCACCGATTGAAGCGCCGTTACCGGAAGACATGACCCAGTTATTAAAGGCTTTGAGAGTAGCAAAATGAGTCTGAAAACCGAATTAGTAATTTTTGACTGGGACGGAACTTTATATAACTCTGTTGGCCAGATTGTTGCGAGCCTACAACATGCAGCAGAGCAACATGAATTGTCTCTAAGCGATGAAGCTGCAAAAAGTATTATTGGGTTAGGCTTGCCTGAGGTGATGCAGACCTTATTTCCAGAAGCGCCAGAATTGCATGACTCGATCTTAAAGGCATATGGCGATCACTATATTGCGAACTCGACTAGTGACGCATGGTTTGAAGGTATTTCTGAACTACTCCATGATTTAAAAGCCCAAGGTTTAAAGCTTGCAGTTGCAACGGGTAAAAACCGCCGTGGGTTAGACCGTGTAATCGCAAAAACACAAAGTACTCATCTTTTTGATGTGACTCGGGCAGCCAACGAAACACGTTCAAAACCAGATCCGCTCATGCTGCAGGAAATATTGACTGTAACTGGTGTGAATGTTGAGCAAGCGGTTATGATTGGTGACAGCAGCTATGATCTTGAGATGGCACAGCGTTTAGGGATGCCGCGTATTGGAGTAGGCTATGGCGTACATTCGGTTGAAGTTCTGCAAAAGTTTCAACCTTTAACGATTGCTAAAGATGTACAAGAGCTTCACAGCTTTTTGAGAGGGTATACTCAGTTACCTACTGTAGATGTCGCTTAAATTGAAATAGTATTAAAGAGGGAATACGTTCCCTCTTTTTTTAAGCTGAATAACAAAACAATAAGAAGAGAAAAATGAGCCGTTCAATTCGTCTATTAAATCTTTTACAACAGCTCCGTGAAGCCCGTTACCCAATCACAGCACAAGTCTTGGCTGAAAGCTTAAACATTAGTGTTCGAAGTGTCTATCGAGATATTGATAGCTTACGTGAGCAAGGTGTAAGAATTGATGCCTCAGCAGGCTTGGGTTTTCAGCTTAAAGAAGACATCTTATTACCACCGGTTACTTTTAATGAGAATGAAGCCGAAGCTCTATTTTTAGCTTTAGAGTGGTTGAAAGACGTTCCAGATCAGGCAATGAAATCGGCAGCCGTTTCAATCTACTCTAAACTTTATGCAGTTCTACCCGAGCACCGGAAATATTTGATCGATGACATGACGCTAGGCGTTACACATTACTGGCATCCGGTTGATGAAGCTTTAGTAGAACAAGTACGTTTAGCGATTCGTAAACAAGTAAAAATAAAAGTCGATTATTGCGATGAACAAAAACGGTTAAGTAAACGTTCACTTTGGCCTTTTGCTTTAGGGTATTTACATGACAAAGTTGTACTTGCTGCTTGGTGTGAATTACGGCAGGCATTTCGCCATTTTCGGATAGATCGTATCCATGACTTGCAAATGAGTGAGGAAATATATCCTGAATTTAAAAAACATCTGTTTCAAAGATGGTGGAAACAAGAAATGCAAAGGACTACTGACAAAAACTGACAAAAGTTATTTGTAAACTAGGAACTACGATAAACAAGGAGCAATAAGAATGAGCCTTAAACTTTATACTAACAAAGAGTCACGTGGTGTAGTTATTGACTGGCTTTTGGTCGAGTTGGGTGTTGAATGTGAACGAATTGAAGTCGCATATAAGACCGAGATGAAATCGCCTGAATATCTAAAACTTAATCCTTTTGGAAAAGTACCGGTATTGGTAGATGGCGATGTCGTGATTTATGAGTTGGGTGCAATCTGTGCTTATTTGGCTGATAAGTTTAGTGATAAAGGTTTGGCACCAGCCTTGAATGATCCGAAACGTGGTTTGTACTATCGTTGGTTATTTGTGATGGCGGGCCCTTGGGAAGCTGCAGGTGTTGATAAAGCTTTAGGCATAGAAGTATCACCTGAGCAAAAAATGTTTGTTGGCTATGGCGATTACAACGATGCTTATCAAGCTTTAGTTCAGGGATTGAGTGAAGCGAATCCGTATGTATGTGGTGAGCAATTTACCGCAGCAGATGTAAGTGTGGGAGCAATGCTTTTATGGCAGTTAAAAATGAATGCGATTGAATCACATCCTGCTATTACCCGTTATGTTGAAACGATCAAACAGCGTGAAGGCTTAAAACAAAGTACTATGGGGCAACTGCTGTAAACCTAATATTCTTAAAAGTCACCCAAAAGGGTGGCTTTTTTATTTTCAAATAAAGATTTTAATTGGTAAGAAAGCCAGCAGCAACGTTAATGCAGATCGCTAAAATGGTGGTATTAAATCCAAAAGACAACACAGCGTGAAATAAGTTTAAAAGACGCATGTGCTTGTTGGTAATCGACACATCCGCAGTTTGAGCAGAAGTACCAATAATATAACTAAAATATAGAAAATCAGGATAAGTTGGCTGTTTTGTACCAGGGAAATCTAACCCTCCATTTTCCTCATTTCTAGATAGAGCCATATAAAAATCATGGGCATAATGTAGAGCAAAAACGGTATGCATAAAAAGCCATGCAGACACAATGGTGAGTAAAGCTAAAGCCACATGACCTAACTTTGCAGAACTGTCGGAAGGGAGTTGTGACAGTTGAATTAAAATAGCAACCAAACACATGATTAATGCTAATAAAACAATCAGCATAATGACCCATTTGCTTTCATCTTGTTTTTTAGCTTGCTGTTGCATTTGTGAATGGTCGGCACTTTTCATGAGTTGCCAAACATGTAGTAAATATATGCTAACGGAAGCATTCCAGCTGACTAATAAAATAGTTGACCACTTCCATGATGTTAACCATGTCAAAATACCGGCTGTGACAATACCTATGAATAAAGCAATAAAGAAATGTGGGCGGTTTTGTACACTACGTCCTAGATGTTGAAATACGCCAACCATTTTCCTAGTCTCCTTTATTATACGGGAAATATATTATTTTTTATTAAATGGTGAAAATAATATATGGTTTTATATAGATTTTATTTCAATTCTTTTCATTTATATTCATGAGATATTTAATTTTACCTATTAGGTAAAATAGGACATTACCGTGGATTAAACTGTTTATAAAAAGTATAAAATAAATAAAAGGAATATTTATTTATACTTTTTTATAAAGATGATCTTATTAATCATGCGCTTAATAATAAAATTATTCGTAATAATTAAGCGTGGTTTAAGTTTTTATCTAAATGAAATACTTTCGTGAGCTGGTCAATGAATTTTTGAACGCCTAAAGACTGTGAGTTTTTACGATAGTTTACGAATAAATCAAGTGTTGGTAAGTCGACATCAAGTGGACGAACTATCGTATTTTTGATGCCTAAAGGCGCAACATAGGCAGGTAAAATTGTACAGCCTAATCCAGAACCAAGAGAGTTAATATTGAATAATATACTGTCTGCTTTTTGAACAATATTCAGTTCGATGTTATGAGTTTTAGCGAAATCTAAAATGGTGTTATGTAAGGTTTGTGATTGTTCGGCTGCCGGAATGATAAAGTCAATACCTTGTAAGGCATGGACTGGGATTCGATCATATTGAGCAAGTGGATGATTTTTAGGAAGTAAGAAAATCAGGGGTTCAGTTAAAACAAATTGGCTTTGTATTTCATCACTATCTGTATTTTCACGGGTAAACGTAATGTCCAGCTCTCCTTTTTTTAAGGCTTTAAGCTGTTCAGTATTGTTTAAATTAGATAGTTCAATAGTAAGGTCTGGGTATTGTAGTCGCAGATTAGGAAGCACATAAGGGAAAATTTTCATTTCTGCGATGGGAACGAAACCGATACGTAACAATTGCTGTTTAGCCTTAGAAACTTGTCGTGCCATAGCGACCGCTTTTTCAGCCTGAGCGAGGGTGAGTCGAGCATGTTCTAAAAATACTTCGCCTTCTTCTGTTAACTCAACTTTGCGTTTTGTGCGGTTTAAAAGTCGTACACCAACGTCTTCTTCTAAATCTTTAATTTGTTGGCTAAGAGAGGGCTGTGCGGTAAAAAGTTTAAGAGCGGCTTTACTAAAATTTAATTCTTCAGCAACGGTAATGAAATATCGGAGATGGCGTAGTTCCATAAGACTAATCCAAAAAATGTCTTACTATGATTTAAGTGAAGTATAAAGCATAAATAGATATAGCGTGAAGGTGATTTAGGTATTTATAAAATAAATGGAATTTTAATTTTCATTAAAGATTTAATATAGGAATATAAGCTCTAATAATTCATAAAATATATTAATAATTAAATAATAAATACATTATTTTTAATTAATCAAAGAATTTTCTAAAGGATTTAAATATTCATTTAAGAAATTCTCATATTATGCAAAAACTAGAATAATAAAATAAATTTATAACCTAGAGGTCGCTAAGATCTACCCAAATGTAATTGTTACCAAATATATTGTTTTTATTGCACAGAAGAATCTTAAGTTAAAAATTACGGGTGACAAAGATGAAATAGACAGGTTCTATGGCGGCTTTTCGTCATCTTCTAATTGTTATGTTATACAAGAAGTCTTAGTAAGAATGGTAATTACTGACGCATAAACTCAACACATCTAAGTGTTTTTTATGGCACTCTAATTTAACTTAGGTTGGCTATGACCACGATAAAATGGATATTTATATGATAAATAAGTGTAAGTGCCATAGCTTAATTTGTTTTAATCGTTAAGATAGAAACCTGATCACATCCATTCTGCTGATGCTAAAACATAGAAAAGCCCATGAAAGACAAGCCGACATTAACATATCAATTGCCGACTCAGTCCTGTTGGACGCATACATGGATAAAACCTCCTTTTTGTCATCCCGAGTCTGGGCATGAAACGGATACACGTTTTTATAATCAACAACCTAAATCACCTGCTCGTGGCTCAAAAGAGTTATTGCGTTGGTTGGTTACGCGTGAGTCTTTTACATGGAAAGTGGATATTCAAAATGAATATGAAACCCGTGTAAATACGGCTGTAGCTTTGCCGCAAAATCGACCTCATGCAGATCTGGATGATTGGCAAGTTTGGTTTGTTGGGCATGCAACGGTATTGGTTCAGATTGGTCCTTATAACTTTATTACCGACCCAGTGTGGTGTGATTATGCAAGTCCTTCACAAGGGCGTGGCCCACGCCGTGTATGCCCAGCAGGTTTTGCACTAGAACAATTACCGACGATTCATGGAGTTTTGCTCAGCCATAATCATTATGACCATATGGACTTGGCGACACTTGAATGGCTACATAAAAAATTCGCAATGCCAATTTACACTGGACTCGGGAATGGTTTTTATCTACCTAAAGAGTTTCATGTCATTGAGATGGATTGGTGGCAAGAAATTCCTTATCACGAATTAAGAATAATCTATACACCTGCACAGCATGGTTCAGGCCGTGGTTTACGCGACCAGAATAAGGCACTTTGGGGCGGCTTTTCGGTTGTGGCTAAAACAGGTCATTGTTTCTTTGCGGGTGATACCGGTTATGCGGGTCATTTTAAGCAAATACATGCCCGTTATGGCGCACCGCGAGTAGCTTTACTTCCAATAGGTGCGTATGAGCCACGTGAATTGATGAGCTATGTTCATATGAACCCGCAAGATGCGCTACATGCGCACTTCGATTTACAGGCTCATCGTTCTATTGCGATTCATTATCGAACTTTCCAGTTGACTGATGAAGACCGAGAAGACCCAGAGCATGCTCTAGCACAGGCAATTAAAGCTTCTTCAAAGCTTGCAAATCCTTTTTATTGCATTCGGGAAGGACACAAACTGACTGTTTAAAAAACGATGCTTGATATTAAAAAAGCCAGTTCAAATTGAACTGGCTTTTTACCATTTTGGCTTAAATTAAGCTAAGTCAAAACGATCAAGATTCATGACTTTAGTCCATGCAGCAACAAAGTCTTGAACAAATTTTTCTTTACCATCTGCCTGAGCATAAACTTCGGCTAATGCACGTAAGATTGAGTTTGAACCGAAGACTAAATCATTACGTGTTGCGGTAAATTTTACTGCGCCTGTTTTACGATCTTTGCCTTCAAAGACTTCGCTTGTTGAGTCAACAGGTGCCCATGCAGTAGACATGTCGAGTAAGTTCGTAAAGAAGTCTGTGCTGAGTACACCAACTTGCTGAGTGAATACACCGTGTTGTGAGCCATCCCAGTTGGTGCCCAGTACACGTAAGCCACCAATCAATGCAGTTAACTCTGGTGCAGTCAAAGTCAGTTGTTGTGCTTTATCAATTAATAATGCCTCAGTTGTTGCGCTGACTCCTTCTTTTTTCCAGTTTCTAAAACCATCAGCAAGGCCGAGCAATAATTGGAAAGATTCGACATCAGTTTGACTTTGTAATGCATCAACACGACCAGGGGCAAATGGAACGCTAATATTGAAACCTGCCGCTTGAGCAGCTTGCTCTACACCAACGTTACCTGCAAGCACGATTAAATCAGCTAATGATAATTGAGTAGAAGCTTTGAGTTCTTCAATTTTAGTTAAAGTCTCAACTGCTTTTTTATTTACGTCCCATTCACGTTGTGGTGATAAAGCAATACGTGCTCCGTTTGCACCGCCACGCTTGTCTCCACCACGGAAAGTTGATGCCGAAGCCCAACCAAGGGAAACTAGCTCACCAGCAGATAGTCCTAATGCAACAATTTTTGCTTTTGCATCATCAATACTGGCAGTAGACGGTATAGCACTAGCAGCAGGTAATGGGTCTTGCCAAATTAAATCTTCAGCCGGAACCTCAGGACCTAAATAACGTGCTTTTGGACCCATATCACGGTGAGTTAACTTGAACCAAGCGCGAGCAAAAGCATTGGCAAAGGCTTGTGGATCGTTAAGGAAACGACGAGAGATCTTTTCAAACTCAGGATCAAAACGTAAGGTCAAATCTGTAGTAAGCATTGTTGGCTTACGTTTAACTGATGGGTCGAATGGATCTGGAATGATTGCCTCAGCATCTGCTGCTACCCATTGAATTGCACCAGCAGGTGAGCGCTCTTGTACCCACTCGTATTTGAATAGGTTTTCAAAGAAGTAGTTGCTCCATTGTGTTGGTGTTTGTGACCAAATCACTTCTAAACCTGAAGTGATCGCATCTTTACCAACACCAGTGCCAAAACTGTTTGACCAGCCAAAGCCCATTTGTTCAATTGATGCTCCCTCAGGATCAGCCTGAACATGGTCAGCAGAGGCAGCACCATGGGTCTTACCTAAAGTATGACCGCCCGCGATTAAGGCAACAATTTCTTCATCATCCATTGCCATATTGCCGAAAGTCGCGCGAATAAATGGTGCAGCTGATTTAGGGTCACCGCTGGCTTGTGGGCCTTCAGGGTTTACATAAATTAGACCCATTTCGGTTGCAGCTAGATTGCTGCCTTCCAATGCTTCAGAGTTGCGATGAGCTAACCATTCTTTTTCATCGCCCCAGTTTACGTCGTTGTCTGGTTCCCAAACATCTTCACGACCTGCACCAAAACCGAAGGTGCGGAAACCCGAAGATTCAAGTGCGATGTTTCCAGCAAGAATAAATAAATCTGCCCATGATATTTTTTGACCGTATTTTTGTTTAACTGGCCATAGCAAGCGGCGTGCTTTATCTAAGCTTGCATTGTCAGGCCAACTATTTAATGGCGCAAAACGTTGCTGACCACGACCAGCACCACCACGGCCATCGCCCATACGATATGTACCGGCAGCATGCCACGCTAAACGAATAAATAAGCCTGTATAATTTCCCCAGTCGGCTGGCCACCAATCTTGAGAATCGTTTAATACATTTTTGATATCAGCTTTGAGGGTGTAGTAGTCGAGTTTTTTAAATTCTTGACGGTAATTAAATTCTTTACCGAGTGGGTTAGAGCGTTCTGAATGTTGATTGAGTAGGTCGACGCGTAGTTGTTTTGGCCACCAGTGTAAACTAGGCGTGCCACCACCGACCGTTACTTCTGGTTTTGATTTATGGCCTGAAAAAGGGCATTTTGATTCATCTGACATGGTTATATTCTCTCTGGGTAATAATTATTGAGCTCTTCGTAAAAATGTTAGGGCTCATTTTCCTGGACTTCTGGTTTAAAAACTCATGTTTACTAAATAAAGAAATGGGAGAACAAATGGTGAGAGAAACCGTTTAAAAGTCTTTTCACTGAGATGTCGGCCATTATATTTTATTTAATAATGCATCAGATTCCTTTACTTGTTATTCCTCCAATTTACTGCATGAAGGTTAAAAAACAAGAGGAAAAATAAGATGAAACTTGTAAATAACGATGCATAGAATTACCTCTTCAATTGTTGGAACAACGTAAGATCTTTTAATAACGCTCTGTAAATATACTAGGAGTAGGAGTCTTATTTTTCAAATGGATTAAACTGTCAATATTGATTTAAAAAACCGATTGTACGTTTATTTAAAAGATTAAGATGGGGGAGCAATGGTGAGATGAAATTTTTATATTTAATTGTAGTAGAAGCGAGCTCAAAGGAATAAAGGAGAGCATTGCTCTCCTTTATTGTTTATATATTAAACATTTACGATTCGATTCGATTTAACCATATCAGCTAAACCGTGAGTTTTAAAATAGTACTCAAGCCAACTTTTCACGATGAGTGGATTATTCATTTTCATGACATCATCCAGCAATTTTTGTGCATCTGTCATTGGTACATGACAAATTGCTTTTCGTACACGCAAAATATTACTCGAGCTCATTGAAAGGGTATTAAAGCCCATTGCCATGAGCAGGATTGCTGATAATGGATCACCTGCCATTTCACCACAAATACTGATAGGTTTTTTATATTCATGGCATTCTTTAACTAAGCGAGTTAGCGCACGTAGAATGGATGGATGGAAGTGTGAGTAAACGTTAGCCACATGTGGATTATTACGGTCAACTGCAAGTAAATACTGTGTTAAGTCATTTGAACCGACCGAGAAGAAATCGACGAGTTCAGCAAACTCATCAATTTGTAGCAGTACGCTCGGCACCTCAACCATAATTCCAATTTTTGGTTTGGTAATTTTAACTTGCTCTTCTTCTTGCACAGCAATCCAGTCACGCTCAAGTAAATAAAGTACTTCTTCGACTTCACTGACTGTAGTGACCATTGGCAATAAAATATGCAAATTATTTAAACCAATACTGGCTTTGAGCATGGCGCGAATTTGCGAAGAAAAAATCTCGGGATGATCAAGCGTGAAACGAATACCACGCCAGCCTAATGCCGAGTTTTCTTCTTCAATACTGAAATAAGGCAAGTCTTTATCGGCACCAATATCCAGTGTTCGCATCACCACAGGTTTGTTGGCAAAGTGACTCAACTGTTGACGGTAGATTGCGCGTTGTTCTTCTTCACCTGGGAAACGTTCCCGTAACATGAATGGAATTTCACTTCGGTATAGACCGACACCTTGAGCACCACGTTGTACTCCGCGTACTACGTCAATCATGAGGCCTGTATTTACATAGAGCTGAACAGACACACCATCTGGAGTAATCGCTTCTTTGGTCTCGTATTGTTTGAGATCTTTTGCGATTTGCTCATCTTCTTTTTGGATTTCTTTATAGCGTTGGCGTAAACGACGTGGAGGGTTTACAAAAACACGGCCCTGATAGGCATCCACAATCATTTCTGCATCATCAAGTGTGTTCACTGGTAGTTCAGTTACACCAACTACAGTTGGAATACCTAATGCACGAGCAACAATCACCATATGTGAGTTGGCTGCACCTTCGGATGTCACAATCGCTGCAATATTGTCTACTGGCAACTCTACAAGTGCCGCAGTACTAATCTCTTCACCAATTAAAATACTGTCTGGACTCAGGTCACGATGGCTAGAGTCTTCTTCTTGCAAAGAGGCTAAAATACGTCGCCCTAAATCTTTAAGGTCGGAAACTCGTTCACGAAGATAGTCATCTTCCATCTGTGCAAATAGGGCAGTGTGTTTTTCAATGACACGACGTACTGCACCTTGTGCCCAATGTCCATCACGGATAAGTTCTTTAATTTCTGCTGGTAATGCATTTTCATCTAGCATTCTTAAGAAAACACTAAATAAAGCGCGTTCCTCAGCCATTAAAGAATCATGCATTTTTTCATCCAGAGAACGAATCTCTGAACGTACTGATGAAATGGCTTGATCTAAAATTCGAAGTTCATCGCTAATATCTTCTGCTTCACGATCAGGCACAGAACCCAAATCGGCAGGTGGATATAAAATAATAGCGCGACCTAAAGCAACACCGCCTGCACCTGAAGCGCCTTGAAAGGTTTTGTAGGCAGGTCCATTACTCGGCTTACGAAATACGTCAATATTACCCACTGCATGAGCATGAGCAATAACGCCAGAAAGCTGAGCACACAGTGTAACTAAAAAGGACTCGGCAGCTTCACTAAAATCTTGAGGAAGTTTATTTTGGACAACCAAAACGCCCATAACCTTACGACGATACATGACTGGTACGCCGAGGAAAGAGTTATAAATTTCTTCGCCTGTTTCAGGTAAATACAAGAACCGCTCATGTTTTGGCGCATTGTCAAGGTTAACGATTTCTTCGCGTTGCCCGACCAGACCGACCAAGCCTTCACCGAGTTGTAAAGAAACATGGCCTACAGATTCTGGATTTAAGCCTTTAGAGGCCATTAATACATAACGCTGATTGCGTTCATCGAGTAAATAAATAGAGCAAACATCCACTTTCATGGCCTCAGCAACCTGATTAACCATGATGTCTAATGATTCATGCAAACTGACGGACGCATTAACCTCTTGGACAATGCGCCGTAGAGTGTCGAGTTGCATGTTTGACATGGATGTATACTCCAGTATTTTTTTAGACTATGAATGTATTTATAACAGCACTTTTAATAAAAATCATTTGCTAGATAAATGATTTTTAGGGTAATTGTTGCATCGGCAACTGTGTACACAACTCCACCATGGCTTTACGATAAACATCACGCTTGAAGTTCACCACTTGTCCAAGAGGATACCAATAGCTAACCCACTGCCATTCATCGAATTCGGGCGGGTCGGAGAGGTTTAACTGAATATTTTTTGCAGGTGCAGTTAACTTCAGTAAAAACCATTTTTGTTTCTGTCCGATACATACGGGGTCAGAGTCTGACCGAATGTACCGATGTGGCAAACGATAACGCAGCCATCCTTTGGTTTGCGCAATAATCTGGACATGTTCGGGCAATAAGCCGATTTCTTCTCTCAGTTCTCGAAAAAGTGCCTGTTCAGGGGTTTCTCCAAACTGGATGCCTCCTTGTGGAAATTGCCAAGCATTGTGACCAATGCGCTTTGCCCATAAAACCTGTCCATCATCGTTTGCCAAAATGATCCCGACATTCGGTCGGAAACCTTCTGAATCGATCATTTGGCTACCTAAATATTGTCTATATCGTTGACTTTAATCGCGGGGACAAACACTTTTTTATGTCCAGCTCGAAAAGATCAAAGTAAAATGTTTAAATTGCTACGATCTTAACGAATTTCTATCGACTAGCGGAGATAGATTTACATTTTTTTTCTTAAATTTCAGTTTAAACGAGAATTTTCATGAAACTGGCGTTGTTTGATTTAGACCATACCTTGTTAAATACCGATTCAGACCATTCTTGGGGTGAATTTTTAGTCAATGAAGGTTTGGTTGATCCGGTTCATCATCGTCAGATGAATGATAAATTTTATGAAGATTACAAAGCAGGGCAACTTGACCCATATGCTTATAATGAATTTGTTTTCGGATTTTTAACGCAGCATGACAATGACTACTTAACTGAGCTCCACCAATTGTTCATGCAAAAAGTCATTCGTCCGCAAATGCGTCCAAAAGGTTTTGATGCAATCAAAAAACATCAAGATTTAGGCCATACTATTGTGGGTATTACGGCAACGAGTGATTTTATTACTGCGCCGATTTTCCGTGAATTTGGGATTACCGAAATTTTAGCAACCAATGCTGAAGTGGCTGACGGAAAATATACGGGTAAAGTTGCTGGTTTAGCGTGTTATCAAAAAGGCAAACTTGCACGTCTAGATGCATGGTTGGAAGGCCGTAACGTGTCTGAGTCTTGGGCGTATTCCGATTCAATTAATGACCGTTTTTTACTTGAATATGCAACTCATGCGATTGCAGTAAACCCTGATGATCGCCTTGAAAAGCTGGCCCAAGAACACAATTGGGACATTCAGGACTGGTCGATTTAAAATTGTGGAGTTGGAAGAACAGTTTAAAAAGTTTTGAGGTCTTCCAACTCTTAATTATATTTAAAATCATTTTTTAATATCTCTTATAAATCTTAGCTAAAAACAGATATTGCTATGATTAATAAAATAAATTCTATCTTGGCAAAGATTTCAGAATATAAAAAAATTTAATTTAAAAATGAGGAAATAATGTCAAAAACAGCACAAATTAAATTACCAAAACAACTTTGGAATGATGAAAGTATTGATTTAACACGTCATAGCTATCAGGGGAAATTACTTAATAAAAGCGAAGGTTTCAAATTAGGTAAGGCTCAACGTAAAAAAGTTCCACGTGAACAGCTATCAAAGCTTTCTGAACGACCAAAAGGTACAACTGCTTTAACGGTCTATGATTGGAGTAACCAAGGACGTTTAGAAAAGCTCAAGCCGATTCGTGCAAAACGGATGAGTGTTTCTCCATTTACATTTTATCGTGGCATGCCTTCTTTGATGCTATTTGACCAAGCGTGGGAGCAGACAAATTCAGGCTTATTTCAACAGATTTGTGGTGATTGTCATTTAAGTAATTTTGGTGGTTTTGCAAGTCCAGAACGTAATTTGTTATTTGGAATTAATGATTTTGACGAAACTTTAGTTGCCTCGTTTGAATGGGATGTAAAGCGCTTAGCAACCAGTTTTGTGATCGCGGCGCGTGATATTCATCTTGCAGAGAAAGTCGGATTAAAAGCAATTAAAATAATGCTGAATAGTTATCGTCAGCACTTATTAGAAATTACAGAACTTTCACCACTCCAAGTTTGGTATGAAAAAGTTGATGCCAGTACATTATTAGAAAATACTGAGTGTCGAAAACTAAGAAAGAAACGCGAGAAGCATCTCGATTCAGCACAGAAAAGAACTGCGTACTCTGTTTTGCCAAAGCTTACCCAGCAAGATCAAGATACAGGGTTTCGTCATTTTGTGGATGATGCGCCGTTATTATGGCATCCAAGTATGGATGAGCCATTTGGTAAAGATGTTGATGTATTTTTTCAAAAATACCGTGATTCTTTGAAATATGATCGCCAAGTGCTTTTTGATCGTTATCAACGTACAGATGTAGCTTTGAAAGTAGTGGGTGTTGGAAGTGTTGGTACACGATCAGCGATTGCATTATTTCAAGATGCAGATCGGGAACCGTTAATTTTACAAATGAAAGAAGCGAATCCATCAATTCTCAGCCCGCTATTTGTAGACAAGGTAAATCACGAAGGTGAGCGTGTAGTGCATGGTCAGCAGCTCATGCAGGCCGCAAGTGATATATTTCTTGGATTCTCTTCCATATCAAATCAACATTTTCATGTACGTCAGTTACGTGATATGAAAATTTCGGTTGATCTTAGTGACATGGATGATGAGTATTTCTATGAGTATGCCGAAAGTTGTGGTTTAGCCTTAGCTCATGCCCACGCTAAATCTGGAAATGCAGATGTACTTATGGGATATCTTGGCGAAGGTAATACGATAGTAGAAGTATTACAAACGTATGCAGAAGAATATGCAGAACGTAATCTAAATGACTATGACCAATTTATGAATGAAGTTGCAGATGGTAAGATTCAGCTCGCTGGAGATGATGCACTTTAATAATAAATATGCTGCTACAGATGACAGGAAATAATTCGAAAGGTTAGAGAAAAAATGTTTAGTAAAATTATGTCTGGTTTGGGTCTTCAAGGTGTGACGGTAGAAACTGTTTTACAGAACCCAAGCTTGCAAGCAGGCAGCACATTGCATGGAGAAATTAGCTTTAAAGGTGGAGCATCTGATAAAGAGATTAATGGTCTTTATTTGCAATTAGTGACGATGGCAGAAGTCGAATCCGGTGATCATGAGTTTAACCAACCTTTAGTTTTACAAGAGTGGTTAGTGAACTCTCGATTCCTCTTGCCAGCACATCAAGCGCATTCTTTCCCTTTTAGTATTCAACTACCATTTGAGACACCGATTACTGAGGTTGCTTGTCGAAGAAATGGTGCACGTGTTTGGATTCAAACCCATATGGATGTTGATTGGGGATTAGATGCAACTGATCGTGATTATCTAAAGGTTCTGCCAACTCCAGCCATGCAAATGTTTCTACAGGCTATGCAGCGATGTGGCTTTGTTTTATCGACAGTAGATGTAGAAAAAGGGCAGCTGACTGCGCGAAATTTTAGATCAACGATTGGTTGTTACCAAGAGCTTGAATTTGTCTCTTCACATATGTTTAGCGGATTTAATGAGGTTGAAGTTTCTTTCGTTGCTGAACCTAATCAAACTCACGTTATGCTTGAAGTAGACCGCCATTTTCGATCAGATCAGCTATTAACGATGACGATTCCCCATCATATGCTTGATGAAAACCAAATGGTGCAACAAATTAGAAGCCTCTTAAAGCTTGGATAAATTAAATTCGAGTAGATGCTTAGATGAGAGTCTTTTATGCATCCTGCATCATTTTAATCAACTCCTGCATGGCTCTAGATTGAGTGCGTGCAGGATGCCAAACCATACCTAATTGACGATTCATCTCAACATTCAAATCAAGCTGCTGCATATCCTGATTCAACAGAGTTTTTGGTAAAACTGACCAACCCAAACCAATTGACACCAACATGCGAATAGACTCAAGAGGGTTATTGCTCATGGTAATTTTGGGTTTAAGTCCTTGTTTTTCAAACTCAGCTAAAGTGATTTGAGCAGTATAAGTTTGTGCAGCGGGTAATAAGCTTGGATATTCAATTAAATCTTGTAAGGTGAGATTCTTTTTTTGTGCCAACGGATGAAAAGGGGCCGCAACAAAAACTAAAGGATCATTCCAAATTGTAATATAGTTAAGACGCTCATCTCCTGAAGGAGGAAGCGTTAAAAATGCGAGTTCTAGATCACCAGCCAGTACTTGTTCATGAGCTTGCTCTGAATCAACAAAATGCACATCTAAAGTAACCTGAGGAAATTGCTGAACAAAATGCTTAAGTGGTGCAGGTAAATGATGCAAACCAATATGATGACTCGTACCGACTTTTAAGCGGCCTTGTACCTGAGTTTGTTCATGGCTCAGCGTATGGTGAATATCACCCAGCTCATTTAACCAGTTTTTAACTTTAGGAAGTAATGAATGTGCAGCATGAGTTGCCTGAACACCTCGGCCTGCAGATTCAAATAGTTTTACGCCAAAATATTCTTCTAAACTGTGAATTCGTTTGGTAACGGCAGGTTGAGTAATAAATAACTGATCTGCTGCCACAGAGATAGACCCTGTTTCCATAACTTTTACAAAAGCTTCAAAGGCTGCAAGATTCATAATACAACTCAACTTGGAATAGAAAAATCGAGGGGCTAAAGTTGCCGAGCCAAAATCGTATCATGCTTGCAGCAAAACGAGTGAGAAAGTTATGAATTACCGCACTAATCTTAGCCTAAGCTGTTGTTTCTTTTTCAGCTAAGGCTGATATGCGGCGATCTTTAGCAGCCCAAACTTTTTCATGGAAGAAAAAAGCAAAAGCTTGTACGGTTGGTTCAAGCATACTTAATGTTAAAGCCATCCAGATATTACCTGTTACAAAGTATGCGACTAGCATTGCGACAGTAATATGCATAATGTAATAGCTTAAGGTTTTCTTTAAGGTACGTTGATTATTTATAACGAATTTTTGGATATTAGCCATGATCATTCTCTTTAGCCACTTTAGATATTTTTAGTATAGGCATTAGAGTATAAGATTAAAAATTGATTATGCAAATGATAATCATTAACAAAAACGATTTATTAAATTTGATGCACCTTATGGAAGTTATAATTTATTCCAAAAAGTTTTCTAATTTATAAAAATGATAAATTAGATTTATGTGAAACTCTGGCTATAATCGAATAAAGATCAGAATTACCCAGTCCAATGGAGCAAGACGACATGGCAGGCAAAACTTTATATGACAAATTGTGGGATGACCACGTTGTTTCACAGCGTGATGATGGCTCATGTTTACTATACATTGACCGTCATTTATTGCATGAAGTGACAAGTCCACAAGCATTTGAAGGTTTGCAACTTGCGGATCGTCAACCATGGCGTTTAAGTGCAAACGTTGCTACACCAGACCACAACGTTCCAACATCTAAAAAGGAACGTGACCAAGGCATCGCTGGTATTGAAGATGATACATCTCGTATTCAAGTTCAAACTTTAGATGACAACTGTAAGGCCTTTAATATTGTTGAATTTAGTATTAATGATATTCGTCAGGGGATTGTGCATGTAGTTGGGCCTGAACAGGGCTTAACTTTACCGGGCATGACGGTGGTATGTGGCGATTCACATACAGCCACTCACGGTGCTTTTGGTTGCTTGGCGCATGGTATTGGAACATCTGAAGTTGAACATGTCTTAGCAACACAATGCTTGATTCAGAAAAAATCTAAAAATATGTTGGTTCGCGTAGATGGCGTATTGGGTAAAGGCGTAACACCAAAAGATGTGGTGTTGGCGATTATCGGTAAAATTGGTACCGCTGGCGGTACGGGCTATGCAATCGAGTTCGGTGGTCAAGTTTTCCGTGATATGTCGATTGAGGGACGTATGACGGTATGTAACATGGCGATTGAAGCAGGTGCGCGTGTCGGTATGGTGGCTGTTGATGACAAAACTATTGAATACGTGAAAGGTCGTAGCTATGCACCAAAAGGTGAGCAATGGGAACAAGCAGTTGCTTACTGGAACACATTGCATTCAGATGAAGATGCTGTGTTTGATGCTGTAGTTGAGTTAAATGGCGCAGAAATTGAACCACAAGTATCTTGGGGAACTTCACCAGAAATGGTTATTCCAGTTACTGAAGCTGTGCCAACTTTAGAACAAGCGAAAGATGACGTACAACGTAATGATTGGACACGTGCTTATCAATATATGGGTTTAAATGCAGGTCAGGCATTAGCTGATATTCAGCTTGATCGTGTGTTTATTGGTTCTTGTACGAACTCTCGTATTGAAGACATCCGTGCTGCGGCTGAGGTGGTTAAGGGACGTAAAGTGGCATCTACCATTAAACAAGCCATGATTGTTCCGGGTTCTGGTTTAGTTAAGCAACAGGCTGAAAAAGAAGGCTTGGATAAAATCTTCTTGGAAGCTGGCTTTGAATGGCGTGAGCCGGGTTGTTCAATGTGTTTAGCAATGAATGCAGACAAGTTACAACCAGGTGAACATTGTGCATCGACGTCTAACCGTAACTTTGAAGGCCGTCAAGGCAATGGTGGTCGTACTCACTTGGTGAGCCCAGCAATGGCGGCAGCGGCTGCAATCGCTGGTCACTTCGTTGATGTTCGTTCATTTTAATTCGATCTGGAGCAAACCATGAAAGCTTATACAGTTGAACAAGGTATCGTTGCACCATTAGATCGTGCCAATGTTGATACAGATTTAATTATTCCAAAACAGTTTTTAAAGTCGATTAAACGCACTGGTTTTGGCGATAATTTATTTGATGAACTTCGTTATTTAGATGAAGGTTATCCAGGACAAGACAATTCAGTACGTCCAAAAAATCCGGATTTCGTTTTAAACCAGCCTCGTTATCAAGGAGCAACAGTTTTAATTGCTCGTACTAACTTTGGTTGTGGTTCAAGCCGTGAGCATGCGCCTTGGGCATTAAATGAATATGGATTCCGTACGGTTATTGCACCAAGCTTTGCTGATATTTTCTTTAATAACTGTTTCAAAAATGGCATGTTACCTGTCATTTTGCCAGAAGAAACAGTTGAGCAGTTATTTAAAGAATGTGCTGCTAATGAGGGATATCAATTAACAATTGATTTAGCCGCTCAAGAAGTACGTACTCCAACAGGTGAAGCGTTTAAATTTGAAGTTGATCCATTTCGTAAGCACTGCTTGTTAAATGGATTGGATGATATTGGTTTAACTCTTCAAAATGCGGACGCAATTCGCGCTTATGAAGAAAAAACTAAACAAGTTCGTCCTTGGGTATTCCAAGAGTTGAATTAACCTTTCGGTACATTTTAAACATAGCCATGGCGTAGCGTTCAAACTCTTGCTAACATGCTAAAGCATAAAAACACCTTAGAATTATGCACTAGATGAGGATTGGGCTTGAACAATGAAGAGGAACGTTACTCATAGCTTTTTGTTGAGCCTGTGCGCAATAACACTCAGTGCTTGTCAAAGCACTTACAATGTAGTGGATACTGTCCGCATTAAGCAGGCTGAACAAGAAAATTTGGGGCAGAATGCAGCAATATATTGTTCGGGCGCGAAGAGTTGTGAATTTGAACGACTAAATGATATTACTGTAGTGGATGCGCAAACACGAAGAATTAGTAATCAGGCAATTCATCAAGGGATTGTGAGATTACAAGGTTCAGTGCTTAGCCAAACTAACAGCTTATATTTATCAGTGCCTGCTAAACAATATGAAGTGGTGATTCGTTTCTATCCGATCTCTCCGGATCGTGCAGAAACATTTCATGTGATTCACCAGTTTA
Source organism: Acinetobacter pittii ATCC 19004 = CIP 70.29 (assembly GCF_000369045.1). Taxonomy (GTDB): domain Bacteria; phylum Pseudomonadota; class Gammaproteobacteria; order Pseudomonadales; family Moraxellaceae; genus Acinetobacter; species Acinetobacter pittii. The sequence continues at coordinate 231,501 of NZ_KB849797.1, read as the reverse complement.
ATGCTAACCATCGCTATACATTTAAAATGTACCGAGACAAATCTAACCGTTCGGGTAGTTTGCTGAATGTTTCTGTACCAGATCCATTATGTGTCGATTTAGAACAAGATGGGCATGTCATTCGCCGTTTTTGTCGACCATTTGATGTTACAACAGGACTAGGTGAATTCCTTGAGCAGAAAAAACTAACACCGCGGTAGTTGTAGCACTGCTTGTCTTTGGAAAATGGAAAAAGTTCATGTCTAAACAGATTTTAATTTTAGCTGGTGATGGTATTGGTCCTGAAATTGTTGGGGCGGCAGAAAAAGTATTAAATACAGTAAATGAAAAATTTAATTTATCGTTAACTTGGGAACATGGCTTATTAGGCGGCGCGGCAATTGATGCGCATGGTGAACCGTACCCAGCAGTAACAAGTGAACAAGCAAAAAAAGCTGATGCAATTTTATTAGGTGCGGTAGGCGGACCAAAATGGGACACCATTGAGCGTTCTATTCGCCCTGAACGTGGTCTTTTAAAAATTCGTAGTGAACTTAACTTGTTTGCTAACTTGCGCCCAGCGATTTTATATCCGCAATTAGCAGATGCTTCGAGCTTAAAGCCTGAAATTGTTGCTGGCTTAGATATTTTAATTGTTCGTGAATTGACTGGCGGTATCTATTTCGGTCAGCCACGTGGTATCCGTGAACTCGAAAACGGTGAAAAGCAAGGTTATAACACCGACGTTTATTCTGAAAGCGAAATTAAGCGTATTGCAAAAGTAGCTTTTGAACTTGCAGGCTTACGTGGTGGAAAGGTTTGTTCTGTAGATAAAGCTAACGTTTTGGAAGTTACAGAGCTTTGGAAGCAAACAGTTACTGATTTACAGCAAGCAAATTATTCAAATATTCAGCTTTCACATATGTATGTTGATAACGCTGCAATGCAACTTGTACGTGCACCGAAACAGTTTGACGTGATCGTAACGGGTAACTTGTTTGGCGACATCTTATCTGATGAAGCAGCAATGCTTACAGGTTCAATCGGCATGTTGCCATCGGCTTCGTTAGATGAAAATGGCAAAGGTATGTATGAGCCTTGCCATGGTTCTGCACCTGATATCGCGGGTCAAAATGTGGCAAACCCATTAGCAACTATTCTTTCAGTTGCAATGATGCTTCGCTACACATTCCGTGAAGAAGCTGCTGCAAAAGCAATTGAAGATGCAGTAGGTCAAGTGCTTGATCAAGGTTTGCGTACAGCAGATATTATGTCTGAAGGTATGACAAAAGTAGGTACGGCTGAAATGGGTGAGGCTGTTGTAGCTGCTCTTGCTTAAAAGCTTATTATAAAAAAACGCAGCGTTGAGCTGCGTTTTTTTATGCCTATGTTTTAACAGGCTTTACCTTCATATTGAATTGACTCGGCAATGTCATTTTTAAGCTGGAAAATCACTTTGCAATTGAAATTAATATCATAAGAATTGCCGCTCAGATTTCCTGATTGGACAGGAATAGAGCTTCCTCTCATATCAACATTACTCACCATCGGAATAGGAATGCTTAAAGGACGCAAAATCGTATAGATGAGCTGATTGGGTGTTTTTTGCGGTGTATTGGCGACTTGAAAACCAAGACTACGTAGATTGATATCTTGTTGAATGGTCGCCGATGATTTTCCTAAAAAGCCTTTTAAATATTCCTGTAAATCTACGGATTGACGTGGGTGGCTAGCACAACCGTTAAGACAAATAATGATGAAAGATAATAAGCCAATTTGGCAGCGGGTATATATGTTCATTTTTCTCACTATATGAAATTATATTTATTATTAAAGAACAATAGGTTGTATTTACAAGCTTGTAAAGTAAAAAAGGAGGATTATGATAAATGGAAGGTAAATTTGTCTTTCGATTTATCAATTACTTCCGAACTACTTTAATAATAATTTTATAGAAAACTTAAGGACGAATAGTATGAGAAAAATAGTTTTTGCTTTTTTATGCAGCTTTGGCATGACTTCAGTCTATGCAGATAACTGTGATAGTGCCCGCAATACTTACGATGATATTTACTGTACAAATAAAATTTATGCGAGTGCTGATGCAGATTTGAATAAGAATTATCAAGCACTGCGAGTAAAGTTAAACACCGCGCAGAAAAATATTCTTAAGAAGTCTCAGCTTGCATGGATACGTCAACGTGACGCCGAGTGTACAGATTCAAATAGGAATAGTGTAGACGTGCAATGTCGTTTACAGACAACGCAAGAAAGAAACCATTGGCTGCAAGAAAGATTGCGTGAATGCCAAACGGTGGGATGTAAAACCAGTCGCTTAAGTGAATAAATAACGCAATAAAAAAGCCACATCATAAAGTGGCTTTTTTGCATTCACTAATTAGCGAGCACGGTACGTAATACGACCTTTAGTTAAGTCATATGGAGTCATTTCGACTTTTACACTGTCGCCAGTAAGAATACGAATATAGTGTTTACGCATTTTACCAGAAATGTGTGCAATAACTTCGTGACCGTTTTCAAGACGTACACGGAACATCGTATTAGGAAGCGTTTCGGTGACAACGCCTTCGAACTCAATGAGTTCCTCTTTATTGGCCATAGCCTACCTGATGATCAAATTGGAAAGGCGCAAATTATAGTCAATTTTTTTAAAAAAAACAAGATAGACACACTTCTGCTAAAGCATCTGGTTAAAGTATGACTAATAAAAAAAGATGTAATTTTTTTCACAAAAGAAGTGTAATTCTGTTGTCAGTTTGGTCAATCAACGCTAATCTAAAATCATAGTTATTAGGGACTGTTAATTGCATAAAGGTCAACAGCCCTAAATATCAATGAAGTATCTACATGGAAGGGCACTGCGTGGGTCAGCTAACAGATGCATCAGTTGTATTACGCTTTGGCTACCAAGCGATTCGTCGTGCGGGTTTGCCAACAGAAGAAATATTAACCAAAGCGGGAGTTGCTTTAAATCAGGTCGATACCAATGCACGTACACCGTTAAGTGCACAGTACGCCTTTTGGACTGCCGCTCAGGAAGTCAGTAAAGATCCAGACATCGGTCTGCATTTAGGTGAGCATTTGCCTTTGTATCGAGGGCAGGTGATTGAACATCTATTTATTAGTAGTGAAACCTTTGGTGAAGGCTTAAAACGGGCCTTAGCTTATCAGCGACTGATTAGTGATGCATTTGATGCAAAACTAGTAGTTGAAGAAGGACGTTGTTATTTAACCAATGGTGAACAGATTGGTGCTGACAATCTCGTCAATCGTCATTTCTCTGAATGTGCAATTTCGGGCGTGCTTAGATTTTTTAAGTTCATTACTGAAGGACAATTTCATCCTATCTTCATCGATTTTAATTTTAGCGAAGGAGCTTCTGAGGATGAATATTTCCGTGTATTTGGTTGCCCAGTTAGCTTAGGTCAGAAAGAGACACGTTTATATTTTGATCCAGCTATTCTAGATTTTCAGCTTTGGCAAGCAGAGCCTGAGTTATTGCAGTTGCATGAGCAGCTCGCGATTGAAAAACTACAGGAATTGGCTCGCTATGATTTAGTGGGCGAAGTTCGCCGTGCGATTGGTTCAACACTTGAAAGTGGAGAAACGACGCTAGAAACGGTTGCTGCTCAGTTGAATATTACTCCACGTCGCTTACGTACTCAGCTCAGTGAGGCAAATACCAGTTTTCAACAAATACTTTCTGACTATCGTTGTCGTTTGGCTAAAAAGCTTCTGGCAAATACCAATGAGAGTGTTGAACGTATTGTGTATTTAACAGGTTTCTCTGAACCAAGTACGTTCTATCGTGCATTTAAGCGTTGGACGAATGAAACACCTGTGGAATACCGTAAGCGTAAGCAGCATCGCTAGATAAGTATATGTAAAGTTGGCTAAGCTTACTCCGGTAAGTTTAGCCAATGTGGCCCAAGTGGTGGCTGCGGCAAATCAAACTGTTCAGGATAATTACACTGAATAAAATAAAGACCGTCGGGTGGGGCTGTTACCCCAGCCGCCTTACGATCCTGCGCCGCAAACATTGCATCGATATGATCAATCTCATACATACCTTGACCAATTTCGAGTAAGCAACCGACAATATTACGCACCATATGGTGTAAAAAACCATCTGCTTGAATATCTAAAACTAAATAGCGTCCATGTTCAAATAAACGGCAATGTTTTACATGTCGAACAGGCTGGTTTGATTGACATGCTGCTGCACGGAAAGTTTCAAAGTTATGCGTTCCTTCAAATTTACTAGCAGCTTTAATCATCTTTTGCACGTCTAGCTTTTGGTAAATGTGCGTAACTTGCTTGTGTAATAGTGCTGGGCGATGCGGTGCGTTATAGATGATATAGCGGTAACGTCGAGCAGTCGCTTTAAAGCGGGCATGAAAATTTTCATCCATCAGTTTAATCCACTGAATGGAAATATCTTTAGGTAGTTGACTATTTGCCCCTCTTAACCACCCCGTTTCTGGACGAATAGCGTTCGTGTCAAAGTGCGCCACCATATTTGTTGCATGTACTCCCGCATCAGTACGACCCGCACCGTGAAGTGCAATGGGCTCATCTGCAATTTTACTCAGTACACGCTCGATCGTTTCCTGAACGCTGGCAACGCCTGGCTGTTGTGTTTGCCAACCTCGGTATTGAACTCCGCTAAATTCAATACCGACTGCATAACGTTGCATGGCTTTACCTCTGTTTAATGCAAATTTTCGTTCCAATGGCTTAGCCATTGTTCTGGGGTTGGGTATTTTAAATAGATTTGAAGTGCTTTTGCATAGAGATCTGCATGGCTATGTGCATCACTGATGACAATTTTTGCAGTTTTGGTCCATGCACTAATCGCATAACGTTGATCAATACCACCGAATGTCACCTGAGTGGTAAGAATCGGAACACAGCCACGTGTGTAAAGCTCATCTAATGTTGCAAGTAATTCTTGGTTTACTGCAATATTGCCAGTACCAAAACCTTGTAACACTAAAAAGTGTGGTGGGGCTGAAAGTAAATGACGTAATTGCTGTACTAAGTGCTGTGTTGCAATGGGTTGCATCATCCAGTTTAAAATCTGGAAGGAAGCAGCTCGTTCAATTTGGGCATCTTGTACGATCAATTCATTTTGCTGAGGCGTAAACTCAGCTTCACTACTTAACCCTGAAAATGCATCGAGTTCAGTCGTATGCGTTTTTAATGCAGTCTGCGCGTGGAATACTTGATGGTGGAATGCGAGATAAGCACCCACAGGTAAAGCAATCACTTGTTCTAGTGCAAGATATAAGTTTTCAATTGCATCAGTAAATTCACGGGTGTTATCGCCTTGAATATTGAGTAACGGGTATTGGCTACCGGTGATCACAATATGACAGCTTTGGCCCAAAAAGCGGGCTAGGGTCGCAGCCGCATAACTGAGCGTGTCTGTACCATGAATAACAACGAAATGCTGATAACCTTCAAGTTGTAGTTGTTGTATACGTTGAATCAGGCGTAACCAATCAGGTGCCGTGCATGCACTGCTATCAACAATATTGGGTGCAGCAAAGCAGTCAACTGTTAAGTGTGGGGGAATCACTTTTTCAAGTTGAGGTAAGAATTGCTCATAAGGCATAGGAGCTAGAGGTTCACCAATGCAACCAAAAGTACCACCCATATAAAATAAGGCTATTTTTTTCATATTTTTGCAGGCATAAAAAAGCAGTCATCTCTGACTGCTTATGGTAAATCGAACAGTTCTAAGAAGCTATGCGATTAAGTAAGTTTTTCGCGCGTTGTTGTTGTTCTGTGTTGAATTTTTGCTCATTGCTTGCCAATAAGGCTTGAGCTGCTGGGTAGGCTCCTAACTTGATGTATTGCTCAGCTAGTTTTAGATCAAGTTCATTTTCATCTAACTGTTTTAATTCTGGAAAAGCTTCTACAAGGGGATCTTTGGTTTGATCTGGGGTAGTTTCTTCACGTACTAAGTCTACAAGGTTTTGAGTTTCAATCTCTGGTGCTGTAACTAATGCAGGCTCGTCTAGCGAAAACTCAAGAGGTGCGATTGAATTCGAGTCTAATGGCGCTTGTTCTACCAATTTAAGCTCATCTAATGATGAGATCTGTTCATTAGGTTTTACTTCTGGATCTTCATGGGTTAATTCAAGATTAAAATCCAAAGCATTGGTGTTCTCTTGAGCTGCTGGTGCTGCTATTGTCTGGTTTTTTTCCTCAGATTCATGCAGAGGTGCCAAGTCAAAAGAAAACTCTAGGTCAGCTAGCTCATTTGTTTCTTGAGATGGCGATAACTCTGATTTGTGTGTTGGTTGGCTGGTACTTTCGGTAGTCGTGGTTTGCTCAAATGAAAAGTTAAACTCTAAAGGTTCAACTTCAACAGCAGGTTCTTGCTTTACAGGGGTATAGTCTTGCTGCAATTCATCAAAAAAAGAAGTTTCAGAAGAACTTGTTGTTAATTGATCAAACTGAGCTGTTGCATCAGATGTATTTTTTGGCTCTTGGTATGTTTGAGCTTGAGGAAAATCGATCGCATCTGGTTGTCTTGATGACTCATATTCTTTTTGTCTGGCTTCTGCTTGAATGGCTATTTCATTGAGCGCTAAGCTACGAATATGGCTAATCAGTTGAGTTATTGCAAACTCATCTTTTTGTGCAATATGAATCTCAAGTAGCAATAAATAAAGTTCATGTTGCGTATTATCTTTTTTGAGCGCCTGATTGACTTGAGCTTCAGCGGCTGAGAATTGTTTTTCTTGAATAAGTAGCTGAATCTTCTGACGAACAGCGTCTGGAACAGGACTGCTTTGTGGAGTAGAGGGAATAGATTCTTCAACTACATTTACTTTAGTTTTTTCACGCGAGTTTTTACTTGATTTAGAGTTCGCTTTTTTATTGGTTTTTCTATTTATTGTTTTAGGGGAATTCGACTCTTGCTTTTGGCTATTTTCGCGTTTTTTTAAAATGACAGCGACCACGAGCAATATGATGAATGGAATCACATATAACATTACTTTCCCCTTAAAAAATAAATATTTGCAATATAAAGCGAGCTGACTCTGGTTTTAACTTAATGCTTTTGCTTATGAGTCTGTTGCTGTGCTTGTAACTGCTGTTGTAACTCTGCCAAACGTGCATTCAGAAGTTGAATACGTTGGTCTTTTAAACGTAAAGTTTGATTTAGTTTGGTTACATTCCTTTGTAATGTAACGGTTTTTTCTCTTGTTGTCATAACTTTTACTGCTAACTCAGTATTGTTTTGACTTTGTTGTGTGCTCTTTTTAGCACTTCCATGTGTAGAATTTTGACTGTTTTCAGCCACAATACTCATTTCGGCTTGTTGTAAACGGTATTTTGCTTTGCCAGAAGTTGATTTTGCAGTATGTGCGATATCTGTTTTTGACTTGTTTTGATGAGGTTTAGCTGCAGGAGAGTGAGCTAGGTTAAGTGCGATTCCCTGACGCAAACGATTTACATCACCTTGAATAAAAGCATGTCGGTTTTGTGTTTGAATATCATGCATGACTTTCGCAACAGGTTGTTTTGTTTTCGCGGCAATACGATTAGCAATGCTCCATAAAGACTCATTTCGCTGTACCACATATTTACCTGATGATGCTGGTCCTTTGTAGGAACTTAACGATTGTTTCTTCGCAGGATTTTGGTTAAGCGCTTTTTGAGATACAGATTTCTTTTGCGCTGTTAGATTTTTGACCGGAGTTTTTGGTGAATTATTTGTAGCTGTCTTAGCGCTGGTTGGTTTAATTTCTGTCTGATCTGGAGTAGTAGCTGTTGTAACTTGTTGAGCAACCTGAGTAGAAGGATTTGCACTAAGTGTATTGGATGAATTTGTGTTTATTGCTGGAGCAGTTCCAACGTTAATACTAAGACTGTGTTCATCATTTGAATTATTTGTAGTTGAGGCCGAAGTTGGTGATGCATATCTAGTACTTTCTGGCAGATTTAGAGCAATGTCTTTTTCATTGACAATAAACTGAGGTGACAAAGTACTTTCGTTATTTTCAGTCTTTTTTATAGAAGAAGGCTTAATTACGGTTTTGATATGCTGCAAACGTGTGGCAGAACCTTCACTAATTTTTACTACAATATTTAGTTCAGGATCAATCACAGGGCGAGATGAGGTAATTACAATAACCCCTGAGCCTTGACCGTTTTGGCGTGTATAAAAATTAAGATTTCCGGGCGGCTGATGAGTTACGCCTAACGCGCTTAAATCTTCAGGAGTCGCTAGACTGACTTGTAGATTAGCGTTGGGGTCAGCTTGTTGAAAATTCATTTCGGCATATAACAAATCGCCAGGTGCGGACTGAATTTGTATAGGGTCTAATGTAATCGCATAAATAGAAGGCGAAGACATAATGGTGAAAATGGCAATTTTTAATTTGTTATAAACAGTCATCTCAATCCATGACCTAATAAGTCGTAAAGTCATTCAAAATTATACAATAATGAAATGTAAATAAATTGTAAAATTTTCACAAACCAGTTACGAAAAAGCCGATCTAATGTGATCGGCTTTTTATTTTGACTGAATAATTCAAATCAAATTATGAGCTTTTGTATTCAACTAAAATACGTAACATACGACGTAAAGGCTCAGCAGCACCCCAGAGTAACTGGTCACCCACTGTAAATGCACCTAGATATTCTTTACCCATGTTGAGTTTACGTAGACGACCTACAGGCACAGTTAAGGTACCAGTTACAGCAACAGGTGTAAGGTCAGTCATAGACGCTTCACGAGTGTTTGGTACAACTTTCGCCCATTGGCTTGAAGTACAAATCATATCTTCGATTTCATCAAGCGGCACATCTTTTTTCAACTTGATAGTAAGCGCTTGAGAGTGGCAACGCATCGCACCAATACGGACACAGTGGCCGTCGATAGGAACAATTTGTGAGTTACCCAAGATCTTGTTGGTTTCAACCTGACCTTTCCACTCTTCTTTTGATTGACCGTTTTCAAGTTGCTTATCAATGTAAGGAATTAATGAACCCGCTAATGGCACACCAAAGTTAGCAGATGGGAAACCTTCACCACGTTGTAACTCAGCAACTTGACGATCAATATCCAAAATTGCAGATTTAGGATCATCTAACAATGTTTTAGTATTGTTATATAAGTAGCCCATACCAGTAATTAGCTCACGCATGTTTTGTGCGCCAGCACCTGATGCTGCTTGATAAGTCATAGCAGTCATCCACTCCACCAAATTATTTTGGAAAAGTGAACCTACACCCATCAACATAAGCGATACTGTACAGTTACCACCTACGAAAGTTTTGGTGCCGTTAACCAAGCCGTCTTTAATAACGTTAAGGTTTACTGGGTCAAGAACGATGATCGCATCATCTGACATACGTAAAGTTGAAGCTGCGTCAATCCAGTAGCCATCCCAACCAGTCGCTTTTAACTGTGGGAAAACTTCAGACGTATAGTCACCACCTTGACAGGTAATAATGACATCCATTTGCTTCAGACTATTAATGTCTGTAGCTTCCATAAGTGCTGGGGCAGTCTTACCACCAAATGAAGGAGCTTCACCACCTGCATTACTGGTAGAGAAATAAAATGGCTCAATATGAGCAAAATCATTCTCTTCAACCATACGTTGCATAAGGACGGAACCGACCATCCCGCGCCAACCGACCAGACCTACTTTCATGTCATTTTGCCTCGGTGCGTTAAAATTGTTAGGGGGAGTTGAGTGTATCAAAAGTGTCCACAACTGCAAGCGTTACAGAAACAAAACACCATCTTTATTGAGTAGAATATCTTGTTTATGTTACATACAAAATTGATAAAGATGACAAAAACTTTAAAAAACAAATCATCTTAAAAGAGAAAATTCAATGATTTATATCGAAGTTCTAGCTGGTCTGGTGATTTGGTTAAGTTTCTGGTCACTTATTCCTCGTGATGAGTGGTGGTTTCGTGGTGCCGATTTTCCTAGGTTGCAGATTCTATTTGTTGGTCTTTTAGCTTTTATAGGAATGCTGTTTTGGCCAACCGAATGGAATCTCTGGCGTGAAGTCGTGCTGGCTGCGCTCATTGCTGCCATTGCCTATCAGCTTAAAATGATTTTGCCCTATACCTTGTTTTGGAAAAAACAGGTTAAACAGGTGAAGACGTCTCAATTAGATCCACAAAAGCAGATTTCATTAATCGTATCGAATGTCCTTACTCCTAATGATAAGTATCATTTATTGCTTGAACAGATCAGGACATTAAAACCAGATTTACTACTTACATTGGAAAGCGATACGACATGGGAAAATGCTTTAAGAGAGATTGAAAGTGACTATCCTTATCGCGTTCCTGTACCCTTAGATAACCTCTACGGCATGCATTTATATAGCCGTCTACCTTTATCAAATACTGAAGTTAAATTTATTCTCAGTGATGAAATTCCCTCTATTCATACAACTGTGACTTTACGATCTGGTATGCCAGTTCAACTCTATTGTTTGCATCCTAAGCCACCTAGTCCAACTGAGGCGAAGGATTCAACTCTACGCGATGCTGAACTTTTAATTGTGGGCGACCAAATTAAAGATCTAGATGAAAGCTGTATTGTGATGGGAGATTTAAACGATGTAGCTTGGTCACGTACTACACGGTTATTTCAACGGATTAGTGGATTGCTTGACCCGCGTGTTGGGCGACATTTTATTAATACTTTTCATGCGGACTATCCTTTATTGCGCTGGTCTTTAGACCATATTTTCCATAGTACAGACTTCGGTTTAGTGAAGATGCAGCGTTTACCTCATATTGGATCTGATCATTTTCCTGTCTATGTGGTTTTGCAGACTGGTCGAATATTTGAGCATATTCAAGAGGAACTGGAACAAACTCAAGATGATGAAGAAGAGGCGCAAAGAGCCATCCAAGAAGGAATTGCAAAGGCTGAAGCTGAAGAAAAAGTAGTAACTGATAAAATTGCACAGCCTTATAAATAAAAAGAATATAAAAAGTGATGTAAGCAATATCGTACAAAGATTTGAGTCTAGGGCGAATAGGCAGAGGGTTATAAAAACCTTATTCTACATTCATCGGCACACGGAACCGGGAATGGATAATCCCACGTAAGGATACATAACGCTGATATGGAATAGCATCACGGATCAGATGTTGGAACGGAAACGATAAAAATAATTATTAACCTGAAAGCACAACCTCATTTACCCGAGTTTTGCAGGACGCAGAACTCGGGTTGATATTTTTATATACCTTATTAAATTTATTGCAAATCACATAAATATTTCCAAGTTTATCTTATTTTTAAAATCTATTTAATTCGCGTTAAGCCTCCATATGTTTTCATATACATCTGCGCAATTTTTAGTGAAAAAAGATATAAAATTTTTTTTATCTAAGTTTTTGTTTTTATAGTTTATTAAGGAATAAATATAGGCTTTGATTTATTTAAAGATAAATTGGGGTTGTTTAATTAATAAATCTCAATAGAATGTGCCGATCGTTGACATGTTGGATCGTCAACAGGCATTGTTTTTTACTTCGCCGGATCGGCGGGTTGTGATTTGTTTGTACATTTAAATTTCTGTTTGGGAATTAGTGTGCATGTTGAGGTTTCACTCTTAGTTAGTGGTCTTCTCCCTCTCATATTTGATACTTTGCGGTGCATAAGGATTGTCTTATGAAGAATTTTAAATTTAGCCTTGCTTGGCAAATTTTAATTGCTTTAATCCTAGGGATAGTTGTCGGGGCTGTTTTACATAACCAGCCTGAAATCAGAGACAGTATTGTGAATAATGTTCTTGCCCCACTCGGTAAGATCTTTATTAGCCTGATTAAAATGATTGTTATTCCAATTGTTTTCTCTACCTTGATTTTAGGTATTGCAGGTGTTGGCAGTACGAAAAGTTTAGGGCGACTTGGTTTTAAAACCATTCTCTATTTTGAAATTATTACGACTATCGCTATTTTAGTTGGTTTGGTTGCGGCAAATATTTTCCAACCAGGTGCTGGTGTAGATAAAGCGATGTTAGTGACGACTGATATTTCGCAATATCAGCATACAGCTCAAGAAGTTGGTTCTCAGTCACATGGATTGGTACAGACAATTTTGTCCATGATTCCAACCAATATTGTTAACTCTATGGCACACGGTGAAATGTTGCCTGTGATTTTCTTTGCTGTGTTGTTTGGTATTGGTCTGTCTTCATTGCCAGCAACTACTAAAGACCCATTGTTAAATGTGTTTCATGCAGTTTCAGAAACGATGTTCCGTGTAACGCACATCATCATGAAATATGCACCTGTGGGTGTGTTTGGTTTAATCGCAGTAACTGTTGCTAACTTCGGTTTTACTTCACTCATTCCATTAGCTAAATTGGTAGTGTTGGTTTATGCTGCTATCTTTTTCTTTGCTTTTGTGGTTTTGGGTATTACCGCAAAAATGTTTGGAATCAACATCTTTATCTTGTTTAAGATTTTAAAAGATGAATTGATTTTAGCATTCTCAACAGCAAGCTCGGAAACAGTTTTACCACGTATTATGCAAAAAATGGAAGCTTACGGTGCGCCAAAAGCAATTTCCAGTTTTGTGATCCCAACAGGTTATTCATTTAACCTCGACGGTTCTACACTTTACCAAAGTATCGCAGCAATCTTTATTGCACAGCTTTATGGTATAGATATGTCAATCGGTCAACAGGTAATCTTGGTTATTACTTTGATGATTACTTCTAAAGGTATTGCTGGTGTTCCTGGCGTATCATTTGTTGTCCTATTAGCAACTTTACATACTGTTGGTATCCCGCTTGAAGGCTTAGCATTTATTGCTGGTGTTGACCGTATTATGGATATGGCTCGTACTGCTTTGAACGTTGTTGGTAACGCACTTGCTGTACTTGTAATCAGTAAATGGGAAAAACAATACGACTCTGAAAAAGCTGCCGCTTATGAAGCAACATTTAAATAAGATAGCTTTCTTTTAGTTGTAAAAAAACCCGCGAATATCGCGGGTTTTTTATTGGGTTATTTCAAAACGCGTTGATAAAGTTCTAGTGTTTGATCACACATATCTTTTAAGCTAAACATAGTGACAGGAGCAACGATTTGAGGTTGTTCAATATGCTTTTTCACAGTCTCGATTAATGCTTTTTCATTTTCTGCTTCAACAAGACCTTGGGGGTATACATTCGATAAAATCTCGGCAACACCGCCACGGTTCCAGCCAACCACTGGCGAACCCACTGAAAGTGCTTCTAAGGCTGTTCTACCGAATGTTTCGGCTTGATTGGATAGAGAGAGCACAATATCGCTAAAAGCGAGCCATTCCCGAATATCTGAGCGATGACCTACGAAGGTAATTTTATCTGCGAGCCCTTTACTTTGAATAGTACTTTGCAATTCACTTAAGTAAGCTTGCTTTTTGGCATCAGCACCACCGACAACAACCGCATGTAGCTGAGGATATTGCGACTGAAGTTGTTGCATCAGTTCAATTAAACTTTCATGCCCCTTTAAGCGTGTAATACGACCAGGTAAGCAAAGTAAAAACTTATTTTCAAGCTCAGGAAAGTCATTAAAAACTTGGTTAAACCACTGTGCTGAGGGCTGGTAATTATGTGGAAAAGCGGCAGGGTCAATGCCTCGATAAATCCGCACAATATCTTGCGGTGGACAGTTTTTATAATGGTCAGTGATGTATTTAACCACGCTGTCAGAAACAGCAATCACTTTTTCAGCTTGAGTCATAATGGCACTATAACGATTAACCGAATAGAAACCATGTACAGTGCTAATGAGGTGAGGGCGTTTGTTTGCAGGTATTTTTCTTAAGGCAAAGTGAGTAAGCCAAGCTGGTACACGAGAGCGCACATGAACAATATCAGGTTGATGCTGTTCAATCAGCCGACGTAAAGAACGAATTTGCCACAAGCTTGAAAGTGATTTTTTATGAATTGGTAGCGTTAAGTGAATAGAACCTTCAGCTTCAAGTTGAGACACTAATCGTCCGCCATTAGACACAACCAGAGATTGATGGCCTTGTGCAACCAGTGCACGTGCAATTTCTAGTGTGCCGCGTTCTACGCCACCGCTATTGAGTTCTGGGAGAAGTTGCATCACTTTCATTGTTTTTTGCCTTATACATTTATAAAAGATGTACCATCTATAGATACATCATTTCAAACTAAATCATTATCCGGAATTTACTATCGTGCTAGCGACATGGATGTCGCTGTTTCGCTGTGTTACAAGGAGGTAACATCAGCGGAACAAAGGATTTTTGCTTACTTTTTATCCTTAAAAAGTAAGGTCTGCCTATTGGATAGTATTTGAATTTCACTTTAAATTAAGGCTGTGTCTGTCATCAATTTAAAATCATTACAGCGTTATCTTAATAAATCTCTTCATATCCCTCAGGACGTGTCTTAAAACGACGATGGAACCACATATATTGAGTCGGTGCGATGCGAAGCTGATTTTCAATAATTTTATTAACTCGAGTTGCATCATCGACTTCATCTTCAGTTGGCATATTGTCTACCGCAGGTTCAATCAAAATATGATATTTAGGGTCCTGTACATCACCGTGACGATAAAAATATAAAGGAACGGCAACTGCCTTAGAGATTTTTAGTAAACGACGATGAGCAGTTACTGTGGCCGCTGGTACGCCAAAGAATGGTGCCATCACCCCTTGCTTGAGTCCAAAGTCTTGATCGGGGCTATACCAAATGGCATCGCCATCTTTAAGGTGACGAATTAAACCACGCATATCATCATGGTCGATTTGTGCTTTATAAATGGTGCCACGGCAACGATAAATCAGCATATCGAGCAATGGGTTATTTTGAGGTCGATAGACAACATCTGGTTCAAAATACTGAGCACAAACATAGCCGCCAGCATCAAGAAGCGTGCTGTGAGTACCCAATAATAAAACACCTTTGCCCTGAGCTTGAGCATTGGTAATGTGTTCTAAGCCTTCAATGGTGACACGGTTTTTAAACCAGTAAGGCTTATACCATGCGTTTAATGTCTCAAACACACCAAGCATCATATCTACAAAAACTTGCTTAGCTTGTTGCTGTACTTTTTCGGCTGACCATTCGGGAAAGCAGACTTCTAAATTACGAATAGTTGTTTTTCGGCGAGATTTTAAATATCTCCAAGCAAGATTTGCTAAGCCATGAGCCAGACGCCACTGAATTGCCCATGGTAAAATAGCCAAAAGCATTAAAAAAACAATGGCAATCCAAATACCCCAATATTTAGGTAATAAAAAGGACCATTGAAATTCACCGGGCGTATAAGTCTGCTTTTGGCTCATAACGATATAAAGAATTCAAAATTAAAACTGGCAAAAGTGTATCACGAACTGAATTTATCGTCGTAATACACTGTTGAATTGAGTGGTTAAGATGAGGAAGTAAAACGCGGTTATCGACGATTTTCTAAAAGAATGCGAACAGCAAGACCAGCTAACACCGTTCCCATAAGCCAGCGTTGTATATTTGCCCAAAGAGGCTTTTGTTGAAGAAAAAGGGCAATGCTACCCGCGGAAAGTACAATTAACGCATTTACCGAGACGCTAACAAAAATTTGAATAGTACCGAGTTGAATGGATTGCCATAAAATACTGCCTTGTTGTGGGTGAATAAATTGTGGCAATAACGATAAATACATAATCGCAATTTTAGGATTAAGTAGATTTGTAGCAAAACCCATTAAAAATAGTTTAGCTGGAGAGTCTACTGATAATTGTTTTACATCAAAAATTGGGGATGCATTGGGACGTAGCGCTTTCCATGCTAGCCAGAGTAAATAAATTGCTCCTGCAATACGTATGGTGTCGTAAGCATAAGGAACTGCAACAATAAGCGCTGTAATCCCGAAAGAAGCGCAAAGCATATAAAATACGAAGCCAACGCCAACGCCAGCGAGTGAAATAAATCCCGCCATTTTTCCTTGGCAAATTGAACGAGAAATAAGATAAATCATGTTTGGGCCAGGGGTGAGCACCATTGCCAAACAGATTAATCCGAATGCTAAAATTTGAGAAAGATCTAGCATGAAAAATACTCGAATATTATTATATTGGTAGATATAACATAATTATTTTTATAAGTCTTATATTCAATCAGAGTGTTATTTAAAACTATTAAGTCTAACTAAACTTAATCACTTATCATGTACTTTTTATAGCTTTTTTGCTTTAAAAATTTATAGATATTCTGAAAAAAGCCCCCTTAATTTAAGGAGGCTTTTTTACTTACTTTAAAGGAAATAAAAGTGAATTAATTTCCTTTGCTCATTTGTTCAAGTTCATCCCAGCGTTCTAATTTTTCAAGTAATACCTCTTCAATTTCTGCGAGACGCTGACTTGCTTTGGTTGCTTCATCGGCATTACTGACAAACCATGAACCATCTGCCAGCTTGTCAGAAAGTTCTGCTTGTTCAACTTCCAGTTTCTCGATTTCGGCAGGAAGTTGCTCAAGTTCACGTTGGTCTTTATAACTCAGTTTGACCTTTTTAACATTACTTTGTGCTGCGGCTTTTTCAGCTTCGGCTTTTGCCTGAGCTTTTTTTACGTCAGACTTTTGGTCTACGACTTTATCATCTGGACGCTGCTGCAAATAGTCTTGGTAGCCACCAATGTACTCTGCAATATTACCTTTACCATCAAAGACCCAAGTTGATGTTACGACATTGTCCATAAATGCACGGTCATGCGAAATGAGTAATAGAGTACCTTTATATTCAGAAAGCATCTCTTCAAGTAGTTCAAGAGTCACCATGTCCAAGTCGTTGGTTGGTTCGTCCATCACAATCAGGTTCGATGGTTTAAGCAGTAATTTAGCAAGTAAAATACGGTTACGCTCACCACCAGAAAGGGCTTTTACTGGTGTACGTGCACGTTCAGGTGAAAACAAGAAGTCTTGTAGATAGCTATAGATATGTCGACGATTACCGTTTACATCAACAAAGTCAGAGCCTTCTGAAACGTTTGCCATCACTGTCTTTTCAAGGTCTAAGGCATTACGTAATTGATCAAAATAGGCTACTTCTAATTGTGTACCTGTCTTAACAGAACCACCGTGCTCGATTTCACCTAAAATGGCTTTAATTAACGTCGTTTTACCGACACCATTATCACCTACTAGGCCAATACGGTCACCACGCATGACTAGTGTAGAGAAATCTTTAATCAGTGGCTTATCATCATAAGATACACTTAGGTGCTCAATATCAAATACTAATTTACCAGAGCGATTTGCTTCTTGAGTCGCCATGCTCACTTTGCCTTGTTGTGAACGGCGAGCTTTCGATTCTTCACGTAAAGCTTTTAAGGCGCGCACACGGCCTTCGTTACGCGTACGACGAGCTTTAATCCCTTGGCGAATCCAAGCTTCTTCTTCAGCTAACTTTTTATCAAATAAAGCATTTTGTTTCTCTTCTGCTTCCATTTGCTGAGCTTTAAGCTCTAAATAACGTGAATAGTTGCCTTCGTAGCCACGTAGGATGCCACGGTCAAGTTCAACAATTCGAGTCGCAATGCTATCTACAAAAGAGCGGTCATGCGAGATAAATAAAAGTGTTAAATTATTTTGATCGAGTAGGAATTTTTCTAGCCACTCAATACTTTCAACATCTAAATGGTTGGTTGGTTCGTCTAGAAGTAATACGTCTGGCTGCGTTAAAAGAGCACGAGCAAGTAAAACACGGCGTTTACGTCCACCTGAAAGATCTGCCAAATCTGCATTTGGATCGAGTCCCATTTTACTTAACAGGGCATTGACCTTGTTTTCGAGTGCCCAGCCGTCGAGTTGGTCGAGCTTATGCTGTAGGTTGCCCATACGGTCACAAGCTTCCATATCTCCCAGCATACAAGCATCAGTTGCTTCATGATAAGCTCTGAGTACTTCGGCAGCTTCTCCTGCACCATCTGCGACAATGTCAGCAACCTTACCTGAATCCATTGGAACGTCTTGGGCTAACATTGAAACTGTTAAACCATTTTGAATGGAAACTTCACCAGAATCTGGTAATAGGCTTCCCTCGATCAGTTTAAGTAAAGTAGACTTACCTTCACCATTACGCCCAATTAAACAGACTCGTTCGCCACGTTCTAGATTAAAGTTCGCGCCATCGAGCAGGGCAGGTCCGCCAAAAGCAAGTTGGACATCCCTTAGGGTAATATAGGCCATAATGTTTTCCAGAATCTCAAATGAGGATTTAAATGACTAAACCACCATATCATGATGATCAAGCGTCATTTTCCGCACCCATTGAAGATTTGCAAGTGCGAATTACATTTTTGGATGATTTAGTTGAACAATTAAATCAACAACTCGCTATTCAAACTCAAGAAATAGCTGATTTGAAAAAACAAATGCAATTTCTTTATCAACGTGTGGAATCGTCGGATTTGTCAGAAGGTATTGCCCCTTTTGATCCATTAACGAATAAACCTCCTCACTATTAATAAAAAGGCAAGTTCGATACTTGCCTTTTTATTTGGGAATATTTTCAATTTTGTTTAAAAACCTTGTAAGACGATCTTACCTTTTGTTGTGCCACTTTCAATTTGCTGATGAACTCGTTTTAAATTTTCAGCATTAATTGGACTTATAACTTCTGTCACAGTTGTTTTGATTTTCCCTTCATCAACCAGCTTGCTGACTTCATTTAATAGTTCACTTTGTTTTACCATATCTTCGGTCTGAAACATTGAACGTGTAAACATAAATTCCCAATGCACAGATACAGACTTTGACTTAAACGGTTTGATATCTAACTGTTCAGGATCATCAATAAGCCCAAAACGGCCTTGCGGTGCAATCAACTCGACAATATCTGCTAAATGCTGATCTGTTTGAGTGGTTGAGAACACATATAAAGGTGCAGTTAAACCTAATTGCTTGATTTGGGCTGCTAAGGGGTGACGGTGATCTAACACATAATCTGCTCCAAGTTGCTTAACCCAGTCTTGAGTTTCTGCTCGTGAAGCTGTTGCAATAATTGTTAGGTTTGTCAGCTGCTTAAGAAGTTGAATGGTGATTGAGCCAACACCGCCAGCTCCACCAATCACTAATATTGTTGTGCTTTCTGGCGCTTTCTTTGGAACTTGCAGGCGATCAAATAACATCTCCCAAGCCGTGATTGCAGTTAAAGGGAGAGCTGCCGCCTCGGTTAATTCTAAAGTTTTTGGTTTATGGCCAACAATGCGTTCATCAACGAGTTGTAATTCGCTATTACTACCTTGACGATTAAGAGCACCTGCATACCAAACAATATCGCCAATCTTAAATTGAGTAACTTTGTCTCCAATCGCTTCAACTACCCCTACTGCGTCCCAGCCAAGCGTTTTCCACTGATTATTTTTAGGGCTTACATTCTTTCGAATTTTAGTATCTACCGGATTTACTGAGACAGCTTGTACACGAACAAGTAAATCATGTCCTTCAGCAATAGGAGCATTGAGTTCAATATCAACGAGTGCTTCTGGCGATGTAATGGGACCAGCTTTTTGATATGCCACAGCTTTCATAATTATCCTTCCTCTTGTTGAGAGTTTGATCATAACGTAAGCTTAAAATAAGTGACTACAGACAAATAACGCTCATAGTGTCAAAAAGGATACTGTAAAATGGCAAAAGTACGACATTCAAGTTTTGATTGCTCTCCGGGTTGTTCAGTGGAGGCGGCGATTAGTTTGATTGATGGAAAATGGAAATGCGTCATTCTTTGGCATTTATTTAATGAAGGCACCTTGAGGTTTAACGAAATTCGAAAGCGTGTTCCGAGCATTACCCAAAGAATGCTGACAAATCAGCTACGTGAATTGGAACAAGATGGAATTATTCATCGGGAAGTCTATCCTCAGGTACCACCTAAAGTAGAATACTGCCTGACTGATTTGGGACAAAGTCTTGAGAAAATTCTGTTTGCTTTAAAACAGTGGGGGGATGCTCATATTGACCAGTTTGGAAAGTTGACACTTGTTGATGGCCATCCGAATCCTTAATGATATTTGTGTCAGCTCATCGCAATTTGCACTGTGAAATCTGACTATTTTGAAGCTTGCCCCTGTATCGGGCATTATTTTTATGATGAAACTTGCGTTTTCTGGTCAGCTTATGCAACTCTAATAAAAGAGATTAATAGGTTTTGCTATGGACAATATGGGAATTTGGGTTACCGTTATCATTGTTCTTTTCGTACTAGGCTCCATTTTTGGTTTAAGAGTGAGCCCACGTGAAAAGGCACTTGGTATTATGCGTGATAAAGCTCGTAAAATGGGTTTACACCCGCGTGTAATCGTTGCACCTGAATGGACACATGTCCCAATGGCGACTGAAAAGCGTGCCAGCATGGTTGCTTATTATAGTGTATTGATTCCCGATGCCCGTTTATCTTTAATGCGCGCTCGCGTTGTAGACGGCAAATTAAAAGTGGTTCAGGGTGATGAGAAATTTAATGATTCTCCCATTGCATTAAAAGGGATTTATGCTATTGATATGCAGGCAAACTGTGTAGGGCTTTATTGGGATGAGGAATCAGACCTGAGAGCAACACAATTAGATGAGATGAAGGCTTATCTGTTGAACTTGGCTAAAGCCTGATTTTTAAATTTATTGGTATAGGAATAACATTTTATATGGCGAATACCTCGCGCTCTGCATCTCAAAGCACAGCATCTACTGCACCTGCTGCACATAAACGTGCCTTAGTGATTGTGGAGTCGCCTGCCAAAGCGAAAACCATCAATAAATATCTGGGTTCGCAATACATTGTAAAGTCTTCTGTAGGTCACGTGCGTGATTTGCCAACAGGTGGCAGTAAATCAACTGAGAAAAAGCCGGCTGCACGGACTAAACTCACTGAAGCAGAAAAAGAACAAAAAGCCAGTCAGGCTTTAGTTAATCGTATGGGGGTTGATCCTGAACATGGTTGGGAAGCTCATTACGAAGTTCTGCCAGGTAAGGAAAATGTTGTTGCTGAACTAAAAAAACTCGCCAAAGATGCCGATGCAATCTATCTCGCAACGGACTTGGATAGAGAAGGGGAAGCCATTGCTTGGCACCTAAGAGAAGTTATTGGTGGTGATGACAGTCGTTATCATCGCGTGGTATTTAACGAAATTACTAAAAATGCCATTCAAGAAGCATTTAAACAACCTACACGCCTAGATTTAAACCGAGTTAATGCTCAGCAAGCACGCCGTTTCTTAGACCGTGTTGTTGGCTTTATGGTTTCACCATTGCTGTGGGAAAAGATTGCCCGTGGTTTATCGGCAGGTCGTGTACAGTCTGTAGCAGTGAAACTGGTTGTAGAGCGTGAAAGAGAAATTCGTGCTTTTATACCAGAAGAATACTGGCAAGTTTTTGCAGATACTCAAGCCAAGAAAGATGACATTCGTCTTGAAGCAGTTAAGCAAGCTGGTAAAACCCTTAAACTGAAAAATAAAGCTGAAACTGATGCTTTATTGGATGTTTTAAAAGGTGCTGAATATAAAGTTGCACAGCGTGAAGATAAACCGACTAAGGTCAATCCAAGTGCACCGTATATCACTTCAACGCTGCAACAGGCTGCAAGTACACGTCTAGGTTTTTCTGTAAAGAAAACAATGATGCTAGCGCAGCGTCTATATGAAGCAGGTTTTATTACCTATATGCGTACTGACTCAACGTTCTTGAGTGATGATGCAGTAAGCATGGTACGTGCTCATATTGAAAGCCAATTTGGTGAGAAGTATTTACCTGCAAAACCAAACCGCTATGGTAACAAAGCTGGTGCTCAAGAAGCCCATGAAGCAATTCGTCCTTCTAATGTTGCGCTTACAGGTGACCAACTTGCAGGTGTAGAGCGTGATGCTCAGCGTTTATATGATTTGATCTGGCGTCAGTTTGTTGCTTGTCAAATGACTCCAGCAGAATATTTATCTTCAACTTTAACGGTTGAAGCTGCTGATGTTGAATTGAAGGCAAAAGGCCGTACGCTTGTATTTGATGGTTTTACACGAGTGCGTGGTGCCAACAAGTCTGATGACGATATTATTTTGCCTGCAATTAAAGTAGGCGAAATTTTAAAATTAGAGAAGTTAGACCCAAGTCAGCACTTTACTAAACCACCTGCACGTTTTACTGAAGCTTCTTTGGTTAAAGAACTCGAAAAACGTAGTATTGGTCGTCCTTCGACTTATGCAGCTATTATTTCTACGATTCAAGAACGTGGCTACGTTAAGTTAGAAAACCGTCGTCTTTTCGCCGAAAAAATGGGTGAAATTGTCACGGATCGTCTTGATGAAAGTTTCAATAACTTGATGAACTATGCATTTACAGCAGACCTTGAGGGGCAGCTCGATAAAGTTGCAACAGGCGAGCGTAACTGGAAAGAGTTACTTGATACTTTCTACGGTGACTTCAAAAAACGTCTTACTAATGCTCAGGGCGAGCACGGAATGCGCCGTAACCAACCGGTTGAAGTGCCAGCAGTACATTGTCCTGAATGTTCACGTCCAATGCAGATTCGTACAGGTACAACAGGCGTATTCTTAGGTTGTTCTGGATATAACTTGCCGCCTAAAGAGCGTTGTAAAGGTACTTTGAACTTAACACCTGTTGAGTCCTTAGCTGCTCTTTCTGATGATGATGGTGCTGAAACCGCAGACTTGATGTCAAAACATCGTTGTGCAAAATGTGGCACAGCCATGGACAGCTATGTAATTGATGGTGGTCGTAAACTACATGTATGTGGTAACAACCCTGATTGTGACGGTTTTGAGCTTGAAGAAGGCGAGTTCAAGATTAAAGGCTACGATGGACCAACCATTCCGTGTGATAAATGTGATGGTGAAATGCAGCTTAAGACTGGCCGTTTTGGTCCGTATTTCGCTTGTACAAGCTGTGACAATACTCGTAAGGTCTTGAAAAGCGGTCAGCCTGCACCTCCACGTGTAGAACCGATCAAGATGGAACATTTGCGCTCAACAAAGCATGATGACTATTTCGTGTTGCGTGATGGTGCTGCTGGTCTGTTTTTGGCCGCAAGTAAATTCCCGAAAATTCGTGAAACACGTGCGCCAAAAGTTGCGGAATTGCGTAGTGTTGCTGCTCAGCTTGATCCTAAATATCAATTTATTTTACAAGCACCAGACGTGGACCCTGAAGGTAATCCGACAGTTGTGAAATTCAGTCGTAAGAATCAATCACAATATGTAGGTTCGGAAACTCCAGAAGGCAAACAAACCAAATGGAGCCTAATTTATCAAAATGGTAAATGGGTTGAGGGCTAATTAAGTCCACAATAAAAAATGCTAGCTCAGCTAGCATTTTTTATATCTAAAACAATAAAAGAAAATTTTAAATGCATGGGGAAAAAGAATGTGGAAAAACATTCGAGTTTTATGTTTGTTAATTATTTTATTGATTGTTGCTGTTCAGGCATGGCGAGATCAAAACCAAGACTGGAATCAACCTATTGTTGTCGTTTTACATCCTATTAATGCAGATGGTTTGCAGACAACAGAGAGCTATATTCATCAGTTGCAATACACTGATTTTGATAAAATAAAAAATTATTTAGGAGAATGGTCGCAGCATTATCGTGGTCAATCAGGAAACTTTGTAATTCGTTTAGGCCAGCCATTACAGCAACGACCTCCTGAGGTTCCTCAAAATGCCAATATCTTTCATGTGATGTGGTGGAGTTTAAAGTTCCGTTTTTATGCATGGCGACATCAACAATCTGAAGATAATGGGGCATCACTTAAACTCTATTTAAATTATTACGATCCCCATTATCAAAAAGTTTTGATCCATTCGACTGCTTTGGAAAAAGGTCGTATTGGTAGTGTGAATTTATTTGCGACCAACACACAAGCTTCCCAAAATCAGGTCGTGATTGTTCATGAGCTATTACATGGCTTTGGGGCACAAGACAAATATGATTTAAAAACTGGTCAACCGCTTTATCCTCTAGGTTATGCGTACCCTGAAAAAGAGCCTTTATATCCGCAGACTGACGCTGAAATCATGGGTGGTCGAACACCATTATCCGAGCAGAGCAGTAAAATGCCGAATGGTTTACATGAAACAATAATAGGTTTACCTACAGCTCAAGAAATTGGTTGGGTGAAATAAAATTGTGGATAAATACTGCTTTATCCACATTAATTGATAAGAAACGATGCAGATTTTATACAGACAAAAAATGTGAAGTACATCACTATTATTGGGTAGATGAAATTCTAATACCTGATAATAAGAGTGGCCATGATGAAAACTGTCGGTAATGATTTGGTACGTAATCAGTTACATGCTGATCGTAAGTGGTATTTGATATTAGGCTTTGTGCTTATTGGCTTTGGTCTGATTTTGTTTAGTTCATTACCATTTGCGACCTTTTCTGTCGTTTTTTTATTTGGAATACTCATGATGGTCGGAGGTGTTTTACATCTTGTTGCGGCTATTAGTGTTTTTAAAGGCGCAAGCCGATGGTTATGGGCACTGTTTGGTGTACTTTATTTAATAGCTGGTTATTACGCTTTTTCTACTCCTGTAAAAACAGCGGTAGTTTTAACAAGCTTACTATCGATTGCACTTATCATCGCTGGGACTATACGTACAATAAACGCAATTTTACTTAAGCCAATTACGGGCTGGGGTTGGACTTTATTCTCCGGATTATTAACACTCGCTACAGGTATTTTAATTTTGGTTTCTAAAGACTCACCTTTTTGGGTGTTAGGAATGTTCCTTGCTATTGATATCCTATTTCAAGGAATTAATTTTCTAGGTTTGGCTTCTGCGATTAAGCACCTACCATCTAGTTCAAAAACAATATCTTAAATAAGAAAATTGAATCAAAGAGCACTTTAGGTGCTCTTTTTGTTTTTAGGGCGAGCAGACGCATCTATGGTTGGGTCTGTTAAACTATGTCTTGGTGTTTTAGCGATATGTGTTATGAGTCTTGCAAAATTAATTAATGAACTAAATGCTCAGCAAAAAAAAGCAGCCACGACATCTGCGCAGAACTGTTTAGTTTTGGCGGGTGCTGGTTGTGGCAAGACAAAGACAATTGTTGCACGTGCCGCCTATTTAATTGATCAAGGCTTACCAGCGAATCAAATCCAGATTTTAACTTTTACTCGACGTGCTGCGAGTGAGATTGTTGCAAGGGTAGAGCAGCATGTAGGAGCACAGGCAAAGGGCCTAAGAGCTTCGACTTTTCATACTTTTTGTATGTATTTACTGCGCCGTAATCCACAAGCTTTTGGCTTAAATCAATTTAGTATTATTGATCGCGATGATCAGTTACTGATGTTCCGTTTATTAAGAGGTAAAGACAAAGATAATGTTTTACCTAAAGCGGCAGAGCTGTGTGATTTATATTCCTATGCAAGAAATACTCAAACCAAGCTTTCTGAAGCACTGCTTAAGCAACTTCCAGAAGCCTATGAGCACAAGGCACAAATTGCTGAGTTGATGAAAACTTATGAGCAACGTAAAAGAGAGCGTAATTTTTTAGATTACGACGATATCTTGTCGATTGTGGCTGTTCATTTACAAAACTCAGAAGCGTTGATCAATTGGGTAGCGGGCTTTTGTCAGGCATTGCTAGTTGATGAAATGCAAGATACAAACCCTTTGCAATGGGCTTTGTTACAGCCCTTAATTGGTAAAGTGAAGTTATTTTGTGTGGGTGATGATGCGCAGTCCATTTATGGCTTTCGTGGTGCAGACTTTGAAAATATTCATTCTTTTAAAGAACGAATACCCGATGCAGAAGTACTTACACTGGCTTTAAATTATCGCTCGACCCAAGAAATTCTAGATTTATCAAATTGGTTGTTGGCACATAGCCCAATCGATTATCAAAAACAGCTACAAGCGCATCGTGGCCAAGGGCAAAAGCCACAGCTACATTTGTTTGGTAATGAGTTTGAAGAAGCAAACTGGATCGCACAAGATTTAATAACACGCCATCAGCAAGGTGCAAACTGGCATGACCACATGGTGTTAGTCCGTTCTGGCTATAGTGCCCGATATCTAGAAGGGGCTTTTATTGCTGCTGAAATACCTTATCGTTTTATTGGCGGGGTAAAGCTTCTTGAGTCGGCCCATGTAAAGGATGTGCTCAGTCTCTTACGTATTGTGAGTAACCCTCACGATGATTTGGCTTGGATGCGCTTTTTAACCTTATGGGATGGGATTGGCGATGTTGGAGCGAGTAAGTTAGCCCAAGAACTGATGGGAATTGTTGATGTCGAGGAGCGCTGTCAGCGACTTGAACGCCATGGCAAGGTACCACTACAAGCGATTTTAATTTTAAAACAGCTAGATGTATTACAGCAGCATGTTGAGGTAAGTATTGGCTTGGCTCTTGATGCTTTAGGTGAACAGCTAGAGCAAAATTATAAAACTAAAGATTGGTCGCGTCGTTTAAAAGACTTTGATTTGGTTAAGCAACTTGCACGAAAGCATGCGTCGTTAGGTGAATTCCTTGAGGAATATGTACTTGAGCCGATTTCAGTTTCTGAAATTGAAAAAGCTGCTGATCAAGATTTAGTAACTTTAATTACGATTCATTCAGCTAAGGGTGCCGAACAGAAAGTTTGTTATGTACCTCACGTATCGCCAAATCAATATCCTTATGCAAGGGCTCAGGGTGATTTTGATGATGTTGAGGAAGAACGCCGTGTGCTATATGTTGCCTTAACGCGTGCTGAAAATGAATTAATTTTGACGAAGCAAAACCTTAATACGTGGTCGCAAGACACTTATGATGAGCAAGGTCGTAAAGTTGAGAGTTATTTCTTAAATGATCTGCCTGCACACTTGGTTCAAGCAAAAATTCATAGGCAAGTACCTCAGCAATTTACTAAAAAACAATGGAACAGATCTCCTGCAGTAAATTTAGGTTTTGGTATCGATCTGGACTAAACTACTGTATAAGACGCTGTGATTACTTAAATGTATATTGGCCCTCCCTTTTATTGCCAATTAAGGTTAGAAAATGAAAATATTAGTTCGTAATTTAGATCGTGCTGTAAGTGAAGCTGAAGTTTTAGAGTTGTTTAAGGCATATGGTAAAGTTGATACATGTGTTCTGGTGACTGATAAAGACACAGGTAAATCGAAAGGCTTTGGTTTTGTTGAAATGCCGAATCCACGTGAAGCGATTAAGGCAATTAAAGGCTTAAATACGCTTAAAGTTAAAGGCTATGGAATTCGAGTTAAAGCAGCCGAAGAATAAGTTTTTCTGATGAAAAGACAATTTTTAGCTCTCTCGATTGTAACGCCCAATGGTATTCGTATTGCTGAAGGTATCAAAACACTTGAAGTGCGTTCATGGGTGCCTACGCAGTTACCAGTGAAAGATCTATTAATTGTCGAAAACCAGAACTTTCTGATTAAAGATACTGATGAAGAGGAAGGAGTTGCTGTCGCTTTAGTTGATGTCGACTCTATTCACCCTTGGCGAAATGACGAGGTCAATTTAGCCTGTGCATCTGCTTGGAGTGAAGGCTATTTTGCTTGGGTCTTAAGTAATGTTCGTCCTATAAAACAGCCAGTGAAAATTTTAGCTAAACGTAAAATTTATCAAGTTGAGCTGGATTTACCATAAATAACGTTGATTTTATCAATGGAGTCGTTAAGCTAAGAATAGCTATTGCAATGGCGATTTTAGAACAGGAAAGTTTAGTTATGTCACGTGTTGCTCGTTATCATGCCGATCGTACCAATCAGAAGCTCTATTTTGCACGTCTAGCGTGTCAACAGGCAGAGCAGACCGATCATGTGCAGCAGGTACAAGCTTACCGTGAAGCAGCTGTATTTCATTTACATGGCGCAATGTTAGCGTTCTTACAAGAATTGGTACGTTATTACCGTTTAAATGATTTGCAACCCACCTTAAAATCTATAGAGGAACATATGGCGGCAAAAGGGCAGGTTTCTCCTGAAGTGTCCGTTTTGCAGCAATTGGCAAAAGATGGTTTTGTTGCAGAGTTAAAACGAGCTTATCGTATGTGCCAATACGCCCCAGAACCAAAAGAACCGACTCCGGAAGAAGAGACTTCTTCTAACCTCATTATTAAAGTGACACAAGGGCCTCAGTCTTGGTTGCCAGATGTTAAAATCTTGCGTGAATGGCATCGAGAATTAAGTCATTTAATTGATGGTTTTCGTAACGAAATGGTCGAGTTCTAAAATTAAACTGCCTAGATGCTTGAAATTTAGACTAGGTGTGCCTATATAAATAAGACAAGAGATGCAAAGTGCAAGGGTGCTTTGCCACCATGTTGAAACATGGAGGAAGTATATGTCTATACAGCAATTGAAAGAGTTATTTGGAAATCAAGAAGCAGTGTTGGAATTAGTTCAACTCGAAGGTGGTGAACTCGCCTTGCGTAATGCAGGTTCTGAGAATGAACCCTTGGTTAAAATTCAATTTAGCGATGAAGTCAAAGCAATCTTGGGTGAGCAGACTCCAGTTGTTGCTCAGCATATGATTCAGGCTGCATTGTTTGGACTGTTGGAAAAGCAGGTAAACGAGTGGCAGGCTGAGGTATTAGACGAACAGCCTAAATTCTTGAGTTAAAAAAAGCGTACTCTTGAGTACGCTTTTTATATGGAGTTAATGAACCGTTGACTGATGAGCAAGCTCGATCTGATTTAAGATGTGGTGGCTCATATTCTTTGCCATTTCTTCTTTTGCATAGAACACCTCTCCAATATTTTCGTCACGGATAACCGCTGCTTCTTCTTTGCTTTCCGCGCAAATTAATACCTGAATTTGTGGGTTTAATTGCTTGGCAATCGCCACAATACGGTGAATATCTAAAATATCCATAGGTGAGATTACTAAGAGTCGTGCATGCATGATATGTGCTTGAATTAAAACACTCGGTTCAGTAGCAACACCACTCACAGCAGCAATATTTGCATTACGTAGTTTTTCTACGATTTCACGATTCTCTTCTGCAATAACGACTTTAATATTCTCATTAATTAAATTTTCAGTAATACGTCTTCCCACACCGCCATATCCCACAATCACAACCTGATCACGTAAGTAAGCTTGATCAACTTCATCGGGTAACATTGCTAATGGGTCACCACTACGTTCAAGCAGTCGAGCTAAGTGAGAGCGTTCACGAATCCAGCGTTGTACAGGCTCAATGGCTGAGAAGATGAAAGAGTTAAGCGTAATTGAAAATAAAGCGCCAGCTAGAATTAAATTCTGAGCTTCTAAGCTTAATAGGCCTAAAGAAACACCGAGTGTCGCCAAAATAAATGAAAACTCACCAATCTGTGCAAGGCTTGCCCCGACTGTTAAAGCTGTATTGATTGGATAGCGGAAGAATAAAACCAGTGCCATTGCAGCAAGAGTCTTACCCACCATAATAATCGCGATAACAGCTAAAATATGGAGCGGACTCTCCACAAGAATATGTGGATCAAACAGCATACCCACAGAAACGAAAAATAAAATCGAGAAAATTTCACGTAGAGGAAGAGTTTCTTCTTCTGCACGATGGCTAAAGTCTGATTCTTTAACGACCATACCCGCAAAGAATGCGCCTAAAGCCATTGAAACCCCAAAGATGGCATAAGAGCCGTAAGCAATCGAAACAGCAGCAGCGACGACAGTCAGCGTAAATAGCTCTCTTGACCCTAACCGAGCAACGAATTGCATAATAATAGGTACAACACGCTTGCCTACAATAAGCATAAAGGCAATAAAGCCAATCACTTTTAATAAAGTTATTCCAAGGGTTAACCAGATATTTCCGTCTGCACCTGCTGGTGCTTTTCCACCGAGTAAAACAGCTGTAGCCGGAAGAAGTACTAAAACCAGTACCATCACTAAGTCTTCGACTAACAGCCAACCCACAGCAATTTTGCCGTTAACTGAGTCTAAAAGACCTCGGTCTCCTAATGCTTTTAATAATACAACCGTGCTCGCACACGATAGACTTAAGCCAAAAACGAGTGCAGACCCGAAACTCCATCCCCATAGCATTGAAACGCCAATACCAAGTAAGGTTGCAACAGCGATCTGTAAAATTGCGCCAGGCAAGGCAATACGACGAACTAGTAATAAGTCTTTTAATGAAAAGTGCATCCCTACACCAAACATCAGGAACATGACCCCGAGTTCTGCAAGCTGGTTGGCAAGGTGGATATCTGCTTCTATACCCGGTGTATTTGGGCTAATAATAATTCCGGCAATTAAATAGCCGATAAGAGGGGGGAGTCGTAATCGGGCTGCAATATAGCCAAAAATGAGGGCAACGCCGAAACCAACAGCAAGTAAAATAATTAAATCTACGTCATGCGGCACTAAAAACTCCTTTTACGTGAGTTAGGCTAAAAACAAGCATAAAAAATGCCAAGGCGGAATGTAGAGAAAGTTTAACAAAAAGGTGGGTATAAAAAAAATGCAAAAAAAAACGACTTCATAAAGAAGTCGTTTTTTTCGAGGCTAAAATTATTTGATTTTAGCTTCTTTGAAAATCACGTGTTGACGGATTTTTGGATCAAATTTTTTGATTTCCATTTTTTCCGGCATAGTACGTTTGTTTTTAGTCGTGGTATAGAAGTAACCTGTACCAGCTGAAGAAACGAGGCGAATCTTATCACGCATTGCTCAGACTCCTTAGATCTTTTGACCTTGAGCACGAAGGTCTGCAACAACCTTTTCGATACCCAATTTGTCAATAATACGCATACCTTTAGTGGTTAAACGAAGACGTACAAAACGTTTTTCGCTTTCTAACCAGAAACGGTGGTGGTGCAGGTTCGGCTCGAACCGGCGCTTGGTTTTGTTGTTGGCGTGTGAGACGTTGTTACCAACGACTGGACGCTTGCCGGTAACTTGGCAAACCTTAGACATGGTGTAACTCCATTGATTCAGCCAACAGCAAATCTGTGGCCAGTCATACTAAATGTAAACGGATGAATTCATTCAAGGGGCGTTTTATACCAAAAATACGATTAAAAGACAAGCGAAATTGGTAAAAACGAGGCATGATTTAGTATAACAGATCATGCCTTGATCAGTTAGCGCAACAAGGTTTTCGAAATGAAACGATGAATCGGCTTATTGAACGGTGGAAGAATGTATTTAAGGCTATAAAGTTTTGGATTTGACATCACCGAACGCTCATGAGAAAGGCTAAAAAAGCCCTCTGGTCCGTGATATTTACCCATACCTGATGCGCCAATTCCGCCAAACGGTAAATCATCTTGTGCAACATGGGTAATCACCATGTTAATTCCGAAATGCCCTGAATGGGTGTGTTGTGCAATATAGTCAGCACGCGCTTGATCATAGTCAAAATAATACATCGCTAGAGGACGTGGACGACTATTAATGAATTCGATGACTTCTTCTATTTGGTCATATTCTAAAATCGGTAGAATAGGCCCGAAGATTTCATTTTGCATAATATCCATTGCGGTCGTCACACCAGTGACTAAAGTTGGCGCAATTTTACGGACATCATCTAAAATTTCATTTTGCGGATTAATTTCAACAATACGTGCACCTTGATCACGGGCATTTTCAAGATAACCCTGAATGCGGTTGTACTGTTTATCATTAATAATAGAAGTGTAGTCTTGGTTGTTTCGGAAATGAGGGTACATTCCAGCTACAATCAATTTAAAGTTTTCGATGAACTCGGCAGTTTTGCCTCGTGGTAAGAAAATATGATCCGGCGCAACACAAGTTTGTCCTGCATTCCATAATTTACCTACAGCAATACGCTGGGCAACATCTTTCATGTCCATAGATGCATGCACAAGAGCAGGAGATTTTCCGCCTAACTCGAGAATTACTGGAACTAGGTTTTGAGCTGCGGCTGCCATCACTGTTTTACCAACAGAAGTTGAGCCTGTGAAAATCATTTTGTCAAAAGGCAAATGACTAAACGCATCTGAAATAATGCCACCACCATTTACCACAGCAACTAATTCTTGTGGAAATGCTTCTGCCAATGCACTTTCAAGGACACGTCCAAAGTTTGGTGAGGCGCTAGAAATTTTGATCATGGCATGGTTGCCTGCAGCTAGTGCACAGATCAGAGGTCCAACTGAAAGTAATAATGGGTAATTCCATGGTGTAATAATACCAATCACACCCATAGGCTGATATTGTACCCAACCTTTTGCTGGCTGATGTAATACACTGATGTGGCGTTTTGATGGTTTCATCCATGCAGTCAGATGTTTACTGTAATACTTGATTTGTTCCAAACTCGTGAGTAGTTCACCAATTTTTGTTTCCATAACTGCACGATTGCCATAATCAAGGTTAATTGCTTCGGCAATCTGATCTTGATATTTTACCAAGACTCTTTTAAGACGAGCTAAACGATCAATACGCTCTTTAGCAGTGGGTACCGGATGACGTAAATAAGCGAGCTTTTGTTGTTCAAGCAAATCATGTAAATGCTTAACATCATAAGGAAGCTGAGTCTCTGGATTTGTTTTTGTTTGACTGTTCATCGGTACTTACCAAATATACTGATATACTTATTTTTTAGAGTAAATACTCTAAATAGTCAAGTCGGTTTATGTGTTTAAGTCTTAACCATGTGAATTATTAAAGGTTATTAAAATGTCTCTACCTAAAGCTCTGAAGACAAAAGACCGGATTTTACAAATCAGTTTGCAGCTTTTTAACGAGCGAGGTGAACGGTCGGTTACAACCAATCATATTGCTGCGGAGTTAGGTATTAGTCCTGGAAACTTGTATTACCATTTCCGGAATAAGCATGAAATTATTAAAGAATTAATGTACCAATATCAGGTTGAGACTTTGGACATGCTTTCTTTACCTGAAGACAGACCACTAACGACCAATGATAAAATTAACTATTTTCAAGTATTAAGTGGTCAACTCTGGAGTTACCGTTTTATACATCGTGATGTCTATCATTTAGTTGAAAGTAACGAAGACTTTAAAAAGATTTATCCGCGTTTTGCGGGGCAGGTCATGCAGCAAGGGCAAAAAATTTATCAAGCCTTTGTCGATGCTGGTCTTATGAAAATGACGCCATCTGAAATTGAAGCGCTCATTATTAACTTATGGATTGTATTAACAAACTGGACAAACTTTTTATATATGTCTGGTCACATTAGTGACAATAACCACTTAGAAGAAAAATGGGTTTGGCAGGCATTACGTCAAATGGTTTTCCTTGAAGGTCCTTATCTTATGGGGGAAAGCCGAGCAACTTACGAGCAGTTGCTTGATTCACTGGGGCCTTCTGATCTATTCGCCAGCTTGTCGTCGTTAAAAGATGAATAGTTGTACTTGCCTATTTAGAGCGCTAGAATACTCGGCTTATTAAAAATTTGACTCAATTAAGTGATATTAACCAAATGAATATGACCACTGCCAATACAGCCCGTTTACTGATTACTTGTGAAGACAAGCCTGGGATCGTACAGGCTGTATCGAGCTTTTTGTACCACCAAGGTGCAAACATTACCGCGCTTGACCAATATGCGACGGAAGCTCAGGGTGGACGTTATTTCATGCGTGTTGAGTTTGAACTTGATCATTTACAGTCACGTAAAGATGCATTAATTCAAACATTTGCTGCCAACGTTGCTGAGCGTTATGGCATGCAATGGCGTCTTGCTTTCGTAAATGAAATTAAAAAGGTTGGTATTTTAGTTTCTAAAGTCGACCATGCTTTACTTGAGTTATTGTGGCGTCATGCACGTGGGTCGTTACCTTGTGAAATTACACACGTGATTTCTAACCACGAAGATTTACGTGAATCTGTTGAGAACTTCGGTATTCCATTTACTGTAATTAAAGTAACTAAAGACAATAAAGCTGAAGCTTATGCACAAATTGATGAAATGATGCAGGGCAATGACTTATTAGTTCTTGCACGCTACATGCAGATTTTAAGCGAAGATTTTGTTGCGAAATGGGAAATGAAAATCATTAATATCCACCATTCTTTCTTGCCAGCTTTCGTGGGTGCCAACCCATATAAACAAGCTTATGAAAAAGGTGTAAAGTTGATCGGTGCGACAGCTCACTATGTGACGGCTGATCTAGACCAAGGTCCAATTATTGAGCAAGACGTTGAGCGTGTAAGCCATGACTATAATGTTGAGCAACTTCGTGAGCTAGGTGAAGATGTTGAGCGTAATGTATTGGCTCGAGCAGTAAAATGGCATTTAGAAGACCGTATTATTGTTGATGGTAATAAGACGGTTGTTTTTTAAATAACGTTTATTTTAAAAAAGCACGCTTCATGCGTGTTTTTTTATATCAAAAAAAATATTGAAATGATATAACATAACAAAATTGAATGAATTTATGGTAGGATTCGATCTCTTCATAGTGAAATTAGCCTAACTATATAAGTTAGATTAAACATTTTGTGAACAAGAGATATGCGTTCATGTAACTATGAGAAAACAAAAGCAAAGACACTCAACTGATACAAATTAGTGATATTGAGCAAATGTTTTTCTCAAAAAATAGTTGCAAATGAAAACACTTCTCATTTATTATTGTGGCACTTTATTGTTCTATCCGATGTTTGAAATCGTTTCTACAAATAGAAATCTGAAATCATCATCCATTAGGTAATTAGATTCTTATGAGTCAATCTTCCGCAGCCTTAAACTCTCCCAATCCGATGAAAAAGAAAGTCATCACGGCACTAATTGCGGTTGCAATTGGTCATATCGGGGTCTTATGGGCGGTCAGCCATATTAAGCCTGCTGAATTAAAGCCAATCGAGAAGAAGCCTTTACAGGTACGTTTCGTAAAAATTCAAGAGCAACCAAAACCACTACCTCCTAAGCCAAAGGAACAGCCTAAAAAGCCGGAACCTAAGAAAGAGGTAAAAGAAGTTAAAGTTGTTGAAAAACCTGTGACACCACCTAAAAAAGTGGAAAAAATTCAACAGGTGAAAAAAGCTGAAACACCAAAAGAAACAGTAAAGACAGAACCTAAAGTTGAAACCAAAGTGGTAACGACAACTGTTACTGAAAAAGTTATCGAAAAACCAAAACCAGTGGTACAAGAAGCGCCTAAAGCTCAACCTGCCCCAGATCCATCACCGAAACGCGTTTCAATTGGTGGTTCGGGTGTACAGTGGAGCCGCTCGCCACGTTTAACTGTTTCTTCAAAGGATTTACAAGGCGAAGCACGCTCTGTCATGGTACTCATTGAAGCCGATGAAAAAGGCAAAATTATTAATGTACGAGTGACTAGAAGTAGTGGTATTTCAAGTCTAGATGACAAAGTAGTCCGTGCTGTTCGCGGTGCGAAATTTAAACCTTATATGGAAAATGGTGTTGCTTATCCAATTAAAGCAGAGCAACCCTTTGATTTAACCCCTTAAATGAATTTGAGTCCCAACGGCTAACCTTAATCAGGAGTTCAATATGAACTTTTCAATCTATTGGCAACATGCAGATGCAGTGAGTAAAACCCTGTATTTCATCTTATTGGCAATGTCGATTGCTACCTGGACAGTTTTCATCTTACGTTTGATGGGGACTCGCCAGCTAAAACAACAAGCTTATGCTCAACTTTCTCAGGCTATCACTTCGCTAAAAGCAAAGTTACAACCGTTGAGTTTTGAACAGCGTAAAGCGGTTGCAGAGCAGGCATTACTTCGTCAGATTTCTGCTGAAAAAGCCAATGCTGATAAAGGTATTTCTGTTTTAGGAACAATTGCTTCAATTGCACCATTCGTAGGTTTGTTTGGTACTGTTTGGGGTATTTTCCATGCACTTGTTGCGGTAGGTAAAAGCGGACAAGCAGGTTTGGCTCAAGTGGCTACACCAGTAGGTGAAGCACTTATTATGACTGGTCTTGGTCTTGCAGTTGCGATTCCAGCGGTATTGGCTTATAACATTTGTGTACGTGCAAACCGTGGTCTTGCTCACGACTTACAAGACCAAGCGCACAGCTTGTTAATTGACACGATGTTGCAGCAAGACTCAACTGTAAAGTCTGATGTTAAAACTGCACAGCAAAGTTACGTTGGAGGTCAAGCTTAATGGCTTTTCAATTGGGTGAAGACCACGATAGTGGCATGAATGAGATGAATCTCATTCCGCTAATCGACATTATGTTGGTGTTAATGATCATCTTTTTGGTCACAGCAACAGTTGCCAACCCATCGATTCCATTAACGCTTCCTAAAACAACTGCTGAAATTATTGATCCACCACCAAAAGCAATTACGATTAGTATCAATGCAAATGGTGAAGTGGCTTGGGATACTCAAGTAATTAGCCTAGATGAGCTTCAAAAACGTTTTCAAGAAGCAGGTCAAGGCGATGTTAAACCAACAGTTCAACTTCGTGCTGATAAAGAGTCGAAGTACGATACTGTTGCTCAGGTAATGTCTCGCGCCAGTGAAGCCGGACTGAGCGATATTGCCTTTGTAAGTGAAAACTAAAATTTAGTTTACTCAGTAAAAAAGCAACCAAACTGGTTGCTTTTTTATTGCTCTGATTTATTGATCTTTCATCAGATGCTGGAATTTACTATATAGCTTGAGCAGCTTTGGTGGAATCGCAAAGTTGCAATAACCTTGTGAAGGATTCTTTGCATAGTAATTCTGATGATATTCTTCTGCTGGATAGAATGTCGGAACAGGGGACAGCTCAGTCACAATATCAAGATCGTCATTTTTTAGAGTCTGAATCGTGTGTTCCGCTGCCTGCTTTTGCTCTTCATTATAATAGTAAATAACAGAGCGGTATTGTGTGCCGATATCATTACCTTGGCGATTTAAAGTCGTTGGATCATGAGTCGCAAAGAACACGTCGAGTAACTGGGAGTAAGTTACTTGCTCTTCATCAAAGTCGACTAAGATCACCTCAGCGTGCTGGGTGTCTCCTTGACATACTTGCTCGTAGGTAGGGTTAGTGGTGTGTCCACCTGCATAACCACTAGTTACTTTTTCTACACCGCGTATTTGTAAAAATACAGCTTCGACGCACCAAAAACAGCCGCCGCCAAATAATGCCTGTTGCATTGTTTTTCCCTCTATTTCCTGCCTATTACAATAGGGTTTATGTATTTAAAATACAAAGTAAAGCATGTATAAAAAAGTAAAGAAAAGTGCATTACTTATTTCATTTAGCTTTAGGTAAACCTTGTCGAACGATTTGAGAGAAGTGTTGACTACTCTGATCTGAAAGCTGTTCAAAATTTTCAGTACGTGGGTTGATATGCGCAATTTGATACCACTGTTTTAAACTGATATTTTGATTAAGTGCTTTAAGGTCATATAAATAATTAGGTAAGTAACCCGAAGCGATTAGACGATAATCTTTAGGAAGTTCATAGGGGTTAATCGCTTGAACCATATCAAAAATTAAAGTTGTACAGTTACTCGTAAGTGTGTTATACCACTCTGGCTTCTTGCGCAGCTCATCCGATTTCTTAAGATATTCTAAAAATAGCGCTTTTTGCTCGCTACGCGGCATATTGACTGGGAAATTATAAACCTGCTCTTTGCGGATGTTACTGCGCGTGTAGACAATATCTTTTTCATCAGAAGCAATTAAGCTCAGTTCATATTTTCTAAAAAAACCGCCAATTGCCGAAAACTCCTCAGTCTTTTCTTTACGAATCTCGATTGAGAAGACTAGTGGTTGTTGGTGTGCAAATTCGAAACTTACCAGTGTGTGAGCAATTTGTGGTCCCATCCAGTAAGAAGTAATGATATTTACTCCATTTAACTGGTTGAGGTCAAAAGTGCGGGTTTCCCATCGCACATCATAGGTTCCGTCAGGATGCCAGTTGAAGTTACGAACATTGTGCAAAGTGATCACATCACCGTGCTTTTCGTAACTCAGTATATTGGCAACTTCAGGGTTCCAGTCTCGATCTTGACGTGCAGTAATCGAAAAATACCAAACAAGAGAGCAGGCAAACGCTAAAAGATAAATCAGGATATCGGTACGGCGGCTAATAATATGACCTTCAACATATAAGCCAGCCATGCTGAGTGCAAAAGCAATCCATATGCCAATGAGTATGCGGCTGCCTAACCAGCCAAAAGGTTGTTGAACCCAAAGCGCTACGCATACCCAAATGCTAGAGAACACAATAAACAGCGTGAATAAACTATGTAATAGCCCAAAAAGTAGAGCAGTAATAAATTCACGTGTTCCGATATTGTGCATAGGCATCCATAAAATTATTTTTTATAAGTGGCAAACTCGAATGAAGTTCCTGATTTTTCATCAACATGCTGTTCACTTGCGGTTTTATGAAACTCACTTGGTATTGTTGGATAATGTGCATCACCTTGCACATCTAAGTCAACATGAGTAAGTTCAAGACGGTCTGCAATCGATAAGGTTTGCTTGAATATCTCGCCCCCACCAATGATGAATAAAGCTTGTTTTTCGGTATTCTTTACATCTTCTAAAGCTGCGTTTAAAGCATCTTCAATTGAATATGCAACTTTAACACCGTCAAATTGCCAGTTAATGTCACGGGTAATTACCCAGTTCACACGGTTTGGTAGAGCACGGCCCATAGACTCAAGTGTTTTACGGCCCATCACGACCACACCGCCTTGTGTGATTTCTTTAAAATGTTTTAAGTCGGCAGAAATATGCCATGGCAACGCATTGCCTTTACCAATACAGTGGTTTTTGTCCATTGCCACAACGTGGACAACTTCTACATTTTGCCATGCCATAATCTTATTCTCTAAACCGTAATCTAATGAAATTTAAGCCTTTGTTATACTGCAACTGGTGCTTTAATTGCCGGATGTGACTCGTAACCTACAATCTCGATATCTTCAAATTTGAAATCAAATAAGTCAGTTATTTCTGGATTTAGTTTCAATTGGCATAACGGTAAAGGCTCACGTGTCAATTGAAGTTTAGCTTGTTCAAAATGGTTGGCATAAAGATGTGTATCACCACCAGTCCAGACAAAATCACCTACACCTAAACCGCACACTTGAGCAATCATATGGGTGAGTAGAGCATAACTCGCGATATTAAAAGGCACGCCTAAGAACACGTCAGCACTACGTTGATAAAGCTGGCATGACAACTTGTTGTCTTGTACGAAAAATTGGAAGAGCGTATGGCAAGGCGGTAAGGCAACTTGTCCAGCTTCATTTGGGTTCCAGCCAGAAACAATTAAACGGCGTGAATTTGGATTGGTTTTAATTTCATTAATTAACCATTTAATCTGGTCAAAACCATCTTGATTATAAGTACCGTCAGCATTTTTAGTTGCGCCGAAATTACGCCATTGATGACCATAGACTGGTCCAAGTTCATGCTCTGGACGGCCAAAGCGAGCAGTTTGTTCTGCTGTTGCCCATTCGTCCCAAATTGAAACTTTATTGTCTTTTAGGTATTGGACGTTAGTGTCGCCTTTTAAAAACCAAAGCAACTCAATCACAATCGAGCGGAAGTGAACTTTTTTGGTAGTGAGTAAAGGAAAACCTTTAGAGAGATCAAAACGCATTTGATGACCAAATACAGAACGGGTTCCTGTGCCTGTACGGTCGCCTTTGTCACCGCCATTATCAAGGATATGTTGTAGTAGGTCTAAATATGCACGCATAACACTCTCGAGTTCGGATTAATTCCATAATATAGAAAGGGGGAGATAGCTCAGAAGATAAATAATTACTCAATAGAGCTGCTTCATCATGAACCACTGAAGATGATACCTGTTGTAGCTCAAGATGAAAATCTAAAATTAGTTCTAAGATATTTTTGCTGAATGTGTTTAGTTAAATCTTTTAGCACGATTTTGATAAATCGAAACAAGAAAAAAGCCAACCAGTACAAAGCCTAAAGCTTGTATGAGATGAATCCATTTATGCTGAAAAGGGAGCAAATACATCAAAATAATAATGATCAAAATAGGATAGATTTTGATTAAAACTCCCAAGCTCGATTTGCCTGATGTGTTGTTTGAAAGTTTGGTATTCAAGTAATGCTCAATATGTAAACCAAATCCGAAAATAAAGCTGAGTATTGTATAAATAGGAGGTAAGGGCTGAACTTGATTAGC
Organism: Acinetobacter pittii ATCC 19004 = CIP 70.29; assembly: GCF_000369045.1. Taxonomy (GTDB): domain Bacteria; phylum Pseudomonadota; class Gammaproteobacteria; order Pseudomonadales; family Moraxellaceae; genus Acinetobacter; species Acinetobacter pittii. The sequence goes on along the minus strand of NZ_KB849797.1, from coordinate 191,441 downwards.
AGCATAAACTGCAACACAAACAACGATAATGAAGATAAGTTTGATGTGACGTGGTGCGTTGTACCAATAAGCCAGCATATATTGAGCCTATTTATTAAAAAGTGATTGAGGTGAAAAAATAAAAGCTGCAAGCGCCATAAAAGCGATTCCTTGAACGCCCCAGATCAGCAAGTTCGGCATTGTTTTAACAAAAATAAGTGCAAATAAGAGAGCGATAGGGATCCAAGTCAGCAGGCGGTATAGCAAACCTGTCGGATTTTTTTGAGCAAAATGCAATTTAAAATAGCGACAGATTAAAAAAATAATCCCAGTTCCTGTAAACATTAGAATGGTATCTAAAGGCAGTGGTTGGTATTGATATAATCCAATACAAATCAACAGTGTAATAATTAAAATTACTAATTTTTTAAATGTCGGGACTTGAGTGTTAAACCAGAATTCCAGCATGTCATATCTTCATTTTTAGGAGAGTAAAAACTGTAGCATAAAAAAGAAAAGAGGAGCCGAAACTCCTCTGATTTATCATATTAACTGTTCTTTTGTGGGCCCCCAGTCATAGATTTTCTTTTGGTAGGCATACCACATCATCCAAAGGCCAATTAATAGCATTGGAACGGTGAGGATCTGACCTTTAGTCATCCAGCCAAACAAAATAAAACCTTGGTCGGCATCTGGTTGACGGAAGAATTCCATTACGAAGCGTGCAACACCATAGCCCATTAAAAATAGGGCAGAAACTGCCATGCGTGGACGTGGTTTTGAACTAAACCACCACAAGACAATAAATAGGATTAAGCCTTCACAAATTGCTTGATAAATTTGTGATGGATGGCGTACCAGTTGTAATGGATCGGTCGGGAAGATCATACCGAATGGATAATTTGGGTCAGTTACTGCACGACCATATAACTCTCCACCAATGAAGTTACCAAAGCGCCCAAACATTAAGCCAGTCGGTACACATGGGGCGATAAAGTCGAGAGTTTGGAACCATGTTTTTTGATATTTTTTACACCAAAATAACATCGCAATCATGACGCCTAAAAAGCCGCCGTGGAAACTCATACCACCTGTCCAGACTTGGAATAGCCAAATCGGATTTTCAAGGAATTTATCAAACTCATAGAAAAGGACGTAGCCGACACGACCGCCCAGAACGACACCTAAAGCACCGTAAAACACCAGATCGGAAACCATTTCTGATGTCCAGCCATCACGCTGTTTGGCACGGTAGGAAGCTAGCCCCCAAGCACATAAAAATGCCAATAAATACATGAGTCCATACCAATGGACTTGAAGAGGTCCTACATGTATTGCGACCGGATCGATATTAGGATAGGTCAGCATTGCTGCTCCTTGATCTTACGTTTTGACAGATTGTAGCGGAATGATGTGAAAAATGTTGTACATTCAATGTGTAAAGATAGGGAATAAGAAAAGATGTGTATTGTGGCTTTAGCATGGCATGTTCTGGATGATATGCCCTTATGTCTTATGTCAAATCGGGATGAGTTCTACCATCGACCAACAGCTTTATTACATCAGTGGCAACATACACCGATTATTGCTGGGCAAGATTTACAGTCGGGTGGGACTTGGATGGGCGTTACACCTCAAGGCCGATGGGCTGTCTTGACCAATTTTAGGGATGGACGAGATCAGAAATCATATGAAACCTCTCGGGGGCATTTAGTTCAGGCTTTTTTAGAGTCAGATTTATTGCCGATTCGATTTGCTCAACAATTAGAACAGCAGCAACAGAACTTCGCTGGCTTTAACCTGTTTATGGGAAATGCTGATCAAGCGGTTTATATGAGTAACCGTGGTGAAGCCCCGCAAGTATTAGCAAATGGTGTTTATGTGGTTTCAAATGGTTTGATGTCTGAACATTGGGAAAAAACCAGACATTTAAGAACACGTTTTACGCAAGAGTTTTTGCCTATGCTTCAGCACCAGACGGAAGAGTTAACTTTGCAACATGCTGCATGGGATATTCTTGAAGATGAACGTAAGGTCACAACGGCATTATTACCCAATACGGGCATTCAGCCAGAAATGGAAGAGTTATTATCATCGACTTTTATTCAAAGCCCTGTGTATGGCACACGTTGTTCAAATTTTTTAAGAATGACCAATAACGAATGGCTTTGGTTAGAAAAGACCCAACAAGGCGAGCATAGTGGGCAAATTGTTCAGCAACAGGTTCTCTTAAATCGATGATAATAAAAATGCCGATCAATTGACCGGCATTTTTAATCATCTAAGAATTAACCCACGATCACACCGCCATCTTTACGGGTAATCACAACAGTTGCTGAGCGTGGACGCGCAGTTTTGTTGCTTGGATCTTTCTGGGTTGCTGGCCAGTTACTTTCTGGTGTCGAGTAACTTGCAGAATCTTCGCCAGGGTGTTGAACATTAATGAAAATTGCTTTGTAGTCAGGTGTCATCGCAATACCTGTAATCTCACATTGCTTAGGTCCCACCAAGAAACGGCGCAAAGTTGAGTCTGTAACTTTAGCACCGACTAAAGTTTGCTGACCATTTGAGGTAGTTGCAGGAGCACCATCTCCAATCTGGCCTGGTAGCGCAGCAAGCATCATACAGTTAGTAACATCAGTGTATGCGCCATCATCTGTTTGAATCCAAAGTACGCCACGTGGGTCAAACCACATACCATCTGGAGATGACAAATCATTATTGTCTGTCAGACCCGATAAGTTGATGTTTGAAGCCATAGATGCTTCCGCACCGAATAGATAAATATCCCACTTGAAGGTTTCAGCAGTCGTTTTGTCATCCGTTTCTTTAAAACGGATAATATGACCGTTAACGTTACCCTTTTGCTCTTTAGTGCCGTTGTAGAGGTCTGTGTAGTTACGTGGGTTTGCAGCATCGGTCGCGTAATCTTTGCCACGATTTGAGTTGTTGGTGAGTGTGACATAAACTTCGCCGTTCACTGGGTTGACCGTACACCATTCTGGGCGGTCCATTTTTGTAGCACCGACTGCATCGGCAGCTAAACGTGCAAATGTGACAACGTCAGCTTGAGATTTAAATGGGTAGGTCGTGTTGCTTTCATTTAAGCCATTTTTGCCATAAGCAAGTTCAATCCATTGACCTGAACCATCGTTATTAAACTTGGCAACATACAATTTACCTGCGTTCATGTATTTGTCGCCAACTGCATAACCGCCATTTATATCTTTAGCATCCCACACTGCGGTAGAGACGAATTTATAGATGTACTCACCGCGAGAATCATCGCCCATATAAAATGCTAATGGTTGACCTACAACGGCACGGCAAGCACTGTCTTCATGTGCAAAACGACCAAGTGAAGTACGTTTAACTGGGTTTTGACGTCTATCAAATGGATCAATCTCGACCATCCATCCGAATGTATTTGGACCGTTGCGGTAGTCTTGGGTAGCTTGTGCAGCTTTTACGTCGGCATTCCAGCGGTCATATAAGTCTTGTGACTCTACTTGACCAATTGCTGTTTCCCAGCCGTAACGAGAACTTGCACCTAAATAAATTTGTCGTCCTTGTTCATCAACGTTAGGGATTAACTCACCATTTTTATCTTTTTCATAAATGATTTTGCCCTCGGTATCTTTTTTAGGGGCACCTTTCTCATCTTTCTCATAACGATAGAGCTCATCTTTTTTAACACCTAACCCATAACGCTTTAATGCAATTTTTTCTGCATCTGTACGTGCATATTCATCGCTACCTGAACGTTGGAAATAACCAATAAAGTTTTCTTCCGTGGTTAAGTATGTGCCCCAAGGTGTATAACCATTACCGCAGTTATTATGGGTACCGCGAGTTTTACGTGCATTAGGGGAGAAGCGAGTTGCGAGCAAGCCAGAACCAACTGCTGCACCTTCAAAATCCATCTCTGTTGATGCTGTAATACGACGGTTAAAAGCAGAACTTTTATCAATTGTTACTTGTTGAGTTGTTGGGTCTTTTTTAATGTGAACAATAGAAACGCCATGCGCATTGGTTTCACGAATGACTTCATCTTCAGGACGACGTCCATCAACTCTTGTTGGACCTTTTGGGTGAAGGAAGGTCTGGTTGATATATTCGTGATTCATGACTAACAAACCTTCAGCTGAAACACTTTCGTCAAAGCGGTTTGTTGAAGTATTTAAGCCAAAATAATGCATACCATCATGGCAGTCGCCAGAGCGAAACTGGAAGCTTGGACCAGATGGAATATTATTGTCGTCCCAGTCGCCAAAAGCAGGGTTGATTGAATCACCCAAAGCAAAAATGACATTCGCTTCATAACCTTCAGGTACAGTCACAAGATCATTATGGTTTTTCGCAACTGCGGTAAAAGTTAATTTTTCTGGTTTTTTATTTGGATCTACAGGTGTGGTTCCACCGTTGTTAGAACCTGAATCATCATCGCTATCATTACAGCCTGTTAATGTAGAGGCTAAAGTTAATGCTACAGCACCACTTGCTGCTTTAGTAATTAAACTACGGCGACTGATGTGTTGTTCTAAAATGTCACGAAAGTGGATGTTGTCAGAAGTATTATTGTCCAGTTCTTGGTCTTCATGATATGGCGACAGCTCTGTCATGGGGAATTCCTAAGTAAATAAAGAGATTGTTCTAAAATTCTTCATGAGCTTAGTTTGTGAATGTGACGAGGTGTTGACGTTTTGATGATAAGTTAATGAAAAGTTCTGTAATTTTTCATTTAATTTTCATAAAAAGTAAAAGTTGAATGTAAAAATATTAAAGCTGACCTTAGCCAGCTTTAATATTTAAAGAGGTTATGAAAAATTATTTAGTTGTGACTGAAGGGGCAATTGGGTCTGCTGTAATATAGCCGACGTTAGCACTATAACCATTGTTGTAATTTTGGTTAATTAATGCCTTAACATCCTCAGGTACACTACTACTGTCGCCTGGATGTTGGAAGTTGCTCATGATGTAAGTCCAACCGTTGATTGAATCTACAGCATGTAAACCTGTTGACTCTGCACCTGCAGGTGTAGAAAGCAGTCGTGTTAACTCTTTGGTATCTACATTGTATGCCCACAAGAAGTTGTTCACGTGGTTACCTGAGTCTTCACCAATGAATAATGTACGTAAAGTTTCAGAGAACTTCAGATTGTCTGGGCTAGCAATTTTGTCTGGATTCGCTGTATTACCTAAACTATCTTTCGCAGCAAGATCTTCACCCATGAGTAGCATATATGAGTAAAGAGGAACCCACTCGCTATTGATTGCGCTACCTTCGTTGTCTGTAAAGCTATTACCTAACTTGTGTGCAAGCACGCCACCAGCAGTAATCTTTTTAGAGAACCCTACATTATGTTCCGCAACATAACCTTTACCGCCAATGACCATTGAATCTTGAATATTAGCTAAAGCAGAGTAAGCAACTTTATCTTTAATATTTACGTTAGTACCTTCCATCTTGGTGAACGCCATACTTGCACCTTTTAGTGCTGCATAACGATGTGTTTCCAAGAAAGCTGCTGCTTTTTCCATACCTGGTTTAAGTTTGACCCAAAGCTGTTTCTTTGCCAAAGTGATTTCAGTATAGCTGGCATCATTTGGATTGGTTGTTAAACTTTCCATGATGTCAGTTGACTTAATCCCACCAGCAACTAAATCCTCAATTTCTTTACTAGTCGCATGGCCAAGTTTGATCCATTGAATGCTAGCAGTTGAGGTTTCAGTTAGCGTATTGATGTATTTAGCAACATATAGTGTCCCTGCCGATAAATCTTTTTCTTTATCAGCAACGAACATGAAGAAACCACCGTTGGTGTAGTCATCTCCCATAAGCGCTGTACGGTTGTCTGGCATAACATGGATAAGTTCGTGAGAAATACGCCCTAAACAATAGTGCTTTTTAATGCTACCTGTACCATCAAGGTTAACTGTTACTTCTGGCAAATGACCGTAGTTATATGGATTTGCTTTAGTTTCGTCACCAAAGAAGTATTTCCCAAGATATTTTGGATCTGTACCGCCAATGCCTTGATTGAATGCATCTGGTTCGTATTCTTCACTTGATAAGTGAGTGTTCCAAGGCGATAAGCTAGCACCACAAGTAATCCATAAACCGTGTACTGGTGCAGTATCAACATTGAAGTATTTTTTAAGTTCTAGGTGACCTGTTTTTTGGTCTTGATCTAAAGTCAAAATTGCGATTGGTGAAGGTAATTGACCGTAAGTATCACCACCTGCTTGGTCTTTAGAGTTGTATTCAAATTGAACAACATGGAACACTGGATTTGCTACACCATCAACTTTCGCACCTTCTAATTGAATTAGAGATGAACCATCTGGACAGTCTGAAAAGAACTGACGCTCTTTACCAGCAACTGACTTATCCATAATTGGATTGCCGTTAACATCAAAATAACCACCCGCGATAATCGTCCCACCACCAAGTTTTGGTACGCTATCACCAGTTTTAAAGAAAGGTTTATAAGCGAGTTGGTATTCAGTACTGGTTGAATTTTCCCAATCAATTTTTAATTTAGAATTCACTACAGTTGTTGCACGATCAGCTGCAGTTGTTGGCGCTGGCATTGCTGTGAATTTTGCATTTTTAAATTTGCTTGGTTGTGGTGTTGGAGTGACTACTGAGCTGTCATCACTATCATTACAACCTGCTAATGTTGCTGCCGTAGCCATCGCTCCTAATGGTAGAAAAGGAATCCCCGAAAACCATTTTAAAATTTCGCGACGCGTTGGTTGAGTAGAAGCAGTTGTCATAAGAAATCCGTAAATTTTGTGGGTATATTTGTTGATTTGATTCTATGGACTGAAAATGACACTTTTCTTACATTTTTAAGTCACTTTGAAGACAGTTTATTGCTTTGTAGATTAAAAAGTGCTCTACATAAAAAAGCCTGAACTTGTAGGCTCAGGCTTTTTCTTAGAAATCATTTTATTCAGCAGAATGGTTTTTTCTTTTCTCAAGAATTTTACCAAAGAGTAGGCCAAGTTCGAAAAGCAACCACATTGGGATGGCTAACATCACCATTGAAATTGCATCTGGTGGGGTAATAAACATCGCTACAAAAAAGCATCCAACAATGATAAAACGTCGCTTTTCAGCAAGGCTTTTTGTATTTACCACACCGATTAAAATAAGGAGGAGCGTCGCGATTGGAATTTCAAAAGTCAGTCCAAATACTAAAAATAACTTTAAGCAGAAGCTTAGGTAGCTATTAATATCCGTCATCGGTGCAACAGTTTCAGGCGATACACTAATAAAGAAATGTAAAATTGCCGGAAGAGTAATGTAATATGCAAAAGCAACACCCGCATAAAACAAGACAATACTACCGATGAGTAATGGTAGTGCTAAATGACGTTCTTTTTGATACAGCGCTGGACGAACAAATGACCAGATTTCATACAGAATAAATGGCATTGCCAGCACAAGTGCGACAAATAAATTGAGTTTAAAAGGCGCCATGAATGTTGCAGTGACATCTGTTGCAATCATTGACGAGGAGGTCGGAAGTTGCAGCCTCAAAGGTTCAGATAGTAATTGGTAAGTATTATTTCTAAATGGTAATAAGCAAAAAAATAAAAATAAGGTTACTCCGACAATCCTGAATAAATGACGTCGTAAAACGACCAAATGGCTCATGATTGGCATTTGGTCTAAATTTTCCTGATTATTTACAGTGGTTGAAGGCAGTTGGTTCATACGGCAATCTTCAATTTAACAGGTGATGTCTCTGAAATATCAGTTGATGATGCTAAAGGCATAAATTTTCTAATGTATGGGACTTTATAATGGCCTGATATAGGAAGACATATCCGAATAGGTTGGGGCACTGATTTGGTTGCCTCAGCCTTATCTATATTTTCAGAAATATTCTGCTTTTGAATTTCTTCAAGCTGTTGTTGTACTTTACGTTCTAGTGCTTCAATGCGGTTGAGTTCTTCTTGCATCTCTTTTCGAAACTCAGAAAGACGCAACTCTTGATCAATCTCATTTTGCAAATTGGTAATATAACGTTTTAGGCGAACATACCAACGACCAGCAAAGCGTGCAGCTTCTGGAAGTTTATCCGGACCTAAAACTAAAATTGCAATAATTGCAAAACAGAGTAGCTCTGTCATTCCTACATCAAGCATGGTCGAAAACCTTTAGCTTTTTACTGATGTGCTGTCAGGTGTTTTGACTTGGGCATCAATTGTTCGTGGAGTATTAAGAGCAGTGGTCTCATCTTCTTCACGAACTGATTTTTTAAAGTCTTTTACTGCACCGCCTACGTCTTTACCGATATTTTTTAATTTAGACGTACCGAATAATAAAATAACGACAATTGCAAAAATAACGACATGCCAAATAGATAAACCGGCCATGATCTTATACCTCTTTTCAGTTTGCTTTATATCAACAGGTTGCCATGACAGGAATGTGACATTTATATGTCATTTTTAAGACAATGAATGACTGTCAAAACCTAAAAAGTTCATTTTATAAACTGAATATCTTCTTTTTTTATTTATACATAGTTTGAAAAGAGTCACTTAAATTACTTGAAATGGAGAGTACATTTCATTTTGAAAAGGTGTAGCATAGCAAGCTGGTTTTAATGAGCAAGAGGAGAGAGCGTGGCGCTACTACTGCCTGTATTGGCATTTATCATAGGACTTCTACTTGCTCAGACTTCCATTGCAGAAACCATAAAACCTATTCTTTCAGCTTGGCTTGCACGACTCCTGATTCCAATTGTTATTATTTACAACATGGTATTTTATCAGCCAGGTAGTTTGAGTTTGATTCTGTTTAGCTTCGGTTCAGCATTTCTTATTTTCTTTGCCTATTTAGCTCTATTTAAAGATAGATTATTAGCGCTATGCGTGAGTTATACCAACATGGGGTGGCTTGGCTTTCCCTTTGCCATGGCTTTATTTGGTCCTGATGCTACGGCCCCTATTGTGGCTTTATATATTGGTATGTCTCTTTTTGGAAATGCATGGGCTGTTACGGCAGTCACCACTGCACCACAAAGTAAGCTCAACATATTAAAAAAGGTTTTAACCTCTCCACCGTGTATTTCAATATTCTGTGCACTTTTACTTAGGTCGTTAGGTGCTCAACATATCGAGCATCCTGCTATACATTGGGTATATGAAGTTGCCAAGTTTGTCATGACTTTTGCTGGTATGTGTGTGCTGGGAATGTGGCTACGCCGTACCCGAGTGCATTTAAAAGACTTAATTTACAGTACAAAAGCTCAAGCATTTAAAGTAGTGTGCGGGTTTATTCTTTGTGGCTTAACTTATAGATTTTTACCCATTCCAAATATCAGTCAGCAAATTGGAGTGATGTTTTTAATGTTCTGTCTGCCGCCAGCAGCCAATATTGTAGCGCTAGAAACACATTATCAAGGGACGGGAAGATCGGCGGCTTACATTGCCTCAGGGACGATTGTGAGTTGTATTTTTATTGCGATTTATGCGGTATTTTTGCATTTCCCACTATAATTAATTTAAAAATTTTTCCCCTACACCTGCTTGTGCGAAGGCGGCATGGATGCCGCCAGTTAGACTGTGGTACATGAACGTACCATCAGTCTAACAAAAGATTTTTGCTTACTTTTCATCTTTGAAAAGTAAGGTCTGCCTATACAAAGTTTAATATATTCTAACGCTGCATATTGTGGCCATGTGATCAGCTTACTTCTGTAAGCTCTCTTTAAATAACTGCATCGCTTGCCCACGATGACTAATCTTATTCTTGTCTTCTTTAGACAATTCAGCGCTAGACACTTGTAGCTCAGGCAACCAGAACAATGGGTCATAACCAAAGCCATTTTCGCCTCGTGCAGCTTCTAAAATTTCACCGTGCCAGATGCCTTGGAAAATTTGTGGTAAAGGATCTTCAGCATGCGTCACTAAAGCAAGTACGCATACAAACATACCTTCAATTACTTCACCATTTTTACGATAGGGTAAAAGGTCATTTAATAATTTCGCATTATTTGCTGCATCGTCACCATGTTCTCCAGCATAGCGTGCTGAATAAATACCAGGTGCGCCGCCTAAGACTGGTACACAAATACCAGAGTCGTCAGCCATAGCAGGTTTACCTGAAATTTTAGAGGCATGACGAGCTTTAATAATGGCATTTTCAATAAAGCTTAAACCATCTTCAATTGCATCAGGAATATTAAGGCGACCTTGAGGAATAATTTCTACTGGTAACTTAAGCTGTTCAAAAAGTTTTTCAAACTCTGCGACTTTACCTTTGTTATTGCTGGCAAGAACTAAACTGCCCTGATCAAACCAATGTGGGGTAGACATAATAAAACCAAACTTTATAGCTAATATCGAACAGCAGTTATGTTACGTGTTTTTTGGAAGGGGATATAGAGGAAAACAAATAGAATATAAAATAGGATAACCTAAACTAAAGCCACCTTGTAGAGCATACAAAGTGGCTTTAGTCGAGTAAGGTTTTTTACGGATGAACCGTTATTATTGTGCTTGAATCCATTTGTCCGCACGGTCACGTGCTGTACGGATTTGTTCTTGAGTTAAGTTCGCTGCTAGAGCAGTTTTCTTACCTTCAGATAGGCTAATCACTTTATTGTCGAGCATGCCATCACGAGTTGAAAGCTCATACCATTGGTAAGCACCAACGTAGTTTTTCTTTTGCTCTTCCATCATCGCAAGGTTATAGCTTGCACGGTTATCACCATTGCTTGCTGCTTTTTCAAAGTATTTACGAGCCATAGACTCATCTTTTTTAACACCAATACCATCGGCATACATGCGGCCTACGTTTAATTGTGCTGGTGATAAACCTTGATCAGCTGCTGCTTTAAACCATGCGAAAGCCTGTTTGTCATCTTTTGCTACGTCTTTACCATATTGATAGTGTGTACCAAGGTAAAATTGCGCGCCTGCTTGACCAGCCTTTGCTGCTTTCTGAAGATCGTTAATCCCCATTGTTGAAAAACGTGCAGCCTGACTCGCAACCGATTGTGGCTGGGCGATATAATCTGCATGAGCCTGCATACTTAGCAGTCCTGCAAATAGTGTGCTAAATAATGTCTTTTTCATAGTGCACTCACTCGATAAATAGCGACTTCACCAAACAAATTCGGAACATGTTTGCTTAACAGGCTTCCCTGCTGATTTCCATTGACGGCGAGTCGATTAATAATTTGTATCTGATTTTCAGCACATAGTGCTTCGAAATCTTTAAATGTACATAAATGAATGTTGGGGGTGTTATACCACATATATGGTAGAGCATCCGATACAGGCATCATTCCTTTTAATGCAAGAAAAGAGCGAGTCTTCCAATGCGCAAAGTTTGGAAAAGTAATAATTGCCTGTTTACCCACACGCACCATGTCCCTTAATAAAACATCGGGTGCATCTACGGCTTGCAAAGCTTGTGCCATAACCACATAGTCAAAGGACTGGTCTGCAAAGCGGCTTAAGCCGAGATTCAAATCTTGTTGAATAATATTTAACCCGCGACTGACGGCAATTGCAATCTTTTCTTGATCAATTTCTAAACCATAAGCACGAATTTGATGCTTTTGGCTCATATGAGCGAGTAATTCACCGTCACCACACCCTAAGTCGAGTACGCTTGAGCCGGGTTTAATCCACTTTTCTGCCAGTTGTTGATCAATACGCATTAGCTTGCCTCCAGTGATGTCGATTTTAAGTGTTCTTCACCGCCTAAGAAAGCGCGCATGGTTTTGACATACAGTGGAATCGGGAATAAGAACGAGTCATGGCCTTGTTCAGCATCAATGTCGAGATAGCTTACTGGCTTATGATTGGTAATAAGTGCATCTACAATTTCTTGTGAGCGGCTTGGTGCAAAACGCCAGTCAGTTGTGAACGAGACAATAAGGAACTGGCATTTAGTTTTACCCATCGCTTCAGTTAAAGAATGACCGTACTCACGTGATGGGTCAAAGTAATCTAAAGCTTTAGTCATGATGAGATAAGTATTGGCATCAAAGTTACGGCTGAACTGTTCACCTTGATAACGTAAATAGCTTTCGACCTGAAACTCGACATCAAAACCGTACATAAATTTGCCAGATTTTAAATCACGGCCAAATTTTTGTTTCATGGCTTCTTCTGAAAGATAGGTGATATGACCGACCATGCGAGCCAAAATTAGTCCGCGTTTCGGATAGCTATCATTTTCTAAGTAACGACCATGATGGAAGTCTGGATCAGACAGAATTGACTGACGTGCCACTTCGTTAAATGCAATATTTTGTGCTGAAAGTTTTGGTGCGCTGGCAATAATCACACATTTTTGTAGGCGGTCAGGGTAGTCTACTGACCATTGTAGTGCTTGCATGCCTCCTAATGATCCACCGACCACTGCATACCAGACATCTACACCCAAACGGTCAGAAAGCATGGCCTGAGTTTTAACCCAGTCGCGTACCGTTACTAATGGAAAATCAGGTCCATAAGGACGGTTATCATTTTCAGGATTTGGTGAGGTCGGGCCAGTTGAGCCATTACAGCCACCAATATTATTTAGCGAAACTACAAAAAACTTATTCGTATCAATTGCCTTACCCGGGCCAATACAACTATCCCACCATCCAGCTTTTTTATCATCTTCGTGGTGATAACCCGCTGCATGATGATGTCCGGAAAGAGCATGACAGATTAAAATTGCATTTGATTTATCAGCATTTAAAGTGCCGTAAGTTTCGACCATTAGTTCAAAACGTGGCAAAACACGATCACATTCAAGGTGTAATGGTTCTTCAAATTGGAACTTTTGCGGAGTGACTAACCCCACTGAATCAGCTGGAAAAGACACGGGAACATTTCGCCTTTTAAATCTTTCAGGAATAAAAAGAAAGGATACCAAGCTAGGTATCCTTTCCAAAGTCTTTTTTTAAATTAAACAGCGGCGGCAACAACCTGATCTGTACTTAAAACACCTTGATCAATCAAACGGTTGGTACACGCAATAATTGCTTCAATGGATGAGGTGACTGTATTGTCATGAACACCGGCACCAAATGAACCTTTACCTGTACCTTTTACTTGAAGTTCAATTAAGGTTAATGCTTTGGCATTTGCACCAGAACTAATACTACGTTCTTCATAGTTCAATACGTCAATTGGTAATTGAAGTGCATTTAAGAACGCAGAGATTGGTCCATTACCTTCACCACGAAGTTGTTGTGTTTCACCTTCGACATCAATATCAAGTTCGATAATTTGAGTGCCATTAATGTCAGATAACTTGTAGTGTTTGACTGTGTAATGATGATTCTTCACATCAACATACGCATCTTTAAATAAGGTCCAGATTTCTTTAGCATTAATTTCTGTACCGTTCTCATCAGCATATTGTTGAACAACCTGACTGAATTCGATTTGCAAACGACGTGGTAATACAACGTTGTAGTTTGATTCTAATAAGTAAGCGATACCGCCTTTACCAGACTGGCTATTTACACGAATTACAGCATCATAGTCGCGACCCAAGTCTTTCGGGTCGATTGGCAAGTAAGGCATATCCCAGATTTCTTCGTTTTTCTGGTATTCGAAGCCTTTTTTGATCGCATCCTGATGTGAACCAGAGAATGCAGTAAATACCAAATCACCTGCATATGGATGACGAGGGTGTACAGGTAAACCAGTACATTCTTCAACCGTTGCAATCACTTCATTAATATTAGAAAAATCTAACTCTGGCGCTACACCTTGGGTATACATGTTCAATGCAATTGCTGCAACGTCAACGTTACCTGTACGTTCACCATTACCGAACACACAGCCTTCAACACGGTCAGCACCCGCCATAATGGCAAGTTCTGATGCAGCAATACCACAGCCGCGGTCATTGTGGCAGTGAACAGAAATGATTACGCCATCACGACGCGCCAAATTACGATGCATCCATTCAATTTGGTCTGCATAAACATTTGGTGTAGAAACTTCTACAGTCGCTGGCAAGTTTAAAATCACTTTATGATCTGGACGTGCATCCCAGATTTCTGTGACGGCATCACAGACATCTTTAGCGACTTCTAATTCAGTTGCAGAGAAACATTCTGGGCTGTATTGGAAAATCCAGTCTGTTTGAGGATATTGCGCCGCATACTCTTTAACTTTTTGAGCAGCATTAATTGCTAATTGTTTTGCGCCATCAACATCTACATTCAACACCTTTTGACGGAAGGTTGGAGAGTTCGAGTTATAAATATGTACAATCGCTCGTTTAGCGCCTGCCAAAGATTCAAAAGTACGTTCAATTAAATGGTCACGTGCTTGAACCAAAACTTCAATGTATACGTCATCAGGAATATGATTTTCTTCGATCAACATGCGAGTAAAATCGAAGTCAATTTGAGATGCAGAAGGGAAACCAATTTCAATATGCTTAAAACCAATTTTCACAAGCATTTTGAACATTTTGAATTTTTGTTCCATATTCATTGGTTCAAAAATTGCTTGGTTACCGTCACGTAAATCCGTACTCATCCAGATTGGCGCTTTTGTAATTTCTTTATTTGGCCATTGGCGATCTGGTAAATCCACACGCTGGTACATACGGCGGTATTTTTTGCTAGGGTCAGCCAACATCATGAGAAAACTCCTTGTCTCGTAGCGCGGTTGCTCTGGATATATTTAAAAGGCAACGTCTCTACTTAATATATGGTATCTAATTCAGAAAAATTAAAGGGAATTTCAAAGTGCTGCTTTAAAAAGCAGACAAAATTTTTATACGCGCGCTTGGCGCAGCATCAGGAGTTGCAGATGATGTCTTGCTTGAGTAGGCGGGGCAAACAAGTAATTCGTTTTCATCTCTAGACCGTGAAATAATAAGTTTGGTGGTTTGCAGGTAATCTTGTTATTTAGATATATCACATCTAAACAATGATTACACCTTGTGCAAAATTCTTATCATAATTTTAGTTAAGTTGTTTAGAAAATAATTTTCTAATTTTGCGCTGTTTTGTTTTTTGTGGGAAATAATTTTCATATTTTTGCCTTATTAAGGTAAAAAAGATTATCTGCTCTTAAAAAGGCAAAAATAAATATAGTTACAGTTCTGACCACATACGGATTAAATTATGATAAATGTTGGTCAGCTTCATGACTTCTGAATAGTTATCGCCGTGTGATTTACGTAGTTCTCGAATGCTCTCATCAAGATTAAATAAAAGATGACGTTTACTATCGTCACGGACCAAACTTTGTACCCAGAAAAAAGAAGCAAAACGAGTACCTGTGGTAATGCTACTGACTTCGTGCAGGCTAGTAGACGGGTAGAGCACGACATCACCTGCCGGTAATTTAACTTCGTGATAACCATAAGTGTCTTCAATCACTAGGTCACCACCTTCATATTCATCTGGTTCACTTAAAAATAATGTGCAAGATAAATCAGTGCGTAGCTGTTCAGAAGTTCCACGGATAAGGCGAATCGAGTTATCTACATGGAAACCAAAGCTTTCATGTTCATCATAACGATTAAAAAGTGGTGGAATAATTTTGTGGGGTAGGGCTGCGGCCTGAAACACTGGATTTTGCCAAATTGCTTTGATGACAAGATCACTTAAATGATGAGTAAGGGGATCTTGTTCTGAGAGTTGCTGATTTCTTTTCACAGAAGCAGACAAGGTGCCGGCAGTCACTTTCCCACCTACCCAATTGGCATCTTCCATGAGCTTACGAAACTCGGCAACTTGCTCTTTGCTTAAAACATTGGGGATATGATGAATCACGGCAAACACCTTTTAAGATATATTCTATTTGTAAAAATAGCCTCATGATGAGGCTATTTTATAGGAAACTAAATGAAATCCATAAAAATATTATGGGATTTAGGATTAATATTTAAAGTTAATTGCTAACACTGCGTTACGACCTTCACCCTCATTTGCATAATGAGCTGCATGGGCACTAGTAAAGTAACGTTTGTCAGAAATATTATTAACATTTAATTGTAGATCTACATTTTCATCAACTTTGTACTGAACCATTGCATTGTAAATAGTGAATGCAGGTAAGATTTTGGTTGAAGTCAATGCGGTATTTGGATTTGTGTTTGCATACACTTGGTCACGGTATTGTGCACCTGCACCTACGGTTAGTTTTGGTAGAACTTTATAAGTGGTCCATAAGCTTGCACTATTTTTTGCAACGAATGGTAGAGGTTTGCCTTCTTGAGCAACAGCATTGTAGGCAGCTTTTTCAACTTCACTATCAAGATAGCTATAACCTACAGCCATTTCCCATTTATCGGTAATATGACCAGTTAAACCAAGCTCAAAACCATCAACTTTACTTTCACCAGCATTAGTTGTGGTGTTTGCATCAACTGCAATACGCGTATTTTGCTTTTCGGTACGGAAAATTGCGGCTGTAACATTCGCGCGATTTTCCCAAAGGCTCCATTTTGTTCCCACTTCGTAAGTACGAGCTTTTTCTGGATCTAAAGCCTGATTCGATGCAGACAGGCCATCAATATCAGCATCCATACCTACTGGGTTAGCAGCGGTAGCATAGCTTGCATAAATACTGCCATGTTCAGTTGGACGGAATACTACGCCAGCTTGATACGAGAAGAAATCAGAGTCATTGGTATACACAGTTCCAGCAGGCGTAGTAGTGTTACCACTTATGTAGTCCTTATTGAACTTTAACTCTGAATCGAATTTATCCCAACGCGCACCTAAATTGAGCAACCAGTATTTATTGAATTCAATGCTATCTAAAGCATAAATTGATACTGTTTCATTGGTTGATGTTCTTTGTTTTGGATTCGTTGTTAATGAACCTAACCATGGGGCATTCCCAGATGGATTTGTTAAACTGGTACACCACCCATCATTATTTTTACACGTATTATCAAAGCCAGTTGTCGTTGTTCCCTTATAACCAGGGTAGATGATGTTATATGAGCCACGTTCAGTCTCTTCACGACTATATTCAGCACCTACATTAAAACTATGTGTAAGCTGACCAGTTTGAAGTTTCCCGGCTAAAGATAGTTGATCTGTGAACGCTTCTGTTTCACGAATAGATTGTGTAACACGGCGCCAAACTTGATTTTTATAAATGTTGCTCTTAGAGTCATCTGGGTTAGTGTAGATATAGTCTGCTTTAGAGCGGCTATAGCTTGCTGTGTTACTAAGTGTTAGATCATCATTAAAGTCATGTTCTAACTTCAATGAGCCAATATGGTTTTCGCGTTTGTCGAAATCACGCGCTTTCCAACCATAATATGCTCCTTGCTTAACAGCGACAGGCTTACCATCTCCTTTTTCTGCACCAGCAGGAACATTTGATTTCGGTGTACCATCATTATTAACAAGGTTTGGGTTATTGAATGGAATACCTGAATCAGGTTCATCATTACTTTTTAAGAAGTAATAGCTTAATGTAGCTCGGTTTGCAGAACCTAAGCCGAGCGCTAGGCTCGGTGCAATACCAACACGAGCGTATTCGGCTCCATTACTTTGACCAGGTTTGTCATTTTCATGGCCCATAACAACAACACGGCCAGCAACACCATTGCCAAAGTCTTTGTTGGCATCAAGCTGAATATGACGGTAGTTGTCTGTACCACCCGCAACAGATCCTTGATAAACATTACCTTCATGGGCAATTTTTGGAATAAGGTTAATGCTGCCACCAATCCCGCTTCCCCCAGTTAAAGCAGAGCTTGAGCCCTTGATGACTTCAACTTGTTCAATCGCAAACATGTCACGAGTTTGAGCTGTTGCATTACGAACACCATCAACATAAATAGAAGATTGGCCGTTATAACCACGAATATAAGGAATATCTGTATATGGAACGCCGCCTTCACCAGCACCAAGTGTAATACCTGGTTCATTGCGTAGAGCTTCGAGTAGGGTATTTGAATTCGTTTCTTGAAGTAGCTTTTGGGAAAGAATTGACACCGATTTTGGCGTATCTTTTAGCGGAGCTACAAATTTCGCGTTCGCAGACTGATCTATTTTCAATGATTCTGCTTGATTTGCTTCAGCATGCACATTAATAGTTTTTAATACTTCAACTTGTTCTTGTGCGATAGCAGCGGTTGCTATCACAGAGAGAGAAGAAGCAATTGCAGACGATACAATTTTCTTGCGGGTTTTGATGAAAGACATAATTTTAGGACTTTAAATCATAAAGGTTATGCGAATAATAATAATTCTTATTTATATGTACAGTTTGTGTTAATTGGATTTGTCGATAGAATTGTGAAGGAAATGTGAAAGGTTGGATGGGTTTTAGTATTAAAAAATAGCTAATTATTTGATTGTGTTTAATTGTTTTAAAAAGCGATAAATTTATGAAAAATGATTGTAAATTTAGATTTATAAAGAATAACTAAAAAATTAGTTTTACTTAAGTACTTATGAAAAATATTTAAAGAATCATAAAATTACTGTGAAATTTACTAGAATAATGTCCTTCACTTACATGAAGTGATCGGTTAATTTTGTATATCTTGAAAGTTGTCATATAATACAGCACTTTTTTAAAAACTGTTCCTACTAACTAATTTTTATCGAGGAAGCCATGCAAGTAACGACTGAAGCGGTTTCGGGCGTTGCCCGTCGTTTAAATGTGTCTGTACCGACGAGCCGTATTAACGAGCAATTTGAAGCTCGTTTGAAGCGCACTGCCAAAACTGTGAAGATCAACGGCTTCCGTCCAGGTAAAGTACCTGAAAACGTTGTTCGTCGCGAATACGGTGCAAGCATTTATCAAGAAGTTGTAAATGACATCATTCGTGATAGCGTTTTTGAAGCAATTCAACAAGAAAAAATCAATGCGGTAGGTATGCCGAACATTGAGAAAGTTGAACATAAAGAAGACGCTTTAGTTTTTGAAGCAACTGTAGAAGTTTATCCAGAAATTGAAGTAAAAGCATTTGACGGCTTAGAAGTTGAACGTAAATCAGCTGAAATCAAAGACGCTGACGTTGACGCTATGATCGAAAACTTGCAAAAACAACGTCAAACTTGGGCTGTAACCAAGGGTATGGCGAAAAAAGACATGCAAGTGACTTTTGACTTTGAAGGCACTATCGATGGTGAGAAGTTTGAAGGCGGTTCTGCTGAAGACTTTAAACTTGTGTTAGGTTCAGGTCGTATGATCCCTGGCTTCGAAGATGGCATCATTGGCATGAAAGCTGGTGAAGAGAAAGTAATTGACGTTACTTTCCCTGAAGATTACCAAGCTGAAAACTTGGCTGGTAAAGCAGCTCAGTTCAAAATCACTGTGAAGCAAGTTGAAAAATCTAAACTTCCAGAAATTGATGCTGAATTCTTAAAAATCTTCGGTGTAACTGAAGAAGAAGGCGTTGAGAAGTTAAAAGCTGACGTTCGTAAGAATATGGAACGTGAAGTTCGCAATGGTTTACGTAACCAAGTTAAACAAGCTGCTTTTGATGCTCTTGTTGCTGCGAATGAAGTTGAAGTTCCAACTGCAATGGTTGCTCAAGAAATTGACCGTCAACGTCAACAAATGGTTCAACAGTTCACTCAACAATTTGGTGGTGCAGGCGCGCAATCTTTTGACAAGAGCATGCTTCCTGACGAATTGTTCAAAGAACAAGCAGAGCGTTCTGTTAAGCTTGGCGTATTGGTAAGCAAAGTTTTAGCTGATGCTAAACTTGAAGTTGACCAAGCTCGCGTTGATGCTTACATTGATGACATGGCTTCTTCTTACGAAGATCCAACTGAAGTGATCGAATACTTCAAAAATGATGCTCAACAACGTGCTCAAATCGAAGCAGTTGTATTAGAAGATCAAGTTGTTGATCACATCTTAGCTGGTGCTAAAGTGACTGACAAAGCTGTATCTTATGATGACTTATTGAAAGAACAGCAAGCTCGCCGTATGGGCTAATCTTTTGAGAAGTCAGAAAAAGGCGCCTGAGGCGCCTTTTTTGTTTTTCTTTATGTGGTCAATTAGAGTGCGGCATTAAGTACTTAGGTATAAATAATATAATATTTCAGTGCGAACCTTTTGCAATTTGAGAAATTATCCCGCATATTGTTGCCATAGGTTAAGTCACAAAAAATTTAGGAATAAATAACGTATGTATGTTCCAACAATTGAAAATGCTTTAGTTCCTGTTGTGGTTGAACAATCTTCTCGCGGCGAACGTTCTTTTGATATTTATTCACGACTTTTACGTGAGCGCGTCATTTTTTTGACAGGTGAAGTTGAAGATAACATGGCAAATCTGATTGTTGCCCAAATGTTGTTTTTAGAAGCTGAAAATCCTGATAAAGATATCCACCTTTATATCAACTCTCCAGGTGGATCTGTGACAGCGGGCATGGCCATTTATGACACAATGCAGTTTATTAAGCCTGATGTCGTGACATATTGTATGGGTCAAGCTGCTTCAATGGGTGCATTCTTGTTAAATGCGGGCGCCAAAGGCAAACGCTATTGTTTAGAAAATGCCCGTGTCATGATTCATCAACCATTGGGTGGTTTCCGTGGTCAAGCATCGGATATTGAAATCCATGCGCGTGAAATTCTCTTTATTAAAGAACGTTTGAACCGCTTAATGGCAGAGCACAGTGGTCAAGACTATGAAACCGTTGCTCGTGATACTGACCGCGATAACTTTATGACAGCCCAAGCTGCTAAAGAATATGGTCTGGTTGATCAGGTGTTAAGTAAGCGTCCATAAGGACCTTATTATATAAATAACTTGAGATGTTGAAAAAGATCTCCATTTAGTTATTTATGCAGTGCATCTTGCCCTAATATTTAAGATTCTATTTGTGGAGTGAATATGTCCGAACATCCTCAAGGACAAAAACATTGTTCATTTTGCGGTAAAACGCAGTCTGAAGTCGGGAAACTGATTGCAGGTGAGGACGCATATATTTGTAATGAATGTGTGGATGTCTGCTTAGACCTTGTACAAACCAGCCAACAGGTTGAAGCAGGTGACTGGGCGAGTAAGGCATTGCCAAAACCACATGAAATACGTGCTGCGCTTGATCAATATGTTATTGGTCAAGATCTTGCCAAAAAGACATTATCTGTTGCGGTTTATAACCATTATAAGCGCTTAAAAGTTGGTCATAATGGCCATGTGTCTAAAGAAGTAGAAATTGCTAAAAGTAATATCTTACTGATTGGACCTACTGGCTCAGGTAAAACTTTACTTGCGCAAACATTAGCTCGCCTTTTAGATGTTCCATTTGCGATGGCAGATGCAACAACATTAACCGAAGCTGGTTATGTGGGTGAGGATGTTGAAAATATTGTGCAAAAGCTTTTGCAAAAAGCAGACTACGATGTAGAGAAGGCTCAGAAGGGCATTATCTATATTGATGAGATTGATAAGATTACTCGTAAATCTGAAAATCCATCAATTACGCGTGATGTGTCTGGTGAAGGTGTACAACAAGCATTATTAAAAATGATTGAAGGTACAGTTGCTTCGATTCCACCTCAAGGTGGTCGTAAGCATCCACAGCAAGAGTTTATCCAAATTGACACCTCAAATATCTTATTTATTTGTGGTGGTGCATTTTCTGGTTTGGAAAAAATTGTACAACAGCGTCAAGAGAAAGGCGGTATTGGTTTTACAGCTGACGTTAAAAACAAAGATGAAACCAAAAAGCTTGCTGAATTGTTCCGTCAGGTTGAGCCAACTGACTTAGTGAAATTTGGTTTAATTCCAGAATTCATTGGTCGTTTACCAGTGATTGCGACACTTGAAGAGCTAGACGAAGAAGCTTTAATGCAAATTTTGACTGAGCCAAAAAATGCATTAACACGCCAGTATCAATATCTTTTCACTATGGAAAATGTTGATCTGATCTTTGAAGATTCTGCATTACGTGCTGTTGCTAAAAAAGCGCTTGAACGTAATACGGGTGCGCGTGGTCTACGTTCTATTATGGAAAACGTACTGCTTGAAACTATGTATGATTTACCAAGTCGTACAGATGTTGGAACAGTCATTATTAATAAAGCAGTCATTAATGGTGAAGCAGAACCTGTTTATCAGGCTGAACGCCAACCTAAAGAAGCTGCAACGCATGAAAGTGTTGCTAAAGCAGATTTAAAGGTTATTGATTCGAAGTCTGCATAGATTTCATTCATCTAAAAAGCATGAATCGCGTTAGTGATTCATGCTTTTTTTGTTTTCAATTTATATGGGTAGTGTTAATCTTAAAAATACAAAATACGCATAGTTTTGCGGTGTAAAAAATAAATCAAAAACAAAACGCTTTGAGGGATGCCATGCGTTATTTAATCGTATCTTTGTGCTGTGCAGGACTATTTGTGGGCTGTCAAAGTTCATCTCATTTAGAAAAAAATCCGAGTGAATTGACCGCGACTCTACCTAAAGTTGATGTTGAAAAAGAACCTGGTTTATTAGATCAATATCATTTAGGCGGTTTTACTGTGGGAGGGTGGGTCAACCAAAAATTGGGTCAGACTTTTGCTCCAATCAAACCACAAAATGAACAGGCAGCTGTAGTTTATCTATATCGACCAGACACAAAATGGAATCGTCAGGAAATTGCAGCAATTAATCTCTTTGTGAATGGTAAGCGCATTCCGAGTCTATTACATAATCATTATTACTGGATTGAGTTACCAGCAGGAACGTATCGTCTTTCTGCGAGTCGCCCTTTACTTGGTATCCATTTTCAAGAACCAAAATATATTGATATCACTGTTGAGGCGGGAACGTCTTATTATTTGAAATATGATGAAGAAAATAAAATGGACCGAAGTGAACATACTGGTCCATTTATGTTAATGCAAGACAATATTGGACGTAGAGAGATAGCATTTACCGAGCTTAAATCCTCTAGCTATAATTTTGTTGCTGAAGATGCTTCAGGAAAGATCCGCCATAAACCACAAGAATTAAAGCCAGCTAAATATGATGAAAAATCAGATGTACATCTGATTAAGCCATTTAAATTATGGAATCCTTTAACTTGGTAATGAGCTGCAAAAGATAAAGAAAAGTTTAAGACTTTTCTTTATCTTTTATCAACGGTGCAAGAATTTTAAGCATCTCTTCTTGCATATGATCTCGTGCTTTAGGGTCATTAAATGTTTGCTGTCCCAACTCCATCATATATTCTGAAATTTGCCCCATAATCTGTACGTTTTTGCGCGTAATTGATTGGCCTTCTGGGGTTTTTAAAAATTTCAGATTAGCCTGAATTTCCTCTTCAGTATAAGTCTTAAGATAAATATCCTGTAAGGCTTGGGCGGTTTTTGGATTGCTAATGAGCTGATTGCTCGAATCTTTTAGGAGTAAACCTAATTTCTTCGCGGCCTCTTTTTCTTTTGGACCTAAAGTTTTGATACCCGTGATATTACTAACGATCTGTTCTGCCTGTTGATCATAATAAGGTGTTAATTCATTAATTGATTCTTTAAGCAGGTAATCAATTTGGCTCATTTGCATGAGTTCTTTAACTGAACTTAATTTGGCAGGAGAGGCAAATAAGCTTGTGGTAATACAGCTTAGGCAGAGGCTGATTGAGAGATTTTTAAGAATAGGGCGAATAGTCATGAAATGACCTATATTCAATATTTGGCGAGAGGGTGCTTTCATTAATAGCACAGATTGACGAAGTAATTGTTACAATTCTTTTCAGATTTTAAAATAAAAAAAGAATGCATAAAAAAAGCACCGAATTCGGTGCTTTTCTTGATTAGCCAGCTGCTGCATCGACTACTGGAATTTTTCCAATTTTCGCTTGCCAGATTTTTGGAGCTACTGCGTGAATTGAAGTACCGTTTACATCAACTGCAACAGAAACAGGCATATCTTCAACTACGAATTTGTAGATGGCTTCCATACCTAAGTCTGCAAACGCAACAACTTCAGCTTCGCGAACAGCTTTAGATACGAGGTAAGCCGCACCACCAACTGCCATTAAGTAAGTTGCTTTGTTGTCTTTGATTGCTTCAATTGCTGTAGGACCACGGTCAGCTTTACCGATCATACCGAATAGGCCAGTATGTTCTAATACTTTACGTGTGAATTTATCCATACGTGTTGCAGTTGTAGGGCCAGCAGGACCAACGACTTCATCACCCACTGGATCAACAGGGCCAACGTAGTAAATAAACTTACCTTTAAGATCAACTGGTAATTCTTCACCATTGTCGATCATTTCAACCATACGTTTGTGCGCAGCATCACGACCTGTGTACATTGTTCCGCTAAGAAGTAATGTGTCACCCGGTTTCCAAGAGTCCATTTCTTCTTGAGTAATGGTATCAAGGTTTACGCGTTTAGACTGTGAAGAGTCCCAAGTTACAGATGGGTAGTCTTCAAGTTTTGGTGCTTGAATATGAGCTACACCTGTACCATCAAGCTGGAAGTGAGCATGACGAGTAGCAGCACAGTTAGGAATCATACCTACTGGTTTACCAGCAGCATGACATGGGTAATCTTTAATCTTAATATCAAGAACAGTCGTTAAACCACCGAGACCTTGTGCACCAATACCAAGTGCGTTTACTTTTTCAAAGATTTCTATACGAAGCTCTTCGATTTTGTTCTCTGGTCCACGGCGAAGTAATTCATCCATATTGATTTCTTCCATGAGTGCTTCTTTAGCAAGCATCATGGCTTTTTCAGCAGTACCACCAATACCAATACCGAGCATACCAGGAGGACACCAGCCTGCACCCATAGTTGGAACGGTTTTAAGTACCCAGTCAACAATCGAGTCAGATGGGTTAAGCATCGCAAGTTTAGATTTGTTTTCTGAACCGCCACCTTTAGCAGCAACAGTAATATCTACTTTGTTACCCGGAACGAGTTTGTAGTGAATTACAGCAGGGGTATTATCTTTTGTATTTTTACGACCAAATGCAGGGTCAGCAAGTACAGATGCACGAAGAACGTTGCTGTTTTCAAGGTAACCTTGGCGAACACCTTCATTTACTGCATCGTCTAAGCTCATCGTTAAATCAAATTTAACATCTAAGCCCACTTCAAGGAAAACGTTAACAATACCAGTATCTTGGCAAATTGGACGATGACCTTCCGCACACATGCGAGAGTTAATTAGAATCTGTGCAATTGCATCCTTTGCGGCTTTGTTTTCTTCGCGATCATAAGCACGGCTCATCGCTTGGATAAAGTCTTGCGGGTGATAGTACGAAATAAACTGTAGGGCGTCCTTGATCGATGTAATCAAGTCATCTTGTTTGATAATCGTTGTCATACCAGAAAATCTCTTGAGCGGGCTGTTAGCTAGCGGGCTAAATTATATGACAAAAAGAGGGTGTTGTGGGAAATTGGTTGATCTTTTGACCGAAAGTCGCATAAGAACATATTGATGAGATTTAAAAGAGAGAAATCGGAAAATTATTTATTTTTAATGACTAAAATAAAAAAAGCCATTTGAGCGGATATCAAATGGCGAGAGGTAGTAAAGGCGAATTTATTAATTATTTGGCAGCGGCTTGCTGCTCTGCCTGAATTGCCGTTAACGCAATGGTAAAGACGATGTCATCTACCAATGCTCCACGAGACAAGTCATTGACTGGTTTGTTGAGGCCTTGCAGCATTGGTCCAACGCTCACAACATTTGCAGCACGCTGTACTGCTTTGTAAGTGGTATTACCCGTATTTAAATCTGGGAAAATAAATACATTGGCACGGCCAGCAACACGTGAGTCAGGTGCCTTTTGACGTCCCACACTTTCAACGGAAGCTGCATCGTATTGAAGTGGACCATCAATCAGTAAATCCGGGCGACGTTGCTGAGCAATTTGAGTTGCTTGCTGTACTTTTTCAACATCAGCACCTGTTCCAGAAGTACCAGTTGAGTAGCTGATCATGGCAATACGCGGATCAATTCCAAAAGCTTTCGCTGAGTCAGCCGACTGAATTGCAATTTCAGCAAGTTGTTCTGCGGTTGGATCTGGATTAATCGCACAGTCGCCATATACATAAACTTCATCTGGCAAAAGCATAAAGAATATTGATGAAACCAGTGAATATTCAGGTGCTGTCTTGATGAGCTGGAATGCTGGGCGGACCGTATTTGCTGTGGTGTGTACCGCACCTGAAACTAAACCGTCGACTTGATCTAAGGCTAACATCATGGTGCCAAGCACTACGGTATCTTGAAGTTGTTCTTTCGCTTGAAGCTCGTTGAGTTTACCTTTACGTAGCTCAACCATTGGTGCAACGTATTGGTTACGAATACTATCGGGGTCGACAATTGCCAATTCGGCAGGTAATTCAATACCACGTGCTTTGGCAACATCGTGCACAGCATCTGGTTTAGCTAACAAAATACAATCAGCAATACCACGTGCCTGACAAATTGCCGCAGCTTGAATGGTGCGCGGTTCATCACCTTCTGGTAACACAATTCGTTTTTTTGCTGCAATTGATTTTTGCACCAGTTCATGACGGAAAGCAGATGGCGACAGGCGAGGGGTAGCGGCATTGTTGCTGTGCTGCTTAAGCCATTCGACATCAATGTGACTTGAAACAAATCGAGTCACTTGCTCAGCACGTTCAGTATCGTCAGTTGGAATTTCATTACCAAAATTAGATAGGCGCTGTGCGGTTTCAAGTGTATTTAAACGGGTATGTAAAATCGGTAACCCTTGTTTAATTGCACTTTGGCAAAATTCTAAAAGCTCTGGTGCTGGCGCTTCTCTTTCGGTAAGTACCAAACCTGCAAGAGGAATACCATTGCTGGTTGCCAAACTACTTGCAAGTAAAACGTCGGTACGCTCAGATGCGCTAATAATTAATTCGCCTGCAATAAATTTATTCAGTTCATATTCAATGCTTGAAGCAATTAAACTCGAATGCAAAATACGACGTGTTTTAGCTTCACCTTGATGAACCCATTGCCCATCAATGACATTTGCAATATCAAGTGTTCTAGGTACGCTTAGCGTGTTACTAAATGGAACCAAACCAATAATCGGTAAATCGCTAGAACCAAAATAACGATTATATTTTTGCAGTTCGGTCGTAAATTTCGCAATTTCTTCAGTCGGTCGTAACGATGGATCAAACGCAACAGGAATTTGTGCTGTTTCTTCAGTTAATCCACGGGTACGCATAAACAGTACGCCAGCAGTACGATTTGATGCTGCTCCACCAAACTGGCGTAAATGAGCATCTACTTTTTCTGCTGCTTTTTTCGGGTTTTGAATATCTGCTGTACTGACCAACACGACTTCTGCATCAAGTGCTTGTGCAAGACTTGCATTGAGCTCACTGGCAAAATGATCTTGTCCGTTTGGTAATAAGCCTTCCACAATAATGACATCATGGTCTGCTGCAACACTACGATGAAGGCTAACCGCTTCTTCAAGTAATTCATCTACTTCCCCAGCGGCAATAAGCTGAGTTAATTTTTCATGTGAAATAGATTGAACAGTTTTACTTTGAAATAAATGACCAAATAATGAAGTGGTTCGGTCAAGATGCTCTTGGTCTTCTTGAGAAAATGGTTTTAAAAAGCCTGCTTTAATGCCGTTGCAATCAAGTGCGTAAATCATACCTAAGCAGGCAGAGGTTAAGCCAACCCCTTCACCTGTAGGAATCAATAAAATTGTATTCATATAAACCTATAAATAAACGAATATCGAGTTTTCGCTAAGCTCTAATTAAGCAAGGCTTGCTACAGATGCTGTATTTTCTGCCGCTTCAACAACTTGACGAGTTTCTTTGGCAATACGGCCTTCTTCATCTGTAGGAATGACCCAAATTTGAGGTCCTGTTCCGTTGTCGATTCGGCCTTCAGTGCCACGTTTTAGGTTGTTGTTTTGATCTTTATCAAGCTGCAAACCAAAATGAGGTAAATAAGCTAAGGTTTTTTCACGAATATAGGCTGAGTTCTCGCCAATACCGCCAGTGAAGATTAAGCCGTCTAAAGTTGGTAAACCACAGCTTAATGCAGCAAGTGATTTTGCAAGACGATAACTAAACACTTCAATTGCAAGGCAAGCATCTTCATTACCATTTTCAGCAGCTTCAATCACTGTACGCATGTCGTTAGACAGTTGAGATAAACCTAGTAAGCCACTTTCATTATTTAAAACTTTATCAATTTTTGCTAAATCCCAACCGAGGTTTTTCGCAAGGAAGCTATGTAAGCTTGGATCAACGTCACCACTACGCGTTCCCATCACTACGCCTTCAAGTGGAGTAAGGCCCATAGACGTGTCAACACTTTGTCCATTCCACACTGCGCAAGTTGAACTGCCGTTTCCTAGATGCGCTGTTAACCATCCACCTTTTTTCAGGTTACCTGCCAGCTCACTCGCTTTGTCAGACACATACGCATGGCTTGTACCATGGAAGCCATAACGGCGGACGTTGTGGTCAGTATATAAAAACTTAGGAATTGCATAACGGTATGCATGCGGTGGCATGGTTTGATGGAATGCAGTGTCGAATACGGCAACTTGAGGTAATTCAGGAAATAGACGTACGGTTGCGTCAATACCAATTAAATGTGCTGGGTTATGAAGTGGGGCTAAAGGTGTCGCAGCACGAATACGTTCAATAATTTCAGGAGTGAGTAATTCTGCTTTGGTTAAACTACCCCCGTGTACAACACGATGTCCGATTGCTTGCGGTTTGTAGTTGGCAAGACGTGCAAGTAAAGTTTCTAAAGCTTTGGCATGGTCAGCATAAGGGATTGAAAGTTCAAGTGGTTCACCACCTACTGTAATTCCCTTAATACGAGCATCAGCTGCCCCCAAGTTTTCTGCTAAACCGTAAATACGATCTTCACGACGCTCTGAAACCAGTGCGTATTTAATAGATGAAGAGCCGCAATTGATAACTAATACTGATGTAGCCACGTTGAAATACCCAAGTCCTGATTTAAAATAGTTTTCCTAACTTCCTGTTCAACATGTATTATTTTTCGATACAGATTGAACGGGTTGTCATGTTTTAACATGTGTTGTTTTTCTGTCCAAGATAGACTTTAGCCCATTAGACTTAAGCACTATCGACCATCAAATTATTTGTAACTAATATTTGTCCAGTATAAAGCTTAACCACTGTATTCCTTGTTTTTTTATGCGTGTTGAAACGAGTTTTTTGTATATATTTATGAAAGGTAAATTTCTATTTAATGTATTTTTCAAATATTTGGTATAAATTTTTTAAGAAAAAAGACATGCTGTTATTTTAATCAAACTAAAGGGGAGTATTACAAATAATATACGTAAATGAAATTAAATTTTAATCGTTTATATATAGGTTAAAATATATAAATCATAAACATTTTTAATATAAAAATTAGTATAAAAAATCCGGTATTAATACATTTATAAGAATATTTTATTGCTTTGATATTATGAGAATTTTCTCATAGTTATTAGGGGCTAATATACCAGTAAATATAGTCAAAAATAAAACCAGCTTCTTGTTTAAAACTTAAACATAATTTGTATTTAATAACCATGCTCGGGTATTACCGTAAAATTGACTAGGGCTTGCATGTCGCTTTTTGCCTTAATAATATTGTTCCTTCCCCTTATCAAATGATGATGAAATATATCATTTGGTCTATTTTTATGTTCCGGCTTATCCGGTTGTACAGGAGCGTCCAGCATGGACTTGCCGAATCCAGTATTGGCAAAAGTGACCGAGCGTGTAATCGCACGTAGTCAAAAAACTCGTTCTGCATATTTACAACGTATTGAACATGCACAAGGCAAATTTCCTGCTCGTGGAGCACTTTCATGTGCCAATCTGGCTCATGGTTTTGCCAGTATGGACGATAATGAAAAATTAATTATTAAAGTAGGCCGTGAACCAAATATTGGCATCGTATCTTCATACAACGAAATGCTGTCGGCTCACGCACCGTATAAAACATTTCCAGATTTAATTAAAACAGCCGCTCGTGAGAATGGCGGCGTGGCACAGTTTGCAGGTGGTGTTCCTGCGATGTGTGATGGTATTACCCAAGGTAATGCTGGCATGGAACTGTCATTGTTCTCTCGTGAAACCATTGCGATGAGTACAGCGATTGCATTGTCTCATAACATGTTTGACGCAGCTTTATGTCTTGGTGTTTGTGACAAGATCGTGCCAGGCTTGCTCATTGGTGCTTTGCAGTTTGGCTATTTACCTACTATTTTTGTGCCAGCTGGCCCAATGACCAGTGGTTTATCTAACGATGAGAAAGCCAAAATTCGTCAGCAATTTGCAACGGGTCAGGTTGGTCGAGATGCTTTGCTAGAAGCTGAGTCAGCTGCTTATCACGGTCAAGGGACCTGTACTTTTTATGGTACAGCCAACAGTAATCAAATGCTGATGGAAGTAATGGGCTTACATTTGCCAAGTGCCGCATTTGTTCATCCTCATACACCATTACGTGATGCACTCACCGCAGAAGCGGCGATTCGTGTACTTGATTTAACAGTTGAGCGTGGAAACTACACGCCGATTGGTCATGTTGTCGATGAAAAAGCAATTATAAACGGTATTGTGGCATTGCTCGCTACAGGTGGGTCAACCAACCATACTTTGCATTTGATTGCGATTGCTCGCGCTGCTGGTATCTTGATTGACTGGGATGACTTTGATGAGTTATCGGCTGTTGTTCCATTACTCGCAAAAATCTATCCAAATGGTAAGGCTGATGTAAACCATTTCCAAGCTGCGGGTGGAGTCGCTTTCCTCATTCGTAACTTACTTGAAGCTGGTCTGTTACATAACGATGTAACGACTGTGGCTGGTAAAGGTTTACAGCATTACACCAAAGAACCAAAACTGATTGATGGCAAGCTCACTTGGGTTGACGGTGTGGTTCAAAGCCTTGATGACAAAGTTCTACGTAGCATTGATGCACCATTTCAACCAGATGGTGGCTTACGCTTAATGCAAGGTCGCCTTGGCCGTGGCGTAATCAAGATTTCTGCTGTTGCGCCACAACATCGTAAAGTTAAAGCTCCGGCAATTGTGTTTGATTCTCAAGAAGCAGTGCAAGCTGCATTTGATCGTGGTGAATTACACCGAGACTTTATTGCAGTTGTTCGTTTCCAAGGTGCGCGTGCTAACGGTATGCCTGAATTGCATCGTTTAACGCCTGTGTTGGGTGTTTTACAAGATCAAGGTTTCCACGTTGCTTTAGTGACTGATGGGCGTATGTCTGGTGCTTCAGGCAAAGTTCCTGCGGTGATTCATTTATCTCCAGAAGCCTTATTAAATGGGCCGATTGCTAAAGTTCAAACAGGCGATATGTTAATCATTGATGCCGAAGCTGGCGTACTTGATGTCGAAATAGATGACGATGTATGGCAGTCGCGCCCTGTTGCACAGCCAGAACATCAGGCAGAAAACGAAGTTGGTTTTGGCCGTGAATTATTTGGTGTTTTCCGTGCTGCTGCTGCGCCAGCTGAACATGGAGCATCTGTATTTGGTGCATTGGTTGGTGAAAATTCACCAGAGCAGATTTGAGTCAAAGGAACTGAAAAATAATGATTAAAATTGAAGATATCGTCGAATTAGGCCCAGTCATCCCTGTATTGGCATTTGATTCTGCTGAGCAAGGTGAAGATGTATCACGTGCTTTACATGCAGGTGGCGTAAAAGTCCTTGAGATTACATTGCGTACCGCTGCGGGTCTTGCTGCTATTGAGCGTGCTAGCCAATTAGCTGATGACATTGTGGTAGGTGTAGGTACGATTACCAAGCCAGAACACTGTGCTCAAGCCAAAAAAGCAGGCGCTCAATTTGGGGTATCTCCTGGTTTAACTAAAGATTTGCATTTGGCTGCGCAAGATGCTGGCTTACCTCTATTGCCAGGTGTGATGACACCAAGTGACCTGATTCAAGCGATTGAATTGGGTTATGACATTGTGAAGTTCTTCCCAGCTCAACAGGCAGGTGGCGTTGAGATGCTAAAAGCATTTTATGGTCCATTTCCAAACTTGCGCTTTTGTCCGACTGGTGGAATTACGGCAGAGTCAGCGCCAGATTTCTTAAAACAACCTAACGTGGTTTGTGTAGGTGGTTCATGGTTAACACCTAAAGCTACTGTAGCTGCACAAGACTGGGCTGAAATTACTCGCTTGGCACAAATTGCGAGTCAGTTGAGAGCTTTGTAAATGTAGACAATATTTATAAAAAATGAAGTGCATTCTATGTGCTTTAAAGGCTGTATTGATGTGACCAGTTTGTGCTGGTCACACCTAAATATAAAAATTTAATGTCTTAACAGTAGGAATTACTGTGGTTGAAGACCCTTGTTTAGGCAGTGTGCCTAAATAATTATTCCAAGGAGAAGTGTCCCATGGAGACGGTTCAGGGTGGCATGTTACTGATCTACACTGTAATCGCGATTATTGCTTTAGTGGTCATGATCGCGAAGTTTAGAATTTATCCATTTTTAGTTCTTATTATTGTTTCACTCGGTTTAGCCTTGGCTGTTGGCATGCCAATGGGTGATATTGTTAAGTCTTATGAAGCCGGTACAGGTAAAACCTTAGGTCACCTTGCGATTGTAATCGCACTAGGAACGATGCTCGGTAAAATGATGGCCGAGTCTGGTGGTGCAGAGCGAATAGCAATTACTTTAATTAAGTGGTTTGGTGAGAAAAATATTCACTGGGCTATGATGTTTATTGCCCTTATTGTTGGCCTTCCCGTATTTTTCGAAGTAGGTTTCGTTCTACTCATTCCAATTGCATTCAACATTGCTAAACGGACAGGCAAATCTTTATTAGTTGTTGGCCTGCCAATGGTTGCCGGTTTATCGGTTGTGCATGGCTTAATTCCACCACATCCAGCAGCATTGTTGGCAGTACAGGCTTATCATGCTGATATTGGTAAAACGATTGCTTATAGTCTGATCGTTGGTGTGCCAACAGCTATTGTTGCTGGACCATTGTATGCACTTTGGATTAATAAATACGTTAAATTGCCCGAAAATAATCCGTTAGCGAAGCAGTTTATTGAAGCAGATACGAATAGAACTCGTGAGCTACCAAGCTTTGGGATTACCTTATTCACAATTATGCTGCCTGTAGTATTAATGTTGGTTGGAAGCTGGGCTGATCTGTTCTTTGCACCACAGACTTTCGCAAATGATTTACTACGTTTTATTGGTACTTCTGATATCGCATTACTCATTGCCGTACTGGTCAGCTTTATTACCTTTGGTACGATGCAGGGCTTTAATCGTGAACAAATTGAAAAATTCTGCGGTGGATGTTTAGCTTCTATTGCAGGGATTATGTTGATTGTAGGTGCTGGTGGTGGTTTTGGCGGCATTTTGCGTGACACTGGTATTTCTAATGAGATTGTCTCTACAGCGTTGAAAGCAAACCTGTCGCCGTTGTTGTTGGGTTGGTTTGTTGCAGCATTAATTCGTTTGGCAACAGGTTCTGCAACGGTGGCTATGGCTACAGCGTGTAGCATTGTTGCTCCAATTGCAGCTACGGCTGGTGTCGCAGTTAGACCAGAACTTTTAGTGCTTGCGACGGGTTCAGGTTCATTAGTTTTCTCACATGTAAATGACGCAGGATTCTGGTTAATCAAAGAATATTTCGGTATGACAGTAGGGCAGACCCTCAAGACTTGGTCGGTATTGGAAACGATCATTTCAGTGTTGGGTTTATCTTTCACGCTACTGCTTAGCACAATTTTATAATTAAAGGTGAGTAATCCATGATTGTGATTGCAATGGGTGTCTGTGGAACAGGTAAAACCCTAATTGGTGAGTTGTTATCAGAGCGTTTGGCTTGTGAGTTCCTTGATGGCGATACGCTTCATTCAGCTGCAAATAAAAGTAAGATGAGTCAAGGTATCCCTTTAACTGATGAAGACCGCTTGCCATGGTTACAGGCAATTCGTCAGGTCATTGAAACCAAACAAAGAGACGGTGAAACGGCTGTATTTACATGTTCATCTTTAAAACGCATGTATCGCGATATTTTAAGAGGGCAGGATCAGAATGTTAAGTTTGTGTACTTAAAGGGCTCTTATGAATTATTAGAGCAAAGACTCGCAGCAAGATCTGGTCATTTCTTTGATCCATCATTGCTACAAACTCAGCTAGATACATTAGAAGAACCTGATGTGAATGAAGCAATTGCTATTGATATTGCTCTCACGCCAGAACAGATCATTGAACAAGTCATCCAGAAGCTAGGGGTGACTGATAGTGTGTGTCGGGGGTAAATTCATCTAGAAAGATTATCAACGCTTTAAGATATTCACCTTGTAGTTTACGGTTCAAGCAAGGTGAGTACGGATAATAATAGTGATATTGACCCGAATAAGACCTGATTACAGTGGCAAGTTCGGGAATATATAAAAGACATACGAATAATAAGGTATTAAGAAGAATGAATCAGTTAAATAATCTACAGCTTAAATTCCCAGTAGTGGACAGTATTCCTGAAAGTGTGCGTCTGCCCTCCCAAATTCATCAGCGTGTTTCACTCGTGGATGGTGAGTTGAAGCTATGGGCTGGTGCAACTAAGAAAACATTATCTCCAATTTGGATTCAGCAGCCTGACGGTAGCCTACAGCAAGTTGAACTTGGTAGTTATCCAATCATGGGTGAAAAAGAAAGCGATGAAGCACTAGAAGCAGCGGTAAGGGCTTACAACAATGGTCGTGGCGAATGGCCAATCATGAAGGTTGGTGAGCGCATTGCCTGTATGCAAAATTTTATTCAGCGCATGGTGGAACAGCGAGATCTAATTATTAAGCTGATCATGTGGGAAATTGGCAAAAGCTTGGCAGACTCAGAGAAAGAATTTGATCGTACGATTACCTACATGCGTCAAACGATTGATGCCCTGAAAGATCTGGATAATGCCAACTCCCGCTTTGTCATGGCTGAAGGTACGATTGGTCAAATTCGTCGTACTCCATTAGGTGTCGTGTTGTGTATGGGACCGTACAACTACCCACTGAATGAAACCTTTGCGACTCTGATCCCAGCCATGCTAATGGGTAATACCATTATTTTTAAACCACCTCAATTTGGGACCTTATTGTTTGAACCGTTACTAGAAGCGTTCCGTGATTCATTTCCAAAAGGTGTGATCAATACGATTTATGCACCAGGTTCTCTAGTAGTGCCGCATTTGCTGGCATCTGGGCAAATTAATGTACTTGCACTCATTGGTTCTAGTAAAGTGGCTGATCACTTGAAGAAGCAACATCCTAAATCTCACCGTCTGCGTGCGATTTTGGGATTGGATGCGAAGAATGCAGCCATTATTCTGCCAGATGCTGATTTGGATCTAACAGTGAAAGAGTGTCTGCTGGGTGCATTGTCGTTTAATGGTCAGCGTTGTACCGCGCTCAAAATGCTGATGGTACATCGCTCGATAGCCGATGAATTTGTTAACCGCCTAATGGCTGAACTGGCCAAACTTAAAGTGGGTATGCCGTGGGAAAAAGGTGTATTTATTACGCCGCTACCAGGTATGCATCGTACAGCCTACATGACTGATGTCATTGAAGATGCCGTGGCTAAAGGTGCAAAAGTGGTTAATCCGGAAGGTGGTGAATTCTGCAAAACCATGTTCTATCCAGCCGTAGTTTATCCAGTGACTGAAGCTATGAGGCTGTATCGTGAAGAACAGTTCGGTCCAGTGATACCAGTCTCTGTTTATGATGACATTGAAACTGTACTGGAATA
Organism: Acinetobacter pittii ATCC 19004 = CIP 70.29; assembly: GCF_000369045.1. Classification (GTDB taxonomy): domain Bacteria; phylum Pseudomonadota; class Gammaproteobacteria; order Pseudomonadales; family Moraxellaceae; genus Acinetobacter; species Acinetobacter pittii. Next base: position 155,775 of record NZ_KB849797.1, on the reverse strand, counting down.
TGTCACTACTTCTGATCATGGGCAACAGGTGAGTATTTTTGGTAGCGACCCTGAGCAAATTGGTCATTTAGTTGATCCGCTGGTTCATCAGGTTTGCCGTGTAAATATCAATTGTCAATGTCAGCGTGGCCCTGATGTGTTCCCATTCGGTGGTCGTAAAGATTCTGCGGAAGGTACACTGTCTGTGCATGATGCTCTGCGAGCGTTCTCTATCCGTTCTATGATTGCTGCTAAACAAACAGATGACAGCAAAGGCATGTTGGCCTCTATGGTGTCTGAACACTATTCTAAATTCGTGAATACCGACTTTATTTTCTAATTAATAACTTGAATAATAAAAAAACGCCTGATATTGATCAGGCGTTTTTTTGAAGTGTTAAATCTGTTATTGGCGAATTTGACCGTCACCTAACACAATCCATTTCTGAGAAGTTAAGCCTTCTAAACCAACTGGACCGCGGGCATGAATTTTATCTGTAGAAATACCAATTTCTGCGCCTAAGCCATATTCAAAACCATCAGCAAAACGAGTTGATGCATTGATTACAACTGAGCTTGAATCTACGCGAGCCAAGAACTGACGAGCCAAAGTATAGTTTTCAGTCACAATTGCATCGGTGTGATGTGAACCATATTTGTTAATATGGTCAATTGCTTCATCAATACCGCTAACCACTTTAACAGCAAGAATTGGCCCTAAATATTCGGTGTACCAATCTTCTTCTGTTGCAGGTTTTACAGAGGCACCCAAAATACGGCGTGTTTCTGGGCAGCCACGTAACTCAACTTGTTTTTCAGCATAAAGTTCAGCAATGTGCGGTAAGAAAACATCGGCAATTTTTTCATCAACGAGCAAAGTTTCCATCGCATTACAAACGCCATAACGATGTGTTTTGGCATTTAAAGTAATTGGTAATGCTTTTTGCAAGTCTGCCTGTGCTTCAACAAATACATGGCAGTTACCATCAAGATGTTTAATGACAGGAATACGAGCTTCATTGGTTACGCGCTCAATTAAGCTTTTACCACCACGTGGAACAATGACATCAACATATTCAGCCATTGTAATGAGGTGACCAACAGCTGCACGGTCAGAAGTTTCAATGACTTGTACTGAATGCTCAGGTAAACCGGCAACTTTTAAACCATGCTTAATTGCTTCTGCGATTGCTTTATTTGACTCGAGTGCTTCTGAACCACCACGTAAAATAATGGCATTGCCTGATTTAATCGCTAAAGATGCAGCTTCAAGTGTTACGTTTGGACGTGATTCGTAAATCATACCCACTACGCCTAAAGGTACACGCATTTTTCCAATTTGAATGCCTGTGGGGCGATATGCAAGATCAGTAATTTCCCCAATTGGATCGACAAGTGCGATCACATCTTTTAAACCTTGCAACATCCCTTTAAATCGTGCGGGCGTAAGCTCAAGACGATCAAGTAAGGCACTGTCGAGCTGATTGCTACGACCTTTATCCATGTCGATTTGATTCGCCGCCAAGATTGCTGCTTGATTATTTTCCAAAGCAGTATAAATAGCAGAGAGTGCATGATTTTTTAGTGAGGTAGAAGCACTTGTTAAGACGCGTGAGGCCTCGCGTGCTTGTTGCCCAACTTTTTGCATATATTGTTCAATTGAATCTTGCATAGCATTTTTTAATCATTTACCAATGAGTAAGATAGTAGCAGTCAAATGCGGAACAATGAATGGCTTTTTTTGAAAAATGTGACCGCCATAAAAAAACATTTAAATATTTTGCAAACTATTAGCGACTTAAACAAGATGAGCGGTCATTTCAGCGATTGCGTATATTTCAGACAATTGTTTAGAATGTTATTGTGCAATACAAACTAATACAAATTTTAAAGTTTTGTGCATAAAAGATTACGTGTTCAAGAAGGAACTCTTGCAGCATAAAAAAATTACAGCAAGGAGGAAGCAAGGATATGAATTCCATTATTCAAATGGATTCGGAGATCAACCAAGCTTATGCCGGTTTTGGCTTTTTCGATATCTACCATAGAGATAGTTTTAAACAACCTGCTCGTACAACATGGATTGACGGTTGGAAAATTGAATATATGGCAATTGCCGATCCTAAAACGATTCACAAAACACCGATTGTGATTGTTGGTGGTGCTTTCCAGAATTTTAATTCTTATAAATATTGTGTTGAACAATTGTTTGAAAGTGGTCCGGTTATTTTAATTGACTTACCTTCGATGGGTGCAAATCAGCAAATTACTAATCGCGACACAGGAGTATCTGCGGGTACTTTAGAACTTCCTGATTTATCTGAAATGTTAGGACGTTGGTTAGATATCGTTGGAATACAAAAAGTTTCTGTAATGGGAATGTCTTTAGGTTCAGTAATTGCTTCTTGTTTTGCTCATCAGCGCCCTGACTTGATGGATCGTATGATTTTGATGGGAGTTATGCAAAAGACTCGTAAAAGTTGGCGAATGATTTTGGAAGAATCCCTCAAACTCATGCAAGAAAACCGTATGGAAGAGTTTGGGCAAGCTGTTATTTTGTATTTAGTTAATCATGCAAAATTAGATAAAACTCGTATGTCACCAACCGCTAAAAAGTTATTTTTTAGACAAATGGCCGAGTTTACGGGGACTGAGCGGGAACGTTATGAAATTAACTGTAATCGTCTTTTGCGTTTAACAGATGTACCTATTCCAGAGTGCAAAACGTTGGTTGCAGCAGGGCAGTACGACAGTTTTACTCTGCCTCATGAAAATGCCAATTTTGCTTTGCAATGTCCAGATATGGAATTTGCACTTATTGCAAACGCTGATCATGTGCCACAGCTCCAACGTCGTAAAGAAACCATGAGTTTGTTCACTTCATTCTTGAAGGGTGAATCTATCCACAATCTGGATGGTATTATTCCAATGACCCGTGAACAAATGCAAAACATGGAGCGCCGTGGTGAAGAGCGAGTTCCAGTTTTGCAACCTAAAACTAAACTGAGCCACCGTGAATGTAAAACAGAAGTGCCAGTGACGATTGTTGACGTGACTTTCTTTGGGATGTATTTAAAAATGGATGATGTTTCGCAGCTTGATTTTGTGAATGACCATCCACGTGATTTGGCACTGCATTTAGAAGATGAAGAAGGTCGTTTTGCAATTGAGTGTTTAATCTTTGAAGCTACTGAACAAGGAATACGTGCTTTATTTAAACATGGTAGTTTTGAGCTTGCTGATCGGTTAAGCCGTTTTATTGCTCGTCAAAAACAAGCAGCTTAATAATATAGTTATAGATGGAAGCTCGTTTATGTCGAGCTTCCATTTTTTATATTTATTATTTTATTTGAGAGTGAATAATCCAAACTAAGTCGCCTAAATGCTCTTCATGGTTATCTTGAGAAACTTGCCCAAAGAATATTTGTGGCTGTTCAATAGTAACCTGCTCAAACTCTGTATCTTTAAAAAAGTCTTTAACTTCTTGTGGACTTTTGAAATGAAAACTAAATGAACTGCGAGACATGAGTTTAAGTAACTTACTACTATTCCAAATAATACTAGCGAGTTTGTTTTTAACTGGTTCAGGGTAGAGGTCTGTTAAATAGTGAAACTTTTTAAAAGTAGCCCCATAGTGGCCAATCGATTGGATCAATTGTTTTAATAAATTTTTATCAAAATAGTTAATCAAGCCTTCACTAATCACAACCAGTGGACGGTTAGGGGCAAATACTTCAAATGCTTGTTCAAAAGCTTCTGTAAATAAATCAACTGATAAGATTTCAGGTGCATTTTTTTCAATTTGCTGTAACGCATTTTGTTTGGTTTGTGCCATATCGGGTAAATCAAGCTCCCGATAGGTAATAGAAGGGTAATACTGTCTAAACCACCAACCGCGTGGAGACAGGCCACATGCTATTTCTAGAACTTGTAAATCAGGACTTTCTTGAATGAGTTGTTCTAAATAATGATCAAGCATGGTGTGGCGTTGTTTGAGCGTGGTGCGCATGCTACCGCCGACATATTTCTCTGCCCATGATTCTATCGGATGAACCAAATACGCTAGTGATTTGCCTTTGGTTGTTGCAAGTGCTTCATGAGAGATCCCCATTTGATACCAGATATAACCCGTATAGTGGGCTGTAAAAGAGATGTGGCGGTGTTTTGAAAGTTGTTGTGTCATTCGTCCTGAACTCGATTTATTGTTTTTGTGTGATCTTCATTATTTATAAAAATGAAGAATTTTTACTGCATTGATGTTGAATGAACCTGCATGACGGAGTCCTGTGAATTAGGTTAGTATTTTGGGATGAACTTTCAGTTGGAGTTACTTTTCTTTCGGGAAAAGTAACCAAAACCATTGTCATACGCAAAACCTGTTCACTTTCTGCATCTATCAAATATATTGAAGCAATCAATATCCTTCAGCAGATGAGCAGGTTGCGTATGACTTAACCGCGTATCAGATAGTGAATAGGTTTTTGTAGCCAATTAAAATTTTTACTAACTTAAATCGAATTTTTAAACTCTTCAATGGCTGTTTTGACAGCTTGCCACTCATTTCCAAGCGATAAGGTTTCACCGATCTGAATTTGTGGAATTTGGCCGCGCATGCGTTCTAAACGCTCTTGGTTTGGTAGTTCTAAGTTTGTAATACCTTCGAGCGCTGTACAGGCTGCACTTCGGTCATTACACACCAGCCCCATGTCACACCCAGCTGCTAGAGCAGCCTGAATACGAGCATCTGCGCCACCTGCTACACATGCAGCTTGCATGCTTAAGTCATCAGAGAAAAGTACGCCATTAAAATTCAAACGTTTGCGTAGAACCTCTTGAATCCAGAAAGGTGAAAAACCTGCTGGATTTGGGTCAACTTGATCATAAATCACATGTGCTGGCATGAGCGCATCAAGCTGAGGCATAAGGTTAATGAAGCTTTGCATATCATGGTTATAAATTTCGTCATAGCTACGGCTGTCGATTGCAGCAGCAACATGAGAGTCGGCTTTCACAGAACCGTGGCCTGGGAAATGTTTGCCCGTATTTGCCATTCCAGCTTTTTTCATGCCTTGCATAAATGCGCCTGCAAGTGGGGCAATATCTTCAATATTTTTAGAGAAGCCACGGTCGCCAATCACGTCACTAATAGCATTCAGGTCTAAAACCGGTGCAAAACTGAAATCGATACCGACAGCAAGAACTTCAGTTGCCATTAACCAGCCGCACTGTTCAGCCAGCTGAAGTGCTTTTTGTGGTTGAGTTAAATACAACTCTCCGAAACGGCCCATGGCTGGTAATAAGGTAAAACCTGATCTTAGGCGCTGAACTCGGCCACCTTCTTGGTCAACAGCAATCAAAATATCTGGGCGAATTTGACGCATATGGTCGGTTAAAGCACGCACTTGTTGTGGAGATTCAATATTTCGTGCAAATAAAATCATGCCACCGACTTGCGGAGCGCGTAATAGTTCAATATCTTCTTGAGTAAGTTCTGTGCCGGCGATGTCCAGCATCAATGCGCCAATCATATTGGTTCCATTTGAATTTTGATTGAAAAACAATAAGCGAATTTTGCAATGTTTTGCTACATTTTGTCAGTACAGAATATGATAAAACTACACGGTATAAACAATTTAGTTGGTTAAGATTTTGAATCTGCTTAGTTCATATCGAAAACAGAGCGTGTAAGATAGGAACACCCAAGGAAGTATTAAAAATTTATGAAACTTCAAACTATAGCTTGTGCAGTAGCGATCGCGACTGGCGGTTTATTCTTCTCTCATACGATGAATGAAGCGAGAGCGGCAACCCATACTGCTGCGGTTTCTCAATCAATCCAGCCAACGCAAGAACAGGCTTTGGTGGCTCGCCAACTGGCAACTTTAGTTGATCGTCAACATTATTTAAATATGCGTTTGGATGCGACCACATCAAATCGTATTCTAGATATGTATTTAGATAGTCTTGATCCAGATCACTCATTATTTCTAGATTCTGAAGTTCAAAATTATAAAAAACTATATGGTTCAAATTTTGGTGCTTCATTAAAAGCGGGGAATTTAACTGGACCGTTTGCAATTCATCAGCAATATCGTGAACGCTTAAAACAATTTTATGAGTTCATGTTAGCTGAGTTAAAACAACAGCAAAATTTAAAGCAGCCTAATAGTTATATTGAAGTTGATCGTGAAAAAGCACCGTATTTTAAAACGACTGCTGAGCAACAAAATCATTGGCGGAAAATGTTGGTTTCACAGTTAATCAACTTAACCATTAGCCGTGAAGAAGAGCAGGCGAAACAAAAAGCGCTTAAAGAAAATCCTTCGCTTGCTGATGGTCAAGACTTAACTGGCCCAGAAGATTTAACGCCAGCTCAAACGTTAACTAAACGTTATACGCGTCAGCTTGAAAGAATTAGTCGTGTGAAAAGCGATGACGTCTTGGACAAAACATTAAATGCAATGTTGGCGACCTATGATCCACATAGTAACTATTACCCGCCAATTGATGCGATAGAACTCAATCGCCAAACTACCTTGCAACTCGAAGGTATTGGTGTGTCGATTCGTCCAGAACGTGGCAACGAAGATTACACCAAGATTGAAACCATTGTAGAAGGTGGTCCTGCAAGTAAGTCTGGCCAAGTGAAATCAGGAGATCGAATCATTGGTGTCGCCCAAGAAGGCGAGAAAATGGTTGATGTAATCGGTTGGACAAGTTCTGAAATTGTTGGGCTTATTCGTGGTAAACGCGGAACAAAAGTCACATTAAAACTTCTTGGTGCTGGTGCATCAATGAGTCAGGCACGTAATGTGACCCTAGTACGTGATGTGATTCAAGAAGAAGATGCTGGTGTTCGTTCACGCACAGTTGAAGTGACACGTGATGGTAAAAAGCATGTGTTGGGTGTAATTGAAATTCCATCATTCTATTTTGACTATCGTTCACGTCGTGCGGGGCAACAATACCGTTCAGTTTCTGAAGATACTGCAAATGCTTTTGAAGCGCTAAAAGCGAAGAAAGTAGAAGGTATTATTATTGACTTACGTAATGACCCGGGTGGCTCATTAGAAGAAGTTGCACGTATGTTGGGGCAGGTGATTAAGTCTGGTCCGGTGGTACAAATTCGTGATGGTAATGGCAACGTAAGCGTGTTTGAAGATAACGATGGCGGCCAGCAAATCTATACAGGCCCACTCGCGGTATTGGTGAACTTGGCATCTGCATCGGCAAGTGAGATTTACTCTGCTGCAATTCAAGATTATGAGCGCGGTATTATTATTGGTAGTACAACCACTGGTAAGGGTACAGCTCAGGTACAACTTGATACTTTGGCATATGGTCAAGCGACTTTAACTCAGCGTAAGTTCTATCGTATTACAGGTGGTAGTACACAAAATAAAGGTGTAGTGCCAGACATTAAACTCGTCGATATCTATAACGAAGAGTTTGGTGAGCGTAAATCGAAGAATGCGTTGAAGTGGGACACAATTCCTACTGCACCATTTAAACGAGAAGGTTCTGTTCAGCCTTATGTGACAAAGTTGTCCCAATTCTCTGAACAACGTGTTGGCAATGACGCTCAGTTTAAATATCTAAATAAACGTACTGCGATTGCTAAGGTGACGAGTGATCAAAAACAAGTGGTACTTGATATTGATAAGCGCCGTGCTGAATTACTTGGTCTAGAGAAACAAACTTTAGATGCAGAGAATGAACGCCGTGCTGCAACGGGTCAAAAGCCTTTTGCAAACTGGGAAAGCTATCAAGCTTCATTAGATGCTCTAGCTGAATCTCGCGCTAAAATGAAAGCATCGCAACGTCCAGCGTTACCAGAAGAGGAAACTTTTGTGACTGAAGCTGCTAATGTACTCATGGATTATGCAAAATTGCAAAATCGCTAAGAGTTACTAGAATTTAAGAAAAAGCATGCTGTCATCAGTGTGCTTTTTTTATTTTTCATGTCAGTAAACTGTCATGCATTTATCATCAAAATGTCAAAAAAACTGCTTAATCTTTAAGCATGAAAATAAATACATTGATGGATGGCGCTATGCAAAGTTCATATGCGACAGCACTATTAAAACAACAGCAACTTCCTGAGAGCTTCCAATTCTTTTTTAAACAAAAGCAGCAGCTATCTAATGCACATTCATTGCATGATTTGGTGCGCCCACGTTTAAAAATTGCGATTGTAACGGAAACTTGGCCACCCGAAATCAATGGTGTGGCACTATCATTATTACAGTTATGCCAAGGTTTACAAAAACAGGGGCATAAGATTTTACTGATTCGCCCAGAGCAAAAAGCGAAATGTCATGACTTTATGCCAGAGCAAGAATGTCTGGTGATGTCGCAGGCGATTCCAAAATATCCAACTTTACAATTTGGTTGGCCACAATATTTAAAAGTATCGAAAGCTTTTGAAAAGTTTGTGCCAGATGTTGTGCACATCGTGACTGAAGGGCCGTTAGGTTTAACCGCTATGCAGGCTGCTAAGGCAAAAGCTATTCCTGTTTCGAGCGGCTTTCATTCGCCATTTCAAGATTTTAGTCGATTCTTCGATTTGGCTTTTTTAGTCAAACCGATTCAAAAATACCTGTGCTGGTTTCACAATAACACTCAAGTAACTTGTGTGCCGAGTAAAGATACTCAAGAAGCATTACGCGGTTTTGGTATTACTTGTCCACTGGTTGTCGTTGGGCGTGGCGTAGATACAACCAGATTTTCACCGAAGCATCGCTCTGAAAATTTGCGAAAACAATGGGATGCTAATGAGAATACTCGCGTTATGCTTTATGTGGGGCGTTTGTCTCCCGAAAAAGAAGTGCAAGTTCTCATTGAAAGTTATGCGAACCTACAAACCATTCAGCCACATAAAACTAAATTAGTAATTGTAGGAGATGGCCCAGATTTTGCTCGTTTAAAGTCACTACCTGAAGCGAAGGGTGTTATCTTTACTGGAAGTCTGAGAGGTCAAGATTTGGCGGCTGCCTATGCGAGTGCAGATGTATTCGTATTTGCGAGTCAAGTTGAAACGTTTGGTAACGTAGTTTTAGAGGCAATGGCAAGCGGTTTACCAGTTATAGCGTATGATTATGCATGTGCACATCAATACTTAACACATGGTGTGAATGGCTGGTTAAGCCCACTTGGACAAAAAAACCACTTTATACAACAAATTTATCAGCTTCCTTCAGTACAACAACTTAGAGAAATGGGCGTACAAGCCTGTCATAAAGTACAGCAAAGCGGTTGGCAACTTCCGGTTCAGCAATTGGAGCAGGCATTTTATCAGGTAGTGAAGGAGCCCTCGTTGGACTTCACCTAAGTATCCTAAGATAGGAGAATGACCATGAAATTTAAGAATGCAAAAATAAAAATACTCGATTTAGATTTGAGAGGCTGTTTATATCTGAACAATTTCTCTCACTCACAGCGTGTTGCCCTTTTTTTCAAAATTATCAGTCGTGTTGGTGATGGTCCATTTTGGTATCTAATGTTGGCAATCGTGTGGGGCATGCAAGGCATTAACTATAGCTTGCAAATCATCTACTTGTTATTAGGTGGTTCTTTCGGCACAGCAATCTATAAATTTTTAAAACATAAAACAACGCGACCACGTCCTTATCAGGTGCATCAGGTAATTGTACTTGGTGAAAGACCGCTTGATCACTTTAGTTTTCCATCAGGTCACACGCTTCATGCGGTCATGGTGACAATTGTATTGGGTTACATCCAGCCAGTTCTGCTTGCAGCCATGTTCCCATTTATGGTGCTTGTCGCTTTGTCACGGATGGTATTGGGCCTTCATTATCCAAGTGATGTGATTGTTGGTGCGCTAATTGGTGCAGCGGTCGCGGCTACGATTATTTTTGTGGCGCCATTATTGAACATCGCTTTATAAGTATCGGTAATTTTTATCAGCTTAAGCTATCGATTAAGTTTGTGGATTTGCTAAAGTACACAGTTCGTGATTTAGCAGATTAAACAGATAGGAGCCGCTATGGGCTTACGTTGGACGGATACGATTGATATTGCCATTGAATTGTCAGAAGCACATCCAGAAGTTGATCCGCAATGGATTCGTTTTACCGATTTACATGCATGGGTGTGCGCATTGCCAGACTTCACTGATGACCCAAATAAATCGACAGAAGGATTGCTAGAAGGCATTCAGATGGCCTGGATAGACGAAGTTCGCTAAAAACAGTAGAAAAAATCGCAACTTTTACACATTCAAAGCTGATTATTGCCTATGACATCGGTATAATGCGGCAAATTTTTTAAAGTTTAAATCTTAAAATAAAGGAGCCACTCATGGCTATTGAACGTACTTTGTCTATCGTAAAACCTGATGCAGTGTCTAAAAACCACATCGGTGAAATTTTTGCTCGTTTTGAAAAAGCGGGTTTAAAAATTGTTGCGACTAAAATGAAACACCTTTCTCAAGCTGACGCTGAAGGTTTCTATGCTGAGCATAAAGAACGTGGTTTCTTCGGTGACTTAGTTGCATTCATGACTTCTGGTCCAGTTGTAGTATCTGTTCTTGAAGGTGAAAACGCAGTTCTTGCACACCGTGAAATCTTAGGTGCTACAAACCCTAAAGAAGCTGCTCCTGGTACGATTCGTGCTGACTTCGCTGTAAGCATCGACGAAAACGCTGCTCACGGTTCTGACTCAGTTGCTTCTGCAGAGCGTGAAATTGCTTACTTCTTTGCTGACAACGAGATCTGCCCACGCACTCGTTAATCGAAAGCATTCAAACCAGATAAGTGGTATACTACTTATCTGGTTTTTTTATTCTCTTAAGAGAATATTGTTTGATTCTTGAACAATATCTTCAGTTTTTTGACATGGTTTAGGTAAATACACATGAGTTCTGCAGTGGTCGTTTCATCTGAAAATCTTGATGGACAGCAGCAATCTTCGTCCACGCCGGTAATCCCTGCTGCCGAAAATAAAGTGAATTTACTCGGCATGTCTCGTCCTGAGTTAGAAAAATTCTTTGAAGATATTGGTGAGAAGAAGTTTCGTGCCGGACAGGTCATGAAATGGATACATCAATACTTTGTTACTGACTTTGCTGAAATGACCAATATTTCAGGCAAATTACGTGCGAAGCTTGAACAGATTAGTGAAATTAAAGCACCTGAAGTGGTTCACCGTCATTACTCAAAAGATGGTACACGTAAGTGGGTGTTTCGCGTAGGTGAGGGTGCAGGTTCTTTAGTTGAAACTGTATTAATTCCTGCTGAAGATAAAACTGGGTTACGTAAAACGCTTTGTATTTCCTCTCAAGTGGGCTGCGCATTAGATTGCTCATTTTGTTCAACAGGTAAACAAGGTTTCCAACGTGATTTAACGCCAGATGAAATTATTGGGCAACTCTGGATGGCAAACTATTCTTATATGGAAGAAGTGCCTGTTGCCGAGCGCGAACGTTCAGTGACCAATGTTGTGATGATGGGCATGGGTGAGCCATTGCTCAACTATGATGCTGTATTAAGCTCAATGCAGATTATGCTTGATGACTTTGCTTATGGCATGTCAAAACGTCGTGTGACTTTATCGACATCAGGTGTTGTACCAAAAATTGACCAGCTTGCAAAAGATATTGATGTGGCTTTAGCCATTTCTTTACATGCGCCAAACGATGAATTACGTAACGAATTAGTACCTATTAATAAAAAATATCCATTGGCTCAGTTAATTGCAGCATGTCAGCGTTATATTGCTAAAGATGGTAATGAAAGTACGCGTAAACATGTGACGATTGAATATGTGATGTTAGAAGGCGTGAATGATCAGCCTGAACATGCACAGCAAATGATTAAATTATTAAAAAATTTACCAAGTAAAATTAACTTGATTCCGTTTAACCCGTTCCCGCATGCGCCATATGGTCGTTCAAGCCGAAATCGTATTATCTCGTTCCAAAAAACTTTGTCTGATGCTGGATTTGTGTGTACGATTCGTCAAACACGTGGTGATGATATTGACGCTGCATGTGGGCAGTTAGTGGGTCAAGTGGCTGACAGAACCCGTCGTGCTGAACAGTGGCAGAAAAAAGTCACACAGCGTCAAGAGATTTTGCGTACACAAGGATAAATTGAGGGCAGGCTTTGAGTATTCCAAAGTTAAAAACGGTTTTATGTATGGGGATTGCAGTTGCATTTCTGGTAAGTGGTTGCCAGACAACGCATACGCAAAAAAAAGACCCTGAGAAAGCGGTAAAGGTGCGTACACAACTTGCTGCTGAACATATCCGTTCGGGTGACTTGGACTCAGCAAAGCGAGCTCTTGATCAAGCTTTAAGTGTAGATAGCCGCGATGCTACTGCAAATATGATGATGGGTATTTTGCTACAGCAAGAAGGTAGCAAACCCAATTTAGAAAAAGCAGAACATTATTTTAAAAGAGCAATTTCATCTGAACCGGATAATGCTCAAGCACATAATAATTATGGTACTTATTTATATCAAATGGAGCGTTATAATGATGCGGTTGAGCAATTTCGTATTGCTGGCGCAACATTAGGTTATGACCAACGCTATCAGGCATTAGAAAATCTGGGGCGTATTTATTTAAAATTGGGTGATGTTGCGAATGCTGAAAAAACATTCAAACAAGCACTCCTTGCTAACCGCGACTCTTATATTTCAATGTTAGAGTTAGCGGAAATTTTTTATTTGCAGCAGCAGATTCCGGCTGCTACACAAATGTATGAGCAATATGTTCGTACAGTGGGGCAGAAAAATCAGGGTGCAAGAGCACTTTGGATTGGTGTAAGAGTGGCTCGAGCCAATGCGGATAAAATGGGAATGCAAGTGTTAGTAAACCAGTTACGTGCTTTGTTCCCGGAAAGTCCAGAATATCAACGTTATTTGCAATTACAGTATAGTACTGAGGCCGTATGGAAATAAATCCTAATTCACAGCAGCCAACTGGCTCAAGCTTACCGACTTCTGCTTTAGGAAATATTCAACGTCCTGGTGAGTATTTACGTCAAATTCGAGTTGCTCAGAATAAAGAGTTAGGGCAAGTTTCTTCAGATTTAAATATGCCGGTTAAGACCTTGACCGCTTTAGAGCAAGATGACTATAAATCATTGCCGGAAGCGACTTTTATTAAGGGTTATTACCGTTCATATGCAAAATATTTAAATACGGACGCGACGGCAATTATTCAGCGTTTCGATGAGATTTATGCAAATGATACTGGGCTGTTACCAAATCATGCCTTAAATAATTCGCCAATTAAAATCATGGGTAAACTCCCGGGTTCTAATAGTGATCGTAATAAGAAATGGTTAAAGCGCGCACTTCTTGCTGTTGTAATTCTTGCTGTTGTGTCATTGCTTGTTATGGGTGTCCAAAAATGGACTTCAAAGAAAGAAGATGCTGATTTACCTAAAGTAAATCAATCGAATGTTGAAGTTTTACCTATGCAAGGGGCTACCACCTCAACAGTGGGTGATCAATTGGTGTTAAACTTTAACCGACCAACTTCTGTTCATATTGTTGATGCAACAGGTAAAGTTTTGGCGACAGGTCGTCAGTCATCAACTTTAAACTTAACTGGTGAGTCTCCATTCCAGATTCGTCTTGATGATGCAACGGCTGTGTCATTAAGTCTAAACCAAGAACAGATTTCATTGTCTCCATATACGGTAAACGGTAAAGCAGAATTCCGTTTATCCCGCTAATACCATGAGTTGAGCGATACAATGATAGAGAACCCAATTAAACGTCGACCAACACGTAAAATCCGTGTTGGTTCGGTGTATGTCGGTGGCGATGCACCTATTAGTGTGCAAAGTATGACAAATACCGAAACTTGCGATGTCGATGCAACCGTTGCTCAAATCGAGCGTTGTGTTGATGCAGGTGCTGATATTATGCGTGTTTCGGTCCCATCTATGGAGGCTGCTGAGGCATTTGGTGCGATCCGTAAACGTGTTTCAGTTCCATTGGTGGCTGATATTCACTTTGACCATAGAATTGCTCTGGCAGTTGCAGACTATGGTGCAGACTGTTTACGTATTAACCCAGGCAATATTGGCTCAGACCAGAAAGTGCGTGAAGTCGTTGCTGCGGCGCGTCATCATGGCATTTCTATGCGTATTGGGGTCAATGCGGGTTCTTTAGAAAAAGATTTACAAAAGAAATATGGCGAACCTACAGGTGAGGCGCTGCTTGAATCAGCACTACGTCATATTGATATTTTAGATCGTCTCAACTTCCATGAATTTAAAGTCAGCGTAAAAGCATCAAATGTGTTTTTAACCATGGATGCTTATCGTTTACTTTCAAAGCAAATTGATAACCCATTACATCTAGGTGTGACTGAAGCTGGTATTTATCGTACAGGTACTGTGAAGTCGGCGATTGCCCTTGGCGGATTGTTGATGGAAGGTATTGGCGATACGATGCGTATTTCGCTTGCCGCCGAACCGGAAGATGAAATCAAGATTGGTTTCGATATCTTAAAATCACTAGGGCTTCGTTCTAACGGGATTAACTTTATTGCTTGCCCAAGTTGTTCTCGCCAAGAATTTAATGTTATTCAGGTAATGCAAGCATTGGAAGAGCGTTTAGAAGATATTCGTACTCCAATGGATGTGTCGGTAATTGGTTGTAAAGTAAACGGCCCGGGTGAAGCAAAAGAAGCTGACATCGGGGTTGTTGGGGCTGCGCCTCGCTCATTGGTTTATCGTAATGGTGAAAAAAGCCATTTAATCGATACCGATCAATTGGTTGATGAAATCGAAACTATGGTTCGTCAACGTGTCCAAGAGCTTGAAGAAGCTAAATCTAAAGAAATTATTCGTAGTTCATCATGAGTTCAATCGTCGCAATCAAAGGTTTTAATGACATCTTGCCATCGCAAACAGTAGCGTGGAGACGTCTCGAGCAACATTTAGCATCTTTAATGGATGCTTATGGATATCAACAAATTCGTTTGCCGATTGTTGAACAAACGGGCTTGTTTAAACGTGCTATTGGTGATGCTACCGATATTGTTGAAAAAGAAATGTATACCTTTTTCGACAAAGGTAATCCACCAGAGTCATTAACCTTACGTCCAGAGGGTACAGCAGGTTGTGTTCGTGCATTGGTTGAACATAATTTGTTGCGCGGTGCTACGCCACGCGTGTGGTATATGGGACCTATGTTCCGTTATGAAAAACCACAAAAAGGACGTTACCGTCAGTTCCACCAATTTGGTGTGGAAACTTTCGGTGTTGCGACTCCTGATATTGAAGCTGAAGTTATCTTGATGACAGCTCGCTTATGGAAACGTATGGGCGTTGATCACATGGTTCAACTTGAGTTAAATACTTTGGGTGAAAAAGATGAGCGTACAGAATACCGTAATGCTTTAGTTGCGTTTTTAAACGAGCATAAAGATGCGTTGGATGAAGACTCACAGCGTCGTTTAACAACAAATCCATTACGTATTTTAGATTCTAAAATTGAATCGACTCAGAAAATTCTAGAAAATGCGCCGAAATTATATGACTTTTTGAAAGAAGATAGTTTAAGTCACTTCCAACAATTGCAAGATTATTTGACTGCTGCGGGTGTTAAATTTGTCATTAATCAAAAATTGGTGCGTGGTCTGGACTATTACAACAAAACCGTTTTTGAATGGACAACAACTGCACTTGGTTCGCAAGGTACTGTGTGCGGCGGTGGTCGTTATGATGGTCTTGTTGGTCAGCTAAAAGGTAAGCCGGATCAATCTGTACCTGCTGTTGGCTTTGGGATGGGGATGGAGCGCTTATTGCTTCTGGTTGAGCAAGTTGAACAGGCTCAAGTTATACGTGATTGTGAAGTCTTCTTGGTTGCAGAACCTGCTTATCAAACCAAAGCTTTGATTTTAGCAGAACAATTACGTGACCAGTTAGAAGCTGCAAATAGCAGTATTCGAATCAAAACAGGTTCACAAGGCAGCATGAAGAGTCAGATGAAAAAAGCTGATCAGGCTGGGGCTGTTTACGCCATGATTTTAGGTGAGCGTGAATGGGAAGCGCAGCAACTTGCTATCAAAGAGTTAGCAACAGCTGAGCAGTCTCAAGTTGCGCTGGCTGAGCTTGTACCATTCTTAATCGAAAAATTTACAAAATAAACTGAAACATCTGGAAAAGGACAATCACATGAGTGTAAGTGATGAAGAACAATTCGACAGCTTAAAGTCGTTCGCCAAAAAATATGGTTCTGCCATGATTAGCGGGATTCTCATTGCATTGATTGCCTTTTTTGGGTGGGAATACTGGCAAAAAAGAAATCTTGCGAGCAGCCAGACAGAAACTGCAAAAGTACAACAGTTAATGGATGAGGCAAATGCAAGTGCTGATAATCCTAATGCTTTAACTTCGGTAACTGCATCGGCAGATAAAATCGTAAAAGATGATATCGATTCTGTTCAGGCGATACAGACTCAGTTTGTGTTAGCAAAATTAGCTTATGAAAAACAAGACTATGCTGCTGCTGAAAAAGCATTGAAGAAAGTCGAAAATTCAAAAGTAAAAGATGAAGGTTTGATTCAGGTTGTAAAATTGCGTTTAGCAGATGCACAATTGGCGCAAAACAAATATGATGAAGCACTGAAAACTTTGTCTGGTAACGTCGATCCTGCGTTTAAAGCAACAGTAGAAGAGTTACGTGGTGATATCTTTGTTGCTAAGAAAGATGTTGATTCTGCTAAAAAAGCGTATCAGGCAGCATGGGATTCGTTACTGGAACGTAAACAAGAACGACAAATTTTACAAATTAAACTCGAAAGTGTTGGCGTTTTAGTTGAAGATCCACAGATTGAGCGCCCAATTTTGGAAACACAGGTGGAAGAGTCTTAATGAATCAGAAATTCAAACTGCCTTTGGCAATTGCAATCGCATCAGCTGTACTGGTGGGATGTTCTAGCAACAAAGTAAAAGAAGCAAAACCAAATCCGCTACCGAAATTGACTGAGTCGAAAAAGACTCTAGTACCCGTGTTTTCGCGCAGTGTTTCTTCTACTGATAAGGCAGATCCGTTACGTTTGCAGCTTGATGCAAGTGAGGGCGTGGTCTTTACGCTTGACCCAAAAGGTGAGGTCGCTGCATATCGTGGCAAGGAACGCATTTGGGAGAAAAAAGTCAGCAAATTAGGCTTGAGCTCTGGTGTTGAAGCTGCTGAAGGAATTGTTGTTGTTGGTAATAGTAAAGGTCAACTTTTTGCTTTAGATCAGGCAACAGGTGAACAAAAGTGGACTGCGCAGTTATCTGGTGCACTATTAAGTCCTTCTTTAGTTCAGTCTGGACGCGTTATTACCATTGCTAATGATGGTACTGTATTTGCCCATGATGCTGCTTCAGGCCAACAAGTTTGGGCTTATAAATTGCCAAATGTCCAATTTAGTTTACGTGGTCAGGCGTCACCGGTGAGTCTTGATCCGCGTACCGTATTAATCGCATCTGCAAATGCGTATGTTTATGCAATTGATACGATTAGTGGTATTCCACGTTTCCAACGCCGTGTTGCGGTAAGTGAAGGTCGTTCTGATATTCAACGTTTGATTGATATCGATGGTGATCCTACTGTTGCTGGACAGTTTATGGTAACGACTAGTTTCCAAGGACAAGTGACTGTAACTGATCTAGCTTCTCAACGTGTAGTTTGGAGTGAAGACTCAAGCAGCACGAAGCGTCCAGAAGTTTATGACAATAAAGTATTTGTTTCATCAACTGATGGTAAGTTAACTGCTTATGATTTAACGACAGGCGAACAAGTTTGGCAAAATGATAGTTTATTAAACCGTCATTTAAGTAACCCTGTTGTGTTGGGATCGGATCTTATTGTTGGTGATTTAGATGGCGTATTACATCTTGTTGATCCTGCAACAGGTAAGTTGATTGGTCGTTCAAAAACAAGTGGTGAGGTCAATACATTACGTGTTATTGAGAACCAACTTTACGTTTCGACCAGAAAAGGCGATTTAAGTATTTGGCAGAATCGTTAATTTCGTTTGCTTGTGCTAAAATAGCCGCTTAACAAATTACGCTGTTAAAAAAATATCGGGGTGTTTGAATTAAATCAGTTCAAAGCCCCGTCTTTTATTATGGTCATATCTGACCTTAAAATATATCTCCTGTATTGTTTCTAATGCTCATGCCATGAGATATGGCTGGTCTTGAATTAAGGTTATTGTATGAAACCCGTTATTGCGCTCATTGGTCGTCCGAATGTCGGAAAATCAACGTTATTTAACCAGATTACCAAGAGTCGTGATGCACTTGTAGCCGACTTCGCGGGTCTGACTCGTGACCGTAAATATGGTGATGCGACTTATCAAAATAAGTCTTTCATTGTTGTTGATACTGGTGGTATCGGTGAGAGTGAAGGCGGTATCGATAACTACATGGCCGAGCAGTCAAAAACAGCGATCAATGAAGCAGATATTATTATTTTTGTGGTTGATGCTCGTGCTGGATTGTTAGCTTCTGATGAGCAAATTGCTCGTGAACTACGTACTTTAGGCAAGAAAATTTATCTTGTTGCGAACAAGGTAGATGGTGTTCATGCTGAAGCAGCGTTGGTTGAGTTCTATAAACTTGGTATGGGTGAACCATTACAAGTTGCAGCGACCCATGGTCGTGGCGTACAGCAAATGCTGGAAGATGTACTTGCAGAAGTTCCAGAAGATGAAAACCCTGAAGAACATGACAAAGATACTGGTTTACGCTTAGCAATTATTGGTCGTCCTAACGTTGGTAAGTCAACACTGGTCAACCGTTTGCTTGGTGAAGACCGTGTGGTGGCATTTGACCAACCAGGTACAACTCGTGACTCGATTTACATTCCTTTTGAGCGTGAAGGCCGTAAATACACCTTAATTGATACAGCAGGTGTGCGTCGTAAAGGTAAAGTTGATGAAATGATTGAGAAGTTCTCAATTGTTAAAACTTTGCAAGCAATGAAAGATGCACATGTTGTCGTGGTTGTAGTCGATGCGCGTGAAGGTATTGTTGAGCAAGACTTGCATTTAATTGGCTATGCGCTTGAAGCTGGTCGTGCCATGGTTATTGCCATCAACAAATGGGATAACATGTCTGAATACGACCGCAAGCAGTGTAAGCTTGATGTTGAACGTCGTTTTGACTTTATTCCATGGGCAAAAATCCATTTAATTTCTGCTTTACATGGAACTGGGGTAGGTGATTTATATCCTTCTATCCACCGTGCTTATGAGTCTGCGAACTTAAAAGTATCACCAGCTAAATTGACTCAAATTTTGAGTGATGCGACAGAAGCCCATCAACCACCAATGATTAGCGGTCGTCGTATTAAAATGCGTTATGCACATATGGGTGGTCAGAATCCACCGACTATTGTGATTCATGGTAATAAGGTTGATAAGACACCTGCCGATTATCGCCGTTATTTAGAAAACGTGTTCCGTAAAGTGTATAAACTCGAAGGTACACCAGTTCGTATTGACTTTAAAACTTCTGAAAACCCGTTTGAAGGTCGTAAGAGTCAGGTTGATGAACGTACTGCTGCACGTCGCCGTCGTTATATTCAGAAATTTAAGAAAGCAGAGAAAAAATTTAACCGTTAAGTTTTTTATTGTTCAAAAACCCAAAGTTTTCTTTGGGTTTTTTATTACATGGTTTAATAAGTTATTGGTATTTTTTATATTAGCTTTAGTCCCTCATGGGATGGATTTAGAAAGATGAATGATAGGAAAATTGAAGTTTATATAGGAAAGCTCAATGAGTTTTTAAAACAAGAACAACAAAACTTTCCAGACTTCCGTTCATTTAATCATTATAAAAAACAACAAATACAGAGTGTCAGAAATCGACTGATTGCAGAGAAACTCCAACTCACGTCAATGGAATTGGAGTTTGCCAAGCATGAACATGGTAAACCTTATTTATTGAATCACACTTTGCATTTTAATCACTCACATAGCCAACAATACTACGCTTTAGCCATGAGCGAACAAGTTAAAGATATTGGGGTAGATGCTGAGGAACTGGATCGAAATGTACGCTTAGATGCTTTAGCAAAACATGCCTTTCATCCCGATGAATATGAAACATGGCTAAGCTTAGAACAAGATAGAGAATATTGGTTCAAAGTCTGGACCACAAAAGAAGCCGTTTTAAAAGCTTCAGGATTAGGTATACGTTTAGATTTAAATACGTTAAATACTCAGGCACATCCTACCGATCATGGTGGAGTCTGTTCTCACCCACTTAATGGGACATTTGCTTATCAGAATTTTATTGTTGGCAATATGATATTAACCGTGGCATGGCGTTCAGAGTTATCTTGCCGTGGTTTTCAGTTTCCGTCTATTCAGCTTCACTCACTTGACCGTTAAATCTAAATAGCACACATAAAAAAACCGCGTAATACGCGGTTTTTTTATTAAAAGGAGAAGCTAAAAAATTAAGCTTGACCTTCAACAGCAGCAGCTTGAGCACGTTGCATGTTAGCTTCAAACTCGGCATCAAAGTTGATTGGAGTAAGAAGTAACTGTGGGAAGCTACCTTTAGTTACTAAATCATTTACAGCTTCACGTAAGAACGGGAACAAAATATTTGGGCAATATGCGCCTAAAATATAAGGTAAACGCTCTTCTTCAATGTTGTCGATCAAGAAAATACCTGATTGAGTTACATCTACAATGAACGCTGTTTCGTTGTCGTTATCGGCTTGTTCCACAACTTTTTAAGAAACTTCAAAGTGAGTTGGGTCAATCTTTTCTGCAGCAGAAGAAAGATTGATATTAAGTTCAGGTTGCCATTGTTTAGTAAAAACCTGCGCCCCAGGAACCTCAAAAGAAATATCTTTTGTATAAATACGCTCTAAAGCTAATTGTGGTTGAACTTGTTGTTCTTCGCTCATTGTTTTTTCCTTAATATGGATGCGATGTTAAGCCAATAATTCGTCGAGTTTACCTTCACGCTCTAAAGCATAAAGTTGGTCAAAACCACCGATAAACTGATCGTTAATGAAAATTTGTGGGACAGTACGATGATTTGTGCGTTGCATTAATTCAACACGTACTTCTGGTGCTTCAACAGAAAGATTTACTTCTTTATAAGCAACACCTTTACGCTCAAGTAACTGTTTAGCACGAACACAATACGGGCATACAGAAGTTGAGTAAACAATGACATTTGCAGCCATGATAATTCTCCTTAAGCTTTTGGTTTGCTTTTAACAAGAGGTAAGCCTTGTGCTTTCCAGTTACTAATACCACCATCAAGACGATAGCTATCGTGGTGAGCAACTTTTTGCAAAGCACTTCCAGCAACTTGCCCCAAGTTGCAAATAAATACCAGTGGACGGTCACTTGCTTTTAATTCGTCAGCATGACTTGCGATTTGGCTATACGGAATATTGCGACTGCCACTAATGTGACCTTCGCGGAAATCTTTGCTATCGCGTAAGTCAATCAAAAGAGCATTTTTCGCTTTCACTAAAATACCAAGCGACTGTGGAGAAATTTTACGACCGTTACGTTGACCTTCAAAAATGAAGAACAACACGATCAAGACTCCGAGCGTACCAAACAAAATGGGGTGATTCCCCA
The DNA here is from genome assembly GCF_000369045.1 of Acinetobacter pittii ATCC 19004 = CIP 70.29. GTDB lineage: Bacteria > Pseudomonadota > Gammaproteobacteria > Pseudomonadales > Moraxellaceae > Acinetobacter > Acinetobacter pittii. Next base: position 134,202 of record NZ_KB849797.1, on the reverse strand, counting down.
TAAACTCTAACCAGCGTTCCACAAGTCACCTAAAAAAATTAAAAAACAAAATTGACCTAGAGTATAGCGTATATAGATGGTGATCAAAATCACCACTTCAAGGGCAAATAGGGCAGAAAATCAGTTTTTTTGCTGCGCTTCTTGAATCTCATCGATTAAACGCAAAAAGCTATCTAAACGTCGTGGCAAAATTTCACCCGCTTCAACGGCCTGTTTAAGCCCACAATTCTTTTCATGAGTATGTGTGCAATTACGGAATTGGCAAGATCCTAGATGTGCGGCAATGTCAGGAAAGCCCATACGAATTTTTTCTAAATCGAGATGCCAAAGCCCAAACTCACGAATTCCCGGAGAATCAATTAAGGCACCATTTTTACCGAAGTTGATTAAGCGCGTAGAGGTTGTCGTGTGTTGTCCAAGTGCAGAATTTTCAGAAATAACATTAGTTTTTTGCTCTGCATCTGGAATGAGCACATTAATTAAAGAGCTTTTTCCTACGCCTGATTGCCCTACAAATGCTACGGTTTCACCATCTAAACGCTCAGATAAAGCAGAGATATCTCCCTTCTTGGACTGACAAATCATCACTTCATAACCCAAGGTTTTATATTCTTCTAATAAGGTAAGAATTGGGTCATTTTCAGTGAGTAAATCAGACTTATTGAGGACCAAAAGAGCAGGAATGTTAGCGTCTGCACAAGCAACTAGATATCGATCGATTAACGTTGGAGCTGGTTCAGGAAGCGGTGAAAATACAATCACAATCAAACTGATATTCGCGGCCACTGGTTTAACTTTGTGATAGCGGTCAGGGCGGGTAAGTAAAGATGTACGTGGGTGAATGGCTGTAATAATGCCTAAACCAGTATTTGGATCTGCCTGCCATTTAACACGATCACCAGTTACAAGTAACTCAAGATTAGTTCGAGTATGGCAACGCCAAACGCTATTGAGTTCGATCGGCTTCCAGAATGGTTCTGGTTCTCCTTCGGCAACTTGTGGTTTTTCTGGGTGATGCTCCTCAGGTACAGAGAGGGCTTGTACTTCAAGTTGACGGCCATAATGTTGTACAACGAGTCCGTCTAGATCCTGTGAAGTATCGATCTCTTCTTGGCGAGTTTTATGCTGTTTTTCAATACGACGTTGCTGTTGTTCAGTTAAACGACGCTTACGAATTAAAGCCATTCATATCCCAAAAAAACCATTGTTTGAAGACCGCAAAAATAGCATGAAGCAGCTATAGAATTACAGCGCGGAAGCAAGAAATTTGCTACTATTGATGTTTTTACGGCATTTTAGAACGTACATTCATGAGCAGTACTTTAAATACACGATTAATTTGGATTGATCTGGAAATGACCGGATTAGATACCGATAATGATCAAATTATTGAAATCGCAACAATTATTACAGATGATCATTTAAATGTACTTGCCGAAGGTCCAGTTTTGGCTATTCATCAACCTGATCGTATTTTAAATGCAATGGATGAATGGAACACTCGTCAACATGGGCAGTCTGGACTGATTGAACGAGTCCGTCGCAGTAAGTTAACAGCCCGTGATGCTGAGTTACAAACTTTAGAATTCCTAAAAAAATGGGTAAATCCAAAAGTTTCACCAATGTGCGGTAACTCAATTTGTCAGGATCGCCGTTTCTTACACCGTCTTATGCCTGAACTTGAGCAGTATTTCCATTATCGTAATCTTGATGTATCTACGGTAAAAGAGCTTTCAAAACGCTGGCGTCCTGAAATTATGAGTGGCCTGAAAAAAAATGCATCACATTTAGCAATGGATGATATTCGTGACTCAATTTCAGAGTTGAAATATTACCGCGAATATTTCTTTATCATGAATACAGATGGTAAAGATTGATTACGTTGTAGACGTGATATGAAAGGGAGGCTATTGCCTCCTTTTTTATTACTTAAAGGACCTTGTTACAATAATGCCGATTGCTTAATTTGGCTTTCATATTCATTTTGCTTAAAATGATATTTTAAATTTTTATTATAAAAAGAGAGCATTTATGCAAAGTAATAACCCGATACTGACGCGTGTTGAAACGGTCAGTGATTATAGTCAACCGATGACTGTGCAAGGTGCCATTCAAAAATCTGTTATGTTGACGGTCATTGCAGCTGCAGTGGGTGTCGCTTTATTTTTCTATTCAGCCTTTACTGCAAATGTTGGTATTGCTTACGCGGCTTCAATTGTGGGTGCAATTGGTGGCTTGGTTTTAGCTTTAATTACAACGTTTAAACCAACGACCGCGCCAACATTGGCAATTCCGTATGCCTTATTTGAAGGGGCTTTTTTAGGTGGTATTTCGTTTACTTTCCAGTTGAAATACCCAGGTGTTCCACTTCAGGCTTTATTAGCAACCTTTGTCACCACTTTGGTGATGTTTGGTTTATATAAATTCCAAATTATCCGCGCAACTGAAAAGTTCAAGTCAGTTGTAATCTCTGCATCTTTGGCAATTTTTATTGTATTTATTGTGCAGATGATCATGCGTTTAGCATTTGGTTCAAGTGTTCCTTATATTTTTGAAAGTAACTGGTTAGGTATTGGTTTTGCTGCATTCGTCGCGGTCATTGCTTCGCTTAACCTAATTTTAGATTTTGATTTAATCGAAACTAATGCAGCTTATCGTGCACCAAAATTCATGGAATGGTTGTGTGGTATCGCATTACTTGCAACTTTAGTATGGATGTATATTTCTTTCTTACGCTTACTGGGTTTATTGTCTGACGACTAAGATTGAATTCATCTAGAAGTCGCTCCTCATCAGGAGCGATTTTTTTTCGTGCGATTTTTGAAAAAAGATGCATTATGCAATTTCGAAAACCGCCGAATATTGGCATTATGCTTGAAATTGTTTTGAGTGAGATCGGCATGACACAAGGACTTTTAGCAGGTAAGCGCTTTTTGATTGCAGGCGTTGCTAGTAAATTATCAATTGCTTTTGGTATTGCACAAGCATTACACCGTGAAGGTGCAGAGCTTGCGTTTACTTATCCAAACGAAAAATTAAAAAAACGTGTGGATGAATTTGCTGAGCAATTCGGTTCTAAGCTTGTGTTTCCATGTGATGTTGCTGTTGATGCTGAAATTGATAATGCATTTGCAGAACTTGCAAAACATTGGGATGGTGTAGACGGTGTTGTACACTCAATTGGCTTCGCACCTGCACATACACTTGACGGTGACTTCACTGACGTGACTGACCGTGAAGGTTTTAAAGTTGCTCATGACATCAGTGCATACAGCTTTGTTGCAATGGCACGTGCTGCAAAACCTTTATTACAAGCTCGCCAAGGTTGTTTATTAACTTTGACTTACCAAGGTTCTGAGCGCGTTATGCCTAACTACAACGTAATGGGTATGGCAAAAGCTTCTTTAGAAGCTGGTGTTCGCTATTTAGCATCAAGCCTTGGTGTTGATGGTATCCGTGTAAACGCGATTTCTGCGGGTCCAATCCGTACTTTGGCTGCATCTGGTATTAAGTCTTTCCGTAAAATGTTAGATGCCAATGAAAAAGTTGCGCCGTTAAAGCGTAACGTAACGATTGAAGAAGTAGGTAACGCAGCATTATTCCTATGCTCACCTTGGGCTTCAGGTATTACTGGTGAAATTCTATATGTAGATGCTGGTTTCAATACTGTAGGTATGAGCCAATCTATGATGGATGATGAATAATTAGATTGCTCTAAATTATTTAACAAAGCCGCTTTTATAGCGGCTTTGTTTTAACAATCTGTTTTCGCTTTTTATGTCATTTCAAAATTAATATAAATATAGGTCTATAGTCTAATTATTCGGTTTTGGGATATGGTCCTTCAATAAACCATTCATGATCTTTGTAATATTCAAGCCATTCATCAAACATAGGATCATCTATACCGCAGCGCGAGAATTCATCTTGCAGAGTGCAGGAAAATGAATTGCTCTCCATGCTCCATTTAATAGATTTGATTTTTTGGTTTCTTTCAAAAGGAAAGTCAATTTCTAAGCCAATGAAAGGAATAAATGGCATCTCAATCGTTTTATATGCAACCGCCCAATTATTCGATTGGTCTAAATTTTGACGATCCCAAATATATAGGAGAAGGTGAACTTTATGCGTATTGTTATTATTATCCATGTTAAGAGACCTGTTTATAATTTAATAAATACTTGAATATCCAATTTGTTAAGCCGTACTTTGGTGATTTTATATCGCTACGCAGAGTTTATGTGGCAAAAGTACATAGTTAAGCAATTTATACTATTTGTTTTCTCATATATTCTTTTGCTTGGTTTAATATATCTTCACCCATTGTTTTAGAAATTAAGTCATCAAGTTCACCTGCTATAAATTGTTCGAAAGAAACAGACTTTGAACCACTCGAATGAGCAAAACGCCCATATGTACAAATGACATTTTTTTCTTTGTGAATTATTAATTCATATAGCTCATCTCCAATGTTGTCTAAAGTCCACTTTTTGATAATTCCATTTACCCAAGGTTCGTGCATTTAACTAGTCTCTTTTGATATATCGTTGTAATAATAAAATATAATTAATTGGATTTTCTATCTTATTTTTATCGACATATAAAAACAATATTTTCGTCAAGATGCATAATAATCAGGAGTTACCAGCCCTTCGAAAATGAGCTGATAACTCTAATTGAATAAAGAAATAGCATCTATAGTGCTATTAATTCGGCAATTCTTTTACAGGGGACCCACCTAAAGCTTGCATGAGGGTGACATACGCGTTGTATTGGCTTTGCTTGGTTTCAACGAGGCTTAAGCGAGCAGTACGTGTGGTTTGCTGTGCATCGAGAAGAGTCTTTAATGCAACAGCACCATAGCGATAACGGACTTCGGTTAAACGTTCAGTTTTTTCTGCAAGTTCAACATTACGCTCTTGTAATGCTACTTGTTTGTCGAGTTCGGTACGACTCGATAAAGCATTTTCTACATCAGCAAAAGCCTGATAAAGCGTTTGACGATATTGAATAATCGCTTTTTCATAATCCAGATTACTAATCGCGATATCTTTTTTCATATCGTTATATTGCAAAAACGGTAAGCTCAAACTCGCCCCAAGCGTGAGGGCAGGGTTACGTAATAACTCTGTTAACGATGTGCTGCTTGAGCCCAAACTACTGGTTAAGCTAATCGATGGATAGTAGCTCGCTTTAGTAGCATCTTTAGCGGCTAATGCTTTTCTTAAACGTAGCTCACTTGCTTGCAAATCAGGGCGGCGCGATAAAATGTCGGCAGGTAAGCCAGCACCAATTGCAGGTAGAGCAGTGCGTGGTAAACGCTTTGGCTCTTGAATATTTAATTGCTGCAATGGTTCATGCAATAACACCGCAATGGCTGTGCGAGTTTCAACCAGTTGTTGTTCAATCTGGCTTAAACTCGCTTTCTGGCTTTGTACTGATTGTTCTGCTTGAGTCAGATCTACACCTGAAACGGCACCAGCTTTATATTGAATCTGTACCAAGTCATAAAGCTTTTGAGAGGTTGCTAGACTTTGCTGGGCAGTTGTGTAGCGCTCATTTAAATAACCGAGTTGCCAATAGAGTTTGGCAGTGGTTGCAATTAAACTTTGCCCAGTGGCTTGTAAGTCTTGTTCAGTCGCTAAAGCTTCCCATTTACTTGCTTCAGTTTGGCGTGCAAGCTTGCCAAACAAGTCAAGCTCATAGCTTACGCCAGCGCTCATTGATAGACCTTTAGCACTATCATCTCCCGAATTTAAATCGAAAGAATGCCCTGTAGAAACACTTGAACTGGTTCGTAAGCCTTGTTTGTTAGCGGTTAAGTCAGCTTGTAGACGGGCTTGCTTTAGAGCAATACCTGCAACTGCTAAATCACTATTACGTTCTAATACATTACTTACAAGTTGATTGAGCTGTGCATCGTTAAAGAGTGTCCACCAACGGTCAGAATATTGATTGGCAGACATGGTTTTTGTTTTTGCTGTGTCATACTGAAAACTACCCGGAACTTGTACTGCAGGTGTTTCATAAGGTGTTTTTACTACAGCTGCACATCCGACAAGAGAACCTGTGAGAAGAAGTGCTGTGCTGAGTTTAGTCATAGAGAAAGACATGCAATTTTCCTTATTCTCGAGATAGTGCGGCGACAGGGTCAAGTTTCGCGGCATTCTTGGCTGGTAAGAAACCAAAAACGACCCCAATCAGTGTTGAACAGACAAAGGCTGCAATAATTGAGGTGCTTGAATAAGCCACGCTAAAGTTACCGCCAGCAAATTTATTAATAAGTTGCCCAAGGCCAAGCGACAGTAAGACGCCAAGCACACCACCAATTAAACACACCAAAATTGCTTCAATCAGGAATTGCTGCAAAATATCACTTTGACGCGCACCTACGGCCATACGTACACCAATTTCTTGAGTACGTTCAGTCACCGAAACCAACATAATATTCATTACCCCGATACCACCAACGACCAATGAAATTACGGCAATTGCTGAAACCAGAAGGGTCATTGTGCTAGTTGTTTTCTCAATGGTTTGACGGATACTGTCACTGTTCATAGTGAAAATATCTTGTGCACCATGGCGCTGGGTTAATAAATTCACAATCGCATTTTCAGCTGCAGCAGTTGAATATTTGTCATTAATACGAACCACGATATTACGTACATTAGATTGTCCTAACATACGGCTCATTACGGTTGTATAAGGCATATAGACATTTAGCGTATCATCTGAACCCATACCGCTTGTTTGTGGCTCAACCACACCAATAATACGAGCAGGTACACTACCAAGTAAGACTACTTGACCGATTGGGTTAGTACCGTCACTAAAAAATTGTTTTTGAGTATTGGTATCAATGACCACATCCTGTGAGCGATCACGAACACTACGTTGATCAAAAGTTTGTCCATCTTTAAAGTCCAAACCTTTCACATCGAAATAATCGTTACTCACACCATTAATGGTCGCGTTAGCTTCATTTTGTTGATAACGCATGGTTTTGGATGTGCTGACGATTGGGCTTACTGCACTGACATACGGTTGAGTCATTAACGCATCGGCATCGGCAGGGACCAAGGTTTTAAAACTTGCAGTTTTAGAGTTGTCACCAAAACCACGGCCCTGAAACACGGTAATTGTATTTGTTCCCAGACTGCTAATATTGCTTAAAATTTGCTGTTGAGAGCCTTTACCTAGCGCGACAACCGTAACAACCGATGCAATACCAATAATGATCCCAAGCATGGTTAAAAAAGTACGCATGCGGTGGGCATTCATAGACAGTAAAGCCATTTGAAAGGCTTCAGATAAACGGTCTAAAGTAGAACGCCATGCAGAAATACTTTTGCCTTTCTTCTGTTTACCTTGCAAAGCAGGCGCCGCATCAGGATCAGTCTTGATTGGTTCGGCTGCTTGATCTGGAACATTAGGACGGTCACTAATAATTTCTCCATCACTAATCTCGATAATACGAGTCGCATTTTTTGCAACTTGCATATCGTGGGTGACTAAAATAATAGTGTGACCTGCAGCATTGAGTTCACGCAAGATACGCATCACCTCAACACCACTATGAGAATCGAGTGCCCCCGTCGGTTCATCTGCCAGAATAACGTCACCGCCATTCATCAGCGCACGGGCAATCGAAACACGTTGCTGCTGACCACCAGAAAGTTGGCTTGGTCTATTAAGTGTTTTTGTACCTAAACCTAATTCGGTTAGTAAAGCCGTTGCGCGTTGTTTACGTTCAGAAGGCGTAACACCAGCATAAACAGCTGGAACTTCTACGTTACCTTCGGCAGATAAGTCGCCCAGTAAGTGATAGCGCTGGAAAATAAAACCAAAATATTCACGGCGTAGTCGAGCCAGCTGATCTGGCTCAAGTTTACCTGTTTCTTGTCCATTAACTTTGTAACTACCACTCGTAGGTCGGTCCAAACAACCCAGAATATTCATGAGGGTGGATTTACCAGAACCCGACTGGCCGACAATGGCAACCAGTTCACCTTCATAAATGGTTAGGTCAATGCCTTTTAAAATTTGTATCGTGCTTTCGCCAGCAGGGAATTCCCGGACTAGATTGCTGACTTCAAGCAAAGCTTGTTTTGTCATGCTTACATTCCCATTGGGCCACTACGGCGACGGTTATTACTACTATTTGCCGATGCAGCAGAAGTATCTGCACTATCAGCAATGACAACTTGATCACCTTGTTTTAAGCCCGCAAGAACTTGCGCATTTACACGGTTGTTAATACCCACCAAAATTTGAGTCGGTTTAGTTGTGCCGTCAGCTTGTAATACACGTACAACACTTAATGTTAATTTACCTTGTTCAACCAGTTGTTTTTGTTCAGCAGTCAAATTTAAGCGTTCTAGACGAGCTCCGTTTCCTTGAGGTTTTTTAGCTGCTTCAGGTGAAGAACTTGATTTATCAGATGATTGGCCTGATTTTCTTTGACCTGAAAATTGTTTAGAACTCAGTGCTGATGATGGAACGAGCAGGGCATTTTTAGCTGAGTTTAATACGATATAAACTTGTGCAGTCATATCAATACGCAATTTACCATCGGTATTTGGCACATCGAATAAGGCATTGTAGTAAACAGCCGAACTGGTTGTTGAGCTTGTTGTACTTGTTGATTCGCTAGAAATTGAGTCAGGAGCAGGCTCAATTTGACGTAAAGTTGCGTAGCGCTTAGTTTCATCACCTAAGGTTGTAAAGTAAACCTGTTGTCCTTTTTCAACTTTCATAATGTCAGCTTCACTGACTTGCGCCTTAATCGTCATGTTTTGTAATTTTGCAATTTTGACAATTGTTGGCGCGCTTTGGTTTGCGTTTACGGTTTGACCTTCTTCAGTCACAATCGCGACAACCGTACCATCAGTTGGAGCAACAATACGTGTGTAACCAATATTGGTTTGTGCCGTAGATTTTGTGACTTTTGCAGATTCGATTTGTGCATCTAATGCTTTAATTTGTGCCTGAGCTGTTTTATAGCTTGCCTCAGCCGATTCTAAATCTGCACGTGGCGTTGCGTCTTGTGCATACATTTGTTGCTGACGGCGGTATTCAAGTTGCTTTTCATTTAAAGAAGCAACTTGTTGAAGGCGCTGTGCTTCTAAATTTTTAATGTTTGCATCTGAAGTTTTTAAACTATTTTCTTGGGTGGTTGAGTCAATTTGCGCAATGAGTTGACCTTGTTTAACCTGATCACCCAACTGTACATACATCTTTTTAACCTGACCAGATACCTGCGCACCCACACTAATGAGTTTGGTTGCATCTAGTGTACCTGTCGCAAGTACATTATTTTCAATATCCCCACGTGTTACCTCAGCAGTAATATATTGAGGTTGCTGCTCTTTAGGCTTTAAAAACTTCCAAGCTAATACAGCAATAACTGCTATACAGAGGATAATAATAACAAGTTTGATTGGCTTTATTTTTGGCATGGTGAGAGGTCGAAAAGTTTAAAATTTAATTTAGTATAAAAGCGAAATGAGGATAAAACGTGAATTTTTATTATATTTCAAGAATGAAGAAAAATGATTCAGCCGAATTACTGTATAAATAATGTTTTTCCACATAATTCAGCAATCGCTTGCTGCATTAGATGTTCTGCATTTTCGTTCGACATTCCTTTAATTGCTGCATCAACTTGCAATAGAAGGGTAGACCATCCTAAAAACTGTTGAGGATTTAATCTTCTTAAAGCTTGTTGATATAAACTGACTTTAGTTTTCCAGATACCAAGTTGTAATGCATTATGAGGCTGTTCAAATAATTGCATCAGTAAACGCATTTCTTTGCTTAGTGTCCATAAAATCAGACTTTCTGGTTCGCCAGCAGCAATTAAATATTGAAAAATTTTAATAGATTGAGCGAGATTACCTTCTAACAGTGCGTCACTTAAATCGTAAGTGGTGTAACGAGACTGATCTTGTAAACAAGCATACAGCTGTTCAATTTGAATTAGTTGTTGGTCTGGGAAAGTATCTCTTACACGCATCAAGCTATTCTTAGCTGCGAGCAGATTATGCTCATGATGCTGCATGAGCCACTGCCATGCGTCATTATCGAGTTGAATTTCAAGTTTCTCTGCTTCAGCAGATAAAATTCTTTGACGGTCTTGCGGATAGTTTGCCGTTAGGGCAACGACAACACCATTTGCTTCCACAACTTGGAAAAAAGCAGACTTTAAGCTACTACTATCTTGCTTAGGTAAAACAATTAAAAGCAGGTTAGTTTCATTATGTTGAATATAACTTTTAAGTTGTTTTAGCCCATTTGCGTCAGGCTTTATATTGCCATGTACTTCAATGGCAAGCTGCTGAGAAAATAAAGATAAGCTGTTAAGAGCGTTAAAAACATTCTTCCAGTCGCTTACACTACTAATATCGTAGCGCTGTCTTTCAACTTCTTGTTGTTGCCAACTTTTACGAAAAGCATCTAATAAATTTTGTTCCAGCAAAGGTTCTTGGCCATGTAAAATCCACGCACCCCGTGCTTCCGGAATGCGTTTTAAGGCTTGTAAATAGTCAATTTTCATTGCTGGTAAAAATAAAGATTAAGGCTGAGCTTTTGGTAAACGGTTTGCTGAAATCTGACGAGTAATTTGCTGTGCAATGTCATCGATCACAATACGTTGCAAATAAGATTCTTGCTGATTTTCGGTGTTAACCGTTGCAAGATCATATTGGTAACTACGAGATGCAGTTAATGAACGTGGTTCAGTAATTTTATTACCCTGACGGTCTTCAATCTGGAAGGTTACGGTTAAGCGTAATAATACTTCCGTTAGTTTTCCATTTAAAAGCTGACGACGTGGTGTGTACTCTAAAACACGGAGTACGTAGGCATCATTATCATTGCTGAATTGAACACCATTTGCAGCTAAATAAACTTTTAGCTGGGTTTCCAAATCATCAGTTTTAGCTGGTAACTCAAGGCTTAATTTTTTATAAACAAGCGGAGTTGCAGTCGGGTTGGTTCCTTTTAAATGAAATCCACACCCGACTAAGCCTGCACTAAGGCCTAAGGTCAAAACAACAGCGGCTAAACGTTTGGCAAAGTGCATGCTTGATCCTCTCATTAATAACTTTAATTAAACCACGAGGTTAACTAATTTATTTGGAACCACAATTTCTTTCTTTGTTGGTCCTGTTAAGAATTGTTGAACTTCTGGAAGGGCTTTAGCTTGAGCTAATAGGTCTTCTTTAGAGATATCAACCGAAACTTCAAGTTTACCGCGAAGTTTACCGTTAACCTGTACAACAATCGTTTGTGTATTGCGAGTTAATGCAGAAGCATCGACTTCAGGGAATCTTGCTTCTGTTACATCTGTACCAAACTGAGCCAATAACGTTTGACTTAAATGTGGTGCAAATGGAGCAAGTAAAGTTAACAGTGTAGTGATCGCTTCACGTTCTACAGCAACGTCGTTGTCATCTTTTGCTTCAAACTTGTTGCTCGCATTTAACAATTCCATCAAAGCAGCAATCGCAGTATTGAATGCATGACGACGTTCGATATCATCACTTACTTTTTGAATAGTTTCGTGAGTTTTGCGACGTAAATCTTGAGCATCTTTAGACAAGTTAGCAGTATCAATCGTAGAAGCTTGGTTGCCTTTTTCAAGGAAGCTTGCTACAAGGCGCCACACACGTTTTAAGAAACGGTTTGCACCTTCAACACCTGCATCAGACCATTCTAAAGATTGATCTGGTGGAGCAGCGAACATCATAAATACACGTGCTGTATCTGCGCCGTATTGATCAATAATCGCTTGTGGGTCGATACCGTTGTTTTTCGACTTAGACATTTTTTCTTGTCCGCCGATCACAACTTCTTGACCGTCACCTGAATATTTTGCAGAAAGAATACGACCTTTTTCATCGCGTTCTAATTCGATATCAGCAGGGTTAAACCAAGTTTTTTTACCATTTTCTGCTTCACGATAGAATGTATCCGCAAGCACCATGCCTTGAGTTAACAAGTTGGTAAATGGTTCATTACCTTGTACTACACCTTCATCACGCATTAATTTGTGGAAGAAACGTGCATAAAGTAAGTGAAGAATCGCGTGTTCAACACCACCAATATATTGGTTTACAGGAAGCCAGTTTTGAGCAGCTTCAGGTTTCACCATTCCGCCAGTGAAGTCTGGAGACGCATAGCGTGCGTAGTACCAAGATGACTCAACGAAAGTATCCAAGGTATCTGTTTCACGGCGTGCATCGCCACCACAACAAGGACATTTAGTTTCATAGAACTCAGGCATTTTATTAAGCGGGTTACCTGAACCATCTGGAACAACGTCAGTTGGTAATACAACTGGAAGCTGGTCTTCTGGAACTGTGACTTGACCACAAGTATCACAGTTAATCATTGGAATTGGACAACCCCAATAACGTTGACGAGAAACACCCCAGTCACGTAAACGGAATTGAACTTTAGAATTTGCTAAACCTTGTGGTTCTAATTTTGCAAGGAATGCATCGAAAGCAGCTTGGAATTCCAAACCGTCAAACTCGCCAGAGTTAACAAGTTTACCTTCTTTAGAACCGTACCATTCTTGCCACTCAGTTGCAGAGTAATCTGCATCATCAGCGCCTTTGGCATCAATTACTTGCTTAATAGGCAAGTTGAACTTGTTAGCAAACTCAAAATCACGTTCGTCATGCGCTGGTACAGCCATCACTGCGCCAGAACCGTAAGACATTAATACGTAGTTTGCGATCCAGACAGGAAGCTCTTCACCAGTTACAGGATGCTTTACAAACAAACCTGTCGCCATGCCTTTTTTCTCGGCTGTTGCCAAGTCCGCTTCTGCAACTGAACCCATGCGGCACTCTTCAATAAATGCAGCCAATTCAGGGTTGTTTTCAGCAGCTTTAAGCGCAAGAGGGTGTTCTGCTGCAACGGCAACATATGTCACGCCCATAAGCGTGTCAGCACGTGTTGTATAAACAGTTAAGCCATCAGCATAAATTTCGGTATTGGCAGAAGGGAAAGTAATTTCCATGCCTGTAGAACGACCAATCCAGTTACGTTGCATGGTCAACACTTGTTGAGGCCAGCCGTCTTGTAGGGTGTCTAGGTCGTCTAATAATTCTTGTGCATAGTCAGTAATACGGAAGTAGTACATTGGAATATCGCGTTTTTCAACCAATGCACCAGAACGCCATCCGCGACCATTTTCAACTTGTTCGTTTGCTAAAACAGTTTGGTCAACTGGATCCCAGTTTACTGTTGAAAGTTTACGGTAGATCAGGCCTTTTTTATAAAGCTGAACAAATAACCATTGTTCCCAGTGATAATACTCTGGTGTACAAGTTGCAAATTCACGATCCCAATCTACAGATAGACCTAATTTTTTTAATTGGTCACGCATGTACGCAATGTTTTCAAATGTCCATTTTGCTGGAGCAACTTTATGGGCAATTGCTGCGTTTTCCGCAGGTAAACCGAATGCATCCCAACCCATAGGTTGTAATACAGTTTCACCTTTTAAACGGTAAAAACGGCTAATCACATCGCCAATTGTATAGTTACGCACATGCCCCATATGCAGCTTGCCGCTTGGGTAAGGAAACATTGACAGGATGTAACGATGTTTACCTTCGACAGTGTCGGCAACTTTAAAGACTTTACGATTTTCCCAATCTTGTTGAACTGATGGTTCAATCGTGTTTGCTTGATATTCGGGGTCAATGTGAGAAATAGTCATAGACGTAAGCTATACAACAAAAATTGATATTAAAGATTGTTGCACAGCATAGCGCAAAATCGACAAAAATGCAGTTTTGGGATGGATTTATTTTCCGTTAAAAATTAAACAAGAATAAACCTGAAAAAAGCGGGGTAATCATAAAAAAAGAAAAGTGGAAAAATCAAATAAGATGAAAAAATAGTCAGTTAAAAAATAATCATAGAAAAGTGTTTCTTTAATCTTGACTTTAGTGAATTAAACAACAAAAATGCTTCCTTTAGTTTTATATGCGATTATTTGATCACCCTTCGAGTAACCGTCATGTTTTGTAATAGACATTCTCTCTAGCCGAGAGATTGATTTTACTTAAAGTATGTATATCCAGACATGCTTTATTAATGTTAAAAAAGCTTATACGGCTGAAAAACAGAAATTTTTCTATTGCAACGAAAACTAGACAATATGTGTGCTATAACAGTGCAGACAATTCAATGAATGAAACACTATTTGTGCCTTCCATAAATAGTGATAAAGATTTTAGGGTGAATCACGTTGGAACTTTTATCTGGTGGTGAAATGCTCGTTCGTGCTCTTGCGGACGAAGGCGTTGAACATGTTTTTGGTTATCCAGGCGGCGCTGTATTACATATTTATGATGCGCTATTTCAACAAGACAAAATTAATCATTACCTCGTACGTCATGAACAAGCTGCTGGTCATATGGCAGATGCTTACTCGCGTGCCACAGGTAAGACTGGCGTAGTACTGGTCACTTCTGGACCTGGCGCAACTAATACTGTGACTCCAATTGCAACAGCTTATATGGACTCAATCCCAATGGTGATTTTGTCTGGCCAGGTTGCATCACATCTTATTGGTGAAGACGCTTTCCAAGAAACTGATATGGTAGGTATTTCACGTCCAATCGTGAAACACAGCTTCCAAGTTCGTCATGCAAGCGAAATTCCTGCAATTATCAAAAAAGCATTTTATATCGCAGCAAGTGGTCGCCCTGGTCCAGTTGTAGTCGATATTCCTAAAGATGCGACAAATCCTGCAGAAAAATTTGCGTACGAATATCCTGAAAAAGTGAAGATGCGTTCTTATCAGCCACCTTCACGTGGTCATTCTGGCCAAATTCGTAAAGCGATTGATGAGCTTTTAAGTGCAAAACGCCCTGTAATTTATACGGGTGGTGGTGTTGTTCAAGGTAATGCATCGGCATTATTGACTGAACTCGCACATTTACTAGGTTATCCAGTAACTAACACACTTATGGGCCTTGGTGGCTTCCCTGGCGATGATCCACAGTTTGTGGGCATGTTGGGTATGCACGGTACTTATGAAGCAAATATGGCGATGCATAATGCTGATGTCATTCTTGCAATTGGTGCGCGTTTTGATGACCGAGTAACCAATAACCCAGCAAAATTCTGTGTGAATGCTAAAGTTATTCATATTGATATTGATCCGGCGAGTATTTCAAAAACAATTATGGCGCACATTCCGATTGTAGGGGCTGTTGAGCCTGTACTTCAGGAAATGTTGACACAGTTGAAACAATTGAATGTGTCTAAGCCAAACCCTGAAGCAATTGCTGCGTGGTGGGATCAAATTAATGAATGGCGTAAAGTTCATGGCTTAAAGTTTGAAACTCCGACTGATGGAACAATGAAGCCGCAGCAAGTTGTTGAAGCTTTATATAAAGTCACTAATGGTGATGCCATTATTACTTCGGATGTTGGCCAACACCAAATGTTTGGTGCGTTGTATTACAAATACAAACGTCCACGTCAATGGATTAACTCAGGCGGATTGGGCACCATGGGCGTAGGTTTACCTTATGCAATGGCTGCGAAGCTCGCTTTCCCAGATCAACAAGTTGTTTGTATTACTGGTGAAGCTTCAATTCAAATGTGTATTCAAGAGCTTTCAACGTGTAAGCAATATGGCATGAATGTGAAGATCTTGTGCTTGAATAACCGTGCTTTAGGTATGGTGAAGCAGTGGCAAGATATGAACTATGAGGGCCGTCACTCAAGCTCATACGTTGAATCATTGCCTGATTTTGGCAAGTTAATGGAAGCTTATGGTCACGTTGGTATCCAGATTGATCATGCTGATGAACTAGAGTCGAAGCTTGCTGAAGCAATGGCGATTAATGATAAATGTGTATTCATTAATGTCATGGTTGATCGCACGGAACATGTTTATCCAATGCTGATCGCAGGTCAGTCTATGAAGGATATGTGGTTAGGTAAAGGGGAGCGTACATAATGAGACATATTATTTCTGTACTCGTTGAAAACGAAGCTGGTGCGCTTTCTCGCCTTGTTGGTTTATTTAGCCAACGTGGATATAACATTGAAACACTGAATGTTGCGCCAACCGAAGACCCAACTTTGTCACGCTTAACATTAACAACTTATGGTGATGACCATAAGATTGAACAGATTACAAAGCAGCTCAATAAACTTGTTGAAGTTGTAAAAGTAGTTGATTTATCAGAAGGTTCACATATTGAGCGTGAACTGATGTTGATTAAAGTAAAAGCGTTAGGTGCTTCACGTGCTGAAATTAAGCGAACAGCGGATATTTTCCGTGCGCAGATTGTAGACGTGACACCAACTACCTATACCATTCAAATAGCAGGGACAACTGAAAAATTAGATGGTTTTATCGATGCGCTTGCAGAAAACACTATTCTAGAAGTCGTTCGTTCAGGTGTATCTGGTATCGCCCGTGGCGAAAAAGTATTAGCCATTTAATTTTTTAAAAAGTATTTTAGCGGAGAACACAAATGCAAATTTTTTACGATAAAGACTGTGACTTATCAATCATCCAAGGCAAGAAAGTAGCGATTATTGGTTACGGTTCTCAAGGTCATGCTCATGCACTTAACCTTAAAGACTCAGGCGTAGACGTAACTGTAGGTTTACGTGCAGATTCAGCTTCTTGGAAGAAAGCTGAAAATGCAGGTCTTAAAGTTGCAGAAGTTCCTGCTGCTGTTAAGCAAGCTGACCTCGTAATGATTTTGACTCCAGATGAATTCCAATCACAACTTTACCGTGACGTGATTGAGCCAAACATCAAAGAAGGCGCGACTCTTGCATTTGCTCATGGTTTCTCTGTTCTTTACAACCAAGTTGTTCCACGTAAAGATTTAGACGTAATCATGGTTGCTCCAAAAGCACCTGGTCACACTGTACGTTCAGAGTTCCAACGTGGTTCAGGTGTTCCTGACCTAATCGCAATTCACCAAGATGCTTCTGGTAATGCACGTAACGTTGCTCTTTCTTATGCTTCTGGCGTAGGCGGCGGCCGTACAGGTATTATCGAAACTTCATTCCGTGAAGAAACTGAAACTGACTTATTCGGTGAGCAAGCAGTTCTTTGTGGTGGTGCGGTTGAATTGGTGAAAATGGGCTTCGAAACTTTAGTTGAAGCTGGTTATGCACCAGAAATGGCTTACTTCGAATGTTTACACGAACTTAAATTGATCGTTGACTTAATGTTCGAGGGTGGTATCGCTGACATGAACTACTCAGTATCTAACAATGCTGAGTACGGCGAATATGTAACTGGTGTTGAAGTAATCAATGAACAATCTCGTGAAGCAATGCGTAATGCATTGAAACGTATTCAATCTGGTGAGTACGCTAAGATGTTCATTCAAGAAGGTGCGTTAAACTACCCATCTATGACTGCTCGTCGTCGTCAAAATGCTGCACATGGTATTGAAGTAACTGGTAATAAGTTACGTGCGATGATGCCTTGGATTCAAGCGAATAAAATCGTAGACAAAGAAAAGAACTAATTTTCTTTATCTAACGTTTTAAAAGAACCCTGCTTTAAGCAGGGTTCTTTATTTATACTATTTTATTTGAATGTGAAAATTGCGATTAGGCCAACTTGACTAGATTAAATAAATTCTATATTTTTCATATAATTGGCTGCTTAAATTTTATTTACTTTATTGATTTATAAAGTAAAAAATACTTGACCAAAAGATAGATAATGTTATTGTTTATAACTGACTGAATAAGTCAAATTTACTAAAATTTCTTTAACATGTTTAATTGTATTTTGGGCAATGAGTTGAACAAAATAAAAAAAAGTATTGAATAATCATGGAAGTCCAATATGGGTCATGTTGATTACGATAGCACATTGATCGTCGGCTCTTTTATTGCAGCTGGCTTCATTTGTTATATTGTAATTTCCATGGAGCAGCTAATATTCAAGCAAGTCTATAAGAAATTTGAATCCTTAATTTTATTTATTAATGGATTGCTACTCGCCTTAGCAATTAGCATCGTCCATATTGTTGGTATACAGGCTTATCATCTGTTTGATACAGCTCACTCTAATATTCCTTTAATTGCAATTTCTTATGCCATTAGTGCATTGTTATCTTGCATTGCGATGTGGTTGACTTCGCGTTTTACGCTCCCTTTATTTAGACTCATTTTGAGCTCGATTATTATGGGAATCGGAATTTCAGCTTCTTATTACATTAGCATGTTGGGCTGGAATATTAATGTTTATAAAAAAGATTACACTTCGTTTTTACTCTTATTTTCTGTATTAATTGCGATGAGTGGTTCAGGGCTAGCGTTTTTACTCGCCTATAAATTAAAAGACACGGAACGATATCGCTTAACTTTAAAAATCGCATTTTCGGTTATGATGACCTTAAGTATTATGGGGATGCACTACACAGCGCTTATTGCGACGAATATTACTGATAAATTTATTAGCCAATATCAGGCTGAGCATGACTTATTATTATTTACAATTATTCTAGTCACCTGTTTGGTACTCGTAGCAAGTTTTATTGTTGCAATGTTAGAGCAACGCCTTACTCAACAGAATTTAGAGCTGCGCAAAGCAAATAAAGAATTAGCTAACCTATCTATACAAGATAATTTGACTAAATTACCTAACCGCCTTTATTTGGTGGATTATGCTGAAGTATTACTTTCAGATCATCGATACAAAGACCAGAAAATTGCTTTCTTATACATTGATTTAGATCGATTTAAATCGGTGAATGATGCATTTGGACATCATGTGGGGGATCAATTACTTATTCAGATGGCGAACCGCTTACATTGGCAACTCAATGAGAAGTGCAAACTGCTTAGAATTGGTGGTGATGAGTTTTTGCTTATTGCCGAAAATACAAATGCCGATGAAGCAGTTATTTTGGCTGAGAAAGTTTTACAGCTGATTCAAGAGAGTTATCAGATTTCTGGTAAAGAAATTAATATCTCTGCAAGTTTAGGGGTAGCACTATTTCCTGAGCACGGACAAAATGTTCAGGACTTACTCATGAACGCTGATGCCGCGATGCTCATGTCTAAAGAGCAAGGCCGAAATACTTACACCATCTTTAGTTATTCAACCCATCAACAAGAAACGAGAAGTCAGTCAAAACTGATCAATGATCTTTATAAGGCCGTAGAAGAAAAGCAGTTCATCTTATATTACCAACCAAAATTTAATACGAATCTTGAAGTCTGTGGCGTTGAAGCATTAATCCGTTGGAATCATCCAGCTTTAGGAATACTCACACCGCATATGTTTATAGAAGGTGCAGAAAAAACGGGTTTGATCATTCCAATGGGATATTGGGCACTTGAGCAAGCTTGCCTGCAAATTCAAGAGTGGGAACGCAGTAACACCCCATTTTATCCAGTCGCAGTAAACCTATCTGCACTACAGTTCGAAAATAAAAAATTATTTAGTACACTCGAAGCATTATTGAAAAAATATCAAATTCAACCTCATCACTTAATTGTTGAGATTACTGAATCAACAGCAATGCGACATATCGATTTAAGTATTCGAGCTTGTGAGCGACTACGTGATATGGGCATTCGAGTCGCAATTGATGATTTTGGAACAGGCCATTCAAGCTTTTTATATTTAAAAGATTTACCTGTAGATGAATTGAAAATTGATCGTGGTTTTATCGTTGACTTAAAACCAGGCTCAAAAGAAGAAGTTATATTAGAAAGTATAATACATTTAGCTAAAAAGTTAGGTTTAACCGTAACAGCGGAAGGGGTGGAAACTCAACAGCAAGTTGAAATTTTAACCCGTTTAGGTTGTCAGCAATTTCAGGGTTATTTATTAGGAATGCCTGTTCACGTCGATCAACTGATTGAATCTCAAGGCGCTCACTTCGCTTAATCTTTTCTATATCGATTTTAAACCTAACATTTACTTTTATCTTTAAAGAACAATTAATTAAAGTAAATTTATCTTCTAAAACACACCTATATATTTGTAGTAGTGAATAGTATTATTTTCTCAGTTAGTTGAGTATTTTACATATAATAATTTATGAATATATACTGCAAGTATAAAGTAATACTAATAAATTGATGTTTGTATTTTATAAAATATAAGAGGTGAAAAGGGTTGTTATAAAGTATTATGAAGTTTATATAATAATTGAAATTGATGAAGATAGAACTAAATAAAAATATTAATTTTTAGGGAGTGAATAGATTTTTGGTGGAGTTGGAGAGTGGACTCCACCGAATTAAAAATACTTTTTATCTTTATTAAAATATAAATATTTAATTAATTTATAAATTAAATAGTTGCATACTCTCGAACTGTTTCTAATTCAATAATTTTGTTTATATAAGACCACGTTTGTTCTGGATTAATCTTTCCTTTATTTATAGTACAGTCAATAATGATTCCATCTACAATGTTAAGAAAGAGCCCTGTTAGAATTTTTGTGTTTTCCACTTCTAATTCTGAAAGAGCTGAGAAAACTAATGAGTAAATCCACTCCCGATATTCATTAATTTGATGCTTAATAGAAGGGTACAATTGCATGACTTCGATGGTTGCTTTTTTAAATAAGCAGCCGTTAAAGTCATCTGTATTAATCCAATCGATATACCAATTAAATATCTTTTTCAATTTAATCAATGGGTTGTTGGTATTTTTTATTTTTTCCAATATTGAATATTGGATCTCTAAATTTCTTTTATAAAGACATTCTTCAATTAAGGCTTCTTTAGAAGAAAAGTATTTATAAAAAGTCATTTTTGCAACATTTGACTCAGCAATAATGCGATCAACACCAATAGAAGTATAGCTTTTTTGGTTAAAGAGGGATGTTGCTGTTGTTATAATAGTTTCTCTTTTTGTCATCGGGTTCCCCGTTGCGGATATTTTTTGATTAACTTTGCTATTGTAAAGTGTATAAGCTTAAATAAAACTTATTTTATAGTATTTAAAAAATTATATTTATTCAATAGCTTGGTTAATTTAAAAAACAACATATTATATATTTAATTGGCAATAGTTTACTTTTTTAAATATTATTAATTAATCCGTTGATTTGTTGAGATAATACACATAGTATCAACTTGTTAAGTATGGGTGTACGGAATTTATTTTAGCAATTGAATGCAAAATTGTAGTAAAGAGAGAGCCTGTAACTTAACTATAAGAAAAACTTTTTACAGAGAATCATTATGTTAAAAAAATTTGAAGACTTTAATAATCCAAGAGAAAAAGCATTGCAGGGGATGAGAAATAGTATTCCTGCAAAACAATGGGATGAAAATTTACAATTTCTTAAACAGTTAAGAAAAACGATTGCAGAGTTACCAGTTTGTAACCATCCTGCTATTGAACTGTTAAACAGTGGATATCTTGATAAACAACGTTTGACTCTTATCCATTTAGAATATCGTCATGCGATTGTACAAATTTTTACTGATGCTTTATTAAAGGCTCAATTTTTAACAAAACAATTGGAACCTAAACTCCACTCTGGAGCGAAGATGTATCCACGGGTATTATTAAGTTTAAATATACTTGATGAGTTTGGTTTTCGCCCTGGTTTGGATAAAGATAATTACTATTTGGGTAATCCTGAATATGCTCATTATCCTTTATATGAAGATTTACTTAATGATTATGGTTTAACGGAGCTTGACCGTCGTAATTATAAACCATCAAAATTTGCAGATCAGGTTAGATCATTTTTAGAATCTTCTTATGATAGTTATATTAATGTCGTGGCATTATTGGCTGTTGCAGAAGAGGAAGTGATTCTTTTTAGTCCCCCATTACGTCAAGCAACCAAATTCGTAAATATCGATGTTGAAGGTGGTGGTTACTACCATGTACATGGTGTATCTACGGATGAAACATCTGAGGCTGCTGATGACGATCATGAAGATGACTTATGGTTTGCATTAGCACAAGCAATTACAAAAGATGATTATGAAAGCTTAACCAAGCTATGTATTGATTACTGTGCTTTATGGAATGAGTTCTGGGATGCACAAATTGCAGATATTCAATTCATTGAAGAAAAGAAATTAGCGTAACGATTCTATTAAGTCTTAATCAAGCCCCATCTATAAACAGGTGGGCTTTTTTAACTGTAAAATTTCTAAGAAGTTAAACTCCATACTCAAAAAAGCTCGTGAGTAACTCATGGCTTATCAACAATCATTAAACAGTTCTATAAATCTGCTACAATTACGCCAATTTTTATTTTGATCGACTTTAGGTCTTTGGCACTGCAATCTCCGCAGTAGGTGTATTTCATGAGTTTTAAAGATGAGTTAGCGGCACAGGTTGCTCAACGCCGCACATTTGCCATCATTTCCCACCCCGATGCCGGTAAAACGACCATGACAGAGAAATTACTGTTATGGGGTAAAGCAATTCAGGTTGCAGGGATGGTAAAAAGCCGTAAATCTGACCGCGCAGCTACATCTGACTGGATGGAAATGGAAAAAGAGCGTGGAATTTCCATTACCACTTCTGTTATGCAGTTTCCTTATAAAGGTCACACCATTAACTTACTTGATACACCGGGACATGAAGACTTCTCTGAAGATACTTATCGTACCCTAACTGCAGTTGACTCTGCGTTAATGGTGATTGATGGTGCAAAAGGTGTCGAAGAACGTACCATCAAATTGATGGAAGTTTGTCGTATGCGTGACACTCCGATCATTTCATTTGTAAACAAGATGGACCGTGAGATTCGTGAACCACTTGAGTTACTGGATGAAATTGAGAATGTCCTCAATATTCGCTGTGTACCAATTACATGGCCATTAGGGATGGGGCGTGATTTTGCTGGTGTATACAATATTCTTGAAAACAAATTGTATGTCTACAAAGCAGGCTTTGGTTCAACTATTACAGATATTGAAGTACGCGATGGCTATGACCATGCAGATATTCGTGAAAAAGTAGGTGAGCTGGCTTGGGCGTCTTTTGAAGAGTCACTCGAGCTTGTACAAATGGCGAATGAGCCTTTGGACCGCGAATTATTTTTACAAGGTAAACAAACTCCAGTTCTATTTGGTACAGCATTAGGTAACTTTGGTGTTGACCACGTGTTAGACGCATTTATGAATTGGGCACCAGAACCAAAAGCACATCCAACCCAAGAGCGTGTTGTCGATGCGAAAGAAGAAGGTTTTTCTGGTTTCGTCTTTAAAATTCAAGCCAACATGGATCCGAAACACCGTGACCGTATTGCCTTTATGCGTATTTGTTCAGGTAAATACGAGAAAGGTTTGAAGATGAATCATGTACGTATTGGTAAAGATGTACGTATTAGTGATGCATTGACATTCCTTGCGGGTGAGCGTGAACATCTAGAAGAAGCGTGGCCAGGTGATATTATTGGTTTGCATAACCATGGCACAATTCAAATTGGTGATACTTTCACAAGTGGTGAAAATCTACATTTCACAGGTATTCCGCACTTCGCACCAGAGATGTTCCGTCGTGTGCGTTTGAAAGATCCATTAAAGTCAAAACAATTGCAAAAAGGTTTGAAAGAGTTGTCTGAAGAAGGTGCAACTCAGGTATTTATGCCACAAATTAGCAATGATTTGATTGTGGGTGCAGTTGGTGTACTTCAGTTTGATGTGGTTGCTTACCGTCTGAAGGAAGAATATAAAGTTGACTGTCTGTATGAGCCTGTAAGTGTTAATACGGTTCGTTGGATTCATTGTGATGATGACAAGATTCTCAATGAATTTAAGAAAAAAGCACATGATCAGCTTTCTATCGATGGTGGCGGTCACTTAACTTATCTTGCGCCAAGTCGTGTTAACTTGCAGATTATGCAAGAGCGTTGGCCTGATATTCAGTTCCGTAACACGCGTGAACACTAATCTTTAAGATTTGACAGACAGCTTCGAACAGAAGCTGTTTTGTTTTGAAAAATAAGAAAGGATGATGAAATGAATTTGAATAGAAAGACAGTTATTGCACTTTTAGTTGCGGTAATCATATTACTTTTAGCTATTTGCCTTTTTGTCTGGAAAAGCTTTCAACCTTCATCATCTTCTCAAATGAAATCGGCTTCTACCCAAAATCAAAATATAGAGAAAGCGGAAGTACTACCATTTCTAAACTTGCAACAAGTAAAAGCTGATTATGCTTTGCCATTTTGTGAGAAGAAAAATTGTATTGATGTCGATATTCAAACAATAAAGACTCAAGATGCATGGCTAAATGAATGGATCGCGAAAAGTCAGGCTAAAGTGATCCAAGACCAAATTGATTTGAAAAAAGACTTAAGTTTGCAGCAAGCCATTAATGCTTACGTTAAAAAGTCTGATGAATGGCAAGATAAATATTCAAAGAATCGGGCTTATGAATTGCATCTTCATACACGTATTGCATCGCAGCGTAACCAATATGTTTTATTGCAATTAGGACTTGATACCAAGCAGGAAGAGCTCACGATTAAAGACCGTTATTACTTTTTTGTGGCCGACCGAAAACAGCATAAGAGCTTAACTTTGTTAGATGTTTTACAAAAAGATCAACAAACTACTGTGCATCAAATGGTGCAGGTGGCGTATCAAGACTGGTTAAAAAAGCAGACTGCTGACATAAAGAAAGAAGCACCAAAAACTTTATATTGGGGACAGGCAGATTGGTTCTTTGATGGTGAAGGAGTTGGCTTACATTATCAGGCAAACCAGATTACTAAAGAAGCTCCACAGCTCGATATTTATTTATCTAAAGAACAGACCAAAAAAATATTACAACCCGAGGTTTATGAACAAATGTTTTAAGATGGTAGCAGAATTTGCAACCTCTATTTATATGCGCTAATTTCTTAGAAAGGCATAGCGTAATCTCCTTAGAATAAAAGGCAAAATATGATGTTATCTTCTAAAGCTTCACTGCGATTAACTTTGCTTGCTTCTGCTATATTTCTGGCAGCATGCCAACCTAAAGCTGATCCTAAGGATTCTCAAGAGCAGCAGAAATCAACTGTTCAAGAACAAAAGCCAGTAGAGTTGACTTTGAAGGGTGAAACAACTCCTAGTAAGGTGGTTTTACCTGATTGTGATGGTAAAACTTGTCCAGAATTTACGGTAGAGCGCTTACAGAGTAATTTTCCTTTTATTGACAAAATTATAGATCAACAAATCTTAAGTACATTAAATCAAATTTTAGAAATTGCTGAACCTGATGCTAAGAGTACGCAAACGGAACAAAAGTCAGAAGCTTCAGCGGTAGCGGGTGCAGAGCAAAAAAATAGCTTTGATGCACAGGTGCAACGGTATGCAAATTCATTTATTGATCTAGATAATGAGTTAAAAGCTTTAAGTAGTAATCATCAGATTAATCTTTTAGTTAAACCTAAGATTTTGCAGGCTCAAGGTAAAGTTGTAACTGTAGTGCTTAATAGTAGTAGCTATTTAGGAGGGGCTCATGGCTCTGCTGCACAGCATTATTATAATTTTGATTTAAAAGAGCAAAAGCAAATTAAGCTTGAAGATTTATTACGTCCTCAGCAAAAAGCAGCTTTAGAGAAGTTAGCCCATGAAGCCTTTAAGACATGGGTGATGGACTCTAAATTGGCTGATAATGTTGCTGACTATGAACAAGCATGGCCATTTAAATTATCTAATAACTTCTTGTTGGGTGAGCAAGGTTTAATCCTTCAGTACGGTGAGTATGAAATTGGCCCATACGTGGTTGGACTCCCTCGATTAGTCATTCCTTATGACCAATTACAAGATGTGTTGAAAGAAGAATATTTGCCACAGCCTAAAGCCAAACCAGCTTCGGCACCAGTTGCAAAAAGTGCTGGCTAATGCATTTGTTTGATACCCATACCCATTTCGATGTTGCCGATTTTGATGAAGATCGGCAGCAATTAGCACTCGAGGCTAAAAAAGTGGGTGTAGATGCTTTGGTTTTAATTGGCTTTCTACAGTCACGTTTTGATGAGTTGGTGCAGACTCATCATCAGTTAAAAAGTTGGGAAAATGTGCCTACTTCTTATTTAGCACCAGGCTTACACCCATTTTATATTGAGCAGCATCAACCAGAGCATCTTTCTCATCTTGAACAAATCTTGCAGCAAGAAAACTGCGTGGCTGTAGGTGAAATTGGCTTAGATACTTTCTTGAAAGAACATAAGCAGCCAGATGTATATGCAAAGCAAAAACAATATTTTGCAGTTCAGTTAGAGCTGGCAACCCAATACCAAAAACCAGTGTTACTCCACATTCGAAAAGCGCACGGTGATGTGCTCGCTCTATTAAAAGCTCAAAAATTTAAATTTGGCGGAATTGCTCATGCCTTTAGTGGTGGATTAGAAGAGGCAAAGGGTCTTATTAAGCTTGGTTTTAAAATTGGTGTGACGGGGCAGATCACCAACCCGAATGCGAAAAAACTTCATACGGTTGTGCAGGCTATAGGTGCAGAACACTTGGTGATTGAAACAGATTGTCCAGATATGACACCGCTTTGCTGTCAAACCTCAACAGAACAGCGGACTCGTAATACCCCTGTTAATTTGCCTTATGTTTTACAAAGTTTGGCCGAAAATTTAAACATGCCTGAGTCAGATTTAGCTGAGTTACTGTGGAAAAACTCTCAATCTGCTTTGAAATTATCGTAATAAAAATCAAAGATTAGAAATATTAACTAAAACAAAACACAGCGATTAAAAAAGAAGCTTAAAGTAAGAAAACAACATGTAAAAACGTGAAAAATAACATTGCCAGACGTGGGAGGATAACCCAATGGCTAAGTATAGCAATATCAATAGTTTTAATGCTTTACAGACGCTAACAGTAGGTTCCAGCAATTATCAGATTTTTAGCTTAGCCCAAGCAGAGAAAACGCTAGGGGATATTGCCAAACTGCCGAAATCTTTAAAAGTATTATTGGAAAACTTATTACGGTTTGAAGATCAGCATAGCGTTAAAACGGAACACATCCATGCTTTAGCAGAATGGCTAAAAACCCGTACCTCGGATCAAGAAATTCAATATCGACCTGCACGGGTTTTAATGCAAGATTTTACGGGTGTACCAGCAGTTGTTGATTTAGCTGCAATGCGAGCAGCGATGGCGCAAGCGGGTGGTGACCCTGAAAAAATTAATCCATTATCTCCTGTAGACTTGGTCATTGACCACTCTGTCATGGTCGACTATTTTGCCGATGATCAGGCGTTTGAAGAAAACGTACAAATCGAGATGCAGCGTAATGGTGAGCGATATCAATTTTTACGTTGGGGACAGTCTGCATTTAATAACTTTAGTGTAGTGCCACCGGGTACGGGAATTTGTCATCAGGTTAATTTAGAATACTTGGCTCAAGCGGTGTGGCTAGGGGAAGATAACGGTCAAACTTTTGCTTTTCCAGATACTTTAGTGGGTACAGACTCACATACCACCATGATTAATGGTTTAGGTGTTTTAGGTTGGGGTGTAGGGGGGATTGAGGCTGAAGCTGCTATGTTAGGTCAACCCATTTCTATGCTGATTCCTGAAGTTATTGGTTTCAAATTGACAGGAAAACTACCAGAAGGAATTACTGCAACTGACTTGGTGTTGACCATTACTCAAATGCTCCGTCAAAAAGGAGTTGTGGGGAAATTTGTAGAGTTCTATGGAGATGGTTTAGCCGATTTGCCACTGGCTGACCGAGCGACCATTGCCAACATGGCACCGGAATATGGTGCGACTTGTGGTTTCTTCCCGATTGATGAAGTGACTTTGGGTTATTTGAAATTAACTGGTCGTCAAAGTGATCGTATTGAATTGGTCGAAGCGTATAGCAAAGCGCAAGGTTTATGGCGTAATGCGGGTGATGAACCTGTCTTTACAGATACTTTAAGTCTTGATATGAGTACGGTTCAGGCAAGTCTAGCAGGACCAAAACGTCCACAAGATCGAGTGCTTTTATCAGAGGTGCCGAAAACCTTTAATGCGCTCATGGAGTTAACTTTAAAACCAGCCAAAGAAGCTAAAGAGCGTTTAGAAAATGAAGGCGGTGGCGGCACTGCTGTCGAGGCAAAAAAAGCAAATATCCAACATGAAAGTCCATCTTGCGTGATTGAAGGAAAAACCTATCCATTAAATCATGGTGATGTTGTTATTTCGGCAATTACCTCTTGTACCAATACTTCTAACCCAAGTGTAATGCTAGCAGCAGGTTTACTTGCTAAAAAAGCGATTGAAAAAGGTTTGCAGCGTAAACCGTGGGTGAAAAGCTCTCTTGCACCAGGTTCTAAAGTTGTGACTGACTATTTATTGGCTGCTGGGCTTACGCCGTATTTAGATGAGTTGGGCTATAACTTGGTAGGATATGGTTGTACGACTTGTATTGGTAACTCAGGTCCACTACCTGAGCCAGTGGAAGATGCAATTCAATGCCATGATTTAAATGTTGCATCAGTACTTTCCGGTAACCGTAACTTTGAAGGACGCGTACATCCATTAGTTAAAACAAACTGGCTTGCTTCGCCACCTTTGGTAGTGGCATATGGTTTAGTTGGTAATATTCGTACCGATTTGACTACGCAACCTATTGGGCAAGGTAAAGATGGACAACCTGTCTATTTAAAAGATATCTGGCCAAGTCAGGCAGAAATTGATGCTGTCTTACAGAAAGTAAATACAGAGATGTTCCATAAAGAATATGCTGCGGTGTTTGATGGTGATGAAAGCTGGCAATCCATTCAGATTCCAAAAAGTAAAACTTATGAATGGGCGGATGATTCGACTTATATCCGTCATCCGCCATTCTTTGAGGGAATTGGTGAGCCACCCAAACCGATTAAAAATATTGAACAGGCACGTATTTTGGCAGTGCTTGGTGACTCGGTAACGACTGACCATATTTCACCAGCTGGTAATATCAAAAAAGACAGCCCTGCAGGTCGATATTTACAAAAGCAAGGTGTTGAGCCAAAAGATTTCAACTCTTATGGTTCTCGACGTGGTAATCATGAGGTTATGATGCGAGGCACCTTTGCCAACATTCGTATTAAGAACGAAATGCTTGGTGGTGAAGAGGGTGGTAATACCATTCATGTGCCAAGTGGTGAAAAGCTCGCTATTTATGATGCGGCGATGCGTTACCAACAAGAACATACACCGCTTGTGATTATTGCTGGTAAAGAATACGGAACGGGTTCTTCACGTGACTGGGCTGCCAAAGGAACGAACTTGTTAGGTGTAAAAGCTGTCATTGCTGAAAGTTTTGAGCGTATTCACCGTTCAAACTTGGTAGGTATGGGAGTGTTGCCATTACAGTTTATTGATGGACAAACTCGACAATCTCTCAACTTAACTGGTCATGAGGTGATATCAATTCGAGGTTTGTCTGATGGCGTTCAGCCTCATCAAATTCTTGAAGTTGATGTCAAAGGACCAAATGGAGTGGCGAGCCATTTTAATGTGTTATGTCGAATTGATACGTTAAATGAGGTCGAGTACTTTAAGGCGGGTGGTATTTTGCATTATGTACTGCGGAATTTGATTGCTTCATAAATTGGCTAAGCTCGCACAGCCTTGTAATGAATGTGAATGAGTTAATGTTGGGTATATAGCCATATCCTTACTTTTTAAGGATAAAAAGTAACAAAAATCCTTTGTCGGGCTGACGGTATGTCCTTATACCGCAGCCCAACTGAGCGGCATCCATGCCGCCTGTCACACTAGTAAATAATAGTTTAAATCTTAAGTCGTATAATTTGATTAATAATCATAAGACTTGTCGTGAGTTTAAATATTACAGTCTCAAGTTTTCTTTGATCTAAAATACACTTTCTTCTGAAAAGCAGTAAAATACTCTCCGTGTTTTATATCCCCAAAGAGTAGCAATGACCGATCTCCAACAAGATGAATATGACCGCCGTTTTGCAGGTGTAGCCAAAGTTTATGGTGATTCATCGTTCCAGCACTATGAAAAAAGTCATGTGATGGTGATTGGTATTGGTGGTGTCGGCAGTTGGGCGGTAGAAGCTTTAGCACGTACAGGTATTGGCGAGATCACGTTGGTCGATATGGACGTGGTTGCAGCATCAAATGTAAACCGTCAGCTACCTGCCATGACCTCAACTCTGGGCTGTGAAAAAGTTGAAATTATGGCGGAGCGTTGTCGCCAAATTAACCCACATATTAAAGTTAATATTATTGATGACTTCTTAACGCCTGAAAATGTCACAGAGCTTTTAAACCCTGTACCA
Organism: Acinetobacter pittii ATCC 19004 = CIP 70.29; assembly: GCF_000369045.1. Taxonomy (GTDB): domain Bacteria; phylum Pseudomonadota; class Gammaproteobacteria; order Pseudomonadales; family Moraxellaceae; genus Acinetobacter; species Acinetobacter pittii. Next base: position 103,963 of record NZ_KB849797.1, on the reverse strand, counting down.
GACATTGTTTTGGACTGCATCGATGACGTTAAAGCAAAACTGGCTTTAATGCTGCATTGCCGCTTTAATAAGATTCCTTTAATTGTGTCGGGCGGAGCAGGTGGTAAGCTCGATCCACTTAAAATCCGCGTAGCTGATTTATCAAAAACAGAACAAGACCCAATGTTAGCTAAGCTCCGTAGCCAGCTTCGTGCTCGAGGTATCTGTAAAAAGCCAAAAGAGAAATTTGGCATTACCTGTATTTACTCAATCGATAACCCATTTTCTAGTGCAGATGTTTGCCCATCGGCGGGATTACGTTGTGGTGGCTATGGTTCAGCGGTAGTGGTGACTTCAAGCTTTGCGATGATTGCTGTGGCTGAAGTTTTGAAAAAGCTTGATTTAAAGAAAGCCTAATTTAAATATTGAAAAGGCATGTGCTTATGTGAGTGCATGCCTTTTTATTTTTGAGAGAAACTATTTAATCATACAGCTCTATGTTGTCTTGCTGGGGCTGTGTGGGTAGTTGCTGATCATAAAATTTAAAGCACCATAAAATTAGAACAACAACGGTGAAAATGACAAACCCTTTTAAATACTTCATGAATAATTCAATCAATTGAATGGTCTTGATAAAATTCTAGCGAAGGCTATCTATCTAATCTAATATAGAAAATAGACCTAATAATCTAATTTTGAGATGGTTATGCTCACATTAAAACAATTCCAATATTTCATAAAAATCGTTGAAGAAGGAAGCTTTACTGCGGCTTCTGAAAAGCTATTCATAGCTCAGTCTGCTTTAAGTCGGCAAATTAAATTATTAGAAGAAGAAATTGATTTTCAGTTATTTGATCGTACTGATAAGAAAGTAAAACTCACGGCAGCAGGAGAGGTCTTCTATAAAAAAATTAAAGATAATATGCATTATTTAAATGAGATCATTGGAGTTTCTAAGAATATTGCAGAAGGAAAAAATCGTCAGATTAAAATTGCTCATTCGAGCAGTATTATTATGGATGATAGAAAGATCCAGATATTAAAAGAAATTAGCTTAACGCAACAAATCAATTTTGAGATAAATACCTTGTCATCTGAGCATCAGATTTTGGCTTTACTGAATGGGGAAATTGATATTGGTTTGATTAGACCACCAGTTCGGCATACCCTTGAAGAAATAACGACCTTGAAACTATATGAGCAGCCGTTATTTGCAGCTGTTTATATTGATCACCCTAAATTTAAAGAAACACAAAGTATCCAGATAAAAGATTTAAAAGATGAATATTTTGTTTCGACTCCACATCCTAAGCGGGGAGGTTTGAGTTATTTAGTCTCAAACTTGTGTATAGGGGCTGGCTTCTGGCCTAAAGCAGCGACGATCCAATCACGTAAGCTAAACCAATTACAGTTAGTTGCTGCAAATTTGGGTATTAGCATTGTTCCCCAAGAGTTTGAGCAAATATTACCCCAAAATGTAAAGTTGATTCCTCTAGAAAATAAGAATCTTTTATCTGAAGTGGTTTTAGCTTACAGAACTAACCAGAGTGATCTGATTCAACCTTATGTTGAGCAGATCTACCATCTGCTGGAAGTGTGAGCTGAAATAATTATTGTGGCCCAATATGTTCACTAATAGAAAATGTATATTCCGTACCACCTTCTAATTGACGTTCCTGAGATAGGATGTCCATTTTGGGGCGCTTAAGTTGGTAAAATTCCAAATTGATACAACCACTATTGTTAATCTCATAGCGAATATAGTAACGATCTGGCTCTAGAAAAAATGTTGCCTCTTCAAATGAGTGCAAAGATAGAATTTTCTTCTTGTCGTGATAAATCACAGAAGGACAGTCTAATATTCCATTTAAATATTGTTTTCGTATCACATGGATTCGAGCTTGAGGAGTCGTCCCTTTCAATAAATATTGAGGTTGGTAAATCCGTTTTTCGGGTACTTTTTTAAAAACCTCTATAATGTTTGTATCAGAGGCGGCATAAGTCATGCTAAACGATGTCAGTAAGTAAAAGCTCAGCAGTATTCTTTTCATAAAGTTCCATCATTATTTTTGATAATTACAATATGAAAATAAAGCAAAAAAGAAGCCAAGCTGGGTTTAAAACACTCGTTTGATCAGTTGTTTGAAACAATTAAAGCAATTGAACATCTAGTTCTTAGGTAGATTACCCTAATCTGTAATAAGTATAAGTTACACTGTCATCTTTATAGACATCATAGCTATTTTGTTTGAAGTCAGAGACCCATTCACTTCCAGTATATCCTGCGATGTGTCCATAAACGTGGTTGCGGGTTCTGTGAATGATGTAGATGTCACCTTCTTGAGGTTCGTCGAAGGCTGGATCAATTTGTTTATAGCCAATCTTTTTGAGAGTATCGCCCCAATCTGAAGCTGCGATTGGGTGGTTTTCAACATTAGCACCAGCAGATTCGAGTGCAAGACGGATACTACGTGCGCATCTAGCTTTACTGCGTCTAGAAGTAACGCTTTCTAATTTTTCTACAAACTTTTCTACATCGATGGGTGGGTTGGTTGAAGTTTGAGTTTGATGATTATTGGGTTTCATGGTGAAAGGATAAGGGAGGCTTGGTGTGCTGTGCGATACAACAATGGCTGCCTGATTTGAATCCTGATACATGTAATTATCAGCTACTTGTCCGTCATAAATAATCATCGTGAAATCTCTACCGTGCTACCCATATCCATATTAAAAAAATCACCACCTACCTGTGGCGTTCAGAGATACTAATAGGCGTATCTTAAAAGTTTTGTGTATGTTATGTAATAACGTATCTTTTTCCCAGAGGTGTCTGCTTTGGGGCGAAAAGCTACCTAGCAAAAGAGGTGATTAAAAATAGTGAAATTTAAATTATTGATATCATTATAAATAAATAACTAATCAGAGCTTAAATTTGAATATTTTTTTCCAACATTTGCGAATATACTCAAAATCTAAGTCTCTGATTTAAAATGCCACATTTTCTTACAATTTAAGAAGTCGTTGTCAACTTAAACCTGCTGCTCTTTTACATACTCTTCAGTGCGAATCATAGCTGCTCGCATGTTCTGAATTGCATTTTCAACATCAGCTAAAGTTTTTGCGTTTCCGCCACTTAGCGCCTGACGCCATTTACGAGCACCCGGTAAGTTTTGGAATAAACCTAAAATATGACGTGTAATGATTGAAAGGGGAGCACCTTCAGCCATGCGTTGCTCAATATAAGGTAGCATTTGTTCCATAATATCGAATCGATCTGGTGCTTCTAAATTCCAAAGTTGGCCGAGCTCAGCAAGTAGGTAAGGGTTATGGTAGGCTTCACGGCCAATCATGACACCATCAACGTGCTGTAAATGAGCTTGAGTTTCGGCAAAGGTTTTAATTCCGCCGTTAATTTCAATAGTCAGATGGGGGCGTTCTTGCTTTAAGCGGTATACATCTTCGTAGCGTAAAGGAGGGACTTCTCGGTTTTCTTTTGGAGACAAACCTTTCAAAATAGCAATACGGGCATGTACAACGAAATACGTACAACCTGTTGCAGCGACAGTATCTACGAAATGTAGCATTTCTTCGTAAGACTGCATGTCATCAATACCAATACGATGTTTCACTGTTACAGGTATATTTACTGCTTTTTGCATGGTATGAATGCATTCAGCAACCAAGTCTGGCTCTGCCATTAAACATGCGCCGATTTTATTATTCTGTACGCGGTCACTTGGACAGCCTACATTAAGGTTAACTTCGTCGTAGCCCCAGTCTTCAGCCATTTTTGTGCAGGTTGCAAGCTCTTGTGGGTTTGAGCCGCCAAGCTGCAATACGATCGGGTGTTCTTGAGCGTTATAGTCCAAATGGCGTTTTGCATCGCCAAATAGGATTGCACCCGTAGTCACCATTTCTGTATAAAGCACAACGTTCGGGTTAAACAACCGTGCAAAGAATCGGTAATCCTTTGTAGTCCAGTCCATCATTGGGGCTACACTGATTCTTGGAGATTTAATAGTTTCAATGGTTTTATTAATAGTCATTAAAAATCATACCTTTAATCAGTGTTTTGCAACCTGTTTGAATCTGTGGGAACTCATATTTAGCTGCGTTAATCAGTTTGCATTTACACCAAAATTTACACCATAATGGAGAAAATGGTTCATGGTGTAAATTTATGGGGTCAATTACTGCCAGAAAAGGTGCAGATGGAAGTGTTAGTTACCGAGCTGCTATCCGGATCAACAAAAAAGGTTATCCAGCTTATTCTGAAAGCAAAACATTTCATTCAAAAAAAGTGGCAGAAAACTGGCTTAAAAAAAGAGAAGTTGAGATTCAAGAAAATCCAGACATTTTACTTGGCAAAGAACAACTGATTGATCTAACTTTGTCAGATGCCATAGATAAATATTTGGATGAAGTTGGGAGCGAGTACGGTAGGACGAAACGCTATTCTCTACTCTTAATTAAGAAGTTGCCAATCGCGCGCAATATTATCACAAAAATACATTCAATACATTTGGCTGAGCATGTTGCTCTAAGACGGAGAGGCGTGCCGAATCTTGGTTTAGACCCTATTGCAACAAGTACACAGCAGCATGAGCTTTTACATATTAGAGGTGTTCTATCTCATGCATCTGTTATGTGGGGCATGGAAGTTGATTTAAGTAGCTTCGATAAAGCTACGGCACAGCTTAGAAAAACTCGCCAAATCTCCTCTAGCAAAGTGAGAGATAGACTTCCTACAAATGAAGAGTTAATTGCTTTAACAAAACTTTTTGCTGAGCGTTGGAAATTAAATAAATATGGTACTAAGTATCCAATGCATTTAATTATTTGGTTCGCAATTTTTTCATGCAGACGTGAAGCAGAGTTAACACGCTTATGGCTGCAAGATTATGATTCTTACCATTCATCATGGAAAGTTCATGATTTGAAAAATCCGAACGGTTCTAAAGGTAATCACAAGTCTTTTGACGTGTTGGAACCTTGTAAAACAATAATTGAACTTTTATTAGATAATGAAGTGCGGAGTCGTATGCTTCGATTAGGATATGATGAACAACTTTTATTGCCTCTGAACCCAAAAAGCATAGGAAAAGAGTTTCGTGAAGCATGTAAAATATTGGGAATTGAAGATTTACATTTTCATGATTTGAGGCATGAAGGATGTACGAGGCTTGCAGAACAAAGTTTTACTATTCCTGAAATTCAGAAAGTAAGTTTGCATGATTCTTGGGGGAGCTTACAACGTTATGTTTCTGTGAAGTCAAGACGTAATGTAATTCAATTGGAAGAGGTGCTACGCCTCATTGATGAAACGTAGCAAAGTCTTTAGCAGCTTCAGAATACTTCTTATCTAAGATATCAGCCAAGTCTTTAACGTGCACCAGAAATGGTGCGCGTTTGCTTGAATCTATTTTAAAGACAGAGAAAGGAAATTCTTGATTATTTGCCTTTCTTAGCGCCTCTGCCTTGCTTAAGTGAGGATAATAGTCTTGTACTACACTCATTAATTCGACAGTCATAGAGCGATATTTCATAAATAGGTAATCAGCTGTGTTTAACTGGAATGCACCCATTGTGAAATAGCCTTTTAACTAGTTAGTTTTAAACTTGGAATACAACACATCAAAATTGGACTGTGTATCCCAAATTCGAAGGACTGCATCACTGCCTACTAGGTACGTTTTGAGCAGCTTAATAAGATCTTTGCACCTTGGATCACTTTTAAAAAAATGATTAGTTTGCATAAACCCGTTTAATGGCATAGATACAGGATATGCTTTGCAATTAAATAGGCCTTCCAGATTACCTCGTAAAGCAATGAAAGCATTTTCATCAGAAGAACCAACAGGATCATCTATGAACTGGCGTTCCAGTAAAAACACCAGTCTGAGTGCTAATTGTCCTTGGGGTGTAAGTTCCCATTTCGAAAATACGGCAATAATTTCATTATTACCACCTTCATTAAAGAAAATGGCGATCATCTCTTTCTTCTGCTGATCTAAATATTGTTGTTTTGAATATATTGGAGTATTCGCTGAAAGCGTAAATAGCATTGGCAAATATAGCTCATGTGTTTCGAAGCCTGCGTAGTCTTTGAATAGAACCTTCATTGTCGAATCAAATAACTCTTCAGCACGAATTTGTTCTGTATTCCAAGCTGTTAAATCCTCATTAAACTGCCTAGTGTTGAGCATATATTGGTAGCCCGTAATTTGATTAGAAAAATACTGATCATGGCAGTAAATCCCCCCATTAAGCATAGGCCCCATATGTTTAATAAACTGAATAAACAATTCGTTCTCTGGCTTTAGCCGAACAGATAACATCCCATTAGTGACAGGGGAGCCTGTCACTAATGGATATGCTGATCTAATCAACTCAACAGGTTTACTGAGAGATAATGCCTGATTACTATTTTGAGAATTTTGTTTTGCAAACATGCTTGTAGTTTTTGATCTCCCAAGAGCTTTTGCTGACTTCTCAGAACCAATCAGATCGTAAGCCCAAATAGGTTGAATGCTGCATGATGAATGTGTAGCTGCAAGTAAAGCATCTGATGCGTACTTAGTCATGTTACTGTCCTCCTACTTGAGCATCATCTGACTGATCAGAGTCTAGTAGGTTAAGTTGCTCGAACTTGCGTGGACGGCCAAGTTTGGTAGCAGGAACTTTTGGTATTTGGCTTGTTCGGAAGCTCCGAATTTGTTCTCCATTAGTAAAGGCGAAGTACTGATCATTTTTGCATATGTAGTCAAACGTAGCCTTGAGATTCTTAAGCATTTCATGGTCGGTATACTCCAAAATGCCTAAGGCACGATAGCGGTACTCATCTTTCTTCATATTGCAGATAAAAGCAGTCCCAAGATTGTTTGTAGCAACCCTCCATTTCTCAGCAATATATTGCCCCCACGTGATGTCCTCACGATGGTCATTGGCATTGAAGAAGTAATAAAGATGTCCATGGAATCCCTTGGTTGGGGTGTGTTCAATACGCAGGATATACCCGAGCGCTTGCTTAAGCTGATTATGCTTAGATGCATCATAGAACCGAATAAAAGACTCTTGCATAAACTCACTATCATGTTCAGCCTGAGCAAAATCAGTTGAGATAGCAAGCTGTTGAAGCTTAGCTGGATCGCGTATTAATCCTAGGTCTACTCGAACAACAAGGATTCGAGAATGGATCTTGAGTAGAGTCTCTACAAGCTCAACACAACGCTCTTTAGAACGGCGTCGATTACTAGCACGATTCGAAAGTTGTTTACGAATTGAGGCACTGCTCATTCTTATTGCAAACAACTTCTGAAATTTAATTAAAGCTGCAACATAAGCCTGAGCCTGTTCAGATGTGTAACACTGATTGATCAGAGAAAATTCATAAAGGGTATATTGTTCTTCCTTTGAAAGTTCTAAGAATGAATCCTTAAAGGCCTGTAACTCTATGCCCATCTTGTAATTGCCAGAGTGAGCAGACACAAAGATTGTTGTAAGCTGGCACTTAAGCAAAAGTGGAATATCCTTCGCATATTCAACACGTAGTTGCTCTTTGCCCTTAAAACTTTGAACAGATTTAAGAGTAGCGATTGGGCGCTCTTTCTCAAAATACTTGATGAACTCAACACGACTGAGCATTTTTTCAACTTCAGGGTTTATACTCGTTTTGAATATTTTAATCTTACCGTTTTCTGTCATGTACTCATGAGTTGAAAAATCTTCCTTGAGCTGTTCTAGGAATGCATCTCTATCTGCAACTGAGAACTGTGCGATAGGTGGAAGAATTGGTTTAGCTGTGTTGTTCAGAGATTTCATAGTATACCTACATACAAATAATTAATTACGTATCAGGCGTCATGAGGTAAATGCTCTCCCTATGGACATCGTTTAGAAATGTCCATTAGGGTAGGCGTAGAGTGGATATTGGCTAATCTATCTGGAGTGTATTCATCTCAAATGGATACACAATTAAATCAATCTAATCTATAAGCAGTATTTGCTAAGGCACACTGCTTATGACAATAAGTATCTAGTAGATTAATTACATATATCTAATATTACTTATTACAATTGTATTTAAACCGAAAAGCCGATTGCACTTTACTTCGAGAATGCTCTACCAAAAAATGACGGTAATACGAGGACTTTTTAAAAGTTGTGATGTCCTGCGTTATGCAGCATTTAAATGGCTTCGTTGAGCTATTCTTCGGGTGACCCACACCCGTAAATTGCTAAGCTTCCAATTGAATGTACTTATTAATTTGATGTGTTGCTGGCTTAGGTTTGAGTTGGTCATATTGGTTCCTTATGTAGCAAGTTTTGTATGCTTGATTGCATAAGGGAAATTCTAGAAAAAAATTAAGCACCCTCTAAAAATCTGCGAAGAATTTATTTAAGCTACTGATATATATGTATTTAAAATCTTTAAAATATAGAAATTTCATTGTAATTATTACTCTTTTAAAAATTTATTAATTTTTTTTAAGAGCATGTCAGTGTAGAACTAACAGGCTCTAAATAAATTATGTGAGTGATCGGATTTTTATTGGGGTGGGAGGGGAATTCTAAAGTTTTCTACCTTTCTTTTCTATAAAAATGTTCAGCGCATCATATAGGCTTGGCTCGCTTTCCTTTAACCAAGATTTAGCGCTATTCAGTAACTTCATTCTCTGATCGTCGGTTCTAATTTTACTTTTTTGAGTTTCTAAGGCAGAAATCTTTTTCTGATAAAATACTCTTATTTCCTTATAACGTTCGATAGGGCGACCTGCAAAAGAAGTTAGGGGTTGATCACGGTTCTGAGCTTGTATGATTACAGTTTTTTTACCATATTCTTCAATTTCTTTGACTTCAGCTGTAGATAGATCATTTCGAGCTGCAAAAAGAAAATATTCAGCTTCTTCTTTTTTTCGTAAACAATGTTCTATTTCAGCATTGTATTCTTGAGTGAGGTATTCTGGAATTTTTGAGATAGCTTGCTGCTCAATGGCTCCTAGAACCGTATCCATACTTGAGTAAGTTTTTTGATTACTGGTAATAAAACGTTGAACAAGTGAGAGGTAAGTTTTTTTTACCCTCTGGGATTTTTTATGGCTGTTTCGGGCTAATTGAGATTGCCTAATCTGTTTATAGATATCTTCTGGTAGCGTGTAGATATAGAAAGAACAATCATAATGTTTGGAGTAGAGACGAAATGCTTCTTCAAAATGTTTCTCAGCTTGTTGTGCTGTTTTTTTGAATATTCTGGTTTTAGTTGATACCAAGTTTTTGAATTTACGAATTTCAGTCGCGATTTCGCTATAGTGTCGGGCAAGTCGGTCCTCTTCGGGAATGTAGATGTAAATTTCCGATTTACCTCGAAGTAATGGTGGGGGTAATCTCCATGCCTGTTGACGGAGAGCCTTTTGTTCTGGCGATTCTTTTAATAAGCCTTGATCAAGCTGTTCATAAAACCACTTTCGGTCATTATCCGTCATTTCTTCACTGATAGGTTCCATTTGTTCGGGTAAATAAGCTTTGTAGTGTTCGGCATAGGCTGATGGCAAACCATAGGGAAATTTATGTCTTTTAATAATATGTTCTTCAAGTTGGTCAATTAAGCCAATAAGTTTTTTGATGTTAATCGTAGATGTGGTTTCTTGTTTAGCCTTAGCATTTTTTTTAGCTGAAGTTGCCATGTAATCAAGTTCACTTATTCATTTTAAAAGAAGTGCATATATTATAAGTCGTAACTACTTATAATTTAAAAATGATTTAGCTTAACTTGAGAGTGAATTATGAGCATTTGTAGAGGGGTGTTAGGTGTTAAACTGCACTCCATTTATGTACCGACTTATGATGATTCTGTACCGACTTGCGATGTTTTGGGTGAAAAGTAGTCAAAATCAAAATGTAGCTTAGAGTTATAATTGTTGGACTAAACTTGTAGTACTGTGAAGCATTCTACTGGATTATAAATTTATTATGGACTGAATCAAGTGCTAGAAAATCACTCATTATTGGTTAGTTAATAGTATGTCTTTGTATTACTAAAAGGTCTCAATAGCGTTTCATTAATTGCAATGCAAGATTGTAGGCTACGGTTGTAGAAATTGACTCTGCTATAAAGAACTCTTGGGGTGGGGTGAAGTTTAAAGCCTGCTTTCGATAACGCGTCTGCTTTCCTGTCTGTTTGTCTTTAAAAATAAACTCATCCTGAGCATGAGAATATTCTTGTCCATACAGTGGACCACCAAGACACTTTAACCGAAACACTGAATCATCCTTAAATTTACCTAATGGTTAGTTTAAAGAATTAATCTAATGAAAAACAATAACAATCACTTTACGACTTAGTCGATAGATCATTGACACCTTAAATATTGCACATTATCCTTTGCTTGCTGGCCACATTGCCAGTCGGTTTTGACAGACCGTTTTATTGGGTTGCATCAGAGTTATTCCTTCTGAGGAATAATTTTGAGGGTACATCTCGTCTCCTCCCGTTGCGGTAGGACGGGAGAGGGACACTTTCGAGTGTGCTGGTGTCAATCCAATCCGGTCTGTCAACCCTTTCTCGTTCTGCCACCATAATTCTCTAATGCTTTGGCAGAACTCCCAATATAAAGGAGTTGGCTATGCATATTCTTTTTATAACGCCTGATTAGTTTTAATAGGATTTGATGAACTTCTAGTTTCTCAAGCTTTAGATCTTTTCGTCTAAAAATTTACTTAAAAAAATGTCATGTGAGCTACACCATGGCAAGGCTTCGTGTTGCCTAAAAAAGCCTAAGCTCCATGACGACGTCACTGGATAAAATGATGAAAAATAAAATTTTGATGGGTTTGGTAGGTGTCAGTATTTTGTTGGTTACTGGTTGTTCTTCTGATTTCGAAAAGGGTATGAAACAAAGCTGTAGGAATACGGGAGGAAGTCGCAGTTTCTGTTCCTGCTTCTACGACAGGATGGAAGAACATTATGGTGAAGAAAAGCTGGAGGCGATTGGCATGATGCAAGTCAGGATGCCAGAGGATTTCGAAGAGGTGTCTTTTAAGTCTGGTCAGCAATGTGCACATAAACTTTAGAGCTCGTATTCACATTAAATCTTAGTTTGTCTTTTGATCTCACCTGCTGCCATAGAGCAGTGGGTTGGATAGGCTTACCTAAAAAAATGAGGAATTTACAATGAAACATCCATTGATTGGCCTTTATTTCACCATTGTGATTGGTTATTGGCTGTATTTGATTTGGCAGTACCCTATTTATTCTGGTTCATATTCTTTGGGTCGGGCACTTGTTTGGCCTGCTGATTTTCTACGTTGGTTGTTTTAGTCGCTAAATTGGGGAAGTTGCCATGACAATCATATCGAGAGAATCACTCCAGAAAAGCCGTTGGATGTTGATGTTAAGAGCGAGTGACAATATTTATTTTGCACCCGCTATTCCTTATAAAAAATTGCAAGGGGCTATGAGTTATCTCCCTCAAGGAATTCATCCAGATGAAATCCTTATGCTAATTGACGATACGGTATTTGGCAGTGCTAAAGCTGGACTTTGTGTGACGGCGACAGGACTCTTTTATAAAGAAAGCTTTGGAGATGAAGCGGTTTATCTCTTTAAAAGTATTCATCATGTCGAGGCAGATATTGGCGTCATTAATCATGGCATCGTACTGAATCGGATGGAAACTTTGACCTTTAACCAATTGGATAAGGGAACAGTACGAACATTGGCTTCATTTCTAAATGAAGTCTGTCAGGGACAAACAGAGACCTACCAAGCTCCACCACAGATTGATGCAGAACTGAAGGTGATTGTTGATCTGTTTGCTTATTTTATTACATTTACTGTGGGTCAATGGAATGCTCAGTCGAAAGAAGCGCTATCCAGTCATTTTTCTAAATTGAATAATCAAGCAGTACATCAGTATGTTGAACAACTAATGAATCAAAAACCAAACTTCGATTATGAAGAATTATTGCATCGCTTTGCAGAACTGAAAGATGTGCTGGCTTATAAACTTCGTACGGAGATGATCGAACAACTGGTCTACGCCATGGCACTGGGTCAGGTTGAGCAGAATCAGGCTGATCTTTTCATGACCCATTTGTGCCGTGTAGCTAATGTCTCTAAGGCAGTTCTTCCTGACCTCGTCAAAATTATCTATCAATGTCTGGCAGAGGAAATAGATCAGAAAAAAGTTTCTTATCTGACTAAGGAACAACTACAGGCCTGCAAACTTCTTGAAATTCAGTCTGAAGTATTGTGTGAGCAAACCCTTCAAGCTGCTTACCGGAAAAAGATGGCTGAGTTCCATCCAGATAAATATCAGAACCTTCCAGAGTCTGTTCGTCAGCTCATTGAAAGCCAAGCACAGCAACTGAATGAAGCACGGACTCTATTAAAGAGCTATTTGGACAATAACTGAAAATAAAGAATTTTTACTTACATATTACCCCAATGAAGGCAGCCCTAAAGCGCCGTATATCCTCTATTTCAAGGTAATGATATGAATATGATAAAGAACAGCACTAACTCAACTAAAAAGATACCACCGTTATATTGGTTGTTAACTGTAGTCATGATGGCGGTGTTAATTGCAGGCGGTATTTTATTTAATCAACATCAAAAACGACAAACTGAACTTCAGTTAGCACAACTCGCTTTAGAACAATCTAAGGTACAAAATCAATCTGCCACAACACAAGCAGCATCGGAACCCGTTGAATCAGGTTTCACTGGAATTGAAAGTATGGTGGAAAACCCGGAATCAGAATCTGCTCATTCACAAGCTGAAGATGAGGTTGTTGCGGGGGCAATAGCCGCGGTTGATCAGGCAAAAGCACAAGATACAAGTCTAGGTAATCTCAGTTCAGAAGTTGATGGTGAGTACCATGAAGGGAAAACCTTAAGTTCCAATGCTTCTCGCTATGGATTAAAGCCAATCAAATCTGCTCCAGCTGATTTAAAGTCAACCATCCCGAATATTGATCAAATGTTAGCGTCACATCTCATGAATGTATGGGGCCGCTCAAGTCCAGATCAGGTGAGTAAACGAGTTGAAGGATGGAGCCAGCAAGGTAATACCATGACCTATCGTACTGCATGGGACTCTGACCGTTACCAATGTACTTGGTATGTGGTGAGTTGGGATAAGAACAGCAATCAAGTCCTTCACGAAGGATACCAGCCATGCTTTGGTCACTAATTAAAGCTGGTCTGTAGCATTCGTTTAATTATTACTTTACTTAATCAGAGAAAATACCATGAACCCAATCAAACTTATCGCATGTGGAATTTTAAGTCTTTCACTCAGTTCTATTGCTTTTGCTAAAACTGAGCAGATTACACTTAAAGCCAATGTCTATTACGGCGAAGAGTCAGTTGTATTTCCAACTACTAAAGGCGAAGTCATTTTAAATAGCTACGCTATACCAGCTAAAGTCGTTCCACAAGTTAAACCTTTTAAGAAGGGGCAATGTTTAGAAATCAAATCAAAACATGGTTTCTTTAAAGACACTGGAGATGGTCAATATATTGAAAGTATCCAACCTTGTAGCAAGAAAGGTTTAGCGACTCCAAAAGTAACTCGTTAATTTGACTTAATCTAAAACGACATAAAGCTCAATCAAACCACAAGCATTTGCTTGTGGTTTTTTTTATGCCTTTTATTGAGAGGAGACGACTATGCATCAATGTCCTTACTGCCATTCGAGACATCTGAAATTACTACGGCAGTCAGAACAAAGCCATCAAGGTGTATTTGCAAAACTTTCATCATTCTCCCCCATGTCTCTGGCAGCAGCCTGTATGCAATTGTCAAAACGTAGTCCTATTCACCCACTAGTCGGTGGCTTTGTTGGTTTAGTTGTAGGGGGCATGTTTCTGCTCTACGTCCAGCATCAAGACAATACAGTGTCCTTGCATTATCAGTGTGAGCAGTGTCTGCAACATTTTGAAATCCAGCAATCAAGCTTTTCTTAACTTCATCCCAAACTCTTAATCAAATTATTTAAATCACTTAATAGGAAAAACATCATGGCACATCAAGTTGAAACAATGGCTTTTGTAGGTCAAACCCCTTGGCATGGTTTGGGCAATCAACTCACTAGAAATCAACCTTTAGAAGTATGGGCACAACAAGCAGGGATGGATTGGCGAATTGAATCATCCAATGTCAGCTATATGACAAAAAATGAACGTGGACAAAACATCATCATGCCGTATGAAGATCAGAGAGTCCTTTATCGTTCAGATACTCATGCGCCGCTATCAGTGGTAAGTCAGCGTTATCAGGAGGTGCAACCGATGGAGATATTAAACTTCTATAAAGACCTGACAGAACAATCAGGCTTTGAACTGGAAACAGCAGGGGTATTGAAAGGTGGTCGTAAGTTCTGGGCACTGGCTACGACTGGACAATCAACAGCACTGAAAGGAAAGGATGTGAGTAATGGTTATATCCTTCTGGCAACAGCATGTGATGGGACATTAGCCACCACGGCGCAATTTACAAGTGTACGTGTGGTGTGTAATAACACCTTAGCGATTGCCTTACGTGGGCAGAATAGTAGTGCAGGTGTGGTGAAAGTTCCACACAGTACCAAGTTTGATGCTGAAAAGATTAAACAGCAATTGGGTATTTCGGTTCATGCATGGGACGAGCACATGTATGAAATGAAGCAGCTCAGCCAGCGTAAAGTCACCCAGCAGGAAGCAGCAGCTTACTTCGATGCAGTGTTCAATAATACAAACCTGAATATTGCTGAACAAGATGAAAGTATCATTCAGTTCTACCGTAATGTAGCTACGCCTAAACAAATCAACTCATCCAAAACCGACAATAAAACTGAGCCAAATGGACGTGCGATGTCTAAGGTCATGACCATGTTTAACGGGCATGGTCGTGGTGCCGAGTTAGCTTCAGCTAAAGATACGGCGTATGGACTGCTTTGTAGTATTACCGAGTTTGTTGATCATGAGCGACGTGCGATCTCAAAAGATCACCGATTAGATTCAGCATGGTTTGGGGTAGGAGCCAACCTTAAACAACGCGGGCTGGAACAGGCACTAAGAATGGTTGTATAAGTTATGATTATTTGTTTAAGTTTATTTATACATGAATTACAGAAAATCATGTAATTAATTTATAAAAACATGGGCAGATTATGGGGTAAGTAATTTTACCCCTATATTTTAAAAGATCTGAGACTCTACAGTCTTACACTACACTCTACTTACAATAGTAAAGCTTATGGAGTTAGAAAAAATATCAAGGATTGAACCAATGATGAAATCAAGCAGAATCAGATAATTTTTTTCATTTTACTTTTTTAAATTACTATATACCTATTTAATCAATTCCCACTACAGTTGTAATATATCCTGTCATTAAAAGGATCATTAGACCTAATGACATTTCAAATAAAATGGCATAACCCAATTGTTTTGCAAATTTTGGATCCTGTAAACGAGGAGTAAAATACCATTTATTAAAGGCAGCCAATAATAAAATACTTAAAACAAATATTATTTTAATAATGAATCCATGCCCATAAGGAGTATTCAGTAGAATATTGAAATCTTTAATGAGTAATAGAGCAATACTGGCACCACATGCAAGTAATATTCCTACCACAAAAGCAGCAATTCTTCCAAACAGATGCATGCGTTCTTTCAAGGGAAGACCAGTAATTTTTTTACTTGTTCTCCATAAAGGATAAAGTGATCCCATCCATAAAGACATTACAAGTACATGGATTGATAATAAAAATTGTGCGAATAAAGGTAAATTTGTAACATGACCAAGTTGAGAAAAACTAAAAACAATAGGAGTTAAAAGTATGAGAAATATTACTCCTTCAATTTTTGAAACCTGAATAGTTCCTTTACTAAGTTTTATGATCATCAATAGAAGTAGAAAAGCAAAACTAATTGATCGAATAATATGAACGTGCCCTGTGGGAGTATTTATTAAAATGTTTATGTAGTTGCTATCCCACATGCCAGAAAGACCTGTATTGGCAAAACTTCCAATGAGAAGGAAGAAGCCAAGAATACTGGATATTAAACCCAGTCCTGCACCAATAGTTATGTACTTCAGAATAGTCTGTTTAATTTCTACATAACGACCAAGTAAGAAATAACAGAAAGCGCCACCAACAACAAATGCAATACCTAAATATAAAACGACTTTAGCCAGCCATGTTGCGTATATCCAAGTTTCAGGAAGCATATTTTTCTCCATCGTTATAGCGACATGCCAGCAAATTGCTGGCATGTTTACTAACTTCGTTTTTATTTTATTTTGCTGCTTTAAGCGTGAAATTATATTCGCCATTCATGTTATGGCCATCTGCACCCATTGTGGTCCATACCACGGTATATTTACCTTTCTTAAGTTTAGGTACGGCCACTTCAAATGACTTTTTCATATCATGAGTTATTTTATAATTTAATGGGATATCCTTACGTTGGGCATCAAGCAATTTGACGTTCATTAACATAACCTCTTCACCAAAATTTAAAGTTATGTTTTGGGGTTGACTTGCTACAGAAGCATTAATAGCAGGTGTTGCACTTTCAAGTTTTACATGTGCAAACGCACTTGAAGCAGCTACAACCATAGTTGCACCAACTAATACATTGCGTAGAACTGATACTTTATTTTGGAAAATTTTCATTTCATCATCCTTCTAAAACTGATACATAGCTAAGTAATGACCCGTTGACGTTCATGAATAGATTGAGTTGGTCATCACTCTTCGTATGCTTATTATTCAAGACAGATAGAAACGTCTTGATGACTCCAAAATTACATTTTTGTCATTTTTAAAATTGAAAACACACAAGTGTTACACTGACTTTATTGAAAATAATGGTCACTAAATGACCGGAAAACGAAAAATTAGTTTAATCCTAATGAGCTCTTTATTTTGAGAATTAATATGAAGGAGGTTCTATGGACCATCATCATGAAGATAAGAATACTAGCAATAGACTTATTGACCCTGTCTGTGGAATGGCCGTAACGCAGGCTTCTAAATTCTATGAAAAAATTGACAGTAAAACGTTTTACTTTTGCAGTGAAAAATGCAAGTTAAAGTTTGAAAATGATCCTTTGTTTTATATTAATGAAGAGGGTAAATCTTCTCCAACTAAAAAATCAATGAATAGAGCTGAAGTAGATTCAAATGAAATTACTAATTCAGCTCATGTAAATACTTCAACAATTTATACATGTCCCATGCATCCGGAGATTCGACAGAATCAACCTGGAAACTGTCCAATTTGCGGTATGACATTAGAGCCTTTACTTCCAAATTTAGATGAGGCTGATGAAAATCCTGAACTCAAGGACTTTAAAAGAAGATTTTGGTACACGTTACCTTTGACCGTTATCGTAATAACCTTGGCGATGTTTGGTCATAAATTAAACTGGTTTGAAATTAAAGTACAAACCTGGATTGAACTTCTTCTTACCTTGCCAATAGTTTTTTGGGCGGGATGGCCATTTTTTGTTAGGTGTTGGCAATCAATTTTAAATCGTAGTCCGAATATGTGGACTTTAATTGGAATTGGGACTGGAGCTGCATTTATTTATAGTGTCGTTGGAACCCTAGCCCCACAAGTTTTCCCAGCGTCTTTCATCTCTATGGGGCGTGTTGCTGTATATTTTGAGGCAACAGCCGCAATTATTTCACTGACCTTATTAGGTCAAGTTCTTGAGTTAAAGGCACGTTCGCAAACTTCGTCAGCAATAAAATCTTTACTTGGGTTGGCACCGAAAACCGCAAGAAAAATTAATGAAGATGGCACAGAGGAAGATATCCCACTTTCCCATGTACATGTTGGAGATTTGCTTAGAGTACGACCAGGTGAGAAGGTCCCCGTTGATGGAATAATTACAGAAGGTTCAAGTTCTATTGATGAATCAATGTTAACGGGAGAGCCAGTTCCAGTAACAAAACGTATAGGTGACCAAGTAATCGGTGCGACAATGAATATGAACGGTTCATTAGTGATACGTTCGGAAAAGGTCGGTTCTTCAACAGTACTTTCACAGATAGTTCAAATGGTAGCGCAAGCTCAGCGTTCTAAAGCCCCTATGCAAAGAATGGCAGATCAGGTAGCTGGCTGGTTTGTACTGGTGGTGATCGGTATATCTATCCTTACCTTTTTTGGGTGGGGAATATTTGGACCAGAACCGAGTTGGGTATACGGACTAATCAATGCTGTCGCAGTTTTAATTATTGCTTGTCCGTGTGCTTTAGGATTAGCCACACCAATGTCAATCATGGTGGCAACGGGTCGTGGTGCATCCAATGGCGTACTCTTCCGTGATGCTGCAGCAATAGAAAATTTACGTAAGATTGATACATTAATTATTGATAAAACAGGGACCTTAACAGAAGGTCGCCCCTCATTTGATAAGGTCATTGCTTTATCTGGATATGAAGAAAATGAAGTTCTCAGATTAGCTGCCAGCTTGGATCAAGGTAGTGAACATCCGTTAGCGGATGCAATTGTACAGGCTGCCCGTGAAAGAAATCTTGTACTAACAACACCAACATCTTTTGAGTCAGGTTCTGGAATTGGTGTTAAGGGTGAGTTAGATGGACAACAATTATCATTAGGCAATACAGCTTTAATGGAACAACTCGGCATATCAGTTGATACATATATCCCTCAAGCTGAGCAATTAAGAGCAGAAGGCGCAAGTGTTATGCATTTGGCTGTTGATGGGACGCTCGTAGGACTATTGGCTGTTTCAGATCCAATCAAAGTCAGTACACCTGAAGCTGTGCATGCTCTGAAGAATTCTGGATTAAGAATTATAATGGCCACAGGAGATGGTTTAACTACTGCAAAATCAGTTGGAGCTAAATTAGGTATTGATGAAGTATACGGAGAAGTTAAACCAGCAGATAAACTGGAACTGGTTAATAAATTACAAAAAGAAGGAAGAATGGTTGCAATGGCAGGTGACGGTATCAATGATGCCCCAGCTTTAGCTCAAGCGGATATTGGTATTGCAATGGGGACTGGAACAGATGTGGCTATGAATAGTGCTCAAGTCACTTTAGTCAAAGGTGATTTACGAGGTATAGAGATCGCTCGCTCCCTGTCAGAGGCCACTATTAAAAATATGAAGCAAAACCTGATGTTTGCATTCCTTTATAATGCATTAGGCATCCCTTTAGCCGCGGGTATTTTATATCCATTTACTGGTTGGCTACTTTCTCCTATGATCGCAGCTTTAGCAATGAGCCTAAGTTCAGCATCGGTTATTGGTAATGCTTTAAGGCTACGTAGTTAAGAAAGGATCATTTTCTGACTACTCATAATTTTTTAGATACTGGAAATGAGTAGTCAGTTGTCTTTTATTTACAAAAATTAGTTTTTAAAAGTTATTTTAAAAACTATCCGACCGTTGTTATAGTCTGCTTGAATCGTTGCGCCATGTACATCAAGAATTGACTTGGTAATTGCTAGACCTAAACCTGTGCCTTCCTCAACTCTTTGTCTGGATGCATCCGTACGGTAAAAACGGTCAAATAATCGATTCAGCTGTTCAGATGTTATTGGTGAGCTTTCATTTTCGATTGTGAATATAGTGGTATCAATATTTTGTCGGCAATTAATCTTAATTATTGAATCAGGTTTACCATATTTGATCGCATTTGATAGTAAATTACTCAGTGCACGACGTAACATTGAGGGATCGCCTTTTACGTATCCTTGTCCACTTTGTTCTAGGGACATTCCCTTTTCAGCAGCGATAGCATCATAGAAGTCAAATAAAGCAGAAATCTCTTTTACTAGGCTGACCTGTTGTAGGTTTGGTAAGTGTAGGCCATGCTCTGCCTTTGCAAGAAATAACATATCTGAAACCATTCGAGCCAAACGTTCAAACTCTTCCAGATTAGAAAAGAGAACTTCCTGATAAGTATTAATATCCCGACTACGAGATAAACATACTTGAGTTTGAGTCATTAAATTATTAATAGGTGTTCTAATTTCATGGGCCAGATCAGATGAAAAATCTGAGAGTTTTTCTACAGCCGTTTCTAGCCGATCTAACATATCGTTAAAGGCTATGGCTAATGATTTTAGTTCAGTGCGTGTATTATCGACCGCTAATCGTTCAGATAGATGCTGAGCTGAAATGCCTTCTGCAACTTTTGCCATTTTTTGAACTGGTCGTAATCCTCTCCAAGCGGCAAACCAACCTAAAAACATTAAACAAATTGTGCCTACAACGCCGATATATAATAACTGTCGTCTAAAATCATTTAAAAAGTGTTGATGTTCAGATGTATCGATCCCCACAATAATTTGGGCTGATGGAATACTAATATTATTAAAGGACTTTTTATAAACTAAGCCCCGATAGATTTTTTTTTGAATTTCCCATTCTATCCAAGGGGCTTGTTTAGATTTGACTAACGTTTGCGTCTTTATGACTGCTGGTGCTGAACTAAAAATGATTTGGCCTGTTGGACGTTCTATTTGAACAATCAGATCATGATGACCTACTAAAGCATCTTTTAAATATGTATTTAATTCATGGGTATTTGTAGGGTTCTGTTCAAGTAAATTTTCTAAAAGCTGAATTTTTCCTTCTAACTGGGTCCGGTCCTGAGTTTCAAAATGATGCATAACAAGTTGATGAATGACCAGCCCCATAATCAATAAGATGATGACAGTTGATAGAGAAAAGATAATTGCAATACGGAAGCTAATTGCATTAAACAATTTATGAGTCATCTTCTACCTCTAAGACATATCCCATCCCCCGGATGTTTTGAATTAACTTAGGAGTGAAGTTGCTATCTATTTTATTTCTTAACCGTTTAATAGCGACTTCAACTACATTGGTATCACTATCAAAATTCATGTCCCATATTTGAGAAGCAATTAAAGCACGAGGTAGAATTTCTCCACGTCTACGCATAAATAATTCCATCAATGCAAACTCTTTGGCTGTTAGGTCAATACGTTGCCCTGCACGAGTAACACGACGTTTACGTAAATCAAGTTCAAGGTCTGCAATAGTGATTAGGTTGCTATCTTCTTTTTGTTGTCCCCGACGGAGTAAGCTCTTAATTCGAGCCAGTAGCTCTGCAAAAGCAAAAGGCTTGACAAGATAATCATCAGCCCCTAATTCTAACCCTTTCACTCGATCATCAATTTGATCTCGGGCTGAAAGAAAAAGAATAGGCATGCTTTTACCGCTTTTTCTAATGTCATTAATGATATTCCAGCCGTCCAACTTAGGTAACATTACATCTAGAATAATTAGGTCATACTCTTCAGAAAGAGCCTGGTGTTTTCCTGTTAATCCATCTGTAACCCAGTCAGTAATATAGCCAGCTTCAGAAAGGCCTTGTTTAAGATAATCACCAGTTTTTTGTTCATCTTCAACTAATAAGATTCTCATTTATAAAAACCTGATTGCATTAATTAGGATCATAATAACGTTATAAATCCGTGATTCGGCGTAGATTACAAAAATGTCATTTTCATGTCATATAGATGTTTAGTGCCGGCCTTTAATGTATTCATATGAGCTAATCTTGGAGCAAAAAATGAAAACTTTATTTCGTCGTAGTTTAACTACTTTTTTATGTGTTGGGTCTTTGTTCGCTGGAACTCAGTCTTGGGCTGCAGAGGCTAAACAGACCAGTACAGTAAGTACTGCTGTTCAAGCAGATATCAAAGAACAAGGTAAGTGTCAAAAACCCTGTGATATGAAGAATGATAAAACAACTCAACAGGATCATAGCCAGCACGACCACAGTAAAATGTCCGATATGTCCCAAATGGATCATTCTAAGATGATGAATATGGACCCTTCTAAAATGGGAAATATGGATCACTCAAATATGATGAACATGGATCACTCTAAAATGAACATGTCAAATACATCAAATAAATAAAGAATACGATAAATGAGAGATTGGGGGTAAAGCAGTTAAACATGTTTTATCCCTTATCTTGATATCCGATAGGTGAAGTAAATGTCTAAAAAATTAAGTCATGTCTTTTTAATAGGAATCGGTTTATTTTCGTCGACTTGGGTTATGGCCGCGGTTAAAGAATATGATTTAACTATTGCTGAACAGACGGTGAATATAACAGGTAAGCCTTTAAAGCGAATTACGGTAAATGGTAAGTTTGTTGCACCTCTTCTTGAGTTTGAGGAAGGTGATGATGCTGTTATTCGTGTACATAACAAGTTAAAGAACCAAGATTCATCTATTCATTGGCATGGTTTAATCTTACCTGGCATCATGGATGGTGTTCCTGGATTTAATCAGTTTGATGGTATTGCACCAAATAAAACTTATGAATACAAATTTAAAGTCCGTCAAAATGGTACTTATTGGTATCACTCACACAGTAAAGGACAAGAACAGGATGGCCTATATGGCCCCCTCGTGATTTATCCAAAAAATAAAGTACCTTTATCAGCTGGAGAAAAGGCTGATAGAGATTACGTAGTCCTACTATCTGACTTTCATAATTCGACTAGTGGTCAAATTATGAGTAATCTCAAAAAAGAGGCTGATTATTACCAAAATAGAAGAGAAACGGTTTTTGATGTTTTTAAACAGATTAAAAAAGATGGCTTAAAAGCAACATGGCAAGATCGCTCTATGTGGAATCAGATGCGAATGCTTAAGACAGATATGTCTGATGTAACAAAGTATACGTTCTTGATGAATGGTAAGACTCCAGAACAAAATTGGACTGGAAATTTTAAAGCTGGAGAAAAAGTACGTCTTCGGTTTATTAATGCCTCGGCAATGTCTTTGTTCGATGTAAGAATTCCTAATCTGAAAATGACAGTAGTCAGCGCAGATGGACAACCAGTAAAACCCGTGCCAGTGGATGAATTCCGGATAGGAACAGCTGAGACTTATGATGTTATTGTAGAACCGAAACAAGCAAATTATCAGATTGAAGCTGAATCTATTGATCGAAGTGGTTTTTCTATTGGTACATTACATGATGAAAATACTTCACTTGTAAAAAGTACTACGATGCCGACACCTCGTCCCCGTGCTTTACTGACGATGGAAGATATGGGAATGGACCATGATATGTCTTCAATGAAAGGTATGGATCATGATATGTCTTCAATGAAAGG
>NZ_KB849797.1:0-80748 GCF_000369045.1 Acinetobacter pittii ATCC 19004 = CIP 70.29 | reverse complement strand
CATGATATGTCTTCAATGAAAGGTATGGACCATGATATGCCTTCAAAAACAGTAAGCTCTTCTGGATCTGATCAAGTGGTTTACGGATGGGCGAATGCATCAACACCAGCTGGTCTAAAAGCACTTCAATATAGTGATTTACAATCTTTAACCCCCCAAAAAGATACCCGTGCTCCAGAACGTGAAATTGAAATTCGTTTAGGTGGAAATATGGAGCGCTATATTTGGACAATTAATGGTAAGAAGTTTAATGAAACTGAACCATTTAAAGTGAAATATGGTGAGCGTATACGCTTGAAATTTGTTAACGATAGTATGATGGCTCATCCAATGCATTTACATGGCATGTTTATGCAACTGGAAAATGGCCAAGATCCTAGCAATATGCCGAATAAACATACAGTAATTGTTCCACCAGGTAAAACAGTTACAACTTTATTAACGGCTGATGAGTTAGGTGAATGGGCTATCCATTGCCATTTGCTCTATCACATGTCTGCTGGAATGATGAATAAACTTATTGTGGCAAATGTCGATAGTAATAGTACTGATTCGAAAGATGTTGTTGCTCAACCTAATACTAATGATAAGGTGGTAAATCAACATGCGCACCACTAAAAAAATATATTCTAAGACATTTTTATCTATAGCTTTAATTGGATTATCAGGTGTAGCTTTTGCAAATGATACTGCTGTTCAAAGCATGGATAGTAGTACTAAATCCTCTCAGTCCGAGAGTATGAAAATGCTGTTAAAAGAGCCTGGTGGATTAGGTTATGTTGATCGTAATACTTACCAAAATTCAACTTCTGGTAATGATGGAGATAATGGTATAGGCCTGGAAGCCGAAACTTCTAATAACCGAAATCATGATAAACATCTGAAAGAACATGGTGGACAAGTTTTCCAAATGACTAAGTTTGAGAATGAGTGGACTGTGGATGAAGATGGCAAAGGTGCTTTAGGATCGAAAATTGAAACATTGATAGGTACAGATGAAAATCGCCTATTTATTGAAGCAAATTTGGATAAAGCAGAAAGTCATGATCCAAAATATGATGTATCTGCGCTTTATAGCCGTAATGTAGCACCCTTTTGGGATGTACAGGCTGGGGTGAGATACAGTGAAGATAAAAATAACAGCAACAGCGATCGGGTTGATGGTGTTGTTGGCGTGTTGGGATTAGCTCCATATTTCTTTGAAACCCAAGCTTATTTGTACGGTGGTGAGAATAATTTTTGGGGGGCAAGCTTTGAAGTCGAGCGTGATTTCCTGTTAACCCAGAAATTGATCACACAACCTTATCTTGAAGTAGATGCTGTATTTAGCGATGATTCTAACTATGCTGCAAAATCAGGTTTGTCTGAACTAAAAACCGGTATTAAAACCCGATATGAAGTCACTAAAAGAGTCAGACCTTTTGTGGATGTTGCTTACCAATATGAAAAAGGACAAAAAGCAACTAACGTGCAAGAAGCAACTGAGTCCGAAAAAGGATGGAAATATGGTGCAGGCATCGAATTGGTATTTTAAAATACTATAACTTGAAATCATGAATAGTAGTTTCGGCTACTATTCATGAAATTGTTGCTATTACGATTCAATTCTGTAAAACTAAAAAAGCTTAAAATTTGGTCTATGTCTATGCAGTGGTTAAAAACATGCCTATCGCTGTTTTTATCGTTTGCTATCCTGTTAGTAGGATCGGCTGCTGTTGCCTCGTCTGTACATAAACGATGTTTAATGCCATCTGAACAGATGCAATCCATGCAAATGGAAGAGTCGAAAAATCAGAATATGATGCATACTGATTGTATGAAAGGAGAAGCAAAGTCCAAAAAAACTCTGCATGATCCATCCTGTCTGTCTGAACAAGATTGCATTATGTCTTTTACCAAGCTTGTATATGCTAATGACGTTCAGGGTATTTTGCACTCAATGGTTTCCTTTCCTATAGAGCGCTCAGCTTTTTACTCTTTAGATCAAAATCTTCCTTCTCCATACCCTTCGGGTTTATGGAAGCCTCCACGCTCTAACTAATTTGATAGTCCTCTATCATTCATAGAATTTTCTATGAATGTTCTGCGCGTGCGCGTAAACATTTTAGAGCAAAAAATATGAATATTTATAAAGAAAAGCAATCTCATCGTAAGAGATGGCCAATAGCTACTATCTGTTTCTGTCTGGTCTATGGTCAGGCTTATGCTGAGCCATTAACTTTGAATACAGCTATGAAGCTTGCTGAGCAATATGCACCTACCCTAAGAGCAAATAGTGCTCGAATTGAAGGGGCTGAGAATGTAGTTTCAGCTTCTGGCATTTTACCCAACCCTAAATTATTTTTCGGTTTGGAGAATTATCCTATATCTGGTGATGCGTCATGGTCAGTCACACAAGATGGCATGACCATGCAGAAAATTGGTGTTATGCAAGATTTTCCAAACCGCGCCAAAAGACAAGCCGAGGTCGAGTTAGCAAAAGCTGAATTGGGTTCAGCTACTGCTCAAACTGAGATTCTACGTATTGAGTTACGTCAGAAAGTCGCATCTGCTTGGCTTAAACGCTTTTATCTTGAGCGTAAATTGGCGCTATATGATGAACTGTTTTCAGAAAATCGATTACTTTCTCAAATCACACAGACACAGGTCACATCCGGTCGGACAATTGTTGCTGATGCACTTGATCCAAAACAAGAAGCCACTGTATTACTTGACCGGAAGGATGATTTACTTCGTGATTTAAATAAAGCCAAACTAGAATTACATCGGTTGGTAAGTGTAGAGCAAACTGGAAATCCCTCTCAAATTGAAACCTTACCTGACCAAGCTCCATCCATCCATCTTGATACATCAAAGCTGTATCATCACTTGCATCAGCATCCTGAATTAAAAGCTTTTCAGGCTGAAAAGCTAACTGCTGAAGCAAAACTGAAGCAAGCTCAGGCTTTACAGAAACCAGATTGGGGTATTGAACTTGCTTATCAGCATCGAGCACCCGAATTTGGCGATATGATCGGGGTGCAACTAACAACAGAGCTTCCTGTCTTTTCAAAAAGACGTAGTAGTCCACTCATTCAGGCAGCTTTAGCCGAACAAAACAGGATTACCGCCGATCAAGAAGTCCAATACCGTGACCATCTCACTATGCTAGATGATGGGTTATCCGATCTTGATGCACTTGATCAGCAAATTAGACGTGCGATGCAAACAAGTATTCCACTCGCTAAACAAAAAGTGGGTTTACAGTTAGCAAGTTACCAAGCAGGCAAAAGCAATTTGTCCAATGTCATTACCGCCCGGCAAGCTCTTTTAGAACAACAGCTGCGACTTATTGATCTTCAACAACAACAAGCAATTACAACAGCACAACTTTATTTTGCCTTTGAAGAGCCGACCTTAAACCATGCTGAGGAGCAGCCATAATGTTAAGAAATAAATTGGCAATGACTGTCATGGGAGTTGCCACAATTAGTCTTGTCGTAGGTGGCGGTGCCGGATATTGGTTTGCTCATCAGGAAGAGGGTTCTCAATCGGCATCGGTAAGCCAGAAGCAAGATGCTAAAGTACTTTATTGGTACGATCCAATGAAACCAGAACAGCATTTTGATAAGCCAGGCAAGTCTCCATTTATGGACATGCAACTGGTACCTAAATATGCAGACGAAAATACTACGATGACGGATGAAAGTCGTCCTACAGTCAAAATAGATCCAACTCTTCAACAAAATTTAGCCATCCGTTACGGCACAGTTGAACAGGCTGTAATTGGAAATGCCATGTTTACTAATGGCATATTACAAGCAAATGAACGGCAAACAGCTATTTTACAAACTAGAGCAAGTGGCTTTGTCCAGCGAGTGTACGGGCATGCTGTTGGAGATATGGTGACGCAAGGAAGCCCTATAGCTGATATTTCAATACCGGAATGGACTGGAGAGCAAACTGAATTTTTAGCTGTGCTCCGTACGGGAGATCGTTCCCTTATTCAAGCAAGCCGTCAACGTTTACAGCTTTTAGGAATACCACAAAATGTGATTCATCAAGTTGAGCGAACTCGTCGAGTGCAATCTAATATAACTTTGCAAGCTCCAACTAGTGGATTTATTGATTCACTAGAAGTCCGCAATGGTATGGCTTTGGCTATGGGGCAAACCTTGGCCACAATTAAAGGTATCAACCCGATTTGGCTAGAGGCAGCCGTTCCTGAAAAACAAATTGCTGGAATCAAACGAGGTATGAGTGTAGAAGCCAATTTTGCTGCTTTTTCTCAAAAAGTAGCTGGCAAAGTTATCGACATTTTGCCTACCTTAGATACAACATCAAGAACTATTAAAGTTCGGATTGAATTACCAAATCCTAGTGGTCAACTTAAGCCAGGGATGTTTGCTTCTGTCAATATAATAAATAATCCCCAAAGCAGTTTGGTTATACCAGAGCAAGCTGTTATACGGACAGGTACTCGGAATGTTGTCATTGTAGGGCATGAGCAAGGACGTTTTGAACCTGTTGTTGTACAGTTAGGTCAAAGTGATGGCAATAAAATTGCAGTCCTGCAAGGGTTGAAAGCTGGTCAGAAAGTAGTGATTTCAGGACAATTTCTGATTGATTCTGAAGCAAATTTGCAAGGCGTATTGGATAAGCTCAACACTGGGCAACCAATTGCATCATCTCAAACGATTAAGAGGTCAACATATCAAGGTCTTGGTAAAGTTGAAAAAGTCACAAATCAAGATATTACCATTTCACACCAAGCTATTCCTGAGTTGGGTTGGGGTGCTATGACTATGAGCTTTAAACAACCAGTTCAACCATTTACCCAAATTCAGCAAGGCGATCAGGTCCGTTTTGGGTTTACACATACTGGAGATGCTTACGTTATTTCTGACATTTCCAAGATGTCCATGACATCTATGAAGAACTAAACGGGAGAACCATTATGATTGCCCGTATTATTCGTTTTTCAATTGCGAATCGTGTATTTGTCCTGTTGGCAGCTTTAGTTTTGGCTGCTTGGGGAACTTGGGCTGTAAAGAATACACCGGTTGATGCTTTGCCAGATTTATCTGACGTACAAGTGATTGTCAGAACTAATTACCCAGGTCAGGCACCACAAATTGTTGAAAATCAGGTGACGTACCCTTTAACAACAACGATGTTATCAGTACCAGGTGTTAAAACTGTTCGAGGTTATTCTTTTTTTGGTGATTCTTATGTCTATGTCATTTTTGATGAGCATACCGATCTTTATTGGGCCCGTTCTCGTGTATTGGAATATCTAAATCAGATCCAGGGAAAAATGCCTGCGAATGCAAAATCGTCGTTAGGACCCGATGCTACTGGAGTTGGCTGGGTTTATGAATATGCATTAGTTGATCCAACAGGACAACATGACCTTGCACAACTGAGAAGCATACAAGACTGGTTTTTAAAGTATGAACTAAAGACATTACCTAATGTGGCTGAAGTTGCCACGATTGGGGGGATGGTTAAGCAATATCAAGTTGTCTTAGACCCAAGCAAAATGGCGGCTTTAGGTGTTACACAAAACAATGTCATTGAGGCGATTCAAAAGGCTAATCAGGAAACTGGTGGTTCAGTCCTTGAAATGGCTGAAACGGAATATATGGTACGAGCTTCTGGTTATTTAAAAACTTTAGATGATTTTCGCCAGATTCCACTACGAACAAATAGTTTGGGTGTTCCTGTTTCTTTAGGTGATGTTGCAACAATTCAACTCGGACCGGAAATGCGTCGTGGTATCACTGAGCTGAATGGACAAGGTGAAACTGTTGGTGGTGTTGTGATTTTACGGGCTGGTAAGAATGCACGTGAAACGATTACTGCTGTGAAAGCGAAACTGGCTGAATTGCAACAAAGTTTACCGAAAGGAGTGCAGGTTGTTCCTGTATATGATCGCAGTAAACTGATTGATCGGGCAGTCGAGAATCTCAGTCATAAATTAATTGAAGAATTTATTGTCGTGGCTTTAGTCTGTGGACTTTTCCTCTGGCATTTACGATCAGCAATGGTAGCTATTGTTTCTTTACCACTTGGGATTTTGTCGGCTTTCTTAGTCATGTACTATCAGGGCCTAAATGCCAATATCATGTCACTGGGGGGGATTGCCATTGCTATTGGCGCTATGGTTGATGCAGCGGTTGTGATGGTTGAAAATGCACATAAGCATATAGAGACTTGGCAGCATGAACATCCCAATCAAGTATTAGAAACTCAAGCACGCTGGAATATTATTGCCCGTTCCGCCAGTGAAGTTGGTCCTGCTTTATTTTTCTGCTTACTTATCATTACCTTATCTTTTATTCCTATTTTTACTTTACAGGCGCAAGAAGGACGTTTGTTCTCGCCTCTGGCGTTTACCAAAACCTATGCCATGGCAGCGGCAGCTGGTTTATCCATTACTCTGATTCCTGTTTTGATGGGTTATTGGATCCGCGGGAAATTACCCTCAGAACAGCGTAATCCATTGAACCGTTTCCTCATCAAAATATACCGACCTATGTTGGATCAGGTTTTAGCTCATCCAAAGACCACTTTATTTGGTGCATTGCTAATTTTCCTTATTAGTCTTTTTCCTTTAACGCGATTAGGTGGAGAATTTCTGCCGAATATGGATGAAGGTGATTTACTGTATATGCCTTCAGCTTTACCAGGATTGTCCGCAGCTAAGGCCTCAGAACTGTTACAGCAAACAGATCGAATGATTAAAACGGTTCCAGAAGTTGCGACAGTATTTGGTAAAGCAGGGAGAGCTGAGTCAGCAACAGATCCTGCGCCTTTAGAAATGTTTGAAACCACGATTCAGTTCAAACCACGGTCTGAATGGCGCTCAGGTATGACACCTGACAAATTAGTAAAAGAACTAGATAAGGCAGTCCAAGTACCGGGTTTAACGAATATATGGGTACCACCTATCCGTAACCGGATTGATATGTTGGCAACTGGGGTGAAAAGTCCAATCGGGATTAAGATTTCAGCAAATGATCTGCAAGA
The DNA here is from genome assembly GCF_000369045.1 of Acinetobacter pittii ATCC 19004 = CIP 70.29. Lineage (GTDB taxonomy): Bacteria > Pseudomonadota > Gammaproteobacteria > Pseudomonadales > Moraxellaceae > Acinetobacter > Acinetobacter pittii. Next base: position 73,737 of record NZ_KB849797.1, on the reverse strand, counting down.
TATTGATCGGGTAGCACAGCAAATTGAACAAGTTGCTAAACAGGTACCCGGTGTTAGCTCGGCTTTAGCTGAACGACTCACAGGTGGTCGATATGTTGATGTCGATATTAACCGTATGCAGGCTGCACGATATGGTCTCAATATCAACGATGTGCAGAAAATTGTATCATCCGCGATTGGTGGAGAAAATATTGGTGAAACTGTTGAGGGATTAGCAAGATATCCCATTAATGTACGTTATCCACGAGAGATTCGAGATTCACTGGAAGCTTTGAGAAATTTACCGATTGTAACTGAATCTGGACAACAAATTGTATTAAGTAGTGTTGCCAATATTCAAATTACAGATGGCCCTCCAATGCTAAAAAGTGAGAATGCCCGTCCAAGTGGTTGGGTTTATGTAGACGTACAAGGACGTGACTTAGCTTCAGTTGTGCAAGAGTTGAAGCAGTCTATTGACCAAAAAGTAAAACGCTCCTCTGCCATGAGCATTAGCTATTCAGGACAGTTTGAGTTCATGGAGCGTGCGAATGCTCGCTTAAAAGTCGTCATTCCAATTACATTGATGATTATTTTTCTACTGCTCTATTTGATTTTTAGACAAGTACAAGATGCAGTTCTGATTATGGCAACGCTACCTTTTGCTTTAATTGGTGGTATATGGGCCATGTATTTGAGCGGTTTTCACTTTTCAGTTGCGATTGCAGTTGGTTTTATCGCCCTTGCAGGTGTTGCTGCTGAGTTTGGTGTAGTCATGTTGTTCTACTTGAAGCAAGCAGTTGAACATGCACAGCAAAACCTATCTTCTTCAACGGCATCCTTAACAGAGCAACAACTCAATGATGCAATCCGAACAGGAGCTGTACTACGCGTTCGTCCTAAAGCCATGACGGTTGCCGTCATTTTGGCAGGCTTAATTCCTATACTTTTAGGGACTGGGACAGGTTCTGAATTGATGAGCCGTATTGCTTTACCTATGGTTGGGGGCATGATTTCAGCTCCTCTACTGTCAATGTTTGTTATCCCGGCTGCATATCAGCTTTTAATCAAAAGAAAACTATCAACACATTGATCGTTTTGTTATTTCGTCAAAAGAGGTTTTATTATGTTGAAATTTATGAAAATTGTGGCTCTTGTTGCAACTGTTGCTGCGTTAACTGCATGTAGCAAAAATGAGGCATCAGAGCAAAAGAAAGCGGAAGCACCGATGGAGCAGATGAGTAAAGAGTCATCTACAGTTGCAACAGCTCAAGCTGTTGGTGTGATTACTGCTATTGATACGAAAGAAAATATTCTAACACTCGACCATGAAGCAATTCCTGCAATTAAATGGCCTGCAATGACTATGGGCTTTAAAGTTGCAGATCCAGCATTATTAAATGGTTTAACTGTAGGGGAGAAGGTTGACTTCGAATTAAAAATAGAGGGTGAGAGTCAGATTATTATTGCTGTGAAAAAAAGCTCATAATCAGTTTAATACTTAAAAGAAAAATGGATGCAAAGGCATCCATTTTTCTTTATGAAACATTCTTATTTTGATTAAAGTCTACTAATAAGCTGATATGTAATGAAGGCAAAGAAATACGCAAGCCCAAATAAGTAAGTCGCCATAATAACAGGCTGTTTCCAGCTACCAGTTTCACGACGAATGGTCGCTAATGTTGCAAGACAATGTGGTGCGAAAATGTACCAAACTAATAATGACATCCCTGTAGCTAGCCCCCAGCCATCAGGACCAGAGATTTGACTCAACAATGTTTGAGTTACAGTATCTTCATCTCCAGACATAGCATAAATTACACCTAAAGCAGCAATGACAACTTCCCTTGCAGCCATAGCAGGAATTAATGCAATACAGATTTCCCAAGTAAAGCCGATAGGTGCAAATATAGGCTGAATAATGTGTCCAAGTTGTCCAGCTAAACTATAGTTGATAGCAGGCATTGTGGCATGCTCAGGTGGTTGAGGGAACGTAACCAACACCCAAAGCAATATAGATAATGCTACGATAATGCCACCAACCCTTTTTAAAAAGATCGTAGCTCGATCATAAAGTCCTAATGCAACGTTTCGAATATCTGGTAATCGGTAAGTAGGCAACTCAAAGATAAAAATACTTTCTGTCTTATCTTTTCTAACTAGTTTCAAAAATAAAGAAACACATAATGCTGAAACAATGCCAGCCATATATAGTCCAAAAAGAACTAAACCTTGTAGACTTAACCAACCATAAACTAATTTGTTTGGAATGAATGCCGCAATCAGCAAAGCATAAACAGGTAATCTTGCAGAACAAGTCATTAATGGTGCAATCATAATGGTTGCTAGGCGATCTCTTTCCGAACTAATGCTTCGTGTTGCCATGACACCAGGGATAGCACAGGCAAAACTAGACAATAGTGGAATAAAGGAACGTCCACTTAAACCAGCTTTGGACATTAATTTATCCAAAAGGAATGCTGCTCGTGGCAAATAACCTGATTCTTCTAGAATTAAAATAAAGAAGAATAAGATAAGGATCTGCGGCATATAAGCCAAAACACTACCCGATCCAGCGATTACCCCATCAACAATAAGACTTCTAAGTAATGGATGAGTAATAAGCGGGCCAATTGTATTACCTAACCAAGCAATTGCATTTTCAATTAATGAGATAAAAGGTTGTGCCCAGATAAAAACGGCTTGGAACATGACAAACATGGTAAGCGTTAGGATGACTAAACCAAGTACAGGATGTAAGAAAATTTTATCCAAGAAAGCTGTTCTTGCATCACCATTATCATTTTTTAAAATTACCTGTTTAGTAATATTTTTAATCTGATCAAAATGATTCAGATCAGAATGATAAGGAGTGACAAATAGATTTTTTTGATCTAATTGATTTAGTAGTTCTTGCACGCCTTTAGTTTTAACGGCAACAGCCTCAATAACAGGGATACCCAACAATTCTGATAGCTTATTAATATCTATCGAAATACCACGCTTTTTGACCTCATCCATCATATTTAAAACAAGAAGCATTGGTCGATTCAATGCCCTTATTTCAAGCACAAGACTTAAATGTAAATGTAAATTAGTGGCATCAACCACACATACATATATATTAGGTAGGACCTCACCCTCAAGCTCACCTAAGCATACAGCCCTTGTTACCTCTTCATCTAGACTCGTAGGCTTTAAGCTGTATGTGCCGGGCAAATCTAAAACCCGAACTGATTCACCAGAAGGTAGTTTAAAGAAACCTTCTTTCCGCTCAACAGTAACACCAGCATAATTAGCTACTTTTTGACGAGTACCTGTTAAAGTATTAAAGAGAGATGTTTTCCCACAATTTGGGTTACCAATAAGTGCAATATTTTTACTGTTCATTTGAAACAATCTCTACAAAAATTCGTTCAGCTTCATTCTTTCTTAACGCAAATCGAGAAGTTTCAATTTGAACCAATACTGGATCACCACCGAAAAGTCCCTTAGCTAGAACTTGTAAAGTTTCACCAATTCTGAAACCTAACAATTCAAGTCGTTCGAGAACTGGATCATTTTTATCTAAATATTGGTTACCTTTTTTTAGGTCAACAATTTTGACAAAGTCGTTTGGTTTAACTTGGAATAAATTCATTTTTAATACTCTTATTTCAATGCCAAAATTTTTCGAGCACCGTTAAGTACGAAAAGCGAAACAATTATTCCTATAACAAGATCTGGATATGCGGAACCTGTCAAAGCCACAAGGAAGCCAGCAATAATTACACCTAGATTCACAATCACATCATTAGCTGAGAAAATCCAACTTGCTTTCATATGTGCTCCACCATCTTTATGTCCAGAGATTAGATAAAGACAGGCAACATTCGCAATTAGTGCAAAAAAGCCGATTACAATCATTAATAAAGATTCAGGCTCACTACCTAATACAAAACGTCTAATTACATCGACAATTACAGTTATTGCGAGAAATAATTGAATCCAACCCGCAAAATGCGCGGCTTTAACTTGATACTTTGCAGCTTTACCTACAGCATAAAGTGCAATCCCATAAACAGCAGCATCTGCAAACATATCAAGAGAGTCTGCGATTAACCCTGTAGATGCAGCAATTAGTCCACTAATAAATTCAATAACGAAAAGTGCAGCATTAATAGCTAAAAGAATTTTTAAAACTTTTGCTTGTTCAGACGTATCTGCTTTTTCAGGCATTTCACCCACAGAGGTGGCGGTACTTTCAAGTTTGGCTCCAAAACCAAGTGCTTCAAGTTTGCTAGTAATTTCATTAAGACCATCATTATGAAAAACTTTCAATTTCCGATTAGGTAAATCAAATGTTAGTCCTTTGATCTCATTTACTGGAGACAATGCCATACGAACCATTTGCTCCTCAGCAGAGCAATCCATTTTCGGAATCAGAAACGTACTGATTTCTTTTGCATGCTCTTTATTTACATAGGCTTCAGTTTTATTTAATTTTGCTCCAAACCCAAGAGCTTCAAGTTTTGCAGTGATTTCATTACTTTTACCATTATGCATAACTTTTAGGTTTCGATTCGGCAAATCAAAAACTAGCCTCTTAACATTTACCAAAGAAGATAAAGTCATCCGAACCATTTGTTCCTCTGCGGAACAATCCATTTTAGGGATTTTATAGTCACTGATGAAAGTCGCTACATCCTCATTATCATTAACTGTCTCAGGTGAACTTATCGAATCTGGGGTACAACATGAGTTTGACTGCGTAGAACATGGCTGAGTACTAGCACAAGGATCTTTTTCATCTGGCTTAGATTGTTGTGGTAATTCATTACCACAACAAGAACTTTTACTTTCTTCAGCAGTTAAATCTTTACTGTTACCAGAATTTTTTTCTGATTCATTTTGATTTTGCTTAGTGTCTTCACAAGAATTTTCTTTATTACAACCGCAACCACTCATTGATGTGCCCATAGTCATATCTTTACTTATTGCATATTAAAATCTCTATAGCTACTATAGAGTCAAGTTGGATTTTGAGTATTTCTAATGTTTATGAAGATAGGAGAGCTCTCTGAAAAAACGTCGTGCTCAGTACTGACAATACGGTTTTATGAAAAAGAAGGTCTAATCCCGCAACCTGATCGAACTCAAGGTAACTATAGACTATATACTGAAGATTACATTGATCGGTTGAAATTCATTGTGAATTGTCGTTCTTTGAATATGAACTTAATTGAAATCAAAAAATTACTAAATTATAAGGATCTACCTAATCTAAATTGTTCTGATGTGAATGAGCTTATCGATTCACATATTAACGATGTAGAGGAAAATATTCGGAATCAGCAGAAACTCATACAGCAGCTATTAGAAATAAGAAAGACTTGTGATGGGTTATGTACAGTGGAAAAATGTGGTGTACTGAAGAAGTTAGCCTGAATAAAAAGTTAGTGATCACATTTGTCTCTCAAACTTACTGATACGTATATTGGCTTATTTAATATTATTGCTAAATTCTTAATCTAAAATGAACTGTTTACAGCAGTTTTTCAAATTTAACTAGCTTATTTAATGGATTGTATTTTGCAGACCATCTGGCTAGTTGGTTATGGTGAATGGACAGGCATGACATCGGCAACATTAATTGGGGTTTCTAGAACTGCCAGAGCAGTAGTCGATGAAATAGTTGTCTATTTAGCCATAGATTAAATAGTTGAAGGGGGAGATAAATTACTTACTCCCCAGAAAACATCTCATTTACTCATTGTTAAATACCTAATCGATGAAAACTAGATTATCAAAGGTTTGAGTTCTGTTAGGTGGGAGGGCTTGAAGGTAATTGGTATCCAAAATTTATAAATCGAAATTTTCATACCAGCTAGCCCAACTGTTTAGCTTTTTACCTGCATACTCCACAGTACCTTCAGCCCACTTAATATCATGCTTATCCCTCAGGAGCTGCCCAACGAATGATGCAGTTAATTTTTTAGTTCCTGAATACAGTTTCTTTATTAATATGGTTTCTTGGATACTTAACTCATTTGAAATCGCATCGTAAAGATAAGATTCGATATCTTCAACATCTCTAATTTTATTATCATCATCAACTAAATTATATCTCTTGAAAATTTCCACAGCTTTGGCATTACTACTACCATTTTTGTATTCAGAAATTTTCTTACCCTTAAGTTCATTATAAATATTTATAGTTAATTGAGGACTATTTCTTGGTATGAAAAAAGAAGATTGCTGGCGTCTAACGTTACTGACAGATGTTTTTACAGAACCTATATCTTTATAAAACCATGTGTATGTTTCAATTGACCGAGATAAAAAGCCCGTAATTTCTAGCCATTTACACATTCTGATAGCATAGTATCTCCATGTTTTATCTGCATAATCATTGTTAGAGTAAATACTTTTCATTAAGTCTATAAAGAAAGCCAAAGTAATATTTGTACCGTTAGGTAAGTCCTTTAAACTTAAAGTAATAATATGTTTTTTAAATTTTTCTCTCATTAATGAGAGAATACTTTCCATGGAATTCCCTGTAGCTAATATTTCCTCTGACAATGAATATTGGCTATTCTCCCTTACTGCAATGCCAAATGTCAGTAAGTCTGTACCAATATTTTGAATAGTACCATCAGATAAATTCGTTTTAATTTCCAATTCGGGAATGGAAATTGGAGTGCCTGTTAAATGTTGCGCTACATTCCAGATAGCAAGAAAATCATTTGATGGTAAATAGCGAAGAGAAATAATAGGAATACTCTCTGTTAATATATATTCTCTAAAAATATCCCAATAAATATTTAATCTAATACCACTTTTAATGATTAGTCGTTTATGAAGCAGGTTTGTGACTACATCTTCTCCACATGTATCGATTGTATCAACAAGATCAACAGGTGCTCTTTGAGCAATAAATTTTAAAGCTCTAACTTCATTAGGATTTAACTCTTCTAAATCACTAGCGAAAAGACTTGAGATATCTAATTTATTCTCTAAAAGCTCCTCTTGTTTTTGGCCTGACAATATTTTTTCATGTAAATGAATGCATAGTTTCTTTAACAACCATGGATAACCCTGACTACTTACAATTAAGTTATGTCTTAAGTCGCTATGAACTTTTTCTCCAATTGCTTCCTCAAACTTATTTATGACCGCATTAGATTCTCTAACAGAAAATGGATTTAATTTTCTTACAATTCGATAATCTGACAAACGATGCCAGAAGAAATAAGCAGGATGTTCCGAGTGGGTTGTACTATCAGTCTTCCATGCAAAACCTATGCATAAATTTGTTTTTAAACTAGCCGCATCTAATAGAATGTTCGTTGCATTATTAAATAGTTCGAATAACTCTGGTTTACTAAACAACTCTTCAAATTGGTCAAAAACTAATACTACTAATTGCTTTGACCTTTCAAGGCTATTCAAGTATTTAGCTATAGATTCAGACTCTAAAGGATGGTTTACGTTAGTTATTTGTAATTTAATAGTTGGATCACCAAAACCTTTTATTTGGGCCTCTTGTAAAGTTTTTAACAATGCGGAGTAAATATATTCTGGTGATTTAGCCGCACGAACATCAATAGCGTAAAGAAATAATTTTTGTTTTTGATGACGATTTTTAGCTTTTTCAGAAAGAGTAATAATCAAAGAACTCTTGCCTAATCCAGAATTACCAGTAATAGCAAAAATCCTAGTATTTATTTCATTTGTTCTAATCTTCTTAAAAAAATCAAAAATCTCTTGAATATCCTTAGTTCTTCCTACGAAATCCTGTGGACGTGCAGGTCGATAGTCATTCCAATCTTCGCCTCTTTGAACTTCTACAACTTCAATTTGAGAGTCAAATAAAGGTTTCATCTCTTTTTTTGTATTTATAATTTTAGAAAAATCTAACTTAGAAAGACTACTATCTGTAGAGGCAATGTTATCTAGTAGTTCTTGATCTTCAACTAAGACACCTGTTTTTGCATAATAACATACAGCATTTGTTGGAATGCCTGCACTTAATATTGTACTTACCCAAAAATTTCCAAAAGTTGTAATTAATAAAAACCATTCACCAATGCTGTTTATATCAAGGTGTTGTTCTAGATGTTCACGAGGTATTGAGCTAATAATTTTAGATGCTTGTAGTGATTCAACAATATCTGTTGATGAATAGACTACTATACGATCACCAAGTGGTCGACTAGGTAGCTCCTCACAAAATCCTTTCGCATCTTTACTAAATTCTGAAGTACCTATTAACCAGCCTTCACTATAGTTCTCAAATACAACTGTACCAAATAATTGTCTTATGATTGGCGCATCAATTTTTTTATCTCTATATGCTTTACACTCAACATAAATTTTTTTCCCAGAAACTTTGTGTTCACATAATAAATCTAATTCACTGCCAGTCTTTCGCACTTCCTCTGTCACTAGATAATTTTGTGCTTCAAGCATTTTTTTACACAGTTTTTCTAGTAAATCACCCTTATCTTTAGTTGTAGCGGAGTTAGGAGTACAAATTTCAATATTCATTAGAAATACTCAAGATTTAATTATTTTCTGCTGTCATAACCTTATCAAAACTTTTACTACTCTTAAATACTTTAAAATTAATAAATTTCTTTGTAGGTTATGGTTAGATTATGAGATATATAAAAAGTTTATTATCTAAGTAATTTTAATTAAATTTTTAAAAAAACAAAAGGTTGCATATATTTTTTTGCTTTTTTCACTGTGGCTACTTCGAGGTGTGTTGGTATCTAATATATTGTAGTAGGATTGCTTGGTCCTTAAATCTAATATTAGTCTTAAAGATTTATTCTTATATAGATATGCAATCACATAGGTTTAGCGAGTATTCGTAGGAATCTTCACTCATTTCTGAGATAGATAGTTATAATTGAATCAAATATTTTTTTAGTTAAGTTGAAATTTACACCTAATTTACACCATGGAATCCTAAAAATTATTTAAGATAATGATAATTTTAAAAATATTTTAATTGTGTGTCCAATCCATCATAGGTGCGACAGAAATTCTTTTAACCATTTGATTTAATTTATTTTTTTTATTTAAGGGCGAATTTTCTGTTACACTCATGACAAATTTACCTTAGAATTTCGGAATATTTCAGCATCTATTCGTATATTCTCGCATTTATTGCACCGTATTTGTACCGCGAGTTTCGAATAAAAAAGGGTGCAAATTTATATGAATATTATGGTTAAAGCAATTTGAAGTTTAGGGAGATAGGGGTGATTGAGGTAATAGAAGAAGATGGATTTTTAACTGAATTAAAAGTTATGAGTTCCACTAGTGGGGGATGTTCGGCAACAACTATTTTGGCGCAAGTTGAATGGTCTGATGGTGTAGTGCGTGATACATATATTAAAATTTTTGACCATCAAGATCGTGTAAAAGAAATATTGAATGAAAGCTTTGGTCATTTATGTGCTAACACAGTAGGGTTAGAACAACCTGAAAAAGTAGCACTTATAAAAATTTCAGTGGATGATTATGCTCCATCTGCATCCGATCAGTATGCATCAGATAATGGATTCTATTATGCTTGGGCGTCAACTACTATTGGCTCGGAAAATCTAAAGAAAATTTATTTTAAGAATCCTGATAATGGTGGACTTCCGGATGAGTGGAAGAACTATGCTGATTTCCTACAGAGTTGGGAAAAATTCCCATGCTTAATTTCACTTGATGATTGGATAGGAAATTCAGATAGAAATCCAGGAAATATAATATTTATTAATAAAAACAGACTTGGAATTATTGATCATGGGAGATTGTTTGGTGTCCATGATTGGAGATACGAACCTGTTGATCCAAATAATGATCTTTGGATGAATCAAGCTTTAGAATGTTTTAAAATATTTTATAAGCCGAGTTTCCCAAATCATATTGCTTGTCAACCAATCTTCAACGAAGCTATTGAGCATTCCAGTGTATTTCAAATACATAAAGATATGATTGAAAGCCAAATTGTAGATATTGTAAAAATCTTAGAGCCTCACCATACTAGTGCAGAAACTTTAGTATCTGCTTTCATCAACTATTGTTTAGAGCGTTTAAAAACAATAAATATAAGGTTAAGAACGCAACTAGGTCATTTAGGAGCAACAGTATGAATAATCTAACTAGTGCTACTGAAAAGAAAAAAAATATAAAAGGTAATTGGTCTATAGTTCAGTGGGTACCTGATATAGCGACAGAAGAAACTCATAATATTGGTATTGTTTTGGATGTTGAAAATGACTCATCTTTTCGGTTCTTAGATACATTTGACAGAGTGAAATGTCTTTACGATGAAAACACTGTTATGCATTTACAGGATGTAATCGAATTGACACACGATGCTCTTGGTGTTGGAAAGCATAATTTTTCAGACCAAATAAAGCTTATCAACAAGGGGATTACGAAGGGTAGAAGCCTTGATGAAATATTGGATAGATTATATTTGAGAGCTATTTCTTTGGCTAAACCTCATGTTCAAAGAGAAGTGAGAAGAGATAGTTTTTCAATAGTGCGAAATGATGATTTTGTAAAAAGGGTTCCTAAAAAAATCAGGGAACAATTTATTAAATCAAATGATCGTGATTTAGCAAATCTATTTCCTGTAGATCAATATATTGATGTTCTTAATAACCGTTTAAAAGTTCCAATTCGCTCAAATAGCCATTATGGAAGTATTACCTCTGTAGTAACGACTAGTACTAATACGATCAATACGAATTATTTAATGGCTGCAACAGATCTTTTAGCTGCTGCAAAAGGTGATGGGAAAATTCCTACTTTCTTCGTTTTAACTCCGGCTGAGGATGAACTTGCTAAATTAGATAAAAGTAAAGTTGATCAAATTGATCTAACTATAGATCGGCTTAATTTCAAAATGGAGCAGCAAGACGTTAAATTGATCTGTGAATCTAGCGAAGATTTGTTGGTTGATAAAATGAAATTTTGGGCGAAAGAAGTAGCTTAACTCTATTGTAGTAAATTAAATAAAAAACCTCATTTTTGAGGTTTTTTATTTAATTTTTTGTACCTTATTTGTGCCTTGTTATATTTGTAATTAAATAAGATGTTGAAAGTTATAGTTTAATTTTAAATACCATCCAATCTATCATGGGTGCGACAGAAATACGAGGTTGTAACGATTGAGGTGATTGCATAACCAATAGCCCAAAAGTCGCTAAATTAATGAAAGGGCAGCATTATACGAGGTTTATGCTTGAATCGACAGGAGCATTTAACCGAGTAATTTATAACCACCCTTGTATTGAATATAGAAAGATGATTTTTAACAAATTACTTTATAGCTAAGCCATTTACTTTTTTTGTAAGAAAGCATCAATCACGCTAAATAAAATACAAAACACAACGAGCCCCACACCTGCAAAGCAAGTCATAGTCCATCCACCACGATTCCATGCAAAAATCCCTAATGCCGAACCACCAGCACCACCAATAAAGTAAGTAGTCATATAGATGGCATTAATACGAGATTTAGCATCTGGACGTAAACGGAAGATAATACTTTGGTTGCTGGTGTGAACAAGGGCAAGTGCCAATTGAATTAGAGCAAAACCAATAACATAAGCTGAAAGTAGAGTTTGTCCGAAATAGAAGCAAATCCAACTTACCAAAAACAGCCCACAGCCCATCCAAGTGAGGAGGCGTGTATACCCTTGGTCGGCATATTTACCAATATAGCGTGTTGATAATGCCCCAAAGATACCGACTAGTGGGACTAGTCCGATAAATAGATCGGGCAAATGGTGTGCCGAAGTCAAAAGTAAGGCGATGGTGGAATACAAAATACTTACTGCGGCAAAGGCGAAAGCACCTGTAAGCGCTCTTAATAATAGTCGCTTTTCCTCTTTTAAGAGTTGAGCCATGGAAACAAATATTTGTCCATAGTTCATTTTCATGCGTAAGACATAAGGCAGACGGCTTTTTAAAGTAAATGCCAACAGAAGCATTAATACGCCGCTGACGACATAGACTACTTTCCAGTGGAAAAGGTTGGAAAATAAGCCAGCTAAACTGGTAGAGAGTAAAATTCCGACCAATAAGCCACTCATTAAAAAACCAATGATCTCGCCAGTTTTTTCGGGCTTTACGGTCATTGTGGCAAGTGGGATGAGGACTTGGGCAGCAACAGAAAACAATCCCGCTAAAATTGTACCAATCCACAACATGGGTAAGTTCACCGCAAAAGCAGATGTAAATAGACCAACAGCGCAAAGCACCATCAAAAACGGAATAGCTTTGGCTTTATTGACAATATCACCCAATGGGACAATAAAGAGTAAACCGAGGGCATAAGACACCTGTGCAAATGTCACTGTTAAAGCGGCTTGTGCTTGAGTTACAGCAAACTCTTGCTGGATAGAGTGAATTAGAGGCTGACAATAATAATTCACACCTGCACATAAACCGCATGCTGCTGCCATCAACCAAAGCAAAGGTTTATTTTGACTGATATCTTCAGGGGTAGACATGACGTTCTCTCAGTTTTATTGGGTGTATGCCGTTGCTTCAACTTCAATAAGCATGTGTTCTAGTGCAAGGCGCGGCACAGGAATAAGTGTACAGGCAGGAAAAGAATGATTTTTCCATAAATTTTGCATAATTTTAATCAGAATTTGATGTTTTTCGACCGAGTGGTCAACAACTAAAACTCTCAATACAGCAATATTGCTAAGCTCTGCATTGGCCGCTTTTAAAGCATGTTGAATATTATCAAAAACTTGGTTCGCTTGTTCTTCAAAACTTGGGCTTAATTCACCTTGGGAATTTTCGCCTCCTTGACCTGCTAAATGAATAATATTCTTAAAGCTCTCCACTACAGCAACATGACTATAAGCGTTTGGCGTTGGGTTATATAAAGTTGATGGATTTATGATTTTAAAAGTTTCTTGACTCATTGGAGCTCAACCATTCATTAAAATTTAGATGAGTATCCAACCTCAACTTAAGTTGAGGTCAAGAGAATTTAATGTTTTAGTCTTTTCTTTCTGAGTGTAATCATCATGACACCGACAATATTAAGAAGGCAGCCGATCCATTGCCACATATTGAGATGTTCATTTAAAAAAGCAACGGCAAGCAAAATCGTTAAAACTGGTCCAATTGAAGCAATCATTGCAGATTGAGAGGCACCTAATCTTTCAATGCTTTGCATGAGCATAACGGTGGGTAAAACGGTAACTAAAAAGCCTAAGCCAATGCCATACCAAATTACACTAGAGGGGAGTTGTAATAGAAGTTGAATAGGTTGAGGTGTGCTTAGTGCGTAATGAGTTAATGTACCGATACAAGCCACAGTTAAGGCTAACCCTCTGAAATTCCAAGAGCCAAATTTCTTAATGAGAGGTGGCGTCAGCAACAAATAGCCAGCGAAAGCCACGGCACTTGCAAATACGAAACTTGTCCCTAACCAGAAGTTGCCCTGAATTGGTGCGTTGTTGTGCTCCTGAAGCATAACCAGCACGGTTCCACCATAACTAAGAAAAATGGCAAAGAAACTTTTTACATCTAATTTTTGTTTGTAGAGTAAGCTTGATACGATGACTGTAAGCGTGGGATATAAAAATAGAATAATTCGTTCTAAAGAGGCACTAATAAACATAAGGCCCATGAAATCGAGCCAACTTGCAAAGTAGTAGCCTAATAGACCAGCAAAAATTAAAATTAGCCAATCCTTCTTTTTTATGCCCTGATTATGATGCCTGTTAAACCAGCAAATTAATAGAAAGAACGGTAAAGCGCTTAACATACGTAAAGCCATCAGGACCGTACCGTCTACTAATGGAGAAAGGGCATAAGTCTGTTTAATAAAGATTGCTTTTGTACTGAATAGAAACGCAGAGCAAAGAGCAAAAAAAGACCCGATTTGAAACGAAGATAAAGAAATTTTCATATACAGGACTGTATAAGAGAGACTATTGTCTGCAAAAAAAGAAAAACCTTCCCATATTACACCTCTAAACAAATATCGTGAATCATCAGTTCAAAATATGGGTATTTATTAAATAAATAGTGGGTGGTATTTTAAAAAAGTTCAATTAGAATCCAAATTCTGTACAAAGAATACACATGGGGGAAACATTGCAGCTTGCAATGTTTTTGACAATGAGAAATTAGCTTGAGGAACGCTCATGCAGATCGGAATCCCAACCGAAACTGTCGTCGGTGAAAATCGTGTAGCTGCTACGCCAGAGACAGTAAAGAAGTTGATTAGCGCTGGTCATAGCGTTGTGATTGAACGTGGTGCTGGTGTAAAGGCTGCGTACATTGACAGTGCTTATGAACAGGTCGGTGCAACCATTACGGATGATGCCTATACGGGTAGTCAAATTATTTTGAAAGTTCGCGCACCACAGGGCGGGGAAATTCAGAAACTTGCAGCAAATACCGCTGTTGTAGCAATGTTTGATCCTTATCGTAATACCGAGCTAGATCAGTTTGCGAATCAACAAGTGTCTGCTTTTGCTTTAGAACTGCTTCCTCGTACGCTTTCTCGTGCACAAAACATGGATGTGTTGTCTTCTCAAGCAAACTTAGCTGGTTATAAGTCAGTTTTACTTGCTGCTGCTGAATATCAACGCATGTTCCCAATGCTTATGACTGCTGCGGGTACTGTAAAGCCTGCGCGTGTTGTGATCATGGGTGTTGGGGTTGCTGGTCTTCAAGCGATTGCAACTGCAAAACGTTTAGGTGCAATTGTTGAAGCGACAGACTTACGTCCTACAGCTAAAGATCAAGTTGAGTCTTTAGGTGGCAAGTGGTTAGACGTCCCAATGTCTGAAGAAGAGCAACAACGTGCAGCAGATGCCGCTAAAAATGGTTATGGATGGATGCCGGGTGAGCAATACATCAAAGACCAAGCTGCGATTGTAGATAAAGCTGTTTCTAATGCTGACATCGTGATTACTACTGCATTGTTACCAGGTCGTGATGCACCACGTTTAATTAAAGCTGAAACTGTTGCCAAGATGAAACCGGGTTCTGTCATTTTAGATATGGCTGTTGAAACTGGTGGTAACGTTGAAGGCTCTAAAGTTGGTGAGACTGTGTTTACAGAAAATGGCGTGAAAATTTTGGGTGTCCCAAATATTCCGGCAACTGTAGCAACAGAAGCTTCTGCATTGTATGCGCGTAACGTTTTTAATTTCGTAGAAACCTTATTCGACAAAGAGAAAAACTTTGCGATTAATCAGGAAGACGAAATCCAAAAAGCCCTATTGGTCACTCATGGCGGTCAAGTACTGCTTAAGCGTGGTTAAGGAGATTTCTCATGGTTGAAACTATTACAATTTTCGTCCTTGCCATCTTCGTAGGTTATTACGTGGTTTGGGGTGTTACGCCAGCTTTGCATACACCACTTATGGCAGTAACTAATGCGTTGTCATCTATTATTGTGGTAGGTGCGATGTTGCAAACTGTAGGTCTGCCAGTTTTAGGTGTAGATGCTAACGTTGCATTTCAAAGTGTGAATGTGGTGAGCGTACTCGGTGCGATTGCAGTATTTTTGGCAAGCATTAATATTTTCGGTGGCTTTGCAGTAACTGCACGCATGCTGGAAATGTTCAAGCCTAAGCAAAAGAAATAAGAGGGCTTTGACATGGAATTTATTCAAGCAAATGCAAACTGGTTGTACCTTGTTGGCGCAATCCTCTTTATCTTGACGCTTCGTGGCTTATCTGGTCCTAAAACAGCAATTCAAGGTAACCGTTACGGTATGATCGCAATGGCGATAGCAGTTGTAACAACCTTCTTTGTTGCGAATAACCCAGTTATTTGGATGATCGTTGGGGCAATGGTGTTAGGTGCAATCGTGGGTATTGCGCGTGCACGTACAGTGCCAATGACTCAAATGCCGGAAACTGTTGCGCTTATGCACTCATTGGTGGGTTTGGCTGCGGTATTAATTGCGATTGCTGCAATTTTACATAACAACCAACTTACTGAACTATTCGCTCAAAATGAGGCGGCTTTAACAGCAGCTGGCGTGCAGCATGCACACATGAGTAAGGTTCATTTATTTGAATTGTTTGTTGGTTGTTTCGTTGGTGCGATTACCTTTACTGCATCTGTGTTTGCGTATGGTAAATTGGCTGCGAAAAAATGGGCTAAAACAATTTCTGGTGCATGGGTTAAACCTGTTCAAGCACTTATCTTTGTTGCGATGTTGGCTTGTGGTTTCTACTTCTTTACAACTGGCAACATGACTGCTTTCTGGGCAATGACAGCACTTGCACTTGCATTTGGTTGGGTTTGGATTGCACCGGTCGGTGGTGGTGATATGCCTGTAGTGGTATCGCTTCTTAACTCATTCTCTGGTTGGGCAGCGGCAGGTATTGGTTTTACTCTTGAAAACAACATGTTGATCGTTGCAGGTTCGCTTGTAGGTTCATCTGGTGCGATTCTGTCGTACATCATGTGTAAAGCAATGAACCGTTCGATCATCAATGTATTGTTTGGTGGAGCAATGGGTGGTGCAGCAGTTGCATCTGCAGATAAAGGTGAACAAGTTCAACGTAACTACCGTTCAGGTTCTGCTGATGATGCTGGCTTCTTGATGTCAAATGCGGACAGCGTTGTGATTGTACCGGGTTATGGTATGGCGCAAGGTCGTGCTCAAAATGCGGTAAAAGAGTTGTGTGAACTTTTGAAAGAACAGGGTGTAACGGTTCGCTTTGCAATCCATCCGGTTGCAGGTCGTATGCCTGGTCATATGAACGTACTACTTGCTGAAGCGGACGTAGCATATGAAGACATTTTGGAAATGGATGAGATCAACTCAGACTTCCCTGCAACTGACGTAGTACTTGTAATTGGTGCAAACGACGTTGTAAACCCAGCTGCAAAAGATGATCCAAGCTCACCAATTTATGGTATGCCGATTCTTGAAGCTCATAAAGCGCGTACAATCATGGTGATTAAGCGTTCTATGGCAACTGGTTATGCTGGTCTAGACAACGATTTGTTCTATAACGAAAAAACAATGATGATCTTTGGTGATGCCAAGAAAGTTGTTGAAGATATGACAAAAGCAATTAACGGTACAGGCCACTAATTTGCTTTGAAATAAAAAAACCACCTTCGGGTGGTTTTTTATTTGAGCTGGTTTTTTAAAGAAATTTTTCTACAAGATCCATAGATTGTTGATACAGGTCACGTGCCAGTTGCTGATTTTTAGCGTGTGATGATTTCCAGTCTGGCATATGTGCACTCACATATTCACCATTACGGTTCTGCCATGCATCTCCAGTTGCCATTTCTGTAATGAGTTTTGCTGGAACTGAGGTTGGGACTAAGCCTAATTTCATCGCCGCATAGACAGGTTTGGGTAAGTCGCGATAAATATCAGAAGCGACACCGCCCGGATGTAATGCATTATTGGTAATTGAACTTCCGGCTAACTGTTCTGCTAATGCATTGCTGAATAGCAAATTCGCAAGCTTTGATTGACCATAATAGAACAGGGGATTGTAAAAGCCTTCTGCGCGAAATTTATTGGGTTTAATTGAACCAACCCAGTGAGCAATAGATGCAAGATGGATAATGCGCGCTTTAGGAGATTGTTGTAAAACTGGGAGTAGTTTTTGAGTTAATAAAAAATGACCTAAATAATTAACCCCAAATTGTTGCTCAAAGCCTTCACTGGTCAACTGTTTGGTTTTGGCAAATAAGCCTGCATTATTAATGAGTACGTCAAGGTTGCCATAGCGATCAGCAATTTCATAGGCAGCTTTTCTGGTTAATTCAAGACTATTTAAGTCGAGAGAAACGATATCGACTTGTCCTTGGTTGAGTGAGCGTAGTTTGTTTTGTGCCTCTTGTGCTTTTTGAGGATTTCGACACGCCAAAATCACATGTTGCCCTTGTTTTACAAGTTGTTCTGCTGTGGCGAAACCTATGCCCGTATTAGCGCCTGTAATTAATATCTTCACTTTCTGTACTCCAGTTATGCTATTTATTGGTGGGGACTTCAAGAATTTGTATAGTGCTGCAAATTTGACAATTTGTCATGTCAAATTTAAAAATGGGTGATGACTGACAGCTTTTGGACTTTCACTTAATCTCTATAATCAAAAATGGAGGTATTTATTTTTATTTAATGTGATGGGGGGGGCTATATTGGCTATTTTTTTACTTTAACTGGATGCTAAGAATGATAATATTTGATTGATGTATAGTAATTATTTAAGGAATTTAAGTGGTTAAAAAAATAATATTCTTTTTAATCTCATTTATCAGTTTTTCCTTTTCATCGGTAACTTTGGCGGAGCCTCTTGAGGAGGTAAGTGAAAAATATGCAAATTGTTTGATGGGGCAAGTTGGGCCTCAAATAAAAATGAATAAAGATGAAAATGATATTGTTGAAGCTGCTTTCTATAAATGTAGACAAGAGGAAAAGGAATGGATGGGGGTAACTGATATAAAAAATTGGCGGGTGATGATTATAAAAATATAAGTGAGGAGCAATTCAAACTATTTTCTGAGCTACAAAGTGATATGGTAAAGAAAATGAAGATAAATATGACTGAGGAAATGCTTAAAGTTATTCGAGAAGAAAGAAAAGTTAGTACACAATAAACTGTAGGTGGTAATGAAAAATATCCCCTTTAACAACTAAAAAAGCGGCTCAAAAGAGCCGCTTTTTTTAAAAGCAAAATTTTAAGCAACCGACTCTGGAGCGGTACGCCATAAGCTTTCTAAATCATAGAATTTACGAGCTGTTGGTAGCATTACGTGTACTACAACAAAGCCGAGATCAATTAAGATCCATTCTGCATCTCGTTCACCTTCAACGCCAATCGGGCGGAAACCGGCTTTTCGAGCTTCTTCTGCAACATTGTCAGCAAGTGCTTTGACGTGGCGAGTAGAAGTACCACTTGCAATTACAATAGCATCAGCGACATTGCTAATTGAGCTAACATCTAACTGGAGAATATCTTTTGCTTTTACATCAACTAAAGCGTCGTGGACGACTTTGAGACAAGCTTGTACGTCTTTATTTGAGGTGTTCATTGCGAAATCGTGAGAATTAGACACGCTGGGCGATGGTTCTAAATTCATATAGGGTATATTTTCCTGACAATTACTCACTATCTAATATAGTGGTTTTTGCGCTAAATTTCAAACAGAAGTCGTAACAGTTTATATATTTACATCATCAGAAAAGTATTTTTTCTTCCATGTAAACGACTGATTTGAACCATTTTCAGGTTTATATTCCGCTGCAATATAGTTCTGATATGAACTTTGCTTTAACCAAGAAAAAATTTGTTCATAAGGAATTTGAGCTGTATCAGGCTCATGGCGGCCCGGACAGTCTGCAAATTGAATATGTCCAATTAAGTTAATATTCTCTTGCAAACCCTCAAGTACATCTTCACCCATCATGGCCATGTGATAGCAGTCATATTGCATTTTGAGGGCAGGGTGATTGACTGCTTCTAGCATTTCTTGGCCCTGCGCAATGTTCTGCACCAAAAAGCGAGGCATATCCGTGCCATTAATCATTTCAAAAACGGGTTCTATATCATGTTCACTGAGTAAGTTGCAGGCAAGTTTTAAATTGGCTGCTAGTGTTTTTAAACAAGGAAGTAAGTCAGCATCTAGTGGTTGCTTACCCGCCAAAATATTAACACGAGGAACGTTTAAAGCCGTGGCATAGCTAATAGCCAATTCTAATGCCTCATGGAAAGCTGTTTCTTGGCCGGGAATGCCTGCTAAACCGTTTCCGCCTTGCATAAGATCACCTGCAGGCACATTAATTAAACAAAGGCTGAGGTTGTAGCGTTCGAGTTGAGTTTGAATATCTGCAATAGACAATTCATAAGGGAATTGAATTTCGACATATTCAAAACCCTGTGCATGGGCTAGAGCAAAACGTTCGATTAAAGGAACTTCGGTAAAAATCATGGATAAATTGACTGCAAGACGACCCATACTCAAACTCCGTTTATTTTTGCTCTATTAATTGAATCATAGTAGCTAAATCTTTCTCGGCAAAGCCATTTTTTTGGTGAGTTTGTAGCTGTAATAGAGCTTTTTGTGCAACTGGGATATCTAAATTAACATTGTTAGCCAATGTTACTGCGTTGTTAAGATCCTTTGATAATGTTTGAACTTTCCACTGAACAGGTTCAAAGGTATGAGTTGCCATACGTGGGGTGAGAATTTGAAAAGGTTTTGAATCTGCAAATCCACCCGCTAAAGCTGGAGCGAGCAAAGTCGTATCTACACCTGCTCGATCTGCAAGAGCAACAGCTTCTGCAATAAGCGCACTGTTGGCTGCAACAATGAGTTGATTGCAGATTTTGGTGGCTTGGCCAGTTCCTGTATCTCCCATCCGTGTTACACGTTGAGATAAAACATTATAAACAGGCGTTAATTCTGTAATGGTTTGAGCATCACCACCTGCAAAAATAACAAGCGTGCCTTGTTCTGCTCCAGCTGTTCCACCTGATACAGGTGAATCAATCCAAATAACGTCATGTGTGGCAGCAGTTTGAGCAAGCGTTTTTGTTGCAGCAACAGATAAGCTCGAGAAATCAACAATTACCTGTTTAGCTTTTAAGTTCGGCTGAATTTGTTCAAATACTGCCTCTACGGCTTTGTCATCTGCTAGACAGATTAAAATAACAGGATATTCGCCAATATTTATAAGATCTAGAGGCTGTGCGCCGATATCAATCAGTTCTTCACATGCAGAAGGGGTTCGATTCCAAACCGCAACTTGAAAGCCAGCTTGAATAAGGCGGGTTGCCATGCGGCTCCCCATAAGCCCTATACCTAAAAAAGCAATAGGGGTGTTGCGATCAAAATTCATAATCTAAGCTCTTTATTTATATTGGCGTGGTAAAAAATTAACTTCCGGATGTTTGTCTTTTTTACGAGCAAGTTTGCTATTTTTACCAAGTAATAATTTAAGTTGCCAGATTTTTTCTAGACGTAATGATTTTTCTGGTTGGTGTTCCATTGCATCAAGTACACGTTTTGCAGCAGTGAGAGCATCGGGTGAGCGTTGTAACATTTCAGTGGCAATTTCATTTGCTTTTTCTAGCGGAGAGTCGCTTAAATGAGTTACAAGACCAATTTCTTTTGCATAATCTCCATCAAAAACGCGGGCCGTTAAGGTGAGTTCTTTTGCAAGATCAACGCCAATTAAGCCTTTTAATGAACGAGTAAGTCCCATATCTGGAACTAAGCCCCAACGGCTTTCCATAATCGACATTTTTGTGTCTGGATGAGAAATTCGAATATCAGCTGCTAAGGCAAGTTGCATTCCGGCACCAAAACAATATCCTTCAAGTGCCGCAATTACAGGTACAGGTAAATTTTGCCAAATAAGAAATGCTTTCTGGAAGAGACTTTGGCCAGGTTTCACAAGCTCCCAAATGGCAAAGGCAGAATTTTTCGGATTATTCAGATCAGATAAATCAATTCCGGCACTAAAAACTTGTGCTTCACCTGTCAAAATCACACAGCGGATCTCTCGATCTTTTTTAATGGCTTTTGCTGTTGAAACGAGTTCTTTGAGGAGGGCAAAACTCATGGCGTTACGTTTATCAGGACGGTTTAGATAAACTGTTGCAATGCCATTATTCTTTTCAATACGTAAAAGTGCCATGAAATTCCCGCTTATTTTTTTATCGACAAGCGGAGCATAACATGGCTGTAATTTGGAA
The DNA here is from genome assembly GCF_000369045.1 of Acinetobacter pittii ATCC 19004 = CIP 70.29. Taxonomy (GTDB): domain Bacteria; phylum Pseudomonadota; class Gammaproteobacteria; order Pseudomonadales; family Moraxellaceae; genus Acinetobacter; species Acinetobacter pittii. The sequence goes on along the minus strand of NZ_KB849797.1, from coordinate 52,045 downwards.
ACATGACAGCTCAGTCATACCATTTGATAGATACGCTAGTCAGGGATCACCAAGATTTGATGAGCAGCACTTTCTACTTCTTTCACTACAAGGCCTAGCTCATCAAAGCGTCTCATAACTTCTTCAATAAAACCTTCATCTGCTATACGGCGTTCTTTGCGTAGTGTTGAAATAAATTGCTCAAAGTCACCTGTCACTTGTTGTAGTTTTGGAGTCCCTACATAGCGAGTAGCGCCATAAAGACGATGTAAAACATGCTCAAGTTGAGGGAAGTCTTCAAGCTCAATGAGCTGCTGCATTTCGTCTAGCTCAGTTGGGAAACTATCAACTAACATTTTAAGTAAATCTTGAGCTAAGTCTTCTTTATTGGCTGCAAGCTGCAAGCTTTGTTGCCAGTTTAGAATTTCTGGATCTAATGCTTCTGCAACGACATGATGGTCTTTATCTGGAGCTTTTGCTGTAAAGTTGTTTTTAGTCCATTGCGTTAGAATCTGGATAATTTGTTCCATTTGAATTGGCTTGGTGACATAGTCATTCATGCCGACTTTGAGAAGTTTTTGTTTTTCATCGGCAAGGGCATGGGCGGTTAATGCAATAATTGGAAGCTGCATTTCTCCATCTAAAGTCGACTCTAATGAACGAATAGCACGCGTGGTATCAATACCTGACATGACAGGCATTTGAATATCCATGAATACTAGATCAAATGGTTTGAGTTTCTGATCGATTCGCTCTTGAATCAGATTAAGCGCTTCTTGACCACTGATTGCTTTAGTTGTTCTAACGTTGAGTTCACCCAGTAGGGCTTCTAAAACAATTAAGTTAGGTAAATGGTCATCCACTGCCAGAATGTGTAAACCCTGACCATTAAAGTCTTGTTGTTCTTCTTCAAATACAGGTTGATCGCTCAACAGTTGAATAAGACCACTTCGGCTGAGTGGTTGATAGAGAGGACGAGCACGATATTCAGTGAGCATATTTGGCTCAAGCGTCATTTGATAGCCATAAACTGCCAAATTACCTTGATAACGACTACGAATTTCTTTTAATAACGCTTCAGTATCACCACTATGGTCAACAATGAGCCAGGTATTATCTTTCTGATCAAGATGTTTTAAACGACTAAATAAGTCCAGAATCGATTGTGTCTCGATGTGCGGAACATGATAGTTTTCAAGGTAATAACGTAAAACACTTGCTGTAGCAGGGTGGGCAAGATAAGACACCACTTGTAAATGTTCAAAGTGCGGGTGTTCAATCTCGTAATCTTCATCTACCACAAATTGTGCAGTAAACCAGAAGGTCGAGCCTTTTTCTGTTGGAGCACGTTCTTGGTTATCCTCAAAACCAATTTGGCCATGCATGAGATGGACAAGCTGTTTAGAAATAGCTAGACCTAAACCTGTACCGCCAAATTGGCGTGTAACGGATGCATCACCTTGCGAGAAAGATTCAAATAATTTTTTACGATCTGTGCCGCTTAAACCAATACCACTGTCTTGTACACTAAAATGAAGCAAGCATTGCCCAATATCATCATGTTCCATACGAACACGAACAATAATTTCACCGTCTGGAGTGAACTTAATCGCATTTGAAATCAAGTTGGTCAGAATTTGTTTGAAGCGTAAAGCATCACCAATCACTTGCTGTGGGATGTTATCTGCATAATAAAACGCCATTGCGATATGCTTTTGAGCAGCCAGTGGAGACAGCATATCCATGACATCAAAAACAGCTTCTTCTAAATCAAACGGTGCTGTTTCGAGCTCTAACTTACCCGCATCAATTTTTGAGAAATCTAATACATCATTAATTAATGCCAATAAATGGGCAGATGATTTGCGAATGGTTTGTAGGTAAAGATTTTGTTCGTTATTTAGATTTTGTTGGCGGAGTAATAAATGAATAAAGCCATCAATACTGTTTAAAGGCGTTCGAAGCTCATGACTAATATTGGCAAGGAAAACTGATTTGGCTTGGTTCGATGAAATTGCTTGGTCACGTGCTTGACGATAGGTAATGTTTTGAACTTCTAAGGTATCTAGCGTTCTGCGTAAGTCTTCTTCGGTTTGTTCGGTGTGTTCTTTTAACTCTAAAAAGCTAAAGTGCAATCGTTTAACAACGTTTGCAATATCACGCTGTAATAAGCGCAATTCACCCGTACTGTTAATGACCATATGCTGGTCCAACGTGTCTGCATTTAAACGTTGCAACTGCATGCGAATTTCGTACATCGGCGCAATCCAGCGACGCGAATAAAAATTCAAGCAAAGTAAAAGTAACAGTAAGGTCATTAAGCCAGTAATGACGAGGGCGATTAGAATACGGTAACGAGCCAATTCTAGTGGCTGATTATCCATTTCAATCACAAGCCAGACAGGTGCTTTTCCGGGTGTGTCGCTAATCCGCTGTCCATAAATATTGTTGTGGTTATAAGAGATTGGACCAAAAAAATTATTTTTTTCAGTAAAGTTTGGCCAGTAACGATTGTCTCGATAACCGATACTTAAATAAGTCTGACCATTACTATCAATTAAAGCAGCACGCTTTAGATTTTTTTCATTAAACATGCTTTGCATGATGTGCTGAGCATGGTCATATTCATCGGGCTGTAGTTCAACTAGGTGGTATAAATCTAGTGCGATTTGATTATAGCGAGCTAAAATTGCTGAGGCATGATGTAGCTGTTGTTGTTTTACTGAATGCGAGGTTTCAGTTAAAACCAGAAAAGCACCAACACACGTTAAAATCATAATGGGCACAAAAATAAGAGCAATCAATTGCCCATATGCATGATTCAGACGTAAGCGTTTCGATAAGGTTTTATTGAAATTAGACATGGCTACATCAGATTTATCTCTCTGTACGGCATCTTATCACGCTTTATTTTAAAACAGACGGCATTTTATAAATGACCGAGCTTTAATCGCTTTCATGAAAAAGCATATTGAAATGGGTGCAGTACCGAGCATTTTTTCATACAATAGGCCCACCTCGATATAGGTGTTGATCATGAGTAATACACAACCTGATTTTTTAGCTGACGAATTTTTGTTAGATCACTATGTAGGTAAGACACCTCTAGTTCGTTTGCAGCGATTAGCTTCTCATACGCAAGCGATAGTTTTAGCAAAATTGGAAGGTAATAATCCGGCAGGTTCTGTAAAAGACCGTCCTGCATATAACATGATTATGCAGGCAGAAAAACGTGGTCAAATTAAACCGGGTGATACATTAATTGAAGCAACCAGCGGTAATACAGGTATTGCGTTGGCTATGGTTGCGGCAATGCGCGGCTATAAAATGAAACTTATTATGCCGAACAATATGAGCCAAGAGCGTAAAGACGCAATGTTGGCTTATGGCGCAGAGCTGATTGAAGTAACGCCACAGCAAGGTATGGAAGGTGCACGTGATTTAGCCTTGCAAATGGAAAAAGAAGGCAAAGGTCACGTTTTAAATCAGTTTGGTAATCCTGATAATGTTGAAGCTCATTATCTAACGACTGGTCCTGAAATCTGGAAGCAAACAGGTGGGAAAATTACCCATTTTGTAAGCTCAATGGGCACAACCGGTACTATTATGGGTGTTTCTAAATATTTAAAAGAACAAAACCCAGATATTCAAATTGTTGGTTTACAACCTGCTGATGGCTCAAGTATCGCTGGTATTCGCCGTTGGCCAAAAGAATATTTGCCTACTATTTTTGATAGTAGCCGTGTGGATCGTATTATTGATATTCCACAAATTGAAGCTGAAAAAACTATGCGTAAATTAGCACGTATGGAAGGTGTTAGTGCTGGTACATCTTCAGGCGGTGCAGTTTGGGCATCAATCAAAATTGCAGAAGAAAATCCAGATGCTGTTATTGTTTGCATTATCTGTGACCGTGGCGATCGCTACTTGTCTACAGGTCTGTTTTCAGTACAGGACGATAACTCATAATTGAGAGAAATAATGCGTTTCCCTACCTTAGTTTTTGATATTGAAACTTTAACTGATTTAAAAGCGGGTGCGCATTTATATCATCTTGATTTACCTGAGGCCGATGTAGAGCAAGCATTGACGAAAATCCGTCGCCAAGAATCTGGTATGGATTTTCAGCGTTTGCCTTTACATGAAATTGTTTGTATTTCTGGCTTATGGGTGGATGAGTCTGGTTTTAGATTATTTTCTTTTAGTCGAGAACAATATTCTGAAGCCGAAATTTTACAGAAATTTCTATCTATTTTTGATAAGCGCCATCCGACTCTAGTAAGTTGGAATGGTTCGCAATTTGATTTACCAGTTATCCTATTTCGCGCTATGTATCATGGGCTCTCTGCACCTGGTCTGTTTGATCAAGGTGAGATTGATAGCCAAAAGCGTTTTAATAATTACCAAAACCGTTATCACCATCGCCATATAGATTTAATGGATGTGATGGCAATGTTTAATGGTCGTAATTTTCAAAAGCTTGATGATATTGCCTGTATTTTAGGTTTGCCGGGTAAGCGTGGCGAATCGGGTTATCATGTGCCTGAATATGTTCGTAATCAACAGTGGTTAAAATTGACGAGCTATTGTGAAGGGGATGTGCTCAATACATGGTTTATTTATTTGCGTTGGTTAGTACTAAAAGGCCAATTAAATGCAGATGAGCATAACCATTGGATCAGTTCGAGTATTGAATATTTACAGACTATACCACAGCAAGCCGATTTCCTTGAAGTATGGGAACGTACTTCGAAACATACTGAATTTACTTCTCACTATTTTAATTCTTCAGATTTTTAGGTTCATTCTTTGAAACAACAAGCCAAATCTCGCAACCTTCAACAACCTGAATATATTTTTCAGGTTGAAACACTTTCTCATGAGGGGCGTGGAATTGCGCATTATGGTTCTCATCCTGAGCACCCTGCAGATAAGCATGGCAAAAAAGTTTTTATTCGTTATGCATTGCCAGGAGAAACTGTAAAAGCTCGGATTACCCATCAAGCGAAGCGTCTTGAAGAAGCTGAAATGTTGCAGTTGTTAGGAGAACCTTCAGCACATCGTATAGAGGCAATTTGTCCTCATTATGGTATCTGTGGGGGTTGTAGCATGCAGCATATTCACCCTAATGAACAAATCCGTTTAAAACAAAATGTACTCCAGTCACATTTACAGCATTTTGCAGGTATTCAACCTGAACAGTGGCTAGAACCGATTCGATCTTTACAAAGTGATTATCGTCGTCGTGCTCGAATAGGCGTGCGCTATTTGCCAAAACCAGATCGCTTAATCATGGGTTTTCGCGAACATCATAGTAATCGTTTAACTTCGATCCATAGCTGTAGTGTTTTGGATAAAAACTTATCAAATAGTCTGCCTGAGTTACGCACTTTACTCCAAAGTCTAAAAGGCAAAGCGCACATTGGTCATGTAGAATTAGCAAAAGGTGATAATGAAATTTCTTTATTGGTTCGTCATGTAGAAAAATTAAACAATTCTGATGTCAACCAATTAAAGCAATTTGCGTTACACAAAGGGTGGCATTTGTATTTGCAACCTAAAGGTCCTGAAAGCATTCATCGTATTGATGATGAACAAGGTGCTTTACGTTTACATTATGCCTTAGAAAGGTTTAATGTAAATTTTGCTTTTTCGCCATTGGATTTTACTCAGGTCAATGCCACAGTAAATGAACAGATGGTTCAATTGGCATGTGAATTGCTTCAATTGCAACCAGGTGAAAAGGTACTTGATCTATTTTGCGGTTTGGGCAATTTCTCACTCCCGTTAGCACGATGTGTTGGTGAGAGTGGTCAGGTTGTCGGTGTTGAAGGGAGTGAAGAAATGGTGCAGCGAGCAACAGCTAATGCGGAATGCAATAGTTTGGTGCAAGCAACCTTCTTTTCACAAGATTTAACAAAAGATTTTTCGCATCATTCTTGGGCAAATCAAGAATTTGATGCATTATTGATTGATCCTCCTCGTGCTGGTGCATATGAAATTATGCAGTATGTATCAAATTTTGGAGCAAAAAGAATCGTTTATGTATCATGTAATCCAGCTACACTGGCAAGGGATGCGGGTGTTTTGGTCCAATATGGTTACCAGTTAAAAAAAGCAGCAGTGATGGACATGTTTACGCATACCGAACATGTTGAATCCATTGCACTATTTGAAAAAATTCAAGAGATAAACGATTAAAAACATGAGTTACATATTGAGGAGAATGGTATGGTCACAGTACGTGAACAGTTACCTGAACAACTAACCGAGTTGTCAGAGGAAACGACTGTAGAGCATGCCGCCGAAACGCAAATCGGTTTAGCCTCATGGTTGGATCGGGTGCGTGAAATATTAGATGGGGCGGAGCTTGAACAACTTGAAAAAGTCGCTCATTTAACCCTGCAAAAAGAGTTAGATTCAACGGTTAATCATCGTTCCAATACTTTTGCTACAGGCGTTGGAATGGCCGACATTCTGGCACATCTCCATGTAGATGAAGATACTTTATCAGCAGCAATGCTTTATCGTAGTGTACGTGAAGGCATTACCGATATAGAAGAAGTAAAACAGAAATTCGGGGAGCAAGTTTACAACCTTGTCAAAGGTACTTTGGCAATGGGTAAACTCTCAGAACTTATTGAGAAAAATAAACGGTTAGAAGATCACTTTAATAATAATCAACGAGAACATCTAAGCGGCATTTATAAAATGCTGATTTCGGTGACAGAAGATGTTCGTGTTGTTTTAATTAAACTTGCTGAACGTACTTATTCTTTGCGAGAGCTTGCAAATTCCTCTCGTGAACGCCAAGAACGTGTAGCGCGTGAAATTCTTACTATTTATTCGCCGTTGGCACATCGACTTGGTATTGCTCAGCTTAAATGGGAGCTCGAAGATCTAGCATTTCGCTATTTGGCTCCAGATCGCTATAAAGAGATTGCTTCATTACTCAACGAAAAGCGTTTAGAGCGTGAGCATTATATTCAGTTCGTCATTGACCGTTTGAAAAATGAGTTAGCGTCTTACGGTATTGAAGCTGAAATTACAGGTCGTGCAAAACACATTTATTCGATTTATCGAAAAATGAAGAGCAAAAACCTGAGCTTCGACCAACTTTATGACATTCGTGCTTTGCGTGTGTTGGTCAATAGTGTGCCAGAATGCTATCACTCTTTAGGTATCGTACATCAAATCTGGCGTCATATTCCGCATCAGTTTGATGACTATATTACAAACCCGAAAGCCAATGGTTATCGTTCTTTGCATACGGCTGTAATTGCTGAAAACAAATCTCTTGAAGTGCAAATTCGTACTCACGAGATGCATGATGAAGCAGAGTTAGGCGTATGTTCACACTTTAACTATAAAGAAGGTTCAAAGAATACCGACCATTCTTTTAACCATCGTTTGCATTCATTACGTGCCGTTTTAGAACATTATCAAGAGCGTAATGAAACGACGGTACATCAAAACGAAGATGAAACAGAAGGCTTTGAACAGTTACAAGACTTTGAAGGCTTTGAGAAGATTTATGTTTTCAGTCGTGATGGTGATATTAAGGAATTGCCGCGTGGCTCAACAGTTTTAGATTTTGCCTATCATGTGCATACAGAAGTAGGGAATAAGTGTTATGCAGCGCGGGTCAACCAGCGTTATGTGCCACTGACCTATACTTTAAAAACGGGTGAGCAGGTTGAAATTTTAACTAAAAAAGATCGTGAACCAAACCGTGACTGGTTGGTGAACTCTCTGGGTTATATCAAAACCTCTCGTGCACGTGACAAGTTGCGTCATTGGTTTAGACAACAAGACCGTAGTAAGAATCTTGAAGTAGGCCGAGAACTGCTTAATAAAGAGTTGGCTCGTCTTGCGATTCACCCAAAAAGTATCGACCTAAACGATTATTCATCACATTTTAATGTGAAGACCGGCGACGACATTTTGGTGAATTTGGTCAGTGGCGATATTAGCTTACATGCCCTGATTAATCAGGTGAACCGCCAAATGCATCTAGATCAGGATGAGCCTGAACTAGTACTTAAACCAACGTTAAATCCGCGTGCTAGCCATACGCTATCAGCACATGGCATTTTAATTGATGGTTTAGATAATGTAGAGCTGCACATCGCTCAGTGCTGTCAGCCGGTACATGGTGAATCAATCGCTGGATATATTACTTTGAACCGTGGTGTCAGCATCCATAAAGTCATTTGTTCTGACTATCAGCGGATGATTAAGCAAGAGCCAGAGCGTGCTGTTGAAGCTGATTGGGAAATGCAGCCAACACGGGGTCAAAGCGTTCAGATTGTGGTGGAAGCTTATGATCGTCGTGGTCTTCTTAAAGACTTAACTCAAGTGATTTTCTCTGACCAAATCAATATTCGTCAGGTTAATACAATTTCTGAGGCAGATGGTATTGCTAATATGAAGTTGCTCATTGAGGTTAAAGGTTTAGCGCAGCTTTCTCGTTTATTGGCTCGCCTAGAGCAGCAACCTGGAATCATTAGTGCGCGACGCATGATTCAAGGCGTTTAATAAATTAAGTAAAAAGGCTGTCAAATGACAGCCTTTTTATTGCAAATTACTTTCTAGATAAATAAATATTGGTGAGTCGATTTAGAAACTGAGGGCTCAACGTTGATAGTTGATAAAGTAGTTTGGTTTTTATACCCACTGGAGTGTGAGTAGGCGTCCAAAAATGAGCCTTTTTCTCTACAAGCGTAAGCACCTGCTGAGCAATATCATTTGGGGTTAAATCTATCCCCATATTTTGAATTGTACCTGCATCCATATTGTTAACCATTGCAGTTTGCACAAATAGCGGCATCACATCTAAGACACGAATACCATATTTTTTCCATTCCACATCTAAACCCTCAGTAATTCCGCGAACTGCAAATTTACTAGCAGAATAAGAAATCAAATCAGCTTGACCATAAATTGCAGAAGCTGAAGAGAGGTTGATAACACGTGCAAAAGACGCTTGCTTTAAATAGGATAGAGCAGCGTGACAGCCATTGATTACACCGTTTACATTAATATTTATTGTTCTTTGGTGAGCTTTAATATCAGTCGTTTCAAACGCGCCAGAATATAAAATACCTGCATTATTTACCAAAATATTAAGTTCACCAGCCCATTCGGTAAATTCTTTTAATATGTGTTGCCACTGGCTGTAATCACTTACATCTAGATAGCCGGCACGGGCATTTGGCCCTAAGTCATTTGCTAGTTCCTGAGCAAGCGATTCATTAATATCATAAATGCCTACTTTATATCCTTGTTTGTAGAATACGCGTGCAATTTCAGCCCCAATACCTTGAGCGGCACCACTAATCAGAATACTGTATCTCATCTTTTTTCTCTTTGTCAGTACAATAGTGCGACTGATTTAATCGCTTTGATTTTGATCATAACAAATTAAAATCTTAGTTTGACTGACCGACTTTTTAAACTTGAGGGTTACCATGGATAAATTGCTTAAAATCATGCAAGAGTTACGTGAAAAATGTCCGTGGGATCAACAACAAACCCCAATGTCACTGACTAAATATGCGATTGAAGAAGCATATGAAGTCGAGGCGGCCATCCGCCATGGCGATATTAATGAAATTAGAAATGAACTAGGCGATTTGTTATTACAAGTTGTGTTTCAATCACAAATGTTTAGTGAGCAAGGCGCTTTTAACTTTCAAGATGTTGTTGAGGCAATAAGTGAAAAGTTAATACGCCGCCATCCACATGTTTTTCAGGCAGATCAATTTAATAATTTAAGCCCAGAACAAGTAAGTGAGCTTTGGAAACAAATTAAACAACAAGAAAAACAAGGCAAGCCGCAATCAAGATTAGATGAAATAAAGCATGGGCCAGCCCTGTTGCAAGCACAAGAAATTCAAGCAAATGTAGCTAAGGTTGGGTTTGATTTCGAAACGGTAGAAGATGCTTATGAAAAACTAGAAGAAGAGTTGGATGAGTTTAAGCAAGCCCTAAAAAATCAAAATATTGATGAAATTCAAGACGAATTTGGAGATTGCCTGTTTTCATTAGTCAATGTTGGACGTAAACTTGCGGTTTCAAGTGAAACATCACTTTTATCGACAATACATAAATTTAGAAGCCGTTTTGCTTTTATTGAAGATCAAGCGCAAAAACAGCAAAGAACATTAGAGGACATGACCTTGTCTGAAATGGATGAATTGTGGAATCAGGCAAAGCGGCAGTTAAAGTTAGGGGAAAAAACACATGCAGCTCAGCATGAATCTTTGGAAGAATAAGCACAATATTTTCATTATTTTATTTTGGAGCCTGATCTCATCAACGTCAGTTCAGGCTCAATCTTTTGATCAAAATTTTAAGGAGTGGAAGGCTAAACAGCAGAGGTATGATCAGAAGTTGAGCATGCAGCACTCCTCTCATTCTAACAGTCCAAAAAGTTCAGTTATGACTGATTTGTCAGGGCAAATACACTTGAATCAAGCCAATATTGATGAGCTCCAAAAGCTAAAAGGTATTGGTGAGAAAAAGGCTCAGGCAATTGTGGAATACCGTCAAAAGAATGGTGGCTTTAAAAATATTGATGAATTTAAAAACGTAAAGGGCATTGGTCCAGCCATTTTTGAAAAGAATAAAATGCGTTTGACTTTATAAATCATCTGTCTGTCAATTATCATTTCATGTGCAAACTACAGAGAATCAAATTGCCCTTTGTGTGCGTTAGAGCTATGATTAGCGACAACTTGTTATTTACGTCCTGACGTAGGAGACAGCGTCTTTTGCAAACCTTGCGAGCGTCAAAATGTGGTTTGTCCACAGCCCAACTTCCTTCTTCGATTTTAGATGTGATCGATAGCCTGACTAAAGCTGGCTATGAAGCTTATATTGTTGGGGGTGGTGTCCGTGATTTAATGCTAGGGCTTAATCCTAAAGATTTCGATGCAGTCACTAATGCAACACCTTCCCAGATTAAAGAAGTTTTTGGTCGACGTTGTCGAATCATTGGCCGTCGATTTGAATTAGCACATGTCTATTCAGGGCGTGAGCTTATTGAAGTTGCAACTTTCCGTGCTCCTCCAAAAAAAGCAGTCACTAGTGCTTCAGGCATGATTTTACGTGACAATAACTGGGGAACCATCGAACAAGACTTTGCTCGCCGTGACTTTTCAATCAATACGCTATATTACCAACCGCGTAAGAGTATTGTGCTTGATTTCTGCAAAGCAATTGACGATGTAAAAAATAAAGCTCTACGTTTATTGGGCGATCCGGCACAGCGCTTCGAAGAAGACCCTGTGCGTATGCTGCGGACTTTACGTTTTGCAGCGAAGTTAAATTTTAAAATTGATTCAGATATTCTCGATATATTTGATGCAGAGATGACGCAACTATTGCGTGACGTCTCTCCGCATCGTTTATATGATGAATCGCAGAAGCTTTTTACAATGGGACATTTGGCGCGTGTTTTGCCAATGTTGATTGAGTTTGGTGTTTGGAAACAACTCTTTGCCGATATTCAGCCTAACCTCACTCCATTTATTTTAAGAGCAGCAAAGAATACAGATCAGCGTATTCAAGTGGGTAAAACAATTAACCCTGCATTTTTCTATGCAGTCTTATTGTGGCAACCATTTTTAGAGCGTTGTGAATTTTATTTATCTAAAGGTGTGGTACCAGCTGAAGCACGTGCACAAGCTGGTTTAGATGTCTTAAAACGTCAGGCAACCCGCACTGTGATTCCTCGTTTTGCAGAAACTTTTATTCGTGAAGTTTGGGAAATGCAGACCCGTTTGCTTAATCCGAAACCACAGCAAATTGAAGCATTGGCTGGACATGCGCGTTTCCGTGCAGGTTTTGACTTCTTGTTACTTCGTGAAAAGTCAGGTGATGACACAACACAGGGAATGGGAAGCTGGTGGGAAGCGTACCAAGAAATGTCGAATGACGAAAAAGAAGCTGCAATTAGCCAGTACAATCGTCTGAAAGCTAGAAACCGTCGTAAAGCCGTTGCTGAACCTGTTGAAAACAATAAAGTTGAGACGGAAATCGAACCTTTGGTTGATATTCCTGAACCACGCAGCCGTCGTGGGAAAAAAGAACGTGCTCGACAAGAACAATCGATGGGTCGTTTCGTTGAAAAAGCCTCTGCTTCAGAAGCTGGAGTGATGAGCGACCATCCGATTTTGAAGCGTAAGCGTGTACAACGCGATTTAAGCCAAGTTATTTTTGGGCCAACGCAATGACAACGAAGACGTATATTGGTTTAGGAAGTAATTTGGGTGATTCACGCCAAATCTTATCTGAAGCCATTGCTAAGCTTAAAACTTTAGGTGGAGTGAAAGTTTCTAAACTTTATCAAAGTCCACCTATGGGGCCTCAAGATCAACCAAATTATTTAAATGCAGTTGCAGAGCTAAATACCGATCTCACGCCTTTAGATTTGTTAGACCAGTTACAACGATTTGAGCAAGAAGCTGGTCGTGTACGCCTTCGTCGTTGGGGAGAGCGTACCTTAGATCTGGATTTGCTTATATATGGTGATAAAAAAATTCAAAATGAGCGCTTAACTGTGCCACACATTGGAATTCTAGAGCGAGATTTCGTTGTAATTCCTTTATTAGATTTAGACGCTGATTTACATATTAACGATCAGCCACTTAAAAATTTAGAACTCATACAGCAGCCCACGCTGACTGTACTTGCTGATGAGTCTTGGGCTTAGAGCCTGACTTATTACGTTCTGCAAACTCCTGTAGAGGATACCATCATGATTAGTCTAAGTGACTTAAGAAAATTTAAAGCCGAAGGACGTAAGTTCTCTTGTCTAACTTGTTACGATGCGAGTATGGCAAAAGCAATGGAACTTGCTGAAATTGATACAATCTTAATTGGTGATTCTCTTGGAATGGCAATTCAAGGTCGTGACTCAACTTTACCTGTAACTGTTGAGGACATGGCTTATCATACGGCGGCGGTGCGTCGCGGTAACCAGCATGCTTTGATTATGACTGACTTACCATTTATGAGTTATGCCACCTTAAATGATGCTTTGCAAAACGCAAGAACAGTTATGCAAGCTGGTGCTCAGATGATCAAAATCGAAGGTGGCGCGTGGCTAAGTGAAACTGTACAAGTGTTAACACGTAATGGTGTACCTGTATGTGTACATTTAGGTTTAACTCCTCAATCTGTACACGTATTTGGTGGTTACAAATTACAAGCTAAAACACGTGAAGCAGCTGATCAACTTATTGCTGACTGTACGGCAGTGGTTGAAGCAGGTGCGGCAGTTCTATTGCTTGAATGTGTTCCTGCTCAGTTGGGACAAGAAATTGCTGAACTATTTCCAAATACACCTGTGATTGGTATTGGTGCGGGTAATGCGACTGATGGTCAGGTACTTGTAGTACAGGACATGCTTGGTTTAACTTTTGGTCGAGTTGCGCGTTTTGTCCGTAACTTTATGAAAGAACAATCTGGAGAAACAGCAATCCTAGACGCTTTTAAAGCTTTTCATGCTGCCGTGCAGGATCAGTCATTTCCAGCCAAAGAACATACTTTCCACGTTGAGCTGTAATTCATGAAAACAGAAACCACCATACAAGGTCTTGCAGCTTCTTTAAATCCTGCTAGAGCTGCGCGTAAAATTATTGGTTTTGTCCCAACCATGGGAAATCTACATGAAGGACATCTCACACTTGTTCGTGAAGCGAAAAAGTTATGTGATGTTGTGGTTGTTAGTATCTTCGTAAATCCAACTCAATTTGGACCGGGTGAAGATTTTGATAACTATCCTCGTACTTTAGAACAAGATAGTCGTCTATTAGCCGATGTTGGTTGTGACATTATTTTTGCACCATCAGTTGAGCAAATGTACGGTACTCAGCCACGTTTAACCAATATAAGTGTTAGCCAAATTACTGATGCTTTATGTGGTAGCTCGCGTCCAGGTCATTTTGATGGCGTAGCTTTGGTGGTCACCAAACTCTTTAATATTGTGCAACCTAACTATGCTTTCTTTGGTCAAAAAGATTACCAACAGTTAGCAGTGATTCGCCAGTTTGTACAAGATTTAAATATCCCGCTAGAAGTAATTGGTGTGCCAATTGTTCGTGCAGCAGATGGCTTAGCTCTTAGTTCAAGAAATGGTTATTTAAGTCCAGAGCAACGTCAGGTCGCTCCGGTTATTTATCAAAGTTTAAAGCAAGCTGAGCAGCAGTTACATCAAGGCAAAGATCTACAACAAGTTTTAGAAGATATCAAAACTCAGTTGACAGATAATGGGTTTGTTGTGGATTATGTCGAAGCTCGTCAGTCAAATCTGTTACCTGCTACTCAGTTTGATCGTGATATTGTGTTGTTCATCGCGGCAAAATTGGGTGCAACTCGTTTGATTGATAACTTAGAAGTTGCCTTTACACCCCAATAAACAGATCAAAGGACAGCCATGCCATGAAGCGTATACTTATCGTGACAGGACAGTCTGGTTCAGGAAAATCTTCGGCTCTCCAAGTGTTAGAAGATTTGGGCTATTACTGTATTGATAATTTGCCTTTGGCATTGCTGCCCGAAATTGTGGCAAAGCTAGATCATGAAAATAATCTAGAGCAGTTGGCATTAGGTGTGGATGTTCGAAGCACTCGTGCAGATATGCAAGAGTTCGATCATGTTTTTGAGCAACTACAAAAACATGGCACAGTTGATGTGATTTATCTGACTACGCAAGATCAGGATTTGATCGCACGTTTTAGTGCATCACGTCGTCCGCATCCATTAGCCAATCGTTTTAAAAGTCTGTTGCAATGTATTCATGAAGAAAAGCAGTTACTGCTGCCAATTCAGTTCCGCGCTACGGTTCATATTGATACAACGGATAAAAGTGTTCATGATTTAAAGCATATTTTACTGTCTAAATTGGGGCAGTCAGATAAGCTCATCGTGATATTGCAGTCATTTGGATATAAACATGGCATTCCTTTAGATGCTGATTATGTTTTTGATGTACGGCATTTACCAAATCCGCATTGGGATTTAGAATTGAGACGTTTTTCTGGTTTGGATGAGCCAGTAAGACTATTTTTAGAAGCAAGTCCGCAAGCAAACGAAATGTTTGATGATATCCTTCACTTCTTAAAAAAATGGCTTCCAGCATTTGCTGAAGGACATCGTCACTATATGACGATTTCTATTGGTTGTACGGGTGGTCAACATCGTTCCGTTTATATCGTAGATAGACTAAAACAAGCACTTGAGGCAGAATGGTCTGTTCAGGTCTTACACAGAGAAATGAAGCACTGGTCATGATAGACACAACTGTTGATGTAATTAATAAACTCGGTTTACATGCTCGTGCATCAGGAAAACTGATAGAGGTCACTACAAAATTTCGTTCGTCGATCCAAATTGGAAAAGGCGATCATTTAGTAGATGCAAAAAATATTATGTCTTTGCTGATGTTAGGTGCAGGTAAAGGGACTACTTTACGATTGGTCATTGATGGTACCGACGAAGAGCAGGCATTAAATGAAGTACAGGCGTTATTCGCCGCAAAATTTTATGAGGCAGATTAATCGTGGCACGTCGTCCCCAACGTTATACTGAAGAAGATTTTGGCTCTTTAGAAGGACGTGCAAGTAAAACAGAACAGAAAAAAGCAGTTCAACGTATGGCTGCTTTAGGTGAGCAATTAGCACAACTTTCTGTTAAACAGATTCAAAAACTCCCAGTTGATGAACGTTTAATTGATGCGTTAATGGAAGTACAGAACATTAGTTCTTTTGAAGCTCGTCGTCGTCAGTTTCAACGTATTGGTAAATTATTGCGTAATGAAGATGAGACCGTTATTTTGTCTTATTTAACTCCGCAGCAAGGCGCAAAAAAACAGGCTCAATTGATGCGTTGGGTTGATCGTATGATCGAACAAGGTGACCCTGCAATTAATGAATTTAGTAAAATTTATAATGCTTCGGAACGGCACACCTTGCGTCAGCATGTGTTGAGAATCAACCGTGATAAGAGTCAACAAGTGAGTGAGGCAGAGCTTGAGGCATCAAAAGGTAAATTTGTAAACTATGTACAGCAAATTGCTTTATTGTCTGATCAAGGCTAAATGCTTTTCCATAAAAAAGCGACGCTCAAGGCGTCGCTTTTTTTATTTATACATTTTCAGCCCGTTCTCTTGCCCATTCACGCAAGATAAATTTCTGTAATTTACCTGTCGATGTTTTCGGAATTTCTGTAATAACCACATCTTTAGGCACTTTAAAGCGCGCTAATTCTTTTTGGCAGTGTGCAATAATTTCTTCAGGTGTTGCTGTAGCGCCCATCTTTAATTCAATAAACGCGCATGGTACTTCTTGCCAACGTGCATCGGGTTTAGCGACTACAGCAGCGGTTAATACAGCAGGGTGTTTATACAAAACATCTTCTACTTCTAAAGATGAAATGTTTTCTCCACCTGAAATAATGATGTCCTTCGAACGATCAGTAATTTTTGCATAACCATCTGGGTGGCAAACGGCTAGGTCGCCCGTGTGAAACCATCCGCCAGCAAAGGCTTCTTGAGTTGCTTTAGGGTTCTTTAAATAGCCTTTCATGACAATATTGCCACGGAACATGATTTCTCCCATGGTTTGACCATCATTAGGCACAGGTTCCATAGTCTCGGGGTCTAACACACGCATACTGTCTTGTAACGGGTAGGGTACGCCTTGACGGGAATGAAGTTGGGCTTGTTCAGCAATTGATAGTTCATTCCATCCAGATTGCGAAGCACATAGGGCAGAAGGCCCATAAGTTTCTGTTAAGCCATATACATGGTTTACGTTAATCCCCATGTTTCGCATCCCTTCAATAATGGCAACAGGGGGAGCTGCCCCAGCAACCATGACTTCAACATGGTGAGCAAAGCTGGTTTGTTTTTCTTTAGGTAAGTTAAGAATCATTGAAAGAACAATAGGCGCACCACAGAAATAATCAACTTTATGGGCTGCAATCAATTGCATGACTAATTCGGGATCGACTTTGCGTAAACAGATATTGGTTCCACCACTTGCTGCTATGCTCCATGCAAAACACCAGCCATTACAATGAAAGAGGGGGAGTGTCCATAAATACACAGCACGCGGTTTCATTCCACAAGCCAAGATATTGCTTGCAGCATTAAGATAAGCCCCGCGATGATGATAGACCACACCTTTAGGATTACCTGTAGTTCCAGATGTGTAATTTAAGCTAATCGCATCCCATTCATCTTCTGGTAAATGCCAAGAGAAGTTAATGTCGCCTTGAGCGATCCATTCTTCATATTCAAAGGAACCCAAAAACTGATTTTCACCTTCGTATTCCGTATCAGCTACATCAATCACAACAATGTGCTGATTCGGAATAAGTGAGAGGGCTTCTCTTGCCAAATTCACAAATTCAGGATCAACCAACAGCACTTTACTTTCTGCATGTTCCAACATGAAAGCGATTGTTTTTGCATCTAAACGTGTATTGAGGGTATTAAGTACCGCACCCGCCATAGGAACTGCAAAATGTGCTTCAATCATGGCTGGAATATTTGGCAATAAGACAGATACCGTATCATTTTTCTCAATTCCCAGTTGCTTGAGCTGAGATGCAAATTGGCAACAACGTTGGTAAGTTTCTTTCCATGAAATTTGGCGCTTACCATGAATAATTGAAGCTTGATCTGGGTAAATATAAGCCGCACGCTCTAGGTAGCGTAGAGGTGATAACGCAACAAAGTTTGCGGGTGTGCGTGGTAACTCATCATAAGCACTAACCATGTGAAACAACTCCGTGTTCTATTTTTAATTCATTCTTTGAACATATGATGTAATATCAATCAAAGCATCTATGCTTTAGTCTTAAAGGCGATACCCTCCAGTCAAAAAATGAGCAGAAATGCTATTTTCTTCATCTTAAACCACTTGTGTTAAACATGTTTAAAAATCATCTCAATATATTTTTAAGTCATTTATTGCTGTTTACGCGATAAGCAAAATGTATTTATGATTTTATGGACTCAAAGGTTTTCACATTGCTTGAACAAGTGTAAAATCTTTCAGGTTTTTTAACTTTGATTTACACCGTTTTTATATTTTGAGGTTCGCCTCGATCATAATCTCGCGGTGAAATGCTCCTTCGTATAGGGCATCACTCCTTAAGGATTTTTTTATGCCAATTATCACATTGCCAAATGGCGATCAAAAGAGTTTTGATCACGCTGTATCTGTTATGGAAGTTGCCCAAAGTATTGGGCCTGGTCTAGCAAAAAATACTGTTGCTGGCCGTGTAAATGATCGCTTAGTTGATGCATGTGACTTAATTACCGAAGATTCGACCTTACAAATTATCACTCCAAAAGATGAGGAAGGTCTTGAAATTATTCGCCATTCTTGTGCACACCTTGTAGGGCATGCTGTTAAACAGCTTTTCCCGGAAGCCAAGATGGTGATTGGTCCAGTCATTGAAGAAGGTTTTTACTACGACATCTGGATGCCACGTCCTTTTACCTTGGATGATATGGCAGCTATCGAAGAGCGTATGAAAAAGCTCATCGATCAAGATTACGATGTCGTTAAAAAAATGACACCGCGTGATGAAGTTATTGCTGAATTTACTGCGCGTGGCGAAGAATATAAATTACGCTTGATTGCAGACATGCCTGAAGAAACACAAATGGGCTTGTACTACCATCAAGATTATTTGGATATGTGTCGTGGTCCACACGTACCGAATACCAAATTCTTAAAATCGTTCAAGCTCACTAAAATCTCTGGTGCATACTGGCGTGGTGATGCGAAGAACGAACAGCTTCAACGTATTTATGGTACAGCTTGGGCAGACAAAAAACAGCTCGCTGCATACATCAAACGTATCGAAGAAGCTGAAAAGCGTGACCATCGTAAAATTGGTAAAGCTTTAGACTTGTTCCATATGCAAGAAGAAGCACCGGGTATGGTGTTCTGGCATCCAAATGGCTGGACTATTTACCAAGTACTTGAACAATACATGCGTAAAGTTCAGCAAGACAACGGTTACCTTGAGATTAAAACACCACAAATTGTAGATTTTACACTGTGGGAAAAATCAGGTCATGCGGCGAACTATGCTGACAACATGTTTACGACTCATTCTGAAAATCGTAACTATGCCGTTAAGCCAATGAACTGCCCATGTCACGTGCAAGTGTTCAACCAAGGTTTGAAGTCTTACCGTGATTTACCGATTCGTTTAGCAGAGTTTGGTTCTTGTCATCGTAACGAACCATCAGGTTCTTTACACGGCATTATGCGTGTACGTGGCTTTACACAAGATGACGCGCACATCTTCTGTACTAAAGAACAGATCGGTCAAGAAGTTGCTGACTTTATTAAGCTGACTTTAGAAGTTTATAAAGATTTTGGTTTTGAAGAAGTGCAAATGAAACTTTCTACACGTCCAGAAAAACGTGTGGGTGATGATGCACTTTGGGATATGGCTGAAAAATCTTTAGCAGATGCTTTAGATGCAGCGGGTCTTGAATGGGAATTACAACCTGGTGAAGGCGCGTTCTACGGTCCGAAAATTGAATTCTCATTGAAAGACTGTCTCGGACGTGTATGGCAGTGTGGTACTATTCAGTGTGACTTCAACTTGCCAGAACGCTTAGATGCGTCTTATGTGACTGAAGACAATGATCGTGATCAGCCTGTGATGTTGCATCGTGCAATTCTTGGCAGTTTTGAGCGTTTTATTGGTATACTAATTGAACACTACGCTGGTTTCATGCCACCTTGGTTGTCGCCGTTACAAGCATGTGTCATGAATATTACGGACTCTCAAGCTGAAGCTTGTGAGAAAGTCGTAGCAAAACTCAAAGAAAATGGCCTTCGTGCTATTTCTGACTTGAGAAATGAAAAAATCGGATTTAAGATTCGTGAGCGTACTCTAGAGCGTATTCCTTACCTATTAGTTCTTGGTGATCGAGAAGTTGAAGAAGGTACAGTGAATGTGCGTACCCGCTCAGGAAAAAATTTAGGTACTATGTCAGTAGATGCATTCATTGACTTAGTGAAGTCTGCCGTCGCCGAACGTGGCCGGTATATTGTGGAGTAAGAAAGATTAAACAGCCTGACCGTAACCAACAACAAGGTGCAAAAAGCAACCGTCCAGCAATTAACGACGAGATCCGTGCAAAAGAAGTACGCCTCGTTGGTGCTGACGGTGAGCAAAAAGGAATTGTTTCATTAAATGAAGCACTGCGCGCTGCTGAAGAGGCAGATCTTGACCTAGTTGAGATCGTTGCAAACGCCGAGCCGCCTGTTTGTAAAATTATGGATTACAACAAGCACTTGTTTGACCTTAAGCAGAAGCAAAAAGATGCGAAGAAAAAACAGCATCAAGTGCAAGTGAAGGAAATCAAACTGCGCCCTGCAACTGATGTTGGTGATTATCAAGTTAAGCTTCGTGCTATTTTGAAATTCCTTGAAGAAGGAAACAAAGTGAAAATCACTTTACGTTTCCGTGGTCGTGAAATGGCTCACCAACAACTTGGCTTAGCTCAATTACAAAAAATTGAAGCTGATGTTGCTGAGTTTGGGGTTGTGGAACAAGCACCTAAAATGGAAGGCCGTCAAATGGGTATGTTACTTGGACCTAAAAAGAAAAAGTAATACTCAAAAAAAGCACTGCAAAAGCAGTGCTTTTTTATATCCTTATCATAATGAAAAAGATGATTTAATTTTCTCTGTTCAGTTTTATTTAAGACAATTGCTATATCTTTTAAAAGAAATTCAATTCTTGAATTTTATGTATTTTTTAGTGTTGGAAATCTCATCGCCTCTCTTAAAACATGCTATAACGCAAGACGCAGTCATGATAACGATGAATAGGAAAATAGAATGATTGATCTATATTATTGGGGAACTCCCAATGGACATAAAATCACAATTGCCTTAGAAGAAATGGGACTGGACTACACTCTTTACCCAATCAATATTTTAGAAAATGATCAATTTCAACCAGACTTTCTGAGAATTTCTCCAAATAATAAAATTCCGGCAATTGTTGACCAAGATGGACCTCGTGGTGAGCCAATTTCAATATTTGAATCAGGCGCGATCTTGCAATATCTAGGTCGAAAAACTGGATTATTTTATCCAACTGATGAGCAAGAGCGAGTTGAAGTTGAACAATGGCTCATGTGGCAAATGGGTGGGCTAGGGCCTATGCTAGGGCAGAACCATCATTTTAACCGTTTTGCACCAGAAAAAATTCCATACGCTATAGACCGCTATGTAAATGAGACTAAGCGCTTATATGGTGTGCTGAATAAGCAGCTCATTGGCCAGAAGTTTGTTGCAGGTGAATACTCGATTGCTGATATGGCAATTTTACCTTGGATTTTGCGCTATGAATGGCAAGGTATTCAGTTAGAGGATTATCCTTATGTACAAGAATATATTGTTCGCTTGACGGCACGTCCTGCGGTACAAAAAGCACTATCAATTAAAGTCATCTAACTTTTATTGGTCGCGTAATGAATAAAGTGAAAGGTGATTTGGTCTAATTTAATATGCTAAGTTACTTTTTACTTTTTTTGAGCGCGTTTGGGGCGGCTACATTATTACCGTTACAATCAGAAGCTGTACTCGCCACCTTATTATTAAAAAAAGAATATTCTGCTTTTCTTCTAATTTCTTTCGCCACTTTCGGAAACGTACTGGGCTCGTGTGTGAACTGGTGGCTTGGTTTAAAAATAGAGCACTTTAAACACAAAAAGTGGTTTCCTATTTCTGAAAAGCGTTTAGAGCAAGCTCAAAGCTTTTATCATAAGTATGGGTTTTATTCGCTGTTGCTAAGTTGGACACCTGTGATTGGTGACCCAATTACTTTAGTTGCAGGTTTATTCAAAGAAAATTTTTGGCGCTTTTTAATTATCGTTTTGATTGCTAAAGCAGGGCGTTATATTTTTATTTATTGGGTAATTACAGGTTTTATTTAAAATAAAAGCATCCGAAGATGCTTTTAATAAAATGGTCTAACTAGTCTTCTGAGCTTTTGGTAATATCGACTTTAAATAGATCATTGGTTTTTAGCCAACAGAAGGTGACCACTGCAAGTGTCATACAACCCCCAAAAATAGTGGCTGCAATTGTTCCTAAATATTTGGCTGCTAAACCTGACTCAAATGCACCAAGCTCATTACTTGATGAAACGAACATTCCGTTTACAGCAGCAACGCGACCACGCATATTTTCTGGTGGAAAAATTTGCAAAATGGTTTGTCTAACCACAACTGAAATACTGTCACAAGCGCCTGTCATAGCCAACGCAAATAGTGATAACCACATGTTATTTGAGAACGCGAAAAGAATCGTGAAAACACCAAATCCTGCAACAGCAAGTAGCATGTTACGCCATGCATGTTGAGTTGGTGGAAAGCGAGTCAAAGCAATCATAGTGACGAGCGCTCCAATAGATGGCGCCGCACGTAAATATCCCAGTCCTTCTGGACCGACTTTTAAGATATCTTCTGCAAAAATTGGTAATAATGCGATGACTCCACCAAATAAAACAGAAGCTAAATCAAGAGAAATTGCCCAAAGAACAATTTTAGTTTTCCAGATAAAACGGAAACCATCTCCTAAACTTTCTAAAACATTAGCAGTTTCAATTTTAGGAAAAGTACGCTTATGCAATAGGTTAATTAAGATGAAACAAATACCAAGTAAAACCGCAACACTAAATAGACTTGTTTCTCGGCCTAAATAGGCAAGCATGAAACCACCAAGCATTGGCCCGATAATTACACCACTTTGCCAACCGATTGTCGTCCATGTTGCACCATTTGCATACAGTTCACGAGGAATCAAAAATGGTTTTAAAGACGTTGCAGAGGGATTATAAAACCCACGTATAGTACCTAAGCCAAAAATAACAGCATAAATACCCCAAGAAAGGAAATTTACACTGATATGACCTAACCCATGCAGATGGAACAGCTACCACAGCACTAAAGGAAGAGGAACCGAGAAAAACAAACAGATTTTCATAATAATCTGTTTATTAAATCTATCTGCAAAATAGCCACCCCAAAGCGATAGGGCAATAAATGGAATGGCTTCTGCTAATCCAATTAAGCCTAAAGTTAGAGGATCTTTGGTAATTTGATAAAGTGAATAAGCAACAATAATTTCTTGAATCAAAATTGCTAACGTTAAGCAAAATTGATTAATCGTAACAATTGAGAAATCTCTGTAGCGTAAGGCTGCAAATGCATCATGTTTCTGCATTAGAAATATCGTATGTTGATAATTTGATCGTATTATAAATGGAAAAAAGCACAGGCGCTTTATTTATTATTGATATGGCTGCCACAGTTAAAATCGAAAAACCTTTCTTTGCACTCATAAAAACAGTAACTAATAGTTTTAATTTTAGTCAGCATGCTATAAAATACGCGCTTCCTTACCTGCAGGTCGATTTTGCAATGGTGCAATCGCGCCGAACAGGTGCCTAAAAGAGGTTACTATGGCTAAGTTAAAAACTCGCCGTGGTGCAGCTAAACGCTTCAAAGCGACTGCAAACGGTTTTAAGCGTAAACAAGCGTTCAAGCGCCACATCTTGACCAAAAAATCTGCTAAACGTATCCGTCAATTACGCGGCTGTGTAATGGTTCATGTTTCTGACATGAATTCAGTTCGTCGTATGTGCCCATACATCTAAGGAGATTATAAATGGCTCGTGTAAAACGTGGTGTAGTGGCTCATCGTCGTCACAAAAAAATTCTTGCTCGCGCTAAAGGTTACTACGGTGCTCGTTCACGCGTTTACCGCGTAGCGTTCCAAGCGGTAATCAAAGCTGGTCAATACGCTTACCGTGACCGCCGTCAAAAGAAACGTCAATTCCGTGCTCTATGGATTGCGCGTATCAATGCTGGTGCTCGTCAAAACGGTTTGTCTTACAGCCGTATGATCGATGGCTTGAAAAAAGCTCAAGTGATCATCGACCGTCGCGTATTAGCTGACATCGCTATGCATGATGCAGTAGCATTTGCTGCTTTAGCTGAAAAAGCTAAAGGTGCATTAGCTGCATAAGCTTAGAGATTCAAAGAAAGACCGCTTTTTAGCGGTCTTTTTTATTATCAGGAATATTATATTTTTCAGATAGTGTCGTAGACAGCTCTTGTACTCTAGAATTAGCTTGTGTGAATTGTTGTTTTAAGTCCATATTTATGGCATTTAAAGCGGTATTTGTTAATTCGTTCTGAAAATATTGCATACATATTTGATTGCGTTCTAAATAAAGTTTCTTTAAAGATAGGCCTTGTTCTGTTTTAATGTCTAACTGCGCTAGATTTATATTATCTTCTTTTAATAAACTAATTCTCATTTCATTAAGTTCTTGTTTAAGTTTTTTTGTTTTATCCAATTGCTTTTGTAATAATTCAAAATTTTCTTTTATTAATTGTGTTTTATTATTAAGCGGTGAAAATATAAAATCGTTAATCCTGGAGTTATTTTCAGACCATTGTTGAGCTAAGGCTGAATACTTGGGATGCTCTTGATTTTCAATGGACTGTAATTGTTTTAATTCTTGTTGAATCTGACTGAGTGTAAATTCTATTACAGGGAAATTAACGGAACTTTTTTCTTGGTTTGAAATATCTTGTTGTGCATATGTGGCCATGGAATATAATGCAATAAATATTAGTAGTAATCTTTTATATATCATTTTCATATATTCCAATGGTTAAAGTCCAAAATAATAAGCCAAAGCACAAATAATAATGGTTAAAATAATGAGCTTAATCACGCCTGAACCAGTGCCTTTATGGTGCTGAGACTTGAGATGCTGTGGATTTTCATTTGATTGCTCAAATGGAGATGCTTTAACTACAGGCACCATCTGAGCTGTCTGATAATGGTTGGCAACTTTCACAATAAGCTTGGCAAACAAATCATCAGTTTTTTGTGTAAAGTTTCTTAAATTAATGAGTTGCTCTTGGTCTAGTTCTTCTCCCAAAGGATCATTTGCAAGGCGTTTCTTCTGTTCTAAATAATCAGCTAATGCTTGAGTACGAGATAAAAGTTGATGGGCATAATCTGCGGGATAATTCTCTGGAATTAATGCAAGTTTTGGCTCTAAGCTTTTAATATTTGTACCATCAAAAAGAGCATTTTGAAGTTCTGGTTCCTCAAAGCCTGCTGCATATTTACTACGAAATAATTCACTATCCATAAAGTCAGCTATTTCTTGCCATGGCGGATTTTTTAAATCAGCTTCAATTTTTTTTGATAATTTTTCATTGAGTTCAAAACGCCAGAAAGTTTCTAAACGAAGCTCACAGGTTTGTGAGGCAGGGGCTTCAAACTCATTATCATTGTTATACCATTCGGCAAGCTCATGGCCAAAAATCCAAGCAAACTTCTTATCATTCTGATGGCTCACGATAAAATGAGTATAAGGTAAGAGCTCGATATTACCGTTTGGATTTTGCTCTTCATTGAGAAGGCTTGATAAATGTAAGCTGAGTTTTGAGGTGCCTTGTTTTTTTAATGCTTCTAGCCAGACTTGAAAGTGTTGGGCCAACAAATGTTGAGAAGTTAAGTCACGAAACTGAAAACTATGATGGTCGAAAATATGATGTTGTCGCCATTGGTTAAAGCTTAAATTCTGACGGAGGTATTCATTACCATATGTCACAAGCGTAAGTTGTTGTTTCCAAATCTGATTAAGCGCCATAATAGTTGATCTCATTGACGATACTACTATCTTATACGTTTTATCTTTTTGTTGCCTAATACATTTTTCATGATGGATAAACTTCATCAATTCGATGAAAAACTGTTAGAATGCAGTGTTTTATTATATTTTTTAAATTTGTTGCTTTGAGAGTTAATATGTCACTGGAAGCCCTGACCACAGAAGCGCTTGCTGCCATTGCAGCAGCTCAAGACCTTGTTGCACTTGATCAGGTGCGTGTGCAATTTACAGGGAAAAAAAGCCAGCTTGCAGAACAATCGAAAGCATTAGGGAAAATGGACCCTGAAGAACGCAAAGTACAAGGTGCTGCGATTCATGCTGTTCGAGAAACAATTAATACTGCATTAACAGAGCGTCAAGCGGCACTACAACAGGCAGCACTTGCACAAAAGCTAGCAAGTGAAACGATTGATATTACATTGCCGGGCCGTGGTCAACGGATTGGTACAGTTCATCCTGTTACTCAAGTACAAGAACGAATTTGTCAGTTCTTCACTAAAGCTGGTTTTACAGTTGCAACCGGTCCAGAAGTTGAAGATGACTATCACAATTTCGAAGCATTAAATATTCCTGGTCACCATCCAGCACGTGCTATGCACGATACTTTTTACTTTGATGCCACTCACTTATTACGTACGCATACCTCTGGGGTACAGATCCGTACAATGGAGACGAGTGAGCCGCCAATTCGTATCGTGTGCCCTGGCCGTGTTTACCGTTGTGATTCGGATCAAACGCATTCGCCAATGTTCCATCAGATCGAAGGCTTATACGTTGCTGAGAACACCAGCTTTGCTGAATTAAAAGGTTTATTGATTAACCTACTGAATGAATTTTTTGAGAAAGATTTAAAAGTACGTTTCCGTCCTTCATATTTCCCATTTACAGAGCCTAGTGCAGAAGTAGATATCATGGATGAGCGTGGACGTTGGTTAGAAGTATTAGGCTGTGGCATGGTACATCCAAATGTATTACGTGCTGCGGGTATTGATCCTGATAAATACAAAGGCTTTGCTTTTGGTTTAGGGGTAGAGCGTTTTGCAATGTTGCGTTATGGCATTAATGATTTGCGTATGTTCTATCAAAATGATGTGCGTTTCTTACGCCAATTTGCCTAACAATTTTTCAGGATTAAAAAAGGTTTATAAAGATGAAGATTAGCGAAAATTGGCTACGCACATGGGTTAACCCAGCAATTGATAGTGAGACATTGTCTGATCAGTTAACTATGCTTGGTCTTGAAGTTGACGAACTTGCACCTGTTGCCAAGCCATTTACTGGCGTCGTGGTCGGCGAAGTTTTAACAGTTGAGCAGCATCCAGATGCAGATCGTTTGCGTGTAACGACAGTTAATATTGGTTCGGGCGAGCCTTTACAAATTGTTTGTGGGGCACCGAATGTTCGTGCTGGCATGAAAGCTCCAGTTGCAACGATTGGTGCTGTATTACCGGGTGATTTCAAAATCAAAAAAGGTAAACTTCGTGGAGTTGAGTCACAAGGCATGCTTTGTGGTGCTTCTGAAATTGATCTTGAAGATAAAATCGATGGTTTGCTTGAGTTACCTACCGATGCTCCAGTAGGGGTAAACATCCGTGAATACTTAAAACTCGATGATAATGTCATCGATATCAGTATTACACCAAACCGTGGTGACTGTTTCAGTATCCGTGGTATCGCTCGTGAGATTGCAGTAATTAACCAACTGCAAATGAATGAAGCTGATATTAAGTCAGTTGATGCGACAATTGCTGATGAGAAGAAAGTAGTGATCAGCACTGAAGGTGCTCCACGCTACTTAGGACGTGTAATTAAAAACGTTAATGTAAAAGCTGCTACACCTGAGTGGATGGAACAGGCTTTAGCTCGTTCAGGAATTCGCACGCACAGTATTTTGGTTGATGTGACGAACTATGTCCTTATGGAACTGGGGCAGCCAATGCATGCTTTCGATTTAGCTAAAATCGAAGGGACTGTACATGTGCGTCAAGCTCAGCCACAAGAAAAATTACAGCTCCTTAATGATCAAGAAGTTGAATTGCAAGAAGATATTATGGTGATTGCTGATGACCAGAAAGCTTTAGCAATCGCAGGTATCATGGGTGGTTTAGCATCAAGCGTAACTGATGACACAACTGACATTTTCCTAGAAAGTGCATTCTTCGCGCCACTTGCTATTGCTGGACGTGCTCGTCGTTTTGGCTTGCATACTGATTCTTCGCAGCGTTATGAACGTGGTGTAGATTTTGAGTTGCCGTTAATTGCCATGAACCGTGCTTCGCAGCTTATTCAAGAGTTAGCAGGTGGTGAGTTTGGTCCAATTACTGTAGCTGAAAAAACTGAAATTTTACCAAAACGTGAAGCAATTGAACTGAAACAAGCTCAGGTAGACCAATTGTTGGGATATCAATTGACGGCTGATTTCATTGCAGATGCTTTAAATCGACTAGGATGTGAAGTAACTGTTAAAGCTGAAGGTGAGTGGAGCGTAGTGCCTCCATCACATCGCTATGATATGGCTATTTATCAAGACTTAATTGAAGAAGTGGCACGTATTGATGGTTATGACAATATCCAAATTAGCTTACCAAGCATGGATGTTCAATTAGCTAAATATCAAGACCGATTTGAAATTGCAGAGTTGCGTCAAACTATCGTGACTTTAGGCTATCAAGAAGCAATTAGTTTTAGCTTTGCTGATGCAAAACTTGAAAAGCAATTGAACCCGCAAGTAAATCCGTTAATGCTAGCAAATCCAATTTCAAGTGATTTGGCTGCGATGCGTAGTACTTTGCTTTCAAGTTTAATTCCTTGCGTACAATATAATCTTAACCGTCAGCAAAGCCGTGTTCGTTTCTTTGAATTAGGACTGCGTTTTGATTATCAAGATGCTAAGAGTATTGAAGATCTAAAACAGATTCCAACTTTAGCTCTAGTGGCAGTTGGCTCCCAACAACCAGAATCTTGGCATGTGAAGCCTCAACCAATGGATTTCTTTGACTTCAAAGGAGAGATAGAAGAGATTTTGGCTGCTGGTCGTGTCAAAGTTGAATATGTACGTTCTGAGCTTGCATGGTTGCATCCGGGGCAGTCTGCTGAAATTTTAGTTGATGGACAATCAATTGGTTATTTAGGACGTTTGCATCCATCTCTAGAAAATGAGCTTGATTTAACAACAACGTGGGTTGCTGAACTCGATCAAACAGCCGTTTTGCAATCTTATGTATCTAATTTTACAGAATTATCACGTTTTCCTTCGATCAGACGTGATATTGCGCTTTTAATCTCTGATAATATAAATGTTAGAGATATTCAGCAGTTAATCGAAAAAACTGGTGGAGAGCTTTTAGACTCTACATGGTTATTCGATGTGTATACGGGGCAGGGTGTCGAAGAAGGTAAGCGCTCATTGGCGTTTGCATTATTATGGCAACATCCTTCACGTACGCTTGAAGATGCTGAAATTAAATCTGGTATGGACAATATAATCCAAGTGTTGGAAAACACTTATCAAGCGACATTGAGGGCCTCATGACAGCATTAACTAAAGCAGACATGGCTGATCATTTAAGTGAGTTAACCAGCTTAAATCGCCGTGAAGCAAAACAAATGGTCGAGTTGTTCTTTGACGAGATTAGCCAAGCACTTATTGCAGGGGAGCAGGTTAAGCTTTCTGGTTTTGGTAATTTCGAGTTAAGAGATAAACGCGAACGTCCAGGACGTAACCCTAAGACAGGTGAAGAAATTCCAATTTCAGCACGTAGGGTAGTGACCTTCAGAGCGGGTCAGAAGTTTAGACAACGCGTTGGAAATGAGCAGATCGATTGATCTGCTTTTTTTATATTTTAAATAGCTTTATATAGTTTATTGGGCAGCAATATAGGACCGCTTAATCTTAGAAAATCAAAATTTAGATATAAAAAAAGAGGACAAAATGTCCTCTTTTTTATCTAATCTAGAATATAGATTAGTGTGCAGCAGAAGCAGCAGCAACGTCAGAAGCAGCAGCAGCAACGTCAGAAGCAGCGGCAGCAGTTTCAGAAGCAGCAGCGTCAACAGCTACAGCAGCTTCAGAAGCAGCTTCAGTAGCTTCAGAAGCAGCAGCTACAGCTTCAGAAGCAGCAGCAGGAGCTTCTTCTTTCTTAGAACAACCAACGAAAGCTAAAGTAGCAGCAACAGCAGCAGCAACAGCGAATTTTTTGAATAACATGGCATCACTCTCACAAAAAAGATTTGAGATTAAAAAAACCTAAGTTGGACTGTTTTGCTTTTATTATTCCTAAAACGTAGCTAGGTAACAACGCATGGAGCAGTCTAACTGGTCTGCCGCTATGCTATCACTGCAAATGCTGAAATACTACTGTCGTCTGTCAAAAAAACGTATGAAAAAGAGAAAAACAGACTGTTTTTTAACAGAAAAAAACAATTAATCAGCTCGTGTATATTGGAAAAGGTAGAGGTAAGCTACTAAAAAAACTAAGCTTTTTTATGCAAAAATATTTATTATCAAAAGCTTATAAATAATTTTACATAAAAATAAGCAAAATGTATTTTTGTGTAAAGCTTGTCAACCAAATAAAAAGCCACTCAAAAGAGTGGCTTTTTTTGAAGGCTTAATTACTTAAGTTGAAGCTTTACGTTTCATTTGATCAAAGAAATCATCATTTGTTTTGGTTTCTTTCATGCGGTCAAGTAAGAATTCCATTGCTGCCAACTCATCCATAGGGTGAAGTAGCTTACGGAGGATCCATACTTTGCGTAATTTATCTTCATCCATTAAACGCTCTTCACGACGTGTGCCAGATTTTTTGATATTCATAGCAGGGAAGACACGTTTTTCAGCAATACGGCGATCAAGAGTGATCTCTTGGTTACCTGTACCTTTGAATTCTTCATAAATTACATCATCCATTTTACTGCCTGTTTCAATCAAAGCAGTAGAGATGATCGTAAGTGAGCCACCTTCTTCGATATTACGTGCTGCACCGAAGAAACGCTTAGGGCGCTCTAATGCATGAGCGTCTACACCACCAGTTAATACTTTGCCTGATGACGGAATAACAGTGTTGTAAGCACGTGCAAGGCGGGTAATAGAGTCAAGAAGAATCACAACATCTTTTTTGTGCTCAACAAGACGTTTAGCTTTTTCAATTACCATTTCTGCAACTTGTACATGGCGAGCTGGTGCTTCATCAAATGTTGACGCAATAACTTCACCGCGAACAGTACGCTCCATTTCGGTTACTTCTTCTGGACGTTCGTCAATTAATAGAACAATCAAGAATACTTCTGGATTGTTTCTAACAATCGATTGAGCAATATTTTGAAGTAACATTGTTTTACCCGCTTTCGGCGGTGCAACAATAATAGAACGTTGGCCTTTACCAATTGGCGCAACTAAATCAACGACACGAGCAGTTAAGTCTTCTGTCGTACCATTACCTAATTCCATAACCAATTGTTCGGTCGGGAAAAGGGGAGTTAAGTTTTCAAATAAAATTTTATTTCGAGAATTTTCTGGCGTGTCATAGTTAATCTGGTTAACTTTGAGCAACGCAAAATAACGCTCACCTTCTTTTGGAGGGCGAATAGTACCTGTGATGGTATCACCTGTACGCAAGTTAAAGCGTCGGATCTGTGAAGGACTCACATAAATATCATCCGGACCTGCTAAATACGAACCTGCGGCAGAACGCAAAAAACCAAAACCATCAGAGAGAATTTCGAGAACGCCGTCACCAAAAATTTCTTCGCCATTCATCGCATGGCGTTTCAAAATGGCAAAAATAATATCTTGCTTTCTGTTACGAGCCATACCTTCCAGGCCCATAAATTCAGCAATTTTAATTAGTTCGCCGATTGGTTTTTTCTTGAGTTCAGTTAAATTCATAAGGGTCAGAATTAGGAAAGAGTAGAGTGTGGTTTAAAAAGGAGAAAAATCGCTCGCATACAAAAAAGATTATCGCAATTGTATTTACACAATAACAATTCAGAAGTCTGATTAATTGTTTCGAAGAGAAATGTGAAAAAACAATTTCTGTTGCCGAGTGGCGATCTTTATGTTTGTGTCTTGTAAGAAGCCGGACGAAGATGATTCCCTTCAGTGCCTCTTGAGCATGCAATATAAGCCAGCCTAGCAAATTTGTCAATTTATAGGCGAAAAAAATACGCTATAAAAAAGTATAGCGTATTTCTTTTTTAGCATTTTGACTTAAACGTTTTCATCAATAAAGCTAACAAGTTTAGAGCGAGGTACAGCACCAATTTGTTGAGCTACAACTTCACCATTTTTGAAAAGTAGTAAAGCAGGAATGTTACGGATGTTGTATTTCACTGCTGTATCTTCGCAAGAAGTCACATCAACTTTAACAATTTTTACTTTACCAGCATATTCACTTGATAGGTCTTCAAGAACAGGTGCGATCGCTTTACAAGGTGCACACCATCCTGCCCAGAAGTCAACAAGTACAGGGGTTTCAGCATCTAAAACATCTGCTTGGAAGTTATCATCAGTTGTATTTACAATAGTCGCAGACATGGTACGGCTCCAATTTTTAAAAAAAAGTGCTATTACAGGAGAAATTATCTCTATCAGTATTACATAGCTACTTAGTTCAATGTAAGGGTTTGATGCTATTATTCAAGGCTTAACTAAATTTGTCTAATGGATGCTCACGATATTCATCATCGACTTGTACAATCGACTTATAAATAGAAAAATTTAAATGACAGCTAATTGTTGATGAAAATGGCTTTTCAATTGCATTCTTGTGAATTACTCTAAGCGTGAATTGTTATGGGTTTAGTTCAATAATGTCTGATTTTCTGATTGATGAAGAATTACTTGCTGCCATAGATATGGGGTCGAACAGTTTTCACCTTGCAATTGCACGGGTAGATCATGGTGAAGTTAAAAAAGTTGCTTCGATGTCAGAAAAAGTACAGCTTGCAGCTGGTTTAGATGAGAATAAAAACCTAACAGAAGCCGCTCAGCAACGAGGCTTAGCCTGCTTGGCTCGTTTTGTTGGAAGATTAAGCTCTGTTCAACCAAATCGTTTAAGAATTGTGGCGACCAATGCCTTGCGTCAGGCAAAAAATGGTCATGAATTTATCCAAAAAGCAGCAGAAATTTTGCCTAAACCTATTGAAATTATTGCTGGGCGAGAAGAAGCGCGTCTGATTTATCTTGGCGTATCGCATACCATGGCAAATGGTGGTCGACGTTTAGTTGTAGATATTGGTGGTGGTTCTACTGAGTTCATTATTGGTGAAGAGTTTGAGCCTATTTATACAGAGTCATTGCAAATGGGATGTGTGGCTTATACAAAAGCCTACTTTGCCGATGGCGAAATCACACAAAAAGCCTTTGATAAAGCAGTAGTTGCTGCCCGTAAAGAACTTTCAGCTATTGCAACAACGTATAAAATGGAAGGTTGGGATACTGTCGTTGGTTCTAGTGGAACGATTAAAGCTTGCCGCCAAATTATGGTGAATATGGGCTTGAGTGATGAGCAAGAAAACGTCACTCGAGAAGGGTTATACAAACTCAAAGATAAATTACTTAAGTTTAAAAATATTTCTGAAATTGATTTTGAAGGGTTAAGAGAAGACCGACGAGCAGTTTTGCCAGCCGGATTGGCAATTTTGTACGCAGTTTTTGAGGTTTTAGAAATTGATCGTTTGGCATATTCTGATGGTGCATTACGTGAAGGAGTCATGTATGACCTATTAGGTCGTTTTAAACATGAAGATATCCGTGATCGTAGTGTACAAGCTTTAATGGGACGTTATAACGCTGATCCAAAACAAGCAGAAAGAGTCGTAAATACAGCACAACAATTATTTGATGGTGTTGCAGAACCTCTCAATTTAACGAGTGAAGACAGTGACTTACTGCGCCGAGCTGCCTATTTGCACGAAATTGGTTTGGCGATTAGTCATGGTGGGTATCACCGTCATGGTGCTTATTTATTGCAGCATTCTGATATTCCGGGCTTCTCACAAATTGACCAAAATCACCTTTCACATTTGGTCGCTCACCACCGTCGTAAATTGCGAAATGATGTAAAAAATGAAATTTTGAAGGCTGGTGGTCATAAATTACTTTATCTATGTTTATTACTTCGCCTAGCAGTTTTACTCAACCATAGTCGAAGTGATCAGATGCTTCCTGCCATTGAACTGACCATCATAAATGATCAACAATGGCAACTTAGTGTTTCTGGTGATGCCAAACAATGGCCATTGTTAGTTGCCGACTTGCATGATGAGCAAGAGCAGTTTAAGCATTGGGACATTGAATTGAATATTCAGTCGGAAAAATTTATCGATTAAAGGGATAATATTCGACCTATGAAAAAAGCTACTCAGTCCAAAGCGTGGACAACGGTTCAAATTGCACGTCATCCTGATCGTCCGCAGTTTCTAGATTATGTCGGTGAAATCTTTACAGAGTTTGATGCCTTGCATGGTGATCGTTTGTTTGGTGACGATGGTGCGATGGTAGGTGGTCTTGCTCGTTTTGATGGTCAACCTGTGATGGTTATTGGCCAACACCGTGGTCGTAGTACCCGTGAAAAATTAAAGCACAACTTCGGTATGGCTAACCCAGAAGGTTACCGTAAATCTCAACGCCTATTAGATATGGCAGAGCGCTTTAATCTTCCGGTCTTCACATTTATTGATACTATGGGTGCTTATCCAGGTGTTGGTGCTGAAGAGCGTGGACAAGCTGAAGCAATTGCAACTAGCCTTGCTCAACTTTCAAGTTTGAAAGTTCCTGTTGTCGCAACAGTACTTGGTGAAGGCGGTTCTGGTGGTGCTTTAGGTATTGGTGTTGCTGACCGAGTAATTATGTTGTCGCATAGTATTTATTCTGTGATTTCACCAGAAGGCTGTGCATCTATTTTATGGAAAACTGCTGAAAAAGCGGCTCAAGCAAGTGAAGCTTTAGGTTTGACAGCAGATAAATTACAATCTCTAGGTATTGTTGAATATGTAGTAGATGAAGGCGAAGGGGCTCATTTAGACCCTGAGCAAGTCATGCAAAACCTAAAAGTAGTTTTGAAGCAAGCTTTGGATGAGTTGCTACCAATGGATGCAAATGAACGATGCGAAGCACGTTATCAACGTTTAATGAAGTTTGGCAGCGAAAATTTAGGCATTGCGTCTTAAAACAGGCTCAAGAGTTTTCAGAAAATAGTACTTTTCTTATTGGATGTAGTGGTGGCATGGATTCAATGCTGCTACTACATTTGATGTCTCAAATTTTCCCTCATAAGATCCGAATAATTTACATAGATCATCAACTGCAATCAAAAAGTGCAGAGTGGGGCGAACTCGTTGCTAAACAAGCGACTCGTTTAAATATTCCTTATACCATTCAAAAAGTTCAAGTTACTGACGGTAATTTGGAAGCTCAAGCACGTCAGGCACGTTATTACGCTTATCTACAACATTTACAAGCCAACGAAATTTTAGTGCTTGCTCATCACCAGCAAGATCAGGCTGAAACAGTAATATTGCGTTTATTATCGGGTGCGGGTGTTGATGGGCTTGCTGCTATGCAGTGTATTGATCATCGTGTTGATATGACAATTTGGCGCCCTTTTTTGGATTTAACCCGTGAGCAGATTGCCGAGTGGACTACTCAACTTGAGATTGAGTATGTAGATGATCCTACAAATTACGATATCCATTATGATCGGGCGTGGTCGCGTGAAGAACTTTGGCCCTTCTTACAAAACCGATTTCCAAAAATGCAGCAAGCACTTAGCCGTACTAGCTATTTGATGCAAGATGCTTCTGAAATTTTAGAAGAAGTTTTAAAAGCTGATTTGCAAAATTGTGGTACGGACGAATGTTTGGATTTAACTTGGCTATTAAAACTATCTTCTGCTCGACAGCGCCAATTGCTTTCAGTTTGGATGAAAGGTGATGGACAATATCGGCCTGCATTTGAAATGGTTGAGCGGTTAAAAAATGAAGTAATTGCTTCTAAGTCTGATGCACAAGCGGCATTACATTGGAACCAGTTTTATTATGTCCGTTATCAACATTATCTTTATCGGTTGAGTAGACAAGTTTTTCTTGCTGAAAAATTAAACCCAGTTGAAACCGAGACGGAGCATCATTTTCAACTAGGGGAAATAGTGGATTGCGCTTCAGGATATTTTCAAATAACTCAAAAAAATATGGGGTTGTCTGCATCTTTATTAAATAAAAAATTAAAAATAATTCGACGCCAAGGTGGTGAAAAGGTCCATTTATATGGTCGTGTTGGGCAATGGCCATTAAAAAAAGCAATTCAAGAAGCACATATTTTGCCTTGGCTTCGTCATACAATTCAAATATTAGTCATAGATAATGTTATGCTTGGGGTTTTTACACCGAAAGGATTTTGGTTAGCTCAGTCTCCGTATTGTGAGCAAGGAGGATGGCAACCAGATTTAATTTCTTATTCTTGTAATCTGGTAAATGGCGAAGATGGTTATGACAAGTGCAGTAAATAGTAATATCTGTTTTATTGGTGGTGGTAATATGGCCCAAGCTTTGATTGGTGGGCTCATTTCAAGAGGTTTACCGCCAACACGTATTACCGTTTCAGATCCTGTTGAGCAAATACGTCAATTATTGCAAGAAAAAGAAGTCCATGTGACACAAGATAATGTAGCTGCAATTAAAAATGCTGATGTCGTTGTACTGGCAGTAAAACCACAAGTTTTGGCGACTGTTTTACGTCCTTTAAAAGGACTGTTATCAGATAAATTGGTTATTTCAATTATTGCTGGTGCTGAAATTCAAACGATATCAAACTTAATTGATAGCAATCGAATTGTTCGAGTTATGCCAAATACGCCAGCTCTAGTTCAGACGGGTGCACATGGTATCTATGCAAATGATGTAGTAGGTACTTCGGATCGTGAATTAACAAGTCAGATTTTAGCAGCCACAGGCTTAACAATTTGGGTAAACTCCGAAGCTCAAATTGATGCGGTAACAGCGGTTTCTGGCTCAGGTCCTGCATATTTCTTCTATCTCATGGAAAGTATGATCCGTGCGGGTAAAAATTTAGGACTTGATGAAAAAGTTGCAACTGCGTTGACTCTTCAAACGGCATTAGGTGCAGCTCAAATGGCAATTACGAGTTCAAATACTCCTTCTGAACTTCGTAAGAATGTGACATCGCCAAATGGCACAACTCAAGCTGCACTTGAAGTTTTTGACCGTGCACAAATCTCCCAAAATATTCAATCTGCATTGGCTGCTGCACAGAAGCGTAGTCAAGAATTGGCTCAAGAATTGAGTGACAGTGCGAAATAGCTTAAATAGGATAAGACAACTATGGGTGCAAATTCTGCGCTAATTTTTGGAATTTTAATTAATGTCGCGATTTTATTGGTCTTTTTCCGTTTTTTAATGCAATTGGCGGCAGTAAGTCCTTATAATCCTGTGGTTTTATCGACCGTAAAGGCGACTAAAATTGTTGATATTTTTGGCCGAATTTTTCCGACGGTCGCAAAAGGCCGATTTAATTTGGCTGCGTTGGTTCTTTTAATTATTTTATATTTGCTGAAAATTTTTGGCGTGATGTATCTTTCTGGTTCTATGCCAAATAGTCCGGTTCACTTAGTGATTCTGACATTTGTGACGATGATTCAGGACCTGATCCGTTTCTGCCGTTATTTAATTTTCGCGACAATTATTTTGAGTTGGGTGGTTATGTTCACTCAATCGCGTTCACCTTATATTGAAGTGATTCAAGATTTAGCTGAACCATTACTCGCACCATTCCGTCGTTTATTGCCTAATATGGGAATGATTGACTTATCTCCAATTTTGGCCTTTTTAGCGCTTTATATTGCCGAGATCTTAATGAATGAAGTTGCAAAAGTTCTTTTAACAGGACTTTAACTTAACGCAATAAAAAAAGGGCTGTTAATACAGCCCTTTTTTTATTTCTATTAATTAATGGGCATCATCCCAGTTTTGCCCTTGCCCAACTTCAACAACTAAAGGCACAGAAATTTTTACTACAGATTCCATGACAGTCGCGATTTGCTTAGAGAGCTCTTCGGCAATGTTTTGATCTGCTTCAAATACTAATTCATCGTGTACTTGAAGTAGTAGTTTGGCTTGATCTTTTGGCAAGATTTTATCGACTTCAATCATTGCGAGTTTAATGATATCAGCAGCACTACCTTGTAAAGGCGCATTAATTGCAGCACGTTCGGCAGCCTTACGTACCATTACATTTCGTGCATCAATATCTGGTGTATAAAGACGACGACCTAAAATAGTTTCAACAAAACCTTGCTCTGATGCAACTTGACGTGTGCGTTGCATATATTCATAGATGCCAGGATAGCGTTGGAAATATTGCTTAATATAGTTTTGCGATTCTTGACGTGTAAAGCCTAATTGACGAATCAAACCAAACTCAGACATACCATACAGTAGTCCAAAGTTAACTGCTTTCGCTTGACGGCGTTGATCATTGGTCACATCTTCAATTGCAATGCCCAATACTTCTGCAGCAGTACGGCGGTGAACATCTTGTCCATGCTGGAATGCATGTACTAAAGCATCATCTTGAGAAAAATGAGCCATTAAACGTAATTCAATTTGCGAGTAATCGGCAGCCAATAATACTCGGCCTTCTGGCGCAATGAATGCTTTACGAATTTGGCGCCCAATTTGTCTACGAATTGGAATATTTTGTAAGTTAGGATCTGAAGAGGAGAGGCGACCTGTTGCTGTAAGTGCTTGGTGATAACTTGTATGTACACGATGCGTGTCGTTATGAGATTGCTCAACTAGACGATCAGTATAGGTACTTTTTAGCTTTGCTAAACCGCGATGCTCTAGAATAATTTCCGCTAAAGGATGTTCAATTTTTTCTAAAACACTTTCACTGGTGCTGTATTGTCCAGTTGCAGTTTTTTTACCGCCTTTGATTCCTAATTTATCAAATAGGATTTCACCTACTTGTTTAGGAGATGCAATATTAAAAGTTTCATCTGCAATTTCCATCGCTTGATTTTCAAGCCCTTCCATCGTTTTTGCAAATTCAACGCTTAATTTATCTAAGAAGGCATGATCTAAACGAATTCCATCTTCTTCCATACCCGATAAAATACGGGCAACTGGCATTTCGATGTTATATAAAATATTTTCTAGCTCAGGAAATGGCTTAAGTTTGTTTGAAAGCACTTCATACAAACGATAGGTCACATGAGCATCTTCTGCAGCATAGTGAGCAGCAACTTCAATCTCAATTTGATTGAAAGTCTTTTGTTTAGCACCCTTACCAGCAATTTGTTCAAAAGTGGTGGTTAAGTGGCTTAAGTAGACACGAGCTACGTCATCCATGCCGTGACGAGTGGCCGCTGCATTCAATACATAAGATGCAAGCATGCTATCGAAATACCAGCCTTTAAGTTCTATGCCATGATTGGCAAAGATATGGGCATCATATTTAAGGTGATGCCCAATTTTTTTAACTGCTTCATTTTCTAGCACAGGCTTAATTTGAACCAGAATTTGATCACGATCTAGTTGCTGCGGCGCATTTTCATAATTATGCGCTAATGGAACATAGTAGGCATCTTTCGCATCAAATGCGATTGAAAAACCAACCATCTCTGCAATACGGTAATCAAGGCTTGTAGTTTCTGTATCAATAGCAAAATGATCGGCATTTTGCATGCGTTGCCAGAGCTGATCCCATGCTTCTTGGGTTAAAACAGTGTGATAATTTGCAGTTCCAAGCTGGTCATCTTGACTGGTTAAGCTTGCTTGATCTTCAGTTTCTATAGATTCAGCAGGTTTAACTTCATTTTGAACAATAGTCTGTGAAGCTTGTTGTTTATAGCTTGAGCTATTTGGATTGTTTGGATGATCAAGCGACTGTAATTGGTTTCTAAACTCAAGCTCAGTATAAAGATTACGTAGAGCTTCTACGTTTGGATCGGTAAGCTTTAACTCATGCCAATCGAGTTCTAAAGGAAGATCACAGACGATACTAGCTAACTGGTGGTCAAGCTTAATATTGTCTAAGTTATCTTTAATATTTTGGCTAAGTTTGCCTTTAAGTTGGTCTGCATTGGCAATAATATTGTCTAAAGTGCCATATTCAGTTAGTAACTTAGCTGCTGTTTTTGCACCTACGCCAGGTACACCCATGATGCCATCAGACGCATCGCCCATAAGGGTTAAGTAATCGATAATTTGATTTGGCCAAACACCAAATTTTTCAAATACCCCGTCGGTATCCATGACACGATCTTTAAAGCTATCTTCAAGTTTTACATGATCATTGACGAGCTGAGCCATGTCTTTATCGCCGGTTGAGATAAGTACATGGTGGCCTTCGAGTACGGCACGTTTAGCGAGTGTACCGATAATGTCATCTGCCTCTGCACCCGGAAGACTATATAAAGGAATCCCCTGAGCTTTAATCAATGCATGCAAATATGGAATCTGTTGAGATAACTCTTCCGGCATGGTAGGGCGATCACCTTTATAAATAGGTGAAAGCTTGTGGCGGAAAGTTGGCTCAGGCGTATCAAAAATGACAGCCATATGTGTCGGCTGCATACGGCGCATTAATTTTTGAATGGCAGAAATTGCCCCACGTATTGCATTGGTATGTAACCCTGTAGAGGTCGTCAATGGTGGTAATGCATGATATGCACGAAATAAAAAATAGGACCCATCAACCAAGACAAATGGTGGCATTGAACAATTCCTTAATCTGAATTACAGGTATTTTACGTGAAAACGGCTATGAATGCAGGTTTATGATTTTTGCAGTATTTTGTATGTATAAATATACGCTTGTATTGGCTTGAAGTAAGATGACCTGTAATGAAGGTGTCATATTGCTAAGCCCATGTATAAAAAAGACAAACAGGGAATGATCATTGTTTTGATCGCTTTGACTTTGTTTTTAGCCATTTCAATTGGTTTTAAATTTCAGAGTGTCGTGATTGCTTTATCTATTGCGCTTACTGTCATTCTAGTTCAATTACTGTCAAATCTACATGAGCGTTTAACTCATTTAGAACAGCAGTTTTCTCGGCAGAAAACGCCACTTTATTCTATTCACATGCAAAGAACAGTGATTTATGCAGCAGCCTTGGTTGCATTAGTTGCTTATATCAATCATTGGATGTGGATGGCTGGTGGGGCTTTACTGGTTTTATTGCTATGTTTGATTCAAACCATCAGTGCATTTCATACTCGACTATTATACCTCGAGTCAGCAAAACAAACTGTTCATGTAAATGAGACCATACAAACAGAAGTTATAAATCCTGTAATAGAACAAGTTAGTGCCAGCAATACGGACACGCTAGTCCCAGCAGAAACGGCACCTTTAAATCAAACAGAACAATCAGCCCATGTACAGACTGCATGGTGGCAACCAGCCGTGGATTGGATGATTCATGGCAATCCAATCTTAAGAGTTGCTGTTGCTGTGCTTATGGTTGGGGTAGTGTTGCTATTACGTTTTGCAAGCGAGCATTGGCAACTTAGTTTAGGTGTGAAACTTGGATTTATTGCGATTGCTGGAGGTGTGTTAACGGCATTTGGGTATACATTGCAAAAGAAAAATCAGCTTTTTGCTGTGGCATTGCAAGGTGTCGGGCTGGCTGTTGTATTCCTGACACTTGTGTTCTCACATCATTTTAGTGTAATTGCCAACCTAACTACAGCGAGTATTCTGTTTACTATTTTATTAGCTATTACGGTATTCCTGAGCTTAAAACAACAAGCTATTTATTTGGCAATATTAGCACTTGGTATGGCTTATGCGGCTCCTTTAGTTATTCCGCAATATCGCCCTGATGTAACCTTCCTATTTAGCTACTACTTAGTAATTAACTTAGCAGTTGCTGCGGTTAATTTTATTCAGCCTTGGAAAATCTTAAATCAAATTGCTTTCTTTGCCACAATGTTTATTGGTGGTAGTGCAATCGCATTTTATGCAGAACCCGAAAAATTTAATACATTAGACTGGATTTTGTGGTGCCATATAGCGCTGTTTATTTGGCTTAGTGTTCGTTATAGCCAAAATATATCTCGGACGTCAGCAAGTGAAAAACAAGAAGGCATTCGTTTACCTCCGCTCTTGGATGTTGGTCTTATTTTTAGTGTGCCAGTACTGGGCTTTACCCTTCATGCCTACTTAGTACATGAGTCTACACAAGCATTGACGATTGGTGCAGCCGTCTTGGCAGGTACCTATGCAGTATTAACTTTCTGGATTAAAAAAACTCATCCACAGCTTTCGGTCCTTGCAAAAAGCTTTTTCATTCTCGCGGTTGCGTTTTTTGCCTTAATTTTCCCGCTTGCAAAAGGAGCACATTGGACAGCAATTGGTTGGGTTGCTCAAGGTACGGCTTTAATTGTTTGGGGAGTAACTGAGCGCTACCGTTTAAGCCGATATATTGGTGTAGTTTTAGTTTTACTTAGCTCTATTGCACTGTTTTATCAGGTGTGGGCAAATGAAGAGTTCCCAACGCTAAGCACAAGCATCTATGCAATTGCCCAATTTATTTCTGCCTTTTATTTATTGCAATACAACAGTAAAGAGCAACGCTATTTTAGCGCAAGCATGTTTAGTGGCATTTTCTTGTGTTTAGGGATGGATGCGGGTGCTGTAGCTGGTGTAGAAATCATGGCATGGCATCATCATGCTTTGAGTCCATATTTGATGTTCGCCGTAGTTCTAATCGCAATATTTAGCGCAGTTGTTCACTATAAACTTCGTGTGCACTGGCAAAGTTTGCAGTTAATTTTAATTAGCCTGTTACTGTTGTTAGTTTTGGGTGAAGCCTTTGTGAGTCAAGTGTTTACGTTGTTTAAATGGGTAGACTCATTACAACAAACTACTTTCTTAGTCGCTACCATTATTCTTGGCAGCTTATTTATTATGGCTCAACCGGAGTCGGATGAGTCGGTATACTTAAACGTCTGGGCTGGTTTAAGCTGGTTGGCGTTAGCAATAGTTGGTTTGGCGATCTTTCCACAAATGCCAGTTGTTGCTCTGGCTTTTATCCCTGTGGTTTATTCGCTTTGGGCGTATAAGGCTCATAAAACTGCATTGTTACATCAAATTCCGGTTTGGTGTTTAAGCTTAATTTGGTTGCTAGTTGTGAGCGTTGATCGCCGCTCTGCTGAGTACCTTTATTTTGTTCCTTTATTTAACTTAACTGATTTTCTTTCTATTGTAGTATTTGCAGGTCTGCTCTTTATTATTTATCAACATGCTTTTGAGCAAGATAAATCACTAGAGTGGACTTTTAAAATTACAACAATTTTAGCTGGGTTATTGGTATTCAGTAGTGTGGTCGTTAGGGGCTTACATCATTACTGGGGGACACCACTATGGAGCTTAGCAATTTGGACGAATGGTGAAGTGCAGTTAAGTTTGACATTGCTTTGGGTCATTTTGGCATTTGTATTAACTACATTCTCAAGCCGTAAAATGATTCGTCAACTCTGGTTTGTAGGCGCTGCACTTTTAGGTATTGTGGTATTAAAGTTGATTTTACTTGATCTATCACAAAGTGCGACATTAACTCGAGTCATTTCGTTTATTGGGGCAGGTGGAGTAATGTTAATTATTGCTTATCTTGCGCCATTACCCCCGTCATCTACCGTACAGAAGAATCAAGAGCCTAAGCTTTAGGCTCTCGTTTTAATTCTTTTTGATTGCTATATTGATCGATATCGTCTTCAGCAAAACCAGTAGACTGTCGATCAATCAAGCCCATTTTAGGAACAGGAATTTCAATTCGGTTATCTAAAAATCCATTTCTGATTCGTTCTTGCATTTCATCACGAACTTTTAAAGAGTTCTCTTGTCGACACCACATCGTGAATAAAAGCTCAATTGATGATTCCCTGAATGCGGTAACCGTAACTGCAGGTTTGGGATCATCTAGTACAAGGGGATAATGAGCTGCTACATTTAGTAGAACCTCACGGACTTTAATAATATCTTCGTGAAAGTTGATTGCGAGCGTAATTGGGATACGTCGTATCGGATATTTAGACAAGTTGTGTACAGGCGCACGAATAAGCTGTTCATTCGGCAAACGAATATAGACATTGTCGAGTGTAAGTAATTTTACCGAAAGCAAATCAATTGAAATGACTTCGCCTTCAATTGTATTACCACGAATGAGAGTAATCTGGATCGTATCACCGACTTCAAATGAACCTTCACCAATCAAAAATAAACCACTAATCAAGTTACTGGCAGATGTTTGCGATGCAAAACCGAGTGCTACAGTTAAAATCCCTGCTGCACCAAGGAATACACTAAGTTTGAACCCAGCTTCTTTCAAACTTGTCATGATGAAGAGTAAGAAAATGAAATAAAAAATACCACGGCGCCATACAAGGCGTTGGTGAGCATTAAAACGTGAGCCAATGGTTCTAATAAATGTATTCGAAATAATACGAGCAAGAACAAAGCCAATGAAACACAGTACAACAGCGACTAAAATTTCACTAATACGTTCGGTATTGATATTGGTAAATATACTTTTGAGGCTATCAGCGATATCTTTTGGAATATTTGAATCGGC
Organism: Acinetobacter pittii ATCC 19004 = CIP 70.29; assembly: GCF_000369045.1. Taxonomy (GTDB): domain Bacteria; phylum Pseudomonadota; class Gammaproteobacteria; order Pseudomonadales; family Moraxellaceae; genus Acinetobacter; species Acinetobacter pittii. The sequence goes on along the minus strand of NZ_KB849797.1, from coordinate 7,712 downwards.
CATATAAACCTCTTAAAAGAATGAATCAAACATATTGAATAATGCTCCACCAGGTGAGCGTGGTGGGTGAACATAGGTCACTTCACCAGCAAGAGGTGGCGTACGGTTTTCAATACGAATACGTGCCGGACGATCAGAACCCTCATAATAAACTTTAATTTGAGAAGTCCACAAACGACCTGTACTTTCACTATAAAAAAGAGGAAGGGCGGTAACTGGCACATTCATACGATCAAAGCGTAATTGATGATTACTTGTGTTGTGAAAGTCGATTGGAGTAACAGCACGGAAAGCGCGTGGTGTTAATAGATTCAAATCAGTACGGCCATCCACGGAAGTGGCATAACAGATTTCTCCTTGCTGCGCATTAGGACCAAACCACGTATCTTTAGGCTGAATCACAGGAATCTCAAACAAAGGTTCATGCTGACTTTCAACTAAGCCTGCAATCCATAATGGTGTGCTGATATATAGAGTCCCACGTTGACCTGCTGGAATGTAAATAGGATCAACAGGTTTTATGACCACAGAACGATCTGCCAGACGTGGCATCAGTAAAAATTCTGGATTAGTCTTTCGAAACATGTAACGTTCTACTTGAACCGTATGCGGAAAGGCAAAATGTGGATCGGCAATTGGGTGCCAATCTTGTTCATTATCATCTTGGAGAGATGGACGATAATATTCGATGCGCCATTCTTTTATGCCACGTGTTAAACGAAAGAGCATTGAACCGAATTGCCATGCTTTGGACTGGTTAATTTCAAAGTGCTGTTCACCCCACCATTTTAAAGAATTCTGGGGGCGAGGCTGATATTCATTATTTTCAAACAAGACGCAAAATTCCTCTACCGAGTTGTTAAACAGACTTCACGCTGTAATCTGCTTAGAGTACACTCAAAATCATCTTACTCATCATTATAAATTGTGATGCAAATATTGAAACAAATACAAGTTCCATATAGTTTTGCCAAGCGTCATGGTGTTTTATTTCGTTATGACGGTGATCAGGTATTTATTATTAGACGTCAAAACACTGAAAAAATTGCATTACAGGAAGCAAGACGCATCTTGGGTAAGCCAGCTCATTATCAATTATGTACTGAACAAGAATTTAATACGCTCTTAAGTACGAGTTATGCAGGTGATACAGGGGAGTCACAACAAGTTGCAGCTGGTTTAGAAGATCATCCGGACTTATTGAGTTTGGCCGACCAGGTTCCCGAAACAGAAGATTTGATGGACCAAGAAGATGACGCACCTATTGTTCGTCTGATCAATGCATTACTCTCTGAGGCAATTCGAGTAGGGGCTTCTGATATTCATATTGAAGCTTTTGAAAAGAAATTATCTGTACGATTGCGGGTAGATGGACAATTACGTGAGATTGTACAACCACGCCGTGAGTTGGCGCCTTTACTAGTCTCGCGTATTAAAGTTATGGCGAAGCTCGATATTGCTGAAAAACGTGTACCACAAGATGGACGTATTTCTTTACGTCTGGCTGGCCGTGAGGTGGATGTGCGTGTTTCAACTTTGCCATCGTCACATGGTGAAAGGGTCGTTATGCGTTTGCTTGATAAACAAGCGGGCCGACTCAACATGACTCACTTGGGTTTAATGGCTAATGACTATGAGCGTTTAACTCAGTTAGTGCATCGTCCCCATGGTATTATTTTGGTCACAGGGCCTACCGGTTCGGGGAAAACGACCACCCTATATGCAGCCTTGTCTGATTTAAATGACAATACTCGTAATATCTTAACTGCTGAAGATCCAATCGAATATCAACTCGAAGGCATTGGTCAAACTCAAGTAAATACCAAAGTGGATATGACATTTGCTCGTGCTTTAAAAGCAATGTTACGTCAAGATCCTGATGTGGTAATGGTGGGGGAGATCCGTGATCTGGAAACTGCTGAAATTGCGGTTCAAGCATCTTTAACAGGCCATTTGGTTTTATCAACACTACATACCAATACAGCTATTGGTGCAGTTACTCGTCTTAAAGATATGGGGATTGAGCCCTTCTTATTATCAAGCTCTTTAATTGGGGTGATTGCTCAACGTTTGGTTCGTACTTTATGTCCACATTGTATGACATGGCGTGAAGCCGATACTTTTGAGAAACAGGTTTTTCAGCATATTCATAATGAACCGTTGTTGCAGTTACCTGAAGCCAAAGGGTGCGATCATTGCTCACATTTAGGTTTTAATGGACGTACAGCGATTTATGAAATCGTACCAGTTGATGAACCCATGCGCCGTCTGATTCATGGTAATGCAGCTGAATATGAATTAGAAAATCATGCTCGTGAGTATTCAGGTTCTATTCGTGATGATGGTTTGCGCAAAGTACTGGCGGGTAAAACTACACTCGAAGAAGTGCTTCGTGTAACTAATGAGGCAAGTGAAGCATAATATTTAAGTTGTAAAAAATGCCCGATTTGATTCGGGCATTTTTTTAATATCAAAACTTATTCAGTCACGATATTAAAGGTTACATCAATATTGTTGCGAGTTGCATTTGAATATGGGCAAACAATATGAGCTGCTGCAACTAACTTTTCAGCTTCTTCACGGTCCATACCCACTAAGTAAACATTTAAAGTTACTTCGATGCTAAAACCTGTAGGAATTGGACCAATACCTACTTCACCTTCTACATAAGCGTCTTTACTAATATTAAATTTATCGCGGTTTGCAACAAATTTTAAAGCACCTAAAAAGCATGCTGAATAACCAGCTGCGAATAGTTGCTCTGGATTTGTTACAGCACCACCTGCGCCACCCATTTCTTTAGGCACACCAAGCTGTACATCTAATACGCCGTCTGATGAAGTAGCACGGCCATCACGACCACCGGTTGCTTTAGCTTTTGCACGATAAACAACTTTTTCTAATGACATCGTTTTTATTCCTAAATTAAATTGAATACAAATATATCGTACACGACTTAATTATTTTGACAAGTATATTTTTTGAAAAAATTGCTGTTTATTTGACTAAGTTTGTACGGAGTTTAGTAAGTTGATCTTTAAGGCCGAGTAGTGTTGTCATATCACATGAACTTGCTTCTAATACGTCTGATGGAATATGGATTGCTTGATCTTTTAATTTTTTTCCTTCATCACTCAGTGTAATAATCACTTGTCTCTCATCTTGAGTTGAACGGGTACGACGAAGTAAATGCAGAGCTTCTAACTTTTTCAAGATAGGTGTGAGGGTGGATGATTCTAAAAAAAGTTTAGCTCCAATTTCTGAAACAGTTACTTCATCCTGCTCCCACAACACTAACATCACTAAATATTGGGGATAGGTGATACCCAGAGGCGCTAGTAGTTTTCTGTAGAGCTGATTAAGCGCTAAATTTGTTGAATAAATGAGGAAACATAATTGATTCTCAAGCTTTAAGTTTTGACAGTCTTGGTCCATATCTTCCTCAAAGAAACTAATATTGCTTTTGTAGTATATCGCGTTCTATTCAGTTTCTTAAATGTTCATAAGAATAGGTTATGAATAAAATAAATTAAGGGATATAAAAAATGGAATAATTACGTCAATTATTCCATAAGATAAAAATATTCTAGGTGAAAGTGTTTCACCACAAATCTGCAATCTTTTTCATTAAACGCGCACGATACTTCGCAGTAGGATTATTTGCATTGCGTTGTTGCTCTTGTTCATAAAAATCTTGCCATGCAGTAATCATTTCAAGCGTGGTTCCTTGTTTTTTAATCACAGAAACATCTGCTGGCTGAATATTTTCTAAACGTTGTCTTGCACCTTCTGCGCCCGTACCCCAGCCAATAATTCTTTGGCCAAAAGCGGGCAAGGGGATATTTTTAGGAGTTGCTGGAAGAATATCTGAGTTGAGCTGTGCAGTAGGCGAAACAAAATGGTTTGTTGTACCAAACTCTGCATAACAATGAATATTTGCCCCCAAGCAAAAAATGCTAAATAAGTATTTCCACATGAATAATTAAACTTTTAATAATGAATCAATTTACGGTGAGTCATCAGAGGCATTGAAGAGCGGACGAGTTCTTGTGCTGTTAAATCAAAGGGTACAGTGATTAAACCACTCCCTTCATATCCAATCATACTTAAAATTTGGCCACGACTATCTGTTGCCCCAGAGTGCCCCCAGGTTTGTCGTTTTTCACCATGCCAGCCCTGTTGTGCTGCGCCTAAAACATAACATTGGCTATCCATTGCCCGAGCTTGTAGCAAAAGCTGCCAGTGCATTTGTCCAGTTGTATAAGTAAATGCAGCAGGAGCAGTAAGAAGATGAGCGCCTTGTTGTCTCAGAGTTAGAGCAAGCTCTGGAAAACGTAAGTCATAACATACCATTAAGCCAATATTACCAAAAGGGGTAGATGTGACTACTACGTCTGTTCCAGGTTCAAAAAAACGAGACTCTTGATAACCACCGACCGCATCGCCCACTTGTACATCAAATAAATGGATCTTGTCATAACGTGCTTCTGTACGCTCAGGGCTAATACAAAGACTAACCGTCCGGACTCGACCATCTTGAATAGTAGATCCATCTGGACGAAATGGGCATGGTAAGGTACCGGCCACAATCCAGATTTGATATTGATGTGCTAGTTTCTCAAGCCGTTGTTGAATAGACTCAAATTGCTCAGCTGTTTCGCGTTGTTTTCCAGCAGCAAAACATACAAAGTTTTCGGGGAAAACAATCAGGCTAGCATTTTGCGCCTTACTTTGTTGAATCAACGACTCAATGACTTGAAAATTATTTTCAATATCATCTTGAGAGTTCATTTGAGCAACAGAAATAAGGGGCATATTCTAATAATCCGGCTTAATGATTAAAGTCAGGCATTTTGCTTATCTGATACCTGTTCAAGCGTATCTTGTTCTTTCTGTAACTGCTTCACAAGTGGCTCAAACATATTCTGATTGTTTGCATTGAGTTTCATCAATGTCTTATGTGCATCCAGAACTGTTCTTAGCATTGCATTATGAGTGATCTGTTCATCAGTTAACGTTAATGTGCAAACGTTGGGATCGCCACAGTAATTCAAAATGACAAAAACCTGCCCTAGCCCCATACTGTTGGCTAAGGTTGTGATATCTGGATTGGTAGATAGCATCACAGCTTGAATATGATGAGTTTGTTTAAGCTTTAAACCTAGCTTAGCTAGGATGCCTAACACCGTACTATCAATAAATGTTGTTTGGGTTAAATCAACGATTGCACCAACAACATTCTCTTGCTGTTCAATTCTGTTTAAAAGTTTGTCTAGACTTATACAAGAATGGGCTCGCACTTCACCAATAAGTTTGAAAATATGCGTTCCATTTAAACTTGCATATTCAACATGACCTGTTGACATATAAATGCCATTTTCAGAGAAGGATAGAAAAATTATCACATAGTGCCATCGCAGACTCAAGAGTCCTTAAGTCGTATATTATGTAATTAATTGATTCGTAAATTAATTCATTCGACAAAGACTGAAAATGGCAATGTCATCAGCCACATGATCGGGTGCTTGGAATGATTGATTTTGCAAATGATGAACCAATTGTTGGAACTGATCATTTAACCCACCATCAAAAGGTTCAAGTGCTCCATCTGAACAAACAATGAAGCGTGCTTGATGATTTAATGTACAAACATGCTCTTCAACTTCGAGTTCATCAGTCAAGCCTAATGGGAAACTACTTGTTGTTAAAATTTTTGGAGCTTGATTTGGTTCAAAAATGATAGGAGGAGGGTAGTGCCCAGCACTTGACCAGCGAAGTGTATGTGTTTCAAGGTTTAAAATACCCACCACAATCGTAATGTGCTTTTCAATATTCTCTTGAACCAACATTCCATTTAATTTTTTTATTAATTGTCTTGGGGTTTTAGAGCGGCCATGGAAAGCTGCCATCCAAGAAGTTAATAAACTACTGGTCACACCATGTCCTGAAACATCGGCAAGATAAAATAAAACTTCCTTATCGTTTAATTTCCAGTAGTCATACCAATCACCAGAAAGATAAGCTGAAGGCTGAAAGAAAGTTTCGACTTGATAATTTAATAAATCAATTGGATTAGGTAATAGTCTTTTTTGTAGTTCAGCAGCTGAAGGTAAATCACGACTATCTTGATTACGTTTATATTGAGCATCGATTCTTGATAATGCTTTATTTAAATCGTTAGGTAGTTGATTCCATACCCAACCTGCAAGAGCACCCGCTTCCCAAGCTTGAGCTAAAGCACTACCTTCATGTTCAAAAGCAATGACAATCGTTGGTAAATTCCATTTATATGTCAGGAAATCTTGTACATCTGCTATTGCAATGATGGTTGGATCATATAAATCTAAATCATCTATGTTAATGACTTGTAAGCCTGGCAATTTATCCAAAGCTTGCTCTAAATAAGGGATAGAGCGTGTCGGTTTAATAAAATACATAGAAGAGATGGTAGTCCTTTTATATGATCACTTTATTCATCATAGAGTATGTATGATCAAAATCAAGGTATTGCCCAACTCTTAATCCAAGCAATACCTCGATTTCATCTTTTAAGGGTTTTGATTCTCATCTGGTGTATCTTCTGAGTCATCATCAATGAAAGATACATCAGCTGAGTCGCCCTTTTTCTCTGCAATTTGGAATGCTTTACGTTGCAGATATAAATCTCGAATCATGGCATATTGATCACCTTGTAAGGTCTGATCTAGGTCTAGATATTGAGCGCGTGTATCAACCGCTTGTAACATATTACTTGACCAATAAAGACCCTCTTGATCATCCATAACATATTTCTGTGGACGTGCTTGGGCGTCTACTGCTAAACCAAAACCATCACGTAAGGTACTTGGCCCGAAAAAAGGCAACATCAGGAATGGGCCAGAAGGAACACCATAGTAACCAAGAGTTACACCAAAATTCTCTTCTTCAGTCGGTAAACCTAAACGGCTGGCAGGGTCAGCTAAACCAAGAGTCGTTAATGTATTAATTGTAAAGCGACCTATGGTTTTTGCTGCACGACCAGGGCGACCTTGAATAAGCTGGTTAACAGCATTCCAAGGTTCTCCAAGATTTTTACGGAACTGACGATAAGAACCACGGACATCTTCTGGAGTCTTTTCTCTATATTGCACAGCAACTGGGCGTAAAAAATTTCGATCCAACATGTCGTTAAATGAGTAAATTGGACGATTTAATGATTGTAATGGGTCTTTTACAGGATCTGGTTGTGCTGCATTCGCATTAATTTTTAAATCTTTAACTTTAATATTTTTTAAATCTTTAATAATTTGTGAGCGCGTATGAGTCGGTGCTGTTTCTTCTAGTGAGCTAGCATCAGAAGATTCACTTATAGTATTTTCTTGAGCATATAGAGAGGTACAAACACCTACAGATAATACGCTTAGTAAAATTAAATTAGAATAATTCATATAATTCCTTAACCGCCAGCCAGGCTAATACTTAAATGTGCAGTTGGGTGGAGATATGTTTTAATACAAAATTGATAACCTATTATCAATGTAAAATTGATCAAATAATATAGATAAAATGCTAAAAAGCTTAAAAAGTATCCAGTTGGTGATATTGATTTAAAAAAAGGGTTGCAAAGGGAATGAGATGATCTATAATGCACATCCATCGGCGGTGATGCAGATAGAAACTTGTTGAAAAACAGTTACTTGTGATTAAGTTGATTGCTTTAAGTGATGAATTTG
>NZ_KB849796.1:195528-476473 GCF_000369045.1 Acinetobacter pittii ATCC 19004 = CIP 70.29 | reverse complement strand
GAAAGGCTAATCAAGCCTGGTGATAGCTGGTTCTCCCCGAAAGCTATTTAGGTAGCGCCTCGGACGAATACCATAGGGGGTAGAGCACTGTTTCGGCTAGGGGGTCATCCCGACTTACCAAACCGATGCAAACTCCGAATACCTATGAGTACTATCCGGGAGACAGACTGCGGGTGCTAACGTCCGTAGTCAAGAGGAAAACAATCCAGACCGCCAGCTAAGGCCCCAAAATCATAGTTAAGTGGGAAACGATGTGGGAAGGCATAGACAGCTAGGAGGTTGGCTTAGAAGCAGCCACCCTTTAAAGAAAGCGTAATAGCTCACTAGTCGAGTCGGCCTGCGCGGAAGATGTAACGGGGCTAAAACTATGTGCCGAAGCTGCGGATTTGACATTAGTCAAGTGGTAGGGGAGCGTTCTGTAAGCCGATGAAGGTGTATTGAGAAGTATGCTGGAGGTATCAGAAGTGCGAATGCTGACGTGAGTAACGACAAAACGGGTGAAAAACCCGTTCGCCGAAAGACCAAGGGTTCCAGTCCAACGTTAATCGGGGCTGGGTGAGTCGACCCCTAAGGCGAGGCCGAAAGGCGTAGTCGATGGGAAATTGGTTAATATTCCAATACTTCTGTGTAATGCGATGAGAGGACGGAGAAGGTTAAGTCAGCCTGGCGTTGGTTGTCCAGGTGGAAGGATGTAGGTATGTATCTTAGGCAAATCCGGGGTACTCTATACTGAGATCCGATAGCAAGCTGTACTTGTACAGTGAAGTGGCTGATACCATGCTTCCAGGAAAAGTCTCTAAGCTTCAGTTACACAGGAATCGTACCCGAAACCGACACAGGTGGTCAGGTCGAGTAGACCAAGGCGCTTGAGAGAACTCTGCTGAAGGAACTAGGCAAAATGGTACCGTAACTTCGGGAGAAGGTACGCTGTTGTTGGTGATGGAACTTGCTTCCTGAGCTGACGACAGCCGCAGAAACCAGGCCGCTGCAACTGTTTATTAAAAACATAGCACTCTGCAAACACGAAAGTGGACGTATAGGGTGTGATGCCTGCCCGGTGCTGGAAGGTTAATTGATGGGGTTAGCGTAAGCGAAGCTCTTGATCGAAGCCCCAGTAAACGGCGGCCGTAACTATAACGGTCCTAAGGTAGCGAAATTCCTTGTCGGGTAAGTTCCGACCTGCACGAATGGCATAATGATGGCGGCGCTGTCTCCAGCAGAGGCTCAGTGAAATCGAAATCGCTGTGAAGATGCAGTGTACCCGCGGCTAGACGGAAAGACCCCGTGAACCTTTACTGCAGCTTGACACTGAACTTTGACCTTACTTGTGTAGGATAGGTGGGAGGCTTTGAAGTTGGAACGCTAGTTCCAATGGAGCCGTCCTTGAAATACCACCCTGGTAATGTTGAGGTTCTAACTCTGTCCCGTTATCCGGGACGAGGACCGTGTCTGGTGGGTAGTTTGACTGGGGCGGTCTCCTCCTAAAGAGTAACGGAGGAGTACGAAGGTGCGCTCAGCGTGGTCGGAAATCACGCGTAGAGTATAAAGGCAAAAGCGCGCTTAACTGCGAGACCCACAAGTCGAGCAGGTACGAAAGTAGGTCTTAGTGATCCGGTGGTTCTGTATGGAAGGGCCATCGCTCAACGGATAAAAGGTACTCTGGGGATAACAGGCTGATACCGCCCAAGAGTTCATATCGACGGCGGTGTTTGGCACCTCGATGTCGGCTCATCTCATCCTGGGGCTGAAGCAGGTCCCAAGGGTATGGCTGTTCGCCATTTAAAGAGGTACGCGAGCTGGGTTTAGAACGTCGTGAGACAGTTCGGTCCCTATCTACCGTGGGCGCTGGAAATTTGAGAGGATCTGCTCCTAGTACGAGAGGACCAGAGTGGACGAACCTCTGGTGTACCGGTTGTGACGCCAGTCGCATCGCCGGGTAGCTATGTTCGGAAGGGATAACCGCTGAAAGCATCTAAGCGGGAAGCCTACCTCAAGATAAGATTTCCCTAGGAATTTATTCCTCTAAAGAGCCGTTCGAGACTAGGACGTTGATAGGTTGGATGTGGAAGCATAGTGATATGTGAAGCTGACCAATACTAATTGCTCGTGAGGCTTGACTATACAACACCCAAGCAGTTGTATATGAAGCATCAATCGATTCATAAACATGCAAAGCAACTTGATTTAGTTATACTACTAGCTAAAATGAACAACGAAAAATCAGACCAATCAGCCCATCTGTAAAGATTTGGAAAACGCAACGTATCACACAGTGAATAAAACGAAGCAAGTATCCATAAACAGTTGTGCTGGCGACCATAGCAAGAGTGAACCACCTGATCCCTTCCCGAACTCAGAAGTGAAACCTCTTAGCGCTGATGGTAGTGTGGGGTTACCCATGTGAGAGTAAGTCATCGCCAGCTCATTATTCTAAACACCCCCGTTCTAATGAATGGGGGTGTTTTTTTATTGTGATAAAAAATATATGTGTGGGAAATAAATATAAAAATACTAAGGAAGAGTTGTGCTATAAATAATAAGAAAATTAATCTTTTAAGTATGCATAATAAGGGAAGAGCATCTATGATAATTTATGGTGATGTCGGTTCAGGTAACTGCTATAAGATAAAACTATTACTTTCCTTATTAAATATTAATCATAGATGGATCCACGTTGATATTTTAAACAAAGAAACTCAATCAGCTGATTTTTTGTCCTTAAATCCTAATGGAAAAATACCTGTATTAGTCCTAGAAGATGGTCGTGTTTTGAGCGAATCGAATGCTATATTGGGTTACTTGGCTGAAGGAACAAAATTTATTCCTACAGATCCTTTTATTAAAGCCAAAATGTATCAATGGATGTTCTTTGAGCAGTATAGTCATGAACCATTTATTGCAGTTGCTCGTTTTATTAATAAATATTTAGGGTTACCACCAGAAAGAATAGAGGAATACCATAATTTACAGCCAAAAGGCCATAAAGCACTATCTATTATGGATAAAGCTTTAGTAGATCACGACTATCTTGTTGGAGATCAATTAACTATTGCTGACATTGCCTTATATGCATACACACATGTCGCTGAAGAAGGTGGCTTTAATTTAAAGTTATATCCAAATATTCAAGTATGGTGTCAAAGAATTCGAGAATATTTAGGTTATGTAGATATGATTTAAATAAAAAAGAACTCATATCGAGTTCTTTTTTAGTTCTGAAATTCTGATTTAGAAATGTGCTTCTAGACCTACATATGGGCCTTTAAACTCAAATTTAAGATCATTGTTATCGTAGTCATCTAAGTCGATATTAAGTACGCGATAGCCTGCTGTTAGACCCAGATCAATGAGTAGGTTATCTGCAAATTTATATTTTACTTCTGCCAGTGCATCTGTAATTCGTGCATCATCAAAGTTTGTATAAGTTGCTTCACCTTTAGCACTTAAGCCTGTAAACGGAAGTTTTACTTCACCTGACAAATAAGCAATAGGATATGTTTTATCAATATCCACGCGCTTACCTGTATACGCAGTAATATCACCATTTAATACAGTGGCACCAAGACCAGCATCTACACTTACGATATTATCTAGTAACTCGTAGTAGAGGATAAAATCGCTATGATCTAAATCAACTTTATAGTTGGCTTGACCTAAAGTTTCTGATTTAGTTTCGGTATCTAAATTTACATAACGAATTTTTGCATTTGGAATAAATGGAATTGGGTGTTCTACTGCTAATGAGATTTGAGCACTACCTTTTTGATCTAAATCTTGATCTTCAGGTGATTGAGAAGACATATTAGCTTTACCGTCATAGAACCAGTAACCTACGTCGCCTTTTACTCCTACGAAGTCTGCTTGAGCAAAGCCACTTAAGCCCATCCCGAGCGTTAATAAAGATATTTTTAATATTTTCATTTTTACATCCACATAAAAGAAATCTTTGAGCGCATGATATAGACATCTTGCTACAGATGCATTGATAAAAAATAAGGATTTGAGGTATGTGATATGAGTAAATTTTTAAACCTTAAAAAAATTAATTTAATTCAAATAATTAATATTTTCTTCCTCATTTAAATGAATTTAATCTTTTAGAAAATTTAGTATAAATTTTGTCAATCGTATGGGACTTATTAAATTTTAATTGATAACTAGGGAGTTAAAAATAAATTAGTGGATAAGTTGAGTAATTAAATAAGTATTTTCAGGGATTGCAATAAAATTGCATTAAATAATAATTTTAATCTACAAGTAGTAGAACGTAAATATTAGCTGAAAAATAACCAATTGTGAAAAAAACTCAGAAAATTCGTAAAATTTCTGACGGAAATTACAGTAAAAAGAAATAAAAACAGGTATTGTTCAGCTATATAGGGGCAAAAAATGGACAAAAATCTTTAAGGAAGAATTTTCTATTTTTGCTTGTTTGTTAAGAGAATAAAAATACTCAAAAGGTGCATTTTATTTTCTACAAACACAAAAGTATTTTTTGGTTCTTTTTTTGCATGCGGAATAACAATCAACAATAGCAGTAAAAATAAGTAATCTTTTAACATTAGGTGTTCTATGACAGATTCTCGTGAAAACTGGACGTCACGATCTGGTTTTATTATTGCAGCCGTTGGTTCGGCTGTAGGCTTAGGTAATATCTGGCGCTTTCCATACGTTGCTTATGAAAATGGTGGTGGTGCGTTTCTTATTCCCTATCTATTGGCACTCATTACTGCTGGTTTACCGTTACTATTTTTAGATTATGCGGTAGGACATCGTAGTACTGGTTCACCTCCTAAAGCGTATCGTGCCCTATTTAAAGGCGGGGAAACATTAGGTTGGTGGCAAGTTTGTGTCTGTATCATCATTGGTTTGTATTATGCAAGTGTACTCACTTGGGCTGGTAGTTATGTTTACTTCTCTATTGGTCAAATGTGGGGAAGTGATCCGGAAGGTTTCTTCTTTAATACCTATTTGCAGACCACAAAAGCAACCGGTTTTGATTTACAGTTTGTAGGTCATTTATTCTGGCCGATTGTTGGGATTTGGGCACTTACTCTAATCATTCTTTATGGTGGTGTGAAAAAAGGTGTGGAATTATCGAATAAGATTTTCATGCCTTTATTATTCATTCTCTTCACTATTTTAGTGATTCAATCATTACGTTTACCAGGCGCGGTTCAAGGCTTAAATGCTTTCTTTACGCCGAACTGGTCAGCAATGATGGATTATAAAGTTTGGTTAGCGGCTTATGGCCATACCTTCTTCTCCCTCTCTGTCGGTTTCGGGATCATGGTGACTTATGCATCTTATTTGAAACCAAAAACGAATTTAACAGGTTCTGGTTTAATCGTTGGTTTTGCCAATCCATCAACAGAGATTTTGGCTGGTATTGGTATCTTCGCAGCGCTTGGTTTTATGGCTCATGCGGCAGGTACTGAAGTTAAAGATGTTGTGAGTGGCGGGATTGGGTTAGCATTTATTGCATTCCCTAAAATTATTTCAAGTTTAGGTACAGGTGCCGATTTATTTGGTTTCTTATTCTTCTCTTCACTTTTCGTCGCAGGTATTTCTTCGATGGTGAGTATTTTGGAAGTACCTATTGCAGCAATGCAAGATAAATTGAAATGGGGTCGTAAAAAAGCTGTAACCATTATTGGCGGTGGTAGTGCGCTTGTATCAATTATTTTATTCTCAAGTGTAAACGCAATTAAGCTGGTTGATATCGTTGATCACTTTATCAATAACATCGGTATTATTGGCGGTGCTTTACTTTCTATTATAGCCGTGACTTGGTTTAAACGTTCTGCACTGAAAGAACTTCGTGATCATGTCAATCGCATCTCAACTATTCAATTAGGTAAGGGATGGGATTTCACTTTAACAGTCATTACATCATTAATCTTGTTAACTACACTCAGTATGACTGTATTTAATTTGATCAAAAATGGCTATGATACTTATAGTATGAGCTTACAAGGTGTATTCGGCTGGGGCAGTGTGATTTTCTGTGCAGTCGTTGCAATTGTTTTAAGCAAAATGAAAGATCGCTAGGAGGATAGAATAATGAATACTTCAGCAATCGTAATGATGGTAATTTCGATGGTGTTTTTATGGGGTGGCTTGGCTTTGTCCATTATCCATTTATCGAAACATCCTGAAGAGTTAGATGATGTCTTAGAAGAAGTAAAGGATCAGCACACACTTTAATGCTGATCAAGTAAAAAAGCAGGCTTAAAGCCTGCTTTTTTTATGCAATTTTTTGGATTTTACAATAATAAAACCCATCACCAGACTGCGCTTGTGGCAGTAATTGGCGACCATGGGTTTGCTCGATTCCCCAATTAGCATCAATCTTGATCTCTTTTGCATTTAGATTTTCAGCAAAAAAAGTCATCATTTGCTGTTCATTTTCAGCTTTTAAAATTGAACAGGTGATGTAAAGCAATGTGCCGCCAACTTTAAGCTGTTGCCACATGTGGTCCAAGATCTGCCTTTGTAGTTCAATGGTTTGAGCTATATCGGTAGATTGGCGCAATAGGCGTATGTCAGGATGACGACGAATAACACCTGTAGCAGAGCAAGGTGCATCGAGCACAATACAATCTACTGGCTGTGCAGGTACCCATTGAGTTGCATCGGCTGCCAAAATCTCTGTATGACTTTGATCAAGTGCTAAGCGATTTAAGTTCTCAGTTACACGCACCAAACGGCTTGGGTCCTGATCAATCGCAATGAGCTGAGCAGGTTTAAATTTTTCAAGTAAATGAGCAGTTTTACCGCCTGGGGCAGCACACGCATCAATTACTATTTTATCGTTCAAATCTGGCAATAATGTTGCGCAAAGCTGAGCGTGTTCATCTTGTACGGAAAACCAACCTTGTTCAAAACCAGGTAGTTGAGTAATTTGTACAGATTGTTCAAGAACAATACCTGCCTCAGACAAAGTACATGCACGTGCCTGAATTTCTAAACTTTGTAGTTTTGCTAAATAAGCATCACGGCCAATATGACGCTGGTTAATTCGCAAGGTTAAAGGAGCGATTTGTTTTAATGATTGGCAAAGAGATTCAGCTTGTTCGCCCCAATCCTTTTTTAAGCGTTTGAAAAGCCAGCTTGGTAAGCCATGCGCCTGCTGTAAACCTTGCTGAAAGTCATCAGTTTCACGAGTAGCTCTGCGTAAAATTGCATTCACAATGCCGCTGAGAGCAGGGAATCCAAGTTGTTTTGTTGCATCTACTGTTTCTGAAATAGCAGCATGTGCTGCAATACGCGTGCATAAAACTTGATAAAGACCAACATAAAGACAGGTTTCTACTGTCTCATTATTTAGAGGCTTGCTGAGTAGAGGTAGGCTAATTGATTTAAGTGCAAACCATTGGCGCAATGTACCTAAAACAAGTTCGTGAAACAAAGCGCGATCGCGCTCAGCGACTTGATTGAGCTGTGTGTTTAAAATACTAGCGAGTGATTGGCCTTGCTGAACTTTTAATAATGTCTGGACGACTTGAGCACGCAGGTTAAAACGTGAGGAATTTGAGGTAACCTGACTCATGGCAAAATTTGTCCTACATGAAGTTTTTGAGTTTGTGCAATTTGTTGAGCGTTTAATGCTTTACCACCCGGCCACTGCACGCTAGTCAGACAAATAAATGTATTTTCACCGCAAGCAACATGCACACCTTGTTTATCGATTGCAATAATTTCACCAGCTTGGGCACTTGCTTTCGTTTGGCTAGAAACTAGAGAGTTCCAGACACGCAGAGCATTATTTTCATCAAGTTGAACAAAAGCGACTGGCCAAGGGTTAAAAGCACGGATATTTCGGTCAACTTGAATAGCATCAATTGCCCAATCAATACGAGCTTCTGATTTTACGAGTTTATGAGCATAGACCGTTAAGCTTTCGTCTTGAACTTCGCGTTCTGCCAAATATTTTTGTAGTGTTGCTTCTGACTCGAGTACCGCACAAATTGCTGTTGCACCTTGAGCTGCGAGTTTGTCATGTAATGTCGCTGAGGTATCTTCGGCAGTAATTGGGCAGTATGTTTTATACATCATATCGCCTGTATCTAAACCAGCAGCCATCTGCATGATTGTGATTCCGGTTTCTTCATCACCTGTTGCAATCGCACGCTGAATTGGTGCTGCACCGCGCCAGCGTGGTAATAGTGAGCCGTGAATATTTAAACAGCCATATTTCGGTGTATCGAGCACAGTTTGTGGAAGAATTAAACCATAGGCTGCAACCACCATCACATCTGCGCCTAAAGCTGCCAGTTCTTGTTGAGCTGCTAAACCTTCTTCGGTTGAAGCTTTGAAGTGAAGGGGTTGATAAACAGGGATATTATGCTCAAGAGCAAGTTGTTTTACAGGAGAAGGCGTTAGTTTTTGTCCACGACCCGATTTACGATCTGGCTGAGTATAAACCGCGATAATTTCATGGGAAGTTTTTAATAAAGCCGCCAATGCTGTTGCAGCAAATTCGGGGGTGCCAGCAAAAATAATTTTCACAAATGCAATCCAAAAAGAGTTTAGGCGTAGTATACGTGAAAAACGATTGAAGCCCTAAACTCATGGCGACTGAGCATTTTAGTTTTTAAATAGTGAACAAAAAATTATTGAAAAACTTTTATTGATAAAAAAAGGTTATGAAAAAATAAAAAATTATTCATGTAAGTTTTGCTAAATATTGACTGTCTATTACTGTTCTTGGCTTTCCGAATATTATTTGCTTCTATAGAATGGAGAATGATCAAATTATGATGATGAGTCAATATTCCGACTGATCTAACGCTATATCAGTATCATTCGCCAGAGCGGGAAAAATTCCGCTCAAGCACAACTTGTTGGAAACACTAATGCCTGACTATCGTTCAAAAACATCGACACACGGAAGAAATATGGCTGGCGCACGTGGCTTATGGCGTGCAACAGGAATGAAAGATGAGGATTTCGGCAAACCGATTATTGCGGTGGTCAACTCATTTACTCAATTTGTGCCGGGCCATGTACATCTTAAAGATCTAGGGCAGCTTGTCGCAGCAGAAATTCAGGCAGCAGGTGGTGTTGCTAAAGAGTTCAATACGATCGCAGTAGATGACGGGATCGCAATGGGGCATGACGGCATGCTTTATTCTTTACCATCACGTGATTTGATTGCTGACTCAGTTGAATATATGGTGAATGCACACTGTGCAGATGCCATGGTGTGTATTTCAAACTGTGACAAGATTACTCCGGGAATGCTCATGGCTGCGATGCGTCTGAATATTCCTGTTGTTTTCGTGTCTGGCGGACCAATGGAAGCTGGTAAGGTTAAGTTCCGCGGTAATGAAAAAGCGATTGACCTTGTTGATGCAATGGTTGTTGCGGCTGATGAAAGTTATACAGACGAAGAAGTTGAAGAATTTGAACGTTCGGCATGTCCAACCTGTGGTTCATGTTCAGGTATGTTCACTGCAAACTCAATGAACTGTTTAACAGAAGCTTTAGGTTTATCTTTACCGGGTAATGGTTCGATTGTTGCGACGCATGCAAACCGTAAAAAATTATTCTTAAAAGCAGGCCAACTTATTGTTGAATTGGCTAAGCGCTATTATGAACAAGAAGATGCAAGCATTTTACCTCGTTCGATTGCAACCAAGGCTGCATTTAAAAATGCGATGACTCTTGATATTGCAATGGGTGGTTCAACCAATACCGTTCTGCATTTATTGGCTGCGGCAAGTGAAGCTGAAGTTGATTTTACAATGGACGATATTGACGAATTATCACGTCGAGTTCCTGTATTGTCTAAAGTAGCGCCTGCAAAACAAGACGTTCATATGGAAGATGTTCATCGTGCTGGCGGTATCATGGCGATCTTAGGTGAACTTGATCGCGCGAATTTGCTTGATGTATCTGTACCGACTGTACACGAGAAAACTTTAAAAGATGCATTAGATAAGTGGGACATTATTCGTACTGAAGATGCAGACGTTTATGAATTCTATCGTTCATCACCAGGTGGTGTTCCAACTCAAGTTGCATTCTCGCAAAATCGCTATTATTCAACATTAGATGGCGACCGTGAAAAAGGCGTTATCCGTAATGCAGAAAATGCATTCTCTAAAGATGGTGGTTTAGCGGTTCTATACGGCAACATCGCGCTTGATGGTTGTATCGTGAAAACTGCAGGTGTTGATGAATCAATCTTGAAATTTACTGGTACAGCGCGTGTATTTGAGAGCCAAGATGCGGCTGTAGACGCAATTTTGGGTCATGATATTAAAGCTGGCGATGTGGTGGTGATTCGTTACGAAGGTCCACGTGGTGGTCCGGGTATGCAAGAAATGCTTTACCCAACCAGCTACCTTAAATCGAAAGGTTTAGGAAAAGACTGTGCATTGGTAACAGATGGTCGTTTCTCTGGTGGTTCATCAGGTCTTTCGATTGGTCATGTTTCACCAGAAGCGGCTGAAGGCGGTGCAATTGGTTTGGTTGAAGATGGCGATACTATTGAAATCGATATTCCAAACCGTACGATTCACTTAAACGTTGATGATGCGACTATGGCACATCGTCGTACAGTGCAAGAAGCGAAAGGCTGGCATCCGAAAGAAGAACGTAAACGTAAAGTATCAAAAGCGTTAAAAGTTTATGCAATGCATACAACAAGTGCAGCGAAAGGAGCTGTACGCGTTCTATAAAATATTCAATTTTAATAATTGATTATGAATCATGCACCCTTTAACACGATGAATTGCTATCATGTTAAGGGTGCATTTTTCATGTCTGGTAAAAAAAATCAGCTTGTAGAAAAAGGTGTTTTTAGATCATTCTATGGGTTTGCCATAAAATGGTGATAAAATCTTCACCTACGTAGAAACTTGCTAAAAACATGACTTATTTTCTGCGTAAACTAAGGTAGTTATATTTCAATCTCGACTACTGTTTTACCTTGCACTATGATCAAAACAATCTTTGATCTCGCTTAGGATTTATTTTTTAGAGGCACAACTCATGTCACTGCTACGCCGTTGGTTTGACCCTATTCGATCGAGCTGGTTTTACCAAAAGCCTTCTCGTCAAGCGGTGTTACCCACGGAAAATGGTTTAAGTATTTATTTACGACTTGATGATGTGTATAGCTATTTGGCTGTTCAGCAATTGTCTCAGCTAGATGAAATTTTAAGTGATGAACTTAAGCCTTTAAAAATTATTATTTCGCATACGGCTTCTGAACCTCCAAACAGTATGTCGCATGAAGAGTGGCAAAATTATTGTCTAAATGATGCCAAGATATTAGCCAAACAACATCGTTTCGGCTTTGATGAATTTCCAGAAATCCCAAGCCCAGAATCTTTAAAACAAGCGGCAGTCATATTAAAAAGAACCCCATTACAAGGTCAGAACTTCTTCCATCTATTAGAAGATATTTTCCACATGCTTTGGCAGCAACAATATGGAAAGTTGCGAACTTTACATGCCATGGCAGTTAAACATCAGCTTCCTCAACATTTTTCAGAACGCATTTTTACGGATGAGCCTGTACCTGCGGCATACTTTGAATTTGGTGGACGTAAATATCACGCAGTAGACGATTTATTACGTTTGACTCGTCGTCTGAAGCAGCAAAAGTTACTGACTGGGAATCCAATTTTTTTAATTAATCATATCGAATGGCGTGAACATTTGATTAATGATGCTGAGGCACTCACCGAGATTCAAACACTTCATCCTGAGCTTGATATTTATATTGCTTTAGAAGATCCAATGAGCTGGTTGTTACTTGCTTATATTAAAGAAGAGCTGGCTGATTATTATGATATTCAACTAAAAGTTTACCCTTTAAGTTATCAAGGTCGAGACTGGTTTGACTGGAGTTTGGCGACTCGTGTTTCTAAACGAACAGGTGTGGCCTTTACGCCATTTTGTCGCCCTACTGAGGAAAGTACATTAGAGATGGCAAAGCTTTTCTATAGTGTGCAAGAAAATCAGCAAATCGATACGATTTTCACAATATTACAGGCAGTTTGGACGAAAGGAAAAGATTTATCTTTCTTAAAACATTTTCAACAGTTACAGCAGCAACTTGGGATTGAGCAGCTAACCGACCAAGATGTGCAATCTGTTTTGGCGCAAAATGATGTCTTGTGTAAAGATAAACATCAGCCCGATTTACCGGTTTTAGAATTGCGTATTGATGGTCAGACCTACGTATTTAATAGCTTGTATCGTGTGTGGATGATTGAAAGTATTTTTAGCAATGTATTAGAAGAAAAATATAAAACAGCCTCAACTTTTAATTGAGGCCTACTACTAAAAACAAGAATAGGGCAGTACCTGTTTTTTCCGTAGCATATCCTTTAAGGAATCGGAGATAAACAGTGACTTTTTTAGCAATTATTATAGTGGTCTTTGCCTTCGCTGGCATGATTAAAGGCATGATCGGTTTAGGATTGCCCGCGGTATCGATGGGCTTACTCACCATTGCAATGAGCCCTTTTCAGGCAGCTTCTCTTCTGATAGTTCCTTCAATGGTCACCAATGTCTGGCAACTTTTTGCTGAAGGGCATGTCTGGGCGTTTATTCGCCGTTTCTGGACGTTGCTTGTCGGCATTATAGTAGGTTCTATATGGAGCTTTCTACCCACTTTAAGCCAAAGTCATGGGCATAGTAGTGAAATTTTATTAGGTTGCATGTTGGCCTTATATGGACTCTATGGTCTGTGCGTGAAGAAAATTCCACACTTAGGGAAGTATGAACGTTGGCTATCACCGATTATTGGATATATCGGCGGGGCAGTGACTGTAGCAACTGGTGTCATTATTATTCCAATCGTTCCTTATTTGCAGTCTTTACATTTAAAGCGTGATGAGTTGGTTCAGGCTTTTGGACTAACGTTTACTGTTTCTACCATTTGTCTTGCAGTCTTTTTACACCACAACCCGATGTCGGGAATGACATTAGATTATCGTTTATCTTTCGCTGCATTGTTGGCAGCGCTCGTTGGAATGTGGTTAGGTAAAAAAATCCGTTATCGGTTAAATGAGCAGTTATTTCGCCGTATCTTTTTTATAGGTTTGGTATCATTAGGGCTTTATATGATTTTGCATTAAGCTAATTTTTAAGGGCGATGTTGCAATAAAAAATCTGAAAATTGTTTATAACTATTAGGTAGCTGATTAAAATTTTGTGTGGCCAAAAGCAGTTTACGATTTGCCCACGCGCCTAGTAGTTGAATGGAATGAAAGTCATAGTCCGATTGCAAACGCTGGGCAGCACGAGCCGGCATAATCGCAATTCCGACACCTTTGGCGACTACTTCCGCAATCGCACCAAAATTAGGTAAGCGCAAACGGTACTGTATGTTAAAGCCCAATAGCTTAGCTTGAGTTTCGATGGACTGTTGCAACGAATGGTGGGGCTTAAGACCAATAAAACCATAACTTAAAGCCTCTACCAAATTCAGCTCTTGGTATTGAGCTAAATTGTGAGTAGGAGGACAAATCAGAACTAATGGATCACTAGCAAATTCCTTAGTTTGCAAATGTCTGGTATCAAAAAAACTTGAGACCAGCCCAAGATTTGCAACTCCTTGCGTTAATGCCTCTACAATTTCTGAACTTTCTGCCTCGTGTAAATCAATGTTCATTTCGGGATGAAGCACCAAATATTGCGGTAATAACGGAGGCAAATATTCGCTTTGAGCAGAAGAGTTACACCAAAGCGTTAATGACTCTGTTGTAGGCGGCCTAAAACGCTGCATTTCTTGTTCAAGCTGCTCTTTTTGTGTCATAAGCTGACGCGCATGCTCTACAAAAGCGTGTCCTGCTGTGGTGAGCTCCACTCCCGTCGTGTGGCGAATAAATAAGGGCGTTTCAAAATATTGTTCGAGTTTTTTAATGCGTTCGCTGGCAGCTTGAAGTGAAATTGCAGAGCGGTCTGCACCTTTGGTTAGGCTACCCGTAGAGACAATATGAAGAACCAGCTGTAAATCAAAAAAATCAAAACGCATGACAGGGAACGTGTTGAAGGCTAAAAAGTCATCATACTAAATCGTAATAAAAAAAGGCAGCTTGCGCTGCCTTTTTGAATTTAGGTTTTATCTTTTAAACTAAACAGCCAGTTTAAAATAATGGCTGCAAAAGTTGCGGTACCAATACCACCTAAATTGAAATTACCAAACAATAATTCAAAGTTACCAGCACCTAAAATAATCGTGACCGAAGCTACAATTAGATTTTTATTGTTAGAAAAATCAACTTTGTTTTCAATCCAGATTTTTGCACCGGCAATGGTAATTAAACCAAACACGACAATAGATGCACCTGTTAAAACTGCGCTTGGGATCGTACTAATTACCGCGCCAAATTTTGGAGATAGACCTAAGAAAATTGCAAAGACACCTGCGATGACGAAAACAATGGTTGAGTACACACGAGTGACTGCCATCACACCAATGTTTTCACCGTAAGTAGTCATCCCTGGAGCGCCGACACTACCAGATAATGTTGTCGCCAAACCATCTGCAACAAATGCTTTACCTAATTGTGGAGTCAGGTTTTCACCAGTCATCGCGCCAACAGCTTTAATATGTCCTAGATTTTCTGCTACTAAGATAAGCGCAACTGGCGCAATAATTAGCATAGCATTCGTGTCAAAAGTAGGATGCGAAAAGCTTGGAATCCCAAACCATGCGGCTTGTGAGATCTGGCTAAAATCGATTGGTTTACCTAAACCTAGCCCATTGGTGGTGATGGCATAAATCACATAAGCCAAGATCAAACCAATCAACAGAAGCAAGCGTTGCAACAGGCCACGAGTAAAGACTGCAATACTACCCATACAAAGTACGGTAATTAAGGCCATCCACATTTCAAATGGTTGGCCTGCAACACCTTTAATCGTAACAGGTGCAAGGTTCAGACCAATAATCATCACAATGGCACCAGTCACCACAGGCGGCATGAGTTTTTCAATCCAGCGTGTACCCGTGAGCATGACAATAAAACCGATGATGGCATAAAAAACACCACATGCTACGATTCCACCTAAAGCCATAGATAGATTTGGATTGGCACCTGAACCTGTAATATGCCCAGTTGCAGCTGCAACCACCCCAATAAAGGCAAAACTTGATCCTAAGTAACTTGGAACACGACCACCTGTAATTAAAAAGAACAGGATGGTACAGATACCAGACATTAAAATAGCAAGGTTAGGATTAAAACCCATGAGTAAAGGTGCTAAAACAGTTGCTCCAAACATGGCAAATGCATGTTGAATACCCAAAACAGCACTTTGAACGGGTGGGAGATATTCATTGGTAGAGACTGGCCGATGGTCAATATCACCTTGGTAAGGCTGCCATTTTGGAAACCAATTGGACATAAAATAAGCTCATTATTCTTTAATTGCTGCCATGATACTCTTTCTTGTGAGTGCATTTAATCTTTAGAGAGAAGTATATGAGTGAAAAGTAGTTATTTTTTAACGATTGGTATAATTTTAAAAAAACTAAATGTGCGTATTTAGTTATTTTTTTCTCATAAATATTAATTTTATGATTTTTAAAAAATATTCAAAAAAATAGAAAATCGGAGAAAATTTAAGAAAAATAAAGAACTTTGCAAGTAAAAAGCAGCACATCGAGATGCACTGCTTTATAAAACAATTGGTAAAATCAGCTTAACCTGTATTGCGTAAACCCGCAGCAATACCCGCAATACTCACCATAAGTGCATGGTCAACAGGGGTGTGTTCTGCCTGACGCTCAGCAAGATAATCACGACGACGCTTCATGAGTTCAGCCTGTAAAAGATGCAAAGGAAGTAAGTATGGTTTACGAACCTGCATTGATTGATCAAGAACTTCGTTGTTACTAAGAAGCTTTGATTCATCTTTCAATTTAAGTAGTGTTTCAACAGCATCTTTTAAGCGCTGACGTAATTGATTACCGAGCACTTTTAAATCTTCATCTTCAGTCAAATGAGATTCGTAATAGAGTGCAATGTTGGCATCGGCTTTAGACAATACCATTTCCAGCATATCAATAAGCGTCTGGAAATAAGGCCATTGCTGGAGCATTTCATCAAGCGTTGCTTTTTGCTGATCGGCAATCACTTCATTAATGGCAGCACCTGTACCTAGCCATGCAGGCAACATCAAACGAATTTGTGTCCAAGCAAATACCCATGGAATCGCACGTAAAGACTCGATGCCGCCACTCACTTTACGTTTTGCAGGACGCGAGCCTAATGGCAACATTTGTAATTCAAGTTCAGGAGTGACGGTACGTAAATATTTCACAAAGTGAGGGTTTTCACGAACAGTTTGACGGTAAACCTTAACAGAATGATCAGTCATACGGTTCATAATTTCACGCCACTCAGCCTTAGGCTCTGGTGGTGGTAATAATGTCGCTTCAAGCGTTGCTGCGGTATAGATTTCAAGGTTTTGCATGGCAATACCTTCTAAACCGAATTTGAAACGGATCATTTCACCTTGTTCTGTGACACGAATTGCACCAGAGATCGAACCAGGCGGCTGTGAAAATAGTGCCTGTTGTGTTGGAGCACCACCACGACTAATTGAACCACCACGGCCATGGAATAGCGTTAACTGTACGCCGTGTTTTTGAGCAATTGCAGTTAGCTCTTCTTGAGCACGATACTGCGCCCAGTTGGCAGACATAAAACCGGCATCTTTTGCTGAGTCGGAGTAACCGATCATGACTTCGTGTTTACCCTGAATGTGCTGTTTATACCAATGCATATTGAACAGCGTATTCATGGTAGTTGCTGCGCCATCTAAGTCTTTTAAAGTCTCAAATAAAGGCACTACACGTAAAGGATGCTGAATACCGGCTTCTTTTTGCAATAACAATACAGCTAAAACATCACTTGGATATTCAGCCATAGAAATAATATAAGCCCCTAAAGACTCAGGTGGTTGGTCTGCCAAAGTACGCATGGTTGCAAATATTTCTTGTACATCTGGGTGACCAATTAAACTGCCTTCAGGTTCATTAATATATTTCGGTAAAAGTGGACGTTTACTTTGTAATTCCTGAATGAGGAAATTTTGGCGCGCTTGTTCGGTCCATGACTCAAAATTACCTAAACCTAAATATTCGGTAATTGCTGAAATGGCTTGACGATGACGACCTGATTCTTGGCGAATATCGAGTTTAAGTAGTTCAATACCAAAACAGTTCACACGGTAGATAAAGTCGAGTAGTTGACCATTCGCGATTTCAGGTAGGTTACTGTCGATTAAAGAGCGATAGCACAGCAATAAAGGCTGTAAGAGTTCGTCTTTACTTTTAATGACATTGCTGTCGTCTGCTTCTAAGCCTTGTAAACGCTGAGCTAACCAGTGTCGAGTCGCTTTTAAACGCTCTCGTGTAGCACGTAAATATTCACGATAAGGTTCTGCATGTTGGCTACCAATTGCCTGAATCATTTCTTCAGAACACGTCTGGATTGAAAGTTCCCAACGTAAGTTTTCGATATCTCTTAAATAGAGATCGGCAGCTTGCCAGCGTGATAACCACAGCACTTCTTGGGTAATTTGATGGGTAACATTTGGGTTGCCATCACGGTCTCCGCCCATCCAAGATGCGAAACGTACTGGTGCAATATTCAGTGGTAAATTAAGTTGGCAGTTTTCTTGAACTAATTCATTTAACTCGCGAATGAATTTAGGTACAGCATTCCAAAGTGTTTGCTCAATTGTGGCAAATCCCCATTTTGCTTCATCGACTGGAGTTGGACGGTGCTGTCTGATTTCATCTGTTTGCCAAGCCGAACTAATTTGTTGCTTTAAATTCGCAAGTGCATTTTGGCGTTCGCGTGGGGTAAGTTTTTGCTGATCAAGCTGTGAGAGACATGCGTTAATATCATCATATTTTTGAATGAGGGTACGACGACTCACTTCAGTTGGGTGCGCCGTAAGTACTAACTCAATTTTAAGATCGCAAATTTGCTGGAATAGTTTTTCTGTTGAAATACTTTTATCTTTAAATTTTTGAAATAAGTGAACAAGCGGATTAGGAGAGTTTGCATCCGAATCAAACTCTGCCTGTCTGCGGCTACGGACCACATGATATTGCTCGGCAATATTGGCAAAATTGAGGAAGTGAGAAAAAGCGCGGGTGAGAGGAAGTAACTCTTCATCGGGCAGTTCTAAAAATAATTGTTCTAGTTGCTTTTCGGCTTCAGCTTGACCATCACGTGCACCTTTGGCAAGAGCACGGATTTGCTCGATCTGATTAAACAGTTCTTGTCCTGCATGTTGTTTTAGGGTTTCACCTAACAAATTACCAAGTAAGCGGACATCCTCACGCAGTGGCGCATCGATTTGCTGAACCATGCTATTTTCTCCTGTTCTTATTCTTATCGAATATAGCGCGATTAACAAACATTCCAAGCTTTGAGCGTAAGAAAATGTGAATTTTTGCTTAAAAAATAACATTTAATTCGCTTGTAGTGTCTTAAAAGCTGGCATGCACTCAGCGCAACTTTTGACAATCGGACTTTGGTTTAATTCCGATATTTGAGCAAGAATAAATTAATTGCGTCGCGAATAATTTGCTCTAGCTCCTGTGCATTTGGGGCAGCAGTAATGCCCAGTAAAACCTTGTGATGGCGTACACCAAGCAATAAGGTCAAAAGCAGTTCTGTTTGATAGATCGGATCATCGGCTTGAATGAAACCTAATTGAGCAGCTTTTTGAAAAAACTCAGCTAATTGATTCTCCATTCGTGTATGTGAAGCTTCAAAAAACTGTAGGGCGAGTGGGTTCTGTTCGGCTGCAAGCTCCAACAATACATGATCAAGCTTTAATGCTTCAGGTGAATAAATAATTTGTAAGGCACGTGAACATACAATAAAGAGTGTTTGATAGAAGTCTGCCGATGTATCTAAGTCAAATTGTTTAGTGCACAGTGTCTCTTCACAAGTTTCCGTAATCGCGCAGATAAACAGGTTCACTTTATCTTGAAAGTGGTTATAAACCGTGAGTTTAGTAACGCCTGCTTCCTGTGCAATCTGGTTCATGCTAGTACCGTGATAACCGGATTTTAAAAAAATAGCTTTCGCGGCTTGTAGGATACGAGCACGCTTTTCCAGATCTTTGGGGCGACCACTTTGATTAACTGTTTGCACAAAACCCTCTAATAAAAGTTTAGAAAAATAAATATTTATAAGTTTTTTTTAATTAATGTACTCGTAGGTATATTAATTAAAAAACAAACAAATTATGATGCAAGCATATTGTGCCTTAAAAAATCAGTTTGAATAAGAGCGATAAGATATGAATCTGTTAAAACCTCTCATCATGAGTATGGTGATTGTTTGTACGGTCACATTAATGGGATGCAGTAAAGAAGCACCCAAAACAGAAGAAATACCCTATGTGATGGTGGCGCAGCCATTAACCACACTCAATGAACAAAAAAGCTATGCAGGGGATGTGCAGGCTAGACAACAAACGGCTTTGGCATTTCGGGTTGGTGGACAAGTTACGGCGCGCTATGTGGATGTAGGCGACCGAGTTAAAGTTGGAAAAGTATTAGCAAAACTCGATGTGGCAGATGCTCAGTTACAATTAAATGCTGCTAAAGCCCAACTGGATAATGCACAGGCTTCAGCAAAAACAGCAGCAGATGAACTTAAACGTTTTCAACAATTACTCCCTATTAATGCAGTGAGCCGTTCGCAATTCGATACGGTAAAAAATCAATATGACGCGGCACAGGCAGCACTACAACAAGCTCGTTCTAACTATGAGGTTTCTGCTAACCAGACAGGTTATAACCAACTCGTTTCTAACAAAAACGGGGTGATTACTGCGCGAAATATAGAAATTGGACAAGTGGTTGCAGCAGGACAAGCTGCTTATCAACTTGCAATTGATGGAGAGCGTGAAGTTGTTATTGGTGTTCCTGAACAAGCAGTTACCGAGATTAAAGTTGGTCAAGGCGCTTGGATCACCTTGTGGTCTAAACCGAATGAAAGGTTTGCCGGATATGTACGTGAAGTTTCTCCGGCAGCGGATCAGTCTCGTACCTTTACAGTGAAAGTTGCACTCAAAGAAGGGCAGTCTGTTATCCAACTTGGACAAAGTGCACGCGTATTTTTTACCTCAACTCAAACCAACGTGATGAGTGTGCCACTTTCGAGTGTTTCAGCAACAGATAATCAGCCTTATGTCTGGGTTGTTAATGCGAATCAGACTTTACGTAAAGTACCTGTAACGGTTGGTGCATATGGCAGAGACAGTGTACCCGTGCTATCTGGTTTAACACCAAATGATTGGGTGGTGATTGGTGGTGTGCATTTGCTACGCGATAAGCAGAAGATTCACCCGATTGACCGTGAAAACCGTGCGGTGAAAATTCAGGGAGCAATCCAACCATGAAATTCAATCTCTCGGAATGGGCATTAAATAATAAAGGTATCGTCCTTTATTTTATGCTGTTACTTGGCATTATCGGCGCGATCTCTTATTCAAAACTCTCACAAAGTGAAGACCCACCATTTACCTTTAAAGTCATGGTCGTACAAACCTATTGGCCGGGAGCAACAGCGAAAGAAGTTTCAACGCTGGTGACTGACCGTATCGAAAAGGAACTGATGACAACAGGGCAGTATGACAAGATTATGGCTTACTCCCGCCCAGGGGAGTCGATGGTTACGTTTGTTGCCAAGGACTCGCTGACATCGGCACAGATCCCTGACGTTTGGTATAACGTCCGTAAGAAGGTGAATGATATTCGCCATGAACTGCCAAACGGTGTACAAGGCCCATTTTTTAACGATGAATTTGGGGACACTTTCGGTAATATTTATGTACTGACAGGCAAAGACTTTGACTATGCACTTTTGAAAGAATATGCAGATCGTTTGCAATTACAGCTTCAACGAGTCAAGGATGTCAGTAAGGTCGAATTGATTGGTCTACAAGACCAAAAAATATGGGTTGAGATTTCTAACACTAAAGCGGTACAGCTCGGAATTCCAGTTACAGCGATTCAAGAAGCCTTACAAAAGCAAAATAGTATGGCAAGTGCTGGCTTTTTTGAAACGGGTACAGACCGTATTCAAATTAGAGTAAGTGGTCATCTACAAAACATTGATGAAATTAAAAAAACACCTTTATTGGTCGGTGATAAAACCATCCAGCTTGGTGACGTTGCTGATGTTTATCGTGGTTTTAGTCAGCCTGCTCAACCACGTATGCGTTTCATGGGTGAAAATGGTATTGGCATTGCCGTTTCGATGCGTAAAGGCGGTGACATTATTGCCCTTGGTAAAAATCTAGAAACAGAATTTGCCCAACTGCAAAAGACCTTGCCACTCGGCATGAAATTGCAAAAAGTTTCTGACCAACCTGTAGCAGTACAACGCAGTATTCATGAGTTTGTGAAGGTACTCGCTGAAGCAGTCATTATTGTCTTGTTAGTGAGTTTTTTCTCTTTAGGCTTCCGTACGGGATTGGTGGTCGCTTTTTCTATTCCTTTAGTTTTAGCAATGACCTTTGCCGGTATGAGTTTATTCGATGTCGGACTGCATAAGATTTCACTTGGTGCTCTGATCTTGGCATTAGGTCTGTTAGTCGATGACGCCATTATCGCCGTCGAGATGATGGCCATTAAGATGGAGCAGGGCTATAGCCGGATTAAAGCCGCTGGATTTGCGTGGAAAACTACAGCATTTCCGATGCTCACGGGAACATTGATTACCGCGGCAGGTTTTTTACCGATTGCTACGGCTCAGTCTAGTACAGGCGAATACACACGCTCTATTTTTCAGGTCGTGACCATTGCTTTATTGGTGTCTTGGATCGCGGCAGTTTTATTCGTACCTTATTTAGGTGAAAAGCTATTACCCGATTTTACCAAGTTAGGACATCAGGCCCCTTGGTATGTCCGTTTGTGGGCAAGATTAACGAAAAAACCGCAACCGCAAACTGTGGCAATTTCACAGGACCATCATTACGATCCTTATCAATCTAGTTTCTATTTACGTTTTAGAAAGATGGTCGAGTTTTGTGTGACCTATCGTAAAACCGTGATTGCAACGACGGTGGGGATTTTTGTGCTCTCTGTGCTGATGTTTAAGATGGTACCTCAGCAGTTTTTCCCGCCTTCAAACCGTGCCGAGATTTTAGTCGATTTAAAACTTGAAGAAGGCGCTTCTTTAACAGCAACAGAACAAGCTGTGAAAAAGGTTGAAAAATTCCTGTCTAAACAAAAAGGTATTGATAACTATGTGGCCTATGTAGGGACAGGTTCACCACGTTTTTATTTACCTTTAGACCAGCAATTACCACAAGCCAGCTTTGCACAGTTTGTTGTACTTGCTTCATCACTGGATGATCGTGATGACATCCGTCGTTCGTTAGAAACACAAATTAAACAGTTACTTCCACAAGTCCGTACTCGTGTGTCATTACTCGAAAATGGCCCACCTGTGGGTTATCCATTGCAATATCGTGTGTCAGGTGAAGATTTAAATCTGGTACGTAAAGAAGCGCAGCAAGTCGCTAAAGTAATGAGTGAAAACCCGAATACCACCAATGTGCATTTAGATTGGGGTGAGCCAAGTAAGATCATTTCCATTCAAATTGATCAAGATCGTGCTCGACAAATGGGTGTCTCTAGTCTGGATTTAGCAAACTTTATTAATGCATCAATTACTGGTAGTGCGATTGAGCAATATCGTGAAAAACGTGAACTTATTGAAATTCGCTTACGCGGGGACCAAGCAGAGCGCGTTGAAGTGGCTTCACTGGCAAGCTTAGCTGTGCCAACGAACAATGGAACCACTGTACCTTTAGCTCAAATCGCGAAGATTGAGTATAAGTTTGAAGATGGTTTGATCTGGCATCGTAACCGCTTACCGACGATTACTGTTCGCGCAGATATTCGTACCAATTTACAGCCTGCTACCGTTGTGGGTGAGTTAGCTGAATCAATGGATAAGTTACGTGCTGAATTGCCAAGTGGCTATCTTATTGAAGTGGGTGGAACCGTAGAAGAGTCTGCACGTGGGCAAGATTCTGTGAATGCGGGTATGCCCCTCTTCTTGGCAGTGGTCATGACATTATTGATGATTCAGCTCAAAAGCTTGTCTCGCTCGACCATCGTGTTGTTAACAGCTCCACTGGGTTTAATTGGTGTTGTTTTATTCTTACTGTTATTTAACAAACCATTTGGCTTTGTGGCCATGTTAGGCACAATTGCGCTCTCTGGCATGATCATGCGTAACTCGCTTATTTTGATTGATCAAATTGAGCAGGACCGACAAGCGGGACATCCAACTTGGGAAGCAATTATTGAAGCGACAGTGCGTCGATTCCGTCCAATTATTTTGACTGCTTTAGCCGCTGTTTTGGCCATGATTCCACTTTCGCGAAGTATTTTCTTTGGTCCGATGGCAGTTGCGATCATGGGCGGATTGATTGTTGCCACCTTACTGACATTATTTTTCCTACCTGCACTCTACGCAGCGTGGTTTAAGGTGAAAAAAACCGCATAAAATACATAAATTTTTTGTGAATAAAGGTGCGAAATATTGAAAACTCCAATATAGTAGCACCTGTCTTTACACAAAAAATACAGGATTATTTCACTGCATAAAAAATAGGCAAAATGCAGTGAATTGAGGTGAAATACAGATGGGGCAAGACCATATCGAACAGCATCGCCGCTATATAGTAATTTCTTATGCGTTCATGTTTCTTGCATTGTTTACGGTTATTTTTGCGGCCTTTGCTTATTTGGTCGCTCGTAAAGTGGCAGTTGTAGATAATGCAGAAGTTTGGATTCATGCGCATGCGCTATGGATTATGCGCAATGCGATTCTATTTCTATTTATGGCAATTTTTGCTGTTGTCTGGTTTATTCCGCTCTTCTTCTTTGCATGGGACAGCAATCTTTGGGTCACAGCCTCTACAGTTGCTGGTGTAGTTTTTAGCGCTATTGCGTGGTTATTTCTATTAAATGCATGGTTAAAAGGCTTGTCTAAATATTTAAAAAATAAGGCAGTTTTTTAATATATCTATTTTTTGAACATTTCCCCCTTGTAAATTCGGCTAAAGTCCCCCATTTAGTCGGCAATAGAGTATTGATAAAATTCCGTGAGGAGCACCGCCAAAAATGGCTAAACGTGATTATTATGAGGTTTTAGGCGTTTCAAAAACCGCAAGTGATGATGAGATCAAAAAAGCCTACCGTAAATTGGCGATGAAATATCATCCTGATAGAAACCCTGACAATGCCGAAGCTGAAGAGAAATTTAAAGAAGCTGCTGAAGCTTATGAAGTTTTATCGGATAGCGAAAAGCGTAGCATGTACGATCGCATGGGACATAATGCGTTCGAAGGTGGCTTTGGCGGAGGCGGTGGTGGCTTCGGCGGATTTAGTGCAGAAGATATTTTTAGCCAGTTCGGTGATATCTTCGGTGGCGCATTCGGTGGTGGTGGACGTCAACAGCGTCAACGTCGCGGATCAGATTTACGCTATGTAATGGAACTTACCCTTGAAGAAGCTGTAAAAGGGGTGAAAAAAACCATTACCTTTACTGCTCCAGCACCATGTGATGTGTGTGATGGTAAAGGTTCTAAAAATCCAAAAGATGTTGAAACCTGTAAAACTTGTCATGGTTCAGGACAAGTTCGTATGCAGCAAGGTTTCTTCTCTGTACAACAAACATGTGGTACGTGTCGTGGTCAAGGTAAAATTATTAAAAACCCTTGTCAGGCATGTCATGGTTCAGGTGTTGCCGATCGCCAGCAAACGTTGGAAGTTACAATTCCAGCGGGTGTAGATAATGGTGACCGCGTTCGTTTGAGTGGTAAAGGCGAAGCAATTCGTGATGGCCAATCAGGTGACTTATACGTTGAAGTCGTTGTTCGTGAACACGAAATTTTCCAACGTGATGGTGCCGATCTTTATATGGACGTACCAGTAAGCATTGCTGATGCTGCACTTGGTAAAGAAATTGAAATTCCAACTTTGGAAGGTCGCGTTAGCCTGAAAATTCCTGAGGGAACTCAAACAGGTAAATTATTCCGTTTACGTGGCAAAGGCGTTCGTCCAGTACGTAGCAGCATGGTGGGTGATTTACTCTGCCGTATTGTGGTAGAAACACCAGTCAACTTAAATTCTCGCCAACGTGAATTACTTAAAGAGTTGCAAGCTTCTTTTGATGGCGAAGACAGTGCTTCCTCACCAAAGAAAAAATCATTCTTTGATCGTTTGTTCGATTAATGCTTGATTAGACAAGAAATTAAAAAGAAGGCGGATATTTATAAAATATCCGCCTTTTTATTGCGCTGATGTATCTTATTATTTTTATTCTGCTTAAAAGAAAATTACGTCTGCTTACTTTGTAGGGAGAGCAACATCAATATCATTAACACTTACAGTCGGTTCGCTAGAAGCAAGAGTAGGAGCATTTTCGATCACTGGTGCGGCTACTGCTTCTGCCTGTACAGCTACTTTTGGTGCCTCTGCTGCTGTTTCGCCAATAATTGGGTCAATATCTTCAACTTTAACCTCAGCATTGGCATCGCTTGTTTGAGCTGTAGGCGTTGCTGTTTGAGTATTTACGTTTGTTGTAATACGCGCTTTAGATAAGCTTTCTAATGTGTCTCCTGGCTGGATTGCAGGCTCTGCAAATGCCACTGAACTCATAATCCCCATCATTACTGTAAAGCCAATAATTCTCGAATGCATGCTGAACTCCTTATAGTCATCTTTTTCTCATTCGTGGCTCCGTAGTCTGCCGATCAATTCTTTAACTTTTGTGAAAACAGATTAAATTTCGTCCCAACTCAAAAAATAATTTTTACTTTTTAAGATGAGCAAAGAGTTTTGATATAGTAGGTAAATTACGTAAAACCGAAGATTGGGAAGATTATGTCAGCAGCTCCACGCATTGGTATTTTAGGTGCAGGCGGTCGTATGGGCCGTACGCTTATTCAAGCAGTTCAACAGGCAGGCTATCAATTAGCTGCTGCGGTAGAGCGTCCGGAAAGTAGTTTGGTGGGCACGGATGCAGGTGAGCTTGCTGGTATTGGTTCAGTGGGTGTGAAGGTTTCAGGAAACTTGGCAGAAGTTCTTAAAGACTGCGATGTAATCATTGATTTTACTGCACCAGTTGCAACTGCTCAGCATTTAAAGCTTTGTCGTGAAGCTGGGGTTGCCATGGTTATTGGTACAACAGGTATGTCAGATGAGCAAAAAGCTGAGTTAGACGAAGTTGCTACGCATACCCCAGTGGTTTACGCTGCGAACTATTCAGTGGGCGTAAATGTATCAATCAAGTTACTTGAGCTTGCAGCAAAAGTATTTGGCGATACAGTAGATATTGAAGTGATTGAAGCTCACCACCGTCATAAAGTAGATGCGCCGTCAGGTACAGCATTAATGATGGGCGAAGCAATTGCAGATACTTTAGGTCGTAACTTAAAAGAAGTTGCTGTGTATGGCCGTGAAGGGCATACAGGCCCACGTGACCGTCAAACGATTGGCTTTGAAACCATTCGTGGTGGTGACATCGTTGGCGAACACACTGTCATGTTTATTGGTGAAGGTGAGCGTGTTGAAGTGACTCATAAAGCGACTAACCGTATGAACTTTGCTGCTGGTGCAGTACGAGCTGCTGCATGGGTTGTGGGCCGTGAAGCGCGTAAATATGACATGAAAGATGTTTTAGGATTGAACGACGTACAGGTATAAAACCCTGTACGTATTCCATGTGTAGCGAGAAAAACAAGATAGAGCAGAACATGAATAAAAAACAAATTGCCTTGACCACTCTTCTTTGCTTAAGCAGCCTCTGGACGGGGGCTGCTTCTACAGAAAAAGCTAAACTCAGCTTAGACCGCAATAATATTAAAGTCTGGACCTATCAAAAAACTGATAATCCAGTCTTTCAATATAAGGCTGAAACGACATTTGATGTGCCACTTGAACGCGCTGTCGCTGTGATTTTAGATGTAAATCGTGCTGACCAGTGGGTGCCTTATATGGGCAAAGTTGAAATGTTGTCTCAAGATGAGAAAAAAGGTGAGTTCACACTTTACATGGTGTTGGATTTTCCGTTTCCTTTGAAAGATCGCGATGTGGTTGTAAAAGGAAAAATGAGCAAGGCTGCAAATGGCGTTGTAACAATTAAAAATACTGCAATTAGTGGAAATTATCCGATACAACCTGATGTAGTGCGCTTAACACGCTATGAAGGGGATTGGACATTCCAGAAACTTGCAAATAATAAGGTGAAAGTAACGACCAGTGGTTATGCTGATCCTGCTGGTGCAATTCCGTTGAGCTTTGTAAATATGTTTGTTCAACAGCAACCTTACCAGATGCTGCTCAAAATGAAGCGGGAAGTAACCAGTCCGATTTATGAACACCCTAAATTACCAGATATTTTAAAATAAATAGCTTAAAAAAAAAGCGCCTGAGATCAGGCGCTTTTTTATTAATCTGAACACTGCTGTAAAGCTTGTGCAGGGCTGCTTTCGCGTTTGATTTGAAATAAAACCAATAACAAACCTAACCCAGCCAACAATGCGCCAGCAAAAGATACTGCGCTATAACCCCAACCTAGATCGAGTACTAACGCGCCTGCTGCTGCACCTACTGCATTACCTAAGTTAAACGCACCAATATTCACTGAAGAGGCAAGTCCTGGTGCTTCATGAGCGACTGACATTACACGCATTTGCAAAGGTGGTACTAAAGCAAAGGTTGCTGCACCCCAGGTCACTAATGCAATGGCTGCTCCAATCTGGCTTTGCGCAAGAATTGGGAAAGTCACCATCATCACAATCAACAGAACCAAGAAACCAATCAGAGTTTTGTTGATAGACAAATCTGCAAAACGTCCACCCAAATGGTTACCAATTGAGAAACCTACACCAATCAGCACCAACATGAACGTAATGAAAGTCGGTGAAGCATGGGTAAACTCAGTCAAACTTGGCGCAATATAGGTGTAGAGTGTAAACATTGCACCTGCACCGAGTACGGTGGTGAGTAGCGCAAGGACCACAGGAGTACGCGTTAATACCTTTAATTCAGCTTTCACATTTGGTTTTTGGGCAACCATACCTTGTGGGAGCGCTTTCCATAAAGCGAGCATGGTAATTACGCCAAGCAAAGAAATCGCAAGAAAAGACATACGCCAGCCAATGTTTTGCCCAACCCATGTTGCTAACGGTACACCACCAATATTGGCAATGGTTAAACCCATAAACATGGTTGCTACAGCACTGGCCTGTTTATGTGCGGGTACAATGCTTGCCGCTACAACAGAGCCAATCCCGAAGAAGGCACCGTGGTTCAGGCTTGTAATGAGACGAGCACCTAATAAGCTCATATAGCTTGGTGAAAACGCTGCGATTAGGTTACCGACCGTAAAGATCGCCATCAGCAAAATAAGCGCATTACGTCGTGCAAAACCACCAAACCACAAGGTCATGAAAGGCGCACCTAGCATGACGCCAAGTGCATAGCCCGTAATTAACATTCCGGCCGTTGGAATTGAAATTCCTAAATCATTAGCGATATTCGGCAACAGTCCCATTGGTGAGAATTCCGTGGTGCCAATGGCAAAGGCACCAATTGCCAATGCCAATAACGAGAACGCCGTATTTGATTGAGTGTTCATGAGTTTAGTCCCAAACAGGTGCCCATGGCTCTGGGCTAACTTCACGACTGTTGCGGTCGAGCTCAGCAATCATTTGCATTTCAGCTGAAGTTAACTCGATATCCTGTGCTTTTAAGTTGCTAATCAGGTTTTCACGTTTAGTCGAAGATGGAATGACTGCAAAACCACGTTGCAATGCCCACGCTAGTGCAATTTGCGCTGTCGTTGCTTTATGTGCTGCTGCAATTTCAGCGAGAACTGGGTCTTGAAGCACTTTACCGTACGCAAGAGTCATGTATGAAGTGACATCAATGTTCTTCTCTTGTAAGAAATTTACAAGTTTATGGTTTTGAAGATAAGGGCTTAACTCAATCTGATTCGTTGCAATATGCTCTACACCAATTGTGTCAATTGCTTGTTGGGTAAGTGCAATATTGAAGTTTGAAATACCAATTTGTTTAGTTAAGCCCTGTTGTTTTGCTTCAAGTAAAAGCTGCATAACTTCAGGAATCGAAACGCCTAAATCTGGCGCTGGCCAATGGATCAATGTGAGGTCAACATGGTCAGTACGAAGCTTTTCTAAGCTTTCTTTTAAGCTTGGAATAAACTTATCTTGAGCAAAATTATCTACCCAGATTTTTGTGGTTAAAAATAAGTCCTGACGTGATACACCGCTTTCGGCAATCGCTTGACCAATTGCTGCTTCATTGTCATAAATTTGAGCAGTATCAATGACACGGTAACCTACGTCTAAAGCAGTTTTAACAGAATCAATAACTGCTTGTTCTTTAAGACGGAAAGTTCCTAGACCAAAACGTGGGATATTCATGTGTTTACCTAAATTTGAATAATCATTTAACTTGATGTGCATTTTGCTTTTTTTATTGTTGCGAAAAAATAGATGAATAAGCAAAATATCTTTGATCATTAGTCAATAATGGAATAAGACATGAAATCGACAATTGAAGAGCTGGTCGCGTTTATCGCAATCGTTGATACGGGCTCTTTTGTTGCGGCGGCAGAACATTTAAAACAAACGCCTTCAGGAGTCAGTCGATCTTTAACACGCCTAGAAGCTAAGTTAGATGTGACTTTGTTAGAACGAACGACACGTAAATTGAAACTCACTCAAGAAGGGCAGCAGTTTTTGGTAAAGGCTCGTAAAATCTTAAATGAGCTAAATGCGGCTGAAGAAGAACTTCAAAAATCTGATCAGGGGACTGCGGGACTTATTCGCATTGATTCAGCAACGCCGTTTGTTTTACACGTGATTGCGCCGTTAATGCATAAATTTCGTGAGTACTATCCAAATATTGAAATTGAACTCAATAGTAATGATCAGGTGATTGATCTATTACAGCAAAAAACCGATGTGGCATTTCGGTTTGGGGAACTTAATGATTCGAGTCTGCATGCCAAATTAGTATGTAGAAGTCGCTTATTTATCGTTGCAAGCCCTGAGTATTTAGCAATTAAGGGTACACCGACACAACCTGAACAGCTTGAACAGCATGATCTGATTGGTTTTACCAGACCTGCCTATATTAATAGCTGGCCGATTAAAGTCGGCGATGAATATTTTTTTGCACAAGCAAATATTAAAGCTTCTAGTGGTGAGACGGTACGCCAACTCACGATTAGAGGCCATGGTATTGCACGACTATCTGAATTTGAAATTTGGAAAGATATTCAAGAAGGACGTTTGATTGCATTATTCGAAGACCAAATTGAACATCAATATCAAAGCATCCATGCTGTGTATTATCAACAAGAGCATCTACCAAAACGGATTCGTTTATTTATTGAGTTTTTGGCAGAACAGTTAAAAGACGGTTTTAAAAACGCTCTCTAAAAGTAGTGTAACTGTCAGTTGGAAAATGAACTTCTAAAAGTGGGGTCGTTTGTCCTTGTGATGAATGTTGAGATAGAAAATAGCTTTTTTGATGTTCTCGGCAGCTAAAATACAAAGTCGAATAAACCGAGTTCACCATTACAACTTCATTTGAGCTATTCCGTTTATATTGATAATGAGAAATCGTACTGGTCTCGTCATCAGTGCGTTGCTCCATTTTATAGTCTTGTTGATTTGTCATTTTTAAATAGCCTTCTATGAGGCTTTGGCAAACAGTATGTCTGTACTGCTCATCTTTTGGTTGTTGTTGGCAACCAGCTAAAACAATAGTAAATAACAATATAGCTTTTAATTTCATGACTTTGCTACTTTTTGAGTTGATTTCTATAGCCTAAAGGTGTTCTATAAACCAGTACAGATACAGAAATTTTTAAAAAAGCAGCACAGAATGACTTTCCAATATCAGGTTCTTGCCAATCAATTAGCACATCGTATTTATCAAGATGAGCTTAAACCTCATCAGAAACTTATTTCTTTACGAGATTTTGCTCGTCAGCATGGTATTAGCTTAAGTACAGCAAAAAGTTGTTATGAGTTACTTGAGGCGAGGGGGCTTATTTATGTAAAGCCGAAGTCAGGTTATTTTGTGGTTGCTCGTGCACAATCGAGCCCCATTCCTGAAAGTCCAGATTTCTTGTCTTTACCTCGACAAGTTTCAAATCTGGAATTGCATAATCAAATTCAGGAAGCTGCCTTACAAAGCCATCTTGTACCATTAGGCTCTATTCAGTTAACGCCTCATTTTATTCCTGTGGAAGGTTTACGTCGTTCTATTCAACGGGCTTTAAAAAATTGTCAGCCTCAAGACTTTCTTTATTGTAATAAACAAGGGCATGAGCAATTAAGAAAAGCGTTATCTGATCATTGGCGTGAAGATGGAATTTTTATCGCGGCAGAAGATATTTTTATTACCAATGGCTGCATGCCTGCTTTGTCTTTAGTGATTCAACACTTAACAGAAGTAGGTGATAGTATTTTAATTCCGACACCTACTTTTAATGGACAACTACAGCTTATAGCAAGTTTAAAACGGCAGATTATTGAAATTCCAGCGCATCATCGTGGTATCGATCTTGAGCGCTTAGAATCATTTATGAAGCAAGGTTTAGCTAAAGTTTGCTTAATGACAGCCAACTATCAGAACCCATTGGGATATTGTTTAAGTAATGTAGAAAAACAAAAGATTGCCGAATTAGCTGCAAAGTATCAGTGCTTTATTATCGAAGATGATATTTATGGGGAGTGTGGCTACAGTGGTGAACGACCATTACCTATTCGCTATTGGGACCGTGAAGGCTATGTCATTTGGTGTGGATCGGTTTCTAAGTCATTGTCGAGCGCGTATCGGGTAGGGTGGTTCTGTTTAAGTGCGAAGCTACAACATTTAAGGCTTGAGCTGGTAGCCAGTAATATAGGGGTCAATACACCGCTACAATTAGGCCTAGCTGATTTTATTTATAGTCGTGGTTACAGGGAGCATTTAGAGCAGTTAAGACCGAATTTGATGCGGCAAGTCGAGGAGTATCGTAGTTGTATTTTAAATGCCTTTGAAGGTATTCCAATTGCACTGAGTCAACCAGACGGGGGTTATGCCTTATGGATGCAGTTACCTAAAACCGTAGATAGTTTGGCGCTCTATTACACTGCAAAATCTCACGGAATTACCGTAGTTCCCGGGCATGTTTTTGGGGAGGATGAACGCTATCGGCATTTTATTCGTTTAAATGCAGGTCATGAGTTAACAGCAGATGTCCGCCAAGCAATTAAAGACTTAGCGGACTGGTCACGGCAACAGATTAAAACAGCGAGTTAGTTTTAATCTGCAAAGTCTGCTTTAAGTACAATGCGGTAGCGTGCCTGACCTGAGTGTAGACGTTCAATTGCTTCATTGAGCTGTGACATTGGAAATAGCTCAATTTGAGGCGCAATTTTTTTGCGTGCAGCAAACTTTAAAAGCTGACGTAGCGCAGCAGGTGAGCCCGTAGGTGAACCAGTCACTGACTTAGCACCACCAATAAGAGAGCCAACAGAAACAGGAACAGGCTCAAGCGTAAGGCCTAAGAAATGTAAGGTTCCGTTTGGTGCCAGTGTTGCAATAAAAGCAGACCAATTTAGAGTCACATTCACGGTACTTAGCAATAAATCGAATTTACCTTTTTGAGCTTTTACTGCCTCCGTATCGCGGCTATTCACTACATGGTCCGCTCCCATTGCTTTGAGTTCTTCTGTTTTGTCAGGATTAGAACTAAAAGCAGTGATTTCACAGCCCCAAGCTTTAAGTAGCTTAATGGCTATATGACCTAAACCACCAATACCAATTACACCGACATGATGCGTTGCCTGTATTTTGTGTTTGAGTAGTGGATCAAAAACGGTAATTCCGCCACAAAGTAAAGGACCTGCACTTTCAGCATCTAAATCTTCGGGGAGGGGAATGGCCCATTGCCAACCTGCACGGACTTTATTAGCAAAGCCACCAGCATGCCCCACGATTGTTGCAACATTTCCACCTGTACACAGTACTTGCTGACCACCAATACATTCATCACAGGCTTGGCAACTTTCAGCTGTCCAACCAATACCGACACGCTGTCCAATTTGTAGACCTTTGGCTTCTGAGCCCAAAGCAACAATTCGTCCGATAATTTCATGACCTGCAACCACAGGGTACACGGTCGAACGCCATTCATTATTTAAAACAGAAATATCAGAATGACATAAACCACAATATTCAACTTTTACCTCAACCTGATGCGGTTGTAATTCACCTGCGTCAAATTGATAGGGAACCAGTTTTTCACCTGCCTGCATTGCAGCATAAGCTTGAATCGTATTATTGCTCATCGGAAACTCCTTAAGCGGCTTTGAACCGTTCTGGTGGGTTATGAAGCTTTAAATTGACAATCGTTTTCATGATCATCGACCATGCCTACTGCCTGCATAAAAGCATAGCAGGTGGTTGGGCCAACAAATTTGAAACCATTCTTTTTAAGAGTTTTGGAAAGTTTTACACTCAGCTCGGTTTGAGCAGGGGCCTTACGATAATCTACAACATCATTGTTTTGTGGAGCTGCATCTACAAACTGCCAAAGCCATGTAGGAACATCATCGACTTGTGCTTTGAGCGCTTGCCAAGCAATAGCATTATCACGAATGGCTTTGAGTTTACCAAAGTGACGAATTAAGTCAGCATCAGATAATTTTAGTTCTAAAAAATCATCTGTAAATGAAGCAATGTCTGCAATCGGATGATTAAAAAAATGCTGACGGTAGCTTTCTCTTTTTTTCAGTACGGTAATCCATGAAAGGCCCGCTTGCTGACCTTCAAGACAGAGCATTTCAAATAATCGTGCTTCGTCGTGTTCGGGTTTACCCCATTCTTCATCATGGTAAGCAATATAGAGTGGATCGTCGGAACACCATCCGCAACGTTGAGTTTTCATGATAATGCTCCTTATATTTATCTTAGAATTTTAAAGTTTAAATAGCACCCATTCATTCGGGCGAGTATCCCAATAATACAGTTCTGCTTGTGTTAAGTCTTCAAACTTTAGCCAAAAGTCTTTGCCAACTTTGTCTGAAAAACCGGTACTGATCAGTAGGGCATCATCGCTGATTTCCATGATCCAGCCTTGATAGCTATTGCCATTTAAAATGATCTTTTGCTGGTTGCCAGACTCGGCAAACTCTACTAAGCGATTGATCAGCGCTTCCGACATAAAATGTTCCTAGCGTAAATATGAATAAGGATTAACAGCACCACGACCTTTACCATCTAAGTAAAGACCATAATGAAGATGAGGTGAAGTATAACGTGCATTGCCCGTATTGCCGACATAGCCAATGAGGTCGCCCTTTTTGACATAGTCACCCACATTTAAGCCACGTTTGTGACCATCAAGATGAGCATAATAATGCCATGTCCCGGCTGGACCTAAAATCCAGATGACTTTGCCACCTAAGTTGTTATTGCGAAGATCTGCAACGAGTCCTTCGGTTGCACTGTACACTTTGGTTCCACGTGGAGCCAAAATATCAATTCCTTCGTGACTACGGCCCTGACTCCGAGCAGCTCCCCATGTGTCTTTTAACTCATCACGGTCAATACCTTTTACAGGTACAGGTAGTCGACTTGGAAGCTGCATACTTTTGAGTTTGATGACTTGAGCAGGTGGAAGTGGGGCAGGTTTTTTAGGTGCACTGGCACAGGCAGCCAATAGAATAATCAGAAAACCAAGTGAGAAATGAGAAACAAAACGTCGCACAAAATACTCCCTGTCACAGCCATATCAAAATTATTTTACTCACTATGTCATGAACGGCTTGTCGAGATCAATTTTTTCATAGCGGTTGGAACACCTTTGGCAATGGCTTGTTCTTGACTCAACCATTGACCTTCAAGTTCAATAGCCAGATGTTCTTTTTGATCAGGTTCCACGTGGAACACGTGAGCATTAAGTAACCATGTGAAATGAGTGAAGCTATGGCTGATCTGAAAAGTTTGTGCTTGAGGCTGTAGTTTAAATTGTTGGCTTAAGCTCAGTCGTTCATGTTCATTTTCTAAAATAGGTAAACAGAATAAACCGCCCCATAGACCATGAGCTTGACGTTGTTGCCAGAACCATTCATCTTCGCACTGAATAATAAGAACATCTGCTGTTTTAACAGGCGGTGTTTTTTTCGGCTTTTTAAAAGGTAACTCTTGTTCTAAACCTTGCTGATAAGCCTGACAATGAGCTTGCATTGGACAATATAAACATAGCGGTTTTTTAGGCGTACAAATGGTTGCGCCGAGATCCATAATCGCTTGAGTGTAGTCATGATTGCGATGTGTAGGGCAAAGCTCTTCAGCCAGTTTCCACATTTCACGCTCGTGTTGTGGTTTGCTTAAGTCATCTTCAATGGCAAAGAAGCGAGCTAAAACG
This sequence comes from Acinetobacter pittii ATCC 19004 = CIP 70.29, assembly GCF_000369045.1. GTDB lineage: Bacteria > Pseudomonadota > Gammaproteobacteria > Pseudomonadales > Moraxellaceae > Acinetobacter > Acinetobacter pittii. The sequence goes on along the minus strand of NZ_KB849796.1, from coordinate 440,987 downwards.
CGTTTCACGTTGCCATCCATAATGACGCCGTACTGACGTAAACCTAAAGACATGAGCGCGCCTGCGGTAGAGCGACCAATGCCAGGTAGTGCAATCCATTCTTCTAGCGTTTCAGGAAATTTACCTTGCTGCGTGACAAGACCAGCCGCTTTATGCAAATTGCGGGCACGAGCGTAGTAACCGAGGCCAGCCCAATAAGGTGCTACTTCATCCCAAGTTGCATGACCTAAAGCTTCTACAGTCGGGAAGCGCTCCATAAAGCGATCAAAATATTGCAGAACTGTTTTTACCTGAGTCTGTTGTAGCATAATTTCAGAAACCCAAACTTTGTATGGATCATTGGCAACTTGCCAAGGCAAATCGTGACGACCATGTTGATCGAACCAGTTTAAGAGGGCATCAGAAAAAGAAAATTCAGGCATGAACAGCTATAGAAGAGAAGTAAGGGCTAAATTATAGCTGAAATTTAGATGAAATTTTGTTTAAAGAAAACGAAGAAAATGGACATATAAAAACAGGGACTACATCAAAAATGTAGTCCCTGTTCTATGGGTAAAAAGAATTAATCCTTTTGTACACCCCAAAGTTGATCTAGTTTCAACGGCTGGTTTTTATAGTAAGGAATGACATGAATGTGGAAATGATCTGAAGTTTTTCCAAAAACTTCACCATCATTAAAGCCAATATGAAAGCCATCTGGTTGATGACGAAGCTGGGTTTCATGACGGGCAATTTCAAGAAGTGTAAGCAAGCCTTGATGTTCTTTAGACGTAATGTCAAAAAAAGAACTAACATGGCGCAGTGGTGTTACTACACAGTGGCCTTTAGATAACGGGTTAGAATCAGGCAAAATTACGGCAAATTCATTCTTATCAATGATGTCATATTCATCAAATTCGCAATACGGACATTTCTTGTCAGTCATTGTTGTATCCTCTCATGTTATTCCATTAAACCCCGAGTGCGGGAAATAAGACTAGGCTTTGCTCTAGCTCAACGGGAGTATAGTTATTGAAGTATGGTTTAAAAAATACAGTAAAAATATTGCAAAGTCATAAACATTTAAGGGAGCAAATGCAAAAAAATCATTTGCTCCAAATTTGCTTCTTTTATTTTAGCGTACGATCTAATAAAGCGTACATTTTAGCAAGGCCTTGTTTTTCCGCTTCGCTATTGTAACCAAGGTCTACACCGTTCGCTTTGGCTCTTTCATCGGCAAGCGGGTTACTAAAGCCATGTTTAGCACCTTCTAAAACCACTACTTCGTGTTTAACCTCAGCAGCTTGCATCTCTTTTTCGAAATTAGCAACATCTTCTAAGGTGACCATACTGTCTAATTCACCATGTAGAACTAAAACTTCACCTTGAATGTCGCCTTTTTGAGCAGGAGCTTTAGGCGTTAATGTGCCATGGAAAGTTGCAGTCGCTTTTAGTGGAGCACCTGAACGCGCAAGATCTAATACGACTTTACCACCATAGCAGTAACCGACAGCAGCAATTTTCTCACTGTTTACTTCTGGTTGAGCAGCTAAAGTTTGAAGCCCAGCATTGGCACGATCAGTCACCGTGTCTAACTCTTCAAATGTCTGCATCATCCATTCATAGGCTTGAGCTGCGGTGGTTGTAACTTTTTTATCACCATACATATCAATTGCAAGCGCAGCATAGCCGTGTTCAGCAAGTTCACGTGCGCGTTGCTCAGTATATTCGTTACGTCCCCACCACTCAGGAGCAACAATTACACCCGCAACAGGTGTTTCGCTATCTGGAGCCGCAAAGTAACCAATTAAATGGCTACCGTCTGGTGCAGTATATTGAATTTCACGGGTTTTAATTGCAGTACTCATGACATTAATCCTGAAATTTAAATCGATTTAAATACGCTTGATTAAAGCATAAAAATTAAGAACTAAAATAAATAACTATGTAAAAATCTACATCAAAAGAAAAAGATACAAAGTTATAAGCAATAAAAAAGAAGGAAACCAGTTCCTTCTTTTTATGTGATCATGATTAAATTAAGTTCGGCCTCGAGAAATGAACCCAATTACAGCTAGAATTACAGCTACAACTAATAAAATCACGGCAAAGTCTTTAGATAGCCCTGCAACACCACCAAACCCTAATAGACTGGCAATGAGTGCAATTACTGCAAAAATTATCGCCCAACGGAACATAATGCTGTCCTCCTTATTTTTCATTGTCATTTAACTATATAGCGTGTTTTTTACTCGGAATGTGTCGTTTATGTGGTTGAAATGTATATTAAACAATCATTTTGTGATGTCATAAATACAGCTTCTTTTTTTAGTACAGACCACTTCAATGCTATACTGATACATCGTTTTATCTCATCAGCTGTTAAAAGATTATGTCTACCGAGACCTCACTTCGACCACTCTTTTGGAAAAACTATCCGTTAGAGCAACTGACTCAGGCTGAGTGGGAAGCTTTATGTGATGGCTGTGGTTTGTGCTGTCTGGTAAAACTAGAAGATGAAGATACGCATGAGGTGGCTTATACCAAAGTGGCCTGTAAGTTACTTGATTGTGGTACAGGGCGTTGCACGGACTATCCAAATCGTCAGCAGCAAGTACCTGACTGCCTACAATTAACGGTAGAATCTTTAAAAACAATCCACTGGTTGCCATCAAGCTGTGCCTATAAGCGCTTGAATGAAGGCAAGAATTTACCTTCTTGGCATTATTTAAATACGGGTTCGAGACAAAGCGTGGTTAAGGCGAAAAAGTCAGTTGCAGGACGTTGTATTTCTGAAGTTGATGTCCATGAAGATGATCTTGAAGATTATATTGTACGCTGGGTGCGCTAATTTAGTCTTAAAAGAGAATGTTTGATTACAGCGTATAATAAAGTAACATTTTTATCGTAATTTTTTTGCTCATCTCCGTAATATAACAATAAAAACAAAAGGAGATAAAAATGATGAGACGATTAGCAGCCCCCTTATTATGTAGTAGCTTTTTTTTGTTAATGGCCTGTGGGTCTAATAATACCAATTCAAAAAATCCAGAACAAAATACGACTGCAAAAGCAGATCAGTCTGTTGCTGTCAAACAAACTTATCAGGTTGAAGCAGTTTCACATTTTAATGAGCCTTGGGCTGTGACCAGTCTGCCTGATCAGCGTTTATTAGTGACTGAACGGCAAGGTAAATTAAAAATTTTTAACCCTAAAAATAAGCAAATGTTGGATGTGCAAGGTGTTCCAGCGGTGAACTATGGAGGACAGGGTGGTTTAGGAGATGTCATTTTACACCCTGACTTTGCCAAGAATCACTGGGTTTATCTCAGCTATGCTACAAAAGGGCAAGGTGGATCTGGGGCAGTGATTTCACGTGCGAAACTAGATTTATCTCATCCTAATCAGCCAAAACTCACCGATATAAAGCAGATTTGGCAGCAAGTACCTAAAGTCTCGGGACAAGGCCATTATGGACATCGCATGCTTTTTGGTACAGATGGTAAGCTGTGGGTCAGTTCAGGTGAGCGACAAAAGTTTGATCCAGCCCAAAACATGAAAAGTAACTTGGGTAAAATCTTGCGTTTAAATGAGGATGGCACCGCGGCTGTAGGTAACCCTTTTTATAAGCAAGGCGGGGTCACTGCTGAAATATGGTCACTGGGACACCGTAACCCGTTAGGTATGGCTTTTGACCGCCAAGGACAGTTATGGGTGGTTGAGATGGGGCCTAAAGGTGGTGATGAGCTTAATATTATTACTAAAGGTGAAAATTATGGTTATCCAATTGTTTCAAATGGAGACCATTATTCGGGCCAACCTATTCCAGACCATCACACTCGCCCAGAATTTAAAGCACCCGAAATTGACTGGACTCCCGTAATCTCTCCATCGAGTATGATCATTTATCGTGGTCAGCAATTTCCTGCATGGCACAATAAAGCCTTAATTGGCGGGTTATCTTCCGAAGCGATTATTGTGGTGGATTTAGAGCATAAACCAGTGAAAGAAGTGCAAAGATTAGATATGAAAAAACGTATTCGTGGGTTGCATGAAGCACAAGATGGTTCGATTTGGGTGATTGAAGATGGCTCAAATGCGCGTTTACTCAAGCTGAGTAAGAAACCCTCTTAATGCTAAGCAAGCGCCTGTAAATAAAGGACGTGTCTCATAGATTCAAATTGTAGATTTCTGTGAGACACAATAGACTATAGTGAAAAGACGATAAAGCCATTTGAGATGTCAGACACCCATATTCCACTTCCCGAACGCCTGCGCCCAAGAGACTTGTCTGAAATTATTGGGCAAGACCATTTATTAGGTGAACATGCGCCCTTACGTCAAATGATTGATCAGGGACATTTGCCTTCTATTATTTTTTGGGGTCCACCAGGCGTTGGTAAAACAACGATTGCTTTACTTTTGGCACAAGCGATAGACCGTCCATTTGTGAGCTTGTCTGCGCTGAATACGGGCGTAAAAGAATTACGTGAAGTGATTGCAGAAAGTGGTGATTTACTGACACCTGTAGTTTTTATTGATGAAATTCATCGTTTTAATAAATCACAGCAAGATGCTTTATTGGGTGCAGTTGAAAAAGGCAAAATTACGTTAATAGGCGCGACCACTGAAAATCCATCTTTTGAGGTGAATAGTGCGCTTTTATCACGCTGTCAGGTCTATACCTTAAATAGTTTAGACAGTGAGGCAATTCAGACATTACTCAACAATGCACTTCAAAGCGATAAATTCTTAAAAGAACGTTATATCCATATTGAAGAATATGATGCGCTCATTCAGTTCGCAGCAGGTGATGCACGTAAAGCGCTTAATTTACTAGACTTGATCGCAAGTACTTTTGAACCAGAAGTTGAAAACACGATTACTAATGCGGTTGTGGTAAAAGTCGCTCAGCAAAATATTGCGCGTTATGACAAATCTGGTGAGCAGCATTACGACCTTGTTTCTGCCTTTATTAAATCAATTCGCGGCAGTGATCCAGATGCAACGCTATATTGGATGGCTCGTATGCTTAAAGGTGGAGAAGATCCGGTTTTTATTGCAAGACGTATGCTGATCGCAGCCTCAGAAGACATCGGAAACTCCAACCCAAATGCGCTATTGCTTGCAGGTGAGTGTTTCCGCTCTGTACAAGCGGTGGGTATGCCTGAGGCTCGAATTATTCTAGGTCAAACAGCAGTTTACTTAGCAACGAGTGCAAAAAGTAATAGTACTTATTTAGCGATTAATAAGGCTCTGGAACTTGCTGAAAAAACGGCAAATTTACCTGTGCCTTTGCATTTGAGAAATGCGCCAACCAAGCTTATGAAACAGCAAGGCTATGGTATTAATTATCTCTATCCTCATGATTACCCTGAGCACTTTGTGCTGCAAGACTATTTGCCGCCTGAGTTGAAGGGAACCAAACTCTATGAGTCTGCAAGAAATAAGCGTGAGGTTGAAGGTGAGCGTTTACAGCAACGCAGATGGCAGCAGGAACAATAGTTCCTGCTTTATGCTATTCCAGCTCTTCAGTGACCTGACCATAAATCAGTAGAGTAAACACGCCTGTACCGCCAATAATATTGCCGATAGTGGTAGGGATGAGGAAAGTAAACAGATACTTGCTAATAGAAGCTTCTCCTTGCCAGACCAGATAGGACATTTCTGTAGAACCAACCACTACATGGGTAAAGTCACCCAGTCCTATCAGATACGTCATGAAAAAGATGAGCAGAAACTTATTACTGACTGAAGGCAACATCCAGACCAATGCAGCAATTAACAGCCCTGACATAATGCCTTTGAGCAGATTCTGAGTGGCAGAAAAGGAGCCCACATGATGTGCGAGTTCATCCAGTGCTTTATCAATATCTGGCGTAAACAGGTGAGTAGTTAGGAAAAATAAACTCGCCAAAGCTGTTCCAATGATGTTGCATAGAATCACAATGCCCCATAAGCGGCCCACTGCTCGTAATTTATCGAAAGTAAAGGGATTAAATAAAGGCACAACTGTGGTGATAGTATTCTCGGTAAAGAGTTGCATGTGACTCAAAATAGCGATCAAGAACCCAATGGTATAACCAACATTAGTGATTAAATCGGTCCAGACTGCATCAGCTGGGAGATAAGCAGCAATAATCGCTTTAAATACAAATGAAAAACTGATGACTAAACCCGCGGCAATCCCTGAAAAGATCAATGCAGTTGTTGGACGATCAAGCTCTTCGGCACCATCACGGCGGATAATTTCATAAACCAGACGGGGTGACAGTTTCTCATGTTCTTCGACTGCCATTTTTTCACGCCAGCTTAAAGTTTTCTCGACTTTCTTTTCCTCTATTTCATGGTCCATCAGGTTTACTCCTCACTGTATAAATATCTTATATTTATTGTTTTATTTATTGTTAAGGCAGTGTTCAGGATAAATCTAGTCTATTCATAACAGCTTTATGTGTCTTTTTATAAATTGAATGCACAATGGCTGGATCATCAATCACAAAATCAAAGAAAAGTATAAGCTCTTAAAGTACGGATGAGTGCCATATAGTCGCCTTGAGAGGCTTTAGCAATAACAGATTCAATCTCTGCCTGACTCCAGCCTTGTTTTAAGGCAGAAGTGCTAAAGTTGTTTAATAAGACCAAAGGATTTTCACCAAAATGGATTGGATGATTCATTAATCTCTTTTCAAGCTTAGATAATTCCATAGGTTCATCCGAGTTTTTAAATTTAATTATTGTGAAGTGCTTTGTGTTTTTTTAGATTTTAGTGTTTTAAATTAAGATTATGCAAGTGTTAATTTATTGAAATAGACAAATCTGTCTACATTGTTTGGGGTGCATGGCGCTGAATATAAAAAACCGGGCTTTAGCCCGGTTTTTTTATGAAGTTTTACTGATTAGATGTCAGATAAATCTACGCCTAAACGAGCAGCAACTTCTTCATAAGCTTCAACAACACCGCCTAAACCTTGACGGAAACGGTCTTTGTCGAGTTTCTTCTTAGAGTCTTTATCCCATAAACGGCAGCCGTCTGGAGAGAACTCATCACCAAGCACGATGCGGTCATGGAAAACACCGAATTCAAGCTTGAAGTCCACCAAAATCATGTTGCCTTCAGCAAATAATGCTTTTAATACATCGTTTACCTTATAAGTTAAAACTTTCATTTGTTCTAACTGTTCAGCAGTCGCCCAACCTAAAGCAATCGCTTGAGATTCGTTAACCATTGGGTCGCCTAGACCGTCATCTTTATAGAACAATTCAAATGTAGGAGGAGTTAACTCTTTACCTTCTTCTACACCTAAGCGACGGCATAGAGAACCAGCTGCGTAGTTACGAATTACACATTCAACTGGAATCATTTGAAGTTTTTTAACAAGCACTTCAGTTGGAGAAAGCAATTTTTCAAAATGCGTTTCAATACCCGCAGCAGCAAGTTTTTCCATGATGAAGGCGTTAAAACGGTTGTTCACCTTGCCTTTACGATCTAGTTGTTCGATTTTTTCGCCGTTGAACGCAGAGGCATCATCACGAAAGACTAAAATCAGATGGTCGGCATTGTCTGTTTCATATACAGATTTTGCTTTACCAGTATAGAGCAAGGTTTGTTTTAACATGAGGGAACCTTTTTAAAAAAAATGCCTAGTAAACGACTAGGCTGGCCAATTTTGGTAAATCTGGTTTAACACTTCAGCAGCCACATCTGGGCTTGCAAAAGTGTTATCTACATTAAATAGAGCAAGAGTATGACTAGAACCTACACCAGTAAGTTTAAGCACATAAGTATTGTCATTTACTTTAATCGTCGCTTGATTACTGCCTTGAGCGATGATGTTGAAATTTAAAGTACTTAACGTAGCTTTGGTGTATTGCCAGATCTCGGCTGTATTTCCATCAACTTTTAACAACGGATTTTTATTACCGTCAGTCACAAGCTGAGGACGTCCAAGCGCAGTCGTCGTTTGAGCAGAGGCATCTAGTGTCGCATTACCTTGCGTTTGTTCAGGGCGTGGCAGTGCATAGCGGTTGCCACGCTTATTTTCAAACTTCGGTGCGTTATCGATAGCGCGCTGTTCTACAGTTGGTGCAGGATACAAAGGTGTCGCTGGTCGTACAGTTGCATCGGCAGGATATTCAAGCGGGGCAAGTTGCTTGGCATTTTTATAATCTAAAGAGTGATTATTAATTGCGAAGCGACCACAACCAGCTAAACTTAAGGCTGAAACTGCAAGGACTAAACCAAGACGTAATTGCATCATAAATTGCTCTTATTAAATAATTCCCGCATCTTTTAGGGCATTGCGGAGAGGTTCGCGATATTGCTCAGCGAGAGGAGTGAGTGGTAAGCGAATACCAGTATCAATCAGTCCCATCTCATGTAGTGCCCATTTCACAGGAATTGGGTTTGATTCGCAAAATAGAATATTGTGTAAATTTGCAATCTTATTGTTAAGCGTCTTCGCTTGTTGTTCATCTTTGGCAATCGCAACAGCACATACTTCACTCATTGCTTTAGGTGCAATATTTGCAGTAACCGAGATGTTGCCGTCAGCGCCAAGAAGCATAAGTTCCCATGCTGTCTCATCATCACCTGAGTACACAGCCATCTTGCCGTTTAACGCCTCAATTAAAGCTTTACCACGAGGTACGTCACCTGTTGCATCTTTAATGCCAACAATATTCGAGATCTCTGCTAAACGTACAGCTGTGTCGTTTGAAAGGTCTACGCCAGTACGACCAGGTACGTTATAGAGAATAAGCGGTAATTCAACAGCTTCAGCAATCGCTTTATAGTGTTGGTAAAGGCCTTCTTGGGTTGGCTTGTTATAATATGGTGTTACAAGTAAAGCAGCATCTGCGCCAAGCTCTTTAGCAGCTTTAGTTAATTCGATTGCTTCACGGGTTGAGTTTGCACCAGTACCGGCAATAATTGGAATACGTTTATTGGCTACACGAATAATTTCTTTAATAACCTGTGTGTGCTCTTCCATGCTCAATGTTGAGGCTTCGCCGGTTGTACCGACGGCTACAATACTGTTTGTACCTTGTTCTATGTGCCACTCAACCAGCTTCTCAAGACCCTTCCAATCTACACCGCCGTCTTTCAACATTGGTGTGACGATTGCGACGATTGAGCCTTGAATGGTCTGTGCTTGCTGAGTCATTTTTAAAAATATCCTATTTATCCATCCGAATCTGAGGTAAGAAAAACAAAATGTGGGATGGTTGCAGTATTTTGATTGTCCAGTTCTAACAATAACAGATTGTTGAATGACAATTATGCAAATTATGACTGATCAGACGCATAAGAACAATACGCCTAACGGATAATCGCGATGTAAACTTGAGGAAAAGATAGGATGTTTTCATTATTGCGCGCTAAGAATACCCAGTAAACATAACAATACGGCTTGATTCGACTGAGCCTTACTTAATATGGGCTTTTTTTGTGGCAAGATAGAATGCAATTTCCCAGTTGGGATTGAAGATGACATGAAAATGAATAAACAACCACAAAATGCGGTTTTAATCGTAGTTGATGTACAAAATGGTTTTACACCGGGTGGAAATTTAGCAGTCGCCGATGCCGATATAATTATTCCAACTATTAACCAACTTGCTGGTTGTTTTGAAAATGTCGTCCTGACTCAGGACTGGCACCCGGATAATCATATCTCTTTTGCAGCCAATCATTTGGGTAAGCAGCCATTTGAAACCATTGAACTCGACTATGGACCACAGGTACTTTGGCCTAAGCATTGTGTAAAAGGTACTCAAGATGCCGAGTTTCATCCTGATTTAAATATTCCGACAGCTCAACTGATTATCCGAAAAGGCTTTCATGCTCATATTGATAGCTACTCGGCTTTTATGGAAGCAGATCACGCCACCATGACCGGTTTAACCAGTTACCTAAAAGAGCGTGGCATTGATACGGTTTATGTGGTCGGAATTGCCACGGACTTTTGTGTAGCATGGACTGCTTTAGATGCAGTTAAGCAAGGTTTTAAAACTTTAGTGGTTGAAGATGCTTGTAAAGGGATTGATCTGAATGGTTCGTTAGAACACGCGTGGCAAACCATGCAGCGACAAGGTGTTGTTCGTATTCAGTCGACTGATCTGTTGAGTAAGCACTAAGTATATTGCTCTGATTTTTACTTTTATATTTTAATTTTTTAGGGATAGAAAGTATGGCTGCATTCCTACGCTTTACCCAATTTATTCAAAAAACTTTTGCCCTATGGGTGATTGTTTTTGCAGTGCTAGCGCTATGGCAGCCTGAATTTTTTGTCTGGCTCAAAGCGTACATTCCATGGATTTTGGGCATTATTATGCTTGGTATGGGAATGACCATGACCGTCGATGACTTTAAAGGGGTATTACAAAGCCCTAAAGCGGTATTGATTGGGGTGGTTGCGCAGTTTGTGGTGATGCCGGGCTTAGCATATGTTCTATGTAAATTATTTAATTTACCGCCTGAAATTGCGGTTGGGGTCATTTTGGTGGGTTGTTGCCCAGGGGGAACGGCTTCAAATGTGATTACCTATATGGCCAAAGGCAATGTGGCGTTATCGGTAGCCTGCACATCGGTATCAACACTTTTAGCACCTGTATTAACCCCTGCGATTTTCTATCTGCTTGCTAGTCAATGGCTAAAGATTGATGCAGCTTCGATGTTTATTTCGATTTTGCAGGTGGTGCTACTACCTATTGTAGTTGGTCTAATTTTAAGAACATGGCTTAAACGTCAGGTCGAATCTTATATTCAAGTGATGCCTTTAGTTTCGGTCATTGCAATTGTAGCGATTGTGGCAGCTATTATTGGTGGAAGCAAAGCAGCAATTTTACAGTCGGGTTTGCTTATTTTGGCTGTGGTGATTTTACATAATGGGCTTGGATATTTATTAGGTTTTACCGCAGCGCGTTTCTTTAAATTACCTTATGCGGACAGTAAGGCGATTGCTATTGAAGTGGGGATGCAAAACTCAGGCTTAGGTGTTGCGCTCGCAGCAGTCCATTTTGCTGCGTCTCCGATTACAGCAGTACCAAGCGCGATTTTCAGTCTTTGGCACAATATTTCTGGGCCTGCACTAGCGACTTATTGGGCGAGTAAACACAAACAAGAATAACTGTATAAACAACATTCATTAGGAAAAAAGGCCAAACGAATAGTTTGGCCTTTTCATTTAAAGCACATTTTATAGGAGCTTAATTTAGAACTGGTATGTCTTTTGCTTTGGATTGATGCACTAAAAATAACGTGAATATGAGTATAAATCGTAAAGAAAAATAAGGCATTTCCTTGATGAACCAGATTTTTAAATTATTTATTCCCATGCTCTCAAGCAATTTAATTCTAGTTTTAAGTGGATTGGTTGATATTGCTTATGTAGGGCATTTTAGTAACGATCATGTAGCAGCATTATCGGTGACCTTATCTCTATATACAGTGATCTATGTCATTGGTATGGGGATTCTACAAGGTGTGATACTTAAGCTTTCAGAAGCTTATGGTTGCCATGACATACCACGTATTCGTCAAATTTTTATTCAAGGCATTTGGCTGATGTTATGTTCGGCATTGCTGAGTATTGGCTTGCTTTACTTGTTCCGTGATTTACCAAAATTATTTGGTGCATCTGAACATGTTGTGTCAATTACTAAAAACTGTATTTGGCTTTTGGTATTTATTTTACCTGCCCATTTACTGATGCGCTTATTTACAGCTTTGTCTCAGGTCACTGAAAATGCGCATAAGGTTTTACTATCAGATAGCATTTTCTTCATTCTTAAAATTATTTTGTCCTATCTTTTGATTTATGGTGTCGCTTCATTTTCAATTCCGCCACTTGGTGCAATAGGGGCTTTGTTAGCCACTCTCATTGTACGGTGGTTTATGTTGGCTGTTTACTACCTGTTTTTTCTGGAGAAAAGATACATCTTTATTGAGCATCCCGAACAGTCAGTTGAAGATAGCCGACAAAGTCTGCGTATGATTTTAAAAATAGGTATACCGACTGCGATCATGGCGTTGATGGATGTTGTTGCATTTTGTTCGGTTGCTATTCTGATTTTACCTTTCGGGAGTGTGGTGTCAGCGGCACATCAAATTGTCGCGAGTACTGGCGGCTTCATGTTTATTTTTCCTTCGTCAATTGCCTCGGCTTATAGCATTTTAGTGTCACGATCTGTGGGCAGCGGAAACATGGAAGAAGCAAACAAAATTGCCAGACAAAGTATATGGGTGATTATGGCAGTAAGCGGCAGTCTATCCCTGTGTTTATGGCTGGAGAGGGACTTAATTGTCACCTTTTATTCAGATGATTTGGCTGTTCAGATTTTGGCTGCATCACTGCTGTTGATTGTCTGTATGTCTCACTTTCTAGATGGCTTAATGACGTTATTGACCTCTTTGCTGCGTTGTTGGGATGTGTCGATTTTACCAATGCTGATTTTCTTGGTCGTGGTGTTATGTTTCGGATTAGGCGGTGGTTGGTGGATGGCCTATAAAGGACTGCATTGGCAAGATATCTCGATTTCTGCGATGGGAATTTATGGTTTCTGGTGGATGGCTGCCATAAGTTATTTAGTGGCTTGTCTAATGAGTGCCATCTGTTTCCATTTTAGAAAACAATTAAGAGGTTTTTGATTAGGTAGATCAACACACTCTTAAAGAGGATGTTCTACTAACCAATCTTCAATCTCATTTTCAGAAATTACTTCAAAGCCATGGCGTTGCAAAAGCGCTGTGGTGATTCCAACTCCTGTAATTTTCTCACCTTGGAAAGTACCGTTATAAATTTTTTGGCTACCACAAGATGGGCTATTCTCTTTTAAAACCACACAAGTTGCTTTTATTTGCTGCGCAACTTCTAGGGTGCGGTAAGCACCTTTTAAATATAACTCTGTCACATCTAAACCAGATGAATCGATAATTTTTGCTTTGCCATCAAGCACATCTTGACCTGTTCCGCCCACAATTTCTGCGGGTAAACGGGGAGTGGTAAAACCACCTAATAGCTCTGGGCATAATGCATGGGCTTTTTTATTGATTAATAGCTGCTTAAGTCGGGTATTTGGACAAGATTTACCATCATATCGAACAGGTTCACCAATTAAACATGCGCTGACTAAAAGCATAGTTTTCCAAACTCAAAGCAAGAGAGATTTTTGAAGATAAAGAATCATAAACAGAATATCGAATATGACAATTGATTTTAAAACAGGCAAATTAAAAGATTACTAAAATTATGCAATTCATAATTAAGTTATGTATTGCATAATTTAATTGTTTTTAGTAGCATCTAATTCAAGGTAAATGGCCATTGGAGATCCAACAAGGATGTTGGTCTCCATAAATCTATAAATGATTTTTAGGAAAAGACGATTTTTAAGGGTTTATTGAAAAATCTCAATCGTACTTTTAGATAACAAAGGACAGTGTGTATGGAAAACAAACACCACATGGAACGGAAATTAATCATTAAAGGCTCTACGCTCATCATATCTTCGTTTTAATGACTCGTTTTTTTCTCATAGGATGTGTTGGGTTAAGCCAATTTGACGGTTCAAGTCTTCACCCAATGACAACGTATTCTATAGAGAAAGGAGCTGAGTTCATCAGCAATAGAGATAAACGGAACAGGTAATCACCAGAGGGAAACTAGATGGATATTTTAGAGAACCCATTAGAATTATGCGGTTTTGCATTTATTGAGTTTGTTTCAAAAGAAAATGAATTAGATCCAGTTTTTGAAACAATCGGCTTTTCAAAAGTAGCCAAGCATAAATCGAAAGAAGCGTACTTATGGCGTCAAGGAAATATCAATATTATCCTGAATTATCAGCCAGAATCTTATGCTTCATTCTTCTTTAATGAACATGGTCCATCTGCTTGTGCAATGGGCTTTAAAACACGTGATGCAGCAAAAGCTTTCCAAAAAGCGGTAGAGCTTGGTGCTGAACCAATGTATTCAAAAGTTGGGCCAATGGAGCTTAACATTCCGGCAATTAAAGGTATTGGTGGCATGCCAATCTTTTTAGTTGACCGTGATATTTATGAAAATGACTTTGTTTTCTTTGATGATGCCGACAAACGTCCAGTAGGGGCAGGCTTAAACGAGATTGACCACCTAACTCATAACGTCTACAAAGGCCGTATGGAGTATTGGGCAAACTTCTATGAAAAAATCTTTAACTTCCAAGAAATTCGCTACTTTGATATTAAAGGTGAATATACAGGTTTAACGTCTAAAGCATTAACAGCACCAGACGGTAAGATCCGTATTCCGTTAAACGAAGATTCAGACAAAGGAAATGGCCAAATTGCAGAGTTCCTATCTGACTTTAATGGTGAAGGTATTCAGCATATCGCATTTATTTGTGATGACTTAATTTCGACTTGGGATAAGTTAAAAGGCCTTGGTCTGAAATTTATGACGCCGCCGCCAAATACGTATTATGAAATGCTAGAAGATCGTTTACCTGAGCATGGTGAACCGACTGATGAATTAAAACAGCGCGGTATTTTGCTTGATGGTAATACTAAAGACGGTCAGAAGAAGCTGTTATTGCAAATTTTCTCTGAAAACATGATTGGTCCAGTTTTCTTTGAATTTATTCAACGTAAAGATGATGATGGCTTTGGTGAAGGTAACTTTAAGGCATTATTTGAGTCGATTGAACGTGACCAGATTCGCCGTGGTGTTTTAGAAACTAAATAAATAAGCTGAGCTTTATTCCTGATCTTAAAAAACCAAGAGTTTGATCTCTTGGTTTTTTTATGGCTATTGATTAGCGGCTTTTAATATATTGATTAATAAGGTTCACTTCATTTTTCAAGATTTCAATCGTTTTACTGTGAGGGTCGACTGGTAAAAACATTTCACTGTCTAGTGCGACAATACAAAACTCAATACTCTGGTTTGAGTTAAATACAGGTAAACCTACCGCATTAATTCCTGTCAATAAATCGCCTTTCGCTGCCGACATTTGTTGCTGGCGAATGGTGTCTTTAAGCTCTGTAAATGCTTGCCAGTTTTGTGGTGCGATGTGCAGACCAAGTTCCTGATGCTTTTGCCATTCTGCTTCCATTAAGGGACGAACAAAATGTTCTGGAAGATAAGAAGCAAATAGACGTCCCGCAGCAGAATTCACTAAAGGCATAATCGAGCCGACTTTAGTCACAATCGAAATAGGATGGTTTGACTCAATCGATTGAACCACGACAGGGCCTTTTGGTGACCATTTACTAATTTGTATACCGCAACCAATTTTGTTTTGTAGGTCATAAATTAAATGCTGTACCAGCTGTAGTGTGTCGCTATGCTGAACACAGTTGAGACCTAAGCGCCATGCCTGATCACCTAGGGCATATTGCCCATCATCAAGTTGTTTTGCATATTCCATGCGAATAAGGCTAACCAGATAGCGGTGAACTTTTGCAGGATGCATTTCTAGCTTGCTAGACAGATCTTTGAGAATAATAGGTTGATTGTGTTCCAAAAGGGCGTTTAGTACAGATAAACCGACTTCAAGTGATTGAACCCCCCCAGATACTTTTTCTTCAATCATTTAAATACCCTTAATAAATTTACTTCAGCTGTTAAACAGTGACGATCAAAACATAAATTGAAATTGGCGCGTTTTACATCATGCCTGAGCCTAGTGAAAAATAGAAATCACCTTTTTCTATTAGCGAAATTGACATGTTTAATAACCAACAATTTTCTAAAATCACTATGCTCTTATTTATAGCGTAATTTTCTAGAAATTTAGCGGTTTTAAATAATATAAATCGGCATTGATATAGAACTGCTCTTAAAACAATTCTAATCAATGCCGATTTTTTAGTGCGCTCTTTAAAAATTAGGTTCCTAACTCTTCTTCATGCAAGAAATGAGTGTGGTGTGGAGCGCGTTTGGTTTTGCTCCATTCCTCTAGCATTTCAGTTTTCATTTCTTCAGTAATTTTTGCAATTTTTTCTTCAGCATGCGCATCGTTATAAGTCAGTTCTAAACGATGGCCATTTGGGTCAAAGAAATAAATTGAGTGGAAAATGCCATGGTTAGTTACACCTAAGACTTTCACACCATTTTCTTCTAAATGTTGCTTGGCAGCCATCAACGCATTTAAGTCTTCAACTTCAAAAGCAATATGTTGTACCCATTGAGGCGTATTTTCGTCTCGGCCCATTTCTGGTTGAGTTGGCAATTCAAAAAATGCCAAAACGTTACCTTGACCAGCATCTAAGAATAAATGCATATATGGGTCAAAAGCTTTAGTTGACGGCACATGGTCTTCAGCAAAAGCTAAAATGAAATCCATATTGAGCATTTTTTTATACCACTCAACAGTTTCTTTCGCATCCTTACAACGATATGCAACGTGATGTATTTTTTTAATGGCAAATGTCATATTAAAACTCCTTTTTACTATTCCCAATCTGGTTGTTGTTCTGGCGCCGCGTTATAAAAGGCTGGGATAGACAAACAATGGTGATAAATCGATTCAATTTTTGGAAACGCAGATAAATCAATCTTGAAGCGTTTCGCGTTGTAGACCTGTGGAATCAGGCAGCAATCGGCAATTGTTGCTTGTTGTCCAAAGCAAAATTGTCCATTTGAATCTTGAAGTAGCTGTTCGAGATTTTGAAAGCCTTCAATAATCCAGTGCTGATACCAATAATTTTTTTGTTCGTCTGAAACATTTAAGTCATTTTTTAAATATTTCAGTACGCGTAAGTTATTTAATGGATGAATATCGCAAGCGATTGCTTGAGCAAAAGCACGGATTTTGGCTCTCTCTTGCACATCACTTGGAAGTAGTTTGGTTTCTGGATATTGTTCATCCAGATATTCCAAAATACTTAACGATTGAGACAAGGTTAAATCGCCGTCAATTAAAGTCGGGACCAGAGCACTACGGTTTAACTTTAAATAGTCTTCGCTTTGCTGTTCGTTTTTTACTAGATGAACCGGAACAGTCTCATAAGCTAAACCTTTAATGTTCAGACCAATCCGTACTCTGTAGGCTGCAGAGCTACGAAAGTAACTATACAGCTTCATAGTCAGGCTCCGAAGTTTCTGCAAAATCGAAATTTAATGCAGGAAGGACTGTATTTCGAACTTCACCGAAGCCAATGCGAATACCATTTTTCTCACAATGACCTTTCATGATCAGGGTATCGCCGTCTTGCAAGAAACCACGAGTTTCACCATTGGCAAGTGTTAAAGGCTTGGTGGTGTTCCATGTAAGCTCAAGCAAGCTGCCATAAGAGTCAGGTGTAGAACCTGAAATGGTACCTGAACCCATTAAATCACCAACCTGAACATTACAGCCGCCAATGGTGTGGTGAGTAAGCTGTTGAGCCATAGACCAGTACATATATTTGAAATTAGTTTGGCAAATCACGTCAGCTTGTGCCGATTTCGGGCTTTGAATTTCAACACTCAAATTAATGTCATAACTATTCGCGATATTTTCTTGTAAATACGCTAAAGGTTTAGGCTCTTGTTTTGGGCCTTCCACTTTAAATGGCTCAAGTGCTTCAAGTGTGACTACCCACGGTGAGATGGCACTAGCAAATGATTTTGAATTGAAAGGACCTAGAGGCACATATTCCCATTGCTGGATATCGCGTGCTGACCAGTCATTGAGTAATACCATTCCAAAAATATGATCCCACGCATTTTCAATCGAGATCGGTTGACTAAGCTCTGTTGGTTTACCAATAACAAATGCTGTTTCAAGTTCGAAATCGAGTTTACGCGTAGCTGAGAAAACTGGGCGCTCTTCATTTGGAAGTTTAATTTGTCCAGATGGACGTACGACTTGAGTGCCACTGACTACAACAGAACTAGCACGACCATTATAACCAACAGGCAATTCAGTCCAGTTTGGCAGTAAAGCATTTTTAGGGTCGCGGAACATACAGCCTACATTGGTGGCATGTTCTTTAGAAGAATAGAAATCGGTATAACCAGATACTTGAAGTGGTAAATGCAAAGTAACATTGTCTTGCTTAACCAAAACTTCCTGGCGCAATGCTTCATTTTCTTGAAGCGTTAAATTTTCAACCGAGAGAAGAGACTGTAGTGTCTTACGAACTTTTGACCAGTTGGCTTTGCCAGACTCGATAAATTTATTGAGTGTTGGCTGGTTAAAATATGTGTCTTGTTCTGAAAGTTTTAAAAGACCGTGCTTTTCAAGAGCAGCGAGATCAATCACCCAATCACCAATAGCTACACCAACTTGACGCTCACTTTCGTTAGCTCTGCTAAAAACACCGTAAGGCAAATTATGAATAGTGAAATCTGATTGAGGTGAAACTTCAATAAAAGAGTTTAGTTTTTGTTCCATTTTCGCTTCCTTGTCTTTATCTCGGGTCTTATACAAATAAAAGTTCGGTCTAGGACTGAGCTACTCAATAAGTTTTAACCTTTGCTTAGATCATCTTTTGTCTTATGAGTTTGATATAGACCGAGCACAACCAATTGCTTCATGTCTCTATAATACTGAATTCATCAAATTACGCAATACATAATTTAATTACACATTCCATAATAATTGTCATTTCTTGTATTTTCTGTTTTCATTCGCGGTCATGAGAAAAGTCACGCAATTATTTTTTCATGAATCTCTATGAAAGTTTGATCAATTTATGATATACGTAATTTATTGGAAAAAAATTACGTGACACGGATGAGAATAATCATATGTCAGCACAAGAGCAAGGAAACCTGAAACATGGTTTGAGTAATCGGCACATCCAGCTTATTGCATTGGGTGGGGCGATTGGCACAGGGCTTTTTCTTGGTATATCACAATCGATTAAATTAGCAGGTCCATCGGTCATCCTCGGTTATGCCATTGCAGGATTTATTGCTTTTTTAATGATGCGTCAGCTTGGTGAAATGGTAGTTGAAGAGCCAGTCAGTGGTTCTTTTAGTCATTTTGCCTACAAATATTGGGGACCATTTGCAGGGTTCATGTCAGGATGGAACTATTGGGTACTCAATGTACTCGTCTGTATGGCAGAACTAAGCGCAATTGGTCTTTACATTCAATATTGGTGGCCGCAAATCCCGACGTGGGCATCTGCTTTAGCCTTCTTTGTCTTAATTAATGGCATTAATTTGCTACACGTTAAGTTTTTTGGCGAAATGGAATTTTGGTTTTCTATTGTCAAAATCTTAGCGATTCTTGCAATGATTGGCTTTGGTTCATATCTACTTGCAACAGGCACAGCAGGTCCACAGGCAAGCATTTCAAACCTCTGGGCACTTGGCGGTTTCTTCCCGTTTGGTGTTGAAGGCTTAGTGATGGCAATGGCGGTCATTATTTTTGCTTTTGGTGGTATTGAGCTTTTCGGTATTACTGCAGCTGAAGCACGTGACCCTGATAAAACTTTACCTAAAGCTGTGAATCAAATTATTTATCGTATTTTGATTTTCTATATTGCGACACTTTTTGTTTTATTCTCGCTATTCCCATGGAACCAGATGGCACAAGGTGGCAGTCCATTTGTGATGGTATTTGCTTCTTTAGATAGCCAAGGCATTGCAACGTTATTGAACTTTGTCATTTTGACAGCAGCGGTTTCAGTTTATAACGGCACAAGTTATTGCAGTAGCCGTATGTTGTTAGGCCTTGCGCAACAAGGAAATGCACCAAAAGTATTTGCACGTATTAATAAACGTGGTATTCCAACCAATGCAGTGATCCTTTCAGCGGCAGTCACTATTTTATGTGTACTGTTAAACTATATTTTCCCTGAAAAAGCATTTGGTTTACTCATGATGCTTGTGGTTGCAGCGATTGTAATTAACTGGGTTGTAATTTCATGGACGCATTTAAAATTCCGCAAATATATGCAACGCCAAGGGCAAACAACAAAGTTCCCAAGCTTCATGTATCCATTTAGCAACTATTTATGCATACTGTTTATGCTGGGTATTTTGGTCGTGATGTCTTTAACACCAGATATGCGTGTTGCGGTCATGATGATTCCTGGCTGGATCTTGTGTTTGATGGTGGCTTACCAATTTAAACGCCGAAAATTAAAAGCTGAGCAGTCTGTACCTGCCTTAGAAGCAGATATTTAATAAATTATTGAGTTGTATCTAAAAAGGACGTCTGACAGGCGTCCTTTTTTATTTTTAAAATTTAGCAACAGAAATTAAAGGATTTTATTATTGTTATAATATAACATTTCATTAATTTAATGATGAGCAATTTTCCCATTTTTGGTGAAGATAGAGCATATTTATGAAGCGTTATTTCGGTTTAATTTTATTATCTCTCACAGCATGTAGTACCCAAACACCCAAGCCAACAATTCCTCTGCATACCCAAACATCTTTACCTCAACCTACAAAAACATTGGTCAAAATAAAGCCTCAACCCGAGGCGTATGTTGCATGGTTAGCTACAGCAGACCATCGACAGGCTGTGCAATCTTACAAGCAATTTCTTAAGCAAAAGGGACTTGCCAATTTAGTGCGAGACCATGAGTTATTACGCTCGGCTCGCGATTGGCAAAAATGTGGAGTTGAGCCTTATGCGGTGCCACCAAGGGAGATTTGGTCCAATATCGTTCCGACACTTAGCATTTTAAAAGCGTTAGTTGATGATGGCGTAATTAACGATTTTGAAGTGACTTCGGTCTACCGTGCTTTATCTCTAAACCGCTGTGCAGGTGGTGCTGATGCTTCTCGACATGTCTTTAATGCAGCACTTGATTTTCGAATTGGCCCAGAACAGCCGAGTGATTTAGACCAGTTCAATATTCAGCAAACTAAAACCAAACTTTGTCAGTTTTGGGCGACTAAAGGCCAAGCGCTTAATATGGGACTAGGTGTTTATGCTTCAGGACAAATCCATATTGATAGCCAAGGATTCCGTGCATGGGGACCTGACCATCACTACAAAACCTCAATTTGTCAGGGACTATAAAAGCAATTTTTTCAACGACTAAGTAAATTGATTTAAACAAAAGCGGAATAAAAACTTGATCAATAGTTATGTTATAACATAACATTATTGTGGTTTAGAAATAGATTACGCCTGTGATCTGGCCATACCTAGATGGCCAGCCATGATCAGTTTAAATATTATTCGAAGAGATCAAGCCATGCGCACTGCAATCGCCAACTCATTTGCCAAGCTTCCCGTCACTGTTTTATCAGGCTTTTTGGGTGCAGGAAAAACCACATTACTCAACCATATTTTAAATAATCGTGAAGGCCGCCGTATTGCCGTGATTGTCAATGATATGTCAGAGGTGAATATTGATGCGGCATTAGTACGCGAAGGTGGGGCGGAGCTTTCAAGAACAGATGAAAAGCTGGTTGAAATGAGTAATGGCTGTATCTGTTGTACTTTACGAGAAGACTTATTGGTTGAGGTGAGACGTTTAGCTGATGAAGGGCGCTTTGATCAATTGGTGATTGAGTCAACAGGCATTTCAGAACCACTGCCTGTTGCAGAAACCTTTACCTTTGAAGATGAAGATGGAAACTCTCTCAATGAGTTTGCTCGACTCGACACCATGGTCACGGTAGTCGATGCTTTTAACTTTCTTAAAGATTACGGTTCAATCGACTCACTGCAACAACGTGGTGAGTCATTAGGTGAACACGATGAGCGAACTGTGGTCGACCTTCTTATTGATCAGATCGAATTTTGTGATGTGATTATGCTCAATAAAATTGACTTGATTGATCAGGCTCAGCAAGACCAACTCATTGCAATTTTAAAAACTCTAAACCCGCGTGCTCGAATTGAAATTGCTCAATTTGGAAAGATCGCTTTAGATAAAATCTTAAATACACAGCTATTTGACTTTGATGAAGCCGCACAAGCACCGGGCTGGTTAAAAGAGTTACGTGGAGAACATACGCCAGAGACTGAAGAGTATGGAATCAGTAGCTTTGTTTACCGCGCGCGTCGACCTTTCCATCCAGAACGTTTTTATGATTTGGTGCAGGCTGAATGGCCGGGTGTCGTTCGTTCTAAAGGCTTTTTCTGGTTGGCTGCTGAACCGACATTGGCTTATTCATGGTCACAAGCAGGTGCGATGGCACGACATGGCTTGGCAGGTTATTGGTGGGCCACCGTTGCAGAAGAAGACTGGCCAAGTGACTTAGACAGCATCGAACAAATTAAAAAGGTTTGGGATGCTCAAACAGGTGATGCACGTCAGGAGCTGGTTTTAATTGGTATGCAAATGGATGAGCAAGCTTTAATACAACGCTTAGACCGTTGTTTATTAAGTGATGAGGAAATGGCTTTAGGACCACAAGCTTGGCAGAACTGGTCTAATCCTTTTAAACAAGAAGATGAAACGATGTTGATCGCTTAATTAAAAAAGCCCCTATTTTAAAGGGGCTTTTTTTTATGATTTGTCTTTAATGAAAATTTTTCGAATGTAGCTGTTAAGCGGTGTGGAATAATATTTTTCAATCGCTGCGCTGATAATAAAGGTCAGAACCAGATAGCCAATTAAAAGCATAATTTTGATGCTAGAGTCGGTTTGAGCCGGAACAAAAGCAACTTTCATAAGACCCAGCACAACTAGATGAAACAAATAAGTTTCATAACTTCTTTGCCCCAACCAAACCATGATTTTTGTAAAGAGGTTATGCGCTTGCGTTTCGGAAGGATATTGAAAACACAGAATGAGTAAACTTGTGGCAAGAGCAAATAAGCTAATACCCCATGTGCTAACTTCTTTAATTGGCGCATATAAATATAGAGCGGTCATGCTCAAAATAATCAACCACGAAAGAGGTTTTTTATAGGGCCAATTTGGCTGATATTTATGAGAAAAAATGGCAGTTAAACAGCCCACCGCTATACCATCAAAACTTGAAAAATAATGATATAAATAGGCGCCGCTTTCTTCTCCAAAATGTAGAGACCTAAAATAAGACCCGTATAAAATGACTCCAACAAGTACAGCAATAAAAACCTTATTACTACGTGTGAACAAGCACAATAATGGAAAAACAAAGTAAAAAACTTCTTCCACAGAGAGCGACCACAGCACGCCCAAAGCGTAGTTTACCCAACCGAATTTAATAATCAGGATATTCATCCAGAAGGCTAAAGCCGCAAAAATTGTTAGTGGATAGGAAACCTCAATGCCATTTGGAGCTTGGTTCATAAAGGGTTTTAAGTCAAACGAACCGAGTATGCTTACACCTAAAATGAGTAATACCAGACACGGTAAAATACGCGCTGCTCGTCGGATATAAAAATGTTTGAGGTTAATTGCGGAAAATTGTTTATCTCTTTTTAAGGTGTGATGAGTAATTAAAAAACCCGAAATCACAAAAAACATGGTGACGCCATAATTTCCATTTCTTGCGATGACTGTGCTAAATGCTTCACCTAAGAAATCAAAACCTAACCATGTATCTTTAAGTTTATAGGGAATATTAAAATGGTGTAAAAGAACCAAAAGGATAGAGATTCCTCGAAGAATATCTATTTTATAATTACGCATTCGATGTGCTTCCAGTTTTATTAATATACTGTGTGGCAGAAGAATACTATCGATCAGTTATTTTAAATAAAAGTTTTAAGCAGCGTTTCGTAAATTAGAAAAAACGATACTTTTTACATCCTTGAATTGAGCATAAACTTAGCAGACACAACTATTAAATAAATATTGATAAGATCCTAATATATTTGAATTTCTCTACATAAAACTTTAAATTAGCTCTTACCGAACTATGTTTATTTTTTAAACTTTTTAAAATCTATTTAATTCATAAATTAACATGTTGTATGTGGTTGTATATACATAGCATGTTAACTAAAATACTTTTTTGCCTGCCGCCTTTTTGAGTATTTGTTATGCCCAGAACATCAAAACAAGAACATGCTGAGCTTTCGATTGAAGCTGATAGTCCAGTTCCTTTATATCAACGTGTAAAACAGCTGATTTCACAAAAGATTTATGAAGGCTCATGGGCTGTAAATAAAAAAATTCCTTCGGAAAGTGAACTCGTTAATCAACTTGGCTGTAGCCGTATGACGGTAAACCGTGCGCTACGTGAGTTAACAACAGAAGGCTTACTCGTTCGAATTCAGGGCGTTGGTTCTTTCGTAGCTGAAGGGCAAGGCCGAACTGCACTTTTTCAAATTAATAATATTGCCGATGAGATTATTGCACGAAACCATAAGCACCATGCTGAAGTTTTAGTCTTAGAACAAATTTATGCAAATGCAGAGCAAAGTGTATTAATGCAGACTCGCGAAGGGCAAAAATTATTTCACTCGATTATTGTGCATTATGAAAATGATGTACCTGTTCAGGTCGAAGATCGTTTAGTGGATGCAGCACTGATTCCAGATTATTTAGAACAAGATTTTAAAACCATTACCCCGAATGCTTACCTCATGGCAAAAGCACCTGTGTCAGAAGGTGAGCACATTGTCGAGGCCGTTTTAGCATCTCCTCAAGAGTGTAAGTGGTTGAAGATTACTAAAGCTGAGCCATGCTTATTGATTCGCCGTCGTACATGGTCAAATAAACAACTCATTTCAAGTGCGCGTCTGATTTATCCGGGTAGCCGCTACTATCTCGAAGGAAAATTTAACCCATGATTGAATTGATCAGGGCCGATCAATATACAAAAATGCTTTGGAAAAATGGTGCAGGTTTTACTTTAGAAATTGCCAGAAGCCAAGGTGAAGCTGATTTCGATTGGCGTATTTCGATGGCAGATGTGACCACTTCTGGGCCATTTTCGCTATTTCCCAATAAGCAGCGCATTATTAGCGTACTCGATGGACAGGGTATGGTATTGCATGTCGATGATCTTCCTGCCAAAACGCTGAACCAAGGTGATATTTTTGCTTTCCATGGCGAGAGTCAGGTCCAAAATGAACTGGTCGACGGTGCAATTCGAGATTTAAATTTAATTTATGATCCTGCAAAGTTTCATGCTCGTTTTCAGTGGTTGAATGATGCAGCGGAGCAGGCATTTATCAGTTCGGCAGACCTGATTTTCATTTTTAATCAGGGTAGTGAAACGGAAGTGAACGTTGATGATCATTCCGTTCAGCTTGCTGCTCAAGAAACACTAAAAATTGAGAAAAACGCTGGCGTGACATCGATTAGTTTTCCCAAAAGACAACTCAAAAGTTGCTATGTCATGGAGCTAATTCAACGATAAAACAATATAATTTACTACTTAAAAAGCACGTATCGATTTAAAAGATATGTGCTTTTTTTATGCCTGATATAAAAATAAATTAATTTAATTCATAAGCTTATTCAATTTTATTAAAAAAATATCAGTCACCCTCTTCACGCCGAAAAATATTTGTGTAGTATATGGATGTATATATAAGTTAATACATTACTATACAAATGCAGAAACAAGTGATGTTCTGCTGATGTAAGCTCAAAGGAAGGAGTCCGCCTGTGACAACAATGACAACAAAATTTCGTGATGTAGAAATTCGTGCGCCACGCGGCACTGAATTGACGGCTAAAAGTTGGTTAACTGAAGCTCCATTACGTATGTTGATGAATAACCTTGATCCGGACGTTGCAGAAAACCCGAAAGAGTTGGTTGTATACGGTGGTATTGGCCGTGCAGCACGAAACTGGGAATGTTTCGACAAAATTGTAGATACTTTAAAAAATCTTGAAACTGACGAAACTTTATTGGTTCAATCAGGTAAACCAGTAGGTGTATTTAAAACTCATAAAGATGCACCTCGCGTTTTAATTGCAAACTCAAACCTTGTACCGCACTGGGCAAACTGGGAACACTTCAACGAGTTAGATGCAAAAGCTTTGGCTATGTATGGTCAAATGACAGCAGGTTCATGGATCTACATTGGTAGCCAAGGTATTGTACAAGGTACTTACGAAACTTTCGTTGAGGCAGGCCGCCAACACTACAACGGTGATTTAAAAGGTCGTTGGGTTCTTACTGCTGGTTTAGGCGGTATGGGTGGTGCTCAGCCTTTAGCTGCAACACTTGCTGGTGCTTGTTCTTTAAACATTGAATGCCAACAAGCAAGTATCGATTTCCGTTTACGTACCCGTTATGTAGATGAACAAGCGACTGACTTAGACGATGCTTTAGCGCGTATTGACCGCTATACAAAAGAAGGTAAAGCAATTTCAATTGCGCTTCATGGTAACGCTGCTGAAATTTTACCTGAGCTTGTACGCCGTGGTGTACGTCCAGACATGGTGACTGACCAAACAAGTGCACACGATCCACTTAATGGCTACTTACCAGTAGGCTGGACTTGGGATGAATACCGTGCACGTGCGAAAACTGAACCGGAAGCTGTTGTAAAAGCTGCAAAACAGTCGATGGCAAAACACGTACAAGCGATGCTTGATTTCCAAAAAATGGGTGTTCCAACATTTGACTATGGTAATAACATCCGCCAAATGGCGAAAGAAGAAGGTGTAGCAAACGCTTTTGATTTCCCAGGCTTCGTACCTGCATACATCCGTCCATTGTTCTGCCGTGGTATTGGTCCATTCCGTTGGGCAGCGCTTTCTGGTGACCCAGAAGACATTTATAAAACAGATGCCAAAGTTAAAGAGTTAATTCCTGATGATGAACATTTACATCACTGGTTAGACATGGCACGTGAACGTATTAGCTTCCAAGGCTTACCAGCGCGTATTTGCTGGGTAGGTTTAGGCTTACGTGCAAAACTTGGTTTGGCATTTAACGAAATGGTTCGTAGCGGTGAATTGTCTGCACCAGTTGTGATTGGTCGTGACCATTTAGACTCAGGTTCAGTTGCAAGTCCAAACCGTGAAACTGAAGCAATGCAAGACGGCTCAGATGCAGTATCAGACTGGCCTTTATTAAATGCGTTGCTCAATACAGCAGGCGGCGCAACTTGGGTGTCTTTACATCACGGTGGTGGTGTAGGTATGGGCTTCTCTCAACACTCAGGCGTTGTGATTGTGTGTGATGGTACAGATGAAGCTGCTGCACGTATTGCTCGTGTACTGACCAATGACCCTGCAACAGGTGTTATGCGTCATGCCGATGCAGGTTATGAAATTGCGATTAACTGTGCGAAAGAGCAAGGCCTACACTTGCCAATGATCACGCAATAAAAATACACGGAAGAACTAGCGGTGCTTTTTGCAATTGTGAAAAGCACCGTCTCAGCAGAATATAGTGCAAAAAATTAGGAAGCCAACATGGAATTATTAATCCAACCGGGAAAACTGACCTTAGCCGATTTACGTCAAGCCTACCTCAACCCAATTAAAGTTAAATTAGATGAAAGTGCTTCATCAGCAATTAATGCAAGCGTGGCTTGCGTTGAGAAAATTGTAAATGAAGGACGTACAGCTTACGGTATTAACACGGGCTTTGGCTTACTTGCTTCAACTAAAATTGCTCCTGAAGATTTAGAAAAATTACAGCGTTCATTGGTTCTTTCGCATGCGGCAGGTGTAGGTGAAGCACTTGATGATGCAATGGTTCGTTTAATTATTCTATTGAAAGCAAATAGCTTGGCGCGTGGTTTCTCTGGTATTCGCCGTAAAGTGATTGATGCTTTGTTGGCTTTAATTAATGCCGAAGTTTACCCACACATTCCACTAAAAGGTTCAGTAGGGGCTTCAGGTGACTTGGCGCCACTTGCACACATGTCTTTAGTGTTACTTGGTGAAGGTAAAGCGCGTTATAAAGGTGAATGGTTACCAGCAGTTGAAGCTTTAAAAGTTGCAGGTTTAGAACCTATTTCTTTAGCAGCTAAAGAAGGTTTAGCACTTTTAAATGGTACACAGGTTTCAACTGTTTATGCTTTACGCGGCTTATTTGAAGCGGAAGATTTATTTGCAGCTGCAACAGTTTGTGGTGGCTTAAGCGTTGAAGCAATGCTGGGTTCACGTGCACCATTCGATGCTCGTATTCACGAAGTACGTGGTCAACGTGGCCAAATTGATGTGGCTGCGGCTTATCGTGACCTATTAACAGACTCAAGTGAAATTGCACATTCGCACGAAGACTGTAGCAAAGTTCAAGACCCATACTCTTTACGTTGCCAACCACAGGTGATGGGTGCATGTTTAACGCAAATCCGTCAGGCTGCTGAAGTATTAGAAATTGAAGCAAATGCTGTATCTGATAACCCGCTTGTTTTTGCTGAACAAGGTGACGTGATTTCTGGTGGTAACTTCCATGCAGAACCTGTTGCAATGGCGGCTGATAATCTAGCTTTGGCAATTGCAGAAATTGGTTCACTGTCTGAACGTCGTATTTCGATGATGATGGACCGTCATATGTCACAGCTTCCACCGTTCTTGGTGGCAAATGGTGGTGTTAACTCAGGCTTTATGATTGCTCAGGTAACTGCTGCTGCTCTTGCAAGTGACAATAAAGCGCTTGCACATCCAGCAAGTGTTGATAGCTTACCGACTTCAGCTAACCAAGAAGACCATGTATCAATGGCTCCGAATGCTGGTAAACGTCTTTGGTATATGGCTGACAACGTCCGCGGCATTTTAGCTGTTGAATGGTTAGGCGCTTGTCAGGGTCTAGACTTCCGTGAAGGCCTAAAAAGCTCGCCTAAACTTGAACAAGCTCGTAAAATCTTGCGCGCTCAAGTGCCTTACTACAGTGAAGACCGTTTCTTTGCTCCTGATATTGAGCAAGCAAGTGAATTACTCTCAAGCGGCTGCTTAAACGAGTTACTTATTCCAAAACTACTCCCTAGTTTATCTGAAGTGTGATTAATAAAACGGTCACATGGAGTGGCCGAATCTAACTAAATATCCTCAAGGATTGGAGATTATAATGTCACAAAGCTCCACATTACAGCGGGGGTTGAACACCCGCCACATTCGTTTCTTGGCATTGGGCTCAGCAATTGGAACTGGGCTTTTCTATGGTTCGGCAACTGCAATTAAAATGGCAGGGCCTTCAGTATTACTGGCGTATATCGTTGCAGGGATTGCAATTTATATCGTTATGCGCGCATTGGGTGAAATGGCTGTCCAAAACCCTGTCTCTGGTTCATTTAGCCACTATGCATCACAGTACATTGGTCCATTGGCTGGCTTTACGACAGGCTGGACTTATGTTTTTGAGATGATCATTGTGGCGTTGGCTGATGTCACTGCTTTTGGTATTTACATGGGGTTCTGGTATCCCGATGTACCACGGTGGATCTGGATTTTATCCCTGATTATGTTCTTGGGTGCAATTAACCTCATTCACGTTAAAGTCTTTGGCGAACTCGAGTTTTGGCTTTCTATTGTCAAGGTGAGCGCTATTGTTGCCATGATTTTAGGTGGAATCGGTTTAATGTTCTACGGCTTCCATGCTGACCATAGCAGTGTGGTACCGGGTATTCAAAACTTATGGATTTATGATGGCTTTATGCCGCATGGGATTGCAGGCTTAGTTGCATGTTTATCTGTGGTTGTATTTGCTTTCGGTGGTATCGAAATTATTGGTATTACAGCAGGTGAATCACAAGATCCGAAAACCACTTTACCAAAAGCAATTAATGCAGTTCCGGTTCGTATTTTACTGTTTTACGTATTAACCATTTTTGTACTGATGTCGATTTTCCCATGGAATCAAATTGGTAGCCAAGGTAGTCCATTTGTACAGATTTTTGAGAATTTAGGCATTCAATCAGCAGCTACAATTTTAAATATTGTTGTTATTACGGCAGCAGTTTCAGCGATTAATAGTGATGTATTTGGTGCTGGTCGTATGCTTTATGGCATGGCAAACCGTGGTCAAGCGCCTCGAGTTTTCCAGAAATTATCACGTAATGGTGTGCCATGGATGACTGTAGTGGTTATGGCTGGCGTGCTATTAATTGGTGTAGTGCTGAACTACCTGATTCCTGAAAATGTATTCATGATCATTGCCTCAATTGCAACTTTCGCAACCGTTTGGGTGTGGCTCATGATCTTGCTTTCGCAAGTCGCGATGCGCCGTAAGTTGTCTACTGCTGAAATTAAGGCATTGGATTTCCCCGTTATTGGTTGGCCGTATGCTCCTGCGTTTGCAATTGGTTTTATGGTATTCATTTTAGTCATGATGGGGTATTTCCCAGATTCACGCCCTGCAATTTATGTGGGAATCACATGGCTTGTTCTGTTAATGATCGCTTATCGTATTTGGGTCAAACCTCAGCAAAATTCGGGAAAGCAAAATAATTCAATTCCGCAAAATATCGAGATAGAAAGCTAACAAGTCAACTGCCCAATGGTTTAACTATTGGGCAGTTTTGAGGAAAGGCGAATGAAAAAACTTTGGCAAAATTGCCACATTGCGACCATGCAAAATGGGCAATATTCCTACATTGAAGATGCTGCAATCGTCACAGAAGGGCATCTCATTCATTGGATTGGAAAACAACAACAACTTCCTGCCGACACTTATTCCGAAACAGTTAACTTAAATGGCGCTTGGGTAACCCCAGGTTTCATTGATTGTCATACACATAGTGTATTTGGTGGCAACCGTAGTGTTGAGTTTGAAAAACGCTTGCAAGGTGTGAGCTATGCTGAAATTGCAGCAAGCGGTGGCGGCATTGCCAGTACAGTGCGTGCAACGCGTGAAGCCAGCGAAGAACAATTACTAAGCTCAGCACTTAAACGTATTCGTTGTATGCAACAAGACGGTGTAACCACCATCGAAATTAAGTCTGGCTACGGACTCAATTACGAAAATGAACGCAAAATGCTGCGTGTCATTCGTCAAATTGGTGAAGCTTTACCAATGACGGTAAAAAGCACTTGCTTGGCTGCACATGCGTTACCGCCAGAGTACAAAGACCAAAGCGATGCTTATATCGAGCATATCTGTACAGAAATGTTGCCTAAACTGCATGCGGAAGGTTTAGTCGATGCAGTTGATGCATTTTGCGAGCATTTAGCATTTTCACCTGCTCAGGTCGAACGTGTTTTTAAAACGGCACAATCTTTGGGTCTACCCGTTAAGCTCCATGCTGAGCAGCTTTCATCACTAGGCGGTTCAAGCTTGGCAGCACGTTATCATGCTTTGTCAGCCGACCATTTAGAGTACATGACTGAAGATGATGTTAAAGCCATGGCAGAGTCGGGCACGGTTGCTGTGTTATTGCCGGGCGCGTTTTATTTATTACGTGAAACACAATATCCACCGATTGAAAGTCTTATTAAACATGGCGTGCGTATTGCGCTGTCGAGTGATTTAAACCCGGGCACATCTCCAGCACTTTCTTTACGTTTAATGCTCAATATGGGCAGCACACTTTTCCGCTTAACGCCTGAGCAAGCATTAGCAGGTGTCACCATTCATGCTGCACAAGCGCTCGGTTTAGAGCAAACACACGGCAGTTTAGAGCAAGGTAAAGTCGCTGACTTTGTGGCTTGGGATATTGAGCATCCATCTGAAATTGTTTACTGGCTGGGCGGCGATTTGCCTAAGCGAGTCGTTCAGTATGGACAAGAAGTTATTTTTTAGACGGTGGCATATGAATCACACATTTAAATGGCAAGGCCGCCATGATGGCGAAGGTGAAGCACACCAACGTATTCACCATATCATGAACAAAAACCAACATGCCGAATTTGCGCTGATTGGTTTTAGTTCTGATGAAGGCGTGAAACGTAACAAAGGCCGAGTCGGTGCTGCCGATGCGCCAGACGCAATCCGTAATCAGCTTGCTAACTTACCGATTCATCGCCCAGTCAGTATTGTCGATTTGGGTACAGTGACCTGTGAATATGACAATTTAGAGCAAGCACAAACCGAGTTGGCAGAACAAGTCGCAAACAGCTTACAAAATGGTTTGAAACCGATTGTATTGGGCGGTGGACACGAAGTCGCATTTGGTAGCTTTAGCGGTCTGTTCCAATATGTACAAGCCCACGCACCAGATAAAAAAATAGGCATTATTAATTTCGATGCCCATTTTGATTTGCGTGAAGCTGAACATGCCACCTCTGGAACACCATTTTTACAAGCAGCAAGGCTTTCAGAACAGCATCAAAAACAATTTAATTATTTATGTATTGGGGTCGCCAACCATGCCAATACTAAAGTTTTGTTTGATACAGCCGATGCGCTGAATTGTTCATATTTAAGAGATCATGAGGTTAATATTTTTAACCTAAACAACGTGCTCGCGGCGGTTGATGCTTTTATTGAAAAAGTAGACTGTTTGTACATTACGATTGATTTAGATGTCTTCGCGGCTGCGGTTGCACCGGGGGTCAGTGCGCCAGCCGTAAAAGGAATTGATTTAGCCACTTTTGAAGCAATTTTTAAGCATATTCAAGAGACTGGCAAAATCAAACTTTTAGATATTGCCGAGTGCAATCCAAAATTTGATTTGGACAATCGAACAGCAAAACTGGCTGCCTATATTGTTTATCAATACTTCTTTAATTAATAAGTTAAAGAATATACTTTTAAGTCAGGTTTTTACTTAAGGCCTGACTGAAAAGAGTGTAAAAATAATGAACTAGAAGAATAGCCTGATAGGAATGATTGATTCTGGTCTAGGAGGATTGTCTCTATTTATTAAGCATATTCGGCAGACCCTTCCGAATGAAGATATTATTTCCTTTGCAGACTCGAAATATATTCCCTATGGGGATAAAAATAGCGATTGAAACGATTAGAGCGCAAAATTAGTATTCCACTTATTGCTATAGAACCTGCGGTAAAACCAGCTGTAGGAATAACCTTAAGTAAATATATTATTGTTTTGGCAACTGAAACCACCGTTAAAGGAAAAATTTAGAAAATTTAATTGAAACTTACGCAAAAGATATCAAAGTGTCTTTACTGCCATGTATTGGTCTGGCCGAAAAAATTGAAAATACCAAAGCATACACTGCTGAAGTTAAAAGCTATTTAAAAAATATTTTGGATTTTCTGTTAGGACGAAAGGTTGATATGATCCTAGCCAAAATAATGGACACAAAGTCCCTCTAAAGCTAACTATGGAGATATAAGAAATGGCGAAACGCTTTAGCACTGAATTTAAGCAACAAGCGATAGAGTATGTGCTGGCAAATTCACATGAACCATTAGCTGCCATAGCTAGGAAGTTGGGTGTGGGTTATTAAACGCTAGATAAACGGGTACGTGATACGTGAAATAAAAGTGGCTGGTGCCAGCAAACGACAACTAACACCAGAGCAACAACGTATTCTGGATTTAGAAAAAGAAGTCAAACAGCTTAGTGAAGCGAATGATATTCTAAAAAAACGCATGTGTACTTTCTGACCGCAGATCAAACTTCGAAAAGTACACGGTAATTGCGGATTTAACGATGAATAAGAAAGTCACTATCTCTTCAGCCTGTAGATGTTTAGCTGTCAGCGCTGCTGGTTATTATGCTTGGCGCAAGCGACGAGTTGATAATGCTCAGAAATATAAGGATTTAAAAGCAGTATATTAGCAACCTCATGCTCGTTTGGGCGCACCGTCATTGGTTTATGACATGCATGATCTGGGCTACAGCATGAGTGAACGTATGGTAGGAAGAATGCTTAAGCATCTTGGGTTATGCAGTAAGATTTCATGCAAATATAAGCATACGACAGATTCAAATCATCGTTTGCATACAACTCCCAATTTATTGGATCGCCAATTTACAGCCACAAAACCGAATCGGGTTCGGGTATAGACAACAGACATTACATATATTTGGATCAAAGAAGGTTAGTTGTATTTATGTGTGATGCTGGATCTATTTAGCCGTCGTATTGTAGGAGGCAAACCAGCCATAGAATAGACCAATTTAAGGTCTATGAGGACACTAATTTGCCATCACACGATACGACGAATGAAAAGTGCTTTTGTAAAAAAGGCACTTTGTCGAATTATTTTATTTGTTTTCTATAAACATAATCATTATCTTCTTCATGAGTTTTTATAAAACCTGATTTCTCGAGAATTTTTATAGAAAATATGTTTCTAGGATCAACATAACCTTCTAGGTACTGCACATTATCTTTTTCTTTTAAAAAATTTTCAAGCCATTGCAAAGCAGAATATCCATAACCTTGGTTCCAATATTTTTTATAAATTACATAACCTACATAAGCTTTTTTTTCATTTTTTAATACTGTAGCTTGAATTGTACCAATTGGGTAATTTTTATGAAAGTCACTATATATTATCCAGTTCATCCACTCTTCGTTCGGATTATGAGATCCATCTATTAAAGATTGATACCTATTTCTCAATTGTTGTATATTCTCATACTTAACATCTGGAATATACAAATATAATTCATCATCCTGCAGGTAATTAAAAGTATTTTCTGCATCACTGATACTCAATAAAAATACATTTAAACTATTCATGATAAAACCTCATTAATTAAAAAAAATTTATATATAAATAGATTATATAATTCAAAATGAAGATTTGAATTTTTATCATCAAATAATTTGTCATTAAAATTTAATGGTTGATTAAACAAAAATAATCTTTTTAGAGGCTCTTCTTTAATTATTAAAGAAATATCATTTAAGCTTAGAATGAGATCATCATTTAAATTGAGGGATCCATCATTAAACTTTTTAAGTATAAAAATATTATTATTAATTCTATATTTATTATCTCTTATTGCTTCGGTGAAATAATTGTTTCTTTCGACTAAGTAGTTATCTATTAATAAATAATCAACATCAAATTTTTTTAGATACCAATCTATTGCTTGATTATAATTTTCTATAATAGGCTCATCTGGACCATTGAAAGATGTGTTAACTAATACGCCAAACCCTGTTATTTCTTTAAATTTTGTTATTAAATCATATAACCAAGGATCATCTTCATAATCTAGCGTTTGGCATCTTGTCGTATTATCTGGATGTTCTAAAGCTGGCATTTTTCTTAGATTACTATCAGATATATTATATGAGAACGTCATCCAAGAGCTATTTAAGGGACCGTGAAAGATATTTCCTATTTCTTCTTTTAGAATAATAGGTGCAACTGGTCTCCATGACTGTCTCTTCTTTATTTTGTTTAATTTGTTTTTTGTACTATCCAATAGTGGAGAGGCCAATATACTTCGTCCACCAAGTGCTCTTGGGCCAAACTCTGAGCGACCTGAACAACGAGCAAATATTTTCCCATCGAATATTAATTTTGCTACTTCATGGGTATTCGTTTTTTTGAATGAAATGAAATTTTTATGCTCTTTATTTAAAATATCTATATCTAGTTCATATTTGATGCCAAGCCTATCCGTTGTAACTTTGTTAACTTGATCTTTAAGTTTAACTGCACCCCAAAATGCACAACCAATTGATATTCCAGCATCATTTGGCGCACTTGGTAAACTAACACTATCGAAAAAACTACTGTTATAGATTTTAGAATTAGCTAAAATATTAAGAAAAGAGCCGCCTGCTAATGCGATATCCTTTAAACCTGTTAATTCTGATGCTTTCTTTGCATAATGTAAAAGTATATTTTCTGCAGCATTTTGACAACTATCTGCCAAATAAAATTTAGTTTCATCTGTTAATGTAAATTGATCATTATTATTTGAGGGTAATTTATATAGCATCTGTTGCCAATTATTATGATATATGATTTCTCCATCTTCTTCTTCAAAAATTTTTATTAATTCTTTACGTTTGTTATAGGCTGCTAGGGCCATCAAGGAGCCATGTTGTCCCTCTTTATTAAAAATTAATCTACTAACATTTTCATATAAGGCTCCAACACTTTGAATTATTGAAAAGTTATTAGGGTGAGGAATTTGGCTTTCTCTATATTTTAAATCAAAGTATTCACCTAATTTAATTTTATAAATACTTAAATTTTCAGATTTAAGTTTGACTGGTTTTTTACATTTAATTGTTGAATTATACCATTCCGAAAACTTCATTTCATAATCTTTTAATTCTTCAGTAGCTGATCCAGCATAATCAGATACTAATACACAAATTTCTTTTTTAGGTGCATAACTTGAAGCACAATAAGCATGAGCTAAATGATGTGAAATAACGTAATGATTATTTGAATAGGGATCAAAATCATCAAAATCCTCTTCTATAACCGAATGCTGAAATCCTACACCTCCTCTTGCAGTACCCTGAAAAGAAGACACAATAATATCAACTTGTTCGATTGAAAATCCAAAAGATTCTAAAAAATTCTTTATTTCTAGTCTCTTTGATAAACCATGACAAACGAAGTTTTTTATTCTGGTTATTCGTTCTAATCGTGTAGCTGCTATAAGCGTACCATCTTGAACTAATGCTAATGAAGCATGATGTCCTAAATGAATTCCTAATGATAGTCCCATTATTATTTATCCTCTAGGAGTAAATCCAATTGTTAAAATTCCAATTGACTCATTAACAGATAGTTGTGATCTTCCATGTACTATGGAATCACCATAAGTAATCATTATTTCTCCAGGCTTGAAATAATATTTTCTCATTTTTTCTCCATTAATATCAAATGCATATAAGAAAGAATTTTTATTTCCCACTGCTTCATGCCATAGATTTATATTTACATTTATCGAGAAACTCGTTGTATCTACATGCGCAGCCAATCCTTCTCCAACTTTCTCATAAAATAAATAGCTTGCTATTCCTGTTGGAGTTGATTGCGTAGTATAAGTAGTGACAAGTTCATTTAGCTCATTTGACAATGCAATTCTATCTGCAATAGTTCCTCCT
Organism: Acinetobacter pittii ATCC 19004 = CIP 70.29; assembly: GCF_000369045.1. Taxonomy (GTDB): domain Bacteria; phylum Pseudomonadota; class Gammaproteobacteria; order Pseudomonadales; family Moraxellaceae; genus Acinetobacter; species Acinetobacter pittii. The sequence goes on along the minus strand of NZ_KB849796.1, from coordinate 404,329 downwards.
AATCTTAAATAATGTCCAATTTGTTTAATTGCTCTTGGTCGTACTTCATTTTTTGCTTCATTAATAAGCTGATTTAGCAATTTATCAGTCATGAAGCTAGGTCTTCCAAAGTAATTAACCCCGGTTTCAGAAATTTTATTATGATTTTGAATTCTTGAGATCAAATATGCATAATCTTTGAATAAGGATAGTTCTTCATTATTCTTTGGTAATACTCCATTTGGACATATTTCCTGGATAGCCATAGATAAACTTCCTCTTAATAAGGCTAACTCCTTAGAGTTAAGTTTATCTTTAATTTTTAAAATTGATTCAGCAAAACTTTCAATTACCATTTAATATCTCCAAATTTTTTAATGGGAAGCCATAGGACATAATGCATACTTCCTCTCCTTCCTTTAAAGTAGTTCTTGCATGTACAGTTGTTTTTGCCCAAAATATTATATAGTCACCTGGTTTTAAATTTAATTCTATGGGATCTGATAACATTGGATATAAAATTAATTTTGATGAATCATTTATATTGTAATTATGCTTTAGCATAATAATCATGTTTATACAGAAATCTTCAATATCTATATGTGGATATGCTAATTCACCTTCATTATAAAAATTATAATTACTATTAACCTTTCCATTAAATTTTATTTTATTTTCTTTGAAAATTGTTTTGATAAAATTTTGAAAACTACTGCTATTAAAAAATTTTTTTGACTCAGAACTAGCAATATTCCATCTATGTGCTTTTTTAGGAACAGTTAGACAGTTTTTTTTAATAATTCCGCCTCTTCACTTAAATATTGTGGTAGGACTCCATTTTTAAGGAGTTGGCCATGCCATTATTCAAACTCATTTTCTTTCACAATTAATTATTTTATTTAAAATTTGGATTTTCTATATCCTGATTTTTTAAATATATAAATTATTTTTATTTTATAATCTTAATTATTTTGTTTTCCTGTTTTTGTGGGAGGATTAATTATTATTTAAAAAATTATTTTAATATTTAAACGAATAATATTTTATTTAAAGATATAAATAATCATGAGAATAATATGAAACTTCATAAATTTATATTGTTTTTAAACCTTGTGGTCGGTGCTTACAGTATTACAAATGATGATGCGAACGCTCAGCAGGAATTTAAAAGAATTTGTTTGTCAGATGAACACATGCAAGCCAGTTGCAATTGTGTTTGCCAACAGCTCGCGCAACTGTATTCACCTCAAATCGTGCAACGTTTAAAACACACCAGTTTGCAAAGTCCTGTTCTCCCACAGGGCTTTGCCCCTAACTTGTTTAGCAGCATTCAACGCTGCGATAAAAATGAAATGGGCTAAGTTCGCTTAGCTCCTTTATCTCTGTGTCGCAATGATCTCTCAAACTTTAAATCAGCGCAAAAGTAAAAGTCCGTTGTGACACAGGGTCCTAGGGAAGTTTTCTACTATCAAACTAGATTTTCTTACACGCAAAAGCGTCTGCGTAGTCGTATGAACGCAATAAAAAAGCCCGATAGGCAATTAATGCATATCGGGCTTCCTAATCAACAGAAGCGATCTAGACCCCTTATGGCATAGATAGTATGTCTGATTATTATTCTACAGTTACTGACTTCGCCAAGTTACGTGGCTGGTCAACGTCTGTACCACGTAATACAGCAACGTGATACGACAACAACTGAACTGGTACGCTATAAACAATTGGAGCTAGCCATTCGTTTACTGCTGGAATATGCACAACGTGTTGACGTTCTTTTTCATTGATTCCGCTATTTTCATCAGCGAAAACAAATAGCTCACCACCACGTGCTTGAACTTCTTCCATATTCGATTTTAGCTTATCAAGCATTTCATCATTTGGAGCAAGAATCACGATCGGCATTTCATTATCAACAAGTGCTAATGGACCGTGTTTTAACTCACCAGCTGCATAGCCTTCGGCATGAATATATGAAATTTCTTTTAGCTTTAATGCGCCTTCCAATGCGATTGGATAATTCGTACCACGGCCTAAGAATAAGCAGTGATTTTTTTCAACGAATAATTCAGACAAACGCAAAATTTCTGGATCATACTTAAGCGTATCAAGAATAACTTTCGGGCTGTGCCATAACTCACGTGTAATTTCTTCAAGCAGAGCAGGGCTAATACGTTGTTTCACTTGACCAATTTTCAAGATTAACAACATAAGTGCAGCAAGCTGAGTCGTAAACGCTTTAGTTGAAGCAACACCAATTTCAGGACCAGCAAGCGTCAATAAGTGATGATCAGTTTCACGAACCATTGAAGACGTCGCAACGTTACAGATAGTCAAAGTCTGAATATCTATATTGTTTGCTTTAGCACGTTTTTGAGTTTCACGTAGTGCAGCTAAAGTATCAGCAGTTTCACCTGACTGTGAAATACAAATATAAAGTGTATTTTCAACAATTACAGGAGTGCGATAGCGGAATTCACTTGCGATTTCAACTTGGCAAGGCACGCCAATCAGTTGCTCAAACCAATATTTAGCAATCATTCCTGAGTGATAACTTGTACCACACGCAATGATTTGTACGCTTTGAATTTTATTGAAATCTGCATCAGCATTTTTCAAGAAATCATCACGTAAGCTATTGCCATCAAGCGCTTGAGAAATTGTTTGCTTGATTGCTTCTGGTTGCTCATAAATTTCTTTGAGCATGTAGTGTTTGTATTCACCTTTTGATGCACTACTTACGGTTGCATCAAGCTCTCGTACTGGACGCTCAACGCGTTCGCCATTTGCAAATACTTCAATTGAAGTACGAGTAAGACGTGCAATATCACCTTCTTCTAGGTACATAAAGCGGTTAGTTACAGGCAAAAGTGCAAGTTGGTCTGAACTAATAAAGTTTTCACCAATACCTACACCAATCACGAGTGGTGAACCTTCACGTACAGTAATGAGTTCATCTGGATAATCGCTGTGGATAATACCTAGCGCGTAAGCACCTTTAAGCTGAGGTACAACAGTTTCAACAGCTTCTAAAAGGCTATCTGTACTTTTTAATGCTTCAGCAACTAAGTGTGCAACAACTTCAGTATCTGTTTGAGAAGTAAAAACGTAACCTAAAGTTTGAAGGTCGTCTTTTAATTCTTGGTAGTTTTCAATGATACCGTTATGTACTACAGCGACCTTACCAGACATATGCGGGTGAGCATTGTTTTCAGTTGGTTTACCATGTGTTGCCCAACGGGTATGCGCAATCCCGATAGCCCCCGCAAGTTGGTGTTCAGCGACAGCTTCTGCAAGATTGATAACTTTACCTACACGACGCTCACGTAAAATTTGTTGGTTATTCAGTAAAGCAACACCCGCAGAATCATAACCGCGGTATTCAAGACGTTTTAAACCTTCAAGTAAAATCTCGGTTACACAACGTTGTGCAACGCCTCCGACGATACCACACATACTTCAATCCTCTTATTTTTTAACCTTTTGGGGACGTTGATAATTTGCTTTTGAAATTTGTTGTGCACGTTCAAAGGAGAGACTTTGCTCGGCTACATCTTTCGTAATCACAGAACCAGCACCAACTGTTGCGCCACTCCCAATGGTCACCGGAGCAACCAGCGAGCTATTAGAACCGATAAAAACGGCATCACCAATAGTGGTTTTGTGTTTATTTGCACCGTCGTAATTACAAGTAATCGTACCTGCCCCAATATTTGATTCAGCACCGATTTCTGCATCACCTAAATAGGTGAAATGGTTAGCTTTACTACCCAATCCAATCGTTGTATTTTTAACTTCAACAAAGTTGCCGATATGTACTTCATTTGCCAATTTAGCGCCTGGGCGTAAGCGTGCAAATGGTCCAATTTGAGCATTTTCGCCTACAACTGCGCCATCAAAAATGCTATAGGCTTGAACTTTAGTTCCGGCTGCAATTTTGGTGTTCTTTAAAATACAACCAGCCCCGATTTCTACAAAATCGCCCAGTTCACAGTCACCTTCAATAATCACATTTACGTCAATACGAACGTCATGTCCAACTTTCACAGAACCGCGTAAGTCAAAGCGTGCAGGGTCTGCAAAAGTTACGCCTTGTTGCATAAGCTCTTTTGCTTGCTGTTGCTGGAACTCACGTTCAAGTGCAGCAAGTTGTAAGCGATCATTGACGCCTTCAACTTCGAAAGCGAGTTCTGGTTGAATAGATGCGATTTCTAGACCATCTGCAACAGCCATTGCTACGATATCAGTTAGATAATATTCGCCTTGCGCATTTTCATTTGAAAGTTTAGGCAACCACTCATGAAGTTTTGCGTTGCTAACACAGTAAATGCCTGTGTTGATTTCTTGAATCTGACGCTGAGCTTCTGTTGCATCTTTATGCTCAACAATCGCTTGAATCTTACCTTCTTGACGAACGATACGACCATAACCTGTTGGGTTGTCGACATGTAAAGTAATCATGCCAATGCCCGTTTTACTTGAAACTTCAACAAGTTGCTCTAGTGTTGTTTGACGTACTAAAGGTACATCACCATAAAGAATTAATGAAATCCCGTCTTTAGGAAGTACGGGTAAAGTCATTTGTACCGCATGACCTGTACCTAGTTGTTCTGCTTGTTCAACCCATTGAATCTTTTCTTGTGCAAAAGTTTGTTTGACGTGGCCACCACCATGTCCATAAATCGTAATAATATTTTCTGCATGTATTTTTTTTGCTGTTTGAATGACATGTCCTAGTAGCGGGCGACCAGCTAAAGGTTGCAATACTTTAGGTAGTTGTGAACGCATTCGCGTTCCTTTGCCTGCAGCAAGGATAATGACGGTAGTTGACATGAGTAAACCTACTTAAATGGCGTTACGCCCCAGAAAGTAATAAATATGATGATACAGAGTGCCGCCCAAAGCCCTGCAATGACGTCGTCTAGCATGATCCCGAAACCACCAGCAACTTTCTGGTCGGCAACACGGATTGGCCAAGGTTTCCAAACATCAAATAGGCGGAATAAGCAAAAACCAATTAGTGCCCATTGTAACGACATTATATTAAAAAAGATTAAAGGCAGAAGAGTAATTGATTGTCCTGCAAATTCATCCCAAACAATTCGCCCATCATCATGAACATCAAGGACTTTTGCAGTTTGACCACAAATATAAATTCCCACCAATGACATGATGAGGATAGCGATCAAGCTTAAGTTAAAGCCAAGTGATAACCAGATTGGAACAAAAAGTAGGGCAAAGGCAGAGCCAAAAGTACCGGGAGCTTTAGGTGCGAGACCAGATCCGAAACCAACTCCACAGAAAACGATGCAGCGGTTGAACCAAGACATGTCCTTAAAATGAATCGGTGGCTTATGCAAAGTGTTGGTATCCATGAATTTGCAATGGGTAATCTGAACCCAAATGCTCAAAAGTTAGTTGTGTTTGCTCAACGATCTCTCCGATCATTGTAATCTTAATGTCTAGTTGTTTTTGCAAAAGTTTTTCATAATTTTGCGGTGTTATTGTAAAACATAACTCGTAATCATCACCACCAGCTAGCGCATATTGCCAGCGCTGTTGTTCGGGTAGTTCTTGTAGTGTTGAATCAATTGGTAATTTTTCTAAAAGTAACCGAGCACCGACCTTTGAAGCTTTTAAAATGTGACCTAAATCTTGTGCTAATCCATCAGAAATATCAATCATACTAGATGCTAATCCCTTCAGCTGTTGTCCAAGCTGACAACGTGGTGTCGGGTAGTCTAGTCTTTTTTGTAATGGATGACCTAGGTGCTGTAAACCATACGCTGCATCACCAACTTGACCACTCACACAAACATAGTCACCGACTTTGGCACCTGAACGTAACACGGCTTGTCCGGTTTCAACCCAGCCCATGGCTGTGACAGTAATGGTGAGATGAGGGCCTTGAGTCGTGTCTCCGCCAATAAGAGCAACCCCAAATTGATTACAGCAGTCATAGATACCCTGACTGAATCCTTCAAGCCATTCATGATCAATTGTGGGTAGGCTGAGCGCAAGTAAAATACTATGCGGTTTTGCCCCCATGGCAGCAATATCTGAAAGATTGACAGCTACGCTTTTCCAGCCAATCGCATGGGCAGAAGTATCAAGAGGGAAGTGACGTCCAGCAACGAGTGTATCTGCACAGATCACCAATTGTTGGTTTACGGGAGGGGTAATTAAGGCTGAGTCATCTCCAATACCCAAGGTGACATCTGTATAAGATTGTCTGTTAAAGTATTGGTCAATAATAGAAAACTCAGCCATATCAACTTCAAACCTATTAGTTTGCTTGTTGTTTTTCAGCACTACGTAGTGTTGAACTTAAACGATCTAGAACGCCATTAATGTATTTATGGCTATCTGCTCCACCAAAGTGTTTAGCGAGTTCAATAGCTTCATCTAGAACGACACGGTAAGGTACTTCTAAATGATCACGTAACTCGTAAGCACCCAAGCGTAATGTTGCTAGCTCTACACCATCAAGTGCACTAAGTTCACGGTCAAGTACCGGAATAAGTAATGCATCAAGATCTTCGTGCTGTGCAATCACTTGTGTTAGCAGTTCGTGATAGTAGTTTAAGTCTACCTTGTGCATTGCATTTTCAGCACGGGTGCGTGCTTCGATTTCATGTACAGGGTTGTGACTCATTTGCCACTCATAAATACCTTGTACAGCAAAACGACGTGCTTTACGTTTTGCTGCATAAGCGGCTTGCAGTGTTTGAGACATGCTTTAAATTGCCTTTAATAAATTAACCATTTCAATAGCAGTCAATGCAGCTTCGCTACCTTTGTTTCCTGCTTTTGTACCTGAACGTTCGATGGCTTGCTCGATGCTATCAGTAGTTAATACACCATTGATGACAGGCAAGCTGCTTTCTAACGCAACTACACCTAAACCTTTTGCACATTCACCTGCAACGAAGTCAAAGTGTGGTGTGCTACCACGAATAACTGCGCCAAGTGCGATAATGGCATCAAACTGGTTTGATGTAGCTAATTTTTTAGCAACAATCGGGAGTTCCCATGCGCCAGGAGCATGAATAACAGTAATGTTATCTTCATTTACACCGTGACGTTTTAATGTGTCGATTGCACCATCCAATAAGTGTTCAACAACAAAGCTGTTGAAACGACCCACTAAAATCGCATAACGACCTTCGCTTGCGAGATGTAATAAACCTTCAATACGGCGAATTGCCATAGCAACCTCGATTATTTCGTTGTGATTTGATCAGCAGTGACATATTCCACTACTTCTAAATTAAAGCCAGATAAAGCATTGAAACGTAATGGTGAGCTAAGAAGCTTCATTTTTTCAACACCTAAATCACGCAAAATTTGAGCACCGACACCAATAGTTTGATATTGATGTGAAAGTGCTGCATTGGATTTCACCGGTTTTGGCTTATTTAAATCATCCAACGCTGGTCCCAAGTCTTGCAAATGATCTTGTCCGATCCAGACTAAAACACCGCGATCACTCGCTGCAATCGTCTGTAGGGCACGGTCTAAATTCCACGCAGGTTCACCATCAGCTTTATTTAGCTTAAGCAAATCGCGAATTGGACTAAAACCATGCACACGTACTGTAGTAACACCTTCTTTTGGCTCGCCTTTAACTAAAGCCAAATGAATGTCCGGGTTACCAATCTCACGATAACGATAAAGTTCAAATGAACCGTATTCTGTTTGAATGGTTTTTTGATCCAGACGTTCAACCGTTTGCTCATTGGTCATGCGGTAGTGAATCAAGTCCGCAATTGTACCAATTTTTAAGCCATGCTTCTCAGCAAAAATTTCCAAATCTGCACGGCGTGCCATTGTGCCATCTTCATTGATGATTTCACAAATGACAGAAGCTGGTTCAAGCCCTGCTAAACGTGCTAAATCACAACCTGCTTCGGTATGGCCTGCACGATGTAAAACACCGCCTGGTTGTGCCATTAACGGGAAAATATGGCCCGGCTGTACGATATCAGTTGGTTTTGCATGCGCTGCGACAGCAGCTTGAATAGTATGTGCACGCTCTGCTGCTGAAATACCCGTGGTAATCCCTTCGGCAGCTTCAATTGATAAGGTAAAGTTTGTACTGTGCTGAGCACCATTTTGGTCAACCATCAACGGAAGGTTTAACTGTTTACAGCGCTCACGGCTTAGCGTTAGGCAAACTAGACCACGTGCATGGGTAATCATGAAGTTAATATCTTCAGGACGAACATGCGTTGCTGCAATGACAAGATCACCTTCATTTTCGCGATCTTCGTCATCCATCAAGATAACCATTTTGCCTGCACGAATATCGGCGACAAGATCTTCAACACGACTCAGCGGCATTCGCTTTCACCTTTTTTTGTCGTAAGACAATTTCTATTTAATAAATTTTGCATAGTTTACGCTGTTTAGAGAATTTTGCCTATGATTCTGATTTATCCAAATTTGTGACCTCTAAGAATAGATCGAGATTTATTTATACAAATAAATCATAAGAAAATGGAGTGGTTTTAAATAAAAGCCATGAATTTAAATAAAAAAACCTAGCCAAAAGGCTAGGTTCTGATGCGCGTAGTTACTTTTTATGAAGCTGCACTACTTGGACTATCATTTTGTGGGATTGATTTTTTCCCCATTAAAATTTCAGTCCGGATATTTTGAGCAAGTTCAGCACATTCTGCATTCATACCATTGATCATAAATGCATGACGTGTCATCACATTGCTTGGGTTTGGCATTGCAACAAGTTGGTAGCTGTCTTGAATTGCTTTGAGCTGTTCATTTTCGAGATATAAAGCAGATTCTTTAGCGTGAAGATGTTGTGCTAAACGTTGAGCCGCTTCTTTTGCATCGATTTGCATAGCTTCTACAGCATTACACGTTGCACTACGAGTTTGCAGCGCAAAACGTTTATCTTCACGGTAACGTTTATATAAAACATCTGAAAGTAGTTGGAATACGGTTCCAATCATAAGCAGACATTCTACGGCATGCGTATGAGAGGTTGAAATCGCAAGTGTCGCACCGTCGGCATTAAACTCCTCTACTACTTCAATATCTGTGAGCTTCAATTGGTAATGCTTAACGCATAACTCAATACTCTTGTTTAAAAAGAGCTGGCAGAGTTTGAAATAAGGAACAGATACCGATTGGTTAACACTGCTTAATAACTGTTTAGGATCATAAAACTGAATATTGAGTGCCAACGTATGTTGGTCAGCTGAATCTGAAGTTTTTTCGGCTTGTTGGCGAGCTGCTGGTTTCGCTTTCGCTTGTTGCTGCGCTTGTGCAACCAAAGTTACCGTATTTTGTTTTTCTAGAGCCAATGCTTGAGTTAACTGCTGAATTTCATGCTTCAAGCGGTTTTCTTCATTAATGCGTGCCAAATATTCGCTTCGTGTTGGACGAGCAATCGCGCGATAGGCAAGCCATAATAAAACATGCAAAAACAGAGAAGCTAAAATGGCAAGCCATTGAGTACGAAGAATTTCTCCAATACTTGGCTGAATCAACGTAACTTCGATAGATCCGACTTTCTTTTCATTTTGAAGGGCATCACGAGCAAAAATTTCGCCTTGGCGGGTTTTTGAAATTCCGCTCGTTGCTAGAACCTGTTTGTTCGCATCAAGAATGCGAATAGACGCAACACTTGGATTGGTCGCATAGCGATTGGCAATCAGAGCTAAAGACACCGTATTAGCAGGTTCAAGCTCGGATAAGCTGTCTGCAACGAGCTGACTGGTCATGAGCTGACCTTGACTCGCACGGTTTTCATTAAGCTGGTGTGTCGTTGCAATGACCAATAAAAAGGTATGCAATGCAAAACTAACGATCAGTAGGCTAGCAAATAGCCCTTGTCTAGGCGCAATCAAGTTAAACTTCCAAGGCAATTATATTGAAATTCGATTATGATTCTTACAATAGTTGTCACTCAGACTAGAGTCAATTCATGCGAGAAATCATTCTTATATCCTTTTTAGGACCGGACCAACCAAACCAGTTTACCCGATTAATGCAAGTACTATCCGTACATTCATTGCAAATACTGGATGTAGGTCAGGCTGTTATTCATAATCAACTTACATTAGGCATTGTGGTCGCTTCTGATAATGAAACTGCAACCGCATTGGCAATGAAAGAGATTCTGATTTTAGCACATGATATTGGCTTAACAGTGCGCTTTAAACCAATCACGGGCGCAGAATACGATCAATGGGTAAGTGAAGGTGGTCGGACTCGTTATATCGTCACGGCTTTAGCCCCAGAACTCACTGCTGCACATTTACAAGCGGTTACACAAATTGTGTCTAGCCAAGGCTTTAACATCGAAACGGTAACGCGTTTATCAGGTCGTGTCGACTTTGAAAAGGATAGCGCATTCCCACGCCGTGCCTGTGTACAGTTTGGTTTAAGTAGCGGCCCAACTTTAGATGCACAAGCTATGCGTGCTGCTTGTTTACTTCTTTCAAGCGAATTAAATATCGATGTTGCTGTTCAAGAAGACAATGCTTATCGACGCAATCGCCGTTTAGTGTGTTTCGATATGGACTCAACCTTAATTGAGCAAGAAGTGATTGATGAGTTGGCGATTGAAGCAGGGGTAGGCGCTCAAGTTGCTGAAATTACTGAAAGAGCGATGCAAGGTGAGCTTGATTTCCAGCAAAGCTTCCGTGCACGTGTTGCATTATTAAAAGGGCTTGATGCTGCTGTTTTACCTAAAATTGCAGAGCGTTTAACCATTACCGAAGGTGCAGAGCGTCTTATCTCGACCTTAAAGGCACTTGGTTATAAAACGGCAATTTTATCTGGTGGATTCCAGTATTTTGCTGAATATTTACAAGGCAAACTCGGTATTGATGAAGTTCACGCTAACATTTTAGATGTGCAAGACGGTTTCGTAACAGGCGAAGTGAAAGGTGCGATTGTAGATGGTGCCCGTAAAGCTGAGTTATTACGCGAACTTGCAAATAAGATGGGGATTTCTCTAGAGCAAGCGATGGCAGTAGGCGATGGTGCAAACGATTTACCGATGCTTGCGATTGCAGGTTTAGGGGTTGCTTATCGTGCAAAACCATTAGTACGCCAAAACGCAAATCAAGCGATTTCAAGTGTTGGTTTAGATGGTGTGCTTTATTTACTCGGTATGCATGATAAAGATTTAAATCGTGCTTAACCTATATAGATAAGCTTTAAGCGCTACTTCAGAGTAGCGCTTTTTTTATGCAGAATAGTCATAAAAACAAGCAAGTTATGACAAAATTTTGCACAGAAAAAAGGCAATAAAAAAATCTGAAAAAAACTTATTTTGGTCCTTAAAAACAGCATATTTTTTTGTAATGACACGCCAGAATTGATGCCATATAGGGAATCGAACTTTTTGAATTTTGCAAAAATGTAATGACAAAAGAATGTTGCGACAAAGTATGTCGCATTAAGAAAAAACGGGTCTTTTTTTCTAAAAAAAAACATCCATAATGCATCGTAAGCTTCAACACAAATCATGAATTAAAGTTGTTTTTGGAATGAGGTCGGGTATTAAAGACCGAATGTTTTTAGACGTTTTCATTAAGACGGAGGTTTCTATGGTAACAGCGAATTTTGCCGCTATCGCCGGATTCAGCTTAATTGCTGTCGCGCTTGTTGCTGTTTTCTTTTCTCCTTACCGTCGTTGGCTTGGTTTTATGCTTGCAGGGATGTTCTTTTGGGGGCTATTGGAAGTGGTCCGTTTTGGAGTTCAAGTCACTTTTGAAATGCCAGTCACATATAGTTATTTAACTGCATTAAGTCTAGCGATGGTAATGGTTACATTTATTTTGTTACGTGAGGATAAACAAGCACAAAAGGCATTGGCAAATCGCCAATATATAGAACACACGCCAGTATATGAAGATGATCAGCAGCAATGTTCTAGCCGATAATTAAATTGTTATCTAACGGTAAAAAGGTATGCACAGCATGCCTTTTTCATTTACGAAACGTGATTTTTATTATACAAAGCATTTATTAAAAAATAGCCAGTTATGCTACGATAGATGGGTCTGTTGACGTTTCATCTAGATTGCGTTGCCAGCTAAAAAATATCAATTGATGCATAAAACATAAGCAATGGTATGTCCTTGCTAAGTTTTGCTCTAAAGTTTTCATAAAAATACAATAGGCGTGAATGTTCATGAAACTTTCTTCCATACCTGTAGTCAAGTTACCTCTTGTTGATGTCAGTACAGACCCATTAGATTTGTTGGTAGCAGGTTTAGTGCTGCGTATGAAGCAGTTGGCGCGTACTAGCCCTAAGTTTATTGAACTGATTCATGACCGCGCATTCCGTATTCAGATCGGTACAGATTTAGGTGTTGCACGTCAGATCATTATTAATAATGGTCAGATTGATACTGTTGCAGGCGCACCTGAAAAAGCTGATTTTATTTTGCAATTTGCAGACAGTGAGCAAGGTGTAAAAACTTTGATCAAAGGTGACCCAACAGCATTTATGACGGGTATGCAAGACGGCAGCATTAAAATGGAAGGTGACTTCAGCCTATTGGTGTGGTTCAACCAAGTTGCTAAGCTCATTCCGCCTAAGTTACCAAAACCAGTAAAAGATAAAGTACGTCAGGCACGTGCTTTTATTAAAGAGAAAACTGGACGTTAATATCCAAATATAAAAAAACTCCCATTTTGGGAGTTTTTTTATATTTATGCTTCGACTTCTAGATTGAATGTCACCGGACCATCATTAATCAAATGAACTTTCATATCAGCTGCAAAAATTCCAGTTTGAACTTTCTCAAATTGAGAATGTGTATATTCAACCAATTGTTCATATAACGCTTTTGCGTCGCTAGGTGGCATTGCTGGGCCAAAGTCTGGACGCAGACCTTTTTGTGTTTGTGCCATCAAGGTAAATTGTGACACAAGCAAGATTCCACCATTTGCTTGAGACACGTTCCAGCCCATTTTGCCTTGTTCATCATCAAAAATTCGATATTTCAAAATCTTATCAATAAGCTTTTGGCCAATAGCTAAAGTATCATCTCTGCCAATGCCTAAAAACACCAGAAGGCCGTGTTGGATTTCGCCTGTAGTTTCACCATCTACGACTACTTTGGCTTCAAGAACTCGTTGTATTAAAGCGCGCATAGTTAAAGCAAATTTCTATAATTAATTGAATTAACGTAGTTTAGCAGAATTTAAATTAAATGATTTTTAAAAGGAAATTTCATGGAACTGCAACAATGGTATAAAACCTCGTAATTCATCCATAAAAATATGCTTTAATGCTAAGAAGCAAGCGAATAATCATTGACTATGTCTCCAATTATCCATTCTTTACTAGATACAGACTTGTACAAATTTACGATGCTACAAGTGGTTCTGCATAAATTCCCACAAACGCATAGTGTCTATCATTTTCGTTGCAGAAACTTAGAAGATACAGTCTATCCATTAGTGGATATTTTGGATGACTTAAACGAGCAACTCGACCATTTATGTAATCTCAAATATAAAGAAGACGAGCTACAATATTTAAGAAAATTACGATTTATTAAAAGCGACTTTGTCGATTACTTAGAATTATTCCAACTCAAACGTCGTTTTATTCAGGCTAGTATTGATGCCGAAGGTCGTTTAGATATTCATATTGAAGGACCGATGGTTCAGGCGATGATGTTCGAGATTTTTGTCCTAGCCATTGTAAACGAGTTGTATTTTAGCCGTATCAAAACAGATCAAGTTTGGGCCGAAGGCGAACGCCGTTTACAAGCAAAGCTCGATTTGATTCAGCAATATGAAAAATCTCAACAGCCAAACGATCCACCGTTTTTAGTTTCTGATTTCGGTACACGTCGTCGTTATAGCTTTGCTTGGCAAAAACATGTCGTAGCGGCATTTCATAAAACTGTACCAAATGTGTTCCGGGGTACAAGTAATGTGTTGCTGGCTAAAGAGCTTAACATTACACCGATCGGGACCATGGCACATGAATTCCTACAAGCGTTTCAGGCACTTGATGTACGTTTGCGTGATTTCCAAAAAGCTGCTTTAGAGACGTGGGTACAAGAGTACCGTGGAGATTTAGGAATCGCCCTAACCGATGTGGTAGGGATGGACGCTTTCTTACGCGACTTTGACCTGTATTTTGCCAAACTATTTGATGGTTTACGTCATGACAGTGGCGACCCGTATGAATGGGGTGATAAGGCGTATGCACATTACCGTAAATTAAAAATTGATACCAAAACCAAAATGCTGACCTTTAGCGATGGCCTTAATTTGCCAAAGGCATGGGAGTTGCATCAATACTTTAAAGATCGTTTTCAGGTGAGTTTCGGTATTGGTACTAACCTAACCAACGATATGGGGCAAAAGCCACTGAATATTGTGTTGAAACTGGTTGAATGTAATGGTCAGTCAGTTGCGAAGATCTCTGATAGTCCGGGTAAAACCATGACTGACAACGATACTTTCTTGGCCTATTTGCGTCAGGTTTTTGAAATCGAAGAACTTGAAGAAGTGGTTTAAGTAAAAAGTGGTCTCGCTATTTTTTATTCTTAAAAGTGAGAATGCTGATATCTGATTTTCTGCTAAAGCGTAGCAGAAAATCAGAGTTTGTTAGATATATGCTTATGCTAAGATTGAAAATAAGCTGGTATAAAAAGAAACCATGACGATGACACTCCCTGATTTTAAACTCGATTTATTAATAGAAGCAGAAGAATTAGTGCCTTATTTAGGTAATGAATATATTCGCATTATAGATTTGAGCCGTGCATCGGTTTATGAACAACTCCATATTCCACATGCCATTCATTTACAGCCTAAATGGTTAGTGGCTCAACAAGAAGAAGCCACTGGTGTTTTGCCGGATGAAGCGGGTTTGCAAGCACTGATTGAAAAATTGAATATTTCACCTAATCATCATGTTGTGGTCTATGACGATGAAGGTGGGGCATGGGCTGGGCGTTTAATCTGGAATTTGCATTGCCTAGGATTTACCCGTACCAGTTTAATTAACGGGGGTATCCATGCATGGTTAGGTGCAGGCTTACCCACTACAGCAGAAGTCGAAAAAGTTTCTCCTGTTACAGACTTAATTCAAATTGATTTATCACATGCCGCTCAGTTCCGTGTGAACTATGAAGAGCTACGCAAACAAGTTGAGCAAGAAAGTGTGCAACTGTGGGATTGCCGGACGAGCGATGAATATAGTGGTGTCCGTTTAGCAGCGCGACGCGGCGGTCACATTCCAAATGCTCTCCATTTTGAATGGAGTACTGCACTTAATCGTCAAAATCATCTAAAATTGCATCCGCTTGAACGCACGCGGCAGCGCCTTGAACAACTTGGGTTCGATTTACAACAACCTGTAGTTGTGTACTGCCAGTCACATCACCGTTCCGGTTTGGCCTATATTCTGGCTAAACTCTTGGGCTGGGAAGCAAAAGCCTATGATGGTGCGTGGAGTGAATGGGGCAATCGCCTCGATAGTCCTATTATTACTGGAGAATCACCGTCGTGAGTTTCACATCTCGATTAAAAAAAGAATTATTTATTAAGGCACAAAACCTTGTACCACAGCATCAATTGAGCCGTGTGGTAGGTAAAGTTGCTGCGAGTGAAAATCCAGTTGTGAAAAACGCTGTTATTCATGCGTTTAAAGCTAAATATGGGATTGATTTATCGATTGCTGAACAAGGCAATGCACTGAAATATAAATCTTTTAATGACTTTTTTACCCGTGCATTAAAAGAAGGTGTACGTCTGATTGATGAAAATGCAGATAGCATCGTGTCCCCAGCAGATGGCGCAATTTCCCAAATTGGTAAGATCACTGCGGGTGAAGTCTTTCAAGCAAAAGGTCAAAGTTTCTCTGTAGAGAAATTAATTGGCGATCCACAACTTGCTCAACCATTCCAAGACGGTGAGTTCGCGACAGTTTATTTATCACCGCGTGATTACCATCGTGTTCATATGCCATTTGCAGGGACATTAACAGAAACATTATATGTGCCAGGCGAGCTATTTTCGGTAAATCAGGTCACTGCTGAAAATGTACCTGGATTATTTGCTCGTAATGAACGTATGGTGTGTTTGTTCGATACTGAACTTGGCCGTATGGCTGTTGTTCTAGTGGGTGCGATGATTGTTGCTGGTATTGAAACTGTGGCAACAGGCAAGGTAAAACCTTCAGGCCGTATTGAATTGCAACATCATCAGTTAAAGCTAGAGAAAGGTGCTGAGCTTGGACGTTTTTATTTAGGTTCTACAGCCGTTATTTTATTTGAAAAAGATAAGATCGAATGGGAACAACGTTTTAAAGCTGAGTCTGTAGTTGTAATGGGCGAGCGCATGGGACATACCATTTAGTCCGTTATATTGCCTCCTAAAAACAAGTAAACCCTGACTTTAATTATTCAGGGTTTTTTTGATTTAAATTATATAAAAGTAAAATATATAATTATGTTTGGATTTATATTATATAGAAATATAATTATTATTAAGTGATCTAAATGAGTACGTTATATAAGCTAGTCTATAAATATGTATCTGAAAAGAGCAAAAATATTAATATGATTGAAAATTAATAAATAAAAATAGAATGAAATATTTAAGTTAGACTTAAGTCGAGGTTTTAATTTTATTTGAAGATAAGTTATTAAATCTAAAAAATTTATTTAGTTTTTTTATAAGCATGAAGCGCTTTTTAGATATTACACAACTTTAGCCTTGGCACAATGCTTGCTACTTGTTCAGGACTTTACTGTAACTTTCATATTTTTTAGGTTCTGAAATCATGTTAAAAGTTAAACGCCTGACAGCTTCGGTTTTATCTGTACTTTGTATTTCACTCACCCATGCAGATGATTTTAAAGTTTTAAATCAAATTTCAAAACAGCCTACTCAACTTCAAAGTGGCGAATATAAAGGTAATTATTATGTTCCCTCTACTTTAAATACCATTACATGGGGCTATTTACCAAATCGAGATGCTAAACCCGTGCTTACTGTTCCGTCGGGTAGTGTCGTAACATTTGATACGGTTTCTCATGAAGGTTTGCTTGAAGACCAAGGGCGTAATGCTGAAAAGTTTTTTAAATCGAAGGGTGTAAATTCTAATCAAATATTGGAAGATGCAAAAACAATTACGCAGTCAAATTTAAAGCATGATTTTCATAAAGATGGGCCGCATATTGTGACAGGCCCTGTTGCAATTGAAGGCGCACAGCCCGGTGATATTCTAAAAGTTGAAGTACTTAAAGTTGAGCCACGTGTTCCTTATGGTGTGATTTCAAATCGACATGGTAAAGGTGCTTTAGTAGGAGAGTTTCCTAAAAAAGTAAAGCAAGAAAATGCATCGGCTGAGCATCCTGAACGTTATGGAAATGTATCGATTTTCACCCCAATCGAAAAAAATGCTAAAGGTGAATACGAAGGTGTATTAAAAACAGAATCTGGTAAATCAATACGTTTTCCGCTCTATCCTTTTATGGGAATTATGGGGGTAGCAGCCAATACGTCTGAGCCTGTTCACTCCGTACCCCCTGCAATGTATGGCGGAAATATTGATATTAATGAACTAGGTGCAGGTTCAACTGCGTATTATCCTGTTCAGGTTAAAGGTGCATTATTCTATACGGGTGATAGTCATTTCGCGCAAGGCGATGGGGAAGTGGCATTAACGGCACTAGAAGCTTCAGCCCGCGCCACACTGAAATTTACCTTACTCAAAGCAGGTAAGGACAAAATACCGGGCAAAGAGCTAAAACAACCTTTAGCTGAAAATGCTGAGTTTTGGATTACACCGGGACTTGATGAAGATCTTGATGAAGCGATGAAAAAGTCTACACGTGAAGCCATTCGTTTCTTAAACCAAGAATACGGTATTGATGAAGCGACAGCGTATGCCTATTTAAGTGCCGCGACTGATTTTGAAGTTTCACAAGTAGTAGATAAAACCAAAGGTATTCATGCAAAAATCAGAAAAGCTGATTTTAAAGAGTTTGAGAGTAAATAATTGAGATGACCTAAGCTTGGTATTTAAAATATTAAATACCAAGTTAATTTTATTTTAACTATTTATAAGTTTTATATATTTTATAATTAAGTATAATAAATCTCACATATATTGATTAGTATAAAATCTAATGCAATCACTTCCTAACGTTCTACTATATTTGGCTGCACTATTAACATTCTGTGCCGCATTACTTCATTTTTTTTTGTGTGTTCTGGGGAGCAAATAGTTTTCGGTTTTTAGGGGCTGGTAAAAGTATTGTCCAGATGGTCGAAAGAGGGCACTGGTATCCTAATTTTACAGCTATAACTGTGGGATTAATTCTAACAGTATGTGCTACATATGCCTTCTTTGCAGCAAAGGGAATACAGATATTACCTTTTACCAAAATTATTCTGTCGCTTGTTGCAGCGGTTTTTCTTATCCGTGGTTTTGCTTTTCCATGGTTAAAATCAAAATTTGTGGGAAATAGTGATTTATTTTGGTATATCAGTTCAGCCTTTTGTTTAGTACTAGGCACTTTATATGCCGCAGGCGTATATTTAATTTGAAACGAATATATTCTAGGTGAACTAGAGTGAATAATTTTAAAAAATAAAAGGGAGCTTGGCTCCCTTTTTAATTATTTAGTCCAACCATATTTTTTGAAAATAGTATTGCCTTGTTGTGAAGATAGAAAATCTACAAAACGTTTAGCCTCGTCATCTTTTAAACTATGTTTAGTCAAGGCTACACCTGTGTCACGATAGACAACTAGCTCTGGTTCGATAGGGATAATTTGTCCAACGTCTGGGTTACTGATTCCCCAAATATTAAAGACTAACCAAGCATCATAGCTGCTATTTTCTTCCCAGTTTTTCTTGGCAATACCTGTGTTGGCTGCATAGGTAACAATATTCTTTCGAAAAGCTTTTGTTAATTGGATATTTCCAGTTCTGCCAGCGATATCTTCCCACATACCAACTTGACCTGCACCATGTGTAACTAAAACCTTAACGCCAGATTTAGCGAGGTCTTTAAATCCTTTAATATTTTTAGGATTTCCTTTTCTCACCAAAATCGCTGCGGGGCGTAAATATAAAGGTTCAACCGAGTCTTTTATAATTTGCTCAGAAAATGTATTTTCGAAATCAGACATCATGGCTTCGGAACCACTATAGATAACATCTGCATCTAGTTTCGCTTTTTCAGACCATTGAGCAGTAGGACCAGAAGTCACATGAACTGCTATTCCTGTCTTATTGGTGAATTGTTTGGCGGCTTCTTTCATAGCGGGTGCTGGCCCACCCGGACCATATACTTGTACATCTGCAAAACTATGGATGGATAGAGAACCGAGAATAAGAAAAATCAGGTAGGGTATAAATTTTTGTTTTGGCATTTTAATCGCTATCGTAATTAAGAAAATATCAGCATATATTTTTTATTATTGAAATTGGATTAATTTTTGCAACGATATTTATAATACATATTCTTTAAAATATATTTAATGAGATTTTAAGAGACTATATAAATGTAAATTATTTTGAGTTGAATATAAATATAGAAGATTCTATGGTAATTTATATTTTATAAATTAATTATTTAATTAGATGTAATTTAAATAATAGAGGAGTAATCCCTTGATTAGAAAAAGTAATTCTTTTTTAAAAATTTTATTTAGCAGTATTTTTTTGGCATCTGGTTCTGCTATGGCTGCTCCAATTACAGATTTGGGTAAGCAAATTGTGAGCGAAAAACCGGGTTCAATATTGTCGCTAGAACAGCAAGCTGTGACGAATTTATTTCCTCATGCAGATCAGCGCTTGTTGGTCAATTATCGTAGTCGAGGTATTCAGGGTGAACCTATTGTTGCATCGGCTTTTATTTTATTACCAAAAGGAACGCCACCAAAAAATGGCTGGCCGATACTTGCTTGGGCGCATGGTACGACTGGGGTTGCTGATACTTGTGCACCTTCGGGTGATTATGCCGGTGGACCAGTTCATTCATATCAGGAAGTTGCTTCAAAAGCGTTAGATGGTTGGCTTGCACGAGGCTATGCGGTTGTTGCACCTGATTATCAAGGTTTAGGTACACCAGGTGGGCATCCTTACATGAATGCAAAGAGCCAACTGCATACAGTGGTTGATGCAGTGCGTGCATTACATTTGCTTAAGCCCAAGAGCTTTAATAAACAGTGGTTGGTGATGGGGCACAGTCAAGGTGGGGCTGCGGCAATTGCAGTGTCTGCCTATGGTCAAAAAGATGCGCCCGAATTAGATTTAAAAGGGGCAATTGCTCTTGCGCCAGGCGGCTATCAATATGAAGGCATCGCAGAATATGTGCAGAGTAATCCAAACCCAGAACCAAGTGTGGCAGCTTTCTTCCCGATTGTATTATTGGGTGCGCAAGCAGCAGATCCAAGCATCATTCCTGAAAAGCTGGTAAGTCCTGAAATGAACACTGTGCTGACTCAAGCACGTAGTCGCTGTTTATCTGAACTTCAATCTGATTTGAAGAAGTCTCCTTCTAGCATATTTCGCCCTAACGCAGACTTAAAACCTCTTTTGGCTTATCTTAAAAAGCAGTCCATTGAAAATATGGTGCCGACTGTGCCGTTAATGATTGTTCAAGGCTCTAAAGATCATTTAGTCGACCCTAGAGGGACATCTGCTTATTACCAACAGCTATGTAAATTAAAAAAACCAACTATTTATCAAACGATTGATGGTGGCGATCACCGTGATGCACTGCGTCAAAGTAATACTTTTGCCACTCACTTTTTAAATGTCATAGAGAAAAATCAGACAAAATCGTATTGCTCGAATTCTAAGTAAATTGGTTTAAATAATACAAAAAAGCCGACTTTTCATGAGTCGGCTTTTTAAATGTGAGAGGGCAACTTTAGGTCATGTTATATAGTCTTTCTTTTGGAAAAACTGCGGTAAATGTTGATCCTTCGTTTTCTTTAGACTGCACATCTAAATAAGCGCCGTGTTGCATCAGCACATGTTTTACAATCGCTAAGCCTAAACCTGTACCACCTGTTTGACGACTACGGTCGCTATCAACACGATAGAAGCGTTCAGTCAGTCGTGGCAAATGTTTAGGGTTAATTCCGATGCCTGTGTCTTGCACACTAAAGTATGCATGTTCGCCATCATCATGCCAGCCAATGGTAATGGTTCCACCTTTTGGCGTGTACTTGATAGCATTCGTAATTAAATTACTAAATGCGCTGGCAATTTCCATATCGGAACCAATTAGGTCACAGTGGCTATCAATATGTAAATTGAGCGTGTGTCCATAATCAGCATTGTAGGCCTGAGCATCATCAAACAATTGATTCATTAAGCTCGGCATTTCAATAATCTGGTTTTTTGCGATTTTCTTATTATTTTCTAAATTTGATAACAGTAGTAAATCATTGACCAACGCATTCATACGTTTGGTTTGTGATTGCATCTGGTCAAATGCACGTTTCCAGCGTGGGCTAATATCTTCCTGATCGGTAAAGGTTTCGATATAACCACTGAGCACGGTTAATGGGGTACGAAGTTCATGCGAAATATTGTCGACAAAGTCTTTACGCATTTGCTCAAGGTTGTGCATACGTGTCACATCGTAAGCCACCAATAAACGACTTTCTCCACCAAATCGAGTGAGCTTAACCTGTACATAACGGTCATCATCAAAATTGGAATGCAGCTTAATCCCATCAGGTGCCTGATCAATATTGTTAAAATATTCAATAAAAGTAGGCTGACGTAAAATGGTTAATAAGTTGCGGCCACGGTCGAGAGGACTGATTCCTAACAAACGTTCGGCAGCAGGGTTCCACCACTCGATTTGATGTTGGTCATCAATGAGTACAACCGCTTCAGCAAGAGCAACTAATGAAGACTGAGCCCGGTCAATTAAACCGACCATTTCGGCCTGAACAATTCGTTCCTGACGCTGAGCACGGTAAACATTAAATAACAATGCCCCCCAAATCCCGTTAAGGTTTGGAGGAACGTCATAAGGTTTATTCGCAATCCAGTCATTGACCAGATATAAAGAACGCAACTGGAGTGTAAAAAACACCACGAAGGCGATAAAAATACAGCTCCAGAAATACCCAATACCGAAACCGACTAAACCGGCAATAATTAGAAAAAATAATAAAAGCCGTAAATCTTGTTTGGCAAACGTCCATAAACTACTGTAGCGAGAAAGCTTTTGTTCACGTACCTGTTCAGGGACGGGGTAGGGTTCATACATAAATCTTGGTTAACCTGCGGCTAAATCTGCACGTGTTGAGAAACGGTAGCCAGTTCCACGTACAGTCTGAACAAATCGGTCAACACCAAAAGGTTCTAACACTTTACGTAAACGACGGATATGCACATCGATAGTGCGGTCTTCAATATATACATTACCGCCCCATACCTGATCGAGCAACTGGGCACGCGTATAGGCACGTTCTGGATGGGTCATAAAAAACGCAAGTAAGCGATATTCAGTTGGGCCCATATCTAAAATACTGTTACCAAAGCTAACACGCTGGCTTACAGGATCAAGAATTAAACCATTGGCATCAATTGTTTTTTCACCACTTAATGCATTCGCGCGGCGCAGAACTGCCTTAATACGTGAAACCAGTTCACGTGTTGAGAAAGGCTTCGTCATGTAATCATCTGCACCCGCATCAAGACCTTGTACTTTATGGTCTTCTTCTCCGCGAGCGGTCAGCATAATCACTGGAATTTCTGCTAAATTCTCATCGCGTTTTAAGCGGCGACATAAATCGACACCACTTACACCTCCAGGTAACATCCAATCAAGCAAGATAAGCGCCGGACGTTGGTCGACGATAATTTGATGAGCCTGTTTGGCATCTTCTGCCTGTAAACACTGAAAACCTGCCATGTCCAAAGAAGTATGGATCATTTCACGAATAGGAAGCTCATCATCGACAATTAAAATATAGTCATCTTTCACAACGCAATATCCTATAGATTTAACGGTGAACCGTTTTGTAGTTATGACAGGCTTATTACAAAGATTAATTATGACAATTTCATTGCAGAAAAGTCTATAAAAATGAATTTAGCAATAATTTGTGACAAAACTACGGCAAAGGTATGACCAAATTATGACATCTAAGCCTCAAACTTTCTAAAATCATTCAATAGGTTATCACCTTAATTGCTTCGCTATTTTTTCACATTTTTAGCTGTCAAAAAACTTTAATATTATTTTGAAACTTGAGCTAATAAAGATAAGAAAACGATACGGCATGCAGTTAAAACCTGCTCAAGAGACTGCTCAAACCCTCCCATCACCCATCGAATTGCAATTTGAGTGACATATCCATTCAAACCAGTTGCGATTAAAGACAGCTCATTTTCATGGTGCTGAATTTGGGGCATGGTCAGCATAACAAAGGCTTGAATCATGCGATCAAATTGCGCAAGTGTTTCTTGAATGGTGGCTTGATTATGTAATTCTTGTACCAAGACTGCGTCGACATAGACAATACGAGCTAATCTGGGGTCATCTTTTAATGTCGTCAGCAGTGCTCTTAAACCTGCATCAACCATTTTTTCTGGATCGGGGGCAGCTTTAATCACGGCTTGCATCAGATTTTGCTGTAATTCTTCAATCATTTTTAAAAAGATGGTTTGGAATAAATCTTCACTCTTTTTAAATGATTCATAAAAATAACGTTCGGTGAGTTTTGCCTCTTGGCAGACATCTTTTACCGTCACTGAAAAAAAACCAAGGGTTCCGTAGGTTGCAATACCCGCTTCAATCAGCTTTTCACGGCGTGCCTCTTTACGTTCAGATAGAGATAACCCTTTGAACTGACGTTCTTTACTCACACTTTTTGTTTTCTTTTTACTGGTTGAGTCGTTAGTCGCCATAAATAAATTGTTTCCTGAAGAATGGTTTCCTAATTTATAGGTTTTAGCCAAATATGCTCACTATGATAAAGCCCTCAGCAGAATTGTGCCATTCTATCTGAAATTACAGTGTACTATATTGACAATGTGTATTGTCAAAATTATATTGAAGGTGTCTAAAGTGCACATGCAATGAACCGGTTGTGCAAAACGAAAAACAAAGGATGGACAATGAAAAATTTTAAAAACAAAGTCGCTGCAATTACGGGCGCGGGTTCTGGCATTGGGCAACAGTTAGCAATTCTTTTGGCAAAACAGGGCTGCCATCTTTCGTTGAGTGATATTAATGAAAAAGGATTACAACAAACTGTCGAGCTTTTAAAGCCGTACAGCAATATTACTGTTACCACCAAAAAGCTTGATGTGTCTGACCGTGAAGCGGTAAAACAGTGGGCGCAAGAAACTGTGCAAGATCATGGTTCTGTTAACCTGATTTTTAACAATGCTGGCGTTGCGTTAGGTTCGACTGTTGAAGGCGCAACCTACGAAGATTTAGAGTGGATTGTTGGGATTAACTTCTGGGGTGTTGTATATGGTACTAAAGAATTTTTACCGTTCATTAAGCAAACTCAAGATGGGCATATTATTAACATCTCGAGCTTATTTGGTCTGACTGCTCAACCAACCCAATCTGGCTATAATGCAACTAAATTTGCTGTACGCGGCTTTACCGAATCGTTACGCCAAGAGTTGGATATTGAAAAAAGTGGCGTGAGTTCTTTGTGCGTACATCCGGGGGGAATTCGCACCAATATTGCTAAAGCTGCAAAAATGAGTGATAGCTTGAGTACTTTAGGTATGGACCCAGCTAAATCGATTCAAAACTTTGATAAGTTCCTACGTACCCCACCAGAAGAAGCGGCACGTCAAATCCTGGATGCCGTTTTGAAAAATAAACGCCGTTTATTGATTGGTAGTGATGCAAAATTTCTTGATGCATTGCAGCGTTTGTTCCCAACAGGATATCAACGTGCTTCAACCGTTGTGACCAAATGGATGAAATAAGATTCAAATTAAAAAAAGCCATCAAATGATGGCTTTTTTTATGTGGCTTGGATGGTTCTAAATAAGAACTTTGATCGTCTTTTTCTTCCAGATAAATTGATAATACAAGCCTTGAATAATACATAGACTGACAAATGCCAAGGCATACGCAACCCAAATGCCTTTAAGTCCCCACATTGAGCTAAACCAGTAAGCGCATGGAATTTCAATAAATAAAATGGCAGAGATGTTAATCAGCATTGGAACAGTCACGGTACCGCTCGCACGCATGATAGATGCAAAAATGGCACCTGCACCAAAGAATAAAATCGCCCAAAGTACAATAAACAAAAGCTGTTGACCTAACACCACCACAGTTGGGTCGGTAATAAACAAAGCCATTAAATATTTTGAAAATAGATAACCAAGTGCAATTAAGGCACCTGTAAATAAAAAGTTCATTCCCAGAGCCGTACGGGTTACTCGCGCTAATAGATCTGATTTACCCGCACCAATCGCTTGCGCTGCAAAAATTGAGGCTGCGATGGAGATCGAAATCGCTGGAAACTGAATGTAGTTGAGCACCTGATTCACTGCACCATACGCTGCTGTAGCATGTGAACCATAATGGTTAACCAACCCAACAATAACTAAACCCGCCATTGAGGTCGTAATCATTTGAATACCCGTTGGGACGCCTAAGCGTAAAATGATTTTGCTCAGTTCTGGATTATGACGGATATGTTGCAGAAGCTGACGATTCGGCCGAAGCGAATGATTTTTCTTGTTAAGATAAATCGCGAGAAAAATTAATATTGCGATATAACTAATAATTGATGCTATAGCAGGAGCAATAATCCCTAGGGCAGGAAAGCCAAAATAACCTTTGAGAAGAATTGGTGTAATAGTTACACCGATGACACTGGTTAAAGCGAGGGCCAGTAAAGGGGTCGTACTGTCTCCCACTCCACGTAAAATTGAGGTATAGATAATATAGACGAACAGAAGTGGACTACCCGCCAACATCCATTGTACATAAGGCAAAGCAAGATGCATTACCTTGGGATCTGTACCTAAAAGCTCCAAAATATCATGGGCGAAAAACACACCAAGAATCGCGGTAATAATTCCACCAATGATGGTCATAAACAGGGTAGAACCGACCACACTTTGGACTTTCTCTATATTTTGCGCACCCCATGCTTGCCCTACTAAAACAGTAGTACCCGTTGAAATCCCAATAATAAAAGCGAGTAGTAAAAATAAGATAGGGAAATATACAGAAACTGCCGCAATTGCATCTACTCCCATCATTTGACCAACAAAGATGGTGTTAATAGTTCCCGACAAGTTCTGCAAAATATTGGTTGCAATCAAGGGTAGCAAGAAAACAAAAAATGTTTTCCATAGATTTTGCTGTTGAATTAAGGACTGTCTTGGTGGCATGTGTTCTCCATCGCCCATCTCTTTGATGAGCGGGGCGGATATTCAACTTAGCATAGTTGGAGCGAATGACTTGTAGTATTTTTACAGTGCTAAGTGGCTAAATTTATTAACATTGATTTAAAATTTCTCCTGCTTTTTGCAGAGTCTCATCATTTTTAGCAAAGCAGAATCGAATCAAGCGTAAAGACTCAGGGGCTTGCTGGTAGAAAACCGAAACTGGAATTGCCACAATCTTGTGTTGCTCGGCAAGAAACTGGCACATTTCCACATCGTTTAAGTCAGGTCTAATTTGACTATAATCAAGATTTTGGAAATAAGTACCTTGAGATGGTTTTAGTAAAAAACGGCTATTGTGAATTGCCTGATTAAATCGATCTCTTTTCGTTTGGTAAAACTGAGAAAGTTCTTGAATATGTTCTGGATGTTGCTCCATATATTGCGCTAGGGCAATCTGACAAGGAGTCGTGCCACAGAAATTCGCATATTGATAAATCTGGCGGAATAAACGCATTAGCTCAGGTGAAGCGACGCAGTAACCCGTTTTCCATCCTGTCACGTGAAAGGTTTTTCCAAAAGAACCAATCACAAAACTACGCTCTCTGAGCTCTGGAAAATGCAATGCGCTAAAGTGTTGTTGACCATCAAAAACTAAGTGTTCATAGACCTCATCGGATAAAACCAGAATATTTTTATCTTGAATCAGTTCAATGAGTTCTAACCAGTCTTGTTTTGCCCAGATTGTACCGGTTGGATTATGGGGCGTATTCACCACAATCATACGGGTTTTGTCATTGATCAGATCTTTAACTTGTTGCCAGTTCACCTTAAAGTCAGGTGCTTGCAGGGCAATATGAACCGCTTTGCCGCCTGCTAACTCGACAGAAGGGCCATAGCTATCATAACTTGGGTCAAAAATAATGACTTCATCACCTGCATTGATGCACGCTTGTATGGCACAAAAAATTGCAATGGTTGCGCCGGGAGTAATCGTGATTTGAGTAACAGGATCAAGTTGAATTTGGTCACGCTGCTGAAATTGTAAAGCGAGTTGCTCCCTTAAACCGAGAATACCATCGCCAGGTGGGTACTGATTATGTCCAGCTAAAGTCGCTTGAGATAAGGCTTCAAGTAAGGCTTGTGGCGCCGGAAAATCTGGAAAGCCTTGTGACAGGTTGAGTGCACCTAGACGATGTGCCAGTGCCGTCATGGTACTAAAAATAGTCACGCCTTGAGTGGTCAATTTTGACTGTAGCTGAAGCATATTGTTCTCTTATTAAAAATATTTAAAGTTATAAAATTGACTCAATCACTGCCCGAATTACACCGAGTGTCAAACCAATAAATGCACCCACTACCACACCATTTACTCGGATCATGTGCAAGTCGCCACCGACTTCATTTTCAATTTTCCCGATCATTTCACGTGAATCCCATTCATGAATGCGTTCACTCACATAGCGTATGATTTTATGGCTATATTGATCCGTAAAATTCATGGCAAGTCCTGTCATTTCTTTGTTGAGAACTTCACGTACTTTTACATTTTGAACAAGGTTTTCACCGAGCTGCTGAATGGCAGCTCGCAGATTCATTGCAATGCCAGAGTCTTCTTTCATTAAATCTTCTTTAATGGCATCACACAAAATGGTAACAGCACCACTAATAAAATTTAGAACTTGAGGACTATCAAGGAGCGCATCTTTACCACTGTTAAGACGTTGACTGGCAACACTATCGGGTTTCGCTAGTTCCAGCATGAGTGAATGTGCAATGGTTTCAATTTCTTGCCGCCATGGGTGTTCATGGTCTGCCAGCATCGATTCTACTTTTTCAACCAATGAGTCGATGGTACGTTGTTGAACATCAATTCCAATCCAGCTTGCACCTCTTGCAAGTGACCAGACGCCTAGTGCTTTAAACATTTTTCGGGTTAATTCACGAGTTTTATCTGGATTTTGTACGACCCATTCATGAGCGATATCGAGACCACGCTGTAAAACGTCTTGGTGGAAATCATTTTCCAATACCGCGCGTAGCATCTCACTGGCGAGTTTGTTGACTTGGGTATTACGTACCCATTGCACACTGTTGTTTTGCACGAAATTAGCAATTTGCTCTTGGCTCACAAATTCAAAAATTTTCGGTACAGTTTGCTGAATGAGCTGCACTACTTGAGTATTGTTTTGTGGACTTGCCAACCATTGACCAATTGCGAGACTTAAGTCTGTTTTTTCTAAGCTTCTTTCGACGACTTGAGGCGAAAGAAAATTTTCCTGTACAAAACGGCCCATTGACTCTGCAATGCGTGCCTTGTTACGCGGAATAATCTCGGTATGGTCGCGTAAAAACTTAGGAATCGGTAACTTACCAAAAGGGTTCCGAAACAGAACTGTAATCGCGTACCAATCGGCTAGACCACCAACGACACCTGCTTCGGCTCCTAGCATTAAAATATGAATAAAACCTGTGTACTCTGGCAGAAAACGATCGGCTACCATCAGTGCAATCCACAGAACAACGACGATGATCAGCGCTAGGGTAGCAAAATATTTACTACGTTTAAGACTGGGCACGTGGTGAACTTCTTCTGCCATGCTCATAAATTTATCCTATTCATTTTTGTTTTACTGGAGGCTCGGGCGGTGGCAACAGCTCTCCTGTCGGACTCAATCCATATTTTTGTCCGAGTGATTTCAAGATCAAGCTTGCATCAAAAGCGTCTTGAGGAGCCTGCTTTTGATCCCGATAACATTCAATAGTATACGACACTTGAACAGGGTCGATATTGACCACTTGTGGGAAATCATAGAACGGATCATGCCAGAAACCCGGATAGCGACGACCATAGCCATAAGGATAAAAGCTCGGCGCAGATGGATAAACCACAGCCTGACGTGGTGGTTTCTGACTTTGGTTACTTGGGTCATTCAGTACTTTAAAAAAGCGGAAACCTTTTTGCACGGTCGTTTGTGCTGATTTTACCAAAGTGATTTCTTCAGCTGCACCGTAACTCATATTCGGATCGGCTTGGAAACTAATACGAAACGTTTGCGCATTTAAAGGGTATGCGGAAAACTGGCCAAGTTGATCAAAGGTTTTTGGTTTACTTGGAGTCGTCGCACAAGCAGTTAAAGTTAAGGCAGTGCCTAATGCTAAACAAAGAGAGAGATATTTCATGGTGAACTCCCAGCTGAGTATTAAAACAAAGATGACTCAG
The DNA here is from genome assembly GCF_000369045.1 of Acinetobacter pittii ATCC 19004 = CIP 70.29. Lineage (GTDB taxonomy): Bacteria > Pseudomonadota > Gammaproteobacteria > Pseudomonadales > Moraxellaceae > Acinetobacter > Acinetobacter pittii. The sequence goes on along the minus strand of NZ_KB849796.1, from coordinate 374,763 downwards.
CATTAAAAAATTAAGAAGCTTTAAAAACTACTGTTCGGTTCTAATAAAAATTCGGTTTCCTCTGGAGTAGAAACACGTCCAAGAATGGTATTGCGATGAGGATAGCGTCCAAAGCGATCAATAATGACTTTATGCTTTTTTTCAAAGCTTAAGTTAATTTCATTGCCAAGACGTTGAAATAGTTTCAAGGCAAATTCATGGATCAATTTTGATTCACTATGCATAAACGGCATATATAAAAAAGAGCGTTGCTCTGGATTAAGCTGTGCATCGAGTTGCAAACTAATTGCTTCTTGTGCCAAAGCTAATGCCAAGCTGTCATAGGCAAAAGATTGGGGCTGATCACGATAGATGTTGCGAGAAAACTGGTCTAGTACAATAATCTCTGCCAAACGACCTTCTGCTGTTTTTCGCCAAGACCAGAGTTCTGCTTGAGTTGCCTGTCGATGAACATCAGAAAAATTTTCACGGATTTTTTTGTCAAAATCATCACTTTTTGCAAACCAAAGTGAACGGTGTTCAGGAGAAAACCAGAAGTTTAAAATGTCTTGTTCGTTCATGATATTGACAACTCTTTAGCAATTATTCTTCAATAAAATCACAATTCTTTCGTGTCTTAAATAACAAGATTGTGATAAAAATTGCCAAACTGGAATGATGTGATTATATAAGTAACCGTATCATCTCACGATTTTGTATATAGTGATCTTTAATAAGCGAGCAAATGCATGAGTCAACCCACTACACCATCTCAATCAGTTATTCCTGCTTGGGTGGATTCGTCGCTACTACAAGGCATGTTACGTGGAATAGAGCGTGAAAGCCTACGTATGCAAAGTAATGGGTTCTTATCACAAGAGTTACATCCGAAAGCATTAGGTTCAGCTTTAACACATCCAAAAATTACGACTGATTATTCAGAAGCGTTGATGGAGTTTATTACTTCACCTAAGCCAACAATTGAAGAAGCTTTACATGAGCTCACCGATATTCATGCGGTTGTGCATCGTCATTTAGAAAATGGTGAAAAACTCTGGCCGCTGTCTATGCCATGTATGTTAGACGACAATGAAGAACGCATTCGTCTAGCGCAGTACGGCACCTCTAATATTGGTCGTTTTAAAACACTATATCGCCGTGGGTTAGGAATTCGATATGGTCGTCGTATGCAGACCATTTCAGGTGTGCATTACAACTTATCTTTCCCAGATACACTTTTTGCTGAGCTACAAGCTCATGAAACTGACGAACAATTAAAATCATTAAGTTTGCAGGATTATCGTAGCCATCGTTATTTTGGCCTTATTCGTAATTTTATTCGTTTAACACCATTGGTCATGTTCTTGGTGGGCGCGAGTCCAACAGTCTGTCGTTGTTTCTTGACCGGACACAAACATCATTTGTTGCCTTTAATCAAAGGTTCATACTATTTACCGTATGCTACAGCACTCCGTATGGGGCGATTGGGCTATCAAAACTCAGCACAAAAAAGCTTAGGTATTCATTACAACAATTTGTCTGGCTATCTGGATGGTTTACAAAAAGCCGTTCATTCTCCTTACCCACCATTTAGCCGTTTAGGGTTAAATGATGCATCTGGTGAGCCATTGCAAATTAATGATCATGTTTTGCAGATTGAGAATGAATATTACAGTCTAGTACGTCCAAAACAGGTGCCTCAAGCAGGTGAAACACCGTCTCAAGCTTTAAAAAATCGAGGCGTGGGCTATGTTGAGTTACGTGCTGTAGATGTAAATCCATACTCGGCAATTGGCGTTGATGAAACGACAGCAGGCTTTCTTGAAGTGTTAGCACTTTATTGTCTGTTAAGTGATAGCCCAGACTTGTTATGTCCTGAACAAGACTTGGTTGAGAAAAATCAGACAGAGGTGGTCAACCGAGGTCGAGCGCCAAACGCAACCATTACAGATTTAACAGGGTCATATCACATCGAAGATTGGGCACGTTTATATATTGCAAAAATGCAAGATTGTGCACAGCTACTCGATCAGACCTATGCAACGGACTTGTATGGTTCAGCTTTGGCGGTCATGCAAGCACGAATTGATGAAGTTGATGAAACTTTATCTGCCCATGTCATTAACGATACGTTAAAGCATGGTGGAACTTGGAGTTTTGGTAGCCACATGGCTCAGTTACATGCTGAAAGTTATGAACAGCATGAGCTTAGTGTGGAAACTTTGAAACATTTTGAACAGTTGGCTGCGCAATCTTTACAGCAGCAAGAAAAACTTGAGCAAGATACCAAGATCAGTTTTGATCAATATCTTGAACAATATCGATAATAAAACGAGGTTTTACATGCGATTAAGTTACCGTTTGGTGAGTGGACTACTTGTTTTAGCAAGTATAGTCGGCATGTCTTTTGCGTTGTATCTGGAACATGTAAAAGGTTTAGAGCCATGTCCGCTCTGTATTTTTCAACGTGTTGGCTTAATGGCGATGGGCCTTGTAGCACTCATAGCCTTTTTGCATAACCCAGTTTCCAATGCTGTTAAACGTTTTTATGCATTTTTAGCAGGCATTGCAATTTTATGGTCAGTGGGTGTGGCAGGACGTCATGTCTGGTTGCAACATTTACCACCAGATCAAGTACCAAGCTGTGGCCCGGGTTTAAATTATTTAATTGATGCCTTACCAATGAAAACGGTTTTACAAGAAGTATTGTCGGGTTCAGGTGAATGTGCAGCAATTGATTGGACCTTTTTAGGTCAATCTTTACCAGTTTGGTCATTGGTCTATTTCCTCTTACTATTACTGGTCTGTTTATGGCAGTTATTCCGTTTTTATCCAGTATTTAAGACAACCAAAAAAAGAGCTTAAAGCTCTTTAAAAAAGCCCAACACTATGTTGGGCTTTTTATTGCTTGGGAATAGGTCAAAATATAAAAAAACGAATTAAAAAAAAGCATAATCATGTAGACAGATAGTTCTGTTTTTTATAAAGTGCAGCCGTTTATATATCCTTATGATTATAAAAAATGCTTTTTAATATCTTTAATGTTTTGGAAAAAATAGGGTTAAGTGCGCAGAAACGTGCCGTCCATGTGCAATTTTCTAATGAACTACTCAATAGCCAAGTTTTTTTACAACGTATAGAAGGCCAACATCAGCTAAATGGGGGATTGGAAGCTGAGTTGATCTGCCTTTCAACGAGTGCCCAAATTGCATTGAAGCAGTTTATAGGTGTGCAAGTTGCCGTTGATCAGGTCACTGATTCTGGACAATTATTTCGAACTACAGGAATTGTGACAGAAGCGAGTTATGGTCAGAGTGACGGTGCTTTAACGCTTTATAAACTCACCTTAAAAGACGCGACAAACTTATGGCACAAGCGCCGTAATAGCCGTGTTTTCATGAATAAAAGTATTATTGAAGTCACGGAAGTTTTATTTAAAGAGTGGCAAGAAAAAAGTCAGCTATTTGCTACAAGTTTAAGTCTCGACCTCAGTGGGTTAAGCCAGAGTTATGATATTCGCCCATTTATCATGCAGCACAATGAGTCTGATTATGACTTTCTTACACGCTTGTGGCGAAGTGAAGGCGTTAGTTGGGTAATTGATGAAGCAGAGCTTTTTGTTCCTCACTTTACTGCACCTATACAACCTCAAAAACTAAGACTCATTGATGACAATAGCCAGTACCAAGCTTTAGCACGTCGCAGCATTCGCTATCACAGAAGTAGTGCAACAGAATATCAAGATAGCATTACAGGTTTTGTTGCAGTGCGGTCTTTACAGCCGACTGCTGTACATGTGCAGCGTTGGCAACCTGATGCTCTAGCACATGAAGAAGGTGTAGGTTCAGTTATCACTACACACCTACATTCAGAGCAGTTTGATTCAGCGAGTTTGAGTCTTGAACAAGCATGGCATCTTAGTCCTGCTTGGATGCAAGATTTGAAAGGGGAAGATCAGGCCACTGCTTCAAGTAGTAATCAGCTAGAGAAATTGAATCAGCACTTCACTGACATGTATGCGAGTCAGGCCAAATACTTTAAGGCTTATAGTAGCGTCCGTGATAGTCAAGTCGGCTATTGGTTTAATTTACAGGAGCATCCTGAAATTGATCAGCATGAAGGAGCAGATCAAGAGTTCTTAATCATTGCTAAAAATTTCTATAACCAAAATAACTTACCAAAAGATTTACATCAGCAAGTGAGCCAGTTGTTAACCCAAAGTCGTTGGGATAAACATGGTTATGATGATATTGAGCGCCAAGGTAATGAGCTGACCCTAATACGCCGTCAAATTAAAACTGCACCTGAATATAATCCAGAACAGCATCGCCCAATTGCTTACCCGCAAAGAGCCAAAGTCGTGGGGCCAGAGGGAGAGACTATTTATGTCGATGAATGGGGGCGCATTAAGGTGCGTTTTCTATTTACCCGTAGTGATGATCATGGGCACGATGGTGGCGCAGGGAGCAATGACAATGATACCGACTCAGCTTGGGTGGATATACTGACTCCTTGGGCAGGCGAAGGCTATGGAGCACGCTTCTTACCACGTATTGGTGAAGTGGTTGTCATTGACTTCTTTGATGGCAATATTGACCGTCCATTTGTGACTGGGCGCATTCATGAAGCGCAGCGCTCACCAACCAAGTTCGATGTAAAAGGGCAGCTTCCTGATACTAAAAAACTGAGCGGAATTCGCAGTCAGGAAATCAGTGGTAGTGGCTTTAACCAATTACGCTTTGATGACACAACGGGACAAATTAGTACCCAACTTCAAAGCAGTCATGCAGCAACACAGCTGAATTTAGGTAATTTAAGCCATCCGAAAGAACAAGAGACGAGCCAAGGCCGAGGTGAAGGCTTTGAGTTGAGAACAGACGCTTGGGGAGCTGTACGTGCAGGTAAAGGCATGCTCATTAGTACCTATGTACAAGAGCAGGCGATTGCAGATCATTTAGAGGCTGCACAAGCACAATCTTTACTTTCACAAGGCTATGAAAGCATGAAAATGCTCAGTGAAGTTGCAGCTAAGCAACAAACTGATGCTTTGAATGTGATTAATCGCTTACCTAAATTTATCCAGTCGCTTGAGCTAAAAACCACAGGACAGGCATTAAATAGTACGATAAATCTATTTAAAGAAGGCATTAATAACGATCCTATTCACGCTTTAAAAGACTGTGGCGGCTTTATTCAAGACATTGGTGCACTAGGTGGAAATGCAAAAGGCGTTGTAGATGAATTTAATGCTTTCTTTACCGATGCCAAAGATGCGGTAGAAAATTTAAAAGCGTTCATCGAAAACGTTGAAGAACATGGTGCCGACATCGTTAAAGGTAAACTTGCCAGCATTAAAGACCGCATTCATAAAAATCCATTTGAAAGCATTCAAGAGGTCGGAAAAGTCTTAGCCAATGTTGAGACTAAAGACTTTGACATGATGAGTGTATGTGGAACGTTTAGTAAAGGCAGTAAATTGGAAGTATCACCTTCTAAAGCATTAAGTTCTTTGCAAGGCTTTATGGAAGGTTATACCCAAGGTTTAGAAAGTAGTTCCGATACTAAACAGCAAGAACAAGGCAAAATTTTTAGACAAGCGCTGATGTTATTAGCATCGCCAAATGGGATTGCCTTGACGACACCTGAAAATATTATTTTGCAAGCTTCGCAAGATATCGCAGAAAGTGCTAGTGGCTCAATTAACTTAAGTGCACAGAAAAATATCGTTGGGCATGCACAAGACAAAATCAGTTTGTTTGCCGCTCAAAAGGGTTTCCGTGCTTATGCAGCAAAAGGAAAGCTCGAACTACAAGCACAAGACGATGCCATTGAAGCAATTGCTAAAAAGGTCATTAAGCTCATTTCTACGGAAGAAAAAATCGAGCTTACGAGCCCAAAAGAAATTGTTTTAACAGCGGGTGGATCTCAGCTCAAAATTAATGCAGATGGCGTATTTTCAACAACAGGTGGCAAGTTTGAAAGTAAAGCTGGGCAGCATTTGTTTACGAGTGGGGCAACAGTAAATGCTGAGTTGCCTAAAATGCCTGAGAGTGGAATTTTTAGTCGAAGATTTGATTTTAGTGATATTTTCAATTTAGAAAATTTGAAAGAGGAAATTAGATTTAAAGTTATCAATAAAACAAAGAATACAGAATATATTGGAATGTTAGATGAAATGGGCCGAACACCAAGAATATTTAGTGATTCATCAGATACTATTGAAATTCAATTTATTAGCAATAATGACAATAAAAGTATTATACCTACGAAGGAATTAAATGAAGATATTTATGATCATGATACTGGGGATTTTGTAGATGATGGAATTCAGAGCCAGCTTGCAGAAGAGCTAGATGATGAATATAAAGATGATCTAGAAGATGATTTTAATAAATTTGGAGTTTAAGAGATGAAACGCAGTCTAATATTGCTACTGAGCACATTTATCTCAATACAAGCTTTTGCTGAAGAAAATGCTTGTGAAAAAATTTGGGATAGCTTCAAAAATAAGAATGAAAGTATCAAAATTGATAAAGTTAATGTCCCATGTAAACAAATTTGGGAAGATAACAATAAAGCAAAGCTTGTAAAGACTATTGGCTTAAACCCAAAAGATCCTCAATGGATGTCAACAGGGGAATGTCAAGTTATTGAAGTGAATAAAAATAAATACCAAGTTTATTATGCTTATCTAAAAAATGATCATAGTGATATAAATATCATTAGTGATACTAATGGTAATTATTTCTCATATTTTAGAAATTTAGGTCGCTATGATATATTTGAAGATAAGTTTTTTCCAACAAAAAAAGCGAATAAAAATGGTGTTGAGTTAAGTTGCCCTGGATTGGGAAATTTTGAGAAAATGAAACCTATTTTAAGTTCATATATCAATAATAAAAAAATTGATATTAAACGATTTAGTTTTGAGGACTTAAATAAATGAAAAATGGTAAATCTATAAATCAAAAGTCATATCCATTAACGCGATATGGATTTATTTGTGCCGTTTCAAGAATGGAATCTTCATCAGATTTAAGTTTACCCTTAACGGCACCAGTAAACATTAGATCAAGCCAAAATAAAAATTCTCTGGGTTATATTGGTTTTTTCCAGTTTGGGGAAGCTGCACTTATCGATCTTGGTTATTATAAGCATTGGAAAGATAATTCTGATAAAACTGAAGAAAACGATTGGACAGGGAGTTGGACTGGACATAATGGTGTTAATTCTTTATCAGATTTTTTGAAATCTCCTGCGAAGCAGGTTCAAATCATTGGAGAATGGATAGATCTTCTTTGCAAACGATTAAGAAATAGAAGTTTTAATGAATACTATGGGAAAATAATAAATGGAATTGAAATTACTGAATCGGGTGCTATTGCAGGGGCCCATTTAGTTGGTGACGGAGGCTTAGGTTCTTTTTTAGGTATATCAGGTTTTAAAGGAAATTATAAAGAAGTAGATGGAAATAATGTTCATATTAGTAAATATATTGAGATGTTTAACCATTATGACTTAGAAAGCTGTTGTAGTAGAAAAATATATATAAAATTAAAGAACCAAATTGGACAAATAGCAAAAAATAAAAAAGTAACTATTGAGTCTGAATATAGTGGTAAGTTTAAACAATCAAAGTTTATTGTAAATGCAGAGTCAGATGAGCAAGGACTATTACCTGTTATTATTAGACATCCAGGCAGTAAAATTATAATTAAGGCAGATGGAAAACAATCAGCTGTTATTACACAAGCCTCTGATAAAAAACAATCTATTGAATTAAGTGTAAGTGAAGATATTAAAATTCAATCTGTTTTACAAAAACCTGCTGAACCAGAGCCAAAACAAGAAAAAGTTGTTGTTGAACAGAAAACTGTTGATTCGAAGAAAGGTGAGGTGAAAACAAATACTTCTAAAGATATAAAATTTGATATAGCCATAATAGAAAGTGACACAAATAGAAAAATAACGAATATGAGGTTTTTTGTAAGATATAAAGGTAAGATCAAAGAGCATACTTCTGATAGTTCAGGAATAAAAACTGGTATAATTGCAGAAGAAGGTGAAAATTTAGACATATTGGTAAATGGAAGTAAAGGTTACCAAAAAATAAAAACAATATCCGTAACTAAAGGAATGGAAAATAGCTGTATATCAGTCCCATTAGGGCTAGTCAGTGTGAAATTGAAGGTACATGATAGTAAAGGTAAAATTTTAAAAAGTACTAAGTTTTTTGTTTCATATAGAGGTAGAGAAATAGAGAAAACAACGGATAATAATGGCTTTATTCAATTAAAAATGTTGAATGCATTTGTTTATAAATTGCTACTTTCAAATAAGAAACCTGTTTTGACATTAAGAAATGATCCAAGTATTTCCGTAATTAATGTCAACTTAAATTCTGCGGCTACAACAATACAGATGCCTCGAGTAGCTCCAAATCCTCCTAGTAAGACAGTACCAGCAAAAGCAACCCCAGCGAAAGAAACGTCATCTAAGAAAGAAGAGAGCTTTGTTAATTACTTAATTGATTTTATTCCTTCATTAGGAAAAACAGAGAATGTTCATACAGAGAAAAATGGTAATCCTTTAACTAAACAATATGGTAGTGATGTCGCTTTTACTATTAAAACAATAAATAAAGAGACAGGTAAGGAAGAAAATCTAGCTTATTCAATTAAATATAATGGTGCAAAAAGAACACATTATACTGGACAGGATGGGATTGGATTAAAAAAACATCGGGGCGAAGAAGGGAAGAAAATTGAAATTGTTGTAGATGTTGAGAGTAAAGAACAAGTACTTTATACCGCTGTATTGAAGAATCCTATGCCAGTTATTGAGTTAAGAATAGATAAGCCAAAAGATGATGGCTCATATTTATTCCCTTTAAAGGCACGGACAAATTCATATAAAAATGGATTTGCTCGATTTGGTTCTAATCGTAGTGGTGGAAAACGTAAACATGCAGGTTGTGATCTGTATGCACCAGCAGGAACTGAAATTAGAGCGATGGCTGATGGTGTAGTAAGAAATGTTTATTATTTTTATGATAATACAGATGCTATTGAAATTGTTCATCCAAAACATATCATTCGTTATGGGGAAGTTAGAAAGGGTAAAGCTTTAGTAAAAGCTGGAGATAAAGTTGTAAAGGGTCAAGTAATAGCTTATGTAGGTAGCTTAACAACTAAAGGTATTCCAAGTATGATGTTGCATTTGGAAATGTACTCAAATCCAAATAATAAAGGCACTTTAAACGGTACAAGTGTTTATAAGCGGCGGTCGGATTTAATTGATCCTACACCATTTTTAGATAGCGCATCATTATGAGCATTAAATCATGAAGAATATTTATATCTTAATTTTTATAGGTGCTTTATTTGCATGTAGTAATAAAGACCAAGAGAAAACACCAACTAGCTTAAATAACGAATCGAAAGTAATACATACAGAAGTGTATGAGCAACAATCTCCAGCTATAAGTGAGGCTTTACCAGTAAGTGAACCAAAAGTAATTGCAGATAAGGTGGTCGATACAAAAAATGATGTTCAAGAAAATCAAATTTCATGTTTAAATAAAAATATTACAGATTGGTATGGTTTTGATGAAGCTAATGCTGAACCTAAATGTGAAAATTTAAGCAATTTTAGATTGACTTCTTATAAGTGTGATATCTCTAAAAATGCTTTTGGTGCAAATAAAGATGCTCTTTTATTAGAAAATCAAGACAAACGAATTTTCGCTTATTCTAATGCTAAAGATTGCAATGAGATTCTAGAAATACGAAATTCTAATGCACCATAAAGTTATCTTTTTTAATTTTATTATTTGCAAATAATTTAGTTTCAAATAAAAATGTATTATTAATATATTTTAAACTTAGTATCCGTACTAAGTTTTTATTTATATTTATAAGACAAATTAATAGATACCCTTGTTATAGATGAGATGGTAATTAAGAGTAAGACTGTACTAAGTTAACAAAGATTTTAAATATATTATCATGGATACAATTAAAAATTCGATAATATAGAATTTTTCAAAAATCATTAAAGCTAATAAGGATTTAAAAAAGTTGATTTTTAAAGAATCTTTTTATTAAATTAAAACCGATTTAATATTTTTAATTTTGTTGTTATCCCCGTTAATTAAATAGGGCAGTTTAGCACTAATCAAAATAGGTAAGTCATCTTCAATATCATCACTGTATGTTGCAAACCAAGGTTGTTTGATATCAAGCTTATTCAATCTTCTTACTTTTTCTTCAGACCTGCAATGTATCCCACTTATCCATCCTCCCAGCTTGTTTTGTAGAGGAGTACCAATAATTCGTACATCTAGATTGATAGAATCGAGTAAAACATTCGCTAACTTTTCTGGTGCAGCCGTAGCAATAAACACAATTCTTCTATTGGCTAAATGATCTTTAACTTCGTTTATACCTTGCTCAAACCAATATAATGAATTGAAAGAATTGTTTTTGATATTCTTAGAGAAATTCTTAAAGCTGTATTCTAATTTTTCTTCGTTCAAGCCATACGTTGCAATCCATAAATACAATGAAGCACCTTTAGATTTATATTTCTTAAATTTCATAATAGGCAAAGCGATGGGCATAACAATAAGTGCAGCGATAAATCTAAAAATATTGGATTTTAATTTATCTGTTAGCCATGCCTTTGTAGAGTCACCCGATAGTAATGTCCCATCCAAGTCAAAAACAACAATTTCTTTCATATATTTCTCTATATTTGGTAATAGTGATAAGAATTAATTTTCAAAAAATTATTTTTAAGGGTTGATTTATAAAATAATAAAATATTTTATTATCATATGGTTATAATAGTTTAACTTAATTGTTTATAAATTGATTAAATGAAAAAATTTTGTTTATTATTGCTGGCTTTTTCGGTTAACACATTTGCAAATATAGATAAGTGGAATGGTACTTATCATTATTATAGTTCAGAAGAACTACCAGGTGGAAATGTTGCGACGATAGAATTTATTTTAACACTAACACCCAAAAAGTGTGAGTATTCTATTGCTGGCTTTCAGGTTGATAAATCTTATATATGCAAAGTGAAAGAGAAAAATAACGAGCTATATTTCTTTAAAGTTCAAAGTGGTGAAAAGTTAGGAAAAGTGATCTTTAAGAAAGGAAAATACTATCTTTATTCTGATGAAGTTCTAGATAGTAAAGACAACTTATTTTTTAAAGATAAACAATAGTTATAGAGCTCTTTTTAAAATATTTTAGATTCTATAAAAAACCCAACATAAGTTGGGCTTTTTTTTACGTCTCTACAATTCCTTCTAAATCTTCGAGCTTATAGTTCGGCATATCAATAATATGAGTTTGAATACCCTCTTGAACATAATCATTCACATGAGGATATAACCAGCGAGTGATCTGTTCGGCAACACTCGAGTGATACTGAATTTCAAAATGATTTAAACCATAAAACACGGCTTTATGTGAGTCTGGAACCTTAAGCTGAAAACGTGGGTTAGGGTGTTCGCCTAGCGCGCTTTTTACACTCACTAAGTAGTCGCCAATTACGGTCAACGCTTTATTGCGCACCTTTTCAAATTCTAAGGTCCCTGCCACTAAAAAGGTGTTGATATGGGAAGGTAGCGGAGCAGGGGCGCGGTTATCATCCATCATACCAATACGGGCATCCATATGTTCCCAATCATCATCACGAACGCTACCGTGGCGTAAGTCTAAAATACCATTACTCCGAATATTAACCAGTTGACCGAGTAAGCCGACAAAAGGGAAAGCCCCAAGTTTATCTTGTATGGTAAAGCCAAAGCGCTCTAAAACTGCCCCATGATGTGGAGAGCCAATACAGACTAGATTCTCGACCATATGGATCCATTGATACATATTTTGTTTGCCATAAAACAAGGCACTACGGGAAACCAGTCCGCCCATACTATGGCCAATGATATCGATGCTGGTAATTCTTGGATTACGTTGGACCAAGTCTTCTAATAAGTTTGAAAAACTGCGTCCATTAGCTGAAATGCGTCGACCTGTATTGTAATTTAAATACAACATGGTGTTATGGTCACGCTGTGCTAACAGACGCTCACCAATGCCACCATAGTGTGCATTTGACCAAGTCAGATGGTTCATACACAAACCATGAGCCAAAATCACAATACGGCCTGCGAGTTCCCCTTGTTGTATTGCACCGTAGTGATCGTATAGCACCATGGGTAAGGCGAGGGGGCTATGCTGTTTCAGTAGATAATCCCCAAAAATCCCATTCAAAATGCCAACTAAAAAATGTAGGCTTGGGGTGAGTGGTTTTTCGTGAAGTGTAGGATATTTTTCAATAATATGACGTAAGCTTGGCGCTAAAAAACAACTACCATATTTTTGTAAAGCACCATAAGAAAATTGATATGCCTTTTGCACAAATGGTCGTTTTTGAAAGTTTTTAGCATTTTGTGTACTCACACCAAAAGCATTTTTTAATACTTCAATATTAATAACTTGAATTAATTCATGTACACCATTTAAGCTGGTACTGAACAGTTGAGCTAAACCTTCTAATACGTCTGCCTGACTAGGTGGCGTACGATCCCATTTACAATAAGTTTCATGTAGTGGTGTTAAGCTCGGCATATCTTTTCCCCATATACGTTATAACCGACGTTTTAAGCTGTACTTTTTATCAACGGCAGTAAACGTTTCCATCTTAGTAGTTTAAATAACACATGTTTTTAAAATACTGATGAATGGTTAGTTGAGTGGTTTTTCTTGTCTGACAATAGTGTTTTTATATACAAACTGAGAACAAAAATGTGAGTTTATTCTCAATTTAGAGGGAAAATATATGAATATTATCTACCTCCATGGCTTTAATAGTAGCTCTCTTTCAATTAAAGGGCTGAGCCTTAAGCAGTATTGTAGCGAATTGGGCATAAATGTGCATTTGCCAGACTTAAATAGATCTCCTGATCTAGTGGTTGAGCAAGTTTCAGAGCTGATAGAGTCTTTACAAGATGTAGCCTTAGTCGGTAGTAGCCTTGGCGGTTTTTTTGCGACATATTTTGTCGCGAAATATAATGTTCCAGCTGTACTGATTAACCCTGCTATGCAACCATGGAAGCTGTTTGATGAGTTATTTCAAGTTCAAAGCATGCCCTATGTGGTGAATGATCAATGGTCAATTGACCATATTCAGTTACGTCAGTTACAACAACTGGAACTGAATCAACCTGAAAATGCCGACAAAATACTCGTCTTATTGCAACAAGGCGACGAAATTTTGGATTATCGTCAAGCACAACGCTATTATAGTGCTGCAACGCCATCCTCATTGATTTTGACGGATGCTCATGGCAATCATGCTATGGAAGATTTTGAAGAAAAATTACCGTTAGTGATCGAATTCTTTGCGCACACCATCAAATAAGGAAAACGTACAACGTGACACAATATACGGCTCAATCGCTTGAAGTTCTTTCTGGTTTAGACCCTGTTCGTCGTCGTCCAGGGATGTATACCGATACGACTCGACCTAACCATTTAGCCCAAGAAGTTATTGATAATGCTGTTGATGAAGCATTAGCTGGTCATGCCGACAAAATCTGTGTCACGGTTTATAAAGATGGTTCGTTGTCGGTTGAAGATAATGGCCGTGGTATGCCGGTCGATATTCATCCTGAATATGGCCAAAGTGGTATCGAAATTATTCTGACCAAGCTCCATGCCGGTGGTAAATTCAGTACCGATAATTATCAGTTTTCAGGTGGTTTGCATGGTGTGGGGATTTCCGTTGTAAACGCTTTATCAACACGTGTTGAGGTCGAAGTTCAACGTCAGGGTAACCTATACCAAATGGCCTTTGAGCAAGGGGAACCAGTAGCACCTTTAGCTGTTCTTGAGGGTAAAGCACCGAAACGTGCGACAGGTACAACGGTACATTTTTGGCCAGAAGCTAAATATTTCGATAGTCCAAAATTTGCGTTAAAAGCACTCAAACACAATTTAAAAGCCAAAGCTGTTTTAGCGGCTGGTTTAAAAATTATCTATATCGATCAAATTAATGATGAAAAAATCGAATGGCAATTTGAAAATGGCCTCGTCGATTATTTGATGGATGAATTGCAAGACCGCGAAATTTTGCCAAACCCTGCATTTGTAAGCAGCGGTCAGGCAGACCGTGCGGCATGTGAATTTGCGATTTGTTGGAATGTGGAAGGCGGTGAACAGGTTCAAGAAAGTTACGTCAACTTAATTCCAACTGCACAAGGCGGTACTCATGTGAACGGTTTACGTTCAGGTGTTACCGAGGCATTGCGCGAGTTCTGTGAGTTACGTAATTTGCTACCACGAAACCTCAAACTTTCGGCAGAAGATGTTTGGGATGGCGTGAACTATATCTTGTCACTCAAGTTCCAAGAGCCACAATTTTCAGGTCAAACCAAAGAGCGTCTTTCGAGTCGAGAAGCATCAAATATTGTTTTAAATATTGCTAAAGATGCTTTCGCACTCTGGCTCAACCAACATGCTGAAATTGCCATGCAACTTGCTGAAATAGCAATTTCTAAAGCAGGGCGCCGTTTAAAAGCTGCGAAAAAAGTTGAGCGTAAAAAGATTGTTTCTGGCCCGGCTTTACCGGGTAAGCTGGCGGACTGCGTGGGCCAAACTCGTGAAGACAGTGAGTTATTCATTGTCGAGGGTGACTCAGCAGGTGGTAGTGCTAAGCAAGCGCGTGATAAAAACTTTCAAGCTATCATGCCAATTCGTGGAAAAATCTTAAACACATGGGAAGTTTCTTCTGATGAGGTTTTGGCTTCTCAAGAGGTTCACGATATTGCGATTGCGATTGGTGTAGACCCTGGCAGTGATGATTTATCTGAACTGCGTTATGGCAAAATCTGTATTTTGGCCGATGCCGACTCGGACGGTTTACACATTGCGACTTTGCTTTGTGCTTTATTCGTTAAACATTTTCCAGCATTGGTTGAAGAAGGACATTTGTATGTGGCAATGCCACCATTGTTCCGTATCGACATTGGTAAAGATGTTCATTACGCGCTTGATGATGATGAACTTGAAACTATTTTGAAAAATATTAAAGGTAATCGTAATCCGCAAATTACCCGATTCAAGGGATTGGGTGAGATGAACGCGATTCAATTACGTGAAACCACGATGGATCCTAATACACGCCGCTTGGTTCAATTAGATCTTGATGATGTCCATCTAACGGCAGGTTTACTCGACAAGTTACTTGCGAAAAAACGTTCGGCAGATCGTAAGCAGTGGCTTGAGCAGAAGGGTAACTTAGCTGATATCACTGTCTAAAAAGGCGTAAAAAATCCCCGCTCAATTGGCGGGGATTTTTTTATGTAAATCTAAATTGTTGGAAATCACCACAACGATTTCTACCATTAAATTAAAATAGACAGACCTGTATATTTTAATTTAGGTCGTAATTTTTATAACCTGTGGAAATTGAAAAACATCACAATTTGCTCCACCTCCAATTCGGTCCACCACTGCAAAATCACTTGGTGCCTCGAAGGTAAGCAAAGGATGATGCCATGTGCCTGCCCGATAATTAATACTTTGCTTTCCATTCGAGACGAAAGCACATAACTTTGAAATATCAGGAGTATTTTCGTCCAAAGCGGGTGCCACGATAATTAAAAACTTTTGTTGCTGTAGTGGAATAAATGCTTGAGAGCCTTTTGGATGGCGCTCTAACATTGAAATCTCTAAAGGCAGCACACTGGCTTTAATATTACGGAAAATACTAATTCCTGCCTTTGCTTCCCCTTCAATTTCAGTTTCAACGAGCGCATGATAGCGCTCAGTGTGGGCATCGTTAATATGAAAAAAGTCATGCCCGTCGCAACAAATGACTTCTCCAAAGGACTGAAAGTTCTCAATAGTTAAGGGCTGAATTTGAACATTCTTTATGATCATGACTTGGCAATTTTTCCCCATAAACGGACACGGCTAATACCACCATCTGGAATCATGTTAATACGAATATGAGAGATTTTTTCATGTTGTAAAATTTCATTCACATATTCATGAATATGGTCCATTTGCATCGGTTGAGCCTCAAGTAAATAAGACCAGAACATACTTTGTGGAATCAGTTGTGCATCGGTTGCATTTTCAAGGTAAACCGCTTGTATGGATACTTGGGCAGGGAAGTTTCCTTTAAAGTGAGCCGTATCAATTTCAAGCTTCTCAATTTTCCCGCTGTTACCCAACGCAAGAATACACCAGTCATAACCTGGAGCTCGGCGGCGTTTAGTTTCCCATCCATCGCCCATGTTGATGCCACGACCAGGGTTAATCAAATTACGCGGATGTCCAAAATGCGCATCGCTATAGGCAACTACGCGGCCACCATTTTCAAGGGCCAATAAATCAAGAGTTTGCTCGCTATCAGTCACCTGAATATGAACATCACCATAGACACGTAAACGGGCAATACCGCCATCTGGGAAAATATTAAGGCGTATATGAGTGAAAAGTGCATCATTATTGATCATAAAAATATGATGCTGGCTCGGGCCTAGTTCAGTATTTCCTAAAACATTCTCCCATTTTGCCCCTGTCAGGTCCCCATTTGGTGCATAACATGCTTCTAATGATGCAGATGCAGGATAATTTCCTGTAAAAAAGCTGGTATCAATATCAAGAGCAGTGATTTTTCCGCTTACACCAAGCTTCACGATACACCAATCATAACCTGCGTGACGCTTACGGCGTGTCTCCCATCCATCCATCCATTTGCCGTTGTCATCAAATTTATCTTCAACAAAAATAGGTGCATCAAATTGCAGCATACGTTTTGCTTCAGCAAAGAAATCATCTGAACACTCAATGACTTGTGCACCAATTCGAGCATCTGCCAAATTGGTTTTAGTATTCAAAATCTCAGGAAGTTCAAAAGCTGGAGCGTGCAATGTTGCCATAATGGAGTATCCGTATTTCTTGTTAAAAACATGATTTTTCATTTAAAACTGCGCCAACACAGAGTGTGCTGAGACGAGTTTTATACATAAATATATAAGCATGGTGCATGCCAGTTTTGTGGAAAAGCTAAATAAATTTTGAACGATGGCATGTTTTTAGCATAAGCACCCTATAGGTGAATATCTATAGGAGCGTGTTATGAATGTGGTGATTATTGGTGCAGGAATGGGAGGTCTAACCACAGGCATTGCATTAAAGAAATTTGGTCACCAAGTTCGCATTTTTGAGCAAACTGAAAAAATTCTTCCTGTCGGCGCGGCAATTTCGCTCTGGTCGAATGGTGTGAAATGTCTGAACTATCTAGGATTAACTGACAAAATCGCCAAACTTGGTGGACAAATGGATGATTTGGCCTATGTGGATGGTTTAACTGGAGATGTGATGACACAATTCAGTTTATTGCCATTAATTGAAGAAGTGGGCCAACGACCTTATCCGGTTGCACGTGCTGATCTACAAAATATGTTGATGGATGAATTTGGTCGTGATCAGATTTATTTAGGCAAAAAAATGGTCAGTCTTGAAGACAAAGCTGATTATGTAGAAGTTCATTTTGCAGATGGTAGCTCAACGCAGGCCGATCTATTAATTGGGGCGGACGGCACTCATTCACTTACACGGACCTATGTGTTGGGGCAGCAAGTACAGCGTCGTTACGCGGGATATGTAAATTGGAATGGTTTGGTTGAGATCTCTGAAGATTTGGCTCCAGCCCAGCAATGGACGACTTATGTGGGCGAAGGCAAGCGAGCTTCTTTAATGCCAGTTGCAGATGGAAAGTTCTATTTCTTTTTAGATGTGCCTTTACCAGCAGGGTTAGATAATAATCGAGATGAATATAAAAAACTTTTAAAACAATATTTTGTTGATTGGTGTCAACCCGTACAGCAGCTTATTGAACGCTTAGACCCGCAAAAGACTAACCGGGTAGAAATACATGATATTGAACCGTTCACTCAATTTTATAAAGGTCGCGTGGTGATTTTGGGTGATGCTGCACACAGCACGACACCTGATATTGGGCAAGGCGGTTGCCAGGCCATGGAAGACGCGATTTATTTAGCGCGTTCTCTGCAAATTAACACTTTAGGGCTAGAAGATGCTTTGCGACGTTATCAAAACAAGCGCAATGAACGTGCTAATGAATTGGTACTTCGTGCACGCAAACGTTGTGATGTGACGCATATGAAAGATGAAGCCGTTACACAAGCATGGTATGAAGAATTACGCCGTGAACAAGGTGGACATATTATGCAGGGAATTATTAGCAATATTGTGGGTAATCCACTTGATTAAAAACAAAAACAGCAAGGAATTTTCCTTGCTGTTTTATCTTCTAAATTCGGATTTTAGAAGTGGTATTTAACCAGTGCACTAACGTTATTTTCATCTCGACCTTGAAGGCCAAATTTATTATTCCACACTGAGTGCTCGATACCGAGGTATAGGCGTGTATCAGGAGAAATGTGTTTACCTACATTCCATTTCCACTGAGTTGTCCAGTTCAACTCGCTCGCATGGTCGCCTTCAGCAGTTGACCAGTCAAGGAAACCATCTACCAAGAAATCTTCAGATCCTAATTTTAATGGAATACCATAAACGAATGTCATTTGATAATCGTCGTCGATGTTCTCATTATTTGCACGGTAGAAGTTTAAATTTGCATATTGGAAATATGGGATATCTAAATCAACTGCAAAACCATAAAGGAAGTTGTCGAAGTTGTTGCCGTCTTCACTGTTACCTTCCCAAGTAGTACTAATGAGTACATCTTTGATTGGGCCATACGACAGTTTTTTACCAGAAACTTCGCCTAAACTTAGACGTGGTGATAACTCAAAGTAAGTACTCTTGTGGTCATTTTCACCACGCATGCGGTCCATAAAGAAAAACACATCAGCGTATTTAACTTTCGCAGCATATTCCAAAGTAATCGTAGTTTCTTTGTCATCTACAACTTCATAGTTTTCACCATAAAGTCCAGTCACACTAAAATCTTGCCAGATTGGTTTCGCCTGAACCATGGCAGTTGCAGATAACAAGGCACAAGTCGCCGCAAGTTGCTTTAATTGCATTTAAATGATCTCCCCCCAAATAAAGCACGCTAAGGATACAGGGTCTTAAGCAAAAATGAAGCCAAATTTGATCAACGGTTAAAAAAAAGCCCACCGAGGTGGGGCGCTAAAAAGTAAATCTTTAATGAGTATTTCTTGTGTTTATTGTTTGGCTCAAATGCGGGGTACGCGAGCTACGAAATGAAGGTAAATGATTAAATAATAAATTCAATAAGATAGCAAAGATACAAGTTGAACTAATGCCCGAATGGAACAAAGTTTGTACCCAAACTGGGAAATGAGCATAAAACTCATGGTTAATAATTGGGATCATCCCAGCTGATAAAGCGGTCGCGACAATAATTAAATTTTTCTGATTGTTATAATCTATTTTTGCCAAAGTGCGAATTCCACTCGCTGCAACCGACCCAAACAAGACCAAACCTGCACCACCAAGTACGGGCATTGGAATCGCTGCAATCAAACGACCCATAATAGGTAGTAGACCTAAAATAATCAGAATGACACCACCTGCTGCGACTACAAATCGGCTTTTGATGCCCGTAATTGCAACTAACCCAACATTTTGGGCAAAAGCGCTTTGCATGAACGAACCAAAGATAGGCGCAAAAGCACTTGAGAACATATCTGCACGAACACCATTGGCGATACGTTTTGAATCGACTTCAGTTCCTACAATGTCTCCTACAGCAATAATATCGGCTGTGGTTTCCGTCATAATCACTAAGGTAACGATTAGCATCGATAAAATTGCACTTAGCTCGAAAGTCGGTAAACCGAATGCAAATAGGTGGGGAAATTGCAGCCATGCGCCTGAACTCACCTGTCTAAAATCACCAAAACCCATGAAGTAGGCGAGGATAGTACCAGCCACAATAGCCAACAAAATTGATAAACGTCGAATGCTTGCTTGCGGCAGCATATTTAGAACAATCACAATGCCTAAGGTCAGCAGTGCCAAAGAGATATTTTCTACGCTACCCCAGTCAGGCGCTTTGTTGTTGCCGCCCATCATCCAGCGAATCGCAACGGGTAACAAAGATAGACCAATAATCGTGATAACGCATCCAGTCACAACAGGTGGGAAAAAACGAATAATTTTTGAAAAGTAAGGCGCAAGGCATAGTCCAATTAGAGAGGCAGCAATGACCGCGCCGTAGACAGCAGGTAAACCACCGCCTGTAGTGATAATGGCGACCATGGTGGCCACACCCGCAAAAGATACACCCTGTACGAGAGGTAATTTTGCGCCTAAATATTTGGTTCCGATTGTTTGGATCAGGGTTGCCAATCCACCTACAAATAGGGCCGCTGCAATTAACATTCCGATTTGTGCTGAGCTTAAGCCAGCTGCCGTTCCAATAATCAAAGGCGGGGCTACAATGCCACCATACATGGTCAGCACATGCTGTAAGCCGTAAGCAAAACTTTTGGAAATTCCTAAATATTCATGCTCTGGAGAAATTGCATTTTTTTGCTGATGATTCATATTTTTCTCCTATTTATAATTGAGTTAGCTACCGCGATAAGTGGAGTAAGCAAACGGGCTGATCAGTAAAGGAATGTGATAATGCTGATTGACGTCTTCTACAAAAAATTGGATACAAACACGTGGAAAAAAAGTTTTGACTTGCTGCGATGAAAAATAAGGAGCAATTTCAAATTCAAGCTGATAAGCACCTTCTGCAAAGTCTGTTATTCCAAAATCACTCACTCGACCATCTTGATTAGTGGTTGCTGTCGCTATCAGCTCATGGGTTGCTGCATGAAACAACTTCACTTCTACATCTGCAGCCGGTTTGCCTAAATTCGTATCTAAAATATGAGTGCTGATCATGCTTGTATTTCCTGAGATAGACGTAATAGAGCAATCGCTGCGAGTTGCTCATGTACAATTGTTTTTTCGATAGCCAAGTCGTTTTGTAGTCGTTCATGTAGCTTTTTTAAAATTTCATCGCTACTGAGGCCTGCTGCTTTAATTAAAAAAATAAAGCCAAACTTTTGTTCATAATCAAGATTACCTTGAAGCAGAGCTTGTTGTGTTTGTTCATCTAAAGAAATGCCAGCTTGTTCTTTAGATGAAAAATTCTGCTCTTTTGCATTGAGTTGTTTTTTAGCTTGGCGTTCACCAATTTTTGGATGGGTGGCTAATGCTGCCAGAATCTCTTGCCATGACCACATTTGACTTAATTGTTCTGCATATTCCAAAAGAGATGCTTTTGTTGAATAGGAGCGATTTGAGATGATTTTTTCAGCCCATGCTTGAATGTGGACACAGTTTTTTAACAAAGTCTTGAGTTGTTCTGGTGGGGCTTGATTAAACTCGGCTAAAAACACTGTTATTCCTAAACTCGTTGTCTTGATATAGAGTTTTAGCAATAACAGTGCCAATAGCGAGTTTTGGTTCGCTTAAGAATTTTGAAAATTAAAAATCAATTATTTAGTTATGTGATTTTTATACCAATGTTCAGCAATATCTTGACGACGACATATCCAGACCCGATCGTGCATTTGGATATAGTCGAGAAATTTCTGTAGTGCTTTAAAACGGCCCGGACGCCCTAAAATGCGGCAATGCATTCCAATCGACATCATTTTTGGTGCAGTTTCTCCCTCTGCATACAACACATCGAAACTATCTTTCAAATATTGAAAAAACTGTTCTGAACTATTAAAGCCGCCTGGTGAACAGAACTTCATGTCGTTACATTCCAAAGTATAAGGAATAATCAGATGAGCGCGTGATGTGCCATCAGCATTGGTAAGCGTTGTCCAAAAAGGCAGGTCATCACCATAATAATCTGAGTCATATTGTAATTGTGGAAACTCTGCGAGTAACTGACGTGTATTGGGGCTGTCACGTCCGGTGTACCAACCTATCACTTTATTTTCAAACAGGTTCTCTAAGACAGTTAAAGCCTGTTCTATATGCTGTTTTTCGACTTCAATATCGGTATCTTGATAGTGAAGCCAGCGGTAACCATGAGAAACTACATCGTAATCAGCTTGCTTAATCGCTTCTACAATATAAGGGTTGCGGGCAAGTGCCATTGCAACCCCAAAAATGGTCATTGGAAGTTTGCGCTTTTGGAACTCATTATGAATGCGCCAAAAACCAGCACGTGAACCATATTCGTACATAGAGTCCATCGACATATGTTTAGCTGGGTAACTTGCGGCACCAATAATCTCTGATAAAAACTGTTCTGAGCCATCATCGCCATGCTCTATATGTTTTTCGCCACCTTCTTCATAATTAAGAACAAATTGCACAGCAACCTTGGCATTATTAGGCCATTTAACTTGTGGCGGTTGTCCGTGATATCCGATTAAATCACGTGAATAAGGAGACTTCTGGATTTGCTCAATAAGCTCTGCTCCAGATAGATAAGATTTGGACACGATTGCTCTCCTTTTGTTCAATTTTTCATAAAAATTTAAAAAATCAGCTTGCATATTTTTATAGATGGACTGATATTGAAGGTATGAAGATCTTCAAAATAAATTAAAAGCAGTACGTTTAAGTCAGGAGATAACAAACCATTACACCATCAAAATGTACAATTGAAGTCAGTTCATGCATGCTTAAAACATGCCAACATAAAAAAGTTTTGCATAGAAAAGATCCACAGTAAGAAAGAGAGGATGGTATTTATGAATATTGAAATCCGCACAGATAAAAACATCCATAACAGCGAACGTTTAATTACTTATGTACGTGCAGAACTTACTCAAGAATTCCAACGTCATAGCGAACGTATTACGCATTTTTCGGTTCATTTTAGTGATGAAAATGGGGACAAAGGTGGTGACAAAGATATCCACTGTATGATTGAAGCGCGTCCTTCAGGTTTGAAACCAGTTGCAGTACATCATAAAGCAGGAAATATTGACGCCTCGATTCATGGCGCGATTGAAAAATTAAAACGTAGCCTTGAACATACTTTTGAGAAAAAAGAACACCCGAGAGGTGGTCAACCAGAATTCATTGATGATGAAGTTTAATTTAAAATGCTAAAAAGCCCTTCGGGGCTTTTTTTTATATTTGATGAAAATAAAACTATTCACAACATTAGGTTTGCAATGCGATGCAATCAACCTCTAAAATCTTCAGAAGAGATTAGGCATAATAGTCCTAATATATTTTTGAGAGATGGTCATGTTAACCACCCAGCAGCAAGCTTTAATTAAAGCCATAGAAGAATTAGAACTCGCGCAAGTGCAAAAATTACTTGCTGAAGGACTTGATCCGAACTTTATTGATCCGGAACAAGGGCCACCTGTATCAATCATTTGTGATGGAATTTTTAAATGGTGGGAAGATGTATCAGAAGCTTATGAAGCGGGTACACCACTATCAAAAGAAGAAAAGCAACAATCATTACAAGTTTATCTCGATATTCTCGAAGCTTTGATTCAAGCCAAAGCGAATGTACACCTTTGGGATGCAGAAGAGTTTTATGGTCCTTTATGGGATGCGGCAAGCTCGGCATGTGCGCCAGCTGTTCAACGTTTATTAAATGAAAAAGTTGATCCAAACACACGCGATGAAGAGGGACTCACTATTTTATCTTCAATCAGTCAGTTGTTCTTTGATTGTGACTTTGATGAAATAGACTGGTCAGAAGCGCTTCAAGAAGAGCGTGAAACATTAGAATTATTGCGCCAACATGGGGCAAAAATGTCAAAAGAACTAACTACTTGATTGGATAATAGAATGAGAACGTTTCAAATTTTAACTTTTGCTTTGACCACTGTTGCCGCAGGAAGTACTTTTGCTGCAGAGTTCTCTTTTGACCGCCCCGGTGCTGGTATTGGAACAGGGATTACTCCGGTTGGTAAATTGGCTTGGGAACAAGGTTTGCCAAGTGCAACTTATACAGAGTCAACGGTTGATGGCGTCAAAGAAAAAACCGTAACTGTAAATGAAGATATGTTATTCCGTACCGGTTTAGCTGATGGTTTGGAATTACAATTAGGTTGGCAAGGTCCAGCATGGACTCAAACTAAACGTGCTGGTAAAAAACATGACACTTCAGGCTTTGGTGATGTCAGCATTGGTTTGAAAAAAGCAATTGATCTAAAAGATGAAAACTTATCAATGGCTGTGCTAGCTGAAGCGATCATTGCCACTGGAAATGATGAATTTACTGCACATGACGATATTTATAGCTTAAGTTCAGCAGTCGCTTATAAATATAATGACTTAGTCGGCACATCAATTACCATGCGCTACGAAGTACAAAATAGTAACTGGGCAGTAACTGCAATTCCAACGATTGATTATAAAATCGCAGGTAAGCTGTCAGGTTATTCTGAGTTTATTTACCGTAAAGCTGAAAGCCAAGACTACGAATATGGTTTAGGGACAGGTTTAGTCTACGCCGTAAATGATCGTACTCAGCTCGATGCAAGTATCGGGGTTGATTTAGAGGGCCAAGACAAAAGCTACAATGGTGGCTTAGGCGTGGCATTCTTGTTCTAATCGAAGCAATTTAAATTTATGTTAATGAAAAAGCTTATTCATCAGGGAATTCTTTATTTTCTAGCAGTTGCTGTTTGTGTGTTTAGCCAGTTGGTTTCTGCGCAAGATAAGCTACTCTCACCCGAACAAGCTTTTTCATTTTCGGTTGAATCTTCTGAGCCGCATACTGCGAGTTTGTCTTGGCAGATTCAGCCAAATTACTATCTTTATCAGCATAAATTTTCCGTACAACAAGGTACTCAACCTTTAACTTTAAAGTTACCTAAAGCGGTTGCCCAATATGATGAAAATTATGGGCAAAGTCAGGTTTACTACCATCAAGTTAATTTCCAAATTAAGACTAAGCCGTCAGAGCACTATAGTGTGACTTGGCAGGGCTGTGCCAAAGACCGTATTTGTTATCCACCTCAAACCATTGAGTTTCAAACCGATGCAGATGGCTTGGTGGGTGTGCAAAACCAAGCAGGAACAGCGCCAAAAAGATTACTAGATTTAGCGAATACACAATCCGACACTTCCTCGGGTTCAGAATCTTTAGAAAAAGAGCAGAGTACAGAGACAGCAGCTGATACGACTACACCTCAAATTGCACAAGATCAGATCTGGTCAGCCAAGTTAATTGAACACTCGCTTTGGTATGGAGTTTTATTATTTTTAGGTTTAGGTATGTTGCTCGCATTTACGCCATGTTCTTTACCGATGCTTCCTATTTTAACTTCGCTGATTATTCGAGAACATAAAGGTTTAAAGGCTTGGACCATTGCGCTTACTTTTGTGTGTAGCATGGCATTGGTTTATGCAGGCTTAGGTTTAATTGCTTCTTCGGCAGGCTTAAATTTCCAACGCTGGTTACAACAGCCAGCAACTTTAATTGCTTTTAGTTTGCTGTTTATTGTTTTTGCTCTGAACTTATTTGGTTTGTTTGAGCTTCGTTTACCTCAGACATGGTTAAACCGACTTGACCGTATTCAGTCAATGCAACAAGGCGGTACTTTGGTCGGTGCTGGGGTTATGGGTGTCGTTTCTGCGCTTTTGGTGGGGCCTTGTATGACCGCACCTCTCGCTGGAACTTTATTATTTATTTCTCAAACGCAAAATCAGTGGCAAGGTGCTTTGCTTTTATTCTGCCTAGGCTTTGGAATGGGAATTCCGCTATTGCTGGCAAGTATTTTAGGGGCAAAATTCTTGCCTAAAGCGGGCGACTGGATGCATCAGATTAAAGTAATTTTTGCTTTTCTGATGTTGGGATTAAGTCTTTATTTTATTCGTCCTTTGCTGCCAGATTTGGGCATGCAAGTGCTTAGCCTCGTATTAGGCCTTGCTTTTATAACCTATGCTGTTTATCAGTTTTTCTGGAAAAAAGGGCAACTACAATGGCTCTACGCGATTTTATTGTTAATCGTTACCCCTTTTGTAGCCTATAACCAATATCAACATATTCAAAATCGAACCTTGCAAAGTTCTAATCATATGGCCGAGTGGCATATTGCGACTAGTGCAGCAGACTTTGAGAAAATTTTAGCGGCAGCACCTACTGACCGAGCTATTGTGGTTGATATCTACGCAGATTGGTGTGTTGCCTGCCAACCGATTGAGCACCGTATTTTAAAAGCACCAGAGGTTCAATCTGCTCTTGCACCTTATTATTTAATTAAGCTTGATTTGAGCCATTATGACCAGTCGCATGAAGCGCTACTCAAGCAGTGGAATATTTTAGGACCACCGACCTATTTATTTTTAAGCCCAGAGCAAAAAGAGATTCGTGCTTTACGTTTAACGGGCGCTTTTAGTCAACAAGAGCTTTTGCAGCAACTCGCGAGTTTGGCAAAATTCAAAGAATCATAAAGTATCAATAGTTTCGGTCTGATGAAATGTACGTACCTGATTACGTCCCGAAGCTTTTACCGCATAAAGTGCTTGGTCAGCCTGCCGAATAACCAGATAAGGATCTTGTGCAAAAGCTGAACTGCTTATTCCAAAACTCGCACTAATGTGAATAGGATTATTTTGAGCGGTAAAAACAGGTAATTCTTGCAAGGCTTGGCGACAACGCTCAGCAATTTTCTCTGCTTGAATAATATCTGTATGGGGGAGTAGTAAAATAAATTCTTCTCCACCAAATCGACCAATAATGTCCTCGCTACGTAAATTCTCAGAAAGACATTGAGCAATTTCAATTAAGACTTGATCACCTTGATGGTGGCCGTATATATCATTAATTTTTTTAAAATGATCGATATCAAGAAGTACCACAGCATAATCAAATTGTTGTTGGTGTAGGGACTCCAAATGCATGTTTAAACTACGTCTATTTAATACATTAGTTAATGGGTCGATTTGGCTTAAACGTTGAATATAAGTTTCTCGCTGACGCCATTGGGTGAGTAATATTTCAAATAAAACAAAACAGGCCAATAAAATAGGCATAATAAAAAAAGCCATACTTCCTAACCAGAAAGAATTGGTTTGGACATGATCCATGGCTCTAAAATTAAATAAAGGTGCATACGCTAAAGCACCTGTCATACTTAAATATGTACATACAGTTAAAATAATTGTGGCAGGTACAAGAGCGCTATAAACAATTTTACGGTCAAATAACACCAGACCCACCCCAATCGTACCCACATAACCGACCATAGTGGCAGGGCTGATACTGCCAATTAAATATCCATCATGACATAGCATAAGTGCAAAGAACTGCACGCTAATGAAAGGAATAATTCGTTGAGCCCATTCATCATTTTTGTAGCGGTAACATGGAATAATCAAAAGGACTAATAAAAATAAGGTAAATAAATTGAGCCAGATTTGTGATTCAACTAAAGGTAAATTTGCCCATTGCCAGACACTTGGTGTAATTAAAATATAGCCTTTCCATAAAATCCAACTGAAATTCATTGCGCAAGCAAGTGTGAGCATCAGTGCGCTTTTTTGTAATGGCGTCCAGTTGATGATGTGATTATTGTGGATGAAATCGATTATCACCTGTTTTATTCTATTTACGGGATAAGTGATTAAACGATTTTTCATAATAAATAAGGGCTCCTAAATATAGATGCCTCTTTGTTAGACCATCCTAAAATTGGATTGTTTCAATAATTTATATTTTAAACATAACATGATTTTCAATTTATATATGATGACTTTTTATAAAGAAAATGATGTGAAAAGTTTTGAGGCCTATTCACATCATTTATAAATAAATTAAGTTTTATCGAGTTCGTGGGCAAATTCAGCAATATCTGCCAATGCTTGTTTAGCTTCATCAAACCATGCATTAAACATCTGGAAGTTATGCCACATGCCCGTATAAAGTTTGAATTGAACTTTAACGCCAGCATCTTCAGCTTTTTCTCTAAAACGCTTGGCATCGTCTAATAAGATTTCTTTAGAACCCACTTGAACCAAAGTTGGTGGTAGGCCATGCAAGTCATCGAAGATAGGTGAAACACGTGGGTCATCAGCTGCGATATGATTGCCTATATAGTACTGAGTACCTGTTTGTAGGGCTTCAATAGATAATAAGGCGTCGTGCTTTTTGTTAAACCGAAGAGACTCACTCGTGAGTGTTAAATCCAAAAATGGAGACAACAAGATCAGGCCACTCGGCATGAGTTCAGGTTGTTCTTTCAAACGCAAGCAAAGTGCTAACGCTAAATTTGCCCCGCATGAATCACCCGATAAAATAATATCTTTCGGCTGAATACCTTGTACCACCAAAGACTGATAGATGTCATATAAAGCTTCGGTTGCCTCAGGATAGGGATGTTCAGGTGCAAGTGGATAGTCCACATGAATAATCTGCATTTGAGTACGGGCAGCTAAATCAGTCATAAAAGCATGATGTGTTTTGACACTACCAAGGAAAAAAGCGCCGCCGTGAATGTGAAAAATCAGTTGAGTCGCAGAATCTTGCGGTTTGATTTCTTCACCTTTAATACCTGCTAGTCGAATCGGGCGCACGGATACATTTTTTTGTCGTGGGAAAACGCGACACATCTGATCTAGCACAGGGCGCAAGGTAGTAGCCGGCAAATTTAGCTGGCTTGGCTTACGAATTGTTGTCTTAAGAAAAGTTTCTGTAAAATAATATTTCCAAACATTTGATATATTCATATAGCATCCATTTTTATGCTAGTTTCTTGTTTTCTTGTAAATTTTATTTTGCAAGATTACAAGGTTACACGAAACAGTCACATTCAAAAATTGCAATATCTTTGCGACTTCTGAATACTGAAAATCTTGAAAGACCCAAGGATATTACAAAAATGAAAAAGATTGCTTTAGCTTTAGGACTCATTGGTATGGCTGCATTTGCCAATGCGGCTGATTCACTCAATGGAACGGTATGGAAAACGATTGATGATCAGACCAACAAGCCAAAAGCCGTAGTGAAATTTACGGAACAGAAGGACGGAACCTTAACTGCAACCATTCAGAACATTTTGACACCGGGTGAAGAAAACGCTTGTACAAAATGTGAAGGTCCGTACAAAAACAAACCGCTTAAAGGTGTCACCATTGTACATAATTTAAAAAATGTAGGTGGTAACAGTTATGAAAACGGTACGATTTTAGACCCAAAATCAGGTAAAACTTACAAACTGAAAGGTGAGTTAACCGATGGCGGCAAAAAGCTTAAATTACGTGGTTATATTGGCGTTTCTGCACTTGGTCGTAACCAAACGTGGATTCGCGCGAACTAAAAGTTTTAATAAAAAAACGAGCCAAATGGCTCGTTTTTTTAGGCTTGAATATTTTGATAGGCGGTTTCATCAAAACCCACAATAAAACCCTGTGAAGTTTTTAAAACAGGTCTTTTAATCAAACTTGGTTGAGCAATGAGTGCTTCAATCAGGTGATCTTCACTGCTTAGAGCACGATTTTGTTCTTCTTCTGAAAGCTTGCGCCAAGTCGTTCCTTTTTTGTTGAGAACGGTATCTTTTCCAATTTCTTTTAACCAGATTTTTAAAGTATCTGCATCAATGCCTTGTTTTTTATAATCATGAAAATCATAGTTAAGCCCTTTAGCCTGTAAGGCATCAAATGCTTTTTTCATTGAGTTACAGTTTTTAATTCCATAAATTTTTAACATTTTATCGGACCATGTCAAAAAGAGAGAGCACACAGCCTAACCCAAAATGCTTTTAAGCACTACTTTATACCGATACTTTTAAAACAAATGAAAATTAATGATTAATCGAAAGAGAAATGTCATGTTATTGTCATAAGACAAGGTAATAATGAGCTTAATAAGAAGAAGTTAAAACTAAAAGAACTTAGCGCAAAATAAGAGACAGAAAAGAGAAAACCCGCATTTAATCATCCTGATCATGCGGGTCTCATTTCAACGTCCAATGTCACATCCTTGCAAATAAACTTATCATAAGTTTATTTTATCTTCCTACGGCGTCCTATCCTTTTGCGTCATCCTGACTGCTTCCCTGTGCCGTGGGGCTATAATGCCGTTAAAGCTGTGTAAGAAAAATACTCAAAAACGACATATGCTGTAAGCGAAAACGACAATGTAAGTGAACGAGTGTTCACTTATTCTTGAATTTTATAGTCGATAATAACAGGTGCATGGTCGCTAAACCATTGATCCTTATAGACCCAGGCATTAATTGTACGTGCTTTCCAGTCTGGCGAGCATGCATGGTAGTCAATACGCCACCCTACATTTTTTGCACGCGCTTGACCGCGATTTGACCACCATGAATAAAGTTCTGCTTCTGTACGAACTACACGGAAAGTATCGACATAGCCCAGTTCATCATAAATATGGTCAAGCCATGCACGTTCATGTGGTAAGCAACCCGATGATTTTTGGTTACCTGACCAGTTTTTGATATCAATACGTTTATGAACAATGTTGTAGTCACCACAAATGATGACTGACTTGTTTTCATCACGCCATTGTTTCAGAATTTTTGCGTATTCACCTAAAAATAAATCTTTACGTGCTTGCGCTTCTTCACCACTTGAGCCCGAAGGTAAGTATAATGATGCAATATGTACCGGATGTGACAAACCTAAATCGAATTCCGCGGAAATAAAGCGGCCTTGACTGTCAGCCAGCTCAAACCCTAAACCATCTTTAACTGAGACGAAGGGTAGGCGGCTATATATTGCAGTCCCCGCATAACCTGCACGCTCTGCTGGAAAGAGATGGGTATGCCATCCTTCGGGTCTAAATTTTTCAGTCCATTGTTCATGGGTAATGCGGCTTTCTTGCATGCATACGACATCGGCATCTGATTGTTCTAACCATTCAAGTAAGCCTTTCGTTACTGAAGAACGTAAGCCATTTACGTTAATGGAAACGACTCGAAGAATTTTTACATCACTTGGATACTGATCCTTTGGTATCATGCGAAAATTTAACCTCAATTGTGAATTTGGAGCACCTCATGACAACGCCTGTGTCATTTCACCCGCAAGCATTTATCGAACTCGCATTATCACGCGGTGTGCTTAAATTTGGTGAGTTTACTTTAAAATCTGGACGCGTGAGTCCTTATTTTTTTAATGCAGGCCTACTCAACGATGGTGAAGCTTTATCTCTTTTAGCACAAGGCTATGCTGATAAATTAACACAATGTGAAAATGTTGATGTGATTTTTGGACCAGCTTACAAAGGTATTCCATTTGTAGCAGCGACTGCTGTGGCTTTATCGCAAGTCCATAATAAAAGTGTGCCATGGGGCTTTAACCGTAAAGAAGCGAAAGATCATGGTGAGGGTGGTGTTTTAGTTGGTGCTGCGGTTGAAGGTAAAAAAGTCTGGATTATTGATGACGTAATTACCGCAGGTACAGCGATTCGTGAAGTGGTAACGATTTTGAAAAATGCTGGTGCAACTATTGCGGGTGTTTTGGTGGCATTAGATCGTCAAGAACGTGGTCAAGGTGAACTTTCTGCAATTCAAGAAGTTCAAAAAGAATTAGAAATTCCTGTACATGCACTGATTACCATGAAAGATTTAATGGATTATTTAGAAGCGAAAGGTGAAACAGAAGCCCTAGCAAATATGCAAGCGTATCGCGAGAAATATGGTATCTAAAAAGAAAAAGGCATACTTCTAAAGAGGGTATGCCTTTTTAATATTTTACTTAGAACTGATAATTTAAACGCAATAACACATTACGTGGTGTGCCTGGCATGCTGTCTGAGCGCCAGTATTCTTTATTAGTTAAATTGTTCACTGCAAGTGTGACATTCCATGGGGCTGCACTATAGCCAATCGCTGCATCGACACGGTTAAAGCCTTCCATTTTTACTTGATTATTAATATTTGGATAATAAGAGCCCACATAGGTCACACCCACTTCGGTATACCACTGTTCAGTTGGTAAATAGCGAATAAATAAATTACCCGTGTTTTTAGATGTGTTGGCTAAATAGTTGCCTTCTTGTTCTGGTTTTTGTTTATCTTCTTTTACTTTTGCATCTGTGTAGCCATAACCACCGCGGACAAAGACATTATCAAGTACACGGCCAATAAAACTAAATTCAAGACCACGGGATTGATGCTGACCAGCAGTTGCCCATACTTCTGGTTGCTCATTAGGATTTGGTTTATAGCGGATATTATTCTTACGAATATCAAAGACAGAAAATTGTGTATTTAAACGATTATCTAACCATTCGCTTTTTACCCCAACTTCGTATTGCTCGTTATATTGAGGCTCTTTATCCATTTTTGTAACATCGGTGCTTCCAGTGACTTGGTTAACACCCATTTGTCCCCCAAATGGTGCAAAGCTCTTAGAGTAAGACGTATAAAAGCTATGTTCAGGAAGCGGTTGCCATACCAAACCAACATTCGGGCTAAAGCTGCTATCTTTTACATTACGGTGTTCTTTAGTCAGCTTGTTGGTGGTTGAAAAGTCAAAGTAATCGTAGCGGACGCCCAGCATGAGTTTAAGTTGGTCATTTAGACCAATTAAATCCTGCATAAATACGCCATAAGTTGTGCCTTAATTATAGTTGTGCTGTTTCATCACTAATGGGCCACTGCCACGACTGTACTCGCGTTCTCCTGTGATCGGATTAACGTAGCCGTAAATAGATCCATCTTTGGTAGCGTTCGCTAGACGTGGCTCTCGTTGTTCATAAGTCCAGTCTGTACCCACCATAATTTGGTGTTCAAGTTGGCCTGTTTTAAACTTGCCTTTAATATCAAATGTATTTGTCGTTGTTTTATTGTTGGTTTGTTGCCAGTAGTAAATTTGATTGATGTAGCCTTTTTTAGTGTTGCATTCTTTACCTTTTAGGTCGTTTCCATCTAACCCACAATAAGTTCCAAAGTAAAAGTGATCAAAGTTTTGTTCTGCTTGTCGGTAACTTGCTGCCCAGTGAAAGTTCCAATCAGGCGCATATTGATAATTCACATCAGTGCGAACCACTTGCAAAATATCATCAACATAATCGCCGTCTTGGGCAAATCCCATTTTAATTGAGGTTCCCGCAGGCAAGTTTTCATATGCTGGACCACGATCAGGCACACGACCTAATTTGTCATAGGTATATTGTGTGGTCCAAGTCAGAGTACCATCATCATTTTTATAAGTGAAACTTGGTGAAAACATTTCAATTTTATTTTCAATGCCAGAGCGGAAGCTGCCTGACTCACCATATTCTCCAGTCAAACGTACTGCTAAATTGTCATTAAGTACTTGATTGATGTCGGCAGTTGTTCCGTAGTTATCATAAGAACCTGCGTAAGCACCAACTGAACTTTTAGAGTCAAAATTGGCGAACTTGCTCACCATATTCACAACCCCACCGCCAGCGCTACGACCATATAAAACAGAAGCGGGGCCTTTTAAAATTTCAATACGTTCAATATTGGCTGTACTACGACGTACTTGTCCGCTTTCACGTATGCCATCACGGTAAATATCACCTGTATCGGCACCAAAGCCACGAATCGTGATGCCATCACCACGCATATCGTAACTGGTTGATACGCCTGGAGTGCCTTGTAGCATAACGCTTAAATCATTTGATCCATAAATTTTATATTTCTGAACATCAATCGTATCAACGGTTTGAGGAATATCTTTTTTGTCTAAACCGTTACGTGTGACATTGGCCTTGTCATAGTCGATATAACTTTTAATTGGGTCGAGCTCACTCATTGCCTCAATTTTTATGGTGGGCATGGTGGCTGCCACTTTTGCGGCTGAATCAGTCGGTTCCTCTGCGTAGGCACCTTGAATATTCAAGATCATTAAACTGAGTAAGCTCAGCGGGAAAAGACGCTTCATTTGGGGAGATGGTATAGAAATTCTTAACATAAAAATAAAATCAATTAACAAAAATAAAAGCATAAATGATAATTATAATCATTTAATTGTTTAGGATAAAAGAACTATTACCTTAAAAAATGACATATTTATTTTTTAATAACTGATTTTTAGTAAGTTAATTAGCAAATTAAACGAATTGTGCGAGTTGACTCATTAGTTTTTCTTGTTAATTGGGTTTTAAAGGGGGCTTTTCATCGATTAAAAGCACCCTTCTGGAATTACGCGTTATTTTTGAGAACATCTAAAATATCCATTTCTGGATCATAATTTTCATCAATTGTTTTGCAAATTGCTTGTCCCACAATGACATGCGTGCCGTTAAAGGTCATAGTGGGTGCTTCATATAACTCCCAACCATGATTCAGAGCTTTAGTCACTCGTGCACAAAAAGCAGAGTCATCGGGGCCAGTTAAATAGCGATAAAGTTTCATGTTTAGCCTTTAAAAATAATATTTTATGATCATAGTTTAACTGAATTTACCTTAATTCAAGATAAAGAAATAACCGATAAGGTTTTACTGAAATTAAGAAAAACCAGTGAAAAATCTCAGTTATACTCATGCTAATTTAAATTTTAAGAAGAGCTTGAGCATGCGTGTACTTGTCGTCATGGATCCGATTGAAACCGTAAACCTTAAAAAGGATTCAACCATGGCAATGTTGTGGGCGGCGAGCCGTCGTGGACATGAATTAGGTTATGCATTACAACAAGATTTATATATCGATCAAGGCAAAGCTTACGGCCTCATTTCACCGTTAAAGGTGTTCGAAGATTACAACCATTACTATGAGCTAGGCGAAAAGAAAAAAGAATCTATTGCGGCTTACGATGTTGTGCTCATGCGTAAAGATCCGCCGTTTGACATGAATTTTGTCTACACGACTTATGTGCTTGAGCAAGCTGAGCGCGAAGGTTCATGGATTATTAACAAGCCTCAGTCACTGCGTGATTGTAATGAAAAACTCTTTGCAACGCAGTTTCCAGAACTACAAGTGCCTACACTTGTGACATCGCAACAAAGTTTAATTCGTGAATTTATTAAAGAACATGGCGATGTAATCGTTAAGCCACTTGATGGTATGGGTGGTATGGGAATTTTTCGTTTATACCAAGATGGTGTAAATATTGGTTCTACCTTAGAAATGCTTACAGAGTTAGGTACTCGTCCAATTATGGCTCAGCGCTACATTCCTGAAATTGTAGAAGGGGATAAGCGTATTTTAATGGTAAATGGCGAACCTATTCCTTACTGCCTAGCTCGTATTCCACAAAATGGTGAAGTGCGTGGTAACTTGGCGGCAGGCGGTTTAGGCCAAGCGCGTCCGCTTACTGAAAATGATAAGCAGATTGCAGCGAAAATCGGGCCTTTCTTACGTGAAAAAGGATTGGTTTTTGTAGGCTTAGATGTGATTGGTAATTATGTCACTGAAATTAATGTCACTAGTCCAACCTGTATCCGTGAAATTGATGCTCAATTTGGTACATCAATTGCCGATGATCTATTTGATGTATTAGAAGGTGGTCGCACAGCTTAATTATTTATTTCGGGTGATTTTCAGCGGTATTTATTGGAAATCACCTGAAAATATATGAATTAATAAAATAACAATACTAAATACACCACAGCTTTGTAGGCATATTTTCAAAAAAGCACATCTTTCTGTTATAAACGAGTGAAATTAGCTTTTCGTTAATGAAGCTTTAGGATTAAAATAAACGGCTACAAAAATAGATGACAATTTCCATTGTTTTTTGAGTTGAAGAATTAGACCGTGACCGATTCACAGCAAAGCAAACCTAAACATGTCATGATGATGGCTGCCGGTACAGGTGGACATGTTTTTCCAGCCCTCGCCGTAGCCAAACAACTTCAACAACAAGGTTGTCAGGTTTCATGGTTAGCCACGCCAACAGGTATGGAAAATCGGTTATTAAAAGATCAAAATATTCCAATATATCAAATTGATATCCAAGGTGTTCGTGGCAATGGATTAGTCCGTAAAGTTGCTGCACCTTTTAAAATTTTAAAAGCCACTTTTAGTGCAATGCGCTATATGAAACAACTTAAAGTTGATGCGGTTGCAGGCTTTGGTGGTTATGTAGCTGGTCCAGGTGGTTTAGCCGCACGTTTGTTAGGCATTCCTGTACTGATTCACGAGCAAAATGCAGTTGCAGGTTTTACCAATGCACAGTTATCTCGTGTTGCTAAAGTGGTGTGTGAAGCATTTCCAAATACCTTTCCTGCTGGTGGAAAAGTTGTAACCACAGGAAACCCTGTGCGTCGTGAAATCACGGATATTTTAAGCCCAAAGTGGCGCTATGATGAGCGTGAACAAGCGGGCAAGCCTTTAAATATTTTAATTGTGGGCGGGTCTTTAGGTGCTAAAGCACTCAATGAACGCTTACCTCCAGCATTAAAACAATTACAAGTTCCACTCAATATTTTTCACCAGTGTGGTCAGCAACAAGTTGAGGCAACTCAAGCACTTTATGCAGATGCACCAGCTAATTTAACTGTACACGTTTTGCCGTTTATTGAAGATATGGCAAAAGCTTATAGTGAGGCAGATTTAATTATTTGCCGAGCTGGAGCACTCACGGTAACAGAAGTTGCAACAGCAGGTGTGGCCGCAGTTTTTGTACCACTCCCTATAGCAGTTGATGACCATCAAACTGCAAATGCCAAATTTCTGGCGGATGTCGGTGCTGCGAAAATTTGCCAGCAATCGACCATGACACCAGATGTTTTAAATGAATTGTTCACTTCGCTGATGAACCGCCAATTACTTACTGAAATGGCAGTGAAAGCGCGTCAACATGCCCAACCAAATGCGACTCAGCATGTGGTTGATCTTATCCAAAAAATGTAATCGGATTTACTATGTCTCCATCAACAGCTGCGAACCAAGCAAAAAAACTGATTAAAGTGCCTGAAATGCGCCGTATCAAACACATTCATTTTGTGGGGATCGGTGGTGCTGGGATGTGTGGCATTGCAGAGGTTTTGGGCAACCAAGGCTATAAAATTTCCGGTTCAGATATTAAAGCGTCTAAAACTACAGAACAATTAGAGAAAAATGGCATCAAAGTTTATATTGGCCATCAACCGGAAAATATTAAAAATGCCAATGTGCTTGTAGTTTCTACAGCAATTGATCCGGAAAATCCGGAAATTAAAGCTGCGATTGAGCAGCGTGTTCCAATTGTACGTCGTGCAGAAATGCTAGGCGAGCTTATGCGTTACCGTCACGGTATTGCTGTGGCTGGTACACATGGTAAAACCACAACTACAAGTCTTTTAACGACGATGTTGGCTGAAGAAAACCTTGATCCAACTTATGTTATTGGTGGCTTACTTAACAGTACAGGCGTAAATGCGGCGTTAGGTGAAAGCCGTTTCATCGTGGCTGAAGCTGATGAATCAGATGCATCTTTCCTTTATTTGCAACCAATGGCAGCGATTGTAACCAATATCGATGCTGACCATATGGATACCTATGAAGGTAGCTTTGATAAATTAAAAGATACTTTTGTACAGTTCCTTCATAACTTACCATTTTATGGCTTGGCTGTAGTTTGTGGTGATGATGCGAACATTCGTGAAATTTTGCCGCGTGTAGGCCGTCCGGTCATTACTTATGGTTTTAATGAAGATAATGATATTCGTGCAGTTGATATTGAACAAGATGGTATGCAATCGCACTTCACTGTATTGCGTAAAGGCCGTGAACCATTGCGTTTAACAATTAATCAACCAGGCTTACATAATGTTTTAAATGCCTTGGCAGCAATTGGTGTTGCAACAGATGAAGGTGTTTCTGATGATGCAATTAGCCGTGCATTAGAAGGATTTAGTGGTGTTGGCCGCCGCTTCCAAGTGCAAGGTGAATTTGAACTTGCTGATGGCAACGTTAAGTTAGTTGATGACTATGGACACCATCCGAAAGAAGTAGAAGCAACTATTAAAGCTGCACGTCAAAGCCATCCGGATCGTCGTTTGGTTATGTTGTTCCAGCCACATCGTTATTCTCGTACTCGCGATTGTTTTGATGACTTCATTGAAGTGCTCTCTCAAGTCGATCAATTATTATTGTTGGAAGTTTACCCTGCCGGTGAAAAACCTATTGTGGGTGCAGACAGCCGCACTTTAGCGCGTAGTATTCGTTTACGCGGACAAGTAGAACCAATTTTGGTCGATCCAGTTGAAGGTAATTTGCAAAACATCATGCAAAATGTGTTACAACCAAATGACTTGTTATTAACACAAGGTGCGGGTAACGTGGGAGCAATTTCAGTAGAACTTGCACAACACCATTTGTATGTGAAATAAACAAAAAGTATTGAATAATCGGGTTAAGGATTTAAACGTGTCAAATGCTACAAAATTCGGCAAAGTTGCCGTGTTGTTTGGTGGGAAATCGGCTGAGCGTGCTGTGTCTTTGGATAGTGGTCAGGCAGTTTTGGACGCTTTGTTACGTTCAGGTGTTCAGGCTGAAGCATTTGATCCACAAGACCGCAGTGTGACTGAACTTGTAAATTATGATCGTGCATTTATTGTATTGCATGGTCGCGGCGGTGAAGATGGCCAAATTCAAGGTGTGCTTGAATGGTTAAATCTGCCTTATACAGGAACAGGCGTGCAAGGTTCTGCTATTGGCATGGATAAAGTTAAAACCAAGCAAATCTGGCAAGGTAGCGATTTACCTACAGCGCCATATCGCATTATTACTAAAGAAACAGATTTAGATGCGGTGATTGCTGAGTTAGGCTTACCTGTCATTATCAAACCTGTACATGAAGGCTCGAGTGTCGGCATGAGTAAGGTTGAGAAAGCAGAAGACTTTGCTGCTGCAATTGAAAAGGCGACTCAGCACGATGCTGTGGTGATGGCAGAAAAATGGATCACTGGTCGTGAATTCACAATTTCATTCCTCAATGGACAGCCTTTGCCGGTTATTCGTTTGCAACCACCAGCAGATGTTGCTTTCTACGACTATGAAGCGAAATATCAACGTAATGATGTAGAGTATGGTATTCCTTGCGGTCTGAGTGAGACTGAAGAGAAAAACCTACAGGCATTGTGTTTACGTGCTTTTCAGGCGGTGGGTGCAGAAGGCTGGGGCCGTATTGATGCGATGCAGGATGAGCAAGGCAATTTTTGGCTTTTAGAAGTAAACACTGTTCCAGGTATGACCAGTCACTCTTTAGTTCCAAAAGCTGCTAAAGCTGTTGGCTATAGCTTTGATGAATTGTGTGTTGCGATTCTTGAGCAAACATTGGAAGGTACGGCTTAAATATGGCACAACTTCCGGCTTCCATGCGCCGTAAACGTGCGGCCATCACCTCTATTCATGATAAACCGCCTACGCGTAAGCAGAAGCTTGCGAATGCTGGTGGATGGGTGCTGTTGGTTATTGCTTTTGTAGTGCTGGCAGTCGGAATTTATGGGCTATATAAAGTTATTACAGATGCAACAGTTGCAAAACTAGAAGTTGTAGGTTCAGCATCTTCTGTTGAAACACAACAAGTGATGCAACATGTTGCTCCAATTATAAAAGCAAATTATTTCACATCTGATTTAGAACAGATTCGTGACAAAACATTAGAAATTTCATGGGTAGACCGAGTTGTCGTATCTCGTGCTTGGCCCAATGGTATTCGTGTTCGTGTCATGCCTCGACATGCTATCGCCCGTTGGGGAACAGGTCGCTTGTTAAGCGATGGAGGCGATGTATTTAGTGAGGCGGAGCCGACGAATCATCCTGAGCTTCCGTTGCTTCATGGGCCGGTAAGTCAGTCAAAAATGATGATGCGACGCTATAATGAAATTAATCAATTATTCCATCCTGTTAATTTACGCTTAAAAGAGTTATATCTGACTGAGCGAATGACTTGGTTTATGCAATTTGATTCTGGTTTACGTATTATTGTTGACCAAGATCAAACAATGAATAAGTTGCAACGTTTAAGTCATCTGGCACAATCTGACTTAAAACCGGTGTGGTCGAAAATCTCAGCCATTGATTTGCGATATCGTAATGGATTATCTATTCAATGGAAGAACGCAACACCACCTAAAATTGTGAATGGTCAGTTTGTTGTAACGAGTGATGACACAAGCATTGCAGGTGGAACAAAAGCAAAGCCATAATACGTGGCTTTAAAATAGGCAATTTGCCTGGTATTAAACAACAAAGAAATGGTATGAGTGATGAGTGAAGCTGTTCCCTCAGTTGTTGCGATTGACATTGGGACGCATAAAGTTTCAGTTTTGATTGGAAAAATTCATGCGCCGGATAACATTCAAGTTATCGGTATGGCAACTGCTCGCAATCGAGGCATGAATAAAGGAAAAATTGTAAGCCTCGATAAAGTCATTGCTGCGATTAAAAATGCTGTTGCTGAAGCGGAAAATATGGCCGAATGTCGCATTCATAGCGCATGGGTATCTATTCCGAGTACCGAGTTGCAAAGTTTTTATGCCTCTGGTCGCACACCAGTATCTAATCCAGCACATGTGATTACAACAAATGAAGTCGTGCGCGCGTTAGAATTGGCAAAAGCAAGTCATGTGACTTCTGATTACTATTTAGCAAGTGCAGTGCCGTTAGGCTTTGAGTTGGGTGATTCTGCTGAATGGGTGCAGAATCCAATTAATATGACTGCCCATAGTATGACTGGACATTATCAGTTAATGATGATGCCTATAGCGACTATGCAAAACCTTGATCGTGCCATGAAAGGTGCAAATATCGGGGTTGAAAAAATGGTGGTGTCTTGTCTGGCAACCGCTGAGGCAAGCTTACTGAAAGATGAAAAAGAGTATGGTGTTTGTTTAGTTGATATTGGTGCAGGCATTACCAATCTTGCTGTTTATCTAGATGGCCGTTTGGCTCTAGCGCGTACGTTGCAGCGTGGTGGTGAACACGTTACACGTGATATTGCTGCTGTATTGCAAACGACGACAGAAGAAGCCGAAAGAATTAAAATTCTGCATGGTTGTGTCGATTTAAGTGCTGTTAAGCCAGATCACATGATTCAGGTAGAAGGAATTGATGGCCCTCAAACAATTAGCCGAATTGAGTTGTCAGAAATTATTATTGCCCGTTATGAAGAGATCTTTAGCCAGATCCGCGATGAACTCGAACAAAGCGGTGCAATTCATGGTTTATACCATGGTGTAGTATTGACAGGGGATGCTTGTCAAATAGAGGGTATGGTGAGTTTAGCTCGTCGTATGTTGGGTGTATCTGCACATTTGGGTAATCCGCCGTTACAGGTTTATGCTGATGATCAACATCAAGCAGCCTTACGTCGTTCTATGTATGCAACAGCAGCTGGTTTGCTCATGTTTAGCCAAAGTGAGTTGCAAGATGCTGTTGAAGAGCCTGAAGAGGCAAATGACCGTTCGGTATGGGAACGAATGGTAAATGGCTGGAATGCGTTTAATAGCAAATTAAAAGCCATTTTTTAGGATGTATGTATTTATTGGTAGAATTGTTAGGAAGTTGTAAGAGAAAACCGCTGTACTTGACAAGGTTGGTATTGCACAGCATTCTTAAAATTAGTTATTTTTGAAAATCAAGGCAGTATACGGGCTGAAGTGACTGCCATAATGTATTAGGAACCCTAAAGGTCATGGCCTCATTTGAATTTATAGAAGATGAACTAAACGATGGCAACGGTCAAGCCCGTTTCACTGTATTTGGTGTAGGTGGTGGTGGCGGTAATGCCGTTCAACATATGGTGCAGTCTGATATTCAAGGCGTTAAATTCGTTTGTGCCAATACAGACAAACAAGCACTGGACTGTATGAATGCACCTTTCAAAATTCAGTTAGGCGAGCAAAGTACACGTGGTCTAGGTGCAGGTGCTAACCCAGAAGTAGGGCAAGTTGCAGCAGAAGAAAGCCGTGAAATCATTCGTCACCACCTTGAAGGTACGGATATGGTTTTCGTTACCGCTGGTATGGGTGGTGGTACGGGTACTGGTGCAGCGCCTGTTGTGGCTGAAGTTGCCAAAGAAATGGGCATTTTGACTGTTGGTGTAGTTACAACGCCATTTAACTTTGAAGGCCGCCGCCGTTTAAAGTCTGCTGAACGTGGTATTGAAGCACTTGAAGCACATGTCGACTCATTGATTATTATCCCTAACCAACGCTTATTGAGCGTATATGGCGATATTTCAATGAAAGATGCTTATAAAAAAGCTGATGATGTATTGTTAAATGCCGTACGTAGTATCTTTGACTTGGTTGTTAACCGTGGTCACATTAACCTTGACTTCGCCGATTTGAAAACTGCAATGAGTACTCGCGGTTACGCAATGATGGGTGCTGGTTTAGGTCGTGGTGAAGATCGTGCGCGTCAAGCTGCTGAACAAGCGATCCGTAGTCCATTACTTGATAACGTAAATATTATTAATGCCAAAGGCGTATTAATTAACATTACGGGTGGTGATGATATTACGCTACGTGAGACTGAAATCATTACTGACGTTGTGAACCAGATTGTTGACCTTGATGAAGGTGAAATCTTCTACGGTACAGTATTTGATCCAGATGCACGTGATGAATTACGCGTAACAGTGATTGCAACTGGTTTAACTCGTAATGCAGCAGATGCTGAACCAAGAAAACGTAATACGGTAAGCCATGCTTCGTCTCAATCAGCTCAATCTGTTGATGAAGATGACGTTCCTGCAATTAATAAGCGTCAAAACGCCGATAATGAAGTCAGTAGCACAGCAAGTTCTACTCCGCGTTCTTCTCCAATGAGTATTCAAGATTACTTGAAAAATCAGCAACGTAAGTAAAGTATCGTTAGATTTAATGAAGGGCAGTGTTTAAACACTGCCTTTTTTTATTTTTGATCAATGACTAAATATGCTAACGTATAGCGGTTTTAAAAAAGAAGTTACAAAGCATGGTGAAACAGCGTACTCTCAATCGTGTGGTAAAAGCGAGTGGAATAGGTCTTCATAGCGGTCAAAAAGTGATGATCAATTTCATTCCACATACCGTGGATGGGGGTATTGTATTTCGCCGTATCGATTTGGATCCGCCAGTCGATATCCCTGCTAATGCATTGCTCATCCAAGAAGCTTTTATGTGCTCCAACTTGGTAACCGGAGATATAAAAGTAGGCACAATTGAGCATGTAATGAGTGCGATTGCAGGTTTAGGAATTGATAACCTGATTGTTGAGGTATCTGCTTCTGAAGTTCCAATTATGGATGGTAGTGCTGGTCCATTTATTTACCTTTTAATGCAAGGTGGATTACGAGAACTGGATGCACCGAAAAAATTCATAAGAATATTAAAACCAGTTGAAGCACTCATCGATGATAAGAAAGCAATTTTTAGCCCTCACAATGGTTTTCAATTAAATTTCACGATTGATTTTGACCATCCGGCATTTGCTAAAGAATATCAATCTGCGACTATCGATTTTTCGACTGAAACGTTTGTTTATGAAGTCAGTGAAGCACGTACTTTTGGTTTCATGAAAGATTTGGACTACCTGAAGGCAA
This sequence comes from Acinetobacter pittii ATCC 19004 = CIP 70.29, assembly GCF_000369045.1. GTDB lineage: Bacteria > Pseudomonadota > Gammaproteobacteria > Pseudomonadales > Moraxellaceae > Acinetobacter > Acinetobacter pittii. The sequence continues at coordinate 331,350 of NZ_KB849796.1, read as the reverse complement.
ACAATTTAGCACTAGGTGCAAGTTTAGATAATGCAATTGGTGTAGATGATACAGGGGTCGTCAACGAAGAAGGTTTACGTTTCGCTGATGAATTTGTTAGACATAAGATTTTGGATGCAGTTGGTGATTTGTATTTGCTTGGTCATCAAATTATTGCCAAGTTTGATGGCTATAAATCAGGACATGCTTTAAATAATCAGTTGTTACGCAATGTTCAAAGTGATCCGAGTAATTATGAAATTGTAACATTTGATGACGAGAGTCAATGTCCAATTCCATATGTGAGCGTGACATAAGTCCTTGTCTTTACTTGGCTACGTTATAATGTAACATTAAAAAGTGTGATTATAATCACATAATAATAATGATTCTAATTAAGAAATAGAAAGCTCGTCATTTTTTATTGCTTGCCAAACGTAGTAAAGCTTGGCTAAGCTTAGGGTCGCTCACGAAGTCGGCTGCACTACGTAACATTTCTTGTGTTTCCGGGGGAATGGGTTTAGATGGCTCAGATGAGGGTGTATTTGGAATGTTTTTATTTCTCAATCGGACCTGAATTCTTTGTAAGTCTTTTAACCCTTCAAGCTGAGATAATTTAGATACATATTGGTTCTGTAAATAACTGAGTTGACTAATCATCGCTTGATTTTCACCAGTAATGATTAAAGAGCCATTTTGATAACACACGACCTGCCATTGTTCCGGTTGGGGCAATAAGGGTTGGATAATTTTCGTAAGTCTTTGCCATTGCGCGACTTGCGTTGTTAGAAACGTAAGGTTTCCTGTTTTTATGTGTTTTCCGGTTTGTTGAAAAACGTTATCGGGTTTAGACATGGTCATTCTCGGATGGATTCTTGTCTTAATCTTAAGCGTTCATTTCAATCGATATCAAGGAAGAGATCATAAGGAACTTGAGTAAGAACAGTTTCAAGAGGTTTTTATGCACACGCGTCGTATTTTATTAGCGTTTTCACTTGCCGCTTCGGCAGCATCAGTTGCTTTTGCAGATTATCAAACAATTAACCAATCTACTGACTCAGATCGATTGGAACAGCTATCAAAAACATTATCTCAAGGTTCATATACTCATCCTGACGATTTAGATCTTCCGGCGAGTGCGAAAGTTTCAGTGACCTTACGCCAAAAAACAGTTGAACTCAACAATGAGTCGCTCGCAAAGAAGTACGGTAACACAACCGCAAAAAATTCTTTTAATGCCTCTTCTTCAAATTCTTACTCTTGGTTAGTTTCTCACCCTCTTCCTGATACTGTACGAGTTTCTTCAAACTTTGGTGGCCGCACTATGGGCGGTCGTGCAGAACATCATGGCGGATTAGATATGGCTGCTCCGAGTGGCACACCAATCTATGCTACAGGCCCAGGTATTGTAACTAAATCTGGCTGGGGCACTGGCTATGGTCAATATGTTGAAATTAACCACGGCAATGGTTATTTAACGCGTTATGCTCATGCTTCACGTTTAATGGTGCGTGTAGGCGACCAAGTCTCTGCCGGTGAACATATTGCTAATGTAGGGTGTACAGGTCGCTGTACAGGTCCACATTTGCACTATGAAGTAGTAAAAGATGGTCAACGTAAGAACCCAACTACTTACTTGGCGATGCTTCCATAAAAGCATAGTTAAAAAGGTAAGGTTATTAAATTTATGAATCTAAAACTAAGCTAAACCTTTTTTAACGCAAAGATTGTATAAAAAAACGCCATTATTGGCGTTTTTTTGTTATTTTGTTTACTGCTCGGTCAATGACTATTCATTCAGAAAATAATAGGGCCCCCTCACATTCACCCGAGGCAATAACTTGAAAGGGGTAAAACGTGGTAAAAATACAAAGTAGATTAGAGAACAAGGAACAGGTGAATTATGGCGTTTTACGGTGACTCCGACGCACAAGAAACCCAAGAATGGCAAGATGCATTCGATTCAGTTTTACAACATATGGGAACTGAACGAGCGGCATTCTTGTTGGAAAAACTTTACCAACAAGCAATTGCTAAGCATGTTCCAATTCAACGTCTCAATACACCTTACTTAAATACAATTTCTGTTGAAGAACAACCTGCAATGCCAGGCGACCAAGATATGGAACGCCGTATTCGTGCATTGATTCGTTGGAATGCCTTAGCAATGGTACTTCGCGCGAATAAAACAGGTGATGATTTAGGTGGACACTTAGCGAGCTTCGCATCAAGTGCAACATTATATGACGTAGGTTTTAACCATTTCTTCCGCGCAAACAGCAATAGCTTTGGCGGAGATATGATTTATTACCAAGGGCACTGTGCTCCTGGTATTTATGCACGTTCATTCCTTGAAGGACGTTTAACTGAAGAACAGTTAAGTAATTTCCGTCGTGAAGTTGGCGGTAACGGTTTACCAAGCTATCCACATCCATATTTAATGCCTGACTATTGGCAATTCCCAACCGTATCAATGGGTCTTGGTCCAATCATGTCGATTTATCAAGCACATATTCAAAAATATTTGATGAACCGTGGCTTGATCAAAGAAGAAGATCGTAAAGTTTGGGCTTATCTTGGCGATGGCGAGATGGATGAGCCAGAAAGTACTGGTGCTATTTCACTTGCTGGTCGCGAAAAGCTTGATAACCTTATCTGGGTTGTTAACTGTAACTTACAGCGTTTAGATGGTCCTGTACGTGGTAACGGTAAAATCATTCAAGAACTAGAATCTTTATTCCGTGGTGCGGGCTGGCGTGTCATTAAAGTGGTATGGGGCCGTCATTGGGACCCACTACTTGCAAAAGACAGCACAGGCGCTTTAAAAGCGGTAATGGAAGAGACAGTTGATGGTGAATACCAACGCTATCAAGTGAAAGGTGGTGCATACACACGTGAGAAATTCTTTGGCAAGTACCCAGAAGCTGCGGAACTTGTAAAAGATTTAAGCGATGAAGATATCGATAATCTTAACCGTGGTGGTCACGACCCTTACAAAGTGTTTGCTGCCTATGCAGAAGCAATGAAAGCTAAAGGTCAACCAACAGTTATTCTTGCGAAAACTGTTAAAGGTTACGGTTTGTCTGAAGAAATTGAAGCGGTGAACAAAACTCACCAAATCAAAAAAATGCAGATCGACTCTTTGAAATATGTACGTGACCGTTTCAATCTTCCATTTACAGACGATAAGTTAGAAGAGCTTCCATTCTATCGCCCAAGTGAAAACTCTCCAGAAATGAAGTACATGAAGGCGCGTCGTGAAGCGTTAGGTGGTTACCTACCTGCACGTCGTAAAGAGAGTGAAATTTTAGCGATTCCTGAATTATCTGTATTTGATGCTGTATTAAATGGTTCAGGTGGTAAAGAACAATCTACCACTATGGTGATGGTTCGTTTAATTGCTTCTTTACTCAAAGAAAAAGCGATTAAAGACCGCGTAGTACCAATCGTTCCAGATGAAGCACGTACTTTTGGTCTGGAAGGTATGTTCCGTCAGCTCGGTATCTATGCCGCTCACGGCCAAAAATATACCCCAGAAGACCAAGAACAATTAATGCATTACCGTGAAGCAAGTGACGGTCACATGCTTCAAGAAGGGATTAACGAAGCTGGTGCAATGAGTGCATGGGCTGCGTTGGCAACAAGTTATTCAACGAATAACTTGCCAATGATTCCAATGTATATGTACTACTCAATGTTTGGTTTCCAACGTATTGGTGACATTGCGTGGGCAGCTGGTGATGCGCAAGCTCAAGGTTTCTTATTAGGTGCAACTGCTGGTCGTACAACGTTGAACGGTGAAGGTCTACAGCACCAAGATGGTCATTCACATATCTTGGCGAACACAATTCCAAACTGTGTATCTTATGATCCATGTTTTGGTTATGAATTAGCTGTAATCGTACATGACGGTTTACAACGTATGTATGTGAACCAAGAGCGTGTGTTCTACTACTTAACTGTAATGAACGAAAACTACGAGCATCCTGCAATGCCAGAAGGCGCTGAGGAAGGCATTAAACGTGGTATGTACTTGTTCGAAAAAGATGAAAAAGCAACTGTTCAATTGCTTGGTTCAGGTGTAATTCTTCGTGAAGTAATCAAAGCTGCGAAAATCTTACGTGATGAATATCAAATCCACTCAAACGTTTGGAGCGTAACAAGCTTCAATGAGTTGTCACGTGATGGTATGGCATGTGAAGAATACAACCGTTTACACCCACTTTCTGAAGAAGTGAAAGAATCTTGGGTATCTAAACAGTTACGTGGTACAGAAGGTATCGTTGTTTCAGCAACAGACCATATGCGTGCTTACAGCGAACAAATCCGTGCTTATCTTCCAGATGGTCGCCCATTTGTTGCATTAGGTACAGATGGATACGGTCGTTCAGATACACGTGCTAACTTACGTAGTTTCTTTGGTGTTGATGCTGCACATATCGTTGTTGCTACTTTGAAAAAATTAGCTGACGAAGGTGAAGTGGACGCACGTTTAGTTAAAGACGCAATTTCTAACTTTGAGTTAGATACTGACCGTCCAGTGGCATGGGCTCCTCAAGCGCATCCAGAAGTTCAGGCAGTTGCTGAATATAATGAAACGCAAACAGGTGAGGGGAACTAAGCATGCAAATTAAGACCCCTGATATTGGTGTAGATAAAGCAGTTGTTGCTGAAATTTTAGTAAAAGTTGGCGACAGCATTGCAGAAAATGACAGCCTTGTTTTGCTTGAGTCAGATAAAGCCTCTGTTGAAGTGCCTAGCACTTCAGCAGGTGTGGTAAAAAGCATCTTAATCAAAGAAGGTGATAGCGTAACTGAAGGTACGGTATTGCTTGAACTTGAAGCTGAGGGTGCTGCACCAGTAGCTCAAGCAGAAGAAGCTCCAAAAGCTGCACCAGCAGCTGAACAAACAGCAGCACCGGCAGCGGCTCAACAGCCTTCAACTGCTGCTCAACCAGCAACGGCAACCACTAGCCAAGTGGTTGAAGTTCAAGTTCCCGATATTGGTGTTGAAAAAGCACTAGTTGGTGAAATTTTAGTAAAAGTTGGCGAACAGATTGATGTTGAACAAAGCATCGTTGTGGTTGAGTCTGACAAAGCAACTGTAGAAGTACCAAGCAGTGTTGCAGGTACTGTAGAAAGCATTCAAGTTAAAGAAGGCGATACAGTTAAAGAAGGTGTTGTGCTCATTAAAGTAAAAACAACATCTGCATCTAGTGCGCCAGCTGAGGCGCCTGCTTCTACAACAGCAGCTCCGGCGGCAGCACCTGCACCAACTCAGCAAGAAACTGTAGCATCGACTGCTACTCAATCTGGACCGGTTGACATTAACGTTCCTGATTTGGGTGTAGATAAAGCAGTTGTTGCTGAAATCTTGGTTCAGGTTGGTGACAAAGTTGATGTAGACCAAAGCCTTGTTGTTGTTGAGTCAGATAAAGCAACTGTGGAAGTTCCAAGTACTGTTGCTGGTGTTGTGAAAGCAATTCACTTGCAAGCAGGCCAACAAGTTTCACAAGGTGTATTGCTGGCAACAATTGAAGCTGAAGGCCAAGCACCTGCTGCTGCACCAGCGGCGAAAGCAGAATCAGCTCCAGCTCCGCAGGCAGCAGCGCCTAAAGCAGCAGCTCCTGCTGCGACTCAGTCTGCGCCTGTAGCGTCAACATCTGGTGCTGATAAGTTAACGAAAGAGCAAGAAGCTGAAAATGCTAAAGTATATGCAGGCCCTGCTGTTCGTAAGCTTGCTCGTGAACTTGGTGTAGTTTTATCTCAAGTTAAAACTTCTGGTGAACATGGCCGTGTTGTTAAAGAAGATATCTTTGCTTATGTGAAGAGTCGTTTAACTGCACCGCAAGCGGCGCCAGTTGCTGCGGCTGCACCAGCGGTTTCGGGTTTGCCAAAGCTTCCTGACTTTACTGCGTTTGGTGGTGTGGAAGAAAAAGTATTGACACGTTTGCAGCAAGTTTCAATTCCGCAATTGTCGTTGAACAACTTTATTCCGCAAGTCACTCAATTTGATTTGGCTGACATTACTGAGTTGGAAGATTGGCGTAATGAGTTAAAAGGCAACTTCAAAAAAGAAGGTATCAGCCTGACGATTATGGCATTCATTATCAAAGCGGTTGCATATTTGTTGAAAGAAGAGCGTGAATTCGCAGGTCATCTATCTGATGACGGTAAATCAGTGCTCTTGCGCAATGAAATTCATATGGGTATTGCGGTAGCAACACCTGATGGTTTGACAGTACCAGTACTACGTAATCCTGACCAAAAATCAATTAAGCAAATTGCAGTTGAATTGGGTATGTTAGGTCAAAAAGCACGTGATAAGAAATTAACACCGAAAGATTTGCAAGGTGCGAATTTCACCATTTCAAGTTTAGGCGCAATTGGTGGTACAGCATTTACACCTCTTGTGAACTGGCCACAAGTTGCAATTTTAGGTATTTCACCCGCAACAATGCAGCCAGTATGGAATGGTAAAGACTTTGATCCACGCTTAATGTTGCCGTTGTCGTTGTCTTATGACCACCGTGTAATTAATGGTGCAGATGCTGCTCGCTTTACTAATAAGCTTACGAAACTTCTTAAAGATATTCGTACTTTATTAATCTAATATTTTTAAATGAATCATTAAAACCTCGCTTCGGCGGGGTTTTATTTTGATATTTAATTTAATTGGTTTTAAGTTAATCTAAGGACGAAAAATGAAGTGTCGAGAGAGGAGAAATTTCTCGTTAGTCGGTAAAGGAGAAAGAATAAATGGTAGGATTTTTAAAAATCATGGTGCCGATTCTATTAATTGTATTTTTATTAATGGGGGTATGGGTGAGTGTTTTACACTTTCCCTGGGAATGGATGACTTACGTTGCAATGGGCTTGGAAGTATTTCTAGCAATGCTTATTTTGCCATTTGAATTTCAATCTCAGCACGTAACTGGCATTAATCATTTTGGATTTATTAACTTAAGTATTGGTTTAGCTTTATTATTGGGTCTAGGGCGATTGTTAGTTTGGGCGTGGATAAAATTTTTTGCCTGAATGTTTGAAAAATAGAACTACTCGAATATAATAAACGCATACTTCATTGGGGAGTAGCCGCTATTCATTTCTAAATGAATAGGTGATGATCAACATAATTGTTCAACAGAACATGGTCATCATAGCTTAAACGTCTCATCGTTTCTGAGTTGGCAAGACCTTTGATTTACCACTCTGCAGATATTTGGCTAGCAGGAGGGGTAGGTCATGGGCATTTATGCTAGCCAGAGAAACGACATGCAAGAATTTCTGATTTCTACTTCGATTGTTGCCCTTGCTGAAATGGGCGATAAAACCCAATTATTGGCCCTTTTACTGTCTGCACGTTTCCGTAAGCCAATCCCTATTCTTATTGCGATTCTTTTAGCTACTCTAATTAATCATGGTATTTCTGCTGTACTTGGACAGTGGATTACGACCGTGTTGAGCCCCGAAATTTTAGTCTGGGTTCTTGCAGCTGGCTTCATTGGTATGGCGTTCTGGATGCTTATTCCAGATAAGCTCGATGATGAAACGGATAGTATTAACAGATGGCAAAAATTTGGTGTTTTTGGTGCTACCTTCATCTTATTTTTCTTAGCTGAAATTGGTGACAAAACCCAAATTGCAACAGTCGCTTTAGCTGCACGTTATGACAGCATTTTTTGGGTGATGTTAGGTACAACCTTAGGGATGATGATTGCCAATGCGCCAGCTGTATTTATTGGTAATAAATTGGCTGAACGTTTATCTATCTCGCTCATTCATAAAATTGGTGCTGCTATTTTCTTAATTGTAGGTATCTCTACTTTAGTACAGCATTATTTTTTCTAACGCATTTTAAGCTGCGAAAAAAACGCACTCGAATCGAGTGCGTTTTTTTATAGGTAATTTTAATAGTTAAATTTCACAGTAAAGTTAATTTGACGTGGATTACCTAAAGTCACCAAATTTTCATTTAAGGCACCTGCATAGTAATCTTTATCGAATAGATTACGGATTGCTAGTTGAGCACCCCAATATCCTGCATCATAGCCAGCTTCTGTATCAAATACGGTATAGCCTGGAATATGGACATCTAGCTTATCCATAGTTTTATAAGTTTCACCACGGAATCCACCGCCGATATACCAACCAAGTTTTGAGGCAGGGTCAAATTTATAACGAGCCGACAGACTGTAAGCATGTTCAGGAATATTATCGAGTGCTTTTCCTACATTGCTCACATTTGCATCTTTACTAATTTCAGCATCAATTGTGTAGGTATAGGCAGCCGTTAATTTTAAACCTTCTAAAATTTCTGCGCTTAGCTCAGTCTCGATACCACGAGTTAATTGTTCGCCACGCTGAACTTTCTCACTCGTATTAATTGGATCATTAACTACAACATTCTGACGTTTTAGGTCATACCAAGCGATAGCACCTTGAACTCGTTGATCTGGGCTTTGTAATTTCATTCCGACTTCAACCTGTTTTCCTTCTTCAGGTTTGAACGGATTGTTATTTACATCAGTACCGCTATTTGGGGTAAACGAGGTGGCATAGCTGACATAAGGAGCCACAATGTCATTAAGGGTATACATGACAGAGGCGCTGCCCGTAAATGCTTCATCAGACTGTTTACTCGTGTTGCTGTTAACCAGACTTGTAGTTTGAGTTTGCGCCCAGTCTTGACGACCAGATAAGCTTAAAAGTAATTGGTCATTAAGCTGAATACGGTCACGAATATATAATCCTGTGTATTTTAAGCGGTTAATATCGTGGTTGCTGATAGGATTGGAACAGGTAACAGTTTGCCCATATACAGGAGCATATATGTTTAAATCCCCGACATTACAACGGTTGTTGGTGTAATCACTTTTTTCCTGAAAAGCATCTACCCCAATATTAAGGTCGTGCTGCATGCCATATAAATCAAACTGTTTATTGAAACGGTTATCGATGGCAAAGCTTAAATTATCAATAATTTGGTGGCGGCTATTATTTTTACGGCTAATGGTTGTGTAGTCGATTTCACCTTGTTTGTTTTTTGCCCAAAAGTTGTTGCCCGTGCGAGCAAAGACAGCGGTACCATCCATTTCAGTTTTTTGTACGGCAAAGTTCTGATTAAAGTTCCAACCGTTATCAAAAGCGTATTTAAAGGTATAACCTGTACGGTAAACATCGGCCTCATATTTACCAAAATTAGGATCGCCAATATATAAACTTCGGTCTATAGCGCCGTTAGGGTTATCTTTTAATGTACCAATGACAGGTAACCCTTGTTGACGGATGTATTCGCGATGCTGATAGCTTGCGATGACAGATAGATCAGTGTTATCCCCTAATTCAAAGTTATAAGAGGGAGAGATGTAGTAATTTTTAAAATACACATAATCTGTTGGGTCATCTTGGTCAGAGATACGACCATTTAAACGGAAAGCACCTTTTTCACTATTATTAGGACTATAGTTTAAATCGAACGTTCCTTCTTTAAGGTTGTAGCTGCCATAAGTCATAGTGGCCCGAGCAAAGCTTTCAGCTTGAGGGCGTTTAGTCACTAAGTTGACCATACCTCCTGGAGCAACCAAACCAAAATTAATAGAGGCAGGCCCTTTTAAAACTTGTACCTGATCCATGCCTGATAACTCAGTAGCAACATACGTATTTTGGCCTACTCTTAAACCATCTACATAAACTGAATCAGAAGAAGTTTGTCCTCGAATAACAAAATCATCCCAACCACGACGACCAAGTTTCCCAGCTTCTACGCCTGCGACACCTTCAAGGGCATCTGCTAAAGTTCTTGCTTGTTTCTGGTCGAGCTGTTCGCGGGTTACTACCGAAACCGACTGAGCAGTTTTAAATAAGGGTGCATCTGATTTTAAGGCAGAGTTTGCTTTCGTTGCGACATAAGGTGAAGTGCTTTCTTTTTGCGCTTTAACAGAAATCGTGGGGAGAACACTGGTCGAATTTTGTTGTTCTGTTATTTCTTCAGCATGACTTGCTGTCATCGAAGTAAAAATAGCAACTGCTAACAATGTTTTTGATGTTGAAAAACGGAAGGGTTGATTCATGGGAGGCCTAAGCAGCACAAAAAATAAATTTGATAATGAGAATTATTTTAATTTATTGTGGTTTAATTTTAAATAACATTATGATTCATTTATAAAATAAGAAAAGCAAAATCAATTTTAAAATATTATTAGAAAAATAAAGTAGTTTATTGCAAGAGTTACTGAATCCCTTTATTTTAGTATGGATATAAAAATATCTAATATTTAAAGTTTTTTTGGGGAATTGTATGGGGTTTGAAAAAACAACATCGCAGATATTATTTGATAATGGCGTACATAAATGTATTAGTTTTACCAGCTTGGTTAAAGGGGAAGGCATCCAAGCCAATCAATTTTTAATTATTGACCATGAACGTGCTGCTGTAATTGATCCGGGTGGCGATTTGACCTACGTTCCATTAACGATGGAATTAAATAAATATACACGTTTGAAAAATCTAGACTATGTGATGGCCTCGCATCAAGATCCGGACATTATTACTTCAATGCCACGCTGGCTGGTTTATACCGATGCTAAAGTCGTTGCATCAAAATTATGGGCACGTTTTTTACCACACCTAAATTCCTCATTTATGAGTGAGCGAATGAAAGGGAATTGGGAAGACCGTCTTATTGAGCTGCCAGATCGTGGTCAAGTGATTCAATTAGGTGAATCAAAGCTTGTGGTAGTTCCCGCTCACTTCTTACATTCGGTGGGTAATTTTCAGTTTTATGATCCAGTTGCTAAGATTCTGTTTTCTGGCGATATGGGTGCCTCGATTGTTGAAGATGCTAATCAGCCTTTAAAAGATTTCGATACGCACGTCATGAAAATGAAGGCTTTTCACCAACGCTATATGTGTTCCAATAAAGTTATCCGTTTGTGGGTAAACATGGTGCGCCAGATGGATATTGAAATGATTGTGCCTCAGCATGGTAGTCCATTTATGGGTAAAGAAATGGTCAATCAGTTTTTAGACTGGATTGAGACCTTGCCATGCGGCGTAGATTTAATGAATGAGCAAATTTTTAGTTGTCCTACCTAAATATTATGTCTAATGATCAACCCAGATAAAATTCTGGGTTGCAAAAACCTCGATTAAAAAATAACGTTAAAACTATAATAAGTGGGAATTATTTGGAGAAGCTCTATATCTATTGCTGAAAAAGGCAAAGATAATATGAAAATTGCATTGAAATTTGTTTATAATAGCTCACGGAATTTACCAGTGAGATTGTTATGCTGACCATCGTTCAAGAAGCGCTAACCTTCGATGATGTCTTATTACTTCCTGCCTACTCTACTGTTCTCCCAAAAGATGTCTCTTTAAAGACACGTTTAACTCGCGGCATTCATTTAAATATTCCATTAGTTTCAGCTGCAATGGATACAGTGACTGAGTCACGTATGGCGATTGCTATGTCACAAAATGGTGGTATCGGGATTTTGCACAAAAACATGGATATTGCTGCTCAAGCTGCAGAAGTACGCCGTGTGAAAAAATTCGAAGCGGGTATGGTGAAAGATCCAATCACTGTAACGCCTGAAACTACAGTACGTGAACTGATTGCAATTACCAGCGCTAATAACATTAGCGGTGTACCTGTTGTTAAAGACGGCAAGGTTGTTGGTATTGTGACAGGCCGTGATACGCGTTTTGAAACCAATTTAGAACAACCTGTTAGCAACATCATGACAGGCCAAGATCGTTTAGTAACTGTACGTGAAGGCGAGTCTAAAGAAAATATTCAAGCATTATTGCAAAAACACCGTATTGAAAAAGTCTTGGTCGTTGGTGAGAGCAACGAACTTAAAGGCTTAATTACAGTAACGGACTTCCGCAAAGCTGAGAGCTATCCAAACAGTTGTAAAGATGATCTTGGTCGTTTACGTGTGGGTGCTGCGGTAGGTACAGGTGCTGATACACCAAGTCGTGTGGAAGCATTGGTTGAAGCCGGTGTTGACGTAATTGTTGTTGATACAGCACATGGTCACTCTGCTGGTGTAATTGAACGTGTACGTTGGGTGAAACAAAACTTCCCTCAAGTACAAGTGATTGGTGGCAACATTGCAACTGGTGATGCTGCATTAGCATTATTAGATGCAGGTGCAGATGCTGTAAAAGTAGGTATTGGCCCTGGTTCTATCTGTACAACACGTATTGTGGCAGGTATTGGTATGCCACAAATTTCTGCGATTGACAGCGTTGCTAGCGCACTAAAAGATCAAATTCCTTTAATTGCAGATGGTGGTATCCGCTTCTCTGGTGATATGGCAAAAGCGATCGGTGCGGGTGCAAGTACGATCATGGTTGGTTCATTACTTGCAGGTACTGAAGAAGCACCGGGCGAAGTTGAGTTTTTCCAAGGTCGTTACTACAAAGCATATCGTGGTATGGGTTCATTAGGTGCAATGGCGGGAGCAACTGGTTCTGCTGATCGTTATTTCCAAGATTCAAAAGCGGGTGCTGAGAAGTTAGTACCAGAAGGAATCGAAGGCCGTGTTCCTTATAAAGGCCCAATGGGTAACATCGTTCATCAAATGATGGGTGGTTTACGTTCTTCGATGGGTTATACAGGTTCAGCTGTGATTGAAGATCTTCGCCAAAATGCGAAATTTGTGAAAATTACTTCAGCAGGCATGTCTGAGTCACATGTTCATGATGTAACGATTACTAAAGAAGCTCCGAACTATCGTGTTGGTTAGATTTTAGTAACCAAAACAATGAAGAAAGCCGTCATTACACTGACGGCTTTTTGTTTTTGGTGTAAAGTGAATCTGACGAAAAGAGATATGGCGGAATTGCCATATATGCAGTAAGCCACGGCTGAAGTGGCGTAAAAATGAGATAAGCTATGAGTTATTTTGGAACGGATGGTATTCGTGGAAAATTTGGGCAAATGCCTATTACTCCAGAGTTTGCTTTAAAACTCGGTTTTGCTGCAGGGAAGGTATTAAAACGAACGAGTCCAAAAAATAAGCCACTTGTTGTATTAGGAAAAGACACTCGTTTATCTGGTTATATTTTAGAGTCTGCTTTGCAGGCGGGGTTAAACGCTGCTGGCGTATATGTTCATTTGCTTGGCCCATTACCAACCCCAGCAATTGCGCACCTTACTCGTGCTTTACATGCGCATGCAGGTATCGTGATTTCTGCATCACATAACCCATATTTTGATAATGGTATTAAATTTTTCTCAAGCGAAGGTAAAAAACTACCAGATGCGCTACAAGAAGAAATTAACCTCGAATTAGAAAAAGATTTATATATTGATGACACAGCAAACTTAGGTAAAAGTGTTCGTGTAAAAGATGCAAATGGTCGTTACATTGAATTCTGTAAATCTACTTTTCCTTACCATTTTGATTTAAGTAATTTAACAATTGTGGTGGATTGTGCTCATGGTGCAGCGTATAGCGTTGGTCCTTCGGTTTTCCGTGAGTTAGGTGCAAAAGTTGTTGCTTTATATAATGAGCCGGATGGTTTAAATATTAATGAAGGTTGTGGTTCAACACATCCTGAGAACCTACAAAAAGCTGTAGTTGAGCACGAAGCAGATTTAGGGATTGCCTTTGATGGTGATGCTGACCGTGTCGTGATGGTCGATAAGTTTGGTAACTTGATTGATGGCGATCATATTTTATATATCTTGGCGACTCAGGCTCAGAAAAAACCAGCAGGCGTTGTTGGTACTGTCATGAGTAACATGGCACTCGAAATTGCACTTGAAAAAGCGAATGTTGGTTTTGTTCGTGCTAAGGTTGGCGACCGATATGTATTACAAGCTTTAGAAGAAAATGGTTGGGTTACTGGTGGGGAACCATCTGGTCATATTCTAACTTTAGACAAGAGTACGACAGGTGATGCGATTATTGCAGCACTTCAAGTTTTAACCGTGATGGTCGAGCAAAATAAAGCTCTTCATGAGTTGGTTCAAGACTTTAAATTATTCCCGCAAATTCTTGTGAATGTACGTTTAGAACAAATGCTTGATCCGTATTCTATTCCTACATTGGTTGCCGAGTTTGATAAAGCAGAAGCACAGCTCAAAGGACATGGACGAATCTTAATTCGTAAGTCAGGAACAGAGCCTGTAATTCGTGTTATGGTCGAAGGTGATGATGAGCAAGAAGTGAATGCTTTAGCTCAGCATTTAGCAGATTCAGTTCGTTCACAAGCACAAGTCGCATAAGGTGCATGACATGAGTGATGTCATTAAAGATTTAAGTGAATTACGCTTAAGCTACGAGCAAGGAGAATTGCATGAGGGGCAAGTTGAATCTAATCCTCATCAGCAGTTTCTTGGTTGGTTTAACCATGCTCTAGCAGCCAATTTGCATGAACCCTATGCAATGTCATTAGCGACAGCAAGCGCGAATGGCAGACCTCATGTTCGAACAGTTTTGTTACGTGGGGCTACAGAAGCTGGGTATGATTTTTATACTAATTACGACAGTCAAAAAGGTATCGATTTGGCAGAAAATCCATATGCCGAATTATTATTTTACTGGCCAAGTCTAGAGCGTCAGGTGCGAGTTGGTGGTCGTGTAGTCAAAATTGCTGAGCAAGAGTCTACAGATTACTATCGTAAACGACCACGTGATAGCCAGATTGCAGCGCATATCAGTACTCCGCAAAGTGGTAAGATTGAAAGCCGAGAGCTGTTACAGCAACGTTTTCAAGACTTACAACAGCAAGTTACAAGTCGTGAAGTGCTTGATAAGCCAGAGTTCTGGGGAGGTTATCGTCTGCAGCCAGATTACTATGAATTCTGGCAAGGGCGACCAAATCGTTTACATGACCGCTTGAGTTATGAAAAAATCGACGGTCAATGGACGATGCACCGACTGATGCCTTAAATGACAAAAATACAAATCAAACAAAGACCTTTATTGACACGCCCTGAACAGTTTCAGGGCGTGCCTCCGTTTATTGCCGAAATTTTGGCAAGGCGTGGAGTACAATCTGAACAGGAATTAGAGTTAAAGCTTAAGAATTTATTAGCTCCGCAGCTCAAGGGATTAGAAACTGCTGTGGCATTAATAGACCAAGCTATTGATGAGCAGAAAAAAATTGTTATTGTCGGTGATTATGATGCCGATGGTGCAACTAGCACAGCTTTAATGGTATTGGTGCTTCGCGATATGGGGGCACAAGTCGACTATTTGGTTCCAGACCGATTTAAATACGGTTATGGGCTTACCCCCGCAATTGCAGAGCTTGCACATCAAACTTATCAACCCGATTTATTAATTACAGTCGATAATGGAATTTCCAGCCATGCTGGAGTTGATGCAGCACACGCGCTGGGCATGCAAGTGGTTATTACAGATCACCATTTAACCACTAAAGAAACACCGCTTGCAGAAGCAGTTGTAAACCCAAATCAGTTAGGTTGTGAGTTCCCAAGTAAGGCGCTTGCAGGTGTTGGAGTTGCATTTTATGTGCTGGCCAATTTAGCAAGTTTACGTAACAAGCAAAACAAAAGTACAAGTAAAGTCACTCAATATCTAGACTTGGTTGCTTTGGGAACGTATGCGGATGTTGCTGTTCTAGATTATAACAACCGTATTTTGGTTGATGCAGGTGTAAAACGTATTCAACATCATCAATGCCGAGTCGGAATATTGGCGTTGCTAGATATTGCTGGCCGTGAGGCTTCATCTTTGCGTGCACAAGATTTAGGTTTTGTTTTAGGTCCGCGTATTAACGCTGCTGGACGCATGGAGAGCATGCGTATAGGCATTGAATGTTTATTAGCTGACACTATGGAATCTGCCTATCCAATCGCGAGACAGTTAAATCAATTAAATATAGAGCGCCGTCAAATCGAAGGGGAGATGAAGCAACAAGCCTTGTCTGCTTTAGATAGCTTGCAGCTCTCAAAGGAAGACATTCCTCCAGCTCTTGTACTCTTTGAAGAAAACTGGCATCAAGGTGTGATTGGAATTGTAGCGGGGCGTTTAAAAGAGCAGTTTCATCGTCCCACTATTGTATTTGCACCTGATGAAGATGATATTCATATAAAAGGATCTGCACGTTCAATTGATGGCGTGCATATTCGAGATACAATTGAACAGGTTGCTGAACAACATCCAGAATTGGTGAGCCATTTTGGTGGGCATGCAGCAGCAGCAGGTTTAACCATACGTAAAGAAAACTTCGAAGCTTTTAAAACTGCATTTACCAATTGCATTGCAGCAATGGAAGAATCTTTGTTTCAAGCAACGCTATGGACGGATGGAGAACTCCCTGCTTCGGCTTTGCAACTAAATACATTAGATTGGATAGAACAGTTGGGGCCTTGGGGACAAAAATTCCCTTTTCCTCAGTTTGAGGGGCATTTTAAAGTTATTGATTATCGCTGGCTTAAAGAAACGCATTTGAAGCTTAAATTAGCACTCGACCAATACAGTTTTGATGCAATTGCTTTTAATGCAGCAGGCCGTTTTGAATTTGACCCAATGCGGGATTATGTACATTTAGTCTATGAAATAGATCGTAATGCATTTAATGGCAATGTGAATTTACAATTACGCATCGTACATTTAAACCAATAAAAAAATCCGCTCAATTGAGCGGATTTTTTATGACTTTAGGCTTGATTAGAAGCGGTATGCTGCACGAACACCATAAGTGTTGTCGTTATCACCAAATCCAACACGGCCTTCAACACTTACTTGCTGATTTAAGAATTTTTTAGCATTGATACCAAATTCATCTTTATCAGTTAAGTCGTTGTTGTAGTAATCAGCACCAACACTTAAAGTTTTGTCGATGTAGTAGTCACCACGAACTTTATATTCGTCTAGGTCACCAAACGCACCGAACGCTTCAAGGTTTACGTCATGTTGGCCTACTTGAGTTACGTATTTAGCACGAACTGTTGGATCAGCGCCGTCTTTACCGTCTTTTTCGTCGTAGCCTTTAACACCTAAAGCAAGTAATAAACCTGGAGCTGGTAAATAACCTACTTCAGCTGCATAAGTCGTTACTTTGCTATCAATATTGGTGTTGTCGACTTCACGCTCATTTCGACCTACATCACCGCTAAGGTAGAAATCTGAGTTAGGAACGTAATATTCAACACCTACGCCATATTGAGTATCTTTTGTACCGCTGTTATCGCCATAGTTGATAAGGGCGTTAACGTTACTTGCACGGCTTAAGAAAGCTGCTTCAGCAAGTGGAGCGTTACGAGTTTGAACAGGATTAAAGTAATAAGTCCCGTCAACACCGAATTTACTTACGCTGCTACCGTTGTCTGGATCAAGATAATTGTAAGAACCACCAACTTCAGCTTGGTAAGCGTTTGCTGCGCCACTCACTGCGAGTGCAGATAAAAGAGCTGATGCAATTGCTAGTTTTTTCATGGAATCTCTCCCCTCTAAAAAGCGATTTTATAAATGTTTTGTTACAACTTTTAGTCTAGACGAAAAAGCTTTGTCGTCAATCTTGCGCAAGTAACCGTACTGTAACCGTGTGATATTTATGTAAAGTAATTTAATTTAAGATATTGATTTTAAAATATAAAAACATAATGTTTTATTTTATTAAAATTGAGGAGATTTTGTGTAGATCATAAAAAATGCTGTAAAAGTACCCAATTTTGTATGAGGATGTTACCAATTAATCTTAAATTGAACTGAAGAAAATTTATAAATCAAATTGATGAAATATGATGAGAAATACAAAGCGGGTTCGTAGATAACCGCAGCTATGCTAAAATAATTGACTGTTTATCTGCTCTTATGGGAACACTCGCGTGGAAATTAATCCTTATCTAAACCAATTGAAAGACTTAACTGATCGTAGCCAAACACTACGGGGGTATCTTTGACTACGATCTGAAAAAAGAACGTTTAGAAGAAGTTTTACGTGAGTTAGAAGACCCTGCGATTTGGAATGATCAAAGCCGTGCTCAGGCGATGGCGAAAGAAAAGGGCGAACTAGAAAACGTTATTAATGTATTGGATGGCTTATCTACACAGCTTGAAGATGCAAAAGCGATGTTAGATTTGGCTGTAGAAGCCGACGATGAAAGCCTGCTTGAAGATGTTCAATCTGAGCTTGGTGCTGCCGAAGATGAACTGGCTAAACTTGAATTCCGTCGTATGTTTAGCAACCCGATGGACCCGAATCCTTGCTATGTCGAGATTCAATCAGGTTCAGGTGGTACAGAAGCACAAGATTGGGCGTCTATGCTTTTACGTATGTATATGCGCTGGATTGAACGTCATGGTTTTAAAGCAGAACTTATGGAAGTGTCTGACGGTGACGTAGCTGGTATTAAATCAGCTACGATACGTGTTGAAGGTGAATATGCCTACGGTTGGTTACGCACAGAGTCAGGTGTACACCGTTTAGTTCGTAAATCACCATTTGACAGTGGCAACCGTCGTCACACTTCATTCTCTGCGGTATTTATTTCACCAGAGGTTGATGACAATATTGAAATTGATATTAACCCTTCTGATGTTCGTACTGATACTTATCGTGCGTCTGGTGCAGGTGGTCAGCATATTAACAAAACCGACTCGGCTGTACGTTTGACTCACATCCCAACAGGTATTGTGGTGGCATGTCAGAACCAGCGTTCGCAACATGCTAACCGTGACCATGCATGGAAACAGTTACGTGCGCGTTTATATGAATTAGAAATGCAAAAACGTAATGAAGCAGCGCAAGCTCTAGAAGACTCGAAGTCTGATATTGGTTGGGGAAGCCAAATTCGTTCATATGTATTAGATGATTCTCGTATTAAAGATTTACGTACGGGTGTTGAAAACTCTAATACAGGTGCTGTTCTTGATGGTGACCTTGATCGTTTTATCGAAGCGAGTTTAAAACAAGGTTTATAAGAGTCTGCTGAACTTTTAGTTTAAATACAGTTCATCTATGAATATTTAGAACTCTTGGATTTTTAGCGATTAAAACGGCAAAGCAGTTCAGACTTCGAATGTTAATCGAAAAAATGCGATATGAGTATCGAAAAAAATAGATATTAATATCGAAAAAATGCGATATTATGTTTTCGAAATGCTGAACAAAGCTTTGTTCGTTTAAAAGACGTGTTGAGCCTATGGATATTGATGCAATTAGCAAAGCCCTTTCCAACCCTCTACGTCGGCAAATTTTGCAATGGTTAAAAGAACCTGCACATTATTTACCGGTGGAAGAATGTGGTGGTAGTTTTGAGAAGGGTGTTTGTGCAGGTCATATTGAACGTTTGGGTAAAGTAGCTCAGTCTACAATGTCCAATCATTTGTCTGTGTTACAACAGGCGGGGCTTATTCAGGTCCAAAAATATGGTCAATGGTCTTATTTTTCACGTAACGAAGCTTTGATTCAGCAATATATCGAACATTTAAAACAAACACTTTAAATTATTAAAAGTGTAAGTCGAGGCGATTATGGCTGAACTCAATACTCCTTTAACGGTTGGTGATTTTGAAATCAAAAATCGATTGGTAATGGCTCCATTAACGCGTGCGCGTAGTGGTGAAAGCCGAGTGCCTAATGATTTAATGGTTGAATACTATCAACAACGTGCAAATGCTGGTCTAATTTTGACCGAAGCAACAGTAATTGGTTCAAAAACTGTGGGTTACGCAGATACCCCAGGATTATGGTCACAAGAGCAGGCACAAGCTTGGAATAAAATTATTGAGGCAGTTCATGCTCAAGGTTCAAAAATTGTAGCTCAACTTTGGCATGTAGGCCGTATTTCGCATCCTGAACTTTTAGATGGTGAGATTCCTGTTGCACCAAGTGCAATTCAACCTGCGGGTGAAGTGAGTTTATTACGTCCTAAACGTCCGTATGTAACACCGCGTGCACTTTCAATTGAAGAGATTCAAGAAGTTATTGCTCAGTACAAACATTCAGCAGAACTGGCTAAAGCAGCAGGTTTTGATGGTGTTGAATTACACGCAGCAAATGGTTATTTAATTGACCAGTTCCTTCAAAGTAATACCAACCAACGTGATGATGAATACGGTGGTCCTGTTGAGAACCGTGCACGTTTATTATTAGAAGTCGTTGATGCATTTATTGAAGTGTGGGGCGCTGGGCGAGTAGGTGTTCATATTGCACCGCGTGGTGATTCACACGATATGGGTGATGAAAACCCATTAGCAACTTTTGGTTATGTAGTGGAACAACTTAACCAACGTAATGTTGCTTTCATTTTCTCTCGTGAATATGAAGCTGCTGATAGTATTAGTCCTAAACTTCGCGAAAAATTTAATGGTGTATGGATTGCCAATGAGAATCTAACACCAGAATCAGCAAAACGTATCTTGCGTGAAGGTCAGGCAGATGCTGTATCTTTTGGTAAAGCATATATTGCTAACCCAGATCTTTTACAGCGTTTAGAAAAAGACTTGCCATTAAATGAACTTCAACCAACAACTTTATATGCTAAAGGTGCTGAAGGTTATACAGACTATCCAGCACTAGAAGCTTCGTAATTTTTTGAACAGATGATTTACTGACCTCTTTAATTTATGGGCTCAGTAAATCGCTTTTCTTGTAATGGTAGAGTTTAGGTATCGAAACTCTGCCATTTTTTCTATCTATGTTATATTTTCCCCAGTTTTAAACTTTGACTATTTGAGGCAAACCGCTTGGCGACCCCTTTTTGGTACAACACCGCACTCCATTTATTAAAACCTTTTTACCAATGGCGGATAAAAAGACGTGCAGAAAGCCAGGAATTATATAATCAGGAATGTCTTGAAAGATTTGGGCCGTTTGAGTCTCCGAAAAATGTAAGAGCAATTTGGTTCCACGCTGTTTCGGTTGGAGAAACCAATGCTGCGCAGCCTTTAATCGAGCATTATCTTAAACTCGGTCAACCTGTATTAGTTACTAATACAACAAAGACGGGGCAGGCGCGTGCCAAATCATTATTTTTAAAAGCACCTTATTTAGATCTATTTCAAGCAGTTTATTTGCCTGTTGATCAAAAGCATCTTTTAAAACAATTTTTTGAGTTATATCAGCCAAAGCTTTTAGCATTGGTTGAGACTGAGCTTTGGCCAAATTTAATTGATCAAGCCAAGCTAGAACAGGTTCCTTGTTTATTATTAAATGCGCGATTATCAGAAAAATCAGCAAAAGGTTATAGCCGCGTTTCAGGGCTAACTGCTGGAATGCTGAAACAAATTGACTGGGTGCTGGCACAAGATAATGCGACTCGACAACGTTATGTAGAACTTGGTTTAGATCAACAAAAAAGTCAGGTAGTTGGAAATATTAAGTTTGATATCCATGCGCCAGAGACTTTTATAAATCAGGCTGAGCAATTACAACAACAATGGTATTTGGGACAGCGTAAAGTCCTATCAATTGCCAGTACGCATGCGCCAGAAGAACAACAAATTTTGCAGGCACTTGCACCTTATCTAAAATCAGATCCAGATTTAGTTTGTATTGTCGTGCCTCGACATCCTGAACGTTTTGATGAAGTATTTGAAATTTGCCAAAACCTAGATTTAATTACTCATCGTAGAAGCTTGAACCAAAGTATTCATACGAGTACACAGGTTTATCTAGCCGATAGTATGGGGGAGCTTTGGTTATGGTACGCCCTAAGTCAGGTGTGTTTTGTGGGTGGATCACTTAATGAACCGGGCGGTGGGCATAATATTTTGGAGCCTATGGTTTTAAATGTACCGACCGTAATTGGACCTCGTTACTTTAATTTCCAAACCATTGTTGATGAATTTATTGATGAAAATGGGGTGCTCATTGCTCAAGACGCTGAGCAAGTTGTAGCAATCTGGATGGCATGTTTAGCCGAGCCTGAAGAAGCAAAGCAGGTGGTAGAGCAGGCGCATAAAGTCTTACAACGTAACCAAGGTTCATTACAAAAGCATATTGGTGTAATTAACCGGTATTTGGCCGAAAAACCATGAATATCGTTTTACTAGAACCTGACGATGTTCAGTCAGATTTATGGTTAATCCGTTCAAAACGCCAATTGCAGCATTTACGTGAACATCTTGATATTACGGTGGGCCAAAATCTAAAAGTTGGTGTTCGTAATGGTGCACGCTATACCACTGAAATTGTTTCGATGAATGAGCAAGAAGTTTGTATACGGCCTATCACTGAAGAAGTTGTACCTGCAAAACTTCCAGTACATTTAATCGTAGCGTTACCAAGGCCCAAAGTTTTACGCCGTTTAATTATGGATAGTGTGACTCTAGGTGTTGAAAGAATTAGTTTGATTCATAGTTCTCGTGTAGATAAAAGCTATTGGCAAACTCCATTTTTGCAACAACTTGATAACTATGTGACTTTAGGGCTTGAGCAAGCAGGCGACACCATTGTTCCTGAAATTCAATTATATAAACGCTTTAAACCTTTTGTTGAAGATGTTTTACCAAACTTAATTTCAAAGGAAAGTCCCGCCTATGTGGCTCATCCGTATGCCGAGCAGAGCATGCCAGTTAATATTCCGCATGCGTGCAGTGTAGTCGTTGGACCCGAAGGCGGCTTTATTCCCTATGAAGTTGATTTGCTCACAAAAAACGGCTGCCAAGCTGTGAGCTTAGGCAACCGTATTTTAAGAACTGAAACGTCTATTTCTTATATTTTAGGTCGTCTCTTTAGTTGATGTTTCTGGGTTTAAAAGTGGCTGATTTGAAGCCATTTTTAATTCCTGAATTGGGTAAGGAATATTAATACCGTTCTCATTGAAAGCTTGTTTTACTTGAGCTTGAATTGTACTTGTAGATGAGGACATATCAGTTTCAGTAGTATCAACCCACCAACGTACAGTCAGGTTAACCGAGAAATCTGCTAAAGCTGTAACGTTAACCGAGAAAGCTGGTTGACTGAGTACATTTCGGTCATTATTAAGAATATCTAAAATAATCTGTTTAGCTTTTTGTTCATCGTCGTCATATCCAATGCCGACTACAAACTCACAACGTCGCTGCTGATAAGCCGTATTTACAGTTAAAGCGCTCGTATAAACTGTGGCATTTGGAATAACAATACGACGGCCATCTGGTGAACGTAAGAATGTTGCACGAATTTGGATATCTTCAACAGTTCCTTCAAGCGAATTCACCACAATTGAGTCGCCAATACGGAACGGTTCGCTCAATAAAATCAAAATACCTGAAAGCAAGTTTTGGAAAATATCTTTAAATGCGAAACCAATTGCGACCGAACCGATTCCTAACGCGCTCATAAGTTGTCCTGGGGTAAAACCTGGGATCATGATGACAAGTGCAATTAAGAATCCAAAAAATAAAATTGTCGTACTTCCTACACGGTTTAGAACCAACACTAGGTTTTGGCGCGTATAAGAACGATTTTCTAAGGTTTTACGAACAAAGAACTTAAATAATTTGGTGAGTAGCCAAAAAATAATAAAAACGATAATCGCAATACAAATATAAGGCACACGTTCCCAGAAGCTATCCACGATTTTATCAATAGTGGTATAGGCATCATGATACTTTTCGGTATGGGCTAAAACCGTTTGAGTGGTTTTAGTACCTGCTTCTTGCAAAAGTTCGCCTGTATTTTTTGCAACATCCGTTAAGGATTTTTGTTCATCAGCCACAACAAGTCTCTATTTAAAAAAATTATGAAAGCGATGATCGGCCTTCATTATAGTAGGAGATAAAATGTGCGCCTACTATAATGAGTTCATCTAAATAATAAAGTGTTTTTTAATTAAAAGTATTCCGTTCCTTTTTGTAAGATTTGTGACGGAGTTTCTATAGTATCGGTACCAGAGAAGTAGTAAAAAAAGCCTGCGGTAGAAATAAGGCTAATTAAAATAGCCAATAAAATAAACCAAGCCATGAGTTTTTCTATGAACGTTGATGGTCGAGCTGGACCATATTGATTTGGACCTGCTGTACCTGAGGCAAGCAGTAAATAAATCATAAAAAAGAATTGAACAACTGGAATGAATAACAGCAATCCCATCCAACCACTTTTATTTAGATCATGCAAACGTCGCACGACGAGAACAATATTTAAGTAAATCAGGAATAGCCAAAAAGCCCATACCACCAAAGCACTGAGGCCAGAAAGAGAGCTATAAAACTCAAAATTAAATAAATTACTTGAAAGCTGAAAACTTCCAAGAAAGGAGGCCAGAATAAAATAACCCACGATTGTGACTAAATAAATCAGTCCATATCCACCTAAATAACTCATACGGTTAAAGCGCCCATGAATTGAAAAAGGGCTATCTTTTAAAGGCAGCTGTGGTGGGCGTGAGGAAGTTGTTTGGGCAAACATATTATTTTATTCCTAGGTTGCATATGAGAGACAAAATAATCTTTGTTGATGATCAAAACCATCAAATATTGAAAAAATTATAAAAGTAAAAGCTATAGACAAATGTTTTAAATCAACTTAATTTTATAAAAATGTTCATAATTTCGTATGCTTGAGTAGGTGGTTGATATATGACCAAAGTCGCATTGTCTAGGCTTTGAAAGAGTCATCATACTGCAAAGGCATACAAATAAGATCCAGTAAAATAATAGCCACAGTCTCGAGATGGGATGCACAAGATCAAGGAAGTTGCGTATGAATGAGATCTATCCAGTACCAGAGGAATTTAAAAAAACAGCTCGTACTGTTGAAGCAGACTACTTTAAACGTTATCAACACTCTATCGAGAACCCAGATGAATTCTGGGCAGAGCAAGCTAAAATTGTCGATTGGATAAAGCCATTTACCCAAGTTAAAAATACCAGTTTTGACAAAGACAATTTCAAAATTGAATGGTTTGCTGATGGTGAGTTGAACGTGTCAGCAAACTGCCTAGACAGGCATCTTAAAGAACATCCACATAAACCTGCAATTATTTGGGAAGGGGACCATCCTTCTCGTCATAAAATCGTTTCTTATAAAGAATTACACGATGAAGTCTGCCGTTTTGCCAACGTTTTAAAGAAATATGGCATTGGTAAAGGTGACCGCGTTGTACTGTATATGCCAATGGTGACAGAAGCTGCAATTGCCATGTTAGCTTGTGCCCGTATTGGTGCTGTTCACTGTGTGGTATTTGGTGGGTTCTCGCCAGATTCTTTAGCAAGTCGTATTGAAGACAGCCAAGCTAAACTGGTGATTACCGCAGACTCAAGTCTACGTGCCGGAAAACTATTACCGCTCAAAGAAAATGTTGATTTGGCTTTAGCATTGCCGGGTACCGAGTGTGTTGAAAATGTGATTGTGGTTTACCGTAATGCAAACCCGATTGAAATGAAGCCTGGTCGTGATTTGTGGTATCACCTCATTATTATGGAGGTTGATGCAAACTGTCCTCCAGAGCCGATGAAGGCAGAAGACCCTTTATTTATTCTTTATACATCGGGCTCGACAGGTAAACCGAAAGGTGTGTTGCATACGACAGGCGGTTACTTAGTTTATGTAACCAGTACCTTTAAAGAGGTATTTGATTTAAAACAAGATGATGTGTACTGGTGTACAGCCGATATCGGTTGGATTACAGGGCATAGTTATTTGATTTATGGGCCGCTGGCAAATGGTACGACGACTTTAATGTTTGAAGGTGTGCCTCAATACCCAACATGGGCTCGTCTTGGTCATGTGGTCGATAAACATAAAGTTTCTATTTTATATACAGCACCAACTGCGATTCGCGCCATGATGCGAGAGGGTGATTCGTTTGTACGCGAAAGTAACCGTAGCAGCTTGCGTTTACTCGGTTCGGTCGGTGAACCTATTAACCCTGAGGCTTGGAATTGGTACTACAATGTTGTTGGTGAAGGTCGCTGCCCGATTGTTGATACATGGTGGCAAACTGAAACAGGCGGTATTTTGATTGCTCCATTGCCGGGTGCAACAGCTTTAAAACCAGGTTCGGCAACACGTCCGTTATTTGGGGTCCAACCTGCCATTGTAGACGGTGAAGGTAATGAACTTGAAGGTGCGGTTGAGGGTAACCTTGTGATTAAAGATTCATGGCCGGGCCAGATGCGTACTATTTGGGGTGATCCGGACCGTTTTATTGAAGCTTATTTCTCGACTTTCAAAAATACTTATTTCACGGGTGACGGTGCTCGTCGTGATGAAGATGGCTATTACTGGATCACAGGTCGTGTTGACGATGTCTTAAACGTTTCAGGTCATCGTCTGGGCACAGCTGAAATTGAAAGTGCTCTTGTTTCGCATGAGTCAGTAGCAGAAGCTGCTGTAGTGGGCATGCCGCATGATATTAAAGGGCAGGGTATTTGTACTTTCGTGACCTTGCAAGCGGGCGTTCCAGAGTCGGAAGAACTGCGTAAAGAGTTAATCAACTGGGTACGTAAAGTACTAGGGCCAGTAGCTTCGCCAGATGCGCTGCATTGGGCTCCATCATTACCGAAAACCCGTTCCGGTAAAATCATGCGCCGTATTTTAAGAAAAATTGCAGCGAATGAGTTAGATAGTTTAGGTGATACTTCAACCTTGGCTGAACCTGCAGTGGTAGATCAGTTAATTACAACGGTTTATCCTGATAAGCAGAACTAATTTTAAAAAAGCCCCATCTGGGGCTTTTTTATTGCTTTCTACTAAGAGCTTGCTAAAAAGTCAGCAGTATTTTGTACATTTGCAAACGTACTTAGCGCAGTTAAAAAAGCAGTTTGTACGTCTTCAGCTTTTACAGTTTTTCCGTCATGGCTTAAATCGCGAGTTGCGGTTGCATCTGCAATTAAGGTGGGTTGATAGCCAAGTTCTTTGGCTGCACGTGTACCTGAATCAATACACATATGCGTCATCATGCCTGTAATCACGAGTTGCTCAATTTGATGTGCTTTTAAGAGTTCTTCTAAATTGGTCTCTAAAAAACTGTTTGGATAATGCTTTGTCACGATTAATGAATCACTATCAGCACTAAGTTCAGGATGAAGTAAAACCCCATCTGTATTTTCTTGAAAGAAACTCGCTTGTGGTGGGTTAATATGTTGTACATAAATAATCGGTAAGTTTTTCTCGTTAAAATATTTTTCAAGCTGCTTTATTTTATCGAGCGCTTGATCTGGCCCAACCAATTCCATTTTGCCATTTTTAAAATAATCATTTTGTACATCGATAACTAATAGAGCTTGTTTCATGAGGTCACTCTTGTTGATATGAGATAAAACAAGATTATTCTCTGCTTGAAAAATCGGCTATAGTCCTATGAAAGCATTAACGCTAGTTTTCTTTCGCCATGAAAAATGAATATTGAATTAGACCCGATCGATCTAAAAATTATTGCATTGCTTAAACAAGATTCTCGTCTGACAAATAAAGAAATTGGGCAGCGTGTCCATCGAACAGGGCAGGCGGTGGGCGCTCGAATTGCTCAGTTAATGGATGCAGGTGTTATCAAAAACTACACCATTGCCGTTCAATATTCGCATAAACAATTTATTCATTTGCATTTAAATGAACAACGCGCATTTGAAGAAATTGAAAATTTGGTTAAGCAATACGAACAAATCGATGAATGCTTTAAAGTCATGGGCAATGCTTGCTATATGATTGTCAGCCATTTTGAACCCGCTGCCTTAAATGAATTTATCGAGAAACTTTCAAAATGGTGCCGTTACTCAGTTGAAACTGTGATTCGAGAAGTCGAGAAATCCTAAAAAATAAAGGCTCCAAGCCGAGTCTTGGAGCCAATAAATTCTTTATTTTTAATTTATTGTTTTTATTATCTTGCGCTGTTTTAACTGGGGTTTTTTAGGCTGATTTAGCTTGGATTTCTACCTCCTTCTCCTGTTGAAGTTCTAGCTGGCGAACGAGTGGTAGAACCTTTTCTCCGAAATATTCCACCTCTTCAATAAAATGTAAAAATCCGGAAAGAATCAAATCAACCCCTACATTTTTAAGTGCCACAATACGCTCAGCAATTTGTTGTGGTGTACCAATTAAATTGGTTTTAAAGCCATCGTTGTATTGCACTAAGTCTTCAAAACTTGATTTTGCCCAGTTACCTTGTTGCTCTGGTGAAGCAGCACCTGCTTCACGTGTAGCATCTCCAAATGCATTTACCGCTTCAGTATTGGCTTTATGAATAATTTCTTGAAGTACTGCTTTTGCTTCTTCTTCGGTATCTCTGGCAATAATGAACGCATTTACCCCAATTTTGACATGGTGATTATTGGCTTTTGCTTTAGTACGAATATCTTCGACTTGTTTTTGAATTTCTTCTACCGTATTACCGTTAGTGAAATACCAGTCAGATACACGAGACGCCATGTCACGCGCAGCACGTGAACTGCCACCTTGGAAAACTTCGATATAAGGCTTTTGCAAAGGTTTTGGTTTAAGCGTGTAGTTTTGGAACCGGTAGTATTTACCATTGAAACTATAGTTGTCGGTGGTCCAGATTCCTTTTAGCGTGCGAATAAATTCTTCGGAGCGAACATAACGTTCATCATGCTCAGGCCACTCTTCACCAATGGCATCAAACTCGCCTCTGAACCAACCACTCACTACGTTTATCGCAATACGGCCTTGAGTTAAATAATCAATCGTTGCAAGTTGTTTAGCGGCAAGTGCCGGTTTCCAAGGGCCAGGCAGAATAGCCGCAATGACTTTAAGTTTCTCAGTTTTTGCTAGTAATGCATGACTGAAACTTACCGATTCATGTTGGTTTTCTGCCCCGTACCCAGCCGTAAAACGAATTTGGGTGAGCGCATATTCAAAACCATTGTTTTCGGCAGCTTGTGCAAGTCGGACATTGTAGTCGTAACTCCAGTCTGTACGCTGTTCAATGTTACTCACAACAAGGCCACCGCTTACGTTTGGTACCCAATAAGCAAATTTAATAGGTTGTTGTAATTGCGTCATGGTGCGTTCTCCCCATCCGTTATTTTTATTTAGGCATATTGCACTTAGGCAACATGCGTTAATGATTTGCCAGACTTGTGATGCAAACGAGATTCTGCCGCATCAAGGTCTGGTACAGCCGCTGAAGGTAATACTTCTTCTTGTTCAATTTGCTTGTTAATACCAAGCTCTTGATTTGCTTGCTGTGATTTAGATTTAACCACTTCAGCGCGTTTACCTTTCGCTGGCGCCCATTCTAAAATTGGTAATGCACGTGCTACTGCTAACGTAATACGATCTGATAATTGCTCGCTTTTTACCGTATATTCAGGAGTAAAGTCACGATCGGTCGCATATACGCCAATTGGTAAAGTTTGTGCTTGGAAGAAACTGAATAATGGACGTAGTTGATGTTCAAGTACGAGTGCATGACGATCACTACCGCCCGATGCTGCTAAAAGTACAGGCACATCGACTAAAGCAGTCTGTTCAACAAAATCGAAGAAATGTTTAAAAAGACCTGTAAAAGAAGCACGGTAAACGGGTGTACCTACAATTAAAGCATCTGCTGCTTCAACTGCTGCAAGATCATCTTGCACGCGCTGTGGAAGTTGGTTGCGATAAAATGCGCCGCCTAATAGAGGCCCGATTTCGCTTAATTTAATAAAGTGAACTTTAATATCGATTGCTTCTGATAATTCATCAAGAATGGCTTGAACCAGACTTTCCGTTTTAGATGGGGTATTTAAGCCACCAGAAACAGCAACGATATTTAAAGGTTTTGGTGATGTGATACCAGTCATAATTTGGTTCCTAAGCCTAAAACAAGAGATTGGACTTATTAATCAACAACGACGGTAAACTGTAAAATAACGAAATTGGTCAACCTTATCAGTTTTAAATATAAAAGATAAATAGTGGATTTTTATACTTTGTTTTTTTATTAAGTTGCTGTTTTTATTTTATATAATTATAGGTGATATATTTTTTATAATAAAAAGGAAGCTTATATAAAAAACAGATTAATTTTGATTAAAAGTTAAAAAACATCTGAAAATCTTGGCTAAGTTCTGCATTTATCAACATTTTGCATAAAAATGGATAAGATGAGCGTATCTTTCATCTAAATAGTAGGGTTACAATAGGCCATACTTATGCTCAAGATTACTTTAATCGCTTATGAATATTTTAATCGTTGATGATCATCCTTTGTTTCGTCATGCTTTAATTCAAGCAGTACGTTATAGCCTGCCACAGGCACAAATTCATGAAACAGCCTCGGTTGATGAGTTTTATGAGCGTTTGGAAAATGGGGCAGAACCTGATCTAGTATTACTCGATTTAAATTTACCGGGTGCTTCAGGCTTTTCGGCTCTGGTTTATGTAAGAGCACAGTATCCATCTATTCCGATTATTGTGGTTTCTGCACATGAAGAAACTTCAATCATTCAGCGTGCAATCGCTCATGGTGCGATGGGTTATATTCCTAAGTCGGCTCATCCAAGCCATATTGGCGAAGCGATTCGTCAAGTCTTAGAAGGTGATATCTGGTTGCCACCGAACTTGCCATCTAATCTAAACCTTGACCCAAGAGCAGCAGATGAAACTGCTTTAGCTGAACGTATTCAATCATTAACACCTCAGCAATTCCGTGTGTTGATGATGGTTGCGGAAGGTTTGTTAAATAAACAAATCGCATATGAGCTCGATGTTTCAGAAGCAACGATTAAAGCTCACGTAACGGCTATCTTTAGAAAATTAGGTGTGCAAAACCGTACACAAGCCGTATTGGCCATTAGCGCATTAAATATTGAAGATAAGAAAATCTAAAAAGAAAAAAGACCTCGATTGAGGTCTTTTTTATGTGTGCCACTTAAGCAAGGCAATCTTGCTTTGGTGTTAGGCTGTCGCAGTACAATGGATTAAGCGCGCATTGCAAATCATCAATTTGTTCTTGAGTCACATAGCCTTTCATTTTTAAATATTCAGCCACGCGGTCATCGCGTAGGCTTAAGAAGGCTGCATCATAAACGCCTAAATCAACAAACAAAGCAGCTGTTTCTAGACTGTTGAAGCGATCAAGAAAAATATCATTGCCATACATCAAGAAGATATGGTCGAGTTTTGCTTTTTCATCAACATGGAGTCGTTCAGCAAGTTGATCTGGATGTGTTTTAATAAAGAGTAAATCCGA
This sequence comes from Acinetobacter pittii ATCC 19004 = CIP 70.29, assembly GCF_000369045.1. GTDB lineage: Bacteria > Pseudomonadota > Gammaproteobacteria > Pseudomonadales > Moraxellaceae > Acinetobacter > Acinetobacter pittii. The sequence goes on along the minus strand of NZ_KB849796.1, from coordinate 300,317 downwards.
TAATTCATCAAACTGAGTCATATCTAACTGATTCTCGCCGAGTTTGACATGACCAAGCCAAGCTTTGAAAACGAGTACAGCACCGCCACGGAGTAGCATGCTCCAGATTTGATGACGTGTGTCATGGTCAAGATTTTCACTTTCAGCGCTAAGAACTTTTAAGAAATTTTCTTCTTGTTGTGCCAATTTATCGAATAAACCTAAACCTTGCGGATGATAAGCCGCAGGTGCAAATACATCAAAATTTAGATCATGAAATACATTAAGTGCCAGCGGGACGGCACATTGATAAATTGTATTTAACGCTTTGATATGTGCTTCATTGAGTTTGCTGTGGGGGAAAATACTTTGCCAATCTAGTTCAGGAAGTAAAGCATTGGCACTGTATTGACGATAAAACTGTTGAGACGAAAGTTGGCCTTGTGGGCTGTTATCAGAAATATTCATGGCAATTGTCCTTTGCATTAATTCGTGAGCAGGGGTGCTTAATATGGAAATGGGTTATAAAAATAGCTGTACATAGAATAAATTGGTTTTGAATATTTATGTGTCATGAAGAATGCAAGTAGAATACGACTAAAGTCGTATATGGTTGTTTTTATCTAATTATAATTTTAAAAAACAGAAGCTTATGAAATTGTAACTAAGTATACAAGTGTTCACTTACAAAAAAGGTGAGCTTTGCCATAGAAAAAGGGCTATTGGAAAGTTTGGCCAATTATTTAATCAACAAAAGTAGACTTTTTGAGCAGTTCTGCCTATTGGCTTAAATTAGACCAATAATTTTTGCCAAAAATCTCTCCCAAACTTATTAAAAGGTTTGGGAGAAAAAAATTAATCTGTCTCACTGGCAATTTTAAGACCCGATAGCCATGCTCTTAGAGAAGCTGGTTTAAGCGGTTTTTTGAGTAAAACAATATTCAGTTCTTTCAATTGTTGAGGTAACTCAGGATGAGAGTCGGCTGTAATCAGAGCAACCGGAACATCATATTGACGATTTTGCAAAATAAAATCGACACCGAGTTGGTTGTTGTTTAAATGCTGATCGATAAGCCAGACTTGAATATTTTCTTTTTGAATAATTTCAAGTGCTTGTTCCGGTTCAGTGGCTTTAAAAACCTCATACCCCCATCGACCTAATAAGCTACTCATACCCTCAAGAATGGTTTCATCATTGTCTAAACATAAAATCCGATAGGCTTTGGTTTTTAAAGGTACTGCCTGTACGGTTGGGGTTATCATTTTTGGAGCCTCTACCACCGGAACCTCAATCATAAAGCAGGAGCCTTTATCGAGTTGTGAATAGACATGGACTGGATAATTCAACAAACCAGTCATGCGTTGCACAATAGCAAGACCCAAACCTAAACCTTGCTCACCCCACGGTGATAAATGCCCACAGCGTTCGAATTCTTGAAATAGTTTAATACGTTGCTCTTCGGCAATTCCGGGACCTGTATCCCAGACACCAATTCGAATGTGTCCAGGTTTTTGTGCTGAACGTAATACACCAACAATCACTCGGCCTTTGGCTGTATATCGTAAAGCATTACTTACAAAGTTTTGAATAATGCGTCGTATCCACTGTGGATCTGTGTCAATCCAGAATGATACATCGTGAACTTTTAATGAAATATTTCGCTGTGCAGCAATCGACTTAAACTGTAGTTCAAGGTCGCTTAATAAATCGTGCAGAGGATAAGGCTGTCTTTTTGGCTGTATGGTACCGCCTTCCAAACGTGCAATATCGAGCAGGGCAGAGAGCATACTTTCTGCACCATATAGAGCACGGTCAAGTTGTTGCAAAGTTTGACGATCTTCTTCGGTCGCAATGCTTTGTTCAAGAACCGTACTAAACAGACGAGCAGCGTGCATAGGTTGTAATAAGTCATGACTTGCCGCAGCAATAAAGCGGCTTTTTGACATATTGGCCATATCGGCTTGTTCGCGCGCGAGCTGTTGCTCGGTTAAGGCATCGGCAAGTTGTTGGGTTCGGTCTTTTACACGGGCTTCCAGTATTGCCTCATTCGCACGGAAAGCCGTAATGTCGGCGAAGGTAGTCACAAAGCCACCACCTGAAATAGGATTACCGCGCATTTGAATAACGCGTCCGTCTTTACGGATTCGTTCAAATTCATGCGCACTTCCGACTTTCATCCAGTGTAAGCGTTTACGAACATGTTCTTCGACTGAACCGGGGCCACATTCGCCGCGTTCAGCGTTATAACGAATCAGATCGGCAATTGGACAACCCACATAAACTAAATCTTTAGGGTAGCCAAATAGTTTTAAATATTGGTTATTCCAAGCCACCAAACACATGTTTTTATCAACCACACTTACCCCTTGGGTCATGTGGTCAATCATGGTCATCAGCAAATTTTGATTGAAACGTTGCCATTGCGAGGCTTGGTCTAAAATATTGGCGACTTGGCCTAATGCCAGACCATTATTGATCATTGCTGTAGTGAGTAAAGTACGGGCAGAGGCTGCGCCGATAATGCCAGCTAGATATTGTTCGGTGAATCGCCACCACATGCCATTGGCGATACTATTCGGGTTGAGCGTGAGATGATTTTGTTCACAAAAGTTCTCGAACGCTTGTGTTGTGGGTTGCTCACCCGTAATTCTTTTAGCAAGCGCAAATAAATCGCCTACTTTTAAACGTGCAGCATCGTGCGGTAAATAAGTTAAATCGGTAGAGGTATGCGGTGATGGCAGGGGCTTAGTTTCATAATAAAAAAAGCTTTCTGCCTGAATTTGTTCTGCCACACTTGGGCGGTAAAGTTTAGAAATCCAAATATATAAAACAATATTTAAACCAAGCGACCAAATAACGCCGTGGGTTAAAGGTGCAAATGACTCAAAGCCAAAAAGTGATTCTGGACGTAATGCATTAATTCCCAAAGGACCAAAAAGCAAAATACTTTGGGCTGTTTCTTGATAGGCTTCCGGCAAACTACGTAAGATGGTTGGAAATAGTAATGTGTAACTCCACATTAAGAATCCAACAATAAGACCTGCATAAACGCCTTGGCGACTTCCACCTCGCCAATACAATCCACCAATTAGTGCAGGAGCGAATTGAGCAACCGCACTAAATGCCAATAAACCAAATACTGAAAGCTGGTTAATATCATTAAAGAAATGGAAGAATAAAAAGCCAAGTAACATCACCGCGACAATACTAATACGACGGCTGAATTTAAGAACTTTAGGTAAATGTTTATCGTGACGTGATAGCAGCTTAAAACGCCATAGTGCGGGCATAATCAAGTCGTTACTGAGCATGATAGATAATGCAACTGATGACACCAGTAACATGCCTGTTGAGGCAGAGAACCCACCTAAAAAGGCCAGTAGGGCTAACCATTCTTGGTTATAACTCAATGGTAATGAGAGTACTGCCACATCAGGCACAGTTAGGAATTTTGGCGCTGCATGCAAAGCCCAGCTTGCAATCGGGATAATAGCTAAAATCGTTAAAATGAGATAAGCCGCAAACCATTTACGTGCACCGCGAATGTGCTTTTCATCGCGTAATTCGACAACAGCCACATGAAATTGACGGGGTAAACAGATAATTGCGAGACCTGCCAATAATGTCTGAATCCAGAACGTTTCAGGTACCCCAAATAACTGAACTTCTTGGAAGGTTTGGTTTACGTCGGCCGAAACTTGTACTAAGTTCGCGGGTGCTTCAAAAATAAAAAATAAAGCGACACAGATTAGGGCGAATAATTTTACAAAAGATTCAAATGCAACGGCTAACATGAGGCCGCCATGCTGTTCGGTGTTTGCAATTTGCCTTGTACCGAAGATCATGGCTAAGATCGCAAGGACACTGGTTAAAAGCAAAACGCTATTGGTAGTCGTATGAATATGAGCATTTTGCTCTAATATGACTGATGTACTTAAGGCAATTGCACGTAACTGTAGGGCCAGGTAGGGAATAATCGCAATGACTGCCAAGATCGTAACCAGCGATGCCAATACACCGCTTTTGCCATAACGTGCAGCAACAAAATCGGCAATTGAAGAAATTGCATGATGCTGACGTACTCGGCCTAAACGTCGCCAGATATCGTAACCAAACCAAACAAATAACAGCGGACCTAAATAAATAGGTAAGAAAATGACGCCTTCTCGGACGGCAGCTCCGGTTGCGCCGTAAAATGTCCAAGATGAACAGTAAACACCTAAGGTCAAACTAAACAAGAACATCCGGCCACGTGTACTCAGGCGACTAGCATGCTTCTCGCCAAAAAAAGCACAAATGAATAAGAGTGCTATATAAAGAGTGAGTACCCCAATAATCAGCCAGCTGTTCATATGACCTACATGATTAAAACCTTACGCCTATCATACCGCAAGCAGAAACAAAGCTATAAATTGATTAAATTTTAACGACCAAAGTCTAAGTTACGAATTACACGTTATTTTGCTAATTTTAATAATGAGAAACTACTATTAAAAAAGTGACCAAGGTTGGGCACAGGCAAGGAGTTTGGTTATGGATCAGAGCCAAGTAGAACAGATTCTACGCAATCCAAAGTTTCAAAAGATGGTCAAGAAAAAAAGTGCATTAAGCTGGACGCTCACAATCATTATGTTAGTGCTTTATGTGGGCTTTATGCTACTTGTTGGCTACAACAAAGAATTTTTAATGAGTTCATTTAGTGGTGGTGTAACGACATGGGGTATTCCACTAGGCTTAGGAATTATTGTTTTATCTTTCCTACTGTGTGGCGTGTATTCCTATATCGCAAACAATACCCTTGACCAGTTGAGTGAAGAAGCGTTGAAGGAAGTTGAAGCCATCACGCATGAGAAAGGATTACACTAATATGAAATGGAATTCATTAAAAGCGAAAGCCTTATTGGCAGCAGCATCGCTATATTCAACTGTTGCTATGGCAAGCCCAGACTTAGGTGAAGCAGAGCAACAAGCCACTAACTGGCACGCTATCATCATGTTTGTCATCTTTGTTGGTTTCACTTTGTTTATTACTAAGTGGGCTGCAAAACAAACTCAATCAGCACAAGATTTCTATACCGCAGGGGGCGGAATCAGCGGTTTCCAAAACGGATTGGCAATTGCCGGTGACTATATGTCAGCAGCATCTTTCCTTGGTATTTCCGCGATGGTGTTTAGTTCGGGTTTTGATGGCTTACTTTATTCTCTTGGGTTTATGGTAGGTTGGCCAATCGTTTTATTCTTGGTTGCAGAGCGTTTACGTAACCTTGGTAAATATAACCTTTCAGATGTAGTGTCATTCCGTCTTGAAGAAAAACCAGTCCGTACCTTAGCTGCCTTGAGCTCGCTTGTGGTTGTCGCATTCTACTTGATCGCTCAAATGGTAGGAGCGGGCCAGCTCATCAAATTACTATTTGGTTTGAACTATAACATCGCTGTTGTCATCGTTGGTCTATTAATGATGGCATACGTAATTTTTGGTGGCATGTTGGCAACTACATGGGTACAGATCATTAAAGCGGTCATGTTACTCAGTGGTGCGACTTTCATGGCATTCATGGTGATGAAAGCGGTTGGTTTCAGCTTCAGCAACATGTTCACTCAATCAATTGAAGTATTCAGTAAAGTTCACAGCGTAAGCTTTGAAGAAGCTGCAAAAATTATGGGTCCGGGTAAACTTGCCGCAAACCCGATTGATGCATTGTCTCTTGGCTTGGCACTCATGTTTGGTACAGCGGGTCTTCCACATATTCTTATGCGTTTCTTCACTGTAAAAGATGCAAAAGAAGCGCGTAAATCGGTTGTGGTTGCGACAGGTTTCATTGGTTACTTCTATCTTTTAACTTTCATTATTGGTTTCGGTGCGATCCTTTTCGTATCAAACAACCCACAGTTCCTTGATGTTGCGAAAATGGCAGTATCAGGCAAGCTTGAACTTGTTGGTGGTAACAACATGGCAGCCGTGCATTTAAGTGATGCTTTAGGCGGTGACTTATTCATGGGCTTCATTTCAGCAGTAGCGTTCGCAACGATTCTTGCTGTTGTTGCTGGTTTAACACTTTCAGGTGCATCTGCAATCTCACATGACTTATACGCTAACGTATTCAAGAAAGGTCAAACGACTCCAGCTTCAGAACTTCGTATGTCAAAAATTGCGACACTTGGTTTAGCAATCTTTGCCATGATTTTGGGTATCTTGTTTGAAAAGCAAAACGTAGCATTCATGGTGGGCTTAGCGTTCTCTGTGGCATGTTGTGCAAACTTCCCAATTCTTGTTCTTTCAATGTTTTGGAAAGGTTTAACTACTCGTGGAGCAGTTATCGGTGGTGTGGTTGGTCTTGTAACAGCGGTAGTACTTATTGTTCTGTCTAAAGCGGTTTGGGTAGATACTTTAAAAATCTCTGATACACCAGTTAACCCATTCAATGGTCCTGCATTATTTGCGATGCCATTGTCATTCCTTTGCTGTTGGTTCTTCTCGGTGACTGACAACTCTGCACGTGCTAAAAAAGAGCGTGCTGCATTCGATGCCCAATATGTTCGTTCAATGACAGGTATTGGTGCTTCTGGTGCATCAGATCACTAAAATCAAAATGGATTAAATATCTATCTCATTAAAAGCCTTGCGGGGCTTTTTTTGTTGATCTCATACATTAAAGTGAAAGAAGCTCTTTAATAAAGAACAACTTGTTTGTCCTATTTTTTGTACAGTATGATTTCCTATAATTCAAAACATAATGAAAAAGGAAAATAATTAAATGCGATCTATTATGGACTTCTGGGCGAGCTTTCGACTGCTACCTTCTGCATGGTTGCTGCTTGTGCAATTTATCCTACTCATTTTGGCCATGCTCACTTTTCATGATGTATTTTACCGGACCCTAACGTGGGCTTTAGGAGTGCTTGCCCTACTTATTATTGCTAAGGTCATTCGTCAAACCCCAATGTTTACTTTTCTGGGATTAACTTTTGTCAGTGGAGCGATTATATCCTCCGTCTTTATTTTATTAGGCTATAACAATTTAACGATTCAGATTTTTGCCCATAGTTGTGAAGCGCTGGCTTACTTTTCGGCTGCTTACGGTTTATTTCGTTATATGTTTGCTGATCGATATTTAACAAGAGATGAATTATTTGCTGCTGCCGCGGTTTTTACTTTGCTAGCTTGGGGCTTTGCATTCCTCTACAACATTTGTCAGCTATTGATTCCTGCTAGCTTCCAAAATCCAAACAATGCTCATCATTTCCAGACGTGGTTAGATCTACTGTTCCTGAGCTTTAGCTTACAGTCAGCAACAGGCTTATCTGATTTAATGCCGCTTAGTCCACCAGCACGCGTTTTAGCCATGCTACAAATGTTTTGTGGCGTGATGTATCTCGCTTTGATTGTCACACGTTTAATTGCTCTACAGTACATTGCCCATCCAACAAAGAAGGATTCTGACAAATAAAGGAGAAGGTGTTTTAATTTTTTACACCTTTGTAACTGCAATATTATTTAAGTTTATTTAAAGTATTATCGGCTTTCTCTATTGAAAGATTTAACTTTGTTCATTCTGTGAATGTCTTTATTGGCTTTATGCCTATCACTTTTCATTAAAATAACATGGAGGAGTTATGCCTTCCAAACAACCAGGTTGGTTCGCAAACGTTAATCCTAACGTATTTTTTGGTACGGTCATTATTATTGCTTTGTTCTTGGCAGTTGTTGTGATCGCCCCGAGTTCTTTTGAACTTCTAACGCAGCAATTAAAACAATGGATCACCGATTCATTTAGCTGGTTTTATGTTTTATCTGTAGCCTTCTTTCTTATTTTATTGATTTATATCGCCTGTTCATCAATAGGTCGAATTAAATTAGGACCTGACCATAGTCAGCCTGAATATAATAATGGGTCTTGGTTTGCCATGCTGTTTACAGCAGGGATGGGTATCGGTCTCATGTTCTTCGGAGTTGCCGAACCTGTCATGCATTATGTTAATCCACCGAGTGGGGATGCTCAGACTATTGAGGCAGCACAGCAAGCATTAAGGGTGACCTTCTTCCACTGGGGCTTACATGCTTGGGCAATTTATGCATTAGTGGGACTATCTTTAGCTTATTTTGCTTATCGACATAATTTACCCTTAAAGACCCGTTCAGCCCTTTATCCTCTCATTGGTAAAAAGATTTATGGGCCTTGGGGCGACAGCATCGATATATTTGCGACTATTGGTACGGTATTTGGTGTAGCAACTTCTCTCGGATTCGGTGTTACCCAGATTAACTCTGGCTTGCATTATCTTTTAGGTATAGAGCAAAGCACTTATATACAGATTATTTTAATTGTCGTGGTGAGTATTTTGGCTTCTTTATCGGTCTTTTTAGGCCTTGATAAAGGGGTAAAACGCCTATCCGAATTGAATCTAGTTTTAGCCGTTATTTTATTAACCTTTGTTTTCATTTGTGGACCAAGCATTTATTTGCTTCAAACGACAATTCAAAATACAGGTCAGTATTTTTCTAATTTATTTACAATGACCTTCAACCTTTATGCTTACCAACCGAATGGCTGGATAGGTGGTTGGACAATTTTGTATTGGGCTTGGTGGATTTCTTGGTCACCATTTGTGGGTATGTTTATCGCAAGGGTTTCACGTGGACGCAGTATTCGAGAATTTATTGTAGGGGTTCTCCTCATCCCGACAGGCTTTACCATTATCTGGATGGGTTTTTTAGGAAACGCTGCGTTATTTAGCATTATTCATGAGCATCAAAACACTCTTATTCAGGCTGTTCAGCAAGACTCATCTGTAGCTCTATTTGAGTTTTTAGGTCACTTGCCGTGGTCAGGTGTTATGAATGTTTTAGCCACTGTGCTGGTTATTCTTTTCTTTGTGACCTCTGCTGACTCTGGAGCATTGGTAACAGACTACTTAACGTCAAAAACTGACAACTCACCGACTTGGCAACGTTTGTTCTGGACAGTACTGATGGCTGTACTCGCCATTATTTTATTGTTAGTCGGTGGTTTGGCTGCGCTTCAATCTTCAATCATTATGAGCGCATTGCCGTTTACTTTGGTTATGCTGTTCATGAGTTGGGGATTAATAAAAGCATTGCATCTTGATGTCACGAAAATGCAAGCCATTCAGGAAGCGCGCATTACGCCACGTGCTATTCATAATCCAAGAAGCTGGCAACAGCGGCTAGGTTTAATCATGCACTATCCTCATAGTGAAGAAGAGGTAAGAGAATATATCGAAAAACAAGTGGCTCGTGCGTTTGAAAATATCAAACATGAATTTAGACGCCGTCATTTAGAAGTTTCAATTACTCAACTTGAGGATGGGATGCAGCTTCGAGTCGATCATCACAATGAAATTAATTTTATTTATAAAGTTGTTTCACGTGAAACAGTGCCACCAAGTTTTTTAATTGGACGTACTGAAGCCGAAGATGGACAATATTTCCAAGCCGAAGTGTTTTTAAGAGAAGGTGGACAGAACTATGATGTAATGGATTGGACCCAAGAAGATTTAATTCAGGACATTATCGATCAGTATGAACGCCATTTATATTTCTTAAATATTGTACGAAGCTAAATTTAGCTGTAAAAAAAAGGACTCATTTGAGTCCTTTTTTAATTCGATTTCTAAATTAAATTAGAAACGGAATTTAGTATTTAAGCCGATAGTTTGTGTATCGTAGCTAGACTTTTTAACGTCAGCTTTCATGTACGATGCACCAACTGCTACAGCTGGAGTAATGAAGTAGTTTACGTTACCACCCCAAGCTTGACGGAATTCACCAAGGTCATTGCCTTTGATGTCAGCTGAACCATCGTTACCAACGAAAGAAGCGCCAACGCTTAACTTAGGAGTTAAGTAAAGGTCAGTTTTCAAACCGTATTGGTTTTCTTGACCGAAAGCACCAGCAGCTTCAAAACCAATTGCCATGTTAGTTCCATCGATTGGACCTACATATTTAGCACGAGCTGTAACAGCATCTTGGTCGTCTTGAATCGCAGCAGTTTGGTTCGCAGCAGTGTAGATACCGTTGCTGATGATACCGAAGTTATCTAAAGCGAATTGGTTAGCAACGCTTGTATAACCAACAGTCATCAAGAAGTTAGGTAACAACATAGCACCAACTTCTAATGCATAACGGTCGCCGTTGTCATCTTTAGAGAAGTTGTTTTTACCATCAACATCAGTGTGGTTATAAGTTGCGCTAGCATATACAGGAAGGTAAGGAGTAGGAACGTAAGCCTCACCTTTAACACCGTATGTACCTACGTGGTAGTTTACGTTGTTTTGGTCATACTGTTGGTAGCTATAACCTAAAGATACGCTAGAAGCTTGGTTCAAGAAAGCTGCTTCAGCTAAAGGACCCTTAGCGGTATCAACATTTTTTAAATAGAATGTACCAGCAACGTCACCAGTGAAGTTTTTATCGTTTGCAGTTGTGTCAACATATTCAGATTGACCTTGAACTTCAAATTGATAAGCATGAGCACCGGTCATGGCTAATAATACAGCAGTGGCTAAACCAAGTTTTTTCATAATCATTTCCAGCATTAACAAGAGATAAAGCTGGGGTCATTGTATTGTAACAATTTATGAAGTCAATAATCTAGAAAAGGTAATGTTAAAGATATTTGACACTTATGTTAAAATTGGTGAAAAACTAATCAAATGAAAAGTGGTTTGTCAACCTGATAAAAAAATGAACATTTACAATAAGCTAATAATTATATTTCATTAAGAATTAAGAAGTAAATGTTAAAAAGATATTACAATTGTGATTGGAAAAATAGATTGCATTAATCGGTTTTAACATTCACAAAAATATAGCTGTGTTTACAATATGAATAAAAAATCGCCATTTTATTGTCAAATTCGTTTTATTTTGAGGAATAGTTAACAATATTTGGATTAGTTTAACTAAAAAATTTAACTATTCTTAATTATTATATAAGTGAATAAAATAAAAGAAATCTCTATTTTAAGTTGAAAAAACGATTAAAATTTTAATCCTGATTAATTTAATCAACTTTACAAAGGTAGAAGTAAATCACATAATTCGATTGCAAAGTTCACTGCCTAACGTTTTTTAGGATTTAAAGTGTTTGCCCAGATACGATGTGTAGAACACATCAGATTTTACGAGCTCAGCTTTCCCCAAGGTTGAGCTTTTTTTTATCTGTAAGAAAATCTAAAAATTAAAATAAGAGTTATGTGAATTTTATTGAAAAAATAAGAGGCCAAAAAGAGCCCAGCTTAAAGCTGGGCAGTGGATGCTGGGAGAGGCATCCAAGAGGACAAGTAAATACTGTTTTTACTATCATGATTAAAAATCTTTAATCTGTAAAATAGAGTTTTTTTATAAAAAGCATTCAATTTTTCGATTCATTTGTTATTTAAGCTGACAAAATTTAGGGATCGTATAATTATTAAAAAAGAAATGAAGGGGTTAATGATGAAATTTTAGTTATTAAAATGCTAGGATGGATTTAAGCCTAATTTATATCGTATTAAAAATGGCAGGACATTTACGGAGTACCAGCTAGAAATGTCAGGATTACGTTCAGAGCATATTAGTAATCGACTGTTCTTTTTTATGCTGGTTATTATTTTATCTTTATTATTCATGGCAGTACCTCTTATTGTGGGAAGCTATCAGGATTATATAAAAACTAGACAAGCCCTAGCTGAAATAAAAAGTTTAAGAGCAGTAGCCGATATTGCCTATAAAGTTTCTAAGGAACGTGCTCCTGCTAATAAAATGATGTCGAGTGGTCCTCATGATTTGGTAAAAAATCAGCAAGAATTAAAAAAATTTCGTTTAATCGTTGATGCGCAAATTGATACAAGCATTTTAATTTTAAAACAAGCTGGTTATGTTTCCTTAGCAAATGAGCTCCAAACCAATTTCAAAGAAAATCTTAGACAAGCCCGACGTGTCGTTGATTATTACGGTGAAACTCCATATACAGCAAGAACTTCTGTTCAACTGGATAATGCCATTTTAGGAATGTTTGGCGCATGGGATAATTGTAGGGAAATACTGCAAAAACTAATGTTGCAGTTAAAAAGTAAAGACAGCCGCATTTCTAATTATTTTACGCTTATTATTGTGCTGACTGATATGCGTGATCAGGCTGGGCGTATGGCATCTAACATTATTGCTCCCGTCAGTTTTAATGAAGAGATTCCAAGTAATAATCGTGCTCGTTCTCTACAAACTCAACATCAAGCTAGATATTTATGGATTTTGGTCGATACCTTGCAGCCTGAACAGGCAAAAACACCAGAATATCGTCGGTTATATTCTAGAGTGAAAACAGAGTTTATAGATCAGGGTATTCCGATTGTAGAAAGGCTATTAGAAGAAAGCCAAAAGGGCGAACCATATTTTTTAAGTGGTACACAGTTAACCGAAGCAATTGTAGGTAAATTTACCACTGTGGTTGATTTGCAGAGTTATATTCTTAATGAGAGTGTAGTCATTGCCACTCAAGAAAATGCAATTGCTCGAAATGGTTTCTTTTTAACTTTATTTATTTCTCTAATTTCTTTGGCTACAGCATTACTTACTCTGATATATGCTCAAAGACGAGTATTTTCGCCTTTAATTAAAGCGAGAACTTTAATTTTAGATTTATCGCATAGTTCTGATCATTGTAAAGATGAGATGAATGTCACCACCAAAGGTGAATTTTTTTCTCTATTTGAAGCAATTGACCGATTACAACGTATGTTGCAACAACGCGACGCTTTTGAATTTCAGTTAAAGAACATTGCCAATACTGATCCACTCACTGGAGTGTCCAATCGTTTAGCTTTATCTGAATATTTAAAAATAGTTGAAAGTTATCCTCAAAAATTCACGCAGACCTGTTTAATGATTATCGATATTGATCGTTTTAAACAGGTGAACGACGAATATGGGCATATCGTAGGTGATCGCGTCATTGTCAGTATTGCCGAGCAATTAAAGCAAAATATTCGAAGTTCGGATTTAATTGTTCGTTATGGAGGTGATGAATTTTTAATATTGCTAGAGCAAGTACAATTTGTAGATGCTCGTCTTTTAGCAGAGAAAATTCGGATTGCGATTTCTTTAGAAGAGATTTGTTTATCTGGTTCAGATGAAAAATTGCATGTCTCTGTCAGTATTGGTTTTGCTATCGGAGCGGCGAGTTGGATTGAGCTTTTAGAGAAAGCTGATCGTTCACTATTAAGAGCTAAGGCCCGAGGTCGGAATGCAGTTGAGGGGTAGATCAAACCCTTATGGACCTTATTTTGAAAAATCAAATTATCTGTGGTTTATTAGATATCTATTGGTTTGAAATATACTGAATTATGAATATATTAGATAAAGAACAAAGATTAAAAGAATTATTAGAAACTAATATCAAAAATGAAAAAATTGGTACAGCAATTGCTATTACAGGACCTTGGGGAGTTGGTAAGACTTTTTTTTGGAAAAAGTTTATAGAAAGGGATAACTTTAAAAAGAAATATGTATACGTATCATTATTTGGTCTTCAGTCATTGAGTGATTTGAAAACGCATATTTATTGCAATATCGAAAATAATCATTCCACTTTAGAAATTCCTAGATGGGTTCGAGGATTACCTTCTATTTTTAAAGATACAAGAGTTTCACACTTTGGTTTGAGTATTCCTACCAAAATTTTTGATAGTTTGATGTTTAATCAGGTCAAAGATGCCATCATTTGCTTTGATGACTTCGAGCGAATGTCTGATAAATTAGATATTAAAGATGTTATGGGTTTGGCAAACTATCTAAAATTAGAAAAAAATTGTCAAATTATTTTGATCTTAGATGAAGATAAAACAGAGGCTGAAAATAAGAATAAATATGGTGATTACAAAGAGAAGTTAGTTGATGAAACAATAATCTTAAACTCTGTTGAACCTTTGATTCGGGAAAATACTAAAGGTATCGATGAGAAATTAATTAACCTAATGATTGATTTTGCTGAAAAATTAGAAATTCATAATTTTCGCTTCTTTCAAAAAGTGATTAAATTATTTCGACACTTTCTTACTGAGCTAACAAAAGATATTGCCTATTCAACAAAAGAAATTATCTTAATTCGGATTTTACAAGGTTACTTAATTCAAGATTTTCCAAACTTTGAATATAGTTGGGATGATTGTAAATATGTTACCGAAAAGGAGAGAGAAGCTTGGAGCCCTATAAAGAAACAAATTTATGAAAAATTACAAAATATATCTTACTCATTCAATCGTGAGGACGAGTGGTTAATCGAATTTAAAAAATGGTTCGAGCAGCGAGATATTATTAATTTTAATGAATTAAATAGGTTAGCTAATTCTGAGTTAATTTCTGATGAAAATCAAAATATTAGGAATAAGATTTGGAGGATTTTTGAAAAACGACATGATTTGGAGTTAGATGAGAAGGATCTTGAATACATTGCTTCATTAGAGGTTAAATATTTAGCAATAGAGGGATTTCACAATTCTGCATTTATGTATGAAATTCTGCATAAATATTTACCGACTTACGATAAAGCTGAACAGTTTAAAGCAGGAATCATAAGCTATATTCACTCAGACTTATCAAGATCGATTACACATGCAAATAAAGAGCGACAATTATGGGGTTATGAAAGTAATATTTTTTATAGGTATATTGATGATCTAGCTAAAAATCATGTTGAAGAAAAAACTTTAAGTGAGATCGCGTCTTATTTTTTAAAGTGGGGTAATTTTAAAAGTGAAAATGATAAGGATCAGTTACGAAAATTTTCATTTGATGAATGGTTTAAATATTTGACTGAAGAAATTTATCAGGAAACTTTTTTCATTGAAGGAAATGATAGCCTAATACAGTATTTAAAAAGATTATATTTAATAACAAGGGAAGATGATTCTATAGATTCAATAATTGTAAGGGTTCTACAGAAAATTGGTCAGGAATCAGAATTTAAAAAAAGATATATGCAGGATATTATTGAAAATCATTTAATGACAAAGACTTAAAGAATTTATTATCCATTTTCTTCTAACCTCACACATTAAAGAACGAAGTTAGAAGAAAAGGAGTCAGAAAATTACTTCAACATCGGTTTTAAGAAACGACCTGTGTGGGAAATCTCAACCTCAGCCACTTGTTCAGGTGTACCTTCGGCAATGATCATACCACCGCCTGAGCCACCTTCAGGGCCTAAGTCCACAACCCAGTCGGCTGTTTTAATGACGTCAAGGTTATGTTCAATCACCACAATGGTATTACCTTTGTTACGTAGCTCATGCAAAATGTCGAGTAACTTGGCAATATCATGGAAATGTAGACCTGTTGTTGGTTCATCCAAGATATAAAGTGTTTTACCCGTATCACGTTTAGCTAACTCACGTGCGAGTTTTACACGCTGTGCTTCACCACCAGAGAGGGTGGTTGCAGCTTGACCTAAACGAATATAGCCTAAGCCCACCTGAGTTAAGGTTTCTAAGCGGCGGTGGATGACTGGAATGGCACTAAAGAATTCAGCGGCATCTTCAACAGTCATTTCTAGAACATCAGAAATGTTTTTGCCTTTATAGCCCACTTCAAGCGTTTCACGGTTATAACGTTTACCATGACACGCATCGCATGGAACATACATATCTGGTAGGAAGTGCATTGCGACTTTAATCATGCCGTCGCCTTCACAGGCTTCACAGCGTCCGCCTTTTACGTTAAACGAGAAACGACCCGCACTATAACCACGCGCTTTCGCTTCTGGGGTTTGAGCAAATAACTCACGGATTGGCGTAAATAACCCTGTATAAGTCGCTGGGTTAGAACGCGGTGTACGGCCAATCGGGCTTTGGTCAATATCAACAACTTTATCTAGATGTTGAAGTCCATCAATTGAGTCAAACTTTTCAGCGGTTAAAGTTGTTGCGCCATTGAGTTGGGTTGCTGCTAATGGAAGCAAAGTACGGTTAATCAGCGTTGACTTACCTGAACCTGAAACGCCAGTCACACAAGTCATAATGCCGAGTGGAATCGTTAAATCGACATTTTTTAAGTTATGACCTGCTGCACCTGAAAGTTTGATGACTTCATCTGGACGTGGTGATTCAGTACGTTTTTTTGGCACTTCAATTTTGAGTTTGCCAGAAAGATACTGTCCTGTAAGTGAGTCGGCATGTTTAGCCAATTCATCATACGTACCTTCAGCAATAATTACACCACCGTGTACACCAGCACCAGGACCGATATCAATAATATGGTCAGCAGCACGAATCGCATCTTCATCGTGTTCAACGACTAATACTGTGTTACCTAAATCACGTAAGCGAATGAGGGTTTGTAATAAACGATCGTTATCGCGTTGATGTAGACCAATTGATGGTTCATCAAGAACATACATGACGCCCATCAAACCTGCACCAATCTGCGAAGCTAAACGGATACGCTGTGCTTCACCACCAGATAGGGTTTCGGCAGAGCGAGCTAGACTTAAATAGTTAAGTCCCACACTCACCAAGAAGTGTAGACGTTCACGAATCTCTTTAAAGATTTTATCTGCGATTTCGCCTTTAGCACCTTCAAGATTTAGGCCTTGATAGTAGCTTTCAGCATCACCAATTGACATGCGGGTAATGTCAGCAATGGTTTTATCTTTCACACGAACGTTGCGTGAAATTTCATTAAGACGTGAACCATCACATGCATCACACGCTGCATTAGAAAGGTACTGAGCTAAATCATCTCGTACATAGTTACTTTCAGTTTCACGATAACGGCGCTCAAGATGAGGCAAGATTCCCTCAAACGGTTGTACGCGAGTGTGTTTACGGCCACGTTCGTCGATATAGCTTAAATCGACTTTTTCTTTACCTGTACCTTGTAAGAATTTCTTTTGAGTATCTTTATCTAGCTGATTCCAAGGCGTATCAAGTTGAAAACCAAAATGATCGGCAACTTTTTGCAGCATCGAATAATAATATGGACGCTGACGATCCCATCCACGGATCGCGCCTTCACTAATCGCAAGATCAGGATTTGGAATCAGTTTTTCAGAGCTAAAATGACTACGGGTACCTAAACCATCACAAACAGGGCAGGCACCGAAAGGGTTGTTAAATGAAAACAAACGTGGCTCAAGCTCTGCGACAGCGCGATCACATTCTGGACATGAGTGTTTTGCAGAAAAAACACGATCAGGATGTTCACCATTCATCCATGATAAAACAGCAATATCGCCACCTAAACGTAGTGCGGTTTCAAATGATTCAGCAATACGGTTACCTAAGTCTTCACGTACTTTGAAGCGGTCAACAACGACTTCAATGGTATGTTTTTTCTTTTTGTCGAGCTCTGGTGGTGTATCAATATCAATGATTTCACCATCCACACGAGCACGAACAAAACCTTGGCCTTGTAGTTGTTCGAACAGGTTACTGTACTCACCTTTACGCTCACGAACGACAGGGGCAAGCAACATGAGTGCTGTGCCTTCTTCAAGCGTTTTTACCGCATCGACCATTTCAGAAACAGTTTGCGCGACCATCGGCAAATCATGTTCTGGGCAGTAAGGCGTGCCGACACGTGCATAAAGCAAACGCAAATAGTCATAAATTTCGGTAATCGTACCAACTGTTGAACGTGGGTTATGACTGGTAGATTTTTGCTCAATGGCAATCGCTGGTGATAAACCTTCAATCGAGTCAACTTCAGGTTTTTCCATTTGCGATAAAAACTGACGGGCATATGCCGAAAGTGATTCGACATAACGGCGCTGTCCTTCGGCATACAAGGTATCAAAGGCAAGAGAAGATTTTCCTGAACCTGATAGCCCCGTAATTACCACAAATTTGTCGCGTGGAATATCGAGTGACACATTTTTTAAGTTATGGGTGCGTGCGCCTCGAATACGGATATGACTTTGGCTCATAAAACATCTCAATTGTGTATTGATGAAAATTTAGGTGTTGAGTGATCAGCCGCAGGGAGGTGTGACTGGTTATAAACAACAGACCCTATATATGATAACGATTTAAAATTGTTCAAGTGGTATAAAATGATTTAAAGCGACAAATTGTGACGGTTAAACGACAAACGACAAAATTTGTTTAATTAAGCAGGTTGTATTTTTAACATTCCTCATTCTACATTTCTACTCTAAGCAAATTTTAACCAGCAACATAATTTTACTAGACGACTGGTCTAATAGTTGTTTATGATGAATGCATGAAACGATTAAATAAAAGCGAAACCACACGACAACACATTTTAGATACCAGTTTTGAACTGGTGCTACATAAAGGTTTTGTCGGTGTTGGTTTGCAAGAAATTTTAAAGGCTTGTGACGTACCTAAAGGTTCGTTCTATCACTACTTTGCTTCAAAAGAGGCGTTTGGCTGTGCGTTGCTCGAGCAATACATGGCCAATTATAAAGTCCGTATGGAACAGCTTTGGCAGCACAGTGAGCAAAGTGCCCATGCCCGTTTAATGGCTTTATGGCAGGCGTGGATTGATGATCCGGTAAACGGTAGTTGGGCTGAAAACTGCTTGATTGTGAAATTGGCAGCCGAAGTTTCGGACTTGTCAGAAGATATGCGCCAAATTCTCAATGACGGTGTGCACAAACTAATCCAACGTTTGGCTTTACTACTCAAAGAAGGGCAACAAGAAGGATCAATTCCAAAACATATTGAACCTTTGAAAACTGCGCAAGTCATGTATCAGCTATGGTTAGGTGCTGCTTTACTTACAAAATTGTCGCAAGACAAAGCACATCTACATCTAGCTTTAGAAACGACTCAACAACTCTTAAAACCGATAGAGGAATAAAGCATGCGAAGTATTATCCATCGTAATTTTGGCGAACCTGTAGACGTTTTAGAGCAGGCGGATATGCCAAAGCCTGAACCAAAAGCAGGCGAAGTGCGTATTAAAACCATCATGTCTCCGATCCATAATCATGATGTATGGACAGTACGCGGAAGCTATGGCTATAAACCAACCTTACCTGCGATTGGTGGCAGTGAGGCAGTTGGTATTGTAGATGCGTTGGGTGAAGGTGTTGAACATGTACAGGTAGGGCAACGTATTGCTGTTGCGGCTGTGCATGGCAGTTGGGCTGAATACTTTATTGCGCCTGCTCAAGGGATTATTCCACTCAATAATGAAATTGATGATGAAACAGCAGCACAACTGATTGGTATGCCAATTAGTGCACTCATGCTACTCGACTTTGTAAATGTTCAACCGGGACAATGGCTCATTCAAAACACGGCGAATGGTGCAGTCGGTAAAACAGTTGCCATGATTGCACAGGCACGTGGCTTACCTGTGATTAATCTGGTTCGTCGTACTGATGCAATTGCCGAGATGCAAGCATTAGGTATTCAACATGTTGTGGCAACTGATCAGCCGAACTGGAAAGAGCAAGTTAAACAGATTCATGGTGACCAACCTCTTATTGCCGGTGTGGACTCGATTGGTGGAACCGCAAGTGGCGAAATGCTGAATTTACTCAGTGAAAATAGCCTGCTCGTTTCGTTCGGTAGTATGACTGGCGAAACCATGCAGATTTCATCGGGTGATCTAATTTTCAAACAAGCGACAGTAAAAGGTTTCTGGGCGAGTGTGGTTAATAAAGAAATGCCAGCTACTCGTAAAAAAGAACTGATCGTTGAGCTGCTAACATTAGCGACTCAGAAAAAATTAATCTTGCCTGTAGAAGGTTTATTTAGTTTTGATGAGATTAAAATTGCGGCTCAAAGAGCAACGCAAGGCGCTCGTCAAGGCAAAGTATTATTAAAGCCGTAAAACACTAAAAGATCAGTCGAGAGACTGATCTTTTTTCATATCTTTAAAATAAAAAGGAAAATCGTATGATTGGACAAATTTTAATTGCGCTTATCGCAATATTACATGTCTATATTTTAGTGTTAGAGATGTTTTTGTGGGACAAACCTTATGGCATGAAAGCCTTTGGAAATAATGCAGAAAAAGCAAAACTCACCAAAGTCATGGCACAGAACCAAGGTCTTTATAATGGCTTTTTAGCGGCGGGTTTGTTTTGGGCTTTATTGGCTGATGCACCATTTGCGACATCAATTGCCAACTTCTTTTTAGGCTGTGTACTCATTGCCGGTATCTATGGTGGTCTGACTGCCAGTAAAAAGATTATTTATATTCAGGCAGTTCCAGCATTAATTGCTTTAGTCGCTGTTAATTTCCTTTAAAAAGCGCAAAATACAGCGTTTTGAAATGGAAATGACCAGATAGGATCAGCGCATGTGGGCGTTATTTTTAAAGTGTATGTTAGGGGCTGGGGTTGTCCTCATTATTTCGATTTTATCGAAAAGTAAGGCCTTTTACATTGCAGGTTTAGTCCCACTTTTTCCTACCTTTGCTTTAATTGCTCATGTGATTGTTTTTCAGCAAAAAGGAGCCGAAGCATTACAAAAAACGGCTCTGTTTGGTCTATGGTCACTTATTCCCTATACCATTTATTTAGTTGTTGTTTATGTGCTGGCAACACGAATGTCGATGTGGTCTTGTCTAGGATTAGCAACTCTATGTTGGGTCGTAGCTGCGGCAGGTTTAATTTATGGCTGGCAGCTATTTCAACATTAAAAGATTAAGAGAAATCCCTTAATCTTTTAAATTGAACTATTTTTATGAATGCTCAACAACACGAGTTCTGAGCATGCCTTCAACTAAATTGATCATTTTTTTGCGGGAAAGAATGCGGGGTAATTGAGACGTTAAATAATTTCTACATCCCACCACAACCGTTGATTTATTCTTATCTAATGCTTTAACTGTTGCAGACACACCGTCATCTACCGTAGAGCTTTTCATACCACTCGTATCGGCATTTGCGACCTGAGTAAAATTGGTTTCGGTATTGCCCGGACAAACTGCCAGAAATTTAACTCCTGAAGAGCCGTATTCTCCTGCAAGAGCCTCAGTAAATTGCAATACATAAGATTTAGTTGCCCCATACACAGCAATATAAGGCAGAGGTTGAAACGCACCTGTAGATGAAATATTAATCATGATGCCTTTTTTGTTCGCAAGCATGTGGGGCAAAAATAAATAACATAAAGACGTTACACTGCTGATATTTAGCGTAATCATTTCTTGATAAATAGATACAGATTGATCTAGAAATTTAGTCCATTTACCAAATCCTGCGTTATTAATTAAAATCTCTACCGATAATTTTCTAGCTTGCACTTCATCAAATAAGTTTTGAGCTGAATTGGGTTGAGCTAAATCTAAGACGATCACCTCAACATTCACGTTATATTTTTTTTTAAGTCCATCGGCTAAATCATTCAGCTTCTGTTCGGAGCGTGCCGTTAAAATGAGATGAATTCCTAAAGACGCAAGTTCTTGAGCATAGGCTTTGCCTATTCCTGAAGATGCGCCTGTAATTAATGCTGTTGAATTTTTAAATGTAGAAAGGTGAGTGCTCATTTTATTTATCCGTAATAAAAGAAGCTATTACCATAAACCTTGTCCCTAAGGGCAGAGTCAAGCACTCATTTTGAAAGCTATTTTTAGATTTTAATAAACTGTTTTAAGCAGAAATCTTATTGGTAATATAAGTTTGAATAATCTCATCTTCTAGTTGTTTTAAATCTTTTTGCAAACGGCTTAAAGCTTCTTTTTGCTCAATAATTTGTTGGTTCTTTTTTTGAATAAGCTGTTGTGCAATTTCTACAGGAAAACGATTATTTTTATATTTTAAAGCTGACAGGTCATAAAGCTCGGAAAGGCTAAATCCAACAGCTTGTGCAAGGCGAATCATCTTAACCGATTGAACATCAATCTCTTCATAAATACGATAATTGCCTTTTCTTTTTGCGACTGGCAGTAAGCCTAATTTCTCATAATGCCGAATGGCTTTAGGAGTGGCACCAGTCAAAGCCGCTAATTCGCCGATATACATATCTGTCTCGCATTTTATTGAAAATCGATCAGGCTATTAAGTGCACTGACCGATTCTTTTGAAGTTTTAAATCTGATCTAAACCTAACCATTGTCTTTGATGGTAGGCACTATCCCAAAATAACCATTCAAGTTTTGCACCCATGGTGTAAGCGGCATGCATTTTTTCTAAAGTGTCGGCATCACAACGCGCAGCAACTTTATCTACTGTCGCAATCACATTACGAACGGCGGTATGGAACTCTTCACCAGCGTAAGTATCAATCCATGCTTGGTAAGGGTTATTTGGAATTGATTTATTTACAATATCTTTGCCAACTTCGGCATAAATCCAGAAGCAAGGTAAAAGCGCAGCAAGTACAACAGGGTAGCTCTCAGACCAGGCAGTTGCTGTTAAAAATGAAGTGTAGTGGTGGCCTGCCAAAGTTAATGGTGTATTTTGAAATTTTTCTTTGGTGACACCAAAGTTTTTCATGAAGTCATCATGCAAGCTACGTTCAACCACAATTGCAATTTTCGCTGCATCTGAAAATTGCATAATATCGTCAGCATCAAAAGCTTTAGCTGCTGCAACAGCCAGCACACGGCCATAGGCCACTAAATATTGAGCATCTTGAATAACATAATGACAAAAAGCTTCTTTATCTAAAGTACCGTTAGCAAGTTCCTGATTAAAAGGCAGGTCTAGAATTTTTTGATATAAATTTAAATTGCGTTGCCAAAGTTCTTGAGAAAAAAGCATAAAAACATTCCATTTAAATTAAGACAGCTGAACCAGATTTTAAATCAATTTTAAAATACAAAAATAATAATGATAGATATATCGAAAGAAAATATTTAATACGATTAATGAGTTAATTAAATATCATAAATTTCTTTATTAAACAGAGAGATAAAGTAAAGGGAATAACGGCACAAAACAACATCGTTTTGTGGTTAATTATCGATATAATAGCGGCGGTTTTTTAAGAAAGATTAAATTTATTCTTGGTATAGGTCTGATCCATGAAGCATTTCCGATTTTCGATATTTTTTACGGTGGTGTGTTTAGCACTATCCGCGTATTGGGGTTTTACCCATGGACCTGAAGCGGGCGTGTCTACCATGCTTAAAGCTTTAACAATTACAGCCATTTTAGCTGTAATGGAGGTCTCTTTATCTTTTGACAATGCTGTCGTAAATGCATCGGTTCTACGTAATTGGGATCCGTTCTGGAAAATGCTCTTTTTAACGGTAGGTATTTTAATCGCCGTTTTTGGTATGCGTTTAATTTTCCCGGTGGCGATTGTTGCGGTGACTGCGGATATGGGAATGATTGAAGTAGCTAAATTGGCACTCAATGATCCGAAAACCTATTCTGAACGTTTAATGGCACATCACGCTGAAATTTCGGCTTTTGGTGGAACATTCCTATTACTGGTGTTCTTAAACTTCTTCTTTGATGAAGAAAAAGAAACCCATTGGTTTAGATGGCTTGAAGCTAAACTTTCTAGTTTAGCAAGCGTACCGGCAATGTCTGTCTTTATTGCTCTAATTGCGATGTTAATTATGGCAGCAAATGTTGATGAGTCGCAGCGCCTTGTGGTGACTATGGCTGGTATTTGGGGCATTGTGGTTTATATTGGCGTTGAAGTATTAAGTCATATGTTAGGTGGTGAGCCTGAAATTGACGAAGATGGCAATGCTATTATGAAAGATGGATCGGGCGCGGCTTCTGGCGTAGTTAAAGCGGGTATAGGTGGTTTCTTATATCTTGAAGTATTAGATGCATCATTCAGTTTTGACGGTGTGATCGGTGCTTTTGCAATTACTAGCGACGTTGTTGTGATTATGCTGGGTCTTGCAATCGGTGCTATTTTTGTCCGTTCAATGACAGTTTACCTTGTAGAAAAAGGCACACTAGATGCCTATGTGTTCTTAGAACATGGCGCGCATTATGCAATTGGTGCTTTAGCATTCATTATGATTGCAAGTGGTACAGGCGTACATGTACCGGAAGTTGTTACTGGTTTAATTGGTGTAGCGTTTATTGTTTGGGCGGTTATTGCTTCAATTCAATATTCAAAGCGCGAGCAACAATCGCCTTAAGCTAATTTTCAGCAAACTTCGATAGAATAAAGAGGCTAAATGCCTCTTTATTTTTTTAAGCCCAAATCGTTATTTTAAATAAGGTGTTCCGTATTTTTAGAAACGAATCGGCTTATAATTTACCTAGTTTGATAACGTGTATTGATATGATGAATGCTTTGGAACGTCGCTCAACTTTTGCCTTAAGTAGTATTTTTGCACTACGCATGTTGGGCTTGTTCATGATTATTCCTGTCTTTTCTGTAGTTGGGCAGTCATATCAATATGCGACTCCAGCACTCATTGGTTTGGCTGTAGGTGTCTACGGCTTAAGTCAGGCGATTTTACAAATTCCATTTAGCTTACTGGCAGACCGTTTTAGCCGTAAACCGCTTGTAGTATTTGGTCTATTACTGTTTGCGATTGGTGGTGCAATTGCGGGTTTATCTGACACGATTTATGGCGTAATTATTGGTCGTGCCATCGCTGGTGCTGGTGCAGTTTCAGCAGTCGTGATGGCGCTTTTAGCCGATGTGACACGTGAAGAGCAGCGTACTAAAGCCATGGCCGCGATGGGCATGAGTATTGGTCTGTCTTTCGTGGTCGCTTTTAGCCTTGGGCCTTGGCTCACAAGCCTTGTGGGCATTTCTGGTTTGTTCTTTGTGACAACCATTATGGGCTTGATTGCGATTGCGATGTTATTGCTTGTACCTAAAGTCACTCGTCATCATCGTAATTATCAACAAGGCTATATGGCGCAGCTTAAGCAAGTCATTCAAATGGGTGATTTAAACCGTTTACATGTTTCGGTTTTTGCATTGCATTTATTGCTTACAGCCATGTTTATTTATGTGCCTTCACAACTCATCGAGTTTGCGCATATTCCTTTGGCGAGCCATGGTTTGGTGTATTTGCCGCTATTAGTCATTAGCCTGTTCTTTGCATTTCCAAGCATTATCATTGCTGAAAAATATCGTAAAATGCGAGGCATTTTCTTAACAGCAATTACAGGCATTATTGCAGGTTTGCTGCTGCTCATATTTGGTTATCAATCAAAATATGTTTTGCTTGCTGGCTTAGGAATTTTCTTTATTGCATTTAATGTGATGGAGGCTTTATTGCCTTCTTGGTTGTCGAAGTCTGCTCCAATTCAGTCAAAAGCAACGGCTATGGGTGTAAATGCCAGTAGTCAGTTTTTAGGCGCTTTTTTTGGTGGCACACTAGGTGGTCAATTATTGATGTTACATAATACTGCGATTGGATGGAGTGTCTTAGCAGGGATTGCTATAATATGGTTGCTAATTAGTTTTGGTTTAGCTCAGCCGCGGTATTTGTCGTCGATTGTGTTGCCATTGCCGCAAGTGCAACAGGTGAATGAGTGGACCACACAGCTATTGGCAATTCGTGGTATCGAAGAAGTTGTGGTGATGCCTGACCAGCAAGTTGCTTATATTAAAGTCGATAAACAGTCTCTAGATGATGCTGCGCGACGTGATTTAACGCAGTTGTTCGGTAAAGAGGTAGCCATTTAAGCATAACTCTTATAAAGTAAAACATAGAAATGTATAGGATGAAGACAGCTAATGCGTGGTGTAAATAAGGTTATTTTGGTTGGTACTTTGGGTCGTGATCCTGAAACAAAAACTTTTCCAAATGGGGGCTCGTTGACCCAATTTTCAATCGCGACAAGTGAAGCTTGGACTGATAAAAATACTGGTGAACGTAAAGAACAAACAGAATGGCACCGTATTGTTTTGCATAACCGTTTAGGGGAAATTGCTCAGCAGTTCTTGCGTAAAGGTTCTAAGGTTTATATTGAAGGTTCACTACGTACACGTCAGTGGACAGACCAAAATGGCCAAGAGCGTTACACTACAGAAATCCGTGGCGACCAGATGCAAATGTTAGATGCTCGTCAACAAGGTGAACAAGGTTTCGCTGGCGGTAATGATTTTAACCAACCACGTTTTAACGCACCTCAACAAGGTGGTAATGGTTATCAAAATAATAACAACCAAGGTGGCGGCTATGGCCAAAACAGCGGTGGTTATGGTAACCAAGGTGGTTTCGGTAATGGTGGAAGCAACCCTCAAGCGGGTGGTTTTGCGCCTAAAGCGCCACAACAACCAGCTTCTGCACCAGCTGATTTAGACGACGATTTACCGTTCTAATCAAAGTTTCAAAAAAGGCGAGTTTATCTCGCCTTTTTTATTACTCAATTCCAAGCAAACGTATAAGTGCCGTGCCAGCAGCTGCCAAGCAAATCACTAATAACAGCGGTACTTTTTTCCAAACCAAGAACAGTGCTAAGCCAACACCAAATATTCGTGCAAAACCTGCGAAATGTTGACCTTCAAAAAATGTTGTCGTCACTGCAATCGCACAGAGCAAAACAGTCGCACCGTTTGAGAGTAAAACTTGGTACTTTTCAGAAAAAGAGAACTTGGCACCCAAATGAAAACCAGCGAAACGAATCCCATACGTTCCAAGTGCTAGTAAGCCTATACCTAAAATAATTAGTAATTGTTGACTCATTTCTTTCTACCAAATATCAAGCCAAAAAGTGAAATCAGAATTGGAAGTCCTGAGGCCAAAAAAGGTGTGGTGATCAGCGCTAAAGTTGATCCAGCAAATGCAGCTTTTCGAGTGGTTTTATTCTTTAAAGCATTAAATGTAAGTGCAATTAAAATCGCGGGGAAAATGGCATCTAAGCCGAATGTTTTTGGATCTGGAATAGCACTTCCAATGAAATAACCCGTCGTTACACCCAGTGGCCAACTGAGCATAATGCATATACCACATAACCAGTAAGCAGCCTTTTTTGTTTCAAAATCGGGCTGTGCCATACCAAACAAAACGCTTTCATCGTTCATGATATGAGCCCCGAAATATCGAGAATATTTGCCACGGATTAGTTCATTGACCGCAATACCAAAAGGTAGATGTCTTAAATTGACGAGTAGTCCTGCAATCGCAGCTGCAATTGGGCTACCACCTACAGCCAAGAAACCAATAAAAATAAATTCAGCAGTTCCTGCGAGCACAAACACGGATAGGCAAAGCGGGATCCAGAGCGCTAAGCCATAACTTGCAGCGAGTGAACCTAAAGACATACCAACGACACTCGTCGCTAGACATACAAAGAAAATCGAGCGGGTAGTGTCTTTACTAAGTTTTTTAATCAGAGAGTATGTGGACATAGCATGATATAACGAACGATTTTCCATTATAATGAATAAGTCTGATTGTTTTGTCAAAACGAACGATCGTTTTTTTTATAGAACGGATGTGGTGAATGTCTCAGCCAATTGAAATTATTGCCAAAGGTTTAACGCGTGAACGTCAAAGAGCAGGGCTTTCATTGGCAGAGGTTGCTCGTCGTGCAGGTGTTGCTAAATCTACTTTGTCACAATTAGAGGCAGGGCAAGGTAACCCTAGCATTGAAACCTTATGGGCACTTTGTGTTGCGCTCAATATTCCATTTGCACGGTTGATGGAAGAACCAAGCAATCAGGTACAAGTCATTCGCTGTGGTGATGGTCCAACAGTGAGCTCAGAGATTGCCAATTACAAAGCAATTTTGCTGGCGACTTGTCCACCCCATGCCCGTCGAGATGTGTATTTACTGATTGTTGAACCAGGCGAAGACCGTCTTTCAGAGCCGCATCCAGTTGGTTCTGTGGAGCATATTATTGTGGTTGAAGGTAAAGCTTTGGTGGGCTTAATTGATGAAGCTGTTGAGCTTGGTGTGGGCGACTATATTTGTTATCCAGCTGACCAGAAACATATATTTAGAGCATTGGAAACAGGCACAAAGGCATTATTAATTTCTGAACAAAACTAAAGAAAGTCAATCTGATTAAAATAAAAACTAAAAGCCATTTACCAGCATCCCCTACAAAAAGGGCCAATTTTGCTTATAAATTTTGCAATTGGCTCTCTCTTTTATTACAAAAATGGCTCTCGTTTCTTGAGTGCCGAAACGACAAATTAAAGCTATTGGAAGTATGCATACGGAAGCGCCGGATAAGCTCAGTGAATTTTCTGTTTTAGGAATTGGGCAGAACGGCTAAATTTTTAGGGGATATTTTTTGGCTTCGGAGGATTTCCGAGACTAGCCGATATCCTCCATATATTAAGGAAAATGATATGGCAGCTCATCAAAATGGTTCTGAAGCCAATCACTCCCAAAGTTTAAAACATGGACTCAAATCACGCCACCTGACCATGATCTCGATTGCAGGGGTTATTGGTGGTTCTCTATTCGTCGGCTCAGGCAGTATTATTTACAATACTGGACCTGTAGTTTTCTTAACTTACGCTTTAGGTGGTCTACTTGTTTGGTTCATCATGCGTATGTTAGGCGAGATGGCCGTTTTAAACCCTGATAGTGGCTCTTTTTCAACTTATGCTGACCGTGCGATTGGCCGTTGGGCAGGTTTCTCAATTGGTTGGTTGTACTGGTGTACTCTGGCCATGCTGATGGGGTGGGAAGCCTATGTGGCAGGAAAAATTCTAAACAATTGGTTCCCGTTTATACCGATCTGGGTCTATATGGTCGTGGTGATAGGTGCATTGGTTGTTGTTAATTTACAAAACGTGAAAAACTATGGTGAATTTGAGTTTTGGTTCGCCCTCATCAAAGTCATCGCGATTGTTATTTTCCTTGTGATTGGTAGTTTAGCCATCATGCATTTGTGGCCTTGGGGTAATCCGGCTGCTTCTGGTATTAGTAATTTAACCTCTCAAGGCTTTATGCCAAATGGCGGCTCATCCGTTATCACAGCCTTGCTTGGAGTCATGTTTGCCTACATTGGCGCCGAAATTGTTACGGTAGCGGCAGCAGAGTCGGCAAATCCATCGAAAGAAATTCGTAAAGCATCAAACTCGGTGGTTTGGCGAATTATTTTGTTCTATGTAGGCTCAATGTTCGTTGCGGTATGTCTTATTCCTCACAACAATGAACTTTTGAAAGATTCAACTTGGGGAACCTATAGCGTAACTCTGTCTGCACTTGGTATTCCAGGGGCGCGCCATATCGTAAACTTTGTGGTTCTAACCTCAGTATGTAGTTGCTTTAACTCAGCACTTTATACGTGTTCACGTATGTTGTTCTCTTTAGCTAAACGTGGTGATGCACCGAAAAGTTTTGGCTCTGTAAACAGTAAAAGCAGTCCTTGGGTGGGCGTGATTGTGTCATGCTTCTTCTCTGTGATTGCCGTAGTTTTAACTGCAACCGAGAGTATGAATGTTTATGACTTTTTCATGCTAACAACAGGCGCGGCAACACTGTATGTTTACCTGACCATTGCTTATTCTCAGCTTCGTATGCGTAAAAAGTTAGAAGCTGAAGGCGTGAAAATTGACTTTAAAATGTGGATGTTCCCTTATCTAACTTACGTGGTGATCTTTGCAATTATTGGTGCAATTCTTACCATGTTGATTGAAGGCACCTATTTTAAAGAAGTGATTTACACTACAGCGCTGTTCGGCATTATTGTGTTCTTCGGATTGTTGTCTGAAAAATTGGGTTGGGGTAAAGATCGTCGCGCAACCCATTTAACTCATAGTCATGAAGAAAAGTTAGTTTAAATTTTTAAATAAAAAAGAGCCTCACTGTGAGGCTCTTTTTGTTTGTTTTGATACGAGAGAATAGTTAATTTAGCGTAGGTACGCCTGCTTCACGTAAGCATTGAAGCAAGACGCCAAAAGCCATCACCATGTCTTTTTCGTTTACACAGGCAAAGCCCATGAGTAAACCGCGCTCTGCGTGAGCATGCGACTGCATGTAGTACTGAGACAGTGGTCGAACTTTAACGCCACGTTCAAGCGCAGTCGCTGCAATTGCGACATCATCACAAGCGTTTGGTAGTTTTAAAACCAGATGTAACCCTGCGGCTTCGTCATATTCATGAATAAATTCGGGGCCAAGATAGCGTTGAATTAAGCTCACCAAGTAGTCGCGGCGCTTGCCATAGAGTAGGCGCATACGGCGAATATGCGCTTCGTAATGACCTTCACGAATAAATTCAGCTAGAGCTTTTTGCTCAAGCAAGTGCCCACCACGATACAGCTCGGCTGCCACAATGCGTAATGGTGAAAATAATGGCTTAGGTACGACTAGATATCCAATTCTTAAGGACGGATAAATGGTTTTACTGAATGTGCCCATGTACAGCACAGGCGCATCATTTTCTAAGCCTTGTAAAGATGGATAAGGCTGGCCTGAGAAACGGAACTCACTGTCATAGTCATCTTCGACAATCCAGCTATTGTGCTGACGTGCAATCTCAATCAGTTTACGTCGGCGGTTTAGGCTTAAATGAGAGCCAAGCGGATATTGGTGTGAAGGCGTGACAAAAATGAGTTTAGGAGGCTTGGCCGGATTTTCCTCAGGAATAATGCCTTCAGCATCGACAGGCATTGGCTGAATATCGAGACCATTAATACGTAACGTATTACGCATTCCCCAATAAGCAGGATCTTCAATCCAGATTTTATCTCCCATATCACTGAGCGCACGCGAGACTAAGTCGATCGCTTGGTGAATGCCTTCGGTAATAATAATCTGGTCTGCATCGCACTGGACTGAACGTGCAACACGTAAGTAATCTGCCAATGCACTTCGAAGCTCAATACATCCACCAGCATTGCTATAAATCAGGCGGTTAATGTCAGGCTCTCGGCTTAAACGTGCTTGAATACGACTAAAAATATGATGTGGGAACTCAGTCACATCTGGTGCTCCCGGCACGAAAGCTCCCCATTGGTGTGGCGACGCTGCGGCATAGCCCAATAAGTTGGAACCACGCTGTGATAGCGCATAAGAATTTTGAACTTTCGGGCTTGAAACCACTTTTTTCTTGTTTTGTGTATTTAAAAAACTCTCTGGTAATTTTTCGGCAACCCATGTGCCATGTCCTGTCCGTGCTTCTAAATAGCCTTCAGCTTGTAGTTGTTCATAGGCACTAAGCACCGTATTTCTTGAAACATGAATTTCACTGGCTAAGTCGCGTGACGCAGGTAGACGAGTCTTGGGCTGGATGACTCCATCAATAATGGCACCACGCAGGCAACGGAAAAGGCGTTGATGTAGTTTCCCTTCAGTGTCCTGTTGGAGTCGTTGCAGCAAATGATCTCCAAGTAAACTACGCAATTGGCTCTCTCCTACAGTTAAAAAGTGGCTCTCGTCAGTTGGCATCAGACGAGCGAAATTACATGCATAGGCAGTCGTTGTAAAGCACCCTGAAAATTAAGCACAGGATGCAAGAAACCAAAGCTGCAACTGATGATGAAAATATGAGGGAATCAAATGGATAATCAACATTCTGCACTTAACGCACGTAAACAGCAAGCAACTCCACGTGGTGTAGGCGTGATGTGCCAGTGGTATGCGGAAAAAGCTGAAAATGCTACGCTTTGGGACAAGGAAGGCAACCAATTTATCGACTTTGCTGGTGGTATCGCGGTTTTAAACACAGGCCATCGCCACCCTAAAGTGATTGCAGCGGTGACTGAGCAACTCACTAAATTTACGCATACTGCCTATCAAGTAACACCATATGAAAGCTATGTCGCTTTAGCTGAGCGTATTAATGAACGCGCGCCAATTGCTGGTCCTGCAAAGTCTGCTTTTTTCACAACTGGTGCAGAAGCAGTTGAAAATGCGGTGAAGATTGCTCGTTCTTATACAGGTCGTCACGGCATTATCACTTTTGGTAACGGTTTCCACGGTCGTTCATTCATGACGATGGCAATGACAGGTAAAACAGCGCCTTACAAACGTGATTTCGGTGTAATGCCAGCGGGTGTGTTCCACGCGCGTTACCCAGTGCCTGCTAAAGGTATTTCAGTAGACGCGGCAATTGAAAGCGTTGAAGATATTTTCAGTGAAGATATTGCACCACATGATGTTGCGGCAATCGTACTTGAGCCAATACAAGGTGAAGGCGGTTTCAATGTTGTGCCA
Organism: Acinetobacter pittii ATCC 19004 = CIP 70.29; assembly: GCF_000369045.1. Taxonomy (GTDB): domain Bacteria; phylum Pseudomonadota; class Gammaproteobacteria; order Pseudomonadales; family Moraxellaceae; genus Acinetobacter; species Acinetobacter pittii. The sequence goes on along the minus strand of NZ_KB849796.1, from coordinate 268,364 downwards.
GCTGAGTTCCTAAAACGTTTACGTTCAATTTGCGACAAGCACGGTATTTTATTGGTTGCCGACGAAGTGCAATCTGGTTTTGCCCGTACTGGTAAATTATTTGCAATGAACTATTACGAGACTAAAGCAGATCTCATCACGATGGCGAAAAGCTTGGGTGGTGGTTTCCCTATTTCAGGTGTTGTTGGCCGTGCAGAAGTGATGGATGCACCAAACCCTGGTGGTTTAGGCGGTACTTACGCAGGTAGCCCAATTGCGGTTGCTGCTGCGCACGCGGTGATTGATGCGATTGAAGAAGAAAACCTATGCGACCGTGCAAATGAATTAGGTGCAGAGTTAGTTGTCGCACTTAAAGATATTCAGCAAGCAACAGGTGACGTCGTAACTGATATTCGTGCATTGGGTTCAATGGTTGCAGTAGAGCTTGAAACAGCTGAACAAGCAAAAGTTGTACAAAACTATGCAATGGAAAACGGGTTGTTACTTCTTACTTGTGGTAAATACGGTAATGTAATTCGTTTCTTATATCCATTAACCATTCCTGCTGAACAATTCCGTCAAGGCCTTGATATCTTGAAACAAGGTTTTGCAACTCTAAAAGCAGGTAGTGCAAAAGCAATGGAGCAATCTGCATGATTCAAAATAATTTGCAGTATTTATTAAAACATCCTGATATTTCATTAGAAGCACCTGCATCAAATGACTATATCGAAGTTAATGATGCTGCTACAGGTGAAACTTTGGCATGGGTAAAAACCTATGACCGTGCAGGAGTTGAAGCCGCAATTAACCGCTCAGCAAAAGCGCAAGCTGCTTGGAAAAAGCAAACTGCTTTGGCGCGTGCTGATGTGTTATTGGCATGGTACAACCTCATGCTTGAGCACAAAGAAAATCTGGCTCAAATCTTAACGGCTGAGCAAGGTAAGCCATTGGCAGAAGCACGTGGTGAAATTGGTTATGCAGCATCATTTATTCGCTGGTTTGCCGAGCAAGCGCGCCGTATTGATGGTGAAGTCTTAACACCTACGTTGCCAAACCAACGTCTGCTCGTGATTAAACAAGCGATTGGTGTTACTGCTGCCATTACGCCGTGGAACTTCCCAGCTGCCATGATTACGCGTAAAGCAGGTCCAGCGATTGCTGCGGGTTGTTCAATGTTGGTTAAACCAGCAGAGCAAACACCATTAACTGCCTATGCACTTGAAGTATTGGCGTTACAGGCAGGCTTACCAGCTGATGTTTTAATTAACATTAGTGGTGATGCGGTTGAAGTTGGTAAAACCCTATGTGAAAGCGATATTGTTCGTAAGTTAAGCTTCACAGGTTCAACTCAAGTTGGCCGTATCTTGATGCAACAATGTGCGCCAACCATTAAAAAGCTATCGCTTGAACTCGGTGGTAATGCACCAGTTGTGGTATTTGATGATGCCAACCTTGAACAAGCAGTTCAGGGCATCATGGCAAGTAAATATCGTAACAGCGGTCAAACTTGTGTATGTGCTAACCGTATTTATGTTCAAGACGGTATTTACGATGCATTGGCAGAGCGTTTGGTTGAAGCTGTGTCTAAGCTTAAAGTTGGCGATGGCCGTCAAGAAGGTTCAACTCAAGGGCCTTTAATTGATGAAGATGCGATTGCAAAAGTGCAGTCCCACATTGCAGATGCAACTGAGAAAGGCGCAACAGTTCGTATTGGTGGTCAGCGTTCGGCACTTGGCGGTACATTCTTTGAACCGACTGTGTTAACTGGCGTAACGCAAGACATGAAAGTATCTAAAGAAGAAACTTTTGGTCCACTTGCACCACTATTCCGCTTTAAAACTGAAGATGAAGCAGTGGCGATGGCGAACGATACCGAGTTTGGTTTAGCGGCTTATTTATTTACTCAAAGCACAGCTCGTCAATGGCGAGTGGGTGAAGCACTTGAGTACGGTATGGTCGGCATTAACACGGGCGCGATTTCAAATGAAGTTGCTCCGTTTGGTGGCGTAAAACAGTCAGGTCTAGGTCGTGAAGGTTCAAAATTCGGCATCGAAGAATATGTCGAAATGAAATACCTCTGCGTAGACTTATCTGAGTAAGGAATAAAGCGAGTTCGTTTTGTTCTGAACGAAAACATACAGTTATGCTGTATGTGATGTTTCACAAAAAACCGGTCATGCCCATTCGTGACCGGTTTTTTATTTTAAGTCGATAGATAGCCATCACGACTTTCAGGCAAACGCCTGAGTTCATCAATCAGCGTTTCAATGAGCTTTTCAACCACAAGACGCTGGCCTTTTCTCGAAACATAAACCAATTGCAGCGTACCAATATTCGACTTCCAGTCAGGAAGAATATGGATAAGCGTACCCTTACGAATTTCAGATTCGACGGTTAAAAAAGGAAGGTCGGCAATGCCTAAACCATCCATGACGGCATAATACACACCAGCCAAATCATTACTTTTGATTCGTGGTTGATAAGGCACATCAACAGTTTCACCATTACGAATATTGCATAAATACCAAATAGGATTTTGCTTTTGAGTACCTAAGCTAATACTTGGAAAGTCCTGTAATTCTGAATAATGTTCAATGATGCGACCTTGCAACAATTCAGGCGAAGCTACCAGACAATGATCGGTTTTAATCACATCACGAACAATTAAATTCGAATCTTCATTGGGTTCAAAATTGGTACGAATCGCGAGGTCGATATCATCATGCAAAATATCTACTCGACGGCTTGTTAGCTCGAGTGCGATCTCAACTTTGGGGTAGGTTTTTAAAAACTGATTTAAAATTTTTCTAATTTGAAAATGCATCATCAGAGGTGGGCAGCTTACTTTTACTAACCCTTGAGGCTCACTTTTTTGCTTTAACAAAACGTTTTCTGCACATTCAACTTGAGTAATAACCTTGCAGCATTCCTCATAAAACTCTTGGCCTAAATCGGTCACCTTAAAATGACGTGTTGTTCTTTGAATCAGGCTGACATTAAATTTATTTTCAAGGTCAATAATGCGTCGGCTGAGCTTAGATTTACTAATATTTTCAGCATCACTGGCTGCACTAAAGCCGCCGTGTTTTACGACTAAATAGAAATAATAAAAATCATCAAAAGAACTTATCAATGTCCGATCAATCCATTTAAATTTAAGATTAGAGCGCTTAAGCACTCTAATCTTGGCAATTGAACTTATTTTTGGCTAGTGTTGTGATTGTAGCTTGAAATCAGGTTACGGTAGTCAGGAATGTGATTTGAGAACAATGTACCCAAACCTTCGATGTCGTTACGCCAGTCACGGTGTAATTCACATGCCATACCAAACCACGTCATAAGCTGAGCACCTGCTTTTGACATACGGTCCCAAGCAGCATCACGTGTTAATTCGTTGAAAGTACCAGAAGCATCAGTAATCACAAATACTTCAAAGCCTTCTGCGAGTGCAGATAAAGCTGGGAATGCCACACAAACCTCAGTTACCACACCTGCAATAATTAGTTGTTTTTTACCTGTCGCTTTAACCGCTTTTACGAAGTCTTCATTGTCCCATGCATTGATTTGGCCTGGACGAGGGATGAACGGCGCATCTGGATGAATCTCTTTTAACTCAGGAACTAAAGGACCATTTGGACCGTTTTCAAAACTCGTAGTAAGAATAGTGGGTAAATTAAAATATTTAGCAGCATCAGCAAGTGCTAATACATTGTTTTTAAATTTATCTGGGTCGATATCTCGAACTAAAGAAAGTAAACCTGCTTGATGGTCAACTAAAAGAACCGCAGCATTATCCTTGTCTAAACGCACGTAATCTTGAGCCATTTTTTATGTCCTCGTGTTATCAAAATAAATAATCAAAAATTATTGAGTAGGTCGTTATTGCCTAAAATTATGCTAGTTGAGTTTTATGTCGTGATTAAGTCTAAAAAATAGGATTAAGAATTTTAAAAATAGGACGATCTTAAAAAGAGCACATTAAATTCTATGATTGTCTCATAGATGAAATAATGTGTTGCTAATCCTGATCTATAAACTGCAATTATTGAGGCGTAAAATCAATACCAGTTCAAGAAAATCCTACATATATAGGAGAGATCAGATGAAGAAATTTCTTGGTGCATATCAAAATAACCACATGCATTGGGTGGGTGATGGTTTCCCTGTATATAACCTATTCTCTTATGACCGTTTAGGCCAAACCCTAAGTCCATTTTTGCTACTCGATTATGCAGCGCCTTATACATTCTCGCCAACGACTGAACAGCAAGGTGTCGGTTCGCATCCTCACCGTGGCTTTGAAACAGTGACCATCGCCTACCAAGGTGAGGTGACTCATAAAGATTCAAGCGGCGGCGGCGGAACCATTAAAACTGGTGATGTGCAATGGATGACTGCGGGTGCAGGTGTGTTGCATGAAGAGTTCCATTCTCCTGAATTTGCAGAGCACGGTGGTCTTTTTGAAATGGTGCAATTGTGGGTAAATTTACCTGCTCATTCAAAAATGACGCCTGGAAAATACCAAGCGATTGAAGCTAAAGATATTCCAGACATTGCACTAGACGAACAAGGTAGTCATTTGCGCGTGATTGCAGGTGAATATGCAGATGCAAAAGGTGCTGCAACTACATTTAGTCCATTAAATGTATGGGACGGTAAATTGGTTAAAGGCCAAAAACATACCCTCTATGTACCTGAAGGCCACACCACGCTTGTTGTGATATTAGATGGCGCGGTTGTGGTTAATGATGCAAATCGTCTGGAAGGTAAAACCGTTGCGATTTTATCTCGTGAGGGTGTTGAGTTTAGTTTAAATGCAGAAGAAGACACTAAATTTTTAGTGTTGACTGGACAACCACTCAATGAACCAATCGAAGGTTATGGTCCATTCGTCATGAATACCAAAGCTGAGATTATGGAAGCGATTAATGATTTTAATCGTGGAAAATTCGGTTCAATCATGCAAGAAGCATAAATTGCCGAATTGCATTTGAAGAACCTCTAAAAACAAAGTAATAAAAAGCCCGCTATCAAGTGTGAATAGCGGGCTTTTTCGCTGTAAAGATTCTGTTTTTATGATGGTTTTCATTGTTGTTGCGGCATTGTTTTATGTGATTTGCTTCTCATTATTATGACTTAATAATATATTAAAAAAAGATTCTTGTAAAACAAATGATATAAAAATAGTTAAATTATCTTATTTTATTTAAAAGATTTTTTTTAAATTTTCAAAAAATATAAGGTTTTATCGGCTTATCTGATTTTGTAAAAAAATATAAAAACTTGATCTGATTAGCAGCTAAATATTTTCTATATAAATTGATGCAAAAAATAAAAATCTGGTAGTTTTTAATACGGTGTTTTTTTGGGGTATGAGTGATAATCAAAAAAATTCTCGAAAAATGGGACATCATTTTGAATATCGCAATTATTGGCAGTGGAATGGCAGGTCTTGCGGCAGCAAGAATTCTGAAAGATGCAGGGCATACGATCACGATATTTGAAGCACTTCCTGGCCGGGGAATGGATAGCCATAGCATTGAGTTCGATGGTGGAATTATTGATGCACCGCTACGTGTGATGAATCCTCACTTATGGAAAAATACACTTAGCCTTGCTGCTCATTTAGGCATTAAAACTTTCCCAGTTCGTACTTATATGTCTTGTAGCTGGTTATTCGAAGATCGTACGGAAACATGGTTAACGACTTCTCGTAGCCGTATTGGTAATTTCCCGATTATCAATAACCGTAAAGGCATCCAGCAATATGGCTGGCGTCTTGTGAAAGGGATGTTGCAACTAAAAACTGCGATTCACCAGTTTTTCAAATCTAAAAATCAAGATATTACCCTCGCTGAATTTATTAATCAGAACGATATTGAAGAAGTATTCTGGCATGGTGTGGTTATGCCAGTGCTCTATACAATTTGTACGTGTAATCCAAAAACAATTGGCGATTGGCCTGCAAAAAACTTACTTGAGTTTTTACGTCACTTAACTGATGGCGACATGTTATTGCGCATGAAAGGTGGCACACCTGCATTTGTAGATAGCTTGATTAAAGGCATCGATATCCATAGCGGATCGGCAATTAAGAAAGTTGAATTACAAGGCGAAAAAGTACTGGTTGAAAACAGCCAAGGCGAACAGAACTTATTTGATCGAGTAATTGTTGCAACGCCAACGTCTAAAATCGATGAGTTTTTAAATCCTGAACAGTTTGCAGAAGATATGAACTTGCTTAAGCAATTCCGCTTTGAGCAAGGTGATCTTGTTATTCATACCGATGCGACCGTTATGCCACCACGCCGTAAGGACTGGTCAGTGCTGAGCTACATGATGGACCGTAAGTTTACGCGTCAGCAATTTACAGTTTGGATGAATGCGGTTGAGCCAACACTCGTGGGTAAAAATCCTGTATTCCAAACTTGGCGCCCAGTGGTTGATATTGACCCTAAAAAAGTTATTTCAAAAGTGACTTTAACGCGTGCGGTTGTAGACTCACAAACAGTTGCTTTAAACAAAGAATTGCAACAACGTCATTTAGACCCAAACCGTAAAGTATTTTACTGTGGTTCATGGTCGTGCGATGGCTTGCCAATTTTAGAGTCAGCAGTGACTTCTGCCATGCATATTGCTGAAATTTTAGGTGCACCTTTGCCATTTGTAGGCTTAAAACCTAAGGTGGAAGTTGCCCCAGAACTCGGCTACTAAAATTGTGAAAACAAAAGTTCGAGCAGCTCTCTCTCGATTCATTCCTCATAAATATGCAATTGATGCATCAAGCTTAGGGGATGATGGGGAGCTTGCTTGGACAAATTTGGGTTTTTGGAAAAATACCCAAAACTACCGTGAAGCTTGTCGCCAATTGGCTGACCATTTGGCACAAGCTGTCAATTTAAATTCAAAAGATCATCTCTTAGATTTAGGCTGCGGACAGGGTGCAAGTTTGTTGCACTGGTTACAGCATTATCAGCCTAAAAGCCTTAGTGCAGTAGACTTACAAGCCCAATGTGTCCATAAAATTCAAAAACTTATTCCTGAAATAAGCCAGATTTTCTGTGGTTCATTTTTAAATTTAAAACAATTTGAATTTAAACATTGCTTCGATGTGGTGTTGTGTATCGATGCCGCTTATCACAGCAATTTAAATTCATTTCTAGATTCCATCGCTCCAGTTTTAAATTCAAAAGGACGATTAGGTTTTCACTACCTAATGCGTGCCGATTCATGTCAAAACATGACCGCTCTACAAGAACAAAAGCATCGTTATTTACTCAAAGCAGCAAATGTCGCTTGGGATACTGTGCCAAATGAAAAAATGCTCAGAGCAACCTTGGAACAACAAGGTTTTGTCGATATTCAAATTGAAGATTTATCTAAGCAAGTGTTACTCGGTTTTTCGCAATATATTCAAAATCAACAAGGACAAAAGCAAAGCCGAGGATTGGCAAATTTTAAAATTCAAATGACTGCAAAGTTATGCCAACAACTCTACCAAAATGGATATGTACGTTATATTCAAATCACAGCAATAAAAAAATAGGATGAGCTATGTCAGCCAAATATCAAGGATCGTGTTTATGTGGAGCTGTGAGCTACCAAAGTGAAGCAGAGCCACGTTATAGCTTTAATTGCCATTGCCGAGATTGCCAAAAGGCCACAGGTTCAGCATATGCACCAATCGCTTTTTTTCACCAATCTGAATTGAAAGTAAGTGGTGAGCTGAAATATTTTGAGACTTTGGGATCTTCTGGCCGAGCTATTAAAAGAGCGTTTTGCCCGACGTGTGGTTCTCAGCTTTTTGGCTTACCTGAAATTGCACCTGAAATGATTTCAATACGTGCAGGTACGCTTGATGACCCGAGTCTCTATCAGCCTAGAGCAGAGGTGTTTGTGAGCCAAGCCTATGCATGGGATACGTTGAACCCAAACCTTAAACACTTTGAAAAAATGATAGAGAAGAGCAAGAAATAAAGCTTAATTAAAAAAACCAAATATTCCTAAAATAATCACTAAAGTAAGGCTACCAATAGCTAGAAATAATATAGTTTTTCTATATTTTAGCTGCGGCATTTTACTTACAATGAAAATAAGGCATGCGAGTATGAGCGCTAAGGGCTGAAAAATATTTGATGGTAAAGTAAACATCTCGTTCCTTGTTATTTTTAAATTTATTTTAGAAATAAAGTAATAAACTCATTATATCGTTTTCTTATTTAATTGACGAACAGAACTTGTTTATAAATTCATATTTTTATTTCCATGATAGATAAATCAAGTTTTAAATTTAAAAGAACCATGTACGCTTTTTCGTACATACATTCGGGAAATTGGCGTCTTTTTATGACGTGATGAATTGCCTATGATGAACTCATCAGGAACAGGAAGTTCCGAAACGTAAAACAACAATAATAAGTTTAAGCATCAGGACGTGAGGTATTACAGGAAGTGTACCTAGTAACGAAATACGAAAAAAGCCCAACAGGATGTTGGGCTTTTTTCATTTCTTATTAACGAATTTCTTTACCGCCTAGGGCTGCACAGTTAAAAGGTGTATTCCATTTCACAGCAGTACCTGTGAGTACTGGGCGAACAATACGCCAAGGCCAGAAGCCAAATCTTTGGCTTTGGTGATAATTAATTACCACATCTGCACCATATTTACGGGCAACGTTAGCTAATTTAGGTTTTACTTCTTCAAAACCACCATAGGTTCCTTTCGCGGCTTTAATACGTTTAATAGATTTATAGTGCTCTGCTGAAGGAGTACCTTCAATTAAGCAAATGGGTGGGTTTGTAGTAGTTTGAATTTGAGGTTGAGATGCAGTTTCTTGAGCATATGTTGTTAAAGGGAATGCTAGAAATAAAGCAGGTAAAATAAAGCGAAGTTTCATACTTTTCCGTATTGGTATCTTAATGAATTAAAGTTTATAAAATAGGTCTTATTTATATGACCTTATTTGGTGGCGCATTATAATCTTATCTTTTTCATATTTCTTATTTTAAAAATATATTTTTTTATAAATTAAGAACGTATATTTTTCTGTTAAAAGAATAAATTGGTTTTAGAAAATATATTTTGAAGCTCGAGTTTATAATAAAATTTTAGGTAAATACCTTCATTCAAAACAGTATGAATATACTATGACTAAAATCACAGACAACAAAAAACCCCATAAATCAAATATTCATGAGGTTTGATGATGGTGCCGGCACACGGATTCGAACTGTGGACCTACTGATTACAAGTCAGTTGCTCTACCAACTGAGCTATGCCGGCAACGTGGAGTGAATTTTACAGTTTCTTAAAAAAATTACAAGCCAAAAAATGAGCATTTAAATTTTTTCATATCATTTTTAAATTCTCATTGGGTTTAGCCTGAAAAATTTAGGGTTTCAACACATTAATGCGCTTTCGCATGTTTTGTATAAATGACTAAAAATATCCCAAGTAATGACAGTACAACAGTTAAGCCTACAATCGCACTCCAGCCACCGTGTAACCAGAACCAACCACCCGCCGAGCCGACAATACTTGAACCCATATAGTAAAACAGTAAGTAGAGCGAACTAGCATGTGCTTTAGCTTGTTTGCTTTCGGCTCCCACAGAACTACTGGTGAGTGAGTGGGTAATAAAAAAACCCGTGGTGATGAATGCAATACCAATAATAATGCCGAAAAGGGAGCTGAGTAGGGTCATGAGACTTCCCACAATCATTAAAGCAAAGCCACTCATCATCATGGTTTTTTTGCCAAAGCGATCGGCTAAGCTACCTGCCAGAGATGAAGATACCATGCCAAAGCTATACGACAAGAAAATAAGGCTAATTTGTGTTTGGCTCAGTGAATAAGGCGCGCCACTTAAGCGGAAAGTCGCGTAATTAAACAGAGTCACAAACACACTGGTGAGTAAGAACCCAATAGCAAACAGGCGTAATAATTTAGTATTGCTTAAATGAGCACGCCACATTTGCATGTGAAAGCCTAAATTAAGCCCTTTTTTCTGGACGAAATTACGCGAAGCAGGGAGTAGGTTTAAAAAGGCAATCGAACAAATAAAACAGATTGCTCCAAGTAAACCTAAGGCTGTGCGCCATGAAAAATATTCAACCAAAATACCCATACCGACACGGCCCATCATGCCACCAAAAGCCGTACCTGCAATATATAAACCCATAGTTTTACCTAGGTGCTCAGGCGAAATTTCTTCGGCAATCCAAGCCATTGTCACTGCGGGAACACCACCGAGCAGCAAACCCTCTAATGCACGTGCTATAAGCAAACTGTGCCAGTTAGGGGTAAACATCGAGACAATGTTTAAAATTGCTGCACACAGCATTGATGTAAAAATTACACCACGACGGCCAATCGCTTGTGAAAACGCGCTTGATAGCACAATCGAAATCGCTAAAAAAGCAGTCGTTAATGACAGTGCCAAAGAGCTACTCGCAGGGCTAATCTGGAAGCTTTGGCTAAATGCAGGTAAGAGTGGCTGTACACAATAAATCAGAGAGAAACTGGCAAAACCTACGAGGAATAAAGCAAATCCTGCGTGTTTATAGGCTTTAGTCCCTTTGTGAATCCACTCACGGGAAAGAACAGAAGTTGCCTCAGTACTTAAAGTACTGGGTGTAGATGAAGAACTCATATCATGACCATGACAGAAAGAAAGTGCAGTGCTTGAAGGCGTGCTGCATCGAGAAAATTCGATAAATTAAAATTAGCAATTTGAATGGTATTTTTCTAATATATTTAACAATGGGTCATGATATGTTTTATATATAGCGATGGAACTAAGACATATACGCTACTTTTTAGCGGTAGCAGAAGAAAAAAACTTTACCAAAGCTGCGCAACGCTTAAACATGAGCCAGCCGCCTTTAAGCATGCAAATACGAGACTTAGAAGAAGAGCTGGGTGCAGATTTATTTATTCGATCACCTCATGGGGTAGAACTGACCGAAGCAGGGCTTGCCTTTTTAAATGCCATTCAGCCCGTACAGCAGCGTGTAGAAGATGCAGCAAGCTTAGTTAAACAAGTGGCAAATGGCGAAGTGGGCCAATTGCGATTAGGCTTTACAGGCACTTCAATGTTGAACCCTCTCATTCCTAAATGCGTTCGCTATTTTCAGCAGCAATATCCTAAAGTGGATTTAAAGCTTGAAGAAGCCAACACCTTACTTCTCATCGATTTATTGCTTGAAGACCGTTTAGATGTCGCGATTATTCGTTCGCCACGTAATATGCCGGACAGCCTCATTCTTCAAGAATTATTAGCAGAACCACTCATTGCGGCTTTACCTTCAGAGTCTTTTCAACTCGACGATGCATCACCAGAAATTGATTTAACGGCACTGCGAGAGCTTGATTTTATTGTCTCGCCACCTTCCATTAGTGCAGGGCTTTTTGATGCGATTAAACAAGCCTGCCATGAGCGTGGCTTTGAACCGAAAATTGGACAAAATGCCCCGCAAATTGTGTCGATTTTATCGTTGGTGTCTGCAAACTTAGGTGTGTCTTTGGTGCCAGAGTCGACCAAACAATTGCAAATACAAGGCGTGGCTTATCGCTCTTTGAAAGCGCCTGTCCCTACGGTGGGTTTAGGGCTTGCTTATAAGAAACATGCCCCTTCGCAAATGGCAATTAATTTTGCCAGTGTGGTGCAAGTGGCTTGTCACCACGCCAACGAAATAGATGAAATCGACTAGTTTGATTTCGGCGCTCTGTTCATTAAAAAAATGCCTAAAATAATAAAAATCGCGCCATATAAAAACGATAAAGTCGGCTGTTCGTGAATGAAAACCCAAGCCATAAGTGCTGCAAAAATCGGTTCTGAAAGCTCAGTCACTTGTACTTTGGCTGCACTCATATAAGACAATGCTTTAGTGGTACAGAAAAAGCCGAGTATGGTTGGCAGAACAGCTAAACCAATCAAACCTAAAACAATGTCATTATTAAAATTAATGCTGTGAAAATTAATTAAAAACGGAACCGCAAGATAAACGCTACCAAACAGCAATAAATATTTAGTCAGAAACAGCCCGCCGTTTAATTTGAACTTTTTCACTAAAACCGAAAATAGGCCATAACCCGTGCCGGCAATAGAAGCATTGATCAGCATTAAAAGGCTATTTTCACCTTTCCATGAAATGATACTAATCCCCGCAACAGCCAATAATGTTCCAATAAGCGAATGAATGTAGATGCTTTCTTTTAAAATGAATCGACCAAAAAATAGGGCAGAGATGGCGGCCGAAGCCATGAGTACCACCACAACATTAGCCGCAGCACCATGGTTATAGGCAATGGTTTCGAAAAAGAATAAAGAGAAAATCCCTAAAAAAGCACATATGGCAATTTGAGTAAAAACGCTGAGTTTACTTGGTGTGCTGCTAATAAAGGCAAGCTTTTGGCTAACAGGCACTTTAAATAAAAAAACACTTAAAAAGAAAAAGGCGATAATGGTTTTTAAAAAGGCAATGTCTTGTGGGTTTAAACCACTGTGCATGAGTAATTTACTAATTACACCAATAGAGGCATTGAGTGCAGCTGCACAAAGCGCAAATAGGCTTCCAATAATTAGATTATTCACTCTTATAATTCTTCCTAAGTTTTACGCATGCAGTCTACAATATTTTTTGGATGAATATTCAACAAAAATAACCAATTAACGCTTAATATTTTCAATGATTTATTTTGAGTTGATTTAATAAATTCTTATTCAAGACTAAAGGCATTCTATAGACTTTTGTTTCAAATAATTGTGATTTAGAGCGCCAGCTCATATTATATAATTAGTTAATTATTAAAGAATTTTAAAAATGATTAAATCAATTATTACAGGCTGTGCGGTTCTTACACTTTCAGCTTTGGCGGTCACGCATGCAGAGTTTTCTTATGAACAAGAGCTACAACAAAGCTGTAATAAAGTGAAGCAATACGCGAGCTTAGGCAAGAAATTCTACGACCAAAAACAATATAAAAAAGCGCTCGAAAACTTCCAAAACCAAGCCTCTTGGACTGCTTTTTGTAAAGCCAATGAAGATGAAACCACAGTTAAATTTACTGACCGAGATATTGAAGTTGCCAACAATAACGTGGGCTTAGCCTATGCCAAATTAGGTCAACCACTTTGGGCAAGATCATGGTTTATGCTTGATGAAAAATCAAAATCTAGCCAATTTAATCTTAAGCAATTACCTACACCTAAACCCTCAAATGATTTATCAGGTGAATATGTCCGTTACTCTGGTTTTGGTGAGTGGGATCACATCACGGTAAGTCGTAAACAGGGCCAATATGCAATCAGCTATGCCGGTTTATATATGGGACTTAGAAGCTTAATTTATGGCCCAAACATGGGTGAGTTCGACACCAAAATGCCGACTAATAAAAAGCAAACGGTTTATAAAAATGAAGACTGCCGCATTCAGCTCGATTTTAAATCTAACGCGAAATTAGGAAATTATATTCAAGTTAAACAAAGCGAAGGCGAGTCGGGCTGTGGCTTTGGACATAACGTTTATGCCGATGGAACGTATTTAAAAGTTGAGTCTGGAAAATAAAAACGATAGGAACACAATAATGAAAAATATATTTGCGCCTTTACTACTTCTTTCGACGGTTATTTTTTCTGCTCACATTTATGCAGAGCCAACTAGCACATGCAAAGAAGTGAAATTCCAAAAAGCTGACGAGGCTTGGAGTGGGCACTATTATTTAAATGGCGTGATGGAAGTTGGTTCGGAACTTTTACTTCAACCAAACGGCAAGTTTCAATGGATGCTCGCTGTTGGTGCTTTAGATCAATATGCTGAAGGCACATGGTGGAAAAACGGGGACTGTATTGGTTTAAAACCAGACTCTAAATTTAAAAAGGATTTAAGCATTTTCCCTGAAAGTCTAACGATTTCTGACAAGTCCTTAGACGCGATTTGGGAAGGTGGGCGCCAGCAAGGCACATATAGCAAAGACTAAATTAAAAAAGTCCGACACTGAGTCGGACTTTTTTATGGCTTATATTTTAGTGATTCACCGCAGCAAGTTGCTGAGCGTTATAGCGCGCGCCCATGTTTGGATATCTCGCGATAATCGCTTCAATTTCTGCCAAATCTGCTGCTGTTAAATGAAGGTCAACAGCACCTGCATTTTCAACAAGTCGCTCGATTTTACGTGTACCCGGAATTGGAATAATGTCGTCACCTTGCGCCAAAATCCAAGCCAAAGCGAGTTGAGCCGCTGTCGCGTTTTTGCTTTGGGCAAAGTCGCTAAATGCTTGCGCCAAGCTTTGGTTATTTTTCCAATTGTCGCCCTGATAGCGTGGCAACTGACGACGGAAATCACTTTCGTCTAGGCTGCTCACATCAAGCGTATTGGTGATTAAACCACGCGATAGCGGAGAATACGGCACAAGGCTAATACCTAACTCGCGAATGGTTTGCAAATGGGTTTGCTCAAACTCACGAGTAAGCAATGAATATTCGTGTTGAACTGCTGCAATTGGGTGAATTGCATGCGCTTTACGAATAGTTTCAGCCGACGCTTCACTGAGTCCTAAATAACGCACTTTACCTTGTTTGACCAAGTCAGCCATTGCGCCAATAGTATCTTCAACCGGAATATTTGGGTCAATGCGGTGCGCATAATACAAATCAATCACGTCTGTATTTAAGCGTCTTAAACTGTTTTCGACCGCAACTTTAATCCACTCAGGTGAGCCGTCGATATAAGACTCTAAAGAGTTTTGTGGGTTAAGGTTGTCTTCTTTATAGCGGAAGCCAAATTTGGTCGCCAAGAATACTTTGTCGCGATGTTTTTCTAAAACTTTTGAGAGTAAAACTTCGTTTGCGCCGTTGCCGTACATGTCGGCAGTGTCCCAAAAGTTAATGCCAAGGTCTAATGCCTTTTCTAGAGTGGCAATGCTTTGTGTGTCGTCTGAGGCACCATAGGCAAAGCTCATTCCCATGCAACCTAAACCAAGTGCTGATACTTTTTCGCCTGTTTGTCCTAAAGTTCTATATTTCATTTTTCACACTCTTTTTGCAAAATCACTTGAGTAGAAAAACTATAAAATGCTTTGGTTCAAACTGACGTATAACATTCAAACCAATAATTATAAAATTCAAACAATCTGTTTTTAGGCCACACAGTCTTCGCGGAATTTTTTAGGTGAAAAGCCCGTATTTTTCTTAAAAAAGTTGGTGAAATATGCTGAATATTCAAAGCCTAAGCTATAGGCAATTTCGGAAATATTCCAACTGGTGTGTTGCAATAGTGCTTTAGCTTCTTGCGTAATACGCGAGCTAATATGCTCAGACGTGGTTTTACCTGTGGCTTCTTTTACAGCTCGGTTTAAATGGTTCACATGCACCGACAAGCCATAGGCATAGTCATTTGCTGTTTTGAGTTTCAGCTGAAAATGGGGCGAGTCGATCGGGAACTGACGCTCTAATAATTCAAAGAATAAATGGCAAATCCGAACAGCAGCATTACTATGTTTTTCAAACTGTTGGGTTGGTTGCATTTTCATGGCTTCGTGCACAATCAGGTGCAAATAGTTTCTTAAAACGTTGTATTTATGAATGTAGTCTGAATTTATTTCATTCATCATCTTTTTGAAAATAAATGAAATTTCTTCAACTTGTTGGTCATTTAAAAAATATAGCGGGTCGCCGTCGACCTTAAACAGTGGTGAGTCTTTTAAAAAGCTTTGTCTGGATTCTTGGTTTACAAACTCTTCGGTAAATAGGCAAAACCAGCCTGCCTGTTCGGGCGAATTAATTTCCCATGCGTAGGGCACCATCGGGTTTGAAAACAGCAAAGCAGGGCGGTCGACTCGTATCCAGCGGTTAGCATAGTGAAGTTCACCTGTGCCTAAAACCAGTGAAATTTTATAATAATCGCGGCGGCTATAAGGTGTCAGAAACGAGCAGGCATCGCGCTGAAACACGTTAAAATGGCCAAACGAAGTTGATGGAACCGAGTAATCGCTATCTCTAGTTAAAGAAAAGCGCCGATAAAAATCATGTATGGTTTCCATGTCTTTGCCTGCATGCGTTATCAATTTATTTAAAGTTATAAAATTCAAACTTTGTTTACTGTAGCTTTTATTTATAACGCGATCAATCGGGTCATTTAAACGGGTTTGAAAATGAACGATAAATTAATAATGAAAAAATGAGCCAATAGAAATAAAAATATTTTATAAATTAATAATATATGAACGTTGACACTTAAAAACTTGAGAATTATTCTTTGTCTGCAAACTACTCTAGGGTAGAACGATAAGGGGACACTTTCGAGTGTGCTGGTGCTGTACCCAGTCTGCTAACCCCTTTCGTTTTGCCACCATTCTATGGTAGAGCGATAAGGGGACACTTTCGAGTGTACTGGTTCTGTGTGTCCAGTCTGCTAACCTCTTTTCGTTCTGCCACCAATTTTACTATTATGATGATATCGTTAAATTTAAGTTGAAGGTCTTTTTAGCTTAAATATCTAATTGAATAAACAACAATAATTATTTAACCAATTTCTATTCAACCTTACATTGACACTCCAAAACACGCGGATTATCCTTTGCCTGCTGGCCACATTGCCAGTCGATTTTGACAGATCGATATAACACACAAGACATCAAGAAGTTCTCTTTTTGGTGGCGAACTCGTTCGTCCCCCTTCGTAGCGGTAGGGTGATCTGACCCCATAAAGTTGGACAGTTAGTTAAGCAGTTTTTAAAAACTGGTTTCTATATTGTACAGGGGATAAACCTTGTAGCTTCACCTTGATTCTCTCATGATTATAATAATGAATGTACTCTCGTATAGTTTTCTCTAACTCATCAGTTGATTGAAATTTTTCACCATGAAAGCACTCCGATTTTAATATTCCAAAGAAGCTTTCTATTACAGCATTATCTAAGCAATTTCCTTTACGAGACATACTTTGAATTAAACCATGTTGCTTTAATTGCTGTTGATAATGAGCCATTTGATATTGCCATCCTTGATCTGAATGGAGAATTGGTTTCTCATGTCGCTTAAGTTTAGCTAAAGCATGAATGAGCATATCTTTCACTAACTCATAATTGAGTTTACGTTGGATCCGGAAGGTAATAATTTCCCCATTAAATAAATCTATAATTGGTGATAGATAAAGTTTTTCACCGTTAACATTAAATTCCGTCACATCAGTTGCCCATTTCTGGTTGGGACGGTTCGCTTTAAATTGCCGTTGCATAATGTTATCGGCCACCATCCCGACACAACCACTTTTATATGAGCGATATTTTAGTGCTCTGATACGTGATTTAAGTCCCATAGTTTTCATAAGACGATATACACATTTATGGTTGATTATTATTCCTGTACTTTTCAGAGCAAGAGTAATTCTACGATAGCCATAGCATCCCTTATGCTTGTGATATATGGACTTGATCTGCTGTTTTAACTCAGTATATTTATCCTTAGAGCGTACAGCTTTCATGTGATAGAAATAAGTACTACGAGCGATCTTGGCAATACTGAGTAAGAGCTTTAATGGATAAATTTGCCTTAATTCTGAAATAACTTGAACACTGTCTGCAGTAGAAATTGAATTTAGGTACGTTGCTTCAGTTTTAAGGCTTTTAGCTTTTTTAAAAAGGCAACCTCTGCTCGTAAAGCGGTCACTTCATCAATGAGCTCCTGCTGAGATTTATCTTTGTCATCTTTTACAGACTTGGTTATTTTAGTTTTATCTTGTTTAAGCATATTGGTATAAATCCTCGTGGTATTAAACCCAGCAATCCCTTCTTTATGATACTGAGCTAGCCACCTTCTTAAAATTGACGTCCCGCTCAGATTTAACCGTCTTCTAACTTCTCTTACCGGTATCTTATCAAGAAGCATTTGTACAGCCTTGATTTTAAATTCGGAAGAGTAGTAGGTTTTTTTAGTTTTAACATTCAGGCCATCTTCACCTTGTGCCTTATAGTTTTCAATCCATAAGCGGATGGTTTGGAGATCTACATTAAATTCTTGTGAAAGGATTTTATATCCTTTACTTCCCTCTAAATAAGCTTGAATGACTTTTAATTTTAACTCTTTTGAATGCTTCGGAATTGGCATAGAGCACACCTCATAAGTTTTAAAAGTCTAACTTATGGGGTGCAGTTCAGGGCGAGGGAGGGACGCCTTGTGCGTGCTGATTCTTGTGTGTCAGTCTGTCAACCTTCTCTCGTTCTGCCACCATCATTTGACAGTGATTGGGTAGAACTCCTTTACACACAAGGAGTCCGCTCATGCGTACTATTTCATCTCTCTCATTGGCAACCATTGCCAAAATCTTTACATCTATACCCAACTGGTCTTTAAAACGGTTTAATCGACTCTAGGTTTTAAGCCATAGGTCATTACGACTAAAAAATCATAGCAACAATAAAACCTGAGATAGGCGAGCACACCTTTTTGTGCGGCTTTTGCATGCCTGTTTTTAGCGCTCAATTTAAGAGTGAAATCATTCCTATCTCTTTTATTTACAACAAAAAATTATTTTAAACGGTATACATGAAAAATTTAGAAGCTTCCTTTCGAGCGACGCGGGCGCTATACACAGCAGCAGAGTTATTTAAACAACATGGCTTTAACAAGGTCGGGGTGGACCGAATTGTTAGTGAGGCCAAAATTACCAAAGCCACTTTTTACAACTACTTTCACTCCAAAGAAAGACTGATTGAAATGTGTTTAATGGTTCAAAAGGAGCAGTTAAAAGAACAAGTGCGGGCGGTAAGCGAAGCTCGCCAATATCCAGATTTGGTTCATCAACTCAGGCAAATTTATCTGTTACATGCCGACTTAAAAGGTGCTTATTATCTGTTGTTTAAAGCGATTTTTGAAATTAAAAAGCTTTATCCAAATGCCTATCAAACTGCACTCAGATATAGGCGATGGCTTAAAAATGAAATTTTCTGGGTGCTGAGGGAATCTAAAAAGAGAGCTACCTATGAAGAGTCGGATATTTTTGTATTTATGATTGATGGCGCGATTTTTGGACTTTTAGGTTCAGATCAGGCAAAGGACAGAGACAGATTGCTTGAGTATTTTTTAAAAAGGGTTTGATGGGGAAGGCCTGACGGGAGTTGGGCTTTAGTGTAATTAAAAAGAAATTTATAAGTTTTAAATAGCAAACAGATTAAAGATAAATATTTTCGCCATACGGGAGGTTATTATTTAATTCATTAAATTTAAATAGCTCTCATCTATTATTGTTTGATTATAAAGGTTAGAAAAAACTATTTAAGGTTAGACATGAATAACTTCAAAATTCTTTTCATTACTATAGGACTAATGTTTTCAATGAATTTATTTGCTAATCCAATTTTCTCAGATGACCTATTAAAGAGAGCTACAAATGGTGATACATCAGCTCAACTAGAGTTAGCAGATGTTTATATATATGGATGGGGTATCGAAGAGAATGAAACTCAAGCGGAATACTGGGCAACTAAATCAGCCGAAAGCGGTAATGTAAAAGCAATGCAATGGCGTGGTGAGGGATATGCGACTTACGCTGGTCTTGTTGGAGATATGGATCCAGCTGATGCAGATGAACACTACAAAAAAGCTTTTAAGTGGTTTTCGAAAGGAACTCAACTAAATGATGCAGATTGTATGGTTGGTTTGGCTAACTTGTATAGTAGCGGTGACGGAGTTGAGCAAGATACTCATAAAGCACTAGAGCTACGTAAAAAGGCTGCTGCTCTTGGAAATAAACAAGCTATGAGGGATATTGCCTTTATGTATGAATATGGATTGGGCGTAGAGAAAAATTTAGAGACTGCAAAATTTTGGAGTGAGAAAGGAAAGATTTAATAGTTTTATATCGAGTTCCATTTTATTTGAGAATGGAAAGACCTAAATCTCTAGTTTTAGGTCTTTAAAAAGGAAAGTTTCTAATGAAGCATAAATTAATAATTATTTTTTCAATTATTTTTGTACTTATAGGTTGTGGGAAGAAATATAAAATTTCTCCTGAAAGTTTACCTGTCGCTCATATTAATCAAGAATACCAACAAATTATTAAGATTTCTGGAGGAAAGGTTATAGATAAATACGCTGAATTAGAAACAAATATTCCAGAAAATCTAGGCGTTACCGTTAAACCTGTTGATGACTTGGATGGCTATAATGTCATACAAATCAAAGGCACCCCAAAGAACAAAGGAAAATATATCATTCATATAAGAGCTGACTTCTATGCAGGTGGTGGTGCAGAAATTGACAAGACATATAACTTCATTGTCCAAGATTAAAATTAATCTATGGTTTAGGTTAAAGGCTTAATTTACTTAAATTTAAGCCTTTTAAATAATTCTATTTTTAGCTTTCACTCAAAACCAACTCTTTAATCTTAACCGCTTTCTCAAAGTGATCTAGCTTATGCTCCATAATCCACCAATGCGCTGCTTCCATCAGTAACTCAGGGTTATCGTTCTTATTTTTAAAAAAAGCGTAAAAAGATAGACCGACATTGTCTCCCTTCTTTTCAATTTTATCGTCGCATCCCTTAATAAAAATTTCTCTTAATTCATTTCTCATATTGAGTATCACTTCAAGTCTATAAAACTAAGAATTCATATTCCGCTCGCCCCAATCACACATCATATCTAACAACGGAATTAAAGACTGTCCTCTTTCTGAAAGACGGTACTCAACTTTAGGTGGAATTTGAGGATATTCCTTACGAATAATAATCTTGTCTCTTTCTAACTCTTTAAGTGTATTGCTGAGTGTTCTAAATGAAATATTGCCAATGCAGCGTTGCATCTCGTTAAAACGCATGACATTTTTTTCATACAGCCAATACATAATAATCATTTTATATTTGCCATTAATTAAAGAAAGAGTGTAGCCAAAACCTGTTTCTTCTAATGGCGTATGTGATGGAACGCATTCAGTCATTTTAAAATCTACACTATCTTTTGGTATAGTATATAACACAAATTACCGTACTTATATTTAGGAAAGCACACTTCTATAATCGATTTATCTACTTTTCGATAAGAGTGTTTTCATAATGAAAAAGACATTAGTCATCGTTACCCATCCTCACATAGACCAGTCTGTTGTAAATAAAAGATGGGTAGAGGAACTAGAAAAACATCCAGATCAATTTACAGTTCACCAAATTTATCAAGCCTACCCAGACGGGGTGATTGATGTTGCTAAAGAGCAAGCACTGGTAGAAGAACACGAAAATTTAGTATTTCAATTTCCAGTGTATTGGTTTAACTGTCCACCGCTTTTGAAACAATGGATTGATGAAGTTGTGACTTATGGTTGGGCTTACGGCTCAACAGGTGACAAGCTTAAAAATAAAAAGTTTATGTTGGCTTTGTCTGCTGGTGTGAAAGAAAAAGTTTATTCAGAGTCTGGTGAATACAAGCTTTCTTTAGAGCAGATTTTTACTCCATTTAAGCTAACGGCTTTATATGTTGGGGCAGACTACCAACCGCTTCATGCATTTTATGGTTTAGACACAAACCCTTCAGAAGACGACGATGTTCCAACGCACCAAGACATAGAGAATAATGCGATTGAGTATGTTCAGAAGTTATTAGCTTTGTCTGAGTAAGTTAGAGGTGGAATATTAATTAAAAAGTATTTAATAAAAATAGAGCATAAGAACATATTAAAAAGTCATTTTAGTGTGTTTTTACTGGGAATATGATAATTTAATATATTGAAGTAAAATTAAAAAATTAAAGTTTTTTATCGAAAATATATTAATGTTTTAAGAGGAATTAGAAATGAATGAAGTATCTCGATTAGCTATTGAATATCAATTGAAATCTATTGAAGCAGAAGAGCTTCTTGCTCTGTTACAAGAGGCTCGCAATCAAAATTTCAAATATAGCAGTGAATTATCTCAGTATATAACAGACAATAATTTAGGTGAGATCTATCCTCATATTTCAGGAATTGTTCATATGAAACAAGAAGCAGATGAGTGGGATTTTAAAGGGGGATTTAATAGAAAAATCTATGCTATTGTTTGTAAAGAGCTAAATTTAAAAAATAAAAATAGTAGGGCAGAAGCAGTAGGTTTTACCTCATATAGCAACTTATAAAATAAATTATTTGAAAGAGCGGATCTGTGATCTGCTTTCAAAATAAATATATTAATTACAAGAAATAATTTAAATATCTTTTTCTAATAATAAGTTTAATTAATGGTTTTATATATGGAAAAGGAATTTTAGAGTATTGTTTGATAGTATTTTTTAATGAAATTAGCTGTTTTATATTTAAATAATTTGGCTGCTAATGGATGTAACTTTCATGATTATCTTAATAAACAGTTTGCAAAAACCAATTTTGTCTATAAGTTGAAAACACAATAATACGTCTTTGGAAAAACTATGAATATCGCGCCTTTTCCATTTCAAATTACAAAGTGGGAAGAAATTGAAGTCACTGAATATAGCGGTGAAACTGGAAAAGCTTATTGGAAAACCCAATATTTTGGTGAAGAAGGGAACAAAATAAGAGTAAGGCTTGTCGAGTACTCAGCAAACTACTTAGCAGACCATTGGTGTGAAAAAGGGCACATATTATTTTGCCTAGAAGGCGAGCTAGAAAGCAGATTGAAAGACGGGCGAAAATTTACTTTAACTTCAGGTATGAGTTATCAAGTAGGGGATAACTCGGAACCCCATCAGTCTTTTAGCTTGAATGGTGCGAAGTTACTTATCGTTGATTAGATTGATTTTATTTAAGTTAAATAAAAACGATTTAGGTCTTTTTTGAATTCTGACAGCGAGAGATTCGGTTAGATTTCATATCTAAATATATAAAATCTCCTTTATATAAATGTAACGTCAAGTTCCAAAATATGGAAATTTTCTAAATTTCTTGATTTGTCGATAATTTATGTAATTTGTAATACACTATTCTTTTATATACTTGACAATAATTTCTCCATATTAATTATGACAGAAGATGCCTTACAATTTGAGGATTATGAACCTCCTACTTATTCAAGTTCAATTTTAACGAACTTTAATGTCCAGTTTGGTAGAGTAGTACCACCATTACAACAGATAAAATTATTTTCCCCTGCTGACTGGGAAGAATTCACACGTGAATGGGTGTATTCAAAAAAAAGTATTTACAAGAAAGTTGTGAGAGAGTCTGGTGGTAATGATATGGGCATCGATGTAGCGGGGTTCACAGATGATCACGGCACAAAAGGTGTTTGGGATAACTTTCAATGTAAGCACTACAATAAAGCTTTAGCACCATCTCAGGTCTATGTGGAGTTCGGGAAGATGATATGGCACTCTTTCCAACAACAATTTGTTCCTCCTAGAAAATATTATTTCGTTGCACCTCAAGGGTGTGGAATGTCTTTATCAAGACTGCTTAGAAATCCTACTGATTTGAAAAATGAATTAGAGGCTAATTGGGGAAGATATTGTGAGGATGCAATAACGAGTATACAAAAAATAAAATTAGAAGGGGATTTTAAAAAGTATTTCGAAAACTTTAATTTTAGTATTTTCGCTTCTAAAGATCCTTTAGATCTTGTCACAGAACATCAGCAAACACCCTTCCATGCGGTCAGATTTGGCGGTGGCCTAAATCAGCGTCCAAAACCAATTTCTCCACCGAATATCATCAATGCTAAAGAGAATAATTATATTAAGAAGCTTTTGGGAGTATATGAAGAACAGATAGGCCAGACAGGTTTAACTACTCATGCAATTGTGCAACATTCCAAATGGGCGAGGCACTTAGACAAACAACGAGAATATTTTTATTGCGCAGAATCATTAAAAAATTTCTCTAGAGATAATGTTCCTAATGGAACATTTGAAAACTTGCAGAGAGAGATTTTAGATGGTGTTGAGCATCTTATGTATGCTACATATCCTGATAAATTGACTTCTATGAATACAATAATTAGTCAAGCAGGGAGCTTAGCTTTAACTGCAAATCCACTCATATCTGTTGTTCATGTTAGTGATAAAAATGGAATATGTCATCAATTAGCAAATGATGATGTTTTGGATTGGTAGCTATGACAAATTATAGTCTTACATTTAATAGTCCTCTGGAAGTCGGACTTCGGTCATTGGCATTGCTGGTTGCAGGCTACCCAAAGGTATTCGACCTAAATCATCTTGTCCTATTTGATTTTATTGCCATTCATACTGAACAGTTTGGTGGGGTAACAAATTTGCATCCAGAAAACAGATATCACAATACTGAGCTACTAGTTCGAAGACCAATTATTTCAGAAGGACTAAGGCTTTTTGCTAGTAAAGGTTTGATTGAGCCGAAGGTTACAGATACAGGATTTGTTTATACAGCAGGTGAATCTTCTCAGTTTTTTTTAGACGCACTATCATCAGACTATATTAAGTCTCTGAATGAAAGGTGTGATTGGGTAATTGAAAAGTATGGTGAATATACTTATTCCCAATTAAGAACTGAAATCAATAATATATTTGAAGAATGGATTGAAGAATTTCATTCAGATATAGATGGAAAAATAGTATGAATCCTACAATTACCTTGAAGTTTCTTGCTTATTTAGGGGTGCATAAGAAATCTGTCATATTAGAGTTTGATCAGGGCTTAAATATTATATATGGTGCTTCTGATACGGGAAAAACTTTTATATTACAAACAATTGACTTTATGTTGGGTGCAAAAGAAATAAGAGATATACCTGAGATAAAAGGTTATACAGATATCCTTTTAGGTATACAAATTTCTACCGATGAAAAATTTACAATAGCAAGAAAAGCTAATGGCGGAGATTTTACAGTATTCGAAGGATTACATAGAGAGATAGGTCCAGAGTTAACTGGAGAAAAATTGAAAAGTAAACATAAAGATGGAAAAACAAATACTATTTCTGCCTTTTTATTAGATAAAGTTAATTTGAATGATAAAAGATTGAAAAGAAATATAAGTGGAGATACAAATTCTTTAAGCTTTAGAAATTTAAGTCATTTAGTTATTATTGATGAGGAAAAGATACAAAAACAAATCTCACCAATTCTAACAGGACAGCATGTATCAAAAACACCAGAAATTTCTCTTTTTAATCTTCTCCTTACTGGTATTGACAATTCCTATTTGGAATATAAGCCTAAGAAAGAAAGTAGCTCAGCATCTGATCTTGCAAAAGTGCAAATCCTAGATGAGCTAATTTTAGAGCTAAAAGCAAATTTTGAGGATAATAATCCTGATGAAAAAGCTATTAATTTGCAGTTAGAGAGACTAGAAAAAACTTTGAATTCCCTTAAAGAAAACATACTTATCAAAGAGGGAAAATTTAATAAATTGGTTATATTCTTGAATGAACTTAAAAATAAGAATATAGAGTTACATGAAAGAGATTCAGAAATCAAAGCTCTTATAAGCCGTTTTAGTTTGTTAGAGACACATTATCTTTCAGATTTGAATCGACTAGAAGCTTTAACGGAAGCAGGTAGCTTTTTGCAAAGCTTTGAAAATATTGATTGTCCCCTATGTGGTGTTTCTAATTTAAAAGACTGTGAAGATACTCATCTCTATTCTAGCATTCTCGACGCTTCTAAAGCTGAATACCAAAAGATTGAGTTTTTGAAAAATGATTTAAAACTTTCTATTTCAAAGCTAGAGCAAGAACAAACAGATATAGCTAGTCAGATTCAAGAAAATGCGCAAACTATAGAAAAATTAGAAAAAGAAATGAACATAGAGAACCCAATTAAAATTGAAATGATGGATGACTATGCTGAAGCTTTGTCGATCAAGGTTTCTTTAGAAAATTCTTTAAAGATTTTAGATCGAATAAACTCATATGAAGAGAAAAAGAAACTAATGACGGTTAAGCCGATTGAGAAAAATGTTCCTGAGTTAGAGCTTGAACCTGAAGTGGATAAAACAGATATTTTTGCTAAAAAAGTCGGAAGTATTTTAGTCAATTGGGGAGTTACTAATAATAAGACAGTTACGTTCGATCAGGCTAAAAATGATCTTGTAATTGATGCTAAACTGAGGACAAGTAGAGGTAAGGGTATGAGATCGATTACTCATGCAGCATTTACTGTCGGTTTAATGGAATATTGTAAAGAACAAGAATTACCTCACCCTGGTTTTATAATTCTAGATACTCCATTATTGGCTTATCGTGAACCTGAATCAGATGACCAAGCTCTGCTTGAAAATGGTGTTGATGAAAAATTTTATAATTATTTGAATGGAATACAGGATAGACAAATAATTATTATTGAAAATAATGATCCGCCAAAGAGTATTAAGGCGCAAAAGTTCACTCGATATTTCTCGAAATCATCGACACAAGGAGATTATGGATTATTTCCTATCGAAGCTGGATAAGTTCATGTTAATTAAGAGTTAACTTAAAAACATAAGAACTTTGAATTTTTCAAAGAATTCGTATTTTTAAAAGTATATGTAGAAGCCTCTTTTACATATACTTACCTTATAAATTTACTTTAAGCTCATAAATCTGAGCCATTCAGTTGCAAATTTTTCAAGAGTATTCTCAAGCTTTGCTTTAATTTATCCCGATGATTATTACGTTCCTCTGCTGGATCAATTCCATCAGTATGCTTATTACTACTATTTTGGTCATAAGTATGATTCTTAAAGGTTTTACCTGTCAGTTTGTTAGATTTCTTAGCCAGTTTTCAATCTCATTTAATGGTATAAATTCCAGAATAAACGAAAATCCCTTCATTAATAGTCGTTTTTAATAGATACCGTCAAAAATATCGGGATACTAATGGATTGGGTTGTAGTATACAGGCGTAAAAAAAGGCTTAAATTCTTTAGATTTAAGCCTTTCGCGCTACGGGACTGTACCGTAGAAATAAATTCTGGCGGTGAGAGAGGGATTCGAACCCTCGATACGCGCAAACGTATACACACTTTCCAGGCGTGCTCCTTAAGCCACTCGGACACCTCACCAAGGCGTGCGATAGTAACTAAAAAAACGAGTCCTGCCAAGATTTAAGACGAGCATTACAGAAAAAAAATAATAGAGGTGATAAGATTGCGCTAAAAATCATATTGGTTTAATTACACAATGCAAAATACGGCCAAAAAAGCGACCTTGCCTGCCACGGCTTTGGCAGCTCTTGGAGTGGTCTTTGGAGACATCGGAACAAGTCCGCTCTATGCCTTGAAAGAGTCCTTCCATGCAGCGCATGGGTTGGGAATTCAGCCTGAAAACGTATTAGGAATTTTATCTATTATTTTTTGGTGCTTAATGCTGATCATCAGCATCAAGTATGTCGCCATTGTCATGCGTGCAGACAACAACGGCGAAGGCGGGATCATGGCCTTACTCGCATTGAACTTGCGTAAAGCCAAAATTGCCGACAACAAAAAAATCTACATGATTGCCATTGGTTTTATCGGTGCATCGCTGTTTTTTGGTGACGGTATTATTACCCCAGCCATTTCGGTATTGTCAGCCGTTGAAGGCTTGTCTATTGCCACCGATGTGTTTGACCCATTCATCATGCCAATTGCGATTACCATTATCATCTCTTTGTTTTTGGTGCAAAAACACGGTACGGCCTTTGTCGGTAAGTTTTTTGGCCCAATCACGATGGTATGGTTTTTATCTTTAGGACTATTAGGTCTTCACAGCGTCATTCAGACTCCTGTTGTGTTGGGCATGTTCAGTCCACATTGGGCCATTCAGTTTATCTATCACCATCCAATCATGACATTCTTTGTGATGGGTGCTGTAGTGTTAACGGTAACAGGTGGTGAAGCACTTTATGCTGATATGGGGCATTTTGGACCTGTGCCGATTCGTATGGCTTGGTTCTTTGTCGTGTTGCCATGTTTGGTTTTAAACTACGCAGGACAGGGTGCATTATTGCTCAGAGACCCAGCGGCAATTGAAAATCCGTTCTATTTATTAGTTCCGCAATGGGCACTTTACCCAATGATTATTATGGCAACCATGGCAACGGTAATTGCCTCTCAAGCTGTAATTTCTGGGGTGTTTTCTCTTGCGCGCCAAGCGATTCAATTGGGTTATTTACCACGTTTAAGTATTAAACATACGTCTGAGTCTGAAGAAGGCCAGATTTATATTCCTTTCTTAAACTGGTTACTTTTAATCGCAATTATTATCTTAATCTTGATCTTCAAAAGCAGTTCGAACTTGGCAAGTGCATATGGCTTAGCTGTGACTTTAACGATGCTCTGTGACACGATTTTGGTTGCGGTGTTTATCTACTCAGCTTGGAAGTGGAGCCTGCCAAAAGTGCTGCTCCTGATTATTCCGTTCTTTGTTTTAGAGTCGGTATTGGTCGGTGCCACTTCACTTAAAATCTTGTCAGGTGGTTGGGTGCCATTACTCATTGGTGCGATTGCCGTGACCATCTTAATGACATGGAAACGTGGTCGTGAGCTTACATTTGCTAAGCTTGAACATGACACTTTGGCTCTAGATTTGTTTGTGAAAAGTATTGGTAATAGCGTGCACTGGGTGCCGGGTGATGCAGTCTTTATGACAGGTACACCGAACGTTGTGCCACATGCCATGCTGCATAACATCAAGCACAACAAGGTACTGCATCAGCGTAATATCTTGGTCACTGTAGTGATTGAAGATGTACCGTTTGTTGCGCCAGAAGAGCGTATTACGACAGAAACTTTAGCTGAACATTTCTTCCGTATTAAAATCTTCTACGGTTTTAAAGATGAAATGAATGTACCAAAAGCATTGATGCAAGCCTATGAACAGCTTGGTCTTGAATATGACTTGATGCACATCAGCTTCTTTATTTCCCGTGATCGTATTGTTCATTCGGTGGGCGATGGTATGTCTCCATGGAGAGAAAAACTGTTTATCTCTATGCAGCGTAATACCAGTCCGGTGAGTGACTTCTACCAGATTCCAACCAACCGTGTGGTTGAGTTAGGTAGTCAAATCGAAATATAAAAATTGATGTAATAAAAAAACCAAGACATAAGTCTTGGTTTTTTTTATGGCTCTGATTATTGAGCTTGTTGCATAGGTGCATCTGCTGGTAAAGCACCGTCTTTTGCCATCGGGTCTGCCGACTGACTTGGATCTGCCGGAGGCGGTGGAGTGTTCGGATCTTGTGGCGCTGGAGGCGCTTGGTTCGGTGCAGGTGGCACAGCATCAGTTGGTGCTGCTGGAGGTGCCATTTCACCGCCTGCTGGAGGCGCTGGTGGAACGTCCGCAGGAATAGGAGCACCTGTAGGCGCTGCATTTGTTGGTGTAGCAGAAACTTGCTGTACTTGTCCGCTATTGACTAAATCGCTAATAGAGCCTGGTTGGCCATTTACGGTTGTGGTTACTTTTACTTTAGACAAACTTTCTAAAGTATCTCCTGGCTGGACTGCTGGCTCAGCCAAAGCGGCCATACTACATAATCCCGTGATTACGCCAATACCAATAATCTTTGAATGGATCATTAAGTGGACTCCGATTATATTTTTATCCAAATTTGTGGAGCTAACCATGTCATAAGCAATCAGTGTTTTTCAACGAAAGATACGCAATTGGCGCAATTCAATAGCCAAAGGCTCTCATAATTCCAACAGATTGTTACGTAATGGGTAAGGGAGTTACAAAAAAGATGACCATGTTTTAACCATTTGAAAGATAAGAGATATACTTAAAAAAGCAGGATTGTTAAGCTGCGTGTGGACAGTGGTATTGATAGAAACATGGCAAGTAAAAAACGTAGTAAAGGTACAAACTCATTCTCTATAAGTCAGCATTTTGGCAAGATTATTCTTGCTTGTATTGCTGCGGGAAGTTTTGCGATTGCTTTTGGTAGTGAAAAGATTTCGCAGTGGTTTTCACCTTTAACAACTAACTCGACTTGTCTTAATCAGTTCTATCGTGAAGTTCCACCTGCTTTAAATAAAGACAGCCTAAAAAAAGACAGTTATCCACTGTGCTTTAATGGCTTTAACGTTTTGTATTCAGGTATTTCTAAAACGCCGTTATGGTCGGCAGAGCATTTAAATGCAGAACGTTTGAGTACCAAAATTAAGCGTGAAGATAACTTCCATGAAGAAACCCGTGTTGCTCAAAAACATCGGGCACTGTTAAGTGACTATCGCGGTTCAGGCTATGACCGTGGGCATATGGCACCAAATGGTGATATGCCAAATAAAGAATCCCAATCTGATAGTTTCTCGCTCAGTAACATGGTGCCTCAAGCGCCTAAAAATAATCAAGAAGTCTGGCGTAAGCTCGAAGAAGCGACCCGTGCTATTGCCACTAAACAAAAACAAGATGTTTATGTAGTGACAGGTCCTGTTTTTGAAGGCAAGCGTCTTAAGACGATTGGGCAGGGTGTAATTGTACCAACCGCAGTTTATAAAGCGGTATATATGCCAAAAACTGGCGCAATCGGCGCTTATTACGCACCTAACAATAATTCTCTACAAGTGAAGGTTGTAAGTGTTTGCTACCTTGAGGAGCGTTTAGGCGTCAACCTGTTCCCGCAGTTAACCGAGCAACAAAAGCGTAATGTCTATCGTCTACCTTTAACAGCGAGCCAAGTTAAGCCAAATCAAAAGCTAGACTATTTACACTGGGATGGCGAAAGTCAGTGTGAGCAAGACTTAAACGCTGACCAAATTCAAGCGCTACAAGACCAATTTAAAAAGCAAAAAACTGGTTCTTCGGAGCCAATGGAAGCAAAAGTTCCAACAATTGACGAAGAAACGAGAAAGGCGATTGTGAAACAATTGGTAGAAGCCTTAGTGAACTATTTCTTGCAAATAATGAAATAAGCAGCTTTTTTTGATTGTTATTGCAACACTGTAATTGATTAAAATAGAATCCATAGACAGATCTGTCTACGGATCTTATTTTAATAAGGACAATAACAATGTTTGCCTCGATGTTTCTTTTTTCGTTTGCAATGTCTATTACCCCAGGGCCAGTAAATACTGTCATTTTATCGACCAGTTTAAATCACGGTTTAAAAAGATCGCTTCCCTATATTTCAGGCGCCACAATTGGTTTTACTCTGCTTTTAATTTTTATGGCATTTGGTCTTCAGAGTTTATTAACTCAGTTTCCTGTTGTATTAAAGATTCTTGCAGTTTGTGGAACGCTATTTGTTTGTTATATCGGGATTAAAATTATTCTTTCTGCTGCAAATATTTCTATTTCCAGTGTTCCTGTAGAGCAAATGATTATTCCTAATTTTAAAGATGGGTTCTTATTACAATGGCTGAATCCCAAAGCGTGGTTGGCTTGTGTGTCAGGCATTACCATGTTTACTAGCATTGAAAACCCGCAGTCGTTGCCGATCTTTATCGTTATTTATTTTTTCACTTGCTACGCATGTTTGTTCTTTTGGGGGTTCTGTGGTGATAAATTTTCAGTGGTGCTCAATCAGGGCAACCGTTTGAAATATTTTAATATCTTGATGGGCGCTTTTTTAATTTTATCGGCTCTTTTAATTTTGATCGATTTTTTTTAAATTGATCGTATTACACTGTGAAGATATAACAACGAGATAAGACCTATGTTTAAACCATTTGAAAAGGGTACAGAGTCTTCATCAATTGAAGATTTAACATTAGAAAATGATGTCGATTGCGTCAGCATTTACGGCAACTTGCAAATTACCAAAGACAAAGTCGGGTTAGAACAGGCAAAGGCATTGCAGAGCTTTTTAAATGATGTTGTGGCGGCTTTGGAAAAAGAAGAATTACCTGAGCAAATTGAACGTCCAGCTGAACAAGAAATTAATAATCCGTTTTTATAATTTATGCATGCTATGCGTGATATTTAGTATGGTCATGTTGTAATACAGTCTTTAATACCACGTTAGATTTTAGTGAATGTGTATAGACATTTTTTACTTTTGAAAGCCCAAAAGTAAACAAAAGGCTTTGTTGATCAAAGGGTACATCCATGTACCCCTGCTCAACAGGTGACATCCATGTCACCTTCCGCGATAGTAGATTGAGTCTAAGAAGAGTTAATCTTTATCGCCAGCTACCACCTTATAAATAATTGCTCCAATCACCGCCCCTAAAATTGGTGCCACCCAGAACAACCACAACTGACTTAATGCAGCCGTTTCAGCAAAGAATGCAACACCTGTACTACGTGCTGGGTTTACCGAAGTGTTCGTCACTGGAATACTGATTAAGTGAATGAGTGTTAAGCCCAAACCAATCGCAATAGGAGCGAAGCCAGCAGGTGCGCGGCGATCAGTTGCACCTAAAATAATGATTAAGAAGAAAGCTGTAAGAACCACTTCAATAATGAAAGCAGAACCTAAGCCAAACTTGTTTGGTGATAAGTCACCAAAACCGTTGGTAGCAAAACCACCAACACCGCTAAAGCCTGCTTGACCTTGAGCAATAATATAAAGAACAAATGCAGCAGCAGTCGCACCGACCACTTGAGCAACGATATAGGGAATTAAATCTTTAACATCGAAGCGGCCACCGACCCAAAGGCCAACACTTACCGCGGGATTAAAATGTCCACCTGAGATATGCCCTAGAGCATAAGCACCTGTGAGTACGGTTAAACCAAAGGCAAGGGCTACACCTGCAAAGCCAATACCAAGTTCAGGGAAAGCTGCGGCTAAAACTGCACTACCACAACCACCAAAGACTAGCCAAAACGTACCTAGGAATTCAGCAAAATATTTATTCATTGTGATTACTCATCTATTGATATATTTTTTAATTAGTGTGAAATATGTCACAAAAAATTAAGCATGTGACTATATGAAATTTTTGTTTTCAGTGTTGTTTTAATCAAGAAAAGATTTGTAAGTTTTGGTTGGTTATTCTTTGTCTAAAAATTGATCCCTCCATTGCTGGGGTGTTTGATTGGTCCAATGTTTAAATGCTCTTTGAAACGCACTTTGTTCTGAATAACAAAGTAAAAGTGCGATCTCTTGTAAGCTTAAATGCGGATCTTTTAAATATTCGGTTGCAAGCATAAAGCGCACTTGCTGAACGCGTTCCTGAAAGGTGGTGTCTTGTTGTTGTAAGTGTCGTTGGAGTTGTCGAACTGATAGGCCTAATTGAGCAGCAATATATTCAATTTGATATTGATTCTTTTGTAGCCCAGTCAAAATTGAATGCTGTAAACGCTGATCAAGTTGGGTCGAATTTGGTAATTGTTCTAAAAGTGCTTGTGCTTGCTGAACCAATAGTTGCTGCAACGTGTGGTCAGCGCTGCTAAGTGGCTTATTAATTTCCGTAATTGGAATGAGTAACTCTGTACGTGGCTGGCTAAAACGAACGGGACATTGAAAATATTGTTCGTAGACTCTGATATTTTTAGGAGCAGCATTTAAGAAACGTACTTCATGTAAATGCACGTCTTCATGAGACATAAAAAGACGTAAGAACTGAATCACCAACGCAATCGCGATTTCATCGGTAAGCTGGGTAGGGTGTAGCTCAGTCGCTTCCCAGCGAATAGAACCATATCTCCCTTGTAGCTCAACCACTAATGGGCTCCCGTCATAAATCAGACGGTGAAAATCATGATAGCGAATTAAGGCTTCACCTAAGTTGTCGCAAGAGAGCGCGAGGTAAGCAATAATCCCTAAGTGTTTGGGTTGCACATATTTGGCAATTTCTAGCCCTAAACCTGGCTTCGGGTCTAGTTTATAAATCACTTCTAATAGGTCACGCCAAACGACGTAGTCAAAGCGTTCCAGATTTTGAACTTGTTCTAATTGTTCAGGAATAGCTAACTGATTGGCTTCACAGTAAGCCTTTAAAAGATGCCCCAGTCCTCCATACACTGAGCCTGTATAATTTTTTAATTGTGGCATCCCTAACCACCTCTTTCTTGTCGTGATTTGTCAATGAAACCATAAATTCTGGTCAATACCTAGCATAAAGAATTTTATATTCTGAATAAAAAGAAAAGGAGTTAGCTGATGTTAAAAGGGTTTATTGCAGGAATTGCGGTTGCAAATGCATTTGAATGGGTAGCACACAAATATATTTTGCATGGTGTACACCGTGCTGGAAAACCACGTTATAGCCCAGTACCAAAAAGCATGGAATCTCATTGGGCACACCATCGTGAAGTCCGCAAACAACAATTTCATGATGATTGCTATGTTGAGGGCGTTGGTAACTGGCGAACAAAAAATGAGTTAATTTCGCTTGCTGTAGTGGCAACCGTTTCAAGTGCAATGTTCTATCCATTTTCAAAAGGCATGGCTCTCGCAGCTTGGTACAGTGCAGGAAATTATTATTATATTCATCGCCGTGCACATTTAGAGCCTGACTGGGCAAAGCGTAAAATTCCATGGCATTACGACCACCACATGAACTCTAATCAAGACGCCAATTGGTGTGTGACCAAACCTGGGTTTGATTATGTGATGGGAACACGAGTGGTGTCTTCAGCAGATTTAAAAGAACAAAATCCTTTGGGTATTCGGTTGCCTACTTTATTTGCTAAACCGTTAACTCAAGCTGTAGAAAAAATCTTTCCAGCAAAATGGGTCGAGAAAAAAGAAAAATTAGAACTTCCTAGTGAAGTGAAAGAAATAGATGGTGCGGCATAAAAATTAAAGGGGCATATTGCCCCTTTAATTATGATTAAGCTTACAAGCGCATTTCGATGCCTTGTTCAGCCAAATATTGTTTAGCTTCTGGAATCGTATATTGACCAAAGTGGAAAATACTTGCTGCCAATACTGCATCGGCACCACCTTGTAAAATACCATCTGCAAGGTGTTGTAAGTTACCTACACCACCTGAGGCAATCGTTGGAATGGTAACGCGGTCATTAATAGCACGCATTAATGCAATATCGTAACCTGCTTTAGTACCATCCGCGTCCATACTGGTAATCAGCAACTCGCCCGCACCGTAGTCAGCCATTTTTACAGCCCATTCAATGGCATCAATACCAGTTGGTTTACGGCCACCGTGAGTAAAGATTTCCCATTTGTTGTCGCCAGTTTTTTTGGCATCAATCGCAACCACAATACATTGCGCGCCAAAGTGCTGTGAAGCTTCTTGAACAAATTCTGGATTAAATACGGCAGCCGAGTTAATACTAACTTTGTCTGCACCTGCATTTAATAACGCACGAATATCTTCAACCTTACGTACACCACCACCGACAGTTAATGGCACAAATACAGTCTCGGCCATACGTTCAACAGTACGGTAAGTGGTATCGCGTCCATGATGTGTAGCGGTAATGTCTAAGAAAGTAATTTCGTCTGCACCTTGTTCGTTATAGCGACGTGCCACTTCAACAGGGTCGCCAGCATCACGAATATCGAGGAATTGAACGCCTTTAACTACGCGTCCGTTATCAACGTCTAGGCAAGGAATAATACGTTTAGCAAGCATAGCTTTTTCCAAAAATAATCGCCGTTGGTGAAAGTTCCTACACAGGCGCTACACCTTCATGGAGGGAAGAGGTATTCTATCAAACTTCACAGATGTTTTTTGCAGGTTTTCCATGTCGGTTTATACCCCGTTGAGTTTAGATGAAGTTCGCACCTTTGCTGCACCTTATGGATTAGAGGTGTTGGAGCTGAACCCAATTCAGGGAGGTATTCAAAACACCAATTATTTTCTGGTTGATGTAAACCGCAAACAATATGTACTCACCGTGTTTGAAGAGTTAGATGCACAAGGTGCAGGCGAACTTATTCCTGTACTTGAGCAATTAGGTACTCATGATGTACCTGTTGCAGTGCCGTTAAAGCACAGCGGTCAAGCGGTTCATGTTATTGCAGACAAGCCTGCACAAATTGCACCACGTTTAATGGGTCACCATCCCATGCAAACCACAGTAGCACAAGTTGCAGCGATTGCAGATGCACAGGCGAAACTGCATGTGGCTTTACAAGATTTTCCACTTGAACGTGAATATCGACGTGATCATCAATACTGGACAGGTGTTGCAGAACAGCTGAAACCAAGCATGACTCAAGATGACCAAACTTTACTTGAGCAGGTCTATCAAGCTTTTAATACTAAAACAGCGCAGTATTCAAATCGACCAACAGGTTTTATTCACTCTGATTTGTTCCGCGACAATACTTTGTTTGAAGGCGAGCAATTACAAGGTATTCTAGATTTTTACGAGTTAAATCAAGATGAGTTGCTGTTTGATATTGCGATTACCATTAATGATTTTTGTACCGAATATCCAGCAGCGCATTTAAACTCAGACAAAGTCGACGCTTATTTAGCGGCATACCAAAAAGTTCGTGCGCTGACTTCAGATGAACTTGCATGTTTAGATGTATTCTTGGCAATGGCAGCGTGCCGTTTTTGGTCAATGCGTTTGCAAGTTGCTCAAAAAAATAAAGAAGAAGGACGTACCGGCGATGACATTTTGCAAAAAGACCCGCAAGAAATGCGAGCAATGATGCAAGACCGTTTAAGTCATGTAAAAGCATAAAAGGGAATAAACATGCGAGATCAGGGGCGTTTAGTCGAATGGTTCGACGAAAAAGGTTATGGCTTTATTCAGCCGGATGATGCTGAAAAAGAGCGAGTCTTTTTGCATATCAAAGATTTTGCACGCCCCGGACCTCGGCCAATTATTGGCTGTGCACTGGAATATCGGGTGATTCTCGATGAACGAGGCCGTTTTCGTGCTCAGCAGGTCACCTATTTAAAAGCATCTCAAACTCGAAAAGCGTCCAAGCCTGCAAAAGCAGAATCTTCTTTTCAAGCTAACCCTTGGTCTGCAATGCAAATGGGGATCGTGTTTTATTTCGTTTTAATGGGAATTATGAGTTTTATTCATATTTTGCCAGCTTATACCTTGTTATTTGTTTTAATGATGAATGCCTTAAGTTATTGGCTCTATTCACAAGACAAAGAAGCCGCACAATTGGGTAATCGCCGTGTACCTGAACAAACATTGCACATTGTTAGCTTTTTAGGAGGTTGGCCAGCTGCATGGTGGGCACAACAAAAACTGAGACATAAAACACAAAAACAACCCTTTCGTAAGATTTATTTTTGTACCATATTCTTTCATTTACTTTTGATTTTGTGGCTAATTTCTCCCTTAAACGTATTGCGGGGCTCATAAAAGTAAATCGTTTTAATAAACTTGAGAGGTATAAAAATGAATAGTTCTATCGACCAAGATCCAAATCGTACTTTAACACTTATTTTATATGTACTTTATATTGTTGCCATTTTTACAGGCGGCTTACTTGCGGTTATTGCTTTAATTATTAACTACGTAAAACGTTCTGATGTACAAGGCTCGATTTTCGCGAGCCACTTTACATGGCAAATCAGAACATTCTGGTGGTATCTGGCTTGGAATATTATTGCCTTTCTGCCGTTTATTTTCCTGTTCTTTACGGGCGAAAATACTAATCTATTTGCAGGCGTTGCCGTTTCATCGACCGTATTCTGTGTGGGCGTAATTGGTGCTGCGTGGATCTGGATTGTATATCGTGCAATTCGTGGATTGATTGCGTTAAATGATAACCGCCCGATGTATCAATGAATTATGATTATTGAACATGTACATTTGAGTATAAAGTCTGGGCAAAGTGAAGCATTTCTTGAAGCATTCGAGCAGGCTAAACATATTGTTTATCCAATGGAAGGCTTTAATGCGGTCCAACTGATTAAGCATGCAACCGATCCCCATCATTATATTTTAATGATTTTCTGGGATGAAATTGAAAACCATACAGAAGGGTTTAGAAAGTCTGAGGCTTATCAAGAATGGAAAACTTTGCTCCATCCATTTTATGACCCAATGCCGACGGTTGAGTACTACCAACCGTGTAGGTTATTGAAGAAAAAATGATAGATAGTAAAAAAGAGAGCATTAAGCTCTCTTTTTTATTCTCGAATTCTTTTAGCTTTTTTAATGGGCAACTTAATTTTTAACTCACTGACTAAAACGCCTAAGACCACTAAAGCACCTCCCAAAAGGGCAATCAATGGCAAACGCTCACCTGCAATTCGACCAATAATGCCTGCCCAAACAGGTTCTCCTGCATAGATAATTGCGGCACGTGAAGGATCAACCACACGTTGAGCCCAGTTCATAACAAATTGAATGAGCGCACTCGCTAAACCTAATGCAACAGCAATCAGTACTAGGGGCCATGAAAATGCTGGAATTGTATGTTCACCCACCACAGGCATGATGGCGAAAGAAATTAGAGAAGCGACGCCAAGTTGAATGATTGTGACGCGGCGTAAATTTACCTTTCCAGCAAAGTAGCTAATAAAAATAATTTCTAAAGCAATCGCAAAGGCACCCAAGATTGTTAACAGCTGCCCAAAACTTAATGAAATTTGCTCAAAACCATTTCCCGTTAAGAAAACAAGGCCAGCAAACGCAAGAGCAGCTCCCACCCAAGTCATAATATGTGGAGTTTTTCTAAAGATGAGCCACATTAAAATAGGAACAAGCGGAACATATAGCGCCGTTAAAAAAGCGGATTCACTACTCGGAATGGTTTGTAGGCCAATGGTCTGGGTGCCGTAGCCTGCCGCAATCACAAGACCAATCGCGCTACCAGCGCCTAAATCTTTTAAAGTAACACCTTTCATACTTTTTAATGAGATAAGAAGCAAAGTAAGAGCTGCTACAGCAAAACGACAGCCTACAAAAAACATAGGTGATGCAAAATTCAGCGCATACTGCACAGTAAGGAATGTTCCTCCCCAAATGATCGTAATCAGAATCAGGGCTAACTGTGGGGCTTTGCTTGAACTCAGAGAAATTGGTGACATACTCAAGTTAAATTAAATTGTGCAATATACTGCACATATTGCGCTATTCTTGTATTTTGTGCAATATATTGCTCAAATTTTCTTGCTAATCCATTTTATGAGCCAGTCGAGTACCGTTTTACAGCACGTAGGCACAAATATTCGTTTATTAAGAGATGAACGAGATTTGAGTCAACAAGATTTGGCAGATCAGGCAGGTGTGAGTAGACGAACCATTGCTGCTTTGGAAACTGGGCAGGTCAATATTAGTTTGGCCAAACTCGATGCGATTGCAGCAGTGTTGGGTGTGGATTTTAAAACGATTGTGAGTGCACCTGAGCATAAAGAACATGCCGTAGTAAATGCACTCGCTTGGCAGGGTGAAGATGAGGAAAGT
This sequence comes from Acinetobacter pittii ATCC 19004 = CIP 70.29, assembly GCF_000369045.1. GTDB lineage: Bacteria > Pseudomonadota > Gammaproteobacteria > Pseudomonadales > Moraxellaceae > Acinetobacter > Acinetobacter pittii. The sequence continues at coordinate 229,250 of NZ_KB849796.1, read as the reverse complement.
AAAGCAACCTTGCTCGCTTCAGTTCCATCTCGTTCCCAAGTTGAGCTTTGGATATGGTCTTTGGCTGTGGGAGAGTCTTACGTTGCGGAAGCAGATGCAGACGGATGGCAAGAAATTATTTACGTATTAGAAGGTGAGTTGACCATACAATTTACAGACAGCAAAAAAATGATTTCTGCTGGTTCATCTTTTATTTTTGAAAGTTCTGTTACTTATACCTATATCAATAGTGGTAACCAAGTGCTTAAATTTACTCGTAATGTGGTGTATTGATTTGGAATTTAAGCTTTTTAATAAAATATATGTTTTTAAAATTTATGCAGTTTATTGAAGGCATATATGATGTATATGACCTCTCTTAAAAACCTGTGAATTCAATTTAAACAAAAAATACGAATAAGAATAAATAAGGCAAGTTATGATATTTCGTGTGTAATGAAATTATTTTTAACTCGTTTTAATAGAAAAAAGATACAGAAATGAAGTTCTTATTAAGTTCACAAGATATTCAAAACTATAAATTTTTATGGCAGGTTTCTAAAGAAAATTATAAGAAGCAGAAAGGTAGTATGTTTCTCATGTTTTTATTAGTAATGTTTACAGCATTCTTTACGACATTATTGCCATACCTATTAAAAATTATTATTGATTACTCTGCACAGGCATATAACTTTCCACTAGATATTCGACTTCCATTTAATTTCTTATATCTAATCGTACTCGCTTATGCTGCAGCATGGTTAGCGAATGAGTTATGTAATTGGACGAAAAATATTTTTAGTGCTTATTTGATGGTTGATTTCAAAGGAGCATTAATTTTTGCGGGGTTAAAAAATTATTTAAATCTTAAAAAAGATGAGCAAGATCAAATTGAAGCTGGAACAGTCATTAGTGATCTTGCAAGAGGAAGTTCTGCTTTTGGTGAGATAAATCTAACGTTGCTGCTTCATTTGGGGCCAATCATTTTTCAATTGGTTATGATCTTTGCAGTTTTATTTACAACTATTAGCTTACTTTTTAGTATCAGTTTTTTATTGGTAGCTATCGTTATTTTTTTAGTTTCCTTTCATATAAATAAAAGAAGTAGTTCTTTATTTGATTCGATGTATCAACAAGATAATCAGGTAAATAGCGATTTGATACATCAGATCTCAAATTCATATGAAATTAAAGTAAAAAATGCAGTACCGTTTCAATTGTCAAAATTTAATACCACATTAGACTCATTCATCAAAACAGCTAAAGATAGGAATAAAAAAATAGGGCTATTGATGATTTCTCAATTGTTCCTGATCTTTTTGTTTTTACTCTTTTTTATGTTATTTACAGTCTTTCTTTCAACTGAAAAGCAGCTTACACCGGGTGCTTTCGTATTGATAAGTACTTATATTATTCAACTCACCAATCCATTTTTAGCGGTTTCTCAAAGCTTGATGCGTTTAAATGGTAACTTTGTAGCCTTAGCAAAATATCGAAAATACTTTGATCTCAATAAAGAAAATTATACGCATTCTATCGTTCAAGACTCCAATGTTCTCTTTCAATTTATAAATGCTAAATTTTTACTTGGGAAAAGAGCCGTAGATCATTTTAATTTAACAATATTAGCCAATAAAACGTATGTCGTGATTGGGCCAACTGGCTTGGGAAAGACTTCTCTAATGAATTATTTAATGGGCGTGTACCAGATTCAATCAGGGCAGCTTTGCTATAAGAATATTGATATTAGCCAAAATTTCTCTAAGCATATTTTTGATGAGGTTGTTTACGTTGCACAGCAACCAGTTATTTTCCCTTATTCCCTTAGAGATAATTTAGTTTATAACTCCTCGCACATATATGAGGATTCTTACTTACTTCAGATGCTCGAGCAATTTAACTTGTTGCATATTTTAAAAAAGCATCAGTTAACACTCAATGATGATTTAACTGAAATTTATAAGAATTTTTCAGGAGGAGAAAAGCAAAGAATTTGCATTCTTCGAGGTCTTTTAGCTCGCCCGCAGCTCATCATCCTAGACGAACCGACTGCCGCCTTGGATGTAGATACTGCAAAAAATATACTTGAATATATTCAGCAGGTTGTTCCATCCGTGATCATGATTACGCATTCACCCTATGCGATGGAAATTGCGGATGAGGTAATCGATTTAGAAAAGTTATTAAACTAAAGATAATCAAAAATAAAAAAGAGCCTAATCAGGCTCTTTTTACATCTTAAAAATTAAAGACGGTTTTCATCTAACAAAAGCTGAGCTTCACGAAGGTTTAAAGTACCTTCATAAATTGCGCGGCCTGTAATCGCACCTAAAATGCCCGGTTGACCTTTTAAGTTACGAACGTCATCAAGGTTGGTAACACCACCAGAAGCGATTACTGGTAAGCCTGAGTATTGAGCCAAGTTTACAGTTTGCTCAACGTTTACACCTTGCATCATACCGTCACGAGCAATGTCTGTATAAACAATGCTAGACACGCCTGCATCAGCAAAGCGTTTCGCTAAATCAGTTGCTTTCACATCAGTAACGTTTGCCCAACCGTCAGTTGCAACCATACCATTCATGGCATCAATACCAACAATGATGTGACCTGCAAAACGTTTACAAGCTTCTTCTACAAATTCAGGTTCTTGAACAGCTTTAGTGCCGATAATGACAAAAGTCACGCCAGCTTCTAAATAGTGTTCAATCGTTTCTAATGAGCGAATACCACCACCAATTTGAATTGGTAATTCTGGCTGAGCTTTAGCAATCGCCTCAACAACAGGCTTATGAATTGGAGTACCTGCGAAAGCGCCATTCAAATCAACCAAATGCAAACGGCGCGCACCTTCATTTACCCAATGCTGGGCAGTTGCAACCGGATCGTCAGAGAAAACGGTATCGTCTTCCATACGCCCTTGTTTTAAACGCACACATTTACCATCTTTCAGGTCAATTGCTGGAATGATTAGCATGCTTCCGCTCCTTGCTTCATCATGTTTATGAAATTGTGCACATCTTAGCAAAGTATTGATCAATCGCTAAGCCTTAGAAAAGACTTTTATTACTTTACGCTTGAAGTGCGGTTTGAATAGTTTGTGAAATGTGAGCGGGTAATAGTTTTTGGTTTCTGAGCTCTTCAAATACGAGTAATGCCGCATAAGCATCAGCAGCGGCATAATTTATTTGCTGAGATGTAAGTGGCTTTCTTGCCCAGTTTGAAGTTCCGACTTTTTTCGACTTTGCTAGATATTGTCCAAATAACAGCGCCACCGCTTTTTGTAAGCCCATTTGCTGTTTAAAACCAAAGTGACTAAAACCTTTAGCAAGGTCGACACAACTTTCTAGTTCTATACCTTTTTTATGAAAAATATGCTTATCATTTTTAAGGCCAAAACCGACTTTAATTTGCTTCTGGTTAGATAAAATGGGCTGCAAGAATTTTAAAGTTGATGAATTGACATGAAATAAATAGGCTTTTTGTGCTGTAGCAAGTTGAATCAAGTGTGGCCCAGTTGAGATTTCACCCACTTTAAATGTAGGTTTAGACTCAGAATCAAATCCCAAAATTGCAGCGTTTTTTAATTCTTCTTCAATACTTTTGCATTGCTCAATATTTTCTATCACCACAATATTATGGTGGTTAATATTTTCAAAAGGAGGAAGCTGCTGAATAGAGGCTTTATCAAGGAGGGCAACGGCTTCGGACATATTTAACAGCGTACAAATGAATTGGGCTATTCACTTTATATATGAATAAAGCCTAGAGAACTAGGCTTTATGAATGTCTTTAAAAATTATTGAGACTGAGAAGGTGTACCTATGACCACACTTTCACTTTTCTCGACATAGCCTTCATAGGTCGGAGACATGATTGTGGCAACGACAGCAAAAACCAAAGCAAGGGGAATTAGGATAATATAAATCCAGCCTAAAACGCGTTCCCAACCAGGGGTAGGGCGCTGTGGGCCGTAATCATTATTGCCTTCTGTACCTTTTGCCGCAAAGAGATAGATCATAAAAATGAGGTTTACGGCGGGGATCAGCATCAGTAATGATAGCCATCCTGTATTATTGCGGTCGTGCAAGCGGCGGATGGTAAATACAAAACTTACATAGAGGCAAACAATATAAAGAATGGCGATAACAATCATGCCTGCCGTAGAAAGACCCGTTAGTTCCTGACTAGATGTAAACCCAAAAGTAAAAGCGATGATGACAACGGCGATACCGATGACGAGTGAAAATAAGAATGTCCAAGCAGCATAAGAGAGTCGCCCAAAACGACCACTAGCTTTAAAGGGGGAATCTTGTTGAAGTGGTTGATTTTCGAAAGGTGAATTCATTTTGTTTTCCTGATCATTTGGTTTTATTTAAAAGTATAAATATTCAATATTTTGTTGAATAAAACATCATTCTATAAATGATTAGTTGTTATTGTAAATAAAAAAAAGATCAGGCCATCTAGACCTAATCTTTTTCAGTTTTAAATCAGATTAAATATTCCATTCCACAAAGTTTTTAAGTAACTGCAAACCAGCAGTATGACTTTTCTCTGGGTGGAATTGGGTCGCGAATAAATTATCTTTATGAATTGCTGTGCAGAAATTCACGCCATACTCACAAGTCGCAGCCACAACGCTTTCATCTTTTGGTTCGACATAGTAGCTATGTACAAAGTAGAAGCGAGCATCTTGTTCGATGTTATTCCACATTGGATGGCTTGGGTCCATTTGGTGAACTTGGTTCCAGCCCATGTGTGGTACTTTTAAACCTTCCATTTGAGGGAAATGTTTTACTACGCCGTCAAAAATACCTAATGCGTCTACACCGCCATTTTCTTCAGAACTTTGTAGTAATGCTTGCATGCCTACGCAAATCGCAAGAACAGGTTTATTAAATGCAGCTTTACGTACAACTTCATCAATACCTGCTTCACGCATACCTTGCATGCAGTCACGCATTGCACCAACGCCTGGAAAAACAATTTTGTCGGCTTGTGCAATTAACTTTGGATCATTGGTCACATCGACTGTAGCGCCCACATGCTCAAGTGCTTTAGCCGCTGAGTGTAGATTGCCCATGCCATAATCAAGTAACGCGATACGTGTCATTAGAGGCTACCTTTTGTCGATGCAATCGTGTTTTCTGCACGTGGATCAACTTCACATGCCATACGTAAAGCACGAGCAAGTGCTTTGAACACACTTTCGATTTGATGGTGGCTATTTTTACCTTTTAAGTTATCGATGTGTAAGGTCATAAGCGCATGGTTTACGAAACCTTGAAAAAACTCAGAAAATAAATCGACATCAAATGTACCGATGCGTGCACGGGTAAATGGAATATCCATGAATAAACCCGGACGACCAGATAAATCGACAACAACGCGAGATAAAGCTTCATCTAATGGTGCATAAAAATGACCATAGCGTTTTAAACCTTTTTTATCGCCTAAAGCTTGTGCAAAAGCTTGTCCAAGCGTGATACCACAGTCTTCTACGGTGTGGTGATCATCAATCTCGAGGTCTCCGTCACAGTGAATATCGATATCAAATAAGCCATGTCGCTTGATTTGATCAATCATATGGTCTAAAAATGGAACTCCAGTGTTTAGTGTGCCTTGACCAGTACCGTCGAGATTTAAACGAACTCGAATTTTGGTTTCATTGGTATTTCTAACCACTTCACTGATACGTTGCGTCATGGACACGTTCCTCAAAAAACGTCAAAAATGATTGGATGTTAACGACAATTTCGCTGTGACGAATTCGTGACAGCATCATAGTTTGCTCAGGAGGGTTAATCAATGCCTATTACCGTACATGCTTATAGTTCTCTAGATAATTCAGAGATCCGCGATCAGCTTGAGCGACTGTATGATACAAGTCCGGAGTTTGGTGACGGGCACGATGCGATTGAACAACTTGAACAAGATTTACAACAGTATACCACGCTATACACTGCCGAATTTAACACCAAAATTATAGGTGCAATTTGGTCTTCAGGACAAGGCGAAAGCAAGGTTCTTGAATATATTGTTGTGCACCCTGCGAACCGTGGTCGTGGGGTAGCTGAGCGCTTAGTCGAAGAAGCTTGCCGTATAGAAGAGTCAAAAGGTGTTAAAACTTTTGAACCAGGTTGTGGCGCGATTCATCGCTGTTTGGCTCACATTGGTAAACTACATCACTAAAAGCTTCTATTATTTTGTGGTTGTGATTTAAAAATAATCACTTGTTACAAAAAACACGGAAGTTGCTTGACGTCTTCTTATAAACATTGTTTAATACGCCCACTTCGGCGTGATAGCTCAGTAGGTAGAGCAACGGATTGAAAATCCGTGTGTCCCCAGTTCGATCCTGGGTCTCGCCACCATTATTTGTGTTTTCAATCCCTGATCCCATCAGGGATTTTTTTTAAGTATAAAAAATACTCATTTAAATCAGAAACTCAGGATAATTGTTGACTATTGTTCTGAGATACGGCTTAATACAGGCCATCGGCGTGATAGCTCAGTAGGTAGAGCAACGGATTGAAAATCCGTGTGTCCCCAGTTCGATCCTGGGTCTCGCCACCATATTCGAAAAAGCCCCATATATAATGTATGGGGCTTTTTTCATGTCTGTTTATTTAATAAAAATATTACGACCTTACCTGTGTATAAATCTCATTTTATCCACAAGCAAAGAGGGTTATCCCTAATATTGCCTTAACTTTCTAAAAATAGTCCAACCGAAACGTGGTTCTAATCATGAGAACTATCACGAATAAGTCTTTTTCCTAAGCACACTGCTTCTACCTCGTCATAGCCAAGCTGTTCGTAAAAATTCAATACATTCAAATTGTCTTTACGGACGAGTAATTGCAGTTTTGGGCAACCACGAGCGATGAGACGCTTCTCAAGCTGCTGAACGAGCGCTGTAGCGATTCCTAAGCGTTGTTGGTGGGGGTGAACAGCCAGATAGTTAATCCAGCCTCTATGGCCGTCGTAGCCGCCCATAAGCGTACCAATCAGTTGCTCATCTTTAATAGCAACTAAAAACAAATCATCCTGTTGTGAGACTTTTCTGAAAATATCGGTTTCAGGATTATTCCAAGGACGGGTCAGACCACAGCTTTCCCATAAAATAACGACATCATCCAGATCTGCATTTGTAAATTGACGAATAATAAACATATGGATTTCTACTTTTTGTTTTGATGTGCTGAAAAGATAAAATAAAAATTCGGGCTTGAGCAGTGTTTTATTAATAATTTAAACAAATAAAAAAGCACTCCCGAAGGAGTGCTTGAATTAAACCAGTGATTTAAGCTGATTTTGCAACTGGTGCTGCTTGAAGCATTTGACCTGTTTCTTCGAAGTTTGCATGCCAAGACAACGCTTCACGAAGTAAGTGAGGAGTATGTCCACCTTTAGCGCATGCACGGTCAAAATAGTCATTTAATGCATCACGATAAAGTGGGTGTACACAATTATCGATAATAGCGCGAGCGCGTTCACGAGGCGCTAAACCGCGTAAGTCTGCTAAACCTTGCTCTGTCACTAAAATATCAACGTCGTGTTCACTGTGATCAACGTGGCTTACCATTGGCACGATAGAAGAGATATCGCCGCCTTTAGCAATTGATTTGGTTACAAAGATCGCCAAGTGAGCGTTACGAGCGAAGTCACCTGAACCACCAATACCGTTCATCATTTTAGTACCACACACGTGAGTTGAGTTCACGTTACCGTAAATATCAAACTCAAGCGCAGTGTTAATGCCGATAATCCCTAAACGACGAACCAATTCAGGATGGTTAGAAATTTCTTGTGGACGAAGCACTAATTTGTCTTTGTAAGCTTCGATATTGCCAAAAACTTTTTCACCACATTTTGCAGAAAGGGTAATTGAGCTACCTGAAGCAAATTTCATTTTGCCTGCATCAATGAGTTCAAAAGTACAGTCTTGTAGTACTTCTGAGTACATGATGAGGTCTTCAAAATCAGAATCTTTTAAACCTGTTAATACAGCATTGGCAATAGAACCAATCCCTGCTTGTAATGGACCAAGGTTTTTCGGTAAACGACCTTCTGCAACTTCTTTGTTAAAGAAAGCAATTAAGTGGTTTGCAATGCCTTGAGTCTCATCATCTGGAGGAGTTACTGTTGATGGTGAGTCATGTGTATCGTTAAATACAATACCTACAATTTTTGCAGGATCGATCTGGATTGCTGTTGTACCAATACGCTCATCCACTTTTGTCAATGGAATTGGAGTACGTGTTGGGCGATAAGTCGGAATATAGATGTCGTGCAAACCTTCAAAGCTTTCGCTTAAAGATGTGTTGATTTCAACAATAACTTTTTCGGCAAAAATAGCAAAGCTTGCAGAGTTACCCACAGAAGTTGTTGGAATAATGCCGCCATCTTCAGTAATCGCAATTGCTTCAATCACCGCAACGTCTGGACGTTTCAGTTGCTGGTTACGCATTTGCTCAACAGTTTCTGATAAATGTTGATCAATAAACATAACTTCGCCGTTGTTAATCGCACGACGTAAAGTGTTGTCTACCTGAAATGGCATACGACGAGATAAAACACCTGCTTCCGTGAGTTGTTTGTCTAAGTCATTACCTAAGCTAGCACCCGTAATTAACGTGATTTTTAACGGATTTTTCTTTGCATGCTCTACAAGTGCTTGTGGAACAGCTTTAGCTTCACCGGCACGGGTAAAACCACTCATACCAACGGTCATTCCATTTTCGATGAATTGCGCAGCTTGTTCAGCACTGATGACCTTGTCATGAAGAGAAGCTAGGCGAATACGACTTAAAGACATTGGACATCCTCAATATTGTCAAAACATACGGGATTTTAGCTATGAAAAATTGAAAAGTGCATAGGTGTTAGGCTAAGGTCTAATTTTGTAAATAAATGGTGGTATAAATTATATTTATGGTCTTTATTTAATTGATTTTTATTGTTTTTATTTGTCATTAAAACAAGGCTTTTAATTGCTGATTGTTCAAATTAAAAGCGCTCACTTAATGTTTGTTTTATTTTTTCCAAAGGATTCGTCGTGGTATTTTCTTCGGTACTCGGTTTTGGGATTGGTAAAGAAATAATAACTTCTAAACCGCCTTGTTCACGATTATGAATTTGAATCTCACCATGATGAATATCGACAATACGTTTAACAATAGCCAGCCCAAGACCACTACCTTGAATGGTTCTTGCTGAGTCTCCGCGAACAAAAGGTTGCATTAACTCTTCAATTTGATCTGCCGGAATGCCTTCACCATGATCAGCAACGGTAATTAAAATAGATTCATTTTCAACTTTTGCACTGAGCTCTATCGGTTCAGCACCATAGCGTTTTGCATTATTAATCAAGTTGGCAATAAGTCTTTTTAAAGAAAGACTACGTGCCGGAATAATAGGTACATCCTGCATCTCGAATTGAATATCGAGAGGTTTAAATTGCACAACAAGTTCTTGCAAAAGCATGTTGATATTGGTGTCTTTCAACTCCTCATCTGAACCATCGCGCATGTATGAAATGAACTGATTAAGAATTGCATCCATATCATCTACGTCATAAACCAAACCTTCACGCAAAAACTCATCAGGCAGCATCTCTGCTGTTAAACGTATGCGTGTAAGAGGGGTGCGTAAATCATGTGAAATACCTGCCAACATAATACGTCGTTCACGCTCAGTCTGATCGAGTGTATAGACCATACGATTAAAGGCTTGGTTTACTTGACGAATTTCTAATGGACCGTGATTGGTATCAAGGTACGGCGCTGTTCCAGATTTACTGTATTCATTGGCAGCATTTTGCAAACGACGCAGAGGGCGGTTCATCTGTCGAACCAAAATTAAAATAATGATAGCCGACAGTAATGGAACACCCACGACCCAACCCACTAAAAGTTCAGGACTGTAGTTGGCATAGGTTTTTAAAGGCTCACGAACCCAGTTCCCATGCATTTCAGGTGTTTGAATCCAAATGCGTGGGCTCGGTTTAAACTGAAAGTAAACGGTAACGTCTTTAGTCCCAATCTCATTTGCCAGCTTTTTTTCGACATGATTGGTAAAAAACTCGGCAATGACCTTTTCTCGGACACTTGGATATTCTTTGGGGTTGGTAACGTATTCAATACCGACTCGATTACGCAACCACGCATCAATATCTACTTCATTTTCACGATGAAAAATTCGTATATCAGGATTATTGACGAGCTCAAGCTCGACCGCAAGATAACGGGCGTGCTGTTGAATTTCAGGTAAATAAAGAGTGCGCCAAAAGAACCATAACGACATAAATAAGCTAAAGAACACCACCAGCAGTACCAGAATAGTGGTACGCATGGCAGCAGAACGTGGCTTTATTTTGTCGAGAAAACGTTCCCATCGAGTCCGTTTACGCTCTGAGTAGGTCACGTAATCGGTAAAGTTCTGTGGGGCGATTGGTTCTAAACTCACTCTATCTTATCTCAAGCTTATTCAGCACCATCTGGAACGAATACATAGCCGACACCCCATACAGTTTGGATGTAACGTGCACGTGCAGGGTTATCTTCAATTAAACGACGTAAACGAGAAACTTGAACGTCAATTGAACGTTCCATTGCACCCCATTCACGGCCACGCGCTAAGTTCATCAATTTATCGCGTGTTAATGGTTCACGTGGGTGTTGTACTAATGCTTTTAATACAGCAAATTCGCCAGTTGTTAAGGTAACGATTTGTCCTTCGCGTGTCAGTGTGCGGGTAGACAAGTCTAAAGACCATGGACCAAAGCTTACTACTTCAACTTGTTGGCTTGGTGCACCCGGAACTTCACGAACTTGGCGACGTAATACTGCACGAATACGGGCTAAAAGCTCATTTGGGTTAAATGGTTTTGGCAAGTAGTCATCTGCACCAGCTTCAAGACCGGCAATACGGTCTGAATCGCTACCACGTGCTGTTAACATGATGATTGGCGTATCAATATTTGATTGGCGTAAACGACGGCAAATACTTAAACCATCTTCAACCGGTAACATAAAGTCGAGTACGATAAGTGAAAATAACTCACGTTGTAATAAACGGTCCATTTGCGAAGCATCGTGGGCAGTTTTTACAACAAAGCCTTTATCTTCCAAAAAACGTTGCAAGAGGGTACGTAAACGCACATCGTCATCGACCACTAAAATACGTTCGACACGATCCGTTTCGTTGTGTACGGTTTCAGGATGTTCAGCAGGTACAACTAAACTCATGATGTACTCCCTTTTAAAGTCATAATTTATATATTATTGGGTCGGATAGGCTTATTGCCAACAAGCCCTCAGTATAATGCCGATGTTCTTGTTTAGACTATGTATCAATTTGCTCAAAATTACAATTTTCAAGGTGGTTTGAAACCAAAAAACAACATCTTAAGCCCATAATTTAGCAAAGACCGACCTAAAACAACAAATAGTTAAATTTTCAATAAATTTATAATAACTCAATAGTAATAACTAATTGTTTCAAATCAGTTATTTGAAATAAATATAATAGACTTTTGATTGCTGAATAAGATAAAAAAACTGAGTAGATAAGAAATTAGAAGAATAAAGTAGTGCTCAACCTCAAATTTTTATCTTCTGGGCTATGTATCAATATGATCATTTTCTCATAAATTATATTAATTTTTTGTCATGTTCATGACATAAGTCGTACGTTTATATTTTATAAAGATTAAAAGGTAGGGTTCAGTTTTAACTTTTTCATACTTAAACCACTGTTTTTACGTGCTCTAGTAGTCGTAAAAAGTATAAATATTCAGAGTCAATACAAAAAAAAGTTTTGAATACGCAAACAAGTGTGGATTTTATGGGCTTGGTCTTTATAATCAGTGCTTTTAAACTTTATCCTTGTGGGATCAAACACGATGACTGACTTAGTTCAGCAGTTGGCAAGTGAGCTTGCCGTACGTCCAAACCAAGTAGAAGCTGCCATCCGCTTAATTGACGAAGGTGCCAGTGTTCCATTCATTGCCCGTTACCGTAAAGAAGTAACACAAGGTTTAGATGATACGCAGTTACGCCAATTAGATACTCGTTTAGCGTATTTACGTGATTTATATGAGCGCCGTGAAAAGGTCATTCAGTCATTGCAAGAACAGAATAAATTGAATGATGACTTGTTGGCGCGGGTGAATGCAGCCGAAACAAAAAATGCTTTAGAAGAAATTTATGCACCGTATCGTCCTAAGCGTACAAGTAAATCTTTTAAAGCAAAAGAAGCAGGTTTAGGACCGATTGCTGAAAAAATTATTGCAGAACAAGTTGACCCGACTGAAGCATTGGCTGGTTTTAGTCATGAAGACTATCCAGATGTTGAAAGTCAGTTAGATGCGATCCAGCATATTCTGATTGATGACTGGGCACAAAATATTGCGCTTACTACAGAATTAAAAGCAACTTTTGCAAAAACTGCGGTTTTAAAAAGTACTGTTGCTTCTGAAGAAAAGAAAGAAGTCGGTAAAAAATTCCGTGATTACTTTGAATTTTCTGAAGGTTTAAACAAATTACCTTCACACCGTTTATTGGCGATGTTACGTGGTCGTCAAGAAAACGTATTAGGTTTAAAAGTTGATGGTGAAGATGATGCACCATTAGCGCGTATTGAAACTGAATACAACCTTGAGCAAATTCAACCTCAAGCACGTCAAGATTTCTTAAAACAAACTGCAAAATTGTTCTGGTTGGGTAAAGTTCGTCCTCAAATCGAGCATTCATTGCTCACAGAAAAACGACTTACTGCCGAAGCAGAAGCAATGCAGGTATTTGCTGAAAATCTTCGTCATTTATTATTATCAGCGCCAGCAGGTGGTCGTACTACTCTAGGTGTTGACCCTGGTATTCGTACTGGTGTGAAACTAGCGGTAGTAAGCGATGCAGGTGATGTACTTGCTCATAGCACGATCTATCCATTCGCGCCTAAAGAAGATAAAGAAGGTTCTATTGCTGAGCTCGCACGTCTATGCCGTGAATATAATGTAGAGCTTATTGCTATTGGTAATGGTACAGCTAGCCGTGAAACAGAAGCTGTAGTGGCTGAAATGATGGCTGCTAATACAGACCTCAAATTAACACGTGTGACTGTAAGTGAAGCGGGTGCATCTGTTTACTCTGCAAGTGAGCTTGCTGCTGCAGAACTTCCAGAGCTTGATGTTTCAATTCGTGGTGCAGTGTCGATTGCTCGCCGTTTACAAGATCCACTTGCTGAACTTGTTAAGATTGATCCGAAATCAATTGGTGTAGGTCAATATCAACACGACGTAAATCAAACTGGTTTAGCAAAAACTCTTGACGCAGTAGTTGAAGACTGTGTGAACGCTGTTGGTGTTGATGTAAATACCGCTTCACCAGCAATCTTGGCTTACATTGCAGGTTTGAATAAAGCCATTGCTCAGCAAATTGTTGAATACCGCAAAGAGCATGGTCGTTTTGATAACCGTCAAGCTTTGAAAAGCGTACCACGTTTAGGTGAGCGTACGTTTGAACAAGCGGCTGGTTTCTTACGCATCCAAAATGGTTCTGAACCTTTAGATGCTTCTGCTGTTCACCCTGAGAGTTATGGTCTTGTTGAGAAAATTGTTGCAGCAAAAGCGACAACTGTGAAAGACATCATTGGTAATACTGAAATCATTCGCCAAGTAAAAGCTGATGAATTTGTTGATGACAAATTTGGTTTGCCAACAGTACAAGACGTATTAGCTGAACTTGAAAAACCAGGTCGTGACCCGCGCCCAGAGTTCCGTACTGCTAAATTCCGCGAAGATATTACTGAAGTTGGTCAATTGACAGAAGGTATGCAACTTGAGGGTGTGATCACTAATGTCACAAACTTTGGTGCTTTCGTTGATATTGGTGTACATCAAGATGGTTTAGTTCATATTTCTGAATTAGCGAATGAGTTCGTTTCTGATCCGCATAAAGTTGTAAAACCGGGCCAGATCGTACAAGTGCGTGTTATGCAGGTTGATGTTGAACGTAACCGCGTGAACTTAAGTATGCGTGCTGAAGGTTCTGCACCTGTAAAAGCACAGCGTCCACCACGCCGTGAACAAAATACAGAACAGCGTTTTGAACGTAAGCCTCAAGGTAAACGTCCTCAACCACGTAAAGATCAAGCTGAACGCCCTCAGCGTAGCAAGCAAGAGAAACCACAAGAACAAAAGATTGGTGGTTTAGGTGCATTGTTATTACAAGCAGGAATTAAAGGTTCTAAATAAGAGTCTTTAATTGATAAAAAGGCCTCCAATTGGAGGCTTTTTTTATGGGTTAAAATATTACTTTTTTAATAATTATATAAAAGCGAAATACGAAAAAAACAGTTGTAAAGATGAGGTGAATCTTAAGATCAACAAATCGTTGTTAAATACACAATTAAATACACAACGTTATAGCATAACTAAACTTTAATGATATTCAGTTGTTCGACATTATCAACCCAGCCTTGAAGCATTTACTCACTTTCAGGCTGTAATAGTACAACTTTGCTTATTTCTTTATATTATAAATGGTTGTTTTATGTCGGTTTTAAACCTGAAAAATAGATTTCATTTAAAAGACCTCTTGTCCGGAGTTGTCGTATTCCTCGTGGCATTACCGCTGTGTTTGGGTATTGCTTTAGCCTCAGGTGCTCCCATCATCTCTGGTATTATTGCAGGTATTGTGGGCGGCATTATTGTGGGTTTACTGAGTGGTTCTCACATTAGCGTTGCAGGCCCAGCGGCAGGGCTGACTGCTGTCATCCTTGTACAGTTAGAACAATTAGGCGGCAATTATGCCGCCTTTTTATTATGTATTATTTTTGCCGGTGTTCTACAAATTCTATTTGGATTATTTAAGTTAGGTTTTTTTGCGAACTTTATTCCAAATAATGTCATTTTAGGGTTATTAGCCGCTATTGGTGTCATCCTGATTGCCACGCAATTGCCTTATCTGTTTGGACTTTCTGATTTTTCATGGAAACAGGTTTGGACTTCAACCCCAGACGCCTTCCTTCAACGTTTTGATGGAGGCGCAGCGCTTATTGGTTTGCTCAGTCTATTCTTAATTTTAGCGTGGGATAGCAGTCCGCTTAAAAAACTAGCTTTACCTTCGGCTTTGATTGCAGTTGTGCTAGCAGCAGTTTTAAATTTTGTTTTAGTGAGTATCGGCTCTGCATGGGCAGTGCAAATTGATAACCTCATTCAATTGCCGAATATATTAAAAGCTCCCGAAGAAGTATTAATTTTCCCTGATTTTAGCTATTTAGCTGAGCCTATGATTTACACAGGCGCAATTACTCTGGCTGTTGTGGCCTCTTTAGAAACCTTATTGAATCTGGAAGCAGCAGATAAAATCGATCCTCAAAAACGTTCTTCTCCGCCGAACCGTGAACTTTGGGCACAAGGTACAGGGAATATCGTTTCGGGCTTAATAGGTGGCATGCCCGTCACTTCAGTAATTGTGCGAAGTTCGGTGAATGCAAATACAGGCGCGCGTAGTAAGTGCTCTACCATTATTCATGGGGTATTGTTGCTGTTGGCGGTTTTGTTCTTTGTGCCATTAATGAACATGATTCCTCTGTCTGCATTGGCTGCGATTCTCATCGTAACTGGCTTTAAGCTTACCCATCCAAAACTATTCAAACAGCTTTATCAAAAAGGATGGAAACAGTTTTTACCTTTTATTATTACCTTAGTTGCAATTTTACTGACAGATCTTTTAATGGGAATTTTAATTGGTCTGTTCACCAGTAGTGCTTTTATTCTTTATGGCAATTTTAATAAAGGTATTCGTGTTTATAGAGAGAAGCGTTTGCATGGCGTAGTGACTCGTATTGAGCTTCCTTCTCAAGTTACCTTTCTTAATCGTTCTGCGCTTATTTCGGCATTGGAACATGTACATAAACATCAGCAACTTATTATTGATGCAACTCAATGTGATTCGATCGATCCTGATATCTATCAAGTTATTCAAGATTATCAAAGTGAAACGGCCATTAAACGTCAGGTAAATCTTAAATTGGTCGGATTCAAACAGCACTATCAAGATGTTGATGATGCGGTACTTGATATTGATATTAGTACACATGACTTGCAACAAAAGCTGAGTCCTCAACAGGTCGTCAACTTACTTAAAGAAGGGAACGAACGTTTTGTAAAAAATGAACGTCTTCAACGAGATATTTACCGACAAATTCGTGTGACTGCAGATGAAGGGCAACATCCGATTGCAGCAGTCCTTGGGTGTATGGACTCACGTGCCCCTACCGAAATGATTTTTGATGTCGGTATTGGTGATCTGTTTAGCTTACGAATTGCAGGTAATATTGCTGGGCAAAAAGTATTGGGTTCACTTGAGTTTGCTTGTCAGGCTAAAGGTTCTAAAGTCATCGTTGTTTTAGGACATACCGATTGCGGTGCAGTAACAAGTGCATGTCAATTGCGTTTAGAGCAAAAGCAAGTGTCTGATGTGAAGGAAATGCCACATATTCAATATGTACTTGGACCATTAATGCATTCGGTTGATAGCGTATATGACATTATGCAGCCACGTGAATTAGGTAATGCTTTTATTAGTCAAGTCACAGCAATGAATGTTCATTACAACATCCAGTACATTATTAATAATAGCAGCGTGCTTAAAGATATGGTTGATCGAGGTGAGATCGTAGTTGTGGGTGCAATTTATGATGTAAAAACAGGGCACGTTCAGTTTCTTGATTGATCAGTCCTTTAGTTAAAAAAGCGCCTTAGTTAAGGCGCTTTTTATTCGTTATGCGTTTAACTCAAAATTACCAGTGTTCACCTGGGAAAATACGTGCATAAGCTTTTTGTGCCCAGTTTAATTTCTCGGTTTTTTGTCCCTTCGCTGCATCTGAACTTGGGAATAAACGGAAACCAATCGACATAAACATATTATTGATGCCTGGCGCTACAGAATAAGTCATTGAAGCTAAGCGGCCTAAGTTGGTTGCCATACGTTTTGGACGTTTCACGATTGCATAAGCAATTAAGTCAGCAGCCTGCTCAGGTGAAAGGGTTGGAACATATTTATAAATTTTAGTTGGTGCAATCATTGGGGTACGAACCAATGGCATATAAATTGAAGTAATTGCGATTTTGTGTGCATGAACTTCGGCAGATAGACAGCGGCTAAATGCATCAAGCGCTGCTTTAGACGCGACATATGCAGAGAAGCGAGTAGCATTTGCTAAAACACCAATCGAGCTAATGTTAATGATTTGTCCATCTTTACGCTGAATCATATGCGGCAAGATATTGAGAACTAGGCGAACTGCGCCAAAATAATTTAATTGCATGGTACGTTCAAAGTCATGAAAACGATCATAAGACTCATGCACAGCACGGCGAATAGAGCGACCTGCGTTATTAATTAAAATATCAATGTGATCAACAGTCGCTAAAATTTCTTTAGAAACTTGGTCAATCATTTCCATATCGTTGAGATCACATGGGAAAATTGATGCCTTACCGCCACGTTTTTCGATATCTGCATTTACTTCTTCCAAAGTTTCTTGAGTACGGGCAACCAGTAAAACATGGGCTCCAGCATCAGCAAGTTTGTTTGAAATCGTTAATCCGATTCCACTCGAGGCGCCTGTCACTAAAATGACTTTATCTTGTACCTTTTCCTGGAACAGAGCTTCTAATTTTTTATTCACAGCATTTTACCTAAGTAGGGGCAGGGACTATTTATTCCGGTATGTAATTTTTATTTTTTACAACCGTAGGTTCATCCAGATGAACTCATAAATATTGTCTTTATCTTAATAGATGTTTAAAAATTGTCTAGTCTGTAAATATATGAAATTTAACAATTTATTTAGAGTAAAAACTCTAAAATAGTATCTTAATCCATTAATTATTTTAGTTATATAGTGAACAGAAAAATGAAAAAAGCCTCTATTTCCAGAGGCTTGATGAATAGTTTAAAAGTTATACAGCTGAAAGTGCTTGTTCTAAATCGGCAATTAAGTCATCAATATGCTCAATTCCAATTGAAAGACGTACCATATCTTCACTTACACCAGCAGATTTAAGCTCTTGTTCATTGAGCTGACGGTGAGTTGTAGTTGCAGGGTGGCAAGCCAAACTTTTCGCATCACCAATATTCACAAGACGAGTAAATAGCTGAAGTGAATCAATGAATCGAGTACCTCCTTCACGCCCATCTTGTACACCGAAAGATAAAATTGCAGAAGGTTTACCTTTTACATATTTTTGAGCAAGCTGGTGCTGCGGATGATCTTTTAAACCTGCGTAATTCACCCATTTTACTTTTGGATGGGTCTGTAAATACTCTGCAATTTTTTGCGCATTTTCAGTATGACGCTCCATGCGAAGATTTAGAGTTTCGAGGCCTTGTAAAATCAAGAAAACACTCAGTGGACTAATAGCCGCACCTGTATTACGCAATGGTACAACGCGAGCTCGTGCTATGTAGGCAGCCTCACCTAATGCTTCAACATAATTAACTCCGTGATAACTTGGGTCTGGCGTGTTCAAAACTTTAAAACGCTCTGGATATTTACCCCAAGGGAATTTGCCGCTATCGATAATCGCGCCACCAATGCTATTGCCATGTCCACCAATATATTTGGTAAGAGAATGAATAACGATATCGGCGCCATATTGAAACGGTTTTAATAAAGCAGGGGTGGCAACCGTATTATCGACGATGACAGGTACGCCATATTCATGCGCGATTTTTGAAATTGCTTCTAAATCGATAATATTTCCGAGTGGATTCCCAATTGATTCAACAAAAACAAGTTTAGTCTTATCATCAATTAAGTTACGTAAGCTTTCAGGCTGTTGATAATCAAAAAAGCGAACTTCAATGCCTTGTTTTGGTAAGGTGTGGGCAAATAAATTATAAGTTCCGCCATATAAAGTTGAGACGGAGGCAATGTTGTCTCCCGCTTCTGTAATCGTTTGGACAGCATAGGTAATCGCTGCCATTCCAGAAGCCAAGGCTAAAGCACCAATTCCGCCTTCGAGTGCAGCAAGACGTTGCTCAAGCACAGCAGTGGTCGGGTTCATAATACGGGTATAAATATTGCCCTGAACTTTTAAATCGAAAAGGTCAGCACCGTGCTGTGTATTATCAAATGCATACGAAGTGGTTTGATAAATAGGGACTGCAACCGCTTTTGTTGTCGCTTCGGGTGAATAGCCAGCATGAATTGCTAAGGTTTCATCTTTATAAGTCATGATTACTTCATCTTCGTGAGTTAAATATTGAGCGAGTCTAGCTTAAAAGTTAAATAGAAAATTGCAGAAATTCTGGTTTGTTTTCTAATTTTAGGAATAAAGATAGAAAAATATACGCTGAAACGCTGTATAAATCTTATCCATAAACATTTTGCAACTTATTGAAAAAGAAAATTGTTTGATAAATCCGTACGATGGAAATCATAACTTCAAGTCATCGAGGTTTTCAGCGTATAATACGCGCGATTATTTATCGCTTATGCGATGTATTGGTTTTTCAATTGAGGAGTCCTGCGTGGCCCAATATATTTATACGATGAACCGAGTGTCTAAGATGGTTCCGCCAAAGCGCGAAATCTTAAAAGACATCTCTTTATCATTTTTCCCGGGTGCCAAAATTGGTGTGCTCGGTTTGAACGGTGCAGGTAAATCTACTTTGCTTCGTATTATGGCTGGCGTAGATAAAGATTTCTCTGGTGAAGCTCGTGCACAACCTGGAATTAAAATCGGCTATTTAGAGCAAGAACCACCTCTTGATCCGACTAAAGACGTTCGTGGTAACGTTGAAGATGGCGTGCGTGAAGCTTTAGATGCATTAGAGCGCCTTGATCAGGTTTTTGCAGAATATGCAGATCCGGATGCAGACTTTGATGCACTTGCAAAAGAGCAGGAAAAATTAGAATCAATTATCCATGCTTGGGATGCACATAACTTAAATAACCAGCTTGAAATCGCGGCAGATGCCTTGAACCTTCCAGCTTGGGATGCAGACGTAACTAAGCTTTCAGGTGGTGAACGCCGTCGTGTAGCACTTTGCCGTTTATTGCTTTCAAAGCCAGACATGTTGCTTCTTGACGAACCGACGAACCATTTAGATGCAGAATCGGTATCTTGGTTAGAGCGCTTCTTGAAAGATTTCCCTGGCACAATCGTTGCGATTACGCATGACCGTTATTTCTTGGATAACGTTGCCGAGTGGATCTTGGAGCTTGACCGTGGGCATGGTATTCCTTACCAAGGTAACTATTCTTCTTGGTTAGAGCAAAAAAATGCTCGTTTAGAACAAGAGCAGAAACAAGAAGAATCTTTTGCTAAAGCATTGAAAAAAGAACTTGAATGGGTTCGTTCAAATGCGAAAGGTCAGCAAAAGAAAAACAAAGCACGTATGGAGCGTTTTGAAGAGCTTAACTCTAAAGAATTCCAGCAACGTAATGAAACGTCTGAAATCTACATTCCACCTGGCCCTCGTTTGGGTAATAAAGTTGTGGAAGTGGAAGGTATCAGCAAATCATTTGACGGCCGCGTATTGTACGAAAACTTATCGTTTACTGTACCTCCAACAGCAATTGTAGGTATCGTTGGTCCAAATGGTGCGGGTAAAACGACTTTATTCCGTATGATGACTGGCGAACAGCAACCTGATACAGGTACTGTGACTTTAGGTGAGTCAGTTAAAGTGGCTTACGTGGGTCAGATTCGTGACACTCTAGACAATAACAAAACTGTTTGGGAAGAAGTGTCTGGTGGTTTAGATATTTTGAAAGTGGGCGATTATGAAATTGCTTCACGTGCTTATATTGGCCGTTTTAACTTTAAAGGCCAAGACCAGCAAAAACGCGTAGGCGAATTGTCTGGTGGTGAGCGTAACCGTTTACAACTTGCGAAAATTTTACAGCAAGGTGCAAACGTTATCTTACTGGATGAGCCATCAAACGACTTGGATATTGAAACTTTACGTGCGCTTGAGGATGCAATTCTTGTATTCCCAGGTACGGTAATGGTGGTATCGCATGACCGTTGGTTCCTTGACCGTATCGCGACACACATCTTGTCATTCGAAAATGAACAGCCAGAATTCTACACAGGTAACTATGCAGAATATGAAGCATACCGTCAGTCACGTTTAGGTGAAGACGCTGTTCAAAAACGTACTAAATACAAAAAAATTAGCGGATAATCTCTGATAATTTAAAAACCAGCCTAAGGGCTGGTTTTTTATTTTAAGAAAATGCGAGCTTGCTAAATGCTTCTTGTAAGCAGCGTTCAGCATCGGGATGCCCCTGACTTGCTGCTTTTTGTAGCCATTTTTCAGCTTCACGATAATTTTTATCTAATCCAAATTGACCATTTAGATAACCGATACCAAGCTTAAAAGAAGCGTCAGAGCTACCACGTAAAGCTGCTCGTAGGTAGCACCACATAGCATTTCGATCGTTAGGAGTTACATCTAACCAGTTTTGCATACGTTCATGGTCTTGCTCGGCTAGTTCCTCAAAGCGTAAACCCTGTTCAATTTCATCAACTGCTTGTGAATGCATATCAGAAGGTAAGTTTTCAAAAGCAAACAAGTGATTAAGCCTATACTTGATTGATTTCATATTCATGATAGTCTCCCTTGTTCCTCAATTTAATTGAATTGACTCACACTTTTAAGCTAGTCCCTTATATTGAAATATTATGTTTTTTTTTGTAAATGTGATATAGCGCATTTGGATGAAAAATAATGAAGTTTTGGCTTACATAAAAGTTACACGTGTTTTTACGCTAAGTGAAACTACTATGAGAATAGTGGCATTCTTAAGGGAAATTAGAGCTTTTAAAATTAAAAAATAGCTATTATTTAACGCAAAAGACTTTTGAGAAAATTTATAAATATCAAACAAAAGAAATTTCTTTAAACAAAACCAGCTTAAGAGTTAGTTAATTAGTTTTGCCTAGGAACTTCTATTTTGTAAAGTCACTTCGTAAGTCTGCCCAGATCAGAGAAGGGGCCACCGTGACCACATCAAATGCCATCGCTAACGGATAAAGTGCCATACGAGTTACACGTTTAAACGGATGTTTCTTTGTTATTTCATCTTTTTGCTGTAAGGCGATAGGATAAGGAATGGGAAGAGTTTGTTGAATTTTTTGTATGTCTGGAGCTTTATATATTTGTCCTTTAAAGCTAAGAAAAGCGTAAGGATATAAAACATCTTTTTGATTTTCTATCACAACAAAATGATTTTTAAATCCTAGGTTTTTTAAATTTTCTTTTTGTTGTTCAGAAAGAGCGAATAGAGGAGTTTTATATAGAAATTGAAGTTCTCCATGAAAATGATTGGGATCATCCATGGTCAGTACCAGTGGGGACGGATTGGTCAGACTTCGCTGATCTGCTGGGATTGCATGAAGAAGTTTTGATAGCTCAGCGCTTCCCTCGGTCATTAAATAATTATAGTCTTTGCCTACAAAGATGATCCCTTGTTCTTGCTGGTTTTGAACAGCTTGTCCTAAAGCAATGATTTGATCTTTTGCTAAAATGATCTTCTCGGTTTTTGTGGTTTCGTTAGGTAAAGCTTCTGAAAGTAATGTCGTGGCACAAGCACTCAAATTTAAACAGACGACAACGAGTAGGGTAGAAAATAGTTTATACATTGCAGGAACTCAAACAGGAAATTAATTTTTCTAAAGAAAAACTTTTTTAAAACAGCGATAAATTAACCAAAAATCATTTTGTAATTTTATTACATTGGTATCGCTTGCTATAGTGACTTTGTGCAATTTACTGTCATGGTGTACCGTTGCCACGTTCTACAGTTTTTATGTCCGTCTTGTTTAGTTTGCTTATATTCCAAAGCTTATGGAATGTGGCAGCGGCATTTTGCGTGCATAAAAATCAGGAAAAGGCATTACAACATTTCGGTCATCATGCAGATTTAAATGTATATCAATCTTCAGACCATATGCAGACTGAACATGTTGGTATTGTAGAAAATTCTGAGAATGCTCCATTAAGCTGGCAAGATCATCACGATCATTTACCTTCATGTTTTCATGTAGTGATGACTGAAAATGCACAACAAGCTCAAGAACCTTTTGTGCGTGTACATGAGCTTTCACAAATCTATTACTGGTCTAATTCTTATCAGTCTCCGTATCTTGGCTCTTTAAATCCCCCTCCTGTCTTAACCCTGCTATAGGTGGGGTAGCCGAAAAATAACCCACCAGAAATTTATTTATTTCAAAGGGTTATTTTATGCTTAATTATATGTGCAAACAAAGCGCAGCAATCTTCTATGTAGATTACTCGCTTAAACATTCACGTCTTTATGTTAATGACAAGGCGGGATATAAGGTTCTGTCAAATCTTTCCGGAAAACAAAAATATCATTTTAATGAATCGGTTATCTCATCTCTGATGATTCACAGTGATGGAGGTTTATGGAAATGAATATTTTATTTACCCCCCGTGTTAGAACTGTGAGCTCCCGAGTGATTGGGCTGATTTTAGCTATTATTCTTGCTTTAAGTTTTAGTAAATGGCATTTCCAAGCGGCATTTATAGAACATATTTTATGGTTCTTTGGATGGTTTTTTGTGGGCATCGGAGTAATGGGAAGAATATGGTGCAGTCTTTACATTTCCGGATTTAAGAATGCCAAGTTGGTGACAGACGGTCCCTATTCTTTATGTAGAAATCCACTCTATCTATTTAGTTATCTGGGTGGAGTCGGGATCATGTTGATTACAGAGACGTTTATCTTTCCAATAGTATTCACGCTTTATTTTCTCTGTTACTACCATTTTGTTATACGCCAAGAAGAAGCATTCCTGAGTGAAAAATATGGAACTGCATATTCAGATTATATAAAGACAATTCCACGCTTTTTACCAAGTTTCAAAAATTTTAAAGAGCCTGAGTTCTATCAGGTTTCACCGAAGCATTTCCGTATTTTTTTGACGCAGGTGGTGTGGTTTATCTGGGTTGCGGCCTTAGTCCAACTTTTTGATGAGTTGCGACTGCACGGTGTTCTCCCTTCATTGTTTAGTTGGTTCTAAAAATGAAATGAAAGTATATCCGCATGCTTCTTAGAAATTCAGAAGATTTGTCCTGAATTGATTAACTAAGGTATGCGAAAAATTAATTTTATTTTTGGATTAAATCCTTAAATAAATTCGGAATATTTAGATCTGGTGATTATTATGTCTATTAAACTAAATACAAAATCGGTTTTGATGGTTTTACTTCTTTCAACAAGTTTGGCTCATGCTGATGGAGGGTTAATATTCCTCGAAAAGAATATTAAGTCTCAGCAAGAAACAAAAGCTAAACAAAGTAAGAACCCTCATTTAACTTGTAAGCATAAATAATTTTTATTTTGTAGGAAACTAATTAATTAATAATTAGTTTCCTATGAGTAAAGATAGAGATTTTTAATGATTTATTCTTATCTTTACTCAGGCGAGATTAGAATCGCTTCTATACTGCTACTTATTAGATGTAATTTTATTACATGCCCACTGCCTGCTATAGTGGCTTTGTTCAACTTCTTAGTTTAATGGTGTGCTGTTGCCACGTTCTGCACTTTTCATGTCCGTCTTATTCTGTTTGCTTATATTCCAAAGTTTATGGAATGTGGCAGCGGCATTTTGCGCCCATGAAAATCAGGAAAAGGCATTACATCATTTTGGTCATCATGCAGCGTTGAGTTATGAAGCTTCACAGCATAGCCATACGGAAAAGACAGATATCGTAGGGACTCATAAAGCTCCCTTAAACTTGTCTGATCATCATGACCATTTGCCTTCATGTTTTCATGTTGTGATTGTAGAAGCACAAGAAAAACTTGTTTCACCGTTAATACAGTCATCTGAGCCAAAACAACAATATTATTGGTCCAATTCTTATAAGTCCCCTCATATCTCTAAACAAGACCCGCCTCCTGTTTTAACCCTGCTATAGGTGGGGTAGCCGAAAAATAACCCACCAGAAATATTATTTATTTCATAGGGTTATTTTATGTCTATTTTTTTATACGAAAAAAGTTTCGTTAGTCTGAGTACGTCTTGGGTACTTAAATCATTAGTTGTTGCAGTTGCGCTTTCAACTAGCGCTGTAACAACTGCTGCTAGTTCAAATCAGAACCTTGCTGAGAATACACAACCACAGCGTGTACAGAATGTTTTAACGTTTGAACAGGTGCTCGATCAGGTTAAGCAGTTTCAGACTCAAACAGGAATTTGGCAAACTCAACAAGATATCGCCGAGAGCAATATCAAACAGAGCCAGCTATGGGAAAATCCGACGGTTTCTGTACAGCAAACGGGTTTTAAATCTGGAAAAGATCAGGAATTAGAACTTGGGATCTCGCAAAAACTAGATATTTTTGGTGTACGTTCCGCAGCAAAAAAACTAGCAAGTGTTCAGCAAAATCAAGTTGAGTTAAATCAGGTTTTATATGAGGCTCAACTGAAGCTGGCGGTAAAATATTTATGGTCACAAGTATCTATTTTAGAGCTTGAACATGAAGTTGCTAAAGCCCAGTTAAGAACGAGTAAAAATCTTCTTGATGCTACCCGCTTACGCTTTCAGGCAGGCAGTATTGCTCAGGTTGATTTAGATCGAACTCTCATGACGCATGTTGAAAATCAGCGTTTATATCAGGAAGTTGAATTATCACTGAGTAGTGCTAAAAGAAAATTGGCTAACTTATGGGGTGAGACAGAAGATAACTTCACGTTACGTCCAGATATAAAAAGTGCGTGGCCTTTAAAAAATGAAGGTGATATCGATCAATATCTAAAACAGAATTTGTTAGAACAGTCCCTGCGGCTTCAAGCAATACAACAAAATTCTGAAATTAATTATTTAAAGGCAAAAAATCGGCCTACGCCTACTGTAAATATGGGCGTGGTTCGTAGTAAAACCTCAGAAACGAGCAGTACCGAAAATCAGATCCGAGTAGGTATAGCAGTTCCTTTAAATATTTTTAATCGCCAGCAATATGCACTCAAAGTTGCTCAAAGCAAACTCGATTTAATTGACCAGCAGCAAAGCTTTTATAAAAAGCAAAGCCAGAATTCTATTCGTACTCTACAGTACGAGTTAGGGGGGTTAAAGCAGCAATATAATTTAATGAATGAGCAACAAATCCCTTTATCAGAGACGGTACAAGAGAAAATGTTGCTTGGCTTTAAAGTCGGTAAATTTGCAATTACCGATGTTCAGCAATCTACCCTTCAATTACAAGAACAACGCTTGAAAAAAGTTCAAATCCTTAAATCTGCTTGGCAAAAAGCAATTGAGGCAGAAAGTTTAGCTCTCGGGATTGATCCAAATATGGTGATGTCTGGAGATGCATTAAATCAAATTAATCAAAATTTATGGCAAGACACCTATAACTTGCCGACAGTTGGAGGAGCAGAGTAATGTCAGTTAAAAAAATGAAAAACCAATGGCTTATTGCTATTTTGCTGCTGATTGTCTGCCTTGCTTTAAGTGCTTGGTTATTTTTCTCTGGAAAGAAACAGCCTAATACTGATGAAGGTGAAGAAGAGCATGCAGAAGGTGAAGCTGGTCATGAAGAATCTGAAAAAGAGGAAGGCAGTTTAAACCTGACTTCTAAGCAACTGGTTGAATATGGAGTGAAGTTAGAGCAAGTAGGACGTGGAGAAGTTGAACAGAGCCTCTCTTATCCTGCCAAACTTGTTGTAAATACAGACCAGCAAGCACATGTCTCTTCAACGTTTTCTGCGCGTGTAGATAGCGTAAATGTTGCGTTGGGACAACAAGTTGAAAAGGGTCAGGCGCTTGCGACTTTATTTGTACCTGATTTAGTCGATCAACAAGCTAACTTAAGCATGGCACAAGAAGCACTGACATTAGCCCAGCAAGATTATCAACGTGAAAAACAATTGTGGGAACAAGGGGTTTCTGCACGTCAAGATTACCAGCGCGCTTACAATGCATATCGTCAAGCGCAAATTCAGGTACAAGCTGCAAATAGCCGTTTATCTGCTTTGGGGGCGAATCGCTCAAGTAAAGGCCGATATGTTTTAACTGCACCTTTAAGTGGTGTAATCAGTAATAAAGATATTGTCATTGGTGAGCAAATTGGCCCTGAAAAACAATTATTTGTTATTGATCGCCTAGATCAGTTATGGGTCGAGTTTGTGCTACCAAGTGCAAATACCAATATTCAGCCTAATCAGGAAATTGAATTTAAATCGTTGCAAACGAACAATATTTTTAAAGCGCAGGTGCAAAGCCTAACTTCAGAAGCAGATACTCAAACTGGTCGTTTACAGGTTCGAGCTAAGGTAACGACACCTTCAAAAGAATTACGCCCTAACTTAATGGTCAATGTGTTACTGAAACAAAATAATGCAGCGACTGTATTACGGGTTAACAAGACAGCGATACAACAGATTGATGGAAAGAATGTCGTCTTTATTGCAAAACAGGAGAAGGACAAAATTCATTTTGCCCCTGTTGCCGTTGAGTTAGGCAATTATTCTTCAGATGCACAATGGGTAGAGGTTAAATCCGGAATTACCGAAAAGCAGCAATATGTGACTCAAGGTAGTTTCTTGCTCAAGTCCGAACTTGAAAAAGGGGAGGCTGAGCATGGACATTAATAAACCTGATTTGCCAAAGGCTGAAGGTTTGTTTGATCGAATTATTCAGTTTTCAATTAACAACGCCATTTGGGTCATGATGTTTGTTATTGCTTGGATTGGTGTCGGACTTTATAGCTACCAAAAACTTTCAATTGATGCCGTGCCTGATATCACCAATGTACAGGTGCAGATCAATAGTCAGGCCAATGGCTTTACTGCGCCAGAAGTTGAGCAAAGGATCACTTATCCGATTGAAAATGCCATGTCTGGTATTCCAAATCTGGAACAGACTCGTTCAATTTCCAGATATGGTCTTTCTCAGGTTACGATTATCTTTAAAGATGGTACTGACATTTACTGGGCAAGACAGTTAATTAACCAGCGTTTACAAGAAGCTAAGAGTGCTTTACCAGATAGCATTGATCCGCAAATGTCTCCAATTTCGACTGGACTCGGTGAGATTTATCAATGGGTGGTAAAAGCAGAGCCAAATGCTAAAAAAGCAGATGGTTCAGCTTATAGCGCGATGGACCTGCGTGAAATTCAAGACTGGATTATTCGGCCCCAGTTACAACGTGTACAAGGGGTAGCCGAGGTTAATAGCATTGGTGGATATAACAAAACCTACGTGGTCTCTCCAGATCTGACACGGTTACAACAGTTGCAAATTCCACTCACTGATTTACAAGATGCGCTTCAAAATAATAATGAAAACCGTGGTGCCGGATTTATTGAAGAGAATGGCCAGCAACTCACAGTTCGTGTTCCGGGTATGCTGACATCGATACAAGATATCCAGAATGTTACGGTCGCCACTAAAAACGGTTTACCTATACGGGTTGCCGATATAGCGTCAGTATCGATTGGTCATGATTTGCGTACAGGTGGTGCTACCTATAATGGACAGGAAACTGTTTTAGGTATCGCCATGATGATGATGGGTGAAAACAGTAAAACTATTGCTAAGGCGATTGACGATAAAGTTCAGGAAATTCAAAGATCACTCCCTCAGGGCGTGGTGATTGAAACAGTCTATGATCGTAGTAGCCTCGTAGATAAAGCGATTAAAACAGTAGCTAAAAATTTGATTGAAGGGGCGATTTTAGTCATCGTTATTCTTTTCATTTTTTTAGGAAACTTTCGCGCCGCTTTAATCACTGCTTGTATTATCCCATTGGCAATGCTTTTTACCTTAACAGGTATGGCCGAACAAAAAATCAGTGCTAACCTCATGAGCTTGGGGGCTTTGGACTTCGGGATCATTGTAGATGGAGCAGTTGTTATTGTTGAAAACTGTATTCGGCGTTTAGCTGAAGCGCAGCATTTAAAAGGTCGCTTATTAACACGTTCAGAACGTTTCACTGAGGTCTTCCTCGCCGCTAAACAAGCACGCCGACCATTAATATTTGGTCAGATCATCATTATGGTCGTGTACTTGCCAATTTTTGCTTTAGCAGGCGTAGAAGCAAAAATGTTCCACCCTATGGCAATGACCGTTGTCCTAGCGTTATTGGGAGCGATTATTTTATCCGTGACCTTTGTGCCAGCAGCTGTAGCTCTGTTTGTTACGGGTGAAGTGAAGGAAAAAGAAAGTCGCTGGATGATGACACTGAAAAAAGGTTATGCAGACTTACTCGATAAAGCATATGCCTTTCGATATGTTGTTGTCACAGCAGCGGTCAGCATTTTGATTTTGACAAGTGCAATTGCAACAAGAGTGGGGAGTGAGTTCGCGCCTCAACTCAGTGAGGGTGATTTTGCACTACAACTCATGCGTGCACCGAGCACAGGCATAGAAGAATCACTTAAGATTCAGGAGAATGTAGAAAAGCAGTTACTCAAAGCTTTCCCTGAAATTAAAGCCATTTTTGCAAGAACAGGAACAGCCGAGGTTGCTACCGATGTCATGCCTCCTAATATTTCCGATGGTATTGTTCTATTAAAGCCACACGATCAATGGCCTAATCCTAAGGAAACGATCGATGAATTGCGTACCAGAATGCTGCAATTCGTGAATCAGATTCCTGGTAATAACAGTGAATTCTCGCAACCGATTGAACTACGTTTTAATGAACTCATTTCAGGCGTCCGTAGTGATATCGGGGTGAAAGTTTTTGGGGATGATATGCAAATCCTCAATCAGGAAGCGGAAAAAATAGCCCAACAGCTACGTAGCATTCCAGGTGCCAGTGAAGTCAAAGTTGAACAGACTGACGGTTTGCCATTACTTAATGTAGATGTTGATCATGCACTAGCTGCTCAATATGGATTATCAGTCAAGTCCATTCAGGATATTGTCGCTGCGAGTATTGGAGGACAGAGTGTAGGGCAAATTTTACAGGGCGATAGACGTTTCGATTTCGTGATTCGCTTACAGGAAAACATGCGTACGCCTCAGCAGCTAGCACAATTACCGATTCGCTTACCAAACGGCGGTCTGATCCAGTTACAAGACGTTGCTAAGGTTGAAAATATTCTGGGCCTTGCTCAAGTGAGCCGTGAAAATGGCAAACGCCGAGTGATTGTGACGGCAAATGTGCGTGATCGAGACCTTGGGTCTTTTGTACAAGAGATGCAAAGTAAACTGGCGCAGCAAAAGCTACCTAGCGGTTATTGGTTGGGTTATGGAGGACAATTTGAGAATCTTGCTTCTGCCACTGCAAGAATGCAAATCGTCGTGCCGATGGCGCTCATCATGATCTTTGTGTTGCTGATGGCGGTATTTAGTAACTTTAAAGATAGCTTACTTGTATTTAGCGGGGTTCCTTTCGCTTTGTCTGGCGGATTAGTGGCTTTGTGGCTGAGAGATATTCCACTTTCTATGTCTGCTGGAGTCGGGTTTATCGCTTTATCAGGTGTTGCGGTATTGAATGGTTTGGTCATGCTCACATTCATTAAAGAGCTAAGAGCAACCCTAGATGTTCATACAGCAACTTGGAAAGGTGCTGTACTGCGACTACGCCCTGTATTAATGACGGCATTTGTTGCTTCACTTGGTTTTATTCCAATGGCTTTGGCAACTGGAACTGGTGCAGAGGTACAACGACCTTTGGCAACGGTAGTAATCGGTGGCATTATTTCATCTACGATACTAACGCTGGTTTTATTACCAGTCATTTATCGATGGATGAATGAAAGCAAGACGAATAAAGTTGAGCATTCATAATGTCATCGATTTGAGATATCTTTTTTGATGAAAAAGTTTGAGTCAGAAAAGTATTTGAAATAGGTAAAGGTAAACATGAATTCATGGTTACTTTTACCTCACCATAAAGATAAATAATAAGGAGTCCGCAAAATGGGTGGACAACATGGTCATGACCATAGTCATGCTGTAGTGACTGAAGGTAATGCCAAGAAATTAACGATTGCCTTGGCGCTTACTACGACATTTTTAATTGTTGAGGTTATTGCAGGTTTAATCACACAAAGTCTGGCTTTGCTCTCTGACGCTGCGCATATGTTTACAGATGCAGCTGCTTTGGCAATTGCTCTGGTCGCAATTCAGATTTCAAAACGTCCCGCTGATAATAAGCGTACTTTTGGTTATCAACGCTTTGAAATTCTGGCTGCTTTATTTAATGCACTCATGCTGTTCGTGGTGGCAATTTATATTTTATATGAAGCCTATATCCGATTCTCTAAGCCACCTGAAATTCAAAGTGTGGGAATGTTGGTTGTAGCGACTATTGGTTTGGTAATTAACCTCATCTCAATGAAAATCCTGATGTCGAGTGCCAATAACAGCCTAAATGTGAAAGGTGCTTATCTAGAAGTATTGAGTGATGCACTAGGTTCGGTAGGCGTTATTATTGGTGCAATTATTATTTACTTTACTAATTGGTACTGGATTGACACGCTTATTGCGGTACTGATTGGATTTTGGGTGCTGCCAAGAACATGGGTTTTACTTAAGCAAAGTATTAACATTTTGCTCGAAGGTGTACCCGAAGAGGTCGATATTGAGAAGCTACGTGCAGATTTACTTTCTTTAAATGGTGTTGAGAGTATTCACCAACTCAAAGTATGGGCGATTACTTCTAAAAATATCCATTTAACCGTGCACTTATTTGCGCCTGAAGCTGATCGTACCAAGTTGTATCAAGATGCTGTTGAAATGCTTTCTCATGAACATGGTATTGGTGAAGTGACATTGCAAATTGAGGACGATGCCGAGATTAATTGTCAGCACATTGCTCGGCATGCTTCGCATAAACATGATGAAGCAGACAATGCACATTCACATCAGCATTAAGCTGATGTGAACAGTTTTTTTAAATTTCCCATTCGTTATTGCAGTCACGGCATTTCCAGTGTTTTTGTGACTGCATAAATGCTTGCATAGAAAGTTTAAAATCAGGCAAATCACGCCAGAACATAAAACCTGCCCCTACAGTAACCACAAATGCAACTACTGTTGCGATTTGAAGAGAACTACCTGCACCATTGCCAAAAATCCACATAAAGATGCTAATGACTACTAACAGTAAAAGCACAAAAATTGCAGGAATCAAGACAACCAGACTTTTAGGAACGACAGGTTTTGCGCTGTTAACGCCTTGGCTCACAGGCATAATTTTAACACTTTGACATTTAGGGCAACGATATTGCATGGGAACTCCACATTTAGTTTGAATCTATTCTAACGGAAATGTGCAGAAAGAAAAAAATTTGTAAGATAACGATGAAATGCGTTGAGTTAGCAGAAAAATTACTTATGAATAAACAAAGAAATATAAAAAACAGATGATTTATCCGTACACATAAAAATTAAAATAATATTGTAGAGCATGCTAATCTACAGAAAAATGAAGTGTGATTAGCACAATAAATGAGCTTAAATACTCGAATAGGATGTGGGATAAATATAAAAAGGAGAGAGGGACTTGGGTCAACAAGATGACAATAAGTCGCAGCCTACAACGACAGCATCGGTTTTAGCTACCCCAGATACCGCTAAACCGTCATTATCTCGTCGATTACTGCATAAGACATTGCAACATGCCCAAGATGCAGTTGGGTTTGCTAGCGACACGACACGTAATATTGCAGAGGTTGCTGATGCTGCTTTGGACGCACTCGATCAAGTAACTACTCATACACGACGTGGAGTTGTCGGAATGACAAATCTGGCAGCAGGCACGGTAAGAGATATGGTGTCTGAAACCAGTGAAACAGCACGCCAAGTCGCGTTGATTATGGCGCGAACTTTTTTGGGCAAAAGTACCTTAACGTTGTACTTACCCGAAATGTTATTAAATAATCAAATTCGTAAGCGCATTGATCGCTCAGAAATTGATGATATTAAAATCAAGTGCGGCAATGACAGTTTCCAAGTCGAGATCGATGGGCATTATCATCGCTTCATGTATCGTTTGAGTTTAGATTTTAAAGTATTGGAATGTCGTATTGGGCAGGAAAAATTCTTACGCCTACGTCAAATGGATGAAAGTCTTGATGTTCAGATTCGACATGGCGGCACCTTGTCAAATTGGGCTGTGCGCCGTATTGGTCGAGTTGGTTTCGAAGTCGTAAATATGTTGCCTATTCCATCACTCATTAATCACTTGATTGGCGATATTCCCGGAATCCAACGCGATGGGCATCGCATGTGGTTTATTGACCTAGAGCAAGCAGGATTTATTGACTTTATTAACAACCGTTCATGGATGGTTGAAAAGCTTTTAAGTTTGACTGATTTTAGTATTTTACCGGGCTTGAATATTTTGAGAGAAAGTCGTGAGCTTGTGCAGCAGCTCGTAGATCAGTTTGAAATTAGAGGACTACGAGTGCAGTCAGGTCGCCTTGAAGTACAAGTGGGAATTGCGGGTTGAGAGAGCATATGAAAAGCTAATCATTGATTAGCTTTTCATTTTTTTAGGCAAGAAAAAAGCCACTGACGTTATGCAGTGGCTTTTTAGAATTTGGCGTCCCTACGGGGATTCGAACCCCGGTTACCGCCGTGAAAGGGCGATGTCCTAGGCCTCTAGACGATAGGGACTTATATGAGGCATACATCTGAAAAAATATTGGCGTCCCTACGGGGATTCGAACCCCGGTTACCGCCGTGAAAGGGCGATGTCCTAGGCCTCTAGACGATAGGGAC
>NZ_KB849796.1:0-193248 GCF_000369045.1 Acinetobacter pittii ATCC 19004 = CIP 70.29 | reverse complement strand
TAATTTTTAAAGCAGAATATGGCGTCCCTACGGGGATTCGAACCCCGGTTACCGCCGTGAAAGGGCGATGTCCTAGGCCTCTAGACGATAGGGACTTGATGAGGCAAACACAAAGGAGCGTGGTGGAGTCAAGCGGGATCGAACCGCTGACCTCTACAATGCCATTGTAGCGCTCTACCAACTGAGCTATGACCCCAGTTTGTGTGAGCGCAATCTTAGGGTGAATGCGCTCACACGTCAACAAAAAAATGAATTAAACTTCGCTAGTTGCTTCATTTTTCGGCAATTTTAAGCTCTCATTGAGTTTTTCCCAATTTTTAACTTCTTTCTTGCTTGGTCCGCCTACAATTTCTAGGGCATGACGTAAGCGAGCGAAAGTTAAATCAGGTCCAAGCGTAACCATTGATTGCATCACTGGTGTCGAGCTCGTTGAACCGGCAATTGCAATAAAGAACGCTGGCATGAAATCACGTAATTTAATGCCCATCTGATTCGCAAGATCCATTAGGGTTTGGCTAACGGTGTCATTATTCCAAGTAAACTGACCTTCAAGACGCCAAATTGCAAATTGTAAACTTTGACGAACTTGCTCTTGAGTCAATTTTTTACTTTCAAACATTTCAGCAGTAATTTGTGGCATATGGTTAAAATAAAAACCAGCCCAATTCACAGCTTCTGAAAGTAAATTAATACGTGGTTGAATAGCGGCAGCAATGTCTTCTAAAGTGCTGCGGTCACTTTTCCATGTTAATAAGCGGTCTAATAGTTGCCCTGGAGTTAACCCTTTGATCCACTGACCGTTAAGCCAGTTCAATTTTTCAACGTCAAAAATTGGTCCGCCTAGTGATACACGTTGAATGTCAAAGTTATCCATCATGTCTTGTAATGTGAAAACTTCTCTTTCATCTGGCATTGACCAGCCCATACGACCCAAATAGTTGAGTAAGGCTTCTGGCAGTACACCAATGTCACGGTAGTAGTTAATTGATGTTGGGTTTTTGCGTTTAGATAGTTTTGATTTATCTGGGTTACGCAACAATGGCATGTGGCAAAGAGTTGGCATTTCCCAACCAAAATATTGGTAAAGCAACTGATGCTTCGGTGCAGATGGAAGCCATTCTTCACCACGCAATACATGAGTGATTTCCATTAAATGGTCATCAACAACGTTAGCCAAGTGGTAAGTAGGTAAGCCATCTGTTTTAAGAAGGACTTGCATATCAACTTGAGCCCAAGGAATTTCAACCTCACCACGTAGCAAGTCATTAAATTTACAAACGCCTTCTTCAGGCACTTTCATACGAATGACATGAGGTTCACCCGCTTCAAGACGTCGAGTCACTTCTTCTTGAGAAAGTTTTAAACCGCGGCCGTCATATTTTGGTGTTTCGCCACGTGCTTGTTGTTCAGCACGCATTTGGTCAAGTTCTTCTGCTGTTGCGAAACAGTAAAAAGCATGACCTTTTTCAACAAGTTCTAATGCGTATTGCTTATAAATTCCCATACGTTCAGATTGGCGATATGGTGCATGTGGGCCACCTACATCTGGACCTTCAGACCAATTCAAACCTAACCAACGTAATGAATCCAAAATCATTTTTTCAGACTCTGGTGTAGAACGAAGTTGGTCTGTATCTTCAATCCTTAAAATAAATTCTCCGCCATGTTGTTTCGCAAAACACATGTTAAATAAAGCAATGTAGGCTGTGCCGACATGAGGAAAACCGGTAGGGGAAGGTGCAATACGAGTACGAACTTTCATAGATAATGGGTCAGAATAAAAATTGAAACTATTATAACGAAAAAGCCCAGTATTCTGACGTTTTATTTAACGTCAGGCTGGGCTAAAACTGAAACGAAGAGGGGGTGTTTCAGATTTTAAGAAGCATGGGGCTGAAAGATTGCCTGAACAAAACGTGAAAAACGTTCGTGTTGTGCAGCAAGAAAATTTTGAGTTGGTGTAACGCGAATCGTATTTAGAACTTTAAGCTCATCATTTGTAGAAGGTAACACAATAGGGTTACGTTTCTGCTGATCTAAAGCTTTTTCAATAAGCGAAGTCTGTTTCTCTGAACCAGTTTTGCTTGGAGTATCTTTAAGTACTGCTGCTGCAGAAAACTGTGATGCCAAACTCAGCACCAAACTTAAGCTTAAAGCTTTTCCATAATGAATTTTCATTGTTAATCATCCCCTCTGTTCATTACATTTCATCTATTTTTTGAGTTTAACAAAATGTAAAATTACGGTAATGCTACGATTTAAACATAAATATTAATAAAAAAGTGGAACTGTGTCACACTTTTTACAAAATTTACCTATATTTTAAACTGGTCGACTCAAATGTAGACCATATGTATCCTTTACGCTTCATTATTTAACAAATTAATGTGTAGATAAAGTGAAGGTCCTAAATAAGTTGTAAGAATAATTACAAAATTTTTCAAAAATGAAATAACTTAGACATTCTAAGCTATATATCTAAAAAAGATTAATAAAAAAGATATAAATATAAGTAATTGATTGTAAAAAATAAAATTAAAAATATAGTTAAACTAAAACGAATGATGGATTTTGTAAATGAAAAAAATATCAATAATAGCTGTCGCTTTATATGTGGGAATAGCGACAACAGCGGCTCAAGCAGCGACCTCTTTTTTAAATGTTTCTTATGATCCGACTCGAGAGTTCTATCAAGAATATAACCAAGCATTTGGTAAATTTTGGAAACAGCGAACAGGGCAAGATGTTGAATTTAAACAGTCACATGGTGGATCTGGCAAACAAGCCCGTGCGGTAGCTACAGGACTTGAAGCTGATGTCGTAACGTTAGCATTAGCGAATGATATTGATGAGATTGTGAAAGCTGGGTTTATTCAGCCGAACTGGCAAAAAGAATTTCCAAATAATTCTGCCCCCTATACGTCAACTGTCGTGTTTCTAGTACGAAAAGGTAACCCGAAAAATATACGCGACTGGAATGATTTAACAAAACCAGGTGTGGAAATTATCACCCCTAACCCTAAAACAGGTGGCGCACCGCGTTGGATTTATCTTTCTGCATGGGGATATGCATTAAAACAGCCGGGTGGAAATGACACTAAGGCTCGAGAGCTAGTTAAAAAACTTTATCACAATGTGAAAGTTCTAGATTCGGGAGCCCGTGGTTCACTTACGACATTTGCCGAACGTGGGATTGGTGATGTTTTGTTGTCTTGGGAAAATGAAGCTTTGTTGGCGACGAAAGGACTTGATAAAGATAAATATCAAATTGTTTATCCATCAGTTTCAATTTTGGCAGAACCATCTGTCGCGATTGTAGATAAAACCGTAGATAAAGATGGAAACCGGACCTTGGCAAAAGGTTATCTGAACTTTTTATATTCACCTTTAGGTCAAGAATTAGCTGCTAAACATTATTTCCGACCGCGTAATGCTCAAGTAGCTGCGAAATATGCAGCGCAATTTCCAAAAATTAAATTATTTACCATTAATGATGTGTTCGGTGGCTGGGCTAAAGCTCAGAAAACTCACTTTGCAAACGGTGCTATTTTTGATCAAATTTATGATGGCAAGCAGTAAGTAAAATGATCTAAAAACAATAGTTCAAAAAGAAAACTTAGAAGTTAAATATTCATAAAGAAAGCAAGCAAACTTAAAAAAGTAAGCTTGCTTTCTTTTTTTGCTTAAAAAATGCTAACAAAACGGTTTTATCTATGAAAAATTAATATTTTCCTACAAAAAGCCGTTTGGCGTTGGTCATAAACAAGGTGATAATGTGCAGTTACATTTTTACGCAATGATTTAACACCTATGTCGCATATTTCTGTCTTACTTTTTGAGACCGTTGAGAGCTTATTGGCAGATCGCACAACAGGGGTGTATATCGATGCAACCTTCGGACGAGGTGGGCATACACGTTTATTGCTCTCGAAACTTGATGAAAATGCACGAGTATATGCATTTGATAAAGACCCTCAAGCTTTGGAAGTTGCAGCTGCTTTGGCGCAAGAAGACCCGAGATTTACCATTATTCATGCCAGTTTTGCTGATATTAAAGAAAAAATGCAGGAAATTGGTGTGATGAGTGTTGATGGCATTATGGCTGACTTAGGAGTTTCATCTCCTCAACTCGACCAAGCTGAACGTGGTTTCAGTTTTATGCAAGATGGTCCTCTAGACATGCGAATGGATAATTCTAAGGGGTTAACCGCAGCTGAGTGGTTACTTGAAATTGAAGAAGAACAATTAGCAAATATTATTTATCAATATGGCGAAGAGCGTTATAGTCGACGTATTGCAAAAGCGATTAAACAAGCTGGAAAACTAGACACGACAGCCCAATTGGCAGAACTTGTTAAAACAGCTCATCCAAAATGGGAAAAACATAAACATCCAGCAACACGTACATTTCAGGCAATTCGTATTGCTATTAATAAAGAACTAGATGATATTGAAGTATTTTTACCACAAGCTGTAGACTTACTAAAACCAAAAGGGCGTTTGTCTGTGATTAGCTTTCATTCTCTTGAAGATCGTTTAATCAAACAATTTATTCAAAAAGAATCGACTTTGGCAGAAGATATTGGCTGGGGAATGCCTCAGCAACAGGTAGATACAAGAAGGTTAAAGAAAATTTCACGGGTTCGTGCGAGTGAAGAAGAAGTAAAAGCGAACCCACGTTCACGTAGTGCATGGCTTCGGGTTGCTGAACGCTTGGAACAAAAAGGCGCGTAATGAAAAGCAGTGATGAAATTGAAACCACCGAAAATAAAGTGGTCAAAAAAGTTGTGGCATACACCGTATTAGTGGCGCTTGTTTTTATCAGTGCCATGATGGTGGTATTTCAAGTATTTGAATATCGTCATGATTATAGAGAGCTCAGCTCTTATATGCGTGAACGTGATGATCTCAATGCTGAATGGGGGCGTTTGCTTATTGAGCAACAAACCTTTGGTGCAACAGCACAGATTGGTACGCGTGCTGTAACTCAACTACGCATGTTTTCGCCACCTGCTGCAGAAACGGTGGTAATTTCTTTACCGATGACCTCAGAGCAAAATAAGTAAGGCCTTGCTGTATGGTAGATAAGCGAACAAAGCAAACACGGAAAAAACAGCAGTCTATTTCGGAAAAACCAACTCTTGCCTTCGATATGTGGCGGTTTTATCTGCTCTGGGCAACAGTACTGCTCTGTTTTGTTGTATTAATTGCACGTGCATTTTATGTGCAAGTGATTAATAAAGACTTTTTACAAAACAAGGCCAATGCCAATATTTTGCGTACTGAACGTATTGAGGCAATGCGTGGGGTTATTAGCGACCGTCATGGCGTGCCTTTGGCCATTAGTACGCCTATTATGAAAATTGTCATTGATCCACGTGATTACTTTGATACCAAGCATTTATATGACGAAATTACAGCGGAATTAAAAAAAGATCCAAATAATCGTAAGTTAAAACGACAATTACCAGATAAAAACCTAAACCTTGATGAGTTAGCGGATGTGGTTGGTTTAGATCGTGCAGATCTAAAAAAACAGATGAATGCGCGGCCACGTTCTCGTTATTTGGTTTTGAAAAAAGAAGTGCCACCACAACAGGCCGATCTCATTACAAAGGGTAACTTCCAAGGCGTTTATGCTGAAAAAACATATAAACGTTATTATCCTCAACCGCAGCCAAATGCTCAGATTATTGGTTTAACCAATAGTGAGGGCCAAGGGATTGAAGGCTTGGAAATGCAGTTGAATAAACAACTGTCTGGGGTAGATGGCGAACAAAAAATTATTCGTGATAAACGTGGTAACCGCTTAAAAGTATCAGAGGTTATTCGTGAAGGTGAGCCAGGCGAAAACATCACTTTAAGTATCGACTCTCGTTTGCAATACATTATGTACCGTGAGTTGACTGCTGCTGGTGTCGCAAATAACGCCCGTTCGGCGACAGCAATTGCTGTAGATGTTAAAACAGGCGAAATTCTGGCTATGACCAGTTGGCCATCTTATAACCCGAATGATAAAAACGGTTTATCTAATAAAGATGCCATGCGTAACCGCGGTGCGATTGATATGTTCGAGCCGGGTTCTACCATGAAGCCTTTTACAGTTTCTGCTGCACTCGAAACTGGACAATATACCCCAAATACGATTGTCAATACTTCGCCAGGTTCAATGCGTTTAGGCTGGCATACCATTCGTGATACGCATAATTATGGTGCTTTGACTGTCAGTGGCGTAATTATTAAGTCATCAAACGTGGGTTCGGCAAAAATTGCGTTGTCACTTCCTAAGGAAACATTACCAAGCTTCTTTAACCGTGCTGGCTTTGGTAAACGTTCTGCTGTGAAGTTTCCCGGTGAAAGCTCTGGTTTAGTACTTCCTGTAAGC
Source organism: Acinetobacter pittii ATCC 19004 = CIP 70.29 (assembly GCF_000369045.1). Lineage (GTDB taxonomy): Bacteria > Pseudomonadota > Gammaproteobacteria > Pseudomonadales > Moraxellaceae > Acinetobacter > Acinetobacter pittii. The sequence goes on along the minus strand of NZ_KB849796.1, from coordinate 186,863 downwards.
AAGTTAAACTCTTCCCAAATTGGTACCATGGCTTATGGTTATGGTCTAAATGCAACTATTCTTCAGTTGGCGCAAGGCTATGCAATGCTTGCAAATCATGGGGTAAAAATGCCTCTAAGTTTGCATAAACTCGATCAAGCACCTAAAGGTGAGCAAGTTCTTGCTCCAAAAATTGCTGATCAGGTTTTGCTTATGCTTGAGCAGGTGACGATGCCAGGCGGTACTGCAAAGCAAGCTAATATTCCGGGTTATCGCGTTGGTGGTAAAACAGGTACAGCTCATAAACTTCGTGCAGACCGTAAAGGTTATTCAAATAATGAATACCGTGCTTTATTTGCAGGTGTAGCTCCGATTAGTGATCCTCGTTTAGCGGTTATTGTAGTTGTTGAAAACCCACAAGGCCGTTATTACGGTGGTTTGGTTGCGGCCCCTGTTTTTGCACGCATTATGCAAGAATCATTGCGCTTAATGAATGTGCCGCTTGATAAGCCCCTTGATACTCCAGAAAATCCTATTCGCAGGTAAGCTATGTCTGTTTCTTTCCAAGAGATTAATCCAGTCGAGATCGATGCACAGTGGTCTAAACAGCCTTTTCAAGGCTTTAGTTTAGACAGCCGTAAGGTTGTGTCAGGCCAGATCTTTATCGCTTTGACCAGTTATAGCCAACCTGAAAAAACACGCGCTTTTGCTGAGTCAGCTTTAGCTAATGGTGCACTTGCTATTATTAGCGAAACTGAGTTGGGCGTAGCAAATGAGTGGGTGTGTTCTGATGTGCGTCAACGTATGGGTGAGTGGCAAGAACGTTATTTACAGCGTATAGATCCCGCAGTACCAGTGCGTATTATTGCAGTGACTGGTACAAATGGTAAAACCACAATTTCGCGTCTAGTGGCTGAATTAATTAGTTCACAACAACAGCGCTGTGCTGTGATGGGCACTACAGGCAATGGTATTTTACCAGACTTAACACCATCAACTCACACTACGCTTGATGCTTTACAACTGCAAAATGCATTGCATGAGTATGCAAAACAAGATGCGACTTTTGCTTCTTTAGAGGCAAGCTCACATGGTTTGGAACAAGGTCGTTTGAATGGTTGTGCGATTGAGATTGCTGTTTATAGCAATTTGAGTCGTGACCATCTGGATTACCACGGCACTTTAGAGGCTTACGCAGAAGCGAAGGCTCTTTTATTCCGTTTTAGCTCTTTAAAAGTAGCCGTTATTAATTTAGATGATGAGCATGCAGCTCTCATGATTAATGCAGTAAAGCAAAATCCTGCTCAACCGAAAATTTTAACGTATTCACTTACTCAAAATACTGCTGATTATTATATTACTGACCTGAGTTACAGTTTAGCAGGAGCGACATTTAATTTAGTGAGCCCGCAAGGTTCTTTTGCTGTGCAAAGTCCATTGTTAGGGCATTTTAATGTCGAAAACTTGGTTGCAGCACTTATTGCTGCTGAGCAAGCAGGTTTTGATTTAGAACCATTAGTTAGTTTTGTTCCTAAACTAATTGGTGCCCCAGGTCGAATGCAAGTTATTCGTGATGGTGAGCGTTTATTTGTTGTTGATTATGCGCATACACCAGATGCATTAATTCAAGTGCTTAAAACCTTAAAACGTCATGTGTCTAATCAACTTTGGGCTGTATTTGGGTGTGGCGGGGACCGCGATCGCGGTAAGCGCCCATTAATGACTCAAGCAGCTTTAGACGGCGCAAATCCAGTTATTTTGACGTCGGATAACCCAAGAACAGAAGACCCTGAACAAATTTTTGCTGACATGAAGCAAGGAATCGACTTTTCAGGGCACCGTATGCATGAAATTCATGACCGCCGTGAAGCAATTAAATTTGTTGCACAGCAGGCTCAGGCTGGTGATATTGTTGTAATTGCCGGTAAAGGACATGAAAATTATCAAGAAATTAATGGCGTACGTCACTGGTTTGATGATGTTGTTGAAGTGCGTTCTGCGATTGATGCACAACATCACACTGTAGACGCTGCTTACCCTGCACAATAGGACAAATTATGCATACTTCAACCACCAGTACCGTGCCTTTGGAACCGTGGACAGCTCAACAATTACAACAGGCAACACAGGGCTACTGGCATAAAGACCAAATCCCTCAAACTGAAATTAAACGTATTTTGACGGACTCTCGTCATGCGGAAACTGGGGATGCCTTTTTAGCACTAAAAGGTGAGCGTTTCGATGCGCATGATTTCGTTGCGCAAGTTGCTGCAAATGGTTGTCAAATAGCTATTGTTGAACGTCCGCTAGATGTAGATATTGCGCAACTCGTTGTTGCCGATACCCGATTGGCTTTAGGGCAACTCGGCGCTTATCGCCGTGAGCAAAACTCACAATTAAAGGTGATTGCCTTAACGGGAAGTAGTGGTAAAACTACAACCAAAGAAATGCTGGGAAGTATATTGTCGCGCTTAGCGCCGACACTAATCACCCGAGGGAATTTAAATAATGACCTTGGTGTACCAATGATGTTGCTAGAGCTTCGCAAGGAACATCAATATGCGGTGATGGAGTTGGGTGCAAGCCATCAAGGCGAGATTGATTACACATCAAAACTCGTTCAGCCTCATGTTGCGGGCATATTAAATATTGGTACAGCTCATTTAGGCGAATTTGGTGGCCGTGAAGGTATTTGCCGCGCAAAATCAGAAATTTATCGTCATATTTTACCAAATGGTGTTGCAATTGTGCCGCAACAAGATGACTTCACTGCCGAGATTCTTGATGCTGCGAAAGTTCATCGTATTTCTACATTTGGTGTAGGAGGCGATATCTATGCAACAGATGTGGAGTTACTGCCTCAATCAACGAATTTTATCCTTCATACACCACAAGGTAGCAGTGCAGTTAAGCTTCCTTTTGCGGGTGAGCATAATGTTCAAAATGCGACCGCAGCTGTAGCTTTTGCTTTGGCAATTGGTATTGGACTAGAAGATATTGTCCAAGGTTTAGAGCTAGCTCAGGGAGCCAAAGGTCGTCTTAACTTTATTCAAAAGTCACCTTACTTATTTATTGATGATACCTACAATGCCAATCCGACTTCTATGCGTGCTGCTGCACAAGTGTTGTTGCAGCAACAAGGCGTAAAAGTGATGGTCATGGGGGATATTGGTGAGTTAGGTGATAGCAGTTGGCAAGAGCATTATGATTTAGGTCGTGATCTTGCCGAACTTCCTTTAGATCATATTATTGCAGTTGGACAGTTCGCTCCAGCTGCTCTCGAGGGTGCAGACTCTCATTCTAATAAAGTGAAAGCATTTCAGACACAAGCTGAGGCGCTTCCATTTTTAATCAATCTAATCCAAACACATCAACCCCAGTCCATGAGTTTCCTGTTTAAAGGTTCTCGCTTTACTCATATGGAAACGTTGATGGCTGATTTGATGGAGAAACTTTAAATGCTGTTATGGTTGTTTGAACAACTTGCGGGCTATCACAGCTCGTTTCAGGTCGTTCGTTATTTAACATTACGTTCTTTACTCAGTGTATTAACTTCACTGACCATTGGTCTGGTCCTTGGGCCGATCATGATTCGTAAATTACAAGCGTTAAAATACGGTCAGGCAGTAAGTTCGTTTGCTCCTGAAAATCATGCTAAAAAAATGGGTACACCAACGATGGGCGGAATTTTAATTCTGCTTTCAATTGGTATTAGTACTTTACTATGGGCTGATTTATCTAACCCTTATGTCTGGATTGTGCTTGGTGTAATGGTTGTATTCGGTGCTGTAGGCTGGGCAGATGACTGGATTAAAATTCGCTATAAAGACAATGCAGGTTTACCTGCACGTAAGAAGTTTTTCTGGACTTCTGTTGCATCGCTGGGTGCTGGTATTGCGTTATATTTAATCGCAACTCAACAGTCCAATGCAGAACATACCGCAAACATGTTGGATTTATTGATTCCATTCTTTAAGAATCTTTCAATTCCACTCTCAATTGTTCCTTTAGGTCTGGCATTTATTGTATTTACCTATCTAGTGATTAATGGTGCTTCTAACGCAGTTAACTTAACAGATGGTTTAGATGGCTTGGCAATCATGCCAGTTGTCATGGTAGCTACGGGCTTAGGCGTATTTGCTTACTTGTCTGGTGACATCCGTTTCGCTAACTACTTACATATTCCATATGTGAAATATACATCTGAACTCGTAGTAATCTGTTCTGCCATGATTGGTGCTGGTTTGGCATTCCTTTGGTATAACGCGCATCCTGCTCAAGTATTTATGGGGGATGTCGGTGCTTTAGCTTTAGGTGCGATGCTTGGAACAATTGCAGTTATGGTTCGTCAAGAAATCGTATTTGCAATTATGGGTGGTGTATTTGTAATGGAGGCAGTATCTGTATTCTTACAAATTGGCTCTTTGCGTATGCGTAATAAACGTGTGTTCTTAATGGCGCCGCTGCATCATCACTATGAAAAGCAGGGCTGGAAAGAAACGCAAGTTGTGATCCGTTTTTGGATTATTACAATTATATTAGTAGTTTTAGGTCTAATGACTTTAAAATTGCGATAGATCTTATTTTAGTGTCAATATAAAGCCAGTACTACTGGCTTTTTTTATTGGAGAGGTGAATGACAAAAGTTGCTGGTCTAGACCAATTATCGGTGATTAATCAAAAAGTAGTTGGAGAGGGCGAGGTATTACCTCAAGTTGTACTTAAAGATGGAAGTCAGGTGCAAACAGGAACTGTAGCAACAATGCTGCACAATATTGAATTATACAATGCAGGGCAAAGAGGACAAATTGAGGAAGAGCTAAAGATCGCAATTCCAACGTTAGTCAAAGTAGGTCTGTTTGATTTGTTTCAGGTAGATGAATGGATTAATGGTACAAATGCAGGTCGCACCTTTGTTGGACTACACGCAAAGACTTATTTACAACAAAAAGAACAAGAGAATAATTAAAAGTGGCTAAGCAAGTTTTAATGTGTCCTGTGTGTCGTCAGTCCCTGAATTTAACTGAACGAACTTGGCGATGTGAGCAAGGACATAGTTATGATGTAGCTAAACAAGGCTATGTCAATTTACATGTGGTGCAACATAAACATAGTAAAAACCCAGGGGATACGCCCGAGTCAGTCGATGCGCGACGAGCTTTTTTGCAAGGTGGTTATTATCAGCCTTTACAGCAGGCTGTAGTCGCTTTATTAAAGCAATTAGATGTAAAAGCAATACTCGATATCGGATGTGGTGAGGGCTACTATACAAGTGCTATGCAGCAAGTTGTTGAGCAGTGTGTTGGAGTTGATATTGCAAAAAACGCGGTACAACGTGCGGCAAAACTCAACACTGAAGTAACTTGGGTGGTGGGAACAGGAGCAACTTTACCTGTATTGGATAGGAGTATGGATGCTTGCACCAGTTTATTTAGCCCAATTCCGCAAGCAGAAATTGCGCGTGTTTTAAAAGATGAGGGTCATTTAATTGTTGTTACGCCTGCTTCTGAACATTTGTATGCCATGCGTGAGGCTTTATTTGAGCAAGTTAATCCTCACACACCAGAAAAGTTTGTAGAGCAACTACAAGATTTGTTTGAATTAAAGCAAGAGCAAATTATTGATGCGCCTTTTGTGCTTGATCAACAGGCTCTAAAAAATCTGATTGCTATGACACCTTATGCTTATAAAGCCTCTCCTGAGCGCCGTTCGCAGTTAGAGCAGCAGTCACAATTAGAAATAACTGCATCTTTTCAAATTTATGTCTTTCAGAAGCGCAATAAAAAAGCCATCTAACGATCTATTTTAAGAGCGCAAAAAAAGAAGCCATCTGATGATGGCTTCTTTTTTTGCTATTCAATCTGATTAATCAGATTTTCTAATTCATCTTTTTCTCGCTTAGGAGTGGACTCCTGTGAAGGTCTCATGGCAGGAGGCGCAGCTTTTGACGGAATAACAATTTCTTCACCTGGTAAATCGGAAAAGTCATTGTCATTGCTTAGTTTTGGTTGTGGCGGTGCTGGTCGATAGAGCGGACGTGCTAGTGGTGGAGCCGCACGATAAGTCTTCTTATCAGCTACTTCTGTTGTGGTTTCTTGTTGGTCACGTGAAATAGGACCTTTAGCATCTTTATCTAAACGGACCCAAGCTGCTGGCGTACCTTGCAATGCTTGACCCATAAAGTTAATCCAGATCGGCAATGCGGCAATACCACCATATTCACGACGGCCAAGCGTAGTCGGTTGGTCAAATCCAACCCATGCTACAGTCACTAACTTGCCGTTGAAGCCTGCAAACCATGCATCTTTTGCATCATTCGTAGTACCTGTTTTACCGCCTAAATCACTACGGCCAATTTTAAGTGCAGCACGACCTGTACCATGCTCGATTACATCACGTAAGATGTTCGCCATATCATAAGCAGAGCTTGATTTTAAAATACGTTGAGCTTGGCGATATTGACTGTTGTTTTTGTCAGTCTGTTTAAGATTAAGCTGCTTAGCTGCGTTTTCTTTCTGTTCTATGTCTTTATTCGTAACTTCAATGACTTCATCATCAGTCGTTGTAGGTTTTTGTTCATCACCTGTCGTGTCAGGTGCATTAATACATGGAATACACGCGTATTCTGGTTTAGCTTCATAAATGACTTTGCCGTAAGCATCTTCAATACGTTGAATGAAATGCGGTTGAACACGGTAGCCACCGTTTGCAAACGTTGCATAACCAGTTGCCATTTGAATTGGTAATACTTGAGGAGTACCTAAGGCAATGGTGTAGTTGCGTGGAATTTGATCTTCCTGTAAACCGAAATCCATAAATAATTGGCGGGTACGTTCAATCCCTACAGTTTGTAGAAGTCTTACTGATACGGTATTACGAGACAAATATAAAGCACGACGTAATGGGATCATACCTAAGTAACGCCCATCAGAGTTCCGCGGTGTCCATTTGCCAATCGTAATTGGGCTATCATTCACCATGCTATACGGTGTCATGCCTCTTTCTAATGCTAAAGCATAGAGGAATGGCTTGATTGTAGAACCCGGTTGACGCCACCCTTGTAAGGCACGGTTAAATTTTGATTGGTAGAAGTTGTAGCCACCTACAATTGCTTCAATTGAACCATCATTCGGGTTAATTGCAATGAGTTGACCTTGAACTTTTGGAACCTGAACTAAAGACCATGCTGTTTTATTATCATTTGGGCGTAAACGAACAATATCTTTAACTTTAACAATTTGGGACGCACGTGAAGGAGCGCCACCTACGCTATTTGCATTGCGATAGGGGCGTGCCCATGACATGCCAGACCATTGAACCGTAACGGTTGAGCCATCTTGCATTAATGCTTCAAAAGAGCTGCTATTTACCTTAGTAACTTGTGCAGGATAGGTGTTGGCATATGCTCTAAATTCAGTTAACGGTTTGTCATGTGCTTCTGCACCACGCCAGCCATGGCGACGGTCATAAGCTTCAAGACCATCTTGCACAGCTTTTTCTGCAATCGCTTGGCGTTTAGCATTAATTGTTGTGTAGACTTTATAACCAGAATCAATGGCTTGTTCACCGAAATGCTTTACAAGTTCTGAACGAACCATTTCCCCAGCATAGGGATGAATATTATTTAAATCCCGATTGGGCATATTTAAATTGATCGGCTCTGCAACTGCTTTTTGATATTCTGCTTGAGAAATATAACCCAGCTGTAACATACGGCCTAAAATCCAGTTGCGTCGTTCGAGTGCGCGCTCAGGATTAACTACAGGGTTATATTTAGATGGTGCTTTGGGCAAACCAGCAATCATTGCCATTTGAGCAATGCTGAGCTCATTAATGCTTTTGTTGTAATAAATTTTGGCTGCTGCCGCGATACCATACGCATTTTTCCCTAAGAAGATTTTATTCACATAGAGGCTGAGAATTTCTTCTTTAGATAAATTTTGCTCAATTTTTCGAGCCAAAAAGATTTCGGTTATTTTACGTTTTAGGGTTCTTTCTGGACTCAAATAATAGTTCTTTGCAACTTGCATAGTGATTGTTGAACCACCAGTTTGCACATCTGAACCCGTCACACTTTCGCTCAAAGCACGACCTAAACCCTTAAAACTGATCCCGCTATGTTCAAAGAAAGAAGAGTCTTCTGCTGCTAAAAATGCATGAATAAAAGCAGGAGGAATTTGTTTGTATTCAACCGGAATAGAAAGCTTACCACCGTACTCGGCAATCAGTTGATTGTCTGAAGTGTAGACCTGTAATGGTTTTAAGAGGGGAGCTTTTTTTAGTGAACTCATTTCTGGAAGCGATGGGGCGATATAGAGATACATGCCATAAAAGCCCATCGGAAGTGAGACTAAGATAATAATAATGATCAAAAAAATTGGACGCACGAAGCCCAAACTGGATAGCTTTTTCATGATAAGTAAGCTTTAATAAGATCGAATACAAACTAATTGTGGTCAGTATAGCCTTTAGACATGCGGATTGTTAGATGAGATATTGTATCCGTGTAAAAATAAAGACCTAGATTATTGGTTTGTAATTTTTTTTGGGGATAAAAAAATAATAGGACAATAGTGTGCTCAGGTTATATCGTAAACCGAATAAGGGGTTAATGGGTGTCGATATTAGTTCGACTTCTGTTAAGTTGTTAGAGCTCTCTGTTAAGAACGGTAAATATTGGGTAGAAAGCTATGCTTTAACGCCTTTACCTGAGAACAGTGTAGTTGAAAAAAATATCTTGAATCCAGAAGCAGTTGCAGAAGCTTTGGAACGGGCGATGAATTTAGCAAATCCCCATACCACTAACGCTGCAATTGCTGTTCCAACATCGACGGTTATTCATAAAACCATCGAAATGGATGCAGATATGAACGATGATGAACGTGAAGTTCAGATTCGATTAGATGCGGAGCAATATATACCGTTCCCTTTAGATGAGGTGAGCCTTGATTTTGAGGTTTTACCAGATCGACTGCCGAATCCAAATCGTGTGAATGTACTTTTAGTCGCAACACGAACAGAAAATGTTGAAACACGTGTAGAAGTATTGGAACTGGTTGATTTAACGCCTAAGCTTGCTGATGTTGAAAGTTATGCTGTCGAGCGTGCTTTTAGTGTGTTTGCTGATAGCTTACCCATGGGTGCAAATACCATTGGTATTTTAGATATTGGCCATACCATGACCACATTATCGGTTATGCAAAATGGCAAAATCATTTATACCCGTGAACAAGTCTTTGGCGGTAAACAGCTTACTTTGGAAATTCAAAGCCGTTACGGTTTGTCATTAGAAGAAGCGGGACGCGCTAAAAAAGAACGTTCTTTGCCAGATGATTATGACATCGAAATCTTAGAACCATTTTTAGATGCTGTAGTTCAGCAAGCTGCTAGATCTCTACAATTTTTCTTCTCTTCATCCCAATTCAATGAAATTGACCATATTTTGCTAGCGGGTGGCAATGCCAACATTCCAGGGCTTGCTAAATTATTGCAGCAGAAACTCGGTTACCGAGTCACTATTGCCAATCCATTTTTACAAATGGGTTTCTCTCCTCAAGTCGACGTTCAAAAAATTGAAAATGATGCTTCTTCATTAATGGTGGCATGTGGCTTGGCTTTAAGGAGTTTTGATTAATGGCAACAATTAATTTACTCCCTTGGCGTGATGGGCTTAGGGAGCAGCGTAAAAAACAATTTATTATTTTATGTTTTGGGGTCGTTGTTTTGGGGATAACCACTGTATTTGCAGGGTGGTTTTATTTGAATCAAAAATTAAATGATCAAGAACAAGCAAATCAGCTCATCATCAGTACAAACCAGAATCTAGATCAACAACTTAAAACCTTAAATGGCTTGCAAGAACAGCGCGATGCAATTATTGAGCGTATGAAGCTCATTCAAGGTTTGCAAAGCCAGCGTCCGGTCGTTGTACGTTTGGTGGATGAATTAGTACGTGTGACCCCGGCAGCCATGTATTTGACTAAATTCAGTCGAACCGGAGATAAATTTACGATTGAAGGTAAAGCGGAAAGTCCAAATACGGTTGCAGAATTATTACGTAATCTCGAAGCATCGCCATGGTATCGCAACGCTTTTATGAGTTCTTTCTTGGTGACCGAAGAGAAAAAAGATAAGGCTATCAGTTCTTTGCTTCCTAGAGTTGAAGATAGCTATGGCAGTTTTGTTGTCACTGTTGATGTAGGGGAAATGGGTGTGACTATAACAGATGATACCGCCAATACGTCTGTAGGTACGGATAAGGAGGCGGCAAAATGAGTCCTGATGAACTTCATGAGCTGTCTTTAGAACAAGCTCCATCTAAGAAAAAAAAGATCACCTTAGAAAAATTTCTTCAGCAATTTAACACGCTCGATATGAACAGTTATGGCAGCTGGCCATTATCTGTGAAAATTACGTGTTGGATTTTTATTTTCTTTGCTGTACTGGCTTTAGGGTATTTTGTTGCTATTCAACCAAAGCTACAAGCAATTGATAATGCTCAAGCACAAGAAAGTAATTTATTAAATGAGTTTCGAGAAAAAGACTCAAAATTACGCAACTTGCAGCAATACCAGCTTCAGCTTCAAGAGATGCAAGCCAACTTCAATCAGCAGTTAGAACAATTGCCAAAAGAAACCGAAATTCCAAGTTTAGTTGAAGATATTAACTTAACGGGGGTGAATTCTGGTCTGAAGTTTAAAAATATCCGCTTAGAAGATGAAGTGAAGCAGGAAATTTTTATTGAACAGCCTATTACTATCGAAGCAACTGGGGATTATCACGCTTTCGGTGCTTTTGTTAGCAGTATTGCGGCATTACCACGTATTGTGACGATGCATGATTTTATTGTTGAAGCTGCTCCTGTTAAGGATGGGAAGTCAGATATTCCTGTGCTTAATTATTCTATCAAAGCAAAAACTTATCGCTATATGGGCGCGGTTGAAAACCAAAATAACAGTGATCCTCAAGTAATAAATGGTGAAAGTCAGATAAACGCCTCCGATAGCCGTAATGCACATATTCCTTCTATAAAGAAGTCAAAGCGAAAGTAGGAGGATAACTAATGAAACTAAAGAAAATTTTACTTTCTCTGGGGATAGGCTTGGTTTTGGTTGGATGCGACTCTAGAATCGACGCCGTAAATCAACAAATGGCCGATATACGTAATCAGCCACCACAAGCTATAGAATCGGCACCTGTTTTTACACCTGTGCCACAATTTAATTATGCAGCCCATCAGTTAAAGAGCCCATTTTTACCAAGCTCACTTGCTGCTGAGCTGAAAATTATGGCGGGGAAACGAGTATATCCGAATTTCTCACGTGCACCACAGCCACTCGAAAGCTATGCATTAGAGTCCTTAAATATGAAAGGAAGTATGCGTAATAGCCGCGGGCAAGTCATGGCTCTGATCCAAACACCTGATCAACAAATTGAGCGAGTGCAGGTAGGGAACTATATCGGGATGAATCAAGGTCGAATTACCCATATTGGTCCTACTCAGATTGATTTGGTGGAGATTGTCCCTGATGGGCGAGAAGGCTATGTGGAGAGACCAAGAACCTTAGTGTTAATTGGACCCGCACCCTAAAATTTAGGGAATAACAAAGAAAAAATTATTTTTAAAGATTATTTATTGGGGATGGTTAGACAATGAATCAGGTATTCCGTCAGTTTTCTATGGGAGCTGTGGCGATTGCAATTATGCAGGTTGCGTCTGCACAGGTCAGCATGACTAATATTGTACCGATGCAAATAGCGGGTCAGGGAACAGAAATTCGAGTGATATTTAATGGCTTGCCACCGCAACCACAAGCATATCAGCTTGAGAATCCTTCACGTTTGATTTTAGACTTTAATAAAGCGCAGCAGAATTTAACAGAGTCAAAAGTGGCGATTGGAACGGATGAAGCGAGTTCGGTCGATGTAAGCTCTGATGATCAGCGTTCACGTTTAACTGTAAATTTGAAAGAGGCAGGTGCTTTTACTACTCGTATTGAAGGCAACACTTTTATTTTAAAGATTAATTCTGCGCAAGTTGTAGCTAAACCTGTATCAGCAAGTGCAATGCAAACCCAAGGTGTTTCAAACATCGGCTTCCAACGCGGTAGTCAAGGGGAAGGTCTTATTGTTATTGACCTGTTGGGGAGTAATACCCCTGTTGATGTGCAACAACAAGGCAGCAAAGTTGTAGTAAAAACTTTGGGTTCTAAAATTCCTACTCATTTAGCTAAGCGCTTAAATGTAAATGATTTTGCAACGCCTGTTTCGACCATTGAATCTTATAATGATAAAGGCAACGGTGTTATTACGATTCAATCTACTGGTAGCTATGAATATATGGCTTATCAGGCGGAAAATAAATTAACCATCAGCCTCAAGCGTCCTCAAGATAAAAGTGTAAACATTTCATCTAAACCAGCTAATTATTCTGGTAATAAGCTTTCTCTTGATTTTCAAGATATTGAAGTTCGTCGCGTTTTACAATTACTTGCTGATTTTACTGGCATTAATATGGTTGCGGCTGACAGTGTGCAAGGTAACATCACTTTGCGTTTAAAAGATGTTCCATGGGATCAGGCACTTGATATTATTTTAAAAACTAAAAATTTAGATAAACGCAGAAATGGTAATGTAATTTGGATTGCTCCAGTTGCGGAACTGATCAAGGCAGAAGACGATGAGGCAAAAGCTTTAGCACAAACTATTAAATTGGCACCGATCCAAACAGATTATATTCGTTTGAATTATGCAAAAGCAGCAGATGTCCTTAAACTAATTGAAGAGACTCGTGATGGCAAGACAGCTGTCGCAAATCGTACAGCAGGTTCAGACTCTCTTGCTTTAGAAAGCTTATTAAGCTCAAGAGGTAGTGCTGTTGCCGATACGCGTACTAATACTTTGATTGTAAATGATACAGCCCAAAATATTGATAAAGTTCGTAAAATGATTGATTTGATTGATGTACAGATCAAACAAGTCATGGTGGAAGCTCGAATTGTAAGAGCCTCTACTTCTTTTACTAAAGAGCTCGGTGTTAAATGGGGAATATTATCGCAAGGGATTACCAACAATAATAATTTATTAGTTGGTGGTAGCGAAACGACCTTATGGAATTTACGAGAGCCCAAAAAGGATGAGACTACGGGTGGTTATAAATACACGATTGAACGTCCAGATAACTTAAATGTCGATTTAGGTGTAACCAATCCGGCTGGAAGTATTGCCTTTGGCTTGATTAGTATGTCTGATTTTATGCTTGATCTCGAACTTTCTGCATTACAAGCTGACGGTTATGGTGAGGTGATTTCTACACCTAAAGTGATGACCGCAGACAAACAACCTGCGAGAGTGGCAACAGGTCAACAAGTTCCTTATCAAACCACGACGAATTCTGCTGCGGGTGCTACAGCAAGTACATCATTTAAAGATGCACTATTAAGCCTAGATGTTACCCCGAGCATTACGCCTGACGGTAAAATTCAAATGAAATTGGATATTTCTAAGGATTCTGTAGCTGGCGAAGCACCTAATGGTGAATTAATTTTAAATAAAAATAATATTAATACCAATGTACTTGTTAATAATGGTGAGACAGTCATTTTAGGAGGGGTGTTTGAGCAGACTACTTCTAATTCACAAACCAAGGTTCCTTTCTTTGGAGACATTCCTGTAGTTGGGCGTTTATTTAGAAAAGATGTGAAATCTGATGATAAGCAAGAGTTACTGATTTTCGTTACGCCACGAATTGTTAATGACACTTTGGTGAGAAATCATTAATATATTTTTTAATGAAAGCAATTGAAATAGGTGGCGCCTTGCCAAGCAAAGCGTTTGAAACCCTGCCAAATATTTATTTGGTAGGGCCCATGGGGGCAGGAAAAACAACCGTTGGACGTCATTTAGCCGAACTATTAGGGCGTGAATTTTTAGATAGTGATCATGAAATTGAACGCAAAACAGGTGCCACTATTCCCTGGATTTTTGAGAAAGAAGGGGAGTTTGGATTTCGTACTCGTGAAACAGTAGTGTTAAATGAGTTGACTTCCCGTAAAGCCTTAGTGTTGGCGACAGGTGGAGGTGCAATTACTCAAGCACCCAACCGCGAATTTCTAAAGCAACGTGGTATTGTTGTTTATCTTTACACTCCTGTAGAACTACAATTACAACGAACTTACCGCGATAAAAATAGACCTCTATTACAAGTTGAAAACCCTGAACAAAAATTACGTGATTTGTTGAAAATACGTGATCCTTTATATCGTGAAGTTGCGCATTACACGATTGAAACCAATCAGGGTGCTGCTCGTGATCTTGCTCAAAAGATTTTGCAACTTATTTTGTCCAACCCGCTAAAATAGCCAAACTTACTTGTGGTTTTATAAACTCATGCAAACTTTACATGTTGAATTAGGCGAACGCCGTTATCCTATTTTTATTGGCAGTCAACTTGATCCTAAGCAGTTACTTGAGCCTTATATTCATGGTCAACAGGTCATGATCGTGAGTAATGAAACGGTCGCTCCTTTATATTTATCTCATTATCAAGAAGCTTTAAAAAGTTTGGGTAAAACTGTAGCGACTTGTATTTTGCCAGATGGTGAGAAATATAAAGATATTCAACATCTAAATTTAATTTTTGATGCTTTACTTGAAGCTGGTTTTAATCGTGATTGTACGGTTTTAGCTTTGGGTGGTGGTGTTATCGGAGATATGGCTGGTTTTGCGTCAGCATGTTTTCAACGTGGTGTTTATTTTATTCAGGTTCCGACTACACTCCTTTCACAAGTAGACTCAAGTGTGGGTGGTAAAACGGGGATTAATCATCCTCTTGGTAAGAACATGTTGGGCGCATTTCAGCAACCTCAAGTTGTTTTGGCTGATATGGCTCAACTCGATACTTTACCAGATCGAGAGTTATCTGCCGGATTATCAGAAGTCATTAAATATGCCTTGTTGGGTGACGCTGATTTTCTTGTTTGGTTAGAGCAGAATATGGATGGGTTAATTAGGCGAGATGCTGAACTTTTAGCAGAAGCTGTTTATCGTTCATGTGCTCATAAAGCACGAATTGTGGCCAACGATGAAAAAGAGCAAGGCGAACGAGCTTTACTCAACTTGGGTCATACTTTCGGTCATGCGATTGAATCTTACCTTGGCTATGGCACTTGGTTGCATGGTGAAGCAGTAGCGACAGGCATGGTGATGGCGGCTGATTTATCACAACGTTTAGGTTGGATTTCAAGCGATGATGTAGAGCGTACAAAAAAAATTATTCAACGCGCTAATTTGCCGATATCATGTCCAAAAATTCCATTGGATGAATTCCTTGGATATATGGCGCATGATAAAAAAGTTCTCAATGGTCAATTACGTTTAGTGTTGTTAAAACAACTTGGACAAGCAGTAATTACTAAAGACTTTGATGTTGAACTCATGAAACAAGCTATTTTGGCAAATCAACACGGATAATAAATTAAGGTAACACATGACTGTATCACGTACACTTTGGCAGAATGTTCAACAATATATCTGGTTGGTGGGTGGTATCGTCTGCTTGTTGCTCGCTTTTATTTTTTGGGTAATGACCGATAGTAAAAAGCTGGTTGAAGTTGAAAAATCAGCTGATTCAGATGCCCCAGTGCAAATTCAGCCAGAGAAGGTAGCAACAACGGCTAATTTAGGGGCTTTAGCTGATGAAGTTAGACCTCTTGATTTAACAACCCGTACGGTTGCTTCTGGTCAACATGAGGCAGAGTTCCGCGGTACAAAATTTATTAATGAAAACAAGAAACAATGGACGCTTGAGCTTTTCCGTGCGTCTGATGAAGATATTATTAAAAACTTTTTAAAAAATCGTCCAGAACGAAATAAATTTATCTACTTCCGTTTAAGCGGAGATAAGCAATCTGAACAATATGTTTTGACATATGGTGTATTTAAACGTTCTGAAGATGCAATTCAGCAGTTAACCCAACTTAATCTTGATTTACCTGAATCAATTAAACCCCAACCGCAACAATTTTCGACCTATGCGCCATTAGTCAATGATTTAGGGGTGGATGAAATGAAGGGTGGTATTAGCCAAACTTATGAAGTGCGGTTACGTCCAGCTGCTCTGCCTAAAATTGATGAGTCCTTACTCATAGGAGGCGGTGTGGCTACACAACCTAAAGTGGCGGCTCCAGCCACAAACTCTACAACTCGTACAACGATTATTCGTCGAGATGCTGAGGGGAATGTTGTGGATGTACATCAGTCTAATTCGGCAGTTGATGTGGCTAAAAAGGCTCAACAGAATCGTACAACAGAACCTTCAGTAAAAAATGCAACAAATGAGGGCACAAGAGGTAATTAATTATAAGGATGTATCGCACAAATATGGTGCAATAATAATGGTTATATATATTTTTTGATCACCTGTGGTGCATATTTAGTCATTTATTAAAATGATAACGCGAATAAAATCGATCTATTTTCAATAATTATAAATACTTAATTGCAAAAAATAACATTGGCATAGTTTTTGCTTTATTCTTGTGCTTATTAATGTGCTGTAAACTATTTTAGCGCTCTAAAGAGTAAATTCTATGCAGGGTCGAGGGGTCGAACTGCTTTAAAAGAGTGCGAAATAAGTCAAAACATTTTTCTAGCAAAAACCAGTGTACGTAAAAATGGAACAGCGTATATTGGCTTATCAGCCCAAAAATTTTTTTTGTGAAACATTGAGCTAACTGTCGTCCGTAGGCACTATCGCAAAAAGAAGTTGTTTGTTTGACGCTCGAAAGAGCCTTATTGAAAGAAGGGTACGCTATGCACATGCCATCGCCTAATACTGTAGCTCCCGCTCAAGGTTTATATCAACCTGATGAGTTTAAGGATAACTGTGGTTTTGGACTGATTGCCCATATGAAGGGTGAATCAAGTCATCATCTAGTTGAAACCGCGATTCACAGTTTAAGTTGCATGACGCACCGTGGTGGTATTGCCGCAGATGGCAAGACGGGAGATGGTTGCGGCTTATTATTGGCGATGCCAAAGCAATTTTTCCGTGATGAAGCAAAAAAACTGAGTGATATTACACTGAGTGAAATTTTTGCTGTGGGTACTGTATTTTTAAATACTGATCCGGCATTAGCGCAACATTCTAAAAATATTTTAACGAAAGAAATCGAGTCAGATGGCCTACGTGTACTGGCTTGGCGTGTTGTCCCTACAAATAACGATGCATTAGGTGAAATTGCGCTTCAATCTTTACCAGCTTTTGAACAGGTCATTGTGAACTGTCCAATGGGCGTAACTGAAGTTGAATTTAACCGTAAATTATTCTTGGCACGTCGTCGTGCAGAACAACAATTACAAAATGATCCGTCATTCTATGTGACTACGCTTTGTTCGACAGTAATCAGCTATAAAGGCTTGATGATGCCGGCTGCAATTGCTGAGTTCTATACAGACTTAGCTGATGAGCGTTTAAAATCACATATCGTGGTATTCCACCAACGCTTCTCTACTAATACATTGCCGCGTTGGCCGTTGGCTCAACCATTCCGTTACCTTGCTCATAATGGTGAAATCAACACAATTACAGCAAACCGTAACTGGGCGCTGGCGCGTACTCCTAAATTTGAAAACCCATTATTACCAGGTCTTACTGAGCTTAACCCAATCGTTAACCGTACGGGTTCGGACTCTTCAAGCTTAGATAACATGCTTGAGATCTTAGTCGGTGGTGGTATGGATTTATTCCGTGCATTACGTATGCTCGTACCACCAGCTTGGCAAAACGTAGAAACTTTAGATGCAGACTTACGCGCATTCTATGAGTTCAACTCTAAACATATGGAAGCTTGGGATGGCCCAGCAGGTCTCGTTATTCAAGATGGCCGTCATGCGATCTGTATGCTTGACCGTAACGGTTTGCGTCCTGCGCGTTGGGTAATTACCAAAAATGATTACATTACCTTGGCATCTGAAATCGGTGTTTGGGGTTATGAGCCTGAAGACGTAGTTTCTAAAGGTCGTGTAGGTCCTGGCCAAATTTTGGTAGTTGATACCTTAACAGGCAAAGTACTTGATACTAAAGATGTTAGTACACATTTGAAAAATATGCGTCCGTACCGTGAGTGGTTGCGTGATCATGCGATTCGTTTAAATGCAAACCCAGAACTTGAAGAGCAATTAGTCGATAAAGGCTTAACTGGCGACGCTTTAAAAGCGGCTCAAAAAATGTTTATGGTGACATTTGAAGAGCGCGACCAGTTGTTACGTCCAATTGCTGAAAGCGGACAAGAAGCTGTTGGTTCTATGGGTGATGATACGCCAATGGCTGTATTGTCTCGTCAAGTACGCCACGTAACAGATTACTTCCGTCAACAGTTCGCTCAAGTTACGAACCCGCCAATTGACCCGCTACGTGAGTCAATTGTAATGTCGCTTGAAACCTGTTTGGGTCGTGAGCAGAATGTATTTGAGCAAGGCCCTGAGCATGCTGATCGTATCATCATCTCTAGCCCTGTATTGTCAAATTCAAAAATGCAGCAAATCCGTAGCATTGAGCGTCCGGGTTATGAAGCAGTTGATATCAATTTAAACTATGCCGAAGAAGAAGGCTTGCAAGCTGCGATCACACGTATCTGTGAAGAAGCGGCGCAAGCGGTTCGTGATGGCAAAACCTTAATTGTTTTAACAGATAAAAATATCCGTCAAGGTTTGCTGCCAGCAAACGCAGCACTTGCAACAGGTGCGGTACATCATTACCTCATCAAAACTGGCCTGCGTACTGATGCGAACATCATGGTTGAAACTGGTTTTGCACGTGATCCGCATCAATTTGCGGTATTACTTGGTTTTGGTGCAACCGCAGTTTACCCATATCTTGCATATGACGTGATCAATGACTTGATCGCTAAAGGTGAGCTTTTAGGTGACCCAATTCATGCGCAAGCAAACTTCCGTAAAGGTATTGAGAAAGGCTTATTAAAAGTTCTTTCAAAAATGGGTATCTCTACAGTTGCTTCTTATCGTGGCGGTCAGCTATTCGAAGCAGTAGGTTTATCATCAGAAGTGGTAGATCAGTGTTTCTTAGGTGTTCCAAGTCGTATTCAGGGTGCAACATTTGCTGACCTTGAAAAAGACCAGAAAAAATTAGCAGCGACAGCTTGGTCAAATCGTAAGCCAATTGATCAAGGTGGATTACTTAAATTCGTATTTGATAAAGAGTACCATGCGTTCAACCCAGATGTAATTAATGCATTACACAAAGCCGTTCGCTCTGGTAAATACGAAGACTTTAAAGAATATGCTGAGCTGGTGAATAACCGCCCAGTAGCGACTATTCGTGACTTATTTAAGTTAAAAACAACGAACTCAATTCCAGTTGAGCAAGTTGAATCAGTTGAAGATATCTTGCCTCGCTTTGACTCGGCAGGGATGTCTTTAGGTGCTCTGTCTCCAGAAGCACACGAAGCAATCGCAATCGCGATGAACACGATTGGCGGTCGTTCAAACTCTGGTGAAGGCGGTGAAGATCCTGTTCGTTACGGAACAATTCGTAACTCGAAAATCAAACAGATCGCATCTGGTCGTTTTGGTGTAACTCCTGCATACCTAACTTCTGCTGAAGTATTGCAAATTAAGGTTGCTCAAGGTGCGAAACCAGGTGAGGGTG
This sequence comes from Acinetobacter pittii ATCC 19004 = CIP 70.29, assembly GCF_000369045.1. GTDB lineage: Bacteria > Pseudomonadota > Gammaproteobacteria > Pseudomonadales > Moraxellaceae > Acinetobacter > Acinetobacter pittii. The sequence continues at coordinate 167,215 of NZ_KB849796.1, read as the reverse complement.
GTCAGTTACCGGGTGGTAAAGTAAATGGCTTAATCGCACGTTTACGTTACTCGGTACCGGGTGTAACGCTAATTTCACCTCCTCCACACCACGACATTTACTCAATTGAAGATTTGTCTCAGTTAATTTTTGACTTGAAACAAGTTAACCCTAAAGCAATGGTATCTGTAAAATTGGTATCTGAGCCGGGTGTAGGTACGATTGCTGCTGGTGTTGCAAAAGCATATGCGGACTTTATTACCATTTCAGGTTATGACGGCGGTACCGCAGCATCTCCACTTTCTTCAATTCACCATGCGGGTTCTCCATGGGAATTAGGTTTGAGTGAGGCGCATCAAGCACTTCGTGTAAACGACTTGCGTGGAAAAGTACGTGTACAAACTGATGGTGGTTTAAAAACTGGTCTTGATGTAATCAAGGCAGCAATTTTAGGTGCGGAAAGTTTCGGCTTTGGTTCAACACCAATGATCGCTCTAGGTTGTAAATACCTCCGTATTTGTCATTTAAATAACTGTGCAACCGGTGTTGCAACTCAACAAGATCATTTACGTCAAGAGCACTATATTGGCGAGCCAGAAATGCTCATCAACTTCTTCCACTTTATTGCGGAAGAAACTCGTGAATGGTTAGCTGCATTGGGTGTTTCTTCATTGAAAGACTTAATTGGTCGTGTTGATTTACTTGAAGTATTGCCGGGTGAAACTGAAAAACATGCTCACCTTGATTTAAGCGCTCTGTTAACTTCTCATCCTTCTGCTGAAGGTAAAGCACAATACTGTCAAGTAGAAGGTAATGCACCATTTGATAAAGGTGTATTGGCTGAGAGAATGGTCGCTGAAATGCTTCCTGCAATTGAGTCAAGCGCTGGTGGTCAGTTCAACTTCAACGTCGTGAACTGTGACCGCTCAATCGGTGCTCGTGTTTCGGGTGAAATTGCTCGTCGCTATGGCAACTTGGGTATGGAAGCACACCCAGTTGTAATGAACTTAACTGGTACAGCTGGTCAGTCTCTTGGTGTATGGAATGCTGGTGGTTTACACATCCGTCTTGAAGGGGATGCAAACGACTACGTAGGTAAAGGTATGGCGGGTGGTCGTATTTCGATTTTCCCACCACAAGGTTCACCTTTCCAAACACAAAATACAGCAATTATTGGTAATACCTGTTTGTATGGTGCAACTGGTGGTAAGCTTTTTGCAGCAGGTACAGCGGGTGAGCGTTTTGCAGTTCGTAACTCTGGCGCATTTGCTGTAATCGAAGGTGCGGGTGACCACTGCTGTGAATATATGACAGGTGGTGTTGTGACTGTACTTGGTAAAGTAGGCCATAACTTTGGTGCTGGCATGACTGGTGGTTTTGCTTATGTACTTGACCTCGATAATGACTTCGTAGATTACTACAACCACGAGTTAATTGATTTAAATCGTATTTCAACAGAATCTATGGAAGATCATAAAGAGTTCTTGTTGCGTATTATCGATGAGCATATCAAAGAAACTGGTAGTGCTTGGGCTTATAAAATTCGCAATGAGTTCGATTTCTACAGCCGTAAATTCTGGCTTGTGAAACCAAAAGCTGCTAACTTGCAAACGCTTTTGAAAACAACACAAGCTGACCCACAATAATTCCACGACTGCAAAGACATAGGCAGGTGCGGGCAACAAGGAAATCCGCGCCTACCCACGGAGAGAGACATGGCAGAACGCCTAAATAATGACTTTCAATTTCTGGATGTACCACGCCAAGATCCAGAGAAAAAAGATATTACTGTCCGCAAAGCAGAATTTGTGGAAATTTATAAGCCTTTTACATCGGAAACTGTTACTAATCAGACTCACCGTTGTTTAGGCTGTGGTAACCCATATTGCGAATGGAAATGTCCTGTACATAACTACATTCCAAACTGGTTAAAACTTATCGCTGAAGGCCAAATTTTCCAAGCTGCTGAGCTTTGTCACCAAACGAACACATTGCCTGAGGTATGTGGTCGCGTATGCCCACAAGACCGTTTATGTGAAGGTGCTTGTACATTAAATGATGGTTTTGGTGCAGTAACCATTGGTAATGCTGAAAAATATATCAATGACACAGCTTTTGCTTTAGGCTGGCGTCCAGATATGTCAGGCGTAAAATGGACTGACAAAAAAGTTGCAATTATTGGTGCTGGTCCTGCTGGTTTAGGCTGTGCGGATATTCTAGCTCGCGGTGGCGTTAAACCAGTTGTATTTGATAAGCGTCCTGAAATTGGTGGCTTACTTACATTCGGTATTCCAGAATTTAAAATGGAAAAAGATGTGATGAAACGCCGCCGTGAAATTTTCACGGGTATGGGCATCGAATTCCGTTTGAATACTGAAATTGGTAAAGACATCACGATTGATGAATTACTTGCAGAATATGATGCGGTATTCATGGGTATGGGAACTTATACCTACATGAAAGGTGGTTTCCCAGGTGAAGATCTTGATGGTGTTTATGATGCACTTGATTTCTTAATCTCTAACGTGAATCGTTGCCAAGGTTGGGAAAAAGATCCAAGTGAATACATTAGCCTAGATGGTAAAAAAGTTATTGTTCTTGGTGGTGGTGATACCGCTATGGACTGTAACCGTACTTCTTTACGCCAAGGTGCTCACGATGTAACTTGTGCATACCGCCGTGATGAAAGCAACATGCCAGGTTCTGCGCGTGAAGTAAAAAATGCCTACGAAGAGGGTGTGAAATTCCTATTCAATCGTCAACCAGTCGAAATTGTTGGTGAAAATGGCAAAGTGACAGGCGTAAAAGTGGTAACGACACAAATGGGTGAACCAGATAGTCGTGGCCGTCGTAGCCCTGAGCCAATCCCTGGTTCTGAAGAAGTATTACCAGCTGATGCGGTTTTACTTGCTTTCGGTTTCCGCCCAAGCCCAGCAGACTGGTTTGGTAATGTGAATATCAATCTTGATGGTTCAGGCCGTGTTGTCGCAGCTGAAAAGCAAGAATTCAAATTCCAAACATCAAACCCGAAAATCTTTGCTGGTGGTGATATGGTACGTGGCTCAGACCTTGTCGTGACTGCTATTTGGGAAGGTCGTCAAGCTGCTGAAGGCATTTTGGATTATCTTGGTGTTTAATAAAGATATTTGTTAAATGACTAAAAAAAGCCTACTTCAAGTAGGCTTTTTTATTATCTACCATTAGTCACTTTGATGTTTTTGGCAAATATAATAAGCTTTTTTGCCCTTTTTAGCGTTTAAAGCTCGCGACATACTCGAAACTTCCTTCTTCAATACAGTAGGTGTTGAATATGAACATCGCAGGTATGACGGCAGAAAAATCATATTTAAATCGTCGAAAAGCGTTGGGTATTACAGTGCGTCGTCTTGAATTTAATCCAAAGGCGATTAAGCGGCACTATTTTGCAAATTCACCCGTCATGTCGCATTTTTTAACTGCACTCTCATCAACGTTTCCGGTGGGTGAGCAATTTTTTGTAAATAGCGTACGTAATGTGCGTGATAAAGTCTCAGATCCTCAACTACAAGCACAAATTGCAGCGTTTATTGGACAAGAGGCCATGCATTCCAAAGCACATAGTGAGTTTAATGAAGCTTGGCGACGGGATGATTATAATCTGGACAGTTTTCAAAATTGGCTAAATGAGCGCGATAAATATTTAAGAACAATTCCACCTAAGCTGCAATTGGCATTGACCTGTGCATTTGAACATTTCACTGCTTTACTTGGGGGATATGTCTTACAGCACCCAGAGTTATTAAAGACGCTAGATGAAGATGCGCTAAAACTTTGGGTATGGCATGCGATTGAAGAAATTGAACACCGTTCGGTTGCATTTGATGTTTATCAACATGTATATGGTGATGATCATATCCGTCGTTTACTCATGCGTAGCGTCACTACAGGATTTGCGAGTCTCGCTTTTTATGGGACAACTCGTTTATTTTGGCAAGATAAATGGAATAGCTTACCTAAAATTGGGGGTAATTTATTTGGATTATATTTGCTGATGAAGATGCTTGTTCAGTTAATGCCAGAATACTTCGCATATTACAAAAAAGACTTCCATCCGAGCCAAAAAGATTATGGTAGGATGGTTAATTATTGGAAAAGTTCTTTAGCAGAAGAATATCAAATGGCAAGTTTTGAACAAGAAAAAGATCAGCGATTGAGCTAATAGATAACCGGATTTAAAAGTCCGGTTTTTAAAATCAATAAAATAAAAGCAACACAATAATGCCTAATTCATCATACAATCAGGTAAAGAGGTTAAAAATATAAAGAAAAACTTGAGGATAATGTGCCGATGAAAACGTTGAAACAATTTGCGATCGCAACAACACTTGCCAGTACCTTACTGTTTTCGGGATGTGGCTATAACACTCTACAAGTAAAAGATGAGGCTGTAACAGCAGCGTGGTCTGAAGTACAGAACCAATATCAACGTCGTTCAGATTTGGTACCAAATCTTGTAAACGTCGTTAAAGGCTATGCTAAGCATGAAGAGCAAGTATTAACCGAAGTAACACAGGCTCGTTCTAATGTTGCAGGTTTAAAAGTTGATAAAGAAGTTTTAGAAGATCCGGCTTTACTTGAAAAATATCAACAGGCTCAAAGTCAATTAACAGGGGCATTATCTCGACTCATTGCTGTTTCGGAAAATTACCCAGATTTGAAAGCCAATACTCAATTCCAAGAATTACAAGTTCAGCTTGAAGGTACTGAAAACCGTATTGCTGTTGCACGTAATCGTTATATTACAACAGTACAAGACTATAACTCATATGTGCGTCAGTTCCCTCAGGCAGTAACAGCAAAAGTAATTGGTATGCATCCAAAAGCCAATTTCTCTGCAGAAGCATCTGCACAACAGGCTCCAAAAGTTTCTTTTGATTAATTTTATAAATCAAAGGAGTGCCGTATGAGAAATACTCTATTGCTTCAATCAAAGCAAATTAAGGTCTTTATTTCGACCTTAATTTTGCTCTGTTGTGGTGTTCTTTTTCAGAATACGGCATGGAGTGAAAGTAATATTGCAACTGCTACCGATGAGGCTGATGCAGTAGTTGCTGGCAAAATTATACAAAAGCAACAAACTCAAGCTGCTGCAACTAAATTAGAGGGGCAAGCTGCTTCAAGTCCTGCTCCTCAAGTCCAGGTTACTAATGATATGGCTGATGGGGAATCAATTCGTGGTTTGCCAACTTTAAACCAGCCTGTTATTGATCAAGCCAATATCTTAAGCGAAGCTGAGAAGCAGCAACTTGATCAAAAAATTCTAAGTTTATACCAACAAGGCAAAGCGCAGATTGGTATTGTGATTGTTCCTACCACTGGCCAAGAAGATATCTTTGATTATGCATTACGTGTTGGTGAAAAATGGCAATTGGGATCATCTAAACGTGATAATGGATTACTCATTGCAGTCGCTGTAAATGACCGCCGTATACAAATACTAACTGGTTATGGCCTAGAAGGTGTGTTGCCGGATATTGTGGCAAGTCGGATTATTCGAAACCAAATTACACCTTATTTTAAACAAGCCCAATATGCCCAAGGTTTGAGTGCAGGTATCGATGAAATCGGAAGAATTTTAAATCTTGACCCAGAAGTAGCACAGCAAGCTGCTCAAGATTTAAAAGAACGCCAACATCAAGCTGCGGAAGAGCAACAAGCCAAGCAGACAACGCTGACAATGGCTTTATTTATTCTTGTTGCTGGAATTGTGGGTTCGTTTATTGTTGGTCGTCCGCTTAGTGCCTCTACAGCAGGGGTTGCTGCTGCGGTAGCAGGATTTGTAAATGGGGCAGGGCTAGTCACTAGCTTACTACTTGGTTTTGGTATCTTCTTTTTACTTATTACATCAATTGCCCAATTTATTTTACAGGCCATTTTAAGTGGTTCTGGTGGTGGACGTGGAGGAGGCTTCGGCGGAGGTGGCGGAGGCTATGGTGGCGGCGGAGGTCGTTTTGGCGGTGGAGGTGCTTCAGGCTCATGGTAACAACATCAGAAACAACACAAATTATTACTCAACCAAAAATTGAGGAATCTGTAGAGCCCAGCATAAAACGTTGGTTTAAACATCTATGCTATTTACCTGCCAGTAGTCGTTATTTTTCAAAACAAGATAAGCAAACTATCGCAGATGCTGTACAGCAAGCAGAACATGGGCATATTGGGGAAATACAGGTTGTAATTGAAGGCCATATTCCAGTGTCACAAGCCTACAGACAGAATACTCGTTTAAGAGCACAGCAGTTATTTGCAGAACTAGGCGTTTGGGATACTGCATTAAATAGTGGCGTATTGTTATACCTAAATTTATGTGAACGAACAGTAGAAATCATATTTGATCGTGGTATTCGAAATGCGACTAACGATCAAGTCTGGCAACAGATTTGTGAAGCAATAGTACAAAAGCTGAAGCAAAAGCAATATCAACAAGCTGTAGTGATTGGCGTGCAACAAATTGGAGAGGTGATGTCACGGTTTTATGACGAAAACATGCCTGATCAATCCAATGAATTGGGGAATGCTCCGATTATTCTTAATTAAACTGCCTCGTCGCATTCATACATTAGCTAATTTTCAGAATTTTACTTTTAAAGGTGACTGACAAAAAATGTCACCTACTTATTTATTTTTAAAGAGATTTTATTCACATAAATAAATATAAACTTTGAATTGTGTATTTTATTTTTTTTTATGCGTGAAGTGTTCCCCTAAAAAGTTATATGACATTTTTTGTCACTTACTTACACCTGTTTAATATTTAAGAATAGTTGAATTTAATATAAGTATTTGTTTTTTAGTTAAAATAAAAGTTGGCATGGATGCTGCTATATAGTTAATAGCTGAAAAAGCTTATATAAAAACATACATACAATCTTTGGGGAAAAGGCTATGAATGCACAAAAAGGTTTTACTTTAATTGAACTCATGATCGTGGTTGCCATTATTGGTATTTTGGCAGCAATCGCGATTCCAGCTTATCAAGATTATATGGTTCGTTCAAAAGTAACAGAAGGTTTGAATTTAGCTTCATCTTATAAGACTACAATTGCTGAAAATGCTGGAAATGGTGCTGCGAATTTAGCAGTAGGAGTTCCTAACTTTGCTGCAACAGAAAATGTAGCATCGATCACGCCAGATGGGACTACAGGAAAAATTGAAATTCTATATACAGATAAAGCAAAAGGTTTAACGTTAACTTTAACTCCATATGACGGCGCTGAAGGTGGTACAGCGATTGCTGCTGGGACTGTACCAACAAACCAAATTACTTGGGTATGTACTGTAGATTCAGCTGCTAATGCTAAATATGTACCATCAAATTGCCGTGGTTCTTAATTAATATGATTATTAAAGAGAGGTTTAGACCTCTCTTTTTTATTGAAGAAAATAAATATGGTGAAAAAAAATATATTATTCCTGCTAATAGGAAGTTATCTTATTACAGCATTATTAGGCTATCAAATTGGCTGGTCGGTTTTCCAATATGATGAACTTCGTTTATTACATTTTCCATTGGCACTATGTGCTTTATTAATTTTGATTTTTACAAAAAAAATAGAATATTCAATTTCCACTCAAATTACTTTTTTTCTGATTGGTGTATTAACTGCTATAAAGATAACAACTTATAGCATTTTTCAATTTCAAGAACTTTGGTCTGCGATAGCATTACTATTTATATTTTCTGCTTTGCCATATGATTTAAAGAATGTAAAAAATATAGAACATGGCTTAGCATTAGTCGTTTTTTCAGCATTTATTCCTTGTTTATTTATTTTTGTTTCTATCACTAATTTTATTTTCTATAAACAATGGTTTGACTGGCAATTTAACTCTGGCACGATCCGAATTTATGACAGTGTTATCGTGCCTATATTCTTTTTTCTAATTTTTTTAAAAAATAAAAACTACCCTTATTTTCATTACTTTTATCCATTTGCTAGTTTCTTTTTTGCTTTAGCATGGTTTTTTGATGGAGCCAGATCCGCCTTACTTGCTGTAGCGACAGGATTGTTAGTTTTCGTTATCTACTCTCGAGAAAATCGAAAGCTCATTTTGCAAAGCTGTATTTACATTTTTTTTGCTTTTTTAGTTTATAAAACTACGATTTATTTCGCTGATAAAAATACCATGACCGTAATGAGAGTAGGGACATCCATGCGTGCAGAGATGTGGAGTTTCATTTTTGAGCAATGGAAAGAAAAGCCATGGTCTGGGGTTGGGGGAGGATATCTCTCAGAAATCCAATATAAATATGGACATCACATACATAATTTATATTTAAGGTTAATTTTTGAATGGGGAATAGTTGGAGGTATTTTTTTAGTTTGGATGATATATCAAGTTGTTAAGTTGTTTCGAAATAAGGATGCTTTACCTATTACCAAAGCTGGCTTAATTGCAATTTTAGTTGATGCGATGTTCTCAGGAAGTATGGTTTATCCCGCTTCACAAATAGCCTGTATATTATTTTTAGCATTTGCTTTTTCTCAGTCGGAGCAGTCGGGACTGTTCTAAATTTTGTGTAAGTACTTAATTTTCATTTATCCTTCAGAGGATAATTACAAAAGGTACTTCACATGGATGAAGCAACAATCAAAAGTATGGCTGCCGAATTGGCTAAAGGTCTAAAAACACCAGAAGACTTAAACCAAATGACAGCAGTCTTTAAAAAATTCATGATTGAAACTGCACTCAATACTGAACTTTCAGACCATCTCGGTTATGAAAAGCATCAGCCCAAGAAAGGCTCAAATAGCCGTAATGGGTTTAGTTCTAAAACCATTACAACTCAAGATGGACAACTGGCTTTAGATATTCCCCGTGATCGAGAAGGTTCATTTGAGCCACAAATTATCAAAAAGCACCAAACACGCATCACCAGTATGGATGACCAAATCCTCTCACTGTATGCAAAAGGAATGACTAATAGGGAAATTGTAGCCTTCTTCAAAGAAATGTACGATGCCGATGTGTCAGCATCTCTCATCAGCAAAGTTACCGATGCTGTGATTGAGCAAGTGACTGAGTGGCAAAATAGAGCCTTAGATAGCCTTTATCCTGTTGTCTATCTTGACTGTATTGTTGTCAAAGTCCGTCAGCACTCCAATGTGATTAACAAGTCCGTATACCTTGCTTTAGGCATCAATATGGATGGGCAAAAAGAATTACTGGGTATGTGGATTGCTCAGACAGAAGGTGCCAAATTCTGGCTGTCAGTCATGACAGAGCTAAAAAATCGAGGAGTACAGGACATTCTTGTTGCCTGTGTAGATGGATTAAAAGGCTTCCCTGACGCGATAGCCTCTGTTTACCCTCATACTGATATTCAACTGTGTATCGTGCATGTTGTACGCAATAGCCTGAGATTTGTAAGCTGGAAAGACTACAAAGCTGTTACGTCGGGTCTGAAAGCGATTTATCAGGCAAGTACAGAGGAAAATGCTTTAAAATCCCTAGACATCTTCTGTGATCAATGGAATCACCAGTATCCCAAAATTGGAGAATCCTGGCGGGCCAATTGGGAAAATATCCGAACGATCTTTAGCTATCCAGCCGAAATACGTCATGCAATTTATACAACAAATGCGATTGAGTCGTTGAATAGCGTAATACGCCATTCAACGAAGAAAAGGAAAATCTTTTCATCTGATGACTCAGTAAAGAAGGTCATTTACTTAGCAACATCAAATGCTGCGAAGAAATGGACGATGCCAATTCAAAATTGGCGTTTAGCAATGAATTGGTTTACGATTCAGTTCGATGATCGATTAAAAGATCATTTATAAAAAATGGAACTTACACAAAATAATTTACAGGCTCGAGCAGTCTAAAGAATATTTGAAATCTCCTTATAGACTGACGAAACTATTAATTGGTTTATGGGGAGCTTTATTTTTGTACATTACGATTATGTACTTAGGACAAGATTTAACTTGCTGGGGGTGTACGAGTTATGTCGGACGGATGGCACCAAATTTTTGGGAGTACGGTAGTACACAGCACTTGATACCAGCTTCACACATTCCTTAATTTTTTATACTAAATTTTATTAAGGTCTTTTCATTTAGACTTCATACATTCTTTTTTAGACTTCCATGTATAATTCTCACAAGTTTTGGTCTCTAGCCTCTCACTATGCAAGTATTCTTTCTGTTCTTCGCTGCAATCCTGTTGGGTTTTGCATGGTTGTCTCCATTTCACTACAGCCCGTGGGTCATGTTCTCAAGTGAAGTCAGTACTTTTGGGGCTGGGCTATGTGTATTAATTGCTTTACTTCAACAAAATATTAAAATTCCTAGAGCACAGATATTGTTGCTACCATTTACTTTAATTCCTATTGTGCAGTGGGGCTTTGGTTTAGTTTTTGATTTAAGTACGGCCTTATTAAGTACATTTTACTTATTAGGTTTTTGGTTTATGGTCTTGGCTGGCTACAACCTATCTTTAGATCAAAAAAAGAGAGATCAAATTTTTTCAGGTTTTAGCTTATTAGTAATTATTACATCGCTATTAACTAGTCTTATAGCAATTTTTCAATGGTTGAATATTGAATCACATTTAATTTATACCCTTCATCTGATTGGTAACCGTCCTTACGGAAATTTTGGTCAACCCAACAACATGGCAACATTCTTAATTATTGGGTTGTTAGGATGTTTATACTTATATGAAAAGAATAAAGTAACACTTTGGTTGTTATTGCCCTCTGCACTAATTATTTTGTTTACGATTGCATTGAGTCAGTCACGAACATCATGGATCGTTTTTCCATTTTTATTCATCTATTGGATAGTTAAACAATTTGGGAAACAAAAAAGATTTGGAGTTTTTCAAGGTTTTTTGTGGTGCGTCGGTTTTTTCGTAATGGCTGGTGTAATTCTACCGTTTGCTACTAATTTAATTGAAGCATGGTCAAGTACTGATGTAACCGAAGCAAGTGGTTTGGTTGAAAGAGCAAGCTCTGGGTATTTGCGTTTTAATATCTGGTCACAAATGTTGCTTGCTGTACAGCAGCACCCTTGGTTAGGTTATGGTTGGAATCAAACCAGTGTGGCACAAATGACAGTTTACCATGCTTTCCCAACAGGAGAGTGGACTACCAGTGCACATAATGTACTGCTTGATTTAATTATCTGGAATGGTATTCCCTTGGGTGCTGTAATCATTACCTACTTTGCTTGCTGGTTTATTTGGTTAAATCAACAGGCTAAAAATACCATCTCGATTATAGCGATTATGATGGTCTGTACAGTGCTTATTCATGCCATGTTAGAGTTTCCACAGCGCTATGCTTATTTCTTACTTACTTGTGGATTCCTACTGGGTATTGTACAAGCACAAACTACTGTACTTAAGGGAATTATCCTCAACAAACATCTTTTTCGCTTATCATGGGTTGTAAGTTTATTGCTTATTATTGCAATTCTACGTGATTACAATGTCTATGTTCTGAATAGTAATTTGCTTTTTAATAATAAGCGTCCAAACGCTGAATTTATGGGAAGTGGTAAAATTTTTGTTTTAACACAGTTTGAGCAGCGTTTACGTTGGATTGAACTTAATCCTAGAACTACCTTATCTGAGAATGATTTAGTGGAATGGGAAAATTTTATAAAGAATAAACCTACTCCATATAACTTACGTAAATACGCAAAATTGCTCGCTTACAACGGGAAAGTAGAACAGGCACAGCAGCAAATATTTATTTTGCAACATCTTTATAAGCAAAAAATAACGCTATCGGAATTACTAAAAGAGAAGTAATAAAAAATCCCCTTAAGTATAAGGGGATTTTTTTATGAGAAATTACATTTGGCTCTGGATATAATTTTCAATACCAACATTGCCAATAAGATCAATTTGAGTATCTAGCCAGTCCCAGTATTCTTCTTCTTTTTCTAGAATTTCTTGAACAAGGTCACGAGTGACATAATCTTGCTCTGTTTCAGCTAAAGCAACCGCTTTTTGAATTGCTTCTATATTCTCTTTTACTTTACGAATGTCACAGTGCAGAACTTCTTCTGTGTGTTGACCAATATAAAGCTTGCCTAAATGTTGAAGGTTAGGTAGTCCTTCTAAAAATAAAATACGTTCAATGATTTTATCTGCATGTTTCATTTGACGAATTGATTCTTTATATTCAGCAGAGCCAAGCTGCTCGACTCCCCAGTCATTAAACATGCGCGAATGTAAAAAGTATTGATTAATTGCAGTTAAATGATGATACAGCACTTGATTGAGCTGATTAATGACATCACGATTGCCTTTCATTGTAGCTACTCCAAAACAATTTCTGCCTCAAACTTAATTAAGGCAATCTATAAATCCATTTTAGTGAACAATGATGGAGATGGCGAGTAATTTATGGAACAGCAAATGAAAATCGCAATCAAAAACAACACAATATTAAAAAGGAGGTTTTTATGTCAAAAAAAACCGCTTGAATGAGGAACTATAAAGGTTCCGCAAAAAGCGGTGGAGGAGTCAATAAATTTTGTTAAATATTAATTTTTATTATGCAGCTACAGAAATGCGAGCAGCGATTTCTGCTAATTCTTCGCTAATAATAGCGCGAGCTTCTGGTGCACAGCGTCCACAGCATGTACCAAGATCAAGCAAATCGCGAATTTCACGATAGCTTTCAGCGCCATTTTCAATAGCGTCTTTAATATCCTGATCGGTAATGCCACGACACAAGCAAACGTACATGGGAGTGATCCCCAAATATAAATGCGATAATTGATATTATTGATAATTATTATCGTTTGTCAATGAAATTCATTTAAAATCTCATTTATCATTATTGGGATTTTGAATAAAAAAATACCACCTAAGCGGAAATCTAAAAAGAATTTAGATTTTTATGCCAAGGTGGTTCGTTTTTTAAAAACTAAATATTTAAAATTGGATAGTTTGAAAATTTATATCTTATTGATTAATAATTACAATTCCGTCCATTTCCACTAGTGCGCCTTTTGGCAAGCTTGCTACACCAAGAGCTGCACGTGCAGGGTAGGGCTGAGCAAAATATTCACCCATAATTTGGTTTACGAGTTGGAAATTTGATAGATCAGTTAAAAAAATATTGAGCTTAGCAATATCTGCAAGTGAACCACCAGCAGCTTCACAAACTGCTTTTAAATTATCAAATACACGGCGAATTTGAGCTTCGATACCTTCTACAAGTTCCATACTGTATGGGTCTAAACCAATTTGCCCTGAAAGATATAGCGTATTGTCTACTAAAATAGCTTGAGAGTATGTGCCGATAGCAGCAGGGGCATTTTCAGTATGAATGACTTGGCGGGACATTTGGTTCTCCTTGATTAAATCTATTTCCATCATAATCGATGATAGCTTTGGACAAAAGTATCATCGATTTAATTGATTAAGTGAATTTGGAAAGTTTGATTTTGTTAAGGAAACAAAAATTTATAACCAATAGTCTCTATAAAGATTTAACTTACTTTTGAAATTTCCATTTGTGGAGCAGGAGCGTCTAAACGTTCAATCCGTGGGAAACCATAGTGCATGCGTAAATCACGAATGACTTTTGCAATATGTTTACGGTTATTCACTACAATATTCACAAAAGTTCTTTGCTCATTTGAGTGAACCATCTCTACCCCAGCGTTATTTTTACGACATTGATAGATTAGGTCTGATACCTGTTCATCATTCATTGCCATATAAATAGCGAGGTAGGCTGTAAAACGTACATCATCTACATCATCTGCTTTCCATTGAAGCGGCATGATATTTTCAGGATGTAAATGTTGCTCATGTAATAAGTTATGACAGCGAATTCGATGAACAATTAACCCGCGACGCGTTAAATGTCCTTGAATTGGATCGCCTAGAATAGGGTTGCAACAATGTGCATATTTAACGTCAACTCCTTCAGTACTTTGAATAAGTCGATCTGAGTTTTCCACTTGCGGATGTTTATCATGAGCAAACAGGTGGTTTGCTACAAGTTGAGGTAGTAAATCGCCAACCGCAATTTGTTCAAACAATGTATTTTTATTATCGATGTGACGCCATTGCAATAGATCTAACCAGTCAGCTTCAGAAAGATCATTGATTGAACGATTAAAGAGTTTCAGTGCACGAGAAAGAGCTTGTGCACCAACTAGACGTTGTTCTTCGATATCTTGATCTTTTAGTACATGCTGTAATGCACGACGAGCTTTCTGCGTATTAATAAAACTTAGCCAGTCTGGATTTGGTGTTGCCAAAACATCCGTAATAATCTCGATAACCTGACCGCTAACTAATGGTGTAGAGAGTGGTTTAATCTCTCCATCGACTTTTGCACCAACCGCATGGTTACCTAAAAATAAGCTTGCTGAATAAGCAAAATCAACTACGGTAGCGCCTTGCGGTAGCTCATGCAGTTGACCGTGTGGTGTATATACCCAGATTTTTTCTTGGTGTAGATAATCCAGCAAATCATTAAAAGTTGTTTTAGCACATTCGCCGTCAATCAATGTATTTAAGTTCTGCATTGAAGCCTGAATGGCAGAGCGGCAAGTTTGCGGTGCATTTTCACCTAAAACCACCCCAAAACGGGCAGCTTTACGCATGAGCTCGGTTTGAATGGTAAGAGATAGAGTTGTTTTTTCGCCTTTAAGCTTTATCAGTAAAGACTGATTACCGCCGGGTAATGGGCGACGAATATGGTCCTGATACTGGATAACCTGAAAGTTTTCTCTTAATGCTTCTTCTAAGCGGTCACAGTCAGCAATGCTTTGTAGAACTATTTCAAAAGCATGACTATGGGTAAGCTCTTGGAGATCCATCTCGTTTTTAACGAAATGGCGTAATAATTCGATATTGTTATTTTTCTTTTTAATGCGGCCTTGAATGTGATAATTATGCAGAAGTTCAGCGAGGTTTTGTTCCCAGATACTTTGGTATTTACAGCGTTCTGGCTTTGTTTGAAGCAGTGCATTTTGAACGTTATCAAACATATCTAGATCAAGGTTTTGATAACAGAGATTCTCTAGATTATCACCCATTTCATTCATGCCGACTAATCTTGCCATCGGTACAAATATATCAAAAGTTTCTTGAGCAATGCGGGCGCGTTTATCTGGACGTAAAGCACCTAGAGTTGTCATGTTATGATAGCGATCTGCTAATTTAATAATGATGACACGTGGATCTTGTAAGGTCGCTTGCAAGATTTTTCGGAATGAAGCTGCCTTGTTATATTCTTTATCGCTTGATTGACTAAGTTTGGTTACACCATCAACTAGCTCTGCAACGGTTAGGCCAAACTTCTCAATAATATCTTCTTTTGTATATTGAGTATCTTCAATAACATCATGCAAAAGTGCTGCCATTAAAGTTTCAGCATCTAAACGCATGTTTGCAAGAATGCAGCTTACCGCAATCGGATGCAAAATATAGGGTTCGCCACTTTTACGTGTAATGCCAGTGTGCGCTAGATCGGCAAAATCGCAGGCAGCAAGCACTTTTTCGACTTCGCTTACCGATAAGTAAGGGTCGATAATTAATTTGAGCTGTTGCTTGGCTTGGCTGACCTCTTCGCCTGGCATAAATCACCCTTTTTCCTATTGCTGAAAAACTAAATCTATCTGCTTCTTAATGAAAAGCATGTTGCGGAACTTGTCAATTTTTTCATTTGAAAAAGTGTATTTTTTTTTCAATGAAAATAATTGCTTTTCCCAATATGTTTGAATATGGCGCAAAGCCAAATAAAAAACCATCGCAGAAAAACGATGGTTTTTTTATGAAACAGGGTGAATTAAAAAGAAAAACCTTCTAAATTCAAGCTATTTGTAGAAAGGGCAAGATCAAGACTAGAAGTTTGGTAATCTTGCTCACGTTGTTTAAGAATTTCTTTCGTAACGTGCCCTGCCGCGATTTCGCGCAAAGAAACTACAGTCGGTTTGTCGTTATCCCATTCTACAGTTGGCTCCATGCCTTGACGTGCCAATTGACGAGCACGTTTACTTGCAACGAGCACAAGCTCAAAACGGTTGTCTACATGATCTAAACAATCTTCAACGGTGACGCGTGCCATAAAAGTTCTCGTTCTGGAATGGTAAATTTGAACAGACTAAATAGTATAAAAGGCTTTCGATCTAGACTCAAGTTATTCCTGTTTTGGTTGAGGAGTAATCAAGTCCTGAATTAAAGTTTGGTGACGTTTTGCTTGCTGAGATAGCACTAAACGGTTTGCTGTAATCACAGCTTCAAGCTCATGTAAAGCTTTATTAAAATCATCATTGATAATGATGTAATCAAAGTTCGTGTAATGCTGCATATCTTCTACTGCACAGCTTAAACGATGCTCAATGACTTCAACTGAGTCCGTGCCACGGTTAGATAAACGCTGACGTAAATCAAATTGAGTTGGGGGTAAAATGAATATTTGCTTGGATTCAGGGAAAAGTTTGCGTACTTGTTCTGCACCTTGCCAATCAATTTCAAGTAAGACATCGTGTCCTTGAGCTAGCTGTTGTTTTACCGTAGCTTGAGAAGTGCCATAGTAGTTACCAAATACTTCAGCGTATTCGATAAATCCATCATGGTTGACTTGGTCTAGAAATTCATCTTTTGTAGTGAAGTGATAGTGAACACCATCTAACTCACCGGGACGTTGACCTCGGGTTGTATGCGAGACTGAAACATGTAAATTGCTCACACGGTCAAGCAGGGCTTTTACCAAAGATGTTTTGCCCGTTCCTGATGCAGCAGAAACGACAAACAATAGACCCGACATGATATTTTTCCTGATATGATAAAATATCTTCGCTATTGTAGTGTACCGTGCGTTTAAACTGAATAGTTTTAATTGCAAATATTCAAGAGAAATTCCCCTGTTTTATTAATTTTGAGGCTGTTATGGAAATTGTGTTAGCTAATCCGCGTGGTTTTTGTGCCGGTGTTGATCGAGCCATAGCAATCGTCAATCGGGCTTTAGAATGTTTCAATCCTCCTATTTATGTACGTCATGAAGTTGTACACAATAAATTTGTGGTAGATGACTTGCGTCAAAGAGGGGCTGTTTTCGTTGATGAGCTGGACCAAGTGCCAGATGATTCTATTGTAATTTTCAGTGCGCACGGTGTTTCAAAAGCAGTTCAGCAAGAAGCAGAGCGTCGAGGCTTAAAAGTTTTTGATGCAACTTGTCCATTGGTGACTAAAGTACATATTGAAGTAACTAAATATGCTCGCGAAGGGACAGAAGCTATTTTAATTGGTCATGAAGGGCACCCAGAAGTTGAAGGCACAATGGGGCAATATGACAAATTAAAAGGCGGTGATATTTATCTGGTTGAAGATGAAGAAGATGTTGCTGCACTTACCGTACGACATCCTGAAAAACTTGCTTTCGTAACACAAACAACGCTTTCTATTGATGATACAGCTAAAGTTATTGATGCTTTGCGTGCAAAATTTCCGCATATTCAAGGTCCGCGTAAAGATGATATTTGCTACGCAACTCAAAACAGACAAGATGCTGTGCGTGATTTAGCTGAAAAGTGTGATGTGGTTTTAGTTGTAGGTTCACCTAACTCATCAAACTCAAATCGATTACGTGAGCTTGCAGAGCGTATGGGTAAAGCCGCTTACCTTGTAGATAATGCTGATCAGTTAGAGCAGTCATGGTTCAATGAGACTTGTAAAATTGGTGTTACTGCTGGCGCCTCTGCGCCAGAAATTTTGATTAAACAAGTGATTCAACGTTTACAAGATTGGGGTGCTCAAGCGCCGAAAGAATTAGATGGGCGTGAAGAGAACATAACCTTTAGTCTTCCTAAAGAATTACGCATTCATGTGACTCAAGCGTAAAGTGTGATGTATTTAACATACTGATTTTAAAAATTTAAACAGATAATTGTTGATATGACAGTTATCTGTTTTTTTATACCCTTTATCTGCTTTGTATTTGTTTTGTAAACATAAGACGTAAAATTTAATTAATAAATAAAAAATTTTAAAGTTTATTTGGGGTATGGGGATGAGGGGAATTATTCCGCAAGACGGGTTCACCTTGGTTGAGCTTATGGTGACGATTGCGGTCATGGCTATTATCGCGATGATGGCTGCACCATCTATGTCGAATTTATTAGAAAGCAAACGACTAGATGGAAACCAACGAGATCTAATCAATACTTTATCGGAAGCAAAGAACCAAGCCATACTTGGTCGACAAGATGTATCCATTAATCTGAATTCAACAGCTTTAAATACTCCCACTTCCTTGAATTGGAAAGCTGATTCCAATAACAGTCTTGAGCTTAAAAATATCGCTGCTGATGGTACGCAGAGTTCATTAACAGCAACGACTCTAACTTTTAATGCGAATGGGGTGATAACCAATATTACCCAAGATACACTTTTATCTATTTGTAATTCAAAAATAAATAAAAAGAAAATTCTTATTTTAACAAAGCTTGGCACATTAATTTTTAAAGCTGAGGAGACATGTTAATGCAGGGCTCTAAACGAAAAGCTCAAGTTGGGGTGGGTTTATTAGAAGTGTTGGTTGCCTTAATTTTAATTGCGATAGGGGTTTTAGGATATGTTGCCTTGCAAGTCCGTGCTATGGATGCTTCTTCAGAGGCATTAAGCAAATCTCAAGCGATTATGATCATGAGAGGATTAGCAGAAAACATTCGCGTAAATAGTTCTCAAGCTAGTCAGTATCCCGCATTTGTCCGTAGTTATAGCAATTATTCATCTACCACCGCAGCTCCTACGTTGTGTTTCAATGCAGCTTGTACACCTTCTCAGCTTGCGCAATTTGATGCATATCAAGCAGCAAGAAATGCTGATCAACTTGGCATGAAAATTACAATGACAAATTGCCCAGGGGTTACAAGCACAATGGCCCAGCAGAGGCAATGTTTGTTTGTTTTTTGGGGAAAAACCGCTCCAGTAATTACAATAAATGAGGGAGTCACGAGCGCGGATGTGTCGAGCTGTATGAGTACAAATGGCGTTTATGTCAATAATTCGAACTGTTTAATGATGGAGGCATATTAATGGCTCACTCATTTGTATTATGGAAACAACGAGGCTTTACATTAATTGAGCTGATGGTTGCATTGGCTTTAGGTCTAATTTTGGTAGCCGCGGCGACTCAATTATTTATTGGTGGACTTCTATCAAGCCGTCTACAAAAAGCAAATGCTGAAATACAAGATAGCGGTATTTTTGGTTTGGAATATATTGCCCGTGATATACGGCTTCTAAATTATGGAAATGTAACCAACCCAATATTAACTGATACAACCCCTTGGGGCGGTGTTGTATTAACTGCTTCAACTGCAACCAATAACAACAATGTTAATTTTGTCCCTAACGTTGGAACAAATACTTATATTGCTGACACATTACTTAGTCGTGGTGCAGGCGATACGGTGAGTACTGTGAGTAATCACTGGAAAGGTCTTTCAAATATACAGAACAGTTCAAATGCTGCTGTGCAAAGTGATCAGCTGACTATCCAATTTATTGCACCTACAAATATGACCAATTGTGAAGGTGTAAATGTACTTGCAGGTGATTTAATTGTAGAGCGTTATTTTTTACGTCTGGATAGCAATGGTAGTTCCCAGCAAGACTATGCACTTGCATGTGATGCAAATACTCCCTCTGCTGTAGCCACAGCTCAACCGACCACTGTTGCTGGGTTAGGCGACGCTGGTCAAATTGTATTGCCGCGTATTGATCATTTCCATGTGCTGTTTGGTGCAAAAAATGCGGCTGGCAATTTTGCTTATTATACCATTCCCCAATATCGCGCTGCTGCACAGGCTGCCCGAGATGCCACACCATCTGTGATGCCGCCACGAATTCTTTCAATACAAATGTCTGTATTAGCGCGCTCTACTAATAATGCCCAAAGCAAAGCAATAGATCCTGAGCAATCTTTTTTTATGTTAGATCAAACCGTGCATGCTTCTGATAATACAACTCGATTCTTACGCCGCACTTATAACTTAACAATTGCTCTACGCAACGCGATGGGGGAAAGTCTATGACCCATTTAATTCATAAGAGTAGATCTAAGGAAAAAGGGGCAACCCTTATTGTTGTGCTTATTATTTTATTGATTGTTATTTCTGTAGGCGTTTTAGCAATAAGAGTGGCTATTGTTTCTTTAAAAGTTGCTACCAATAGCCAAGTTAGCCAATTAAATTTTCAGTCATCTGACACTCCTTTAGAACTCATTGTGCAGATGAATCCTACCACCCTAACTAATATTACTAATGTGATTGGTGCCGCGCTTAAAGAGCATGAAAGTAACCCTGGTGCGGAATACAACTTTTGTTATAAGCCTGTTTCTACAGCAACAAATTTTGCTCAGACCAGAGGTGCAAGTTTACTTCGAGCAGGAAGCGCTAATAATGCAGTCGTTGAAGATGGCGGCGTAGCGGGTTTCTGCGATTTAACAACTGACTATGGAAGTAATCGTCAAGCAGTGGTCACCCAAGTTGCTGTAAGTGTTCCAACAGACGCTGCTAGCGATATTCCAGGCTCAAATTTACCACGAGGAACAAACACCTCGGAAGGTACGCAACTTCCTAAAAGTATGTTGTCTACGCAACGTATTCGAGTGATTACAACTGCTTTTTTGCCAGCCTATGCATCTACCTCTATTGAAACTTTACAAAGAGATTGCTTAAGCACGAGTTCGGCAAAAATTAGCGACAATTTTGATACCGCATTAACAGCTAAACAAACATTGGCGGAGTGTTTGGCAAATCATAACGTGCCTTTTAGTACTCAAGTTCAAGAATTTAACTATACCAATAAACTCACTCAAATTACGGCACCAGGTTCATAACGGGGAATATCGTGAAACTAAAATTGAAGAATTTTAAGCCAAATAATTTATGGTATGCCATCTGTTCGAGTTCAGTTGCTTTTACATGGCTAATGACAAGCTCCGTTGTGCAGGCGAGTGATTTACAAATTTATGCTTCACCTACAGCTGGTAAAAAAACCATTGTGATGATGTTGGATACATCAGGAAGTATGACCAACAATAGTTATGGCGAAAACCGTCTGGCTATGCTTAAAAATGGTATGAATGCTTTTTTAGCAAGTAATAATCCTGTTTTAAATGACACTCGTGTGGGGTTGGGAAATTTCTCTGCAAATGGTGATAGCCGAAGTGGGCAGGTTCTAGTGGCTGCTGCTCCTTTAGGAGATGCGAGTACGTTAAATACAGTGGGTTCTCAACGTTATAAATTAAAACAGGCTGTTGCAAATTTAACTGCTGGCGGGTCAACGCCTTCAGCACATGCTTATGCGGAAGCTGCTGCTTATTTGATGGGTACAACGACCTATTCAGAGGCAAATTATGCCATTCGAAAAGATAGCTATATAAGGCGTGTGCGAAAATCTGATAATAGAACGGAATACTCATATTGTACGAATTATCGCGATTCACAAATCGATACTACAAATCTATGGCAACCTTGTCGCTCTAATAACTATTGGAGTAACTGGTCAACTTCTAATCCGGGTGTGGATACGGCAACTGCTTATGATACTTCGTCGGATTGGACCTATTCTTATACTTATTACTACACCACCTTTAATTATGCTGTAGCAAATGCAGATAGTGGTATCCCAAAATCAAAATCAAATGATACAGCTAGCAATCCCAATATTGTTGTAGATAGAAATGCCTCTAATTTAAATGCCATTTACCAATCTCCTTTGCCTGCGGTGGCCAATCGTCAGAGTTGTGATGGGCAAGGAATCTACTTTTTATCAGATGGAGAACCGAACAATACAACAAATACACGTTCGGCAACTGTAATGTCGACAGCCCTAGGCAGCACTTTGGGAGCAAATTTTACTTGTTCTGGAGGTTTATCTAACACGACAGCAGACTCTGGTTGGGCCTGTATGGGGGAATTTGCAAAAAGATTATTTGATAAAACAAAAAATCCGGCTGGAGTTTCTATTCAAACAGCATTTGTCGGTTTTGGTAGTGACTTTTCTAGTTTAAGTTCTTCTGATGTAAAAAATGCCTGTCGTTTAAGTTCGAGAACCCAAGCTGATCGTAAAAGTGATGATAATTGTTCGCCGAATCAGACCACAAATGCGGTCGCTGCACCAGGTTATGGAAATGGAGGATTTTTCCCTACCCAAAGTGCGCAAGGTGTAACAGATAGTGTTATCGCATTTATTAATAACTTAGATAAAGTTCCTTTAGAACCCTTAACCACAGGTGCTATCTCTGTTCCTTATGATGCACTAAATCCTAAAAATTTACAGGAATATGGTTACTTACGTGCTTTTGAGCCAAACCCGGCTAACACCTACTTAACATGGCGAGGAAATTTAAAGAAATATCATGTTGTTTTATCGGGAACAAATGCTGGTGCTTTCGAAGCTAATACTGGTGGGTTGGTTTACAACGCAACTGGGGCATTTAGAACGGGTACGAAAGATTATTGGAATAGCTCTACTTATAATGATGGAGGTAAAGTCTTTTTTGGTGGTTCATATGCAAAAGTTCCTTTACCAATTGCTGGACAAAATGAAACACGTGATGAAGAAGGAAATATCACAAAATATTATTACGCAGTACAAACTAAAATCCGCAACTTATTTACTGATGTTTCCGCCGTCGCATCAGATGGTAGCTTAACGAAGCTATCAACTTCTGGAACTAATTTGCTAAAAATTCCAGCTGCTCCACCAGAAGGAACTAATCCTTTTGATAGTGTGGCTAATACAGCAAGTTATGTTTTAGGAAAATTTAATGCATCAACTGGACAAGATATTTTAAAAGCTTTCCCGATTAGCTTGAAATTAAAAATATTAAATTATCTAGGTTACTCAACTGATATTAGCGCTACGACTTTACCTTCGTCATTAGTTACATCGAATGAACCCTATTTATCGATGGGCGGTAGTATTCACTCTTTACCGGTACAACTTACCTATAATGGAACATTAGATGAAAATGGGAATTTAACATCTGCGCGTGAACAATCCATTCTCTATGGAACGATGGAAGGTGGTCTGCATATTGTGGATGCCTCAACTGGTGTAGAACAAATGGCTTTCGTTCCTGCCGATATATTAAATGATCCAGTTGCATCAAAAGCTTTAGTGGTTGGCCAAAGTGATGCTACAGCTCCTGCTCACGGTATGGATGGGGCTTGGGTATCTGACCCTGCATATAGTATTACTACAACAGGAAGCGGTAGTTCAGCAGTATCAAAAGTAACTGCAAAGCAAATGAATATTTATGGTGGCATGCGAATGGGGGGCAGCAGCTATTATGGCTTAAATGTCTTAAATCCTGCTTCACCTAAGCTTCTCTTTAGAGTAGGAGCAGATCAAACTGATTATAGTCGTATGGGGCAGAGTTGGTCTAAACCTGTACTTGCAAATATACGTTATAACGGAGTTATTAAACGGGTTATGATTGTTGGTGGTGGCTACGACCAATGTTATGAAAACCCGAATATTACCTTGAGTAATTCTTGCTTTACGAATGGAAAAGCAAAAGGGAATGCTGTTTATATTATTGATGCTAAAACTGGGGAACGCTTATGGTGGACTAGTGATACAGGCTCTAATATAGATAACTCTAATATGAAGCACAGTATTGTTAGTCGCATTAGTACCTTAGATCGAGATGCTGATGGTTTAGTCGACCATTTATATTTTGGCGATTTAGGCGGACAAATTTTCCGTATCGATCTTAATAATAACCAGACAAAAACAAATTCAACTTATAGCAGTTTCGGTATTCGAGTTGTTCGATTAGCCAATTTAGCAACGAATGACTCAACTTATGATGCCTCGAACGACTATACCGCTGGGAATGCGCCGCGTTTTTATGAACCGCCAACAGTGACAATTCACGATTATGGAATCCGCACTTTTATTACTGTCGGTATTGCTTCAGGTGACCGTAGTACACCTTTAGATGTTTATCCGCTTACAGGTCGTGAGGGGATGTCACCGAGCACCGCATTAAGCGGAAGACCTGTAAACAATGTCTATGGGATTATCGATAAAGACTTTATCAAAAAGAATCTGATGTCTTTAACAGATAGCCAGCTTGAAACAAAAGATATTACTCGATCGACGCTTCGAAAAAATCCACAAATTTTACGATCTGGGGAAACACGAGTAGCACAGATTTTCTTTCCAAACACTGGGGGGGGGCAAAGTGGTTGGTATCGCTCACTTTCTAGTATGAGCGATGGCACAGAGAAAGCTAATAATAGTTTCCGTATTAAAGGAGGTCTTAAAGCTTTTGAAGAACCTATGGCCGTTACGGGGACTTTAATTGTGCCTGTTTATGATCCGCAGGGAACAGGCATTGTAGCGGCAGACCCATGTTTACCCCGTGTAGTAGGTGAAACTGACCAGCAGACGTTCTGTTTACCATTTGGCGCCTGCCTTAATTCTGATGGGTCAATTGATCAAAATAAAGAGAATGGAAGTGGATTTAAAACACAAACTGGTACTAATTGCCCAGTAGGAGCTTCTGAATGTAATAAAAACGTTATTGGCTCCGGTATTCGCGGCATAGCATTTGTTCCAAAAAGAGATGAACCTCCAGTGACTAATAGTTGTGGGAAATTACAACTGTCTGGAAACGAGAGTGGAACGGGCGAGTGGCAGTGTACAAGTCATTTAGTTCCTACACGCTGGTATGAGCGTTATCGCTAAGGGATGACTGATGAATAAATATTATATTCTGCGGTTTAATCAGGGTGTTACCTTGATTGAGCTCATGGTTGTCATCGTGATTGTCGCTATTTTTGCTTCGATTGCTATCCCTTCATATCAAAGTTATAGCCGTAGAGCGACGGCTTCTGCTGCTAAAGGTGAAATTCTAAAATTGGCAGAACAGTTGGAACGGCATAAATCCAAGAACTTTACCTATAGAGGATTTACCACCACATCTGTAACTTTGCCACGGGGTGGTTATACGATTGAAATTAGTGATGATACGACGACAGGAAATTTATTGACGAATGCTGCTGCAAATGGGCAAACATGGGTCATTAAAGCGACAACTACAGATTCAAGAAACTTTAATTTTATTGCTAAGAATTCAGGTTTGCGTTGCCAAAGTTTAACAGCTACGGCTGTTGATAATGACTGTGGGGGAACAGTCACTTGCAATTTATGTGAAACAAATAGTGAGAGTTGGCAATGAAGAATGGTTTTACCTTAATAGAACTTATGATTGTAGTAGCAATAATTGCAATTTTAGCAGCTATAGCGACACCTTCATATTTGCAATATTTACGCAAAGGGCATCGTACAGCTGTTCAATCTGAAATGATGAATATTGCCCAAACATTAGAAGCAGAAAAAATAGTTCACAATCGTTATCCATCGAATGCGACGATTACTTCGATTTATGGTTCTAGTGTCAGCCCTCAACAAGGTCAAGCCTTATATAACTTAGCTTTTTCTAGTATAACTGATTCAAGCTGGGTGTTAACGGCTACACCTATTGCTACTAGTTCTCAAGCTGGTGATGGGATCATTTGTCTTAATGATCAAGGGCAAAAATTTTGGGCAAAAGGTGCAACTGATTGTGCGTTATCTGCCACATCAAATTGGCTACAGTAATTTTAAATTCAAAACTGCGGATAACTCAAAAAATAATCTTTCTTTCAGGGCGAAAATCACGTAGAATGTCGCCCTCTATGAAAGGGGTTTGAAGTGTTGCCGATGGTCGGCGCAGGGATAATCCGTAAGAATTATAAGGCTTTTATCATGGTTGTTATTCGTTTAGCACGTGGCGGCGCAAAAAAACGTCCATTCTATCAAATCGTTGTGACTGACAGCCGCAATGCACGTGATGGTCGTTTCATCGAGCGTATCGGTTTCTTTAACCCGACTGCACAAGGTCAAGCAGAAAAACTTCGTTTAGATGCAGACCGTTTTGCTCACTGGGTTTCTCAAGGTGCTCAACCTTCTGAACGTGTTGCTTCTTTAGCTGCTCAAGCTAAAAAAGCTACTGCATAATTTTTGTAGTAGGTAGCCCATGACATCAACACAGAATGTTCCCGAAGATCGTATTCAGATTGGACAGTTACGTTCAGCTTATGGATTGAATGGGTGGCTCTGGGTGTATTCAAATACAGAACCTATGAGCAACATGTTTGACTACCTGCCTTGGTACATTGAGACCAAGGTTGGTTGGCAAACAATAGATGTAAAACGTTGGAAACCACATGGCAAAGGCCTAGTTGTTGCGTTGAAAGGTGTGAGTGATCGCACTGGGGCGGAAAGCTTGGTTGGCGCTAATATCTGGATTGCTAAGTCTCAACTGCCAAAAGCAGATGTAGATGAATACTACTGGTCAGATTTAAAGGGCTTAACTGTATTAGGTCTTGATGAAGAAGAACAGGAAGTAAACTTAGGGAAAATTCATGAGTTGTTTGAAACTGGAGCTAATGATGTGATGGTGGTGCATGCTACCCCAGATAGCATTGATTCAGAAGAGCGCATGATTCCTTGGCATAAAGATGTAGTACAACGTGTTGATCTTGAAGCTGGTCGTATTTACGTCAATTGGGGCGTAGATTATTAATCCTTTTAGGATTAATACAGCAGGAAAATAGAGGAGTCTGTGATGTTTTTTGCAGTCATTACGCTTTTTCCTGAAATGTTTGAAGCGATTACAGCCTACGGCATCAGCGGACGTGCGGCAAAACGAGATATTGTACAAGTCACTTGTATTAATCCTCGTGATTTTGCTGAGGGAAACTACAGAAGAGTGGATGAACGTCCATTTGGTGGCGGCCCAGGTATGGTGATGATGGCTGAGCCTTTGGCGAAAGCAATTGCACATGCCAAACAGCTTGCCTCACAAGCAGGACATGTTCATGTTCCTGTGGTGTATATGTCCCCACAAGGCAAAACCTTAAATGAACAGGCAGTACAGCAGTTTGTTGATTATGACGGCTTAATTGTACTGTGTGGACGTTATGAAGGAGTCGATGAACGTTTGATCCAGCATTATGTTGATCAAGAATGGTCAATTGGTGATTATGTTCTATCTGGTGGTGAACTGCCCGCTATGGTGTTACTTGACAGTATTATTCGCCGTTTGCCGAATGTAATGTCAGATGAACAATCAGCAGTACAAGATTCTTTTGTTGACGGTCTTTTAGATTGTCCACAATATACAAAGCCTGACCATTTTGAAGGGCTGGATGTGCCAGAGGTATTAAAATCTGGACATCATGGCAATATTGAAAAATGGCGTTTTTTGCAGCGATATCAACGAACTCTAGAGCGTCGACCTGAGTTAGTTGCAAAGGTTGAGTTGACTAAGCAGCAAAAGAAATGGCTAAAAGATACGCAAGAGAATGACGGTAATTCTTAATCGTTATTCTCAAGAACGAAAGTTCTGCAACAAGACGAGAAGCAATGCTTCGAGTTAAAGCATAATTCTATTTATTGAATAGTTTTATGTAAATTTAAAGGCTCTTTATAGACATATTGTCGTAAAGGGAAAGATAAACGGGTTGATATGCGCTTTAGCCTCTATCCCCAGCGGAAATTCAGACCTCTTCTGACTCCGCACATATTGGAGATTCCCACAATGAGTGGTAAACATCCTTTAGTTCAAGCTGTTGAAAATGCACAGTTAAAATCTGATATCCCTGCTTTTGCTCCTGGTGACACTGTCATCGTTCAAGTAAAAGTAAAAGAGGGTGATCGTGAACGTCTTCAAGCATTTGAAGGTGTTGTAATCGCTAAGAAAAACCGTGGTTTGAACTCTGCGTTCACAGTACGTAAAATTTCTAGCGGTGTTGGTGTTGAGCGTGTATTCCAAACTCACTCACCAGTTGTTGCTAAAATCGAAGTGAAACGTCGTGGTGACGTTCGTCGTGCTAAACTTTACTACCTTCGTGACTTGTCTGGTAAAGCTGCACGTATTCGTGAAAAATTACCAGCTCGTAAAGCGTAAGCTTATAGCGAGTAAAAAAATGCGCCTTTTGGCGCATTTTTTGTTTAAAAACTATAGTCCTTGAAGTTTCAAACGGTTTGCGTGTTGACGATAAACTGATACAGGATCGGAAGCGAAAATAGAGCGTATACCAAGTACTTGGTTCACTTCATCTAAATGATTCCAGTTGTAATCATCACGAATTGTTTTACCAAATTTGGCACTGCATCGGGAAACAAGTCCATCATTATCACCAAATGGATCGACTACTAAACTACTGCCTGTAAGCGCAATATCAAATGGATCTAATGGGTTGGTCAGCGCTTTATTCCCCGAGAAAGAATACATATAAATACCTTTCTCTTGGTATGTCCCTTCACCACAAGAAGTAGTTGGTACACCCATAGGGAATTGAGCATTAAATTGAGCTGAACCTTGAGTTGATAAGCTATGAGCTCCGGCTAAAGAGTCGTGCGGATAGCTTGTTGGGTCTAGGCCTCCTGCCCAAGTAATTGCGGCTGAAAACCAGTTTACTAGCGTTGCCAGTCCAGATAGAGGAGTACCCTCGACATTCAGGATGACATCTGCCATTGGTGATCCCTTATGAGGCGCACCAATTGTAGTGAGTGAGGCAACTTTTTCTGGCATGATACCGGCCACATAGCGAATTGTCGGGCCCCCATGGCTATGACCGATCAAGTTGACTTTAGGCTTACCAGTAATGGCAATAATCTCTTCTACTTGCTGGGCAAGTTGTTCACCACGCACTTCTGTTGAGTTAAAAGGCGACACTCTGGTTGCCCAGACATTTCCTCCATTACGAGCCAGATCAGGAAGGATTTGGTACCAGTAATCGAGACCAAGTGTATCTGTCCCAACTCGGTTAAAACCTGCCATACCGTGGTTAAAAACCAGTGGATATTTGGTTTGCGCATAAGATGAATAGACGAACGAGTTTTTAACTTGTTCAGCATTTGTGGCATGGGCCGCTGAAATACTCAATCCTGAGAGCATTGCAGCGCAAAAAAACGTTAACTTCCTTTTCATTTTTTACTCACTATTTTTATTTTGTATGAAAAGCAGCTTCTTACTGCTAGTGCTTGTTTAGCCAGTTCCTAAAAGAAAAGGCTTAATAATTAAATGGTAGTTCACCTCCCTGATCATGGACCGTTTCAAAAGTTCGAAGTCTTAACTGTTCTTGTGATGAGTTAAATTGTTGTTGGCGTAATTGTTGTATGGCTTGGTTTTTAGCACTATCGCTCATATTGCTTTTAATAATTTCATCTCGTCCACTCAAGTAACTTGTGACCCTTTGCTGCCAAGCACTACGCTGTGTATCTAAAGTTTCTAATCGTTGAGTCGCCTCGGCTCCAACAAGTGCTGTACGCATCTGCCGAAGCTCCTCTGCTGAACCATGACGTGCTTTAATTTGTTTGGTCAGTGCATGTAAGTCATCAAGTTTAGAGAGTTCTTGTAGGTTTTGTTGCCAGTCTTCTGGTAGCTGTTCAAAGCGTTCTTTAAGCTTTTGAGCCTTTCCAATTTCGCTTAAAGAAGAGTCCTCAAGTATTTGCATACGATCAAGCGTGTAGTTCTGATAGATATCTTCATTTGAGAAGAGTCCATCAATTTCAGCGGCCGAAAAGAAACGTTTTCTTAGATCTTGAATTGAATTAAAGATTTTTTGAAAATAATTTTTATCTTGTTGTTTTGATGGAGGCGTTTGGATTTGAGCAAGCTGTTCGCGATATCTTAAGTAACGGGCCCATAAATCCAATATCTGTGAGCGAGCGGGCTCTAAATATTTTCCTTGAATAAATTTCCCAAAGTGATTTTTAATTTGCTCTAAATCATTTTCTCCATATTGAGTAATAAAATATTCAAAGCAGTCACGAGTTTGACTGTTAACAACCAAATGTTGGGAACTATCAAGTTTTAACTGACAGTTAACTTCAGTATCTTGCTGACTTTTACTATGGTAAACATCTGGATTTAGCGTTGAGTTATTTTTGGGTGGAGCTGATGCTAAATTTTGAGCTGTCTTTTCACTGACTTGGGGTGATGTGTTTTTTGAATCAGGACTTAACCAATATACACATGCAATGAGGCTCAAAATAAAAAATCCGAGCACGCACCACAATACCTTCTTCTGCATCCCTTGCATAAAGATATCTTCCTTAAGTTTTAATTTGTTGTTTTTTTACTCGATCATTAATGTGCCATAAAATAAGTGAAAAGGCACCTAAATATTGTGAAAATATCTTGCCGAATTTGCTAACATGTCGGCACTTTTTTCTAGCTTTGTGTTCCAGTAAAAATGACGACAAAAAATCAAAAAATTTCTCGTCGCCATATCAGTGGTGTATTTCTATTAAATAAACCATTAGGCTTAAGTTCAAATGCGGCTTTGCAAAAAGTGCGTTGGTTATATCGCGCCCAAAAAGCAGGCCATACTGGAGCGTTAGACCCCTTGGCGACAGGTTTGCTCCCGATTTGTTTGGGAGAGGCAACCAAGTTCTCACATTATTTGCTGGACTCAACAAAGCGTTATCAAACCACTGTTCGATTGGGACAGACCACAACAACAGGTGATGTGGAAGGGGAGATTTTACAAGAGCGTCCTATTCCTGTTCTTAACCAAGAACTTATTGAACAAACTTTAGAAAAGTTTAGAGGTGATATTCAGCAAGTTCCACCTATGTATTCGGCTTTGAAAAAAGAAGGTAAGCCGTTATATGAGCTGGCGAGAAAAGGTATAGAGATTGAGCGTGAAGCGCGTCCAGTCACGATTTATGCTTTAGAGCTTATTGAATTTACCGAAAATAGTATCACTCTGGATGTAACCTGTTCTAAAGGTACATACATCCGTGTACTAGGTGAAGATATTGGTGAAGCAATTGGTTGTGGTGGGCATTTAACGATGCTGAACCGGACTCAAACAGGACATTTTGAGCTTATACCGAGTTATACCATTGAATATCTGGAAAGTTTAACAGAAGAGCAAAGAGAAGCTCTGCTACTTCCAGTTTATGCACCAGTTGACCATTTCTTAAAAATTCAGGTTCCAGAAGGGCGTGAAAAATATTTTTGCAACGGTTTAGAAAGCAATATTGAGCATTCTGCAGAAGCAGAAGTTTTGGTGTTTTCGGGTGAGCGCTGTTTAGGCTTAGCCGAGATTACCGATAAAAAACGGTTGGTACCTAAGCGTATCTTAAATTTGTAGTAGATGTAGAGTATAGAGCATGGGCATGGAATGGGACGTTATCCTTAGTTTGATCTTTTTTGCGTTTACTGCAGGAGCAATTGATGCTGCTGTAGGCGGCGGTGGACTTATCCAGATTCCGGGGATCATGAGCACTTTTCCTAACATGTCGACTGCTACGGTGATTGGTACCAATAAAGTCTCATCCATTTTTGGTACTGCATCAGCGGCTTATACATTTGCTAAAAAAGTAAAGTTGCAATGGAAGCTTTTAGCCGTTATTGCCATTTGTGCCTTGATTAGTTCTTTTGCCGGCGCGGCATGCTTATCACTTATTCCTCAATCGGTATTGCGTCCTTTCGTTTTCGTAATGTTGATTGTGATTGCGATTTATACCCTAGTTAAAAAGAACTTCGGTCAAGTTCATACCGAGCAAAAAATTACCACGAAAATGTTAATTTTAGCTGGTATCGGTAGTTTGGCTATTGGTTTTTATGACGGTATTTTTGGGCCAGGTACAGGTAGTTTCTTTATTTTCTTCTTTATTCGTTTTTTACAAGTTGATTTCTTACATGCTTCAGCTTTGTCAAAAATCGGTAATTTTATGACTAACTTAGCTGCATTGAGTTTCCTCATCCCAACTGGTCACGCTATTTTACATATTGGTTTAATGATGGCGGCGGCTAACGTGCTAGGTTCTATTGTTGGGGTGCGTACCGCGCTTAAATACGGTAGTGGTTTTGTGCGAATTATCTTTTTAATTTTGGTGAGTATTCTGATTTGCCGTTTGGGCTATCAAATGTTTGTTACAGGCTAAATAAGATAAAAAAGTATGAGCTGGTCTTAAGGAGCAGTTCATACTTTTTATGTATCTTTCCTCATTGAAAATATAAAAATCATTACAGAAACTTACTAGAAAGAAAACTGTGTAAAAAATAGTCTCATTTTAAGCTACTTAAATAATATAAATTTCAACGTATGATAAACCTTGAAATAAAAAAGATTTTTTAGCTAAAAATGAGGAAGAGAATGAATATTTTCGAAGCATTAAGAGAAAGCCATGAAAATCAACGAAACCTTTCTGAGCAATTAATCCAGACACATGGTTTAACCGAAGAACGAAAAGAATTATTTGATGCATTAAAAAATGAACTTTATGCCCATTCAGTTGCCGAAGACCGTTATCTCTATATTCCTTTAATGTTTGATGATGTGGGTTTGGATATTACGAGACATGCTTTATCCGAACATCATGAAATGGATGAGTTGGTCGAACAACTTGAACAAACCGATATGAGTAGCCCAAGCTGGTTAGCAACCGCCAAACAGTTGAGTGAAAAAGTCCATCATCATTTAAAAGAAGAAGAACATAAGTTTTTTCAACAAGCCGGAAAAATTCTGAAAGACAGCGAAAAAGAGACACTCGGCAATAAATATTTAAAGGAATATAAAAAGTATAAAAAGCAGCAGTAGAGTAAACCTATACAGCTTTTTTAGTACTTCTTAAAGTAACACCAATAGAGGCCAACATTACACAAGCCAAAGCCACCCATTGCAGCGTGCTGATTTCTTCGTGAAGTAATAAGAAACCCGTTAATGCTGCCAATGCTGGTGCTAAACTCGTTAGAGTCCCGTAAGTTAATTTATTGAGTTGTTTGAGAGCCATTAAGTCGAGTGCATAGGGAATAGCAGTCGCTAAAACCGCAATAAGTAATGCTTTACCCCAGTACTGGGTCTCAAGTAATGCAGGAGCATTATGCCAAATACCAATTGGTAATAATGCCAGTGCAGATACACCGATCCCAATCGTTAAGGCGTGCATCCCGATATTTTGAGTCACAACTTTATGACCGAAATAGATATAGAAGGCCCAGCAAAGTCCAGCACCTAGCGCACATGCTGCACCTACATACGAGAAATGGTGTTGAATAGGGTTTTGCCAAGGTACCATGAGTGCAATGCCTAACATGGCTAGTGCTACCCAAATGTAGTCACTCTTTTGTTTAATAGAAAGAAGCGCAAGGCCTAATGGACCAATAAACTCTAATCCAACAGCAATACCTTGGGGCAATTTTCCAAGTGAGGTATAAAATAGGATATTCATTAACCCTAAAGATGCGCAGTACATCAATAAATCACGCCATTTTAAATAGGGTAAGCGCGACCAGATTTTCCAAGAGCGGAACATAATTGCGACAATAACCGTTGCAAAACTCAGCCTTAAAATTGTAACAGTGAGAGGGTCTAATGTCGCAATGAGCTGTTTGGCAAATGAAGCGCTGATCTGATACGAAACCATCGACAAAATCATATACAGCACAGCAATAATTGGAAGATTTTGCATGGAAAATACTCTAGCGCTTCATCTGATGTCTAAAAATAATGGTGGATAATTATAACGAATACTATGTTTTAGCTGGCAGATTTCATTAAATTAACTTGCTGCTTTTTCACGTTCTTGGCGAGCTTTTTGGGTGGTTACGGTACAACCAACAGAGGCAGTGATAATGGTTGCAAGTGCTAGCCATTGATTCCATAAAAGATATTCACCCAAGAAGATAAATCCAGATAGTGCTGCAACTGCGGGCTCTAGGCTCATCAATGTTCCAAAGCTTAAAGGTGTCAAATTGCGCAGTGCTAACATTTCTAAAGAGAATGGGAGAGCACTGGCTAAAATGGCCAAACCAATAAAATAAAAAAGATAGGGAAGTTCTATCACTTGACCGATCGAGCCTGAAAAAAAGGTAATGGGTAATAATATGCATGCACCTACACTCATTCCCAAGCACACCGTATGATTACCTGAAATACCAGAAGGTTTCTGGCCGGCAATAATATAAAGCGCCCAACAAGACCCTGCACTAATTGCAAATAAAACGCCGATCCAATCTAAGCTATGAGCCTGATTGAAAGGGAAAAGTAAAATCAGCCCAATAATTGCGAAGCTCACCCAAACAAAATCATATTTTTGACGTGCGTGGTATAACGCTACACTTAAAGGGCCAATAAATTCAAAAGCAACCGCGATCCCAATCGGTAAGCGTTCGATCGACAGATAAAACAGTGCGTTCATTCCTGCAAGCGCAAATCCATAAGCCAAGATAGCTTTCCAGCGAACCTGACTAAAATTAATTCGCCAAATTTGGAAAATAATGGCAAGAATAATTGCACCTATGCATAAGCGCATTGCAGAGACAGTGAGCACAGGGAAGTTCTGAAATAAAATTTTAGCTAAAGATGCGCTACTTTGAACGCTTAACATAGCAAGAATAAGAAAACCCAAAGCATGTAGCTGAGATTTCTGGTTTAAAGTGGACATTTTATTATTTGATCAATTGGTATACTTTTCACATGATAATGTAAATGCCCATAAAAAAGCCACAGACAATGCTGTGGCTTTTGAATTTACAGTTCGTATTAGAACAATACGCGCACGCGAATTGTACCTTCAACTTCATGCAACATATCTAAAGCTTCTTGAGAAGCAGAAGCGTCAACATCCATTACGAGGTAACCGATGTCACCTTTAGTCATAAGTGACTGACCAGAAATGTTGATGCCTTGTTCAGCAAACAAGTTGTTGATTTTAGACAATACACCTGGCACGTTTTTGTGGATGTGCAATAAACGGTGTTGGCCAGCTGTCAATGGTAACGCGATTTCCGGGAAGTTCACCGCAGAAAGTGTCATACCTTTGTCAGAGTAAGCAACAAATTTCTCTGCAACTTCTAAACCAATGTTTGCTTGCGCTTCCATGGTTGAACCACCAACGTGAGGAGTTAAAATCACGTTATCTAGGCCGCGAAGTGGAGATTGGAATTCTTCACCATTTGCTTTAGGTTCTTTCGGGAATACGTCAACCGCTGCACCAGCAATATGACCAGACTTGATTGCATCAGCTAAATCTTCAATTACTACACATGTACCACGTGCAGCATTTAAGAAGATCGCGCCTTCTTTCATTTTCGCAAATTGTTCTTTAGTGAAGAAGTTACGTGTAGATGGAACATCTGGCACATGCAACGTTACAACATCTGCAGTTGCTAAAAGTTCATCTAGAGAACCAACTTGGCGAGCATTACCCATTGGTAATTTGGTTACTGCATCATAATAAATAACATGCATACCCATGCTTTCAGCAAGAACTGAAAGTTGAGAACCGATGGAACCGTAACCCACAATACCTAAAGTTTTGCCACGAGTTTCAAAAGAACCGACAGCAGACTTGTCCCAACCACCACGATGACAAGCCGCCGATTTTTCAGGAACACGGCGAAGAAGAAGAATCGTTTCAGCAAGTACAAGCTCTGCAACCGAACGCGTATTTGAATACGGTGCGTTGAATACAGGAATACCACGTGCCATTGCTGCTTTAAGATCAACTTGGTTTGTTCCGATACAGAAACAACCTACTGCGATCAATTTATTTGCAGCTTCGAAAACTTCTTCAGTCAATTGGGTACGCGAACGAATACCAATAAAGTGAGCATCTTTAATTGCTTCTTTAAGCGCTTCGCCTTCAAGAGCAGTTTTACGATAGTCAATATTAGTGTAACCCGCAGCGTTTAGAGTATCGACTGCGTTTTGATGAACGCCTTCTAACAAAAGGAAACGGATTTTATCTTTAGGTAGTGAAAGATGTTGGCTCATTACGGCTCCGCTACAAAGGCCAAATTTGGTGGCGGTATAATAACATACTGGGCGGTGCTATAGATATTTCGTTTATACCATCGCCTTATGGCAATTTTATCTATGTCTAATCACTTCTGTTTATGGCTTGTCGAGCATTTTAAAATATGCTTGGTAGGGGGATAAATGTGATTTTTCTCTGAAAGCCCCTAGAAAGTATTTATTTACGTTAAACATGTTTTGTAGTGACAGTATCTCTATTCTGAACTTTATCGCTTGCGCGGATACATGTAGAATATAGGAGTTCCTTGAACATTATGGCTTTGCTCAGGTGAGAACCTTGAGAATTATGAGGTCATAGTCCCACCACAGTTTACTTCTTGCTAGGTCTGCAAACGATGAATGCTCCAGTCGCTTTAACACCTGAGTTACTCACCCAATTAACAGCAATCGTCGGTGAAAACCGTATTAAAACTGATGCTGATAGTCTCGAAAACTGGGGTAAAGATCATACCAAGCATTTTAATCCGAACCCATCGGTCATCGTTTTTCCGTCAACGACTGAACAAGTTCAGGCAGTTGTAAAGCTTGCGAACCAGTTTAATGTTGCGATTACACCGTCAGGTGGTCGTACTGGTCTCTCTGCTGGTGCGGTAGCAACCAATGGTGAAATTGTCATTAGCATGGACAAAATGAACCAAATTCTTGAGTTCTTCCCGGCAGACCGTATGGTGCGTGTTCAAGCTGGTGTTGTGACTGAGCAATTGCAGAATTATGCAGAAGAACAAGGCATGTATTATCCGGTGGACTTTGCGTCAGCGGGTTCTAGTCAGATTGGCGGTAATATTGGTACCAATGCTGGTGGTATTAAAGTTATTAAATATGGCATGACACGTAACTGGGTACTTGGTTTAACTGTAGTGACTGGTAAAGGTGACATCCTGCGTTTAAACAAAGGCATGGTTAAAAATGCAACTGGTTATGCATTACAGCATTTGTTTATTGGCGGTGAAGGCACATTAGGTTTAGTGACCGAAGCAGAAATTAAACTTGAGCGTCAACCACAAAACTTACAAGTTTTAGTTTTAGGTGTTCCAGATTTCGATGCAGTAATGCCTGTGTTACATGCGTTCCAAAAAGACATCGACTTAACTGCATTTG
The DNA here is from genome assembly GCF_000369045.1 of Acinetobacter pittii ATCC 19004 = CIP 70.29. GTDB lineage: Bacteria > Pseudomonadota > Gammaproteobacteria > Pseudomonadales > Moraxellaceae > Acinetobacter > Acinetobacter pittii. The sequence goes on along the minus strand of NZ_KB849796.1, from coordinate 130,265 downwards.
AGTTCTTTGGTGAACTTGCAATGCAAAAAGTTTTAGATCATGGACATGTACAACGTCCATTTGAAACTCAATGCCCGTTCTATGTATTGCTTGAGTTTGAAGCGCCATACGAACCGATTATCGACAAAGCAATGGAGATTTTCGAACACTGTATGGAACAAGGTTGGGTACTTGATGGCGTAATGAGCCAGAGCCTTGACCAAGTAGAAAGCTTATGGCGTTTACGCGAAGATATTTCTGAATCAATCGCGCCGTTTATTCCATATAAAAATGATATCTCAGTATTAATTACTCACGTACCTGCATTTATTCGTGAAATTGATGCGATTGTTCAAGAAAACTATCCAGATTTTGAAATTTGCTGGTTCGGACATATCGGTGACGGTAACTTACACTTAAATATTTTAAAACCTGAAAACTTAACCAAAGATGAGTTCTTTGCGAAATGTCAGGTGGTTAATAAATATGTGTTTGATACCGTTAAAAAATACGATGGTTCAATCTCTGCTGAACATGGTGTAGGCATGACGAAAAAGCCATATTTGGAATATTCACGTTCGCCTGAAGAAATCGAATATATGAAAGCTTTGAAAAAAGTATTTGACCCGAATGGTTTAATGAACCCAGGTAAATTGTTTGATCTTTAAATTAGATCTATTTTGTAGAACTACATAGTTTCTACAGAGTAACCAACAAAGCCATAGCATCATAAAGCTATGGCTTTTGTTTTTGGTGATAAAAATGCAACGTTTATTTTTAATTTCAGCGCTCTGTGCTGGACTTTTCACTGGGTGTGCGACGACCAGTAAATTAATTCCTTTTGTGGGTTCTGAAACCCCGATGCAACAAGTACTTAAAGCCCAGCCTGAGATTGTAAAAGAGCACAATAATACCTCACTTCAGCAAGTATTTAACCGAGTAGAATCTCCAACAGTTTCCCGTATTACCGTTATCCAAACAGGTTTAATGGATGATTCTGTTTCTGCAATCCGAACAGAATATTCATTTAAGCTGGTTGATGAAAAGTGGCAATTGCAAAATAAGCAAAAGAGCTACCAATGTGCGAGAGGGAAAGGCTCTAGAGGTTTCCAAACACAACTTTGCTCTTAAAAATAAAAAAGACGATAAATATATCGTCTTTTTTATAGTCTAAATTATACGCCGCTTTCTAAAATTTTAATTTTGACGTCAACTACATCATCTTTAACGGCTGCATGATGCGCTTGCATATGAGGCGTCGCTAAATGCGCTTCAAGATGAGCAACACTTTGCCATTTTTCTAGCATGACAATCGTATCAGGCTCTTGGGTTTGGAAGCTCGAATTTGATTTGTGATCAACTAGAGGTTCATAACCATGACAACCATCTTCTGCTAAAACAGTTGGAATGATTTTTTGAAAGGCATCCAATACGTTCTGGCGATGCTGTCCACCCGATTTAGTACGAATTTCCGCAATAATGGTTAGCATGGATTTCTCCTTATTAGGCTGCTGCAAATACAGTATTTAAGTGTGCTTTATATTCTTCAACATAACTATCAACGTCAGGCATTTTAATCACGTCATTTACAATAAATGTCGGAAGGGTGCTCATGCCTAAGAACTGATTGGCTTTATGAAATGGTAAATAAACGCCATCTACACCTACGCCGTGGAAGAATTGATCTGCATCTTCAAATGCTTCCATTGGAGCATTCCAAGTCAATGACAGCATATATTTTTTGTCATGAATTAAACCACCTGAACCATATTTTTTTGAGGCATCAGAACGGCTACGGCCATCACTTGCATAAAGTGAACCATGACCAGTGGTAAAGACATCATCAATGTATTTTTTGACTGTCCAAGGTGCGCCCATCCACCAGCCTGGCATTTGATAGATAACAACATCTGCCCATAAGTATTTTTCAACTTCACTTTCAGCATCATAATTGCTGTCTGCACGGGTCACTTGGACTTCATGGCCGAGTTCCGTGAGGTGTGTGGTTGCTAGGGTGGTTAATGTGTCATTTAATTCACCGTTTGAGTGGGCAAATTGTTTCGCACCATTAATCACTAAAATCTTACTCATGGAGGTTGCTCTCATTAAATTCCTGTATTTGACGCATACTCTATGAGATTTACTGTTGTAGAAAAATGCATGAATAGGAAAAATATTGTTGATAAAAAATCAATAATTATTATTGGATTTCTATTTAAAACTAATCTATCTCATTAATATCAATAAATTTATGCCTATTTACAAAGCTCAAAAGGAAAAAGTGGCCTATTATCTTTAGCATTAATTTTGAGTAAATAGAGGGGAAGAGTGATGAAAAAGAATGGTTTGTTGATTATTTTCAGCTTAAGCATATTAACAGCTTGTGCTCCACCTCAAAATTCTTCTGCTCAACTTGCTGATAGTCCTATACAGGCTGTATTACTCGATCAACCAGATCTTTTAAATGATGCAAGCAATTTAGATATTTCACAGCAAATGAATGCTTCAGATGATCCTTCCAATGCGCAAGTTACTATTTTGCAAACAGAGCCTAGTCCAGATGCGGTGTCGAAAACACGTACTGAATATTTATTAAAACGAGATCAGCAAATCTGGAAAATTGTGAATAAAAAGCAAAGCTATCAATGTACAAAAGGAGAGGAAACTACAGATTTTCAAGTTAATCCTTGCCCATAATGCTTAATTTTTTATCGAATATGTGGATAACTTTGAGTTTGTGCACAACCATAATTTGTATGCCTTTTTGTGCAAAAAACTGAAATTTAAGCTTCTTGAAATTGCATGATTGCTGATCAATTTAAAAAGTGCTATTGTTGCGCTCGGCAATTGTGCCAATTGGTAAAAATTACCGAATCTCACGTCATATATTTTTTCTCGTTTTAGACACCTTGTGAATACGGTGTTTCACACTCTAAACATGCACTCTCACGGCATATAACAACTTAACTAAAGATTGATTGACCATACATGTCATCGTCATGACTACATCTTATTTTATAGGTAGTCGTACAGACATATGGCCGCTATTTTGAAGTGTACAACTCATGAAAAATATTCAAACGACAACGTTGAACCGTACAACGTTGATGTTTCCTTTGGCCTTAGTGCTATTTGAATTTGCTGTTTATATTGGTAATGACCTGATTCAGCCAGCCATGTTGGCAATTACTGAAGACTTTGGTGTAAGTGCAACTTGGGCACCATCTTCGATGTCATTTTATTTATTAGGTGGCGCATCTGTTGCATGGTTACTTGGTCCTTTGTCGGACCGTCTCGGACGTAAAAAAGTACTATTAGCAGGAGTTTTATTCTTTGCTCTATGCTGTTTTTTAATTTTACTGACGACGCAAATCGAGCAATTTCTAGCTTTAAGATTCTTGCAGGGAATTGGCTTAACCGTAATTTCAGCAGTTGGATATGCGGCTATTCAAGAAAGCTTTGCTGAACGTGATGCGATTAAAGTCATGGCACTCATGGCAAATATCTCATTACTTGCACCCTTGCTAGGACCTGTACTTGGCGCTTTCTTAATTGATTATGTGTCATGGCACTGGGGCTTTGTCGCCATCGCTGTATTGGCATTACTCAGTTGGATCGGGTTGAAAAAACAGATGCCAAGCCAGCAAGTCAGTGTAACCAAGCAACCTTTTAGTTATCTTTTTGATGATTTTAAAAGGGTGTTTACCAACCGCCGTTTTTTAGGTTTAAGTCTCGCATTACCTTTAGTGGGTATGCCTTTAATGCTATGGATTGCTTTATCTCCAATCATTTTAGTAGATGAATTAAAGCTCACCAGTGTGCAATATGGCTTAGCTCAATTCCCTGTATTTTTGGGTTTGATTGTAGGCAACATTGTCTTAATCAAAATTATTGACCGTTTGCCTTTGGGTAAAACCGTCATGATGGGTTTACCGATTATGCTCACTGGTACACTTATTTTAATATTAGGTGTGGTGTGGCAAACCTATCTCATACCTTGTTTGCTTACAGGCATGACATTGATTTGTTTTGGTGAGGGGATTAGTTTCTCGGTCTTGTATCGTTTTGCACTCATGTCATCTGAGGTATCAAAAGGAACAGTTGCAGCAGCAGTTTCAATGTTACTGATGATGAGCTTCTTTGCAATGATTGAGCTTGTACGTTATCTCTATACACAATTTCATTTATGGGCTTTTGCATTGTCTGCATTTACCTTTATTGCTCTTTGGTTTAGCCAACCGCGAAGTGCTTTGAAGCAGGAAATGCAAGAAAGACTGCAACAAGGCAACAATTAAATAAAAAATACCGGAATTGATATTCCGGTATTTTTTTATTCTACTTAATCTCTTGTTCTAAAAGTTTGTCTTTAAGTGTTAATAGTTCTGGCAAAGTTTCTAGCAATAAACTGATTTGTTTTAACACGAGTGTGTAATTTTCTGAAAAGTGCTCATAAGTAGTTAGGCTTTGAATTTGCGCTAAAGTCTGCTCAAGGAAATTGAAATCAATATAAGCCGGATCAAATAAGCTCTGTTTAAGAATTTGCTGACAATCCAGTAAGAGTTGTAATACCTGTTGATCATCAATTTTTTGTCGTTGGCTTCCTAACGCTGCTACGTAACTCAGTTGGCTGTGGCTATAAACCAAATAACGAAAAGCATAATGGATGAGTTGAGGGTTCGGGTTGGGTTCAGCACTTAGGCTTGAAATCATGTTGGATAGCTCAATCTGAGCGTTATGCGCAGCACGACGAATTCGGCGGTACTCTATATCCTGATTTTTGCCATATTGATATTGCTCAACAATCACATTGAAATAATCTAAGGTCGCTTTGCTGCTTTTATTAATATTATTGGGGATGTTTCGAAAGTTCCAGTCGGGCCAAATAAAGTTTACGGCGAGCCATGCAATAAAGCAGCCTAATAAGGTATCTATCAGTCGAGGCAAAATAATACTGTAGCCAGCGCCTTTTAAGTTGAAAATTAATAGCACCATAAGGGTGGCCATGAGCGTAGCCAAAGCATATTTCTTTTGACGTAAGTAAAAAAAGCAGACTCCACAAATAATTGTAATGATGAGCTGGCCTTCAATACTCGGTACAAAATATAAAATTGGTATTCCTAATAAAACACCGAGTAGGGTACCAATCGTTCTTAATTTAAGACGGCTTTTAGTCGCAAAATAAGTAATCTGACAGACAAACAAACTGGTCAGTAAAATCCAGTAGCCATGCTGCGCAAACGGTAATAATGAAATTGCATAACCTGCGGCAAAAACCACAGCAATCCGTATGGCATGCCTAAACAGCGCTGACTGTGGCGTAAGTTGTTGCCGAAGTTTTAAGATAAGATCTGAAAATCCTTGAATATCATCATCAAGTAAATTTAAGTGTTCTTGTCTTGTTTGAGTGCTATTTTCAGGAACAGGTTGGGCATATTGCAGTTGTTCAAACTGTTCATGCATTCCTTTTAAATTATCAAAAATAAGTTTTAAATTTTTAACTTCAAAATTTTGTGGATGTTGTTGTATCCAATCTTTTAAAGAACTTTCCAAATGTCCTAGTACTTTCTGACTTTCTTGCGAAGGCTGATATGGCTGGTTATATAAAATACATTGAGCTAAGTCTTGGCATGCTTGTGCTTGTAGACGCAGGTTTTTTTGGAAACGGAAAATAAGATCACTACGGCTAAAATTCTGTTGAATATGTTCGTAATGTAAGTAATTTGAAGTGGCTTGCTCATGAATATCCCGTGCGAAAAAGTATAGATTTAACCAATAGATACTTTTATTACTGACTCTGGAAGCTTTGAGCCGAGTCAGTAGTGAACTGCGTATTTGATTGAGACTTTGGGCAACTTGCGTATTTTGTAGAGATAACTCATATAAAAGCTGCTCAACATTCTCTTTATTGTCCGGATCAAACAAACGAGCTTTTGCTTGTAGTAGAACAGAAATTTCTTTAAAAATTTGTGAGAGCTTATCTTGTAAGGGAAGTGTCGGTTTAATAATAAAAAATAAAATAGAAGTTAAACCGTACCACAGAGCACCAAAAACAAAATAAGTAGGTTGTTGATACCAATGTGCGTATTCGCCTAAACCGAACATACTATAAATAGAGAGCAGAATCGTGCCAAAAGAAATCGTGGCATAACGTTGCCCTAAGGCGCCTAGTAATATGAAAAAAGCGCTTGAGATAGAGAGATATAAAATAAAGAAAATTTTGTAAGGAGCTAAAAAGCCAAGAATACTACTGACTGTAAAAAAGAGCAGGCAGACATAAACCAAGTTGCGTAATCGAATACTTAAACGATCATCAAAGTCTGTTAATGCTGCTGCAATTGCGCCTAAGGTTACGGGAACAATAAGTTGATTATAGCCCAGCCACAGCAAACCTAAAGTTGTGCCAGTGAGTACAATCAGAATTTGCAGGCAATAAATTAAAATAGAGTTTGTCTTAAAGCTATTAAATATTTGGGTCAGATAATTCACGGCTTTTGTTCTAAATTAGAGAATACGTGAGAAAGCAGTATGTAACTTTAAATTTTTATTACTTCAAAAATATTATTCTTTTTATCTACAAAAGTCAGTCATTTTTTAAGATTTTATTAGACTTAAACCAAGTTGTAACGATCAATAAATTAACAAAATTGTGGATATCTTTTTAGATACCCACAATTTAAAAAATACATAAATTATTTAATCACGCCACACGCAATTCGTGCTCCGCCACCGCCAAGAGGTTGAGGTGAGTCTGAATAATTGTCACCACCCGCATGGATCATAATCGCTCGACCCTGAATATCAGCAAGTTTTAATCGAGGTGCGATTACGGCAGTTGTTGCAACACCTGTATTATCAACAACCAAAACAGGTAGATCACCTAAATGGCCAGTGGTTGGAGTACCATGATGAGGGGCTTGGTTCGGGTTATAGTGGCTACCAGCAGCTAAAGCAGCGCCAGGTTTTCCATCTTTTACAGCAGGTGCACAAGAAGCGTTTTCATGAATATGGAAACCACGAGTACCACTTGGTAAGTCAGCAAGAGCAGGGGTAATAATTAAACCTTTGTCGCTATCTTGAAAGCTAATCGTACCTATTTTTTTGCCAATACCGTTAGCTGTCACTTCATTTACGTCGACCACTTTTTTTGTATGCATTGAGGTTAATGCTTGGGCTGTGTCAGATACAGTTTTAGTTACCGAACTACAGCCAACGGTAAAAAGGGCTGTAAGCGCACAGACTGCGCCAATTTTATTAAACATCTGCATTATTGGATGTCCTTATAAATATATATATGATTGTTTGATTCAAACAAACACAGGTCTGACCTACAAGTTAATTTAAATAGTTAATTTGTATCTAGAAACATTTTTAAATTAAATCTCTATGTCACTTTTCATCATTAGACGATTCACTCTCAGAATCATAAATCATGGTCGTTTTTGGCATAGGTTCAGGCTCAATCGTCTCATGTAACCATTCACGCCAAATTGCCAATAAAATAGCCAAAATTACAGGACCAATAAATAATCCAACCAAGCCAAAACTCGCAATACCGCCTAATACACCAAACATAATTAATAAGAACGGAATTTTGGTTGCACCAGAAATGACGAGTGGCCTAATCACATTATCTGAGCTACTGACAATCAGCACACCCCAAACCACAACACCAATTGCCTCCATAGTTTGTCCCTGAGAGAACAACCATAAGCCAACGCCTAAATAAGAAATTGGAGTACCAAATGGAATTAAAGCCAATAAGAAAGTAACAATAGTGAGTACCATAGGGTTTGGTACACCTGCTACGAAGTAACTTAATCCAGCTAAAACGGCTTGAGCAATTGCAGTTAAACCCACACCATATACGACTGCACGAGTTGTTTCAGAAATTGTATCGAGATAATGATGAATACGAGGGCCAATGACCATTTCTAAAGCTTTACTCACTTGAGATAAAATCATTTGTCCATCACGATAGAAGAAAAATAGGCTAAATACTGCAAAGCCAAGTTTGACAATATTTTTACTAATTTCACCAAGCAGCACACGGCCATAACTTAAATGGCTTTGTACCCAAGCTGCGATATTTTGAATCGTACTATTAGGATCGTTATTTAATTCATTGAGTGTACGAGAAATCTCTTTTCCTACAAAAGGAAGATCACGAATAAAATCTGGAACGCTTAAATGACCCGAAAAAACCTGACGTTGTAAATCAAAATATAAGTTACGTCCCTCATGCTGCAAAATAAAAACCGCGCATGTAAAGGGGATACCAACAACCAAAATGACCAGACTAATCATTAGAGTTGCATTTAAAGTATTACGGGTTTCTCCAAAAAAGCGCTGAATTCTTAAATAAATAGGCCAAGTCATATATGCAATGATGGCAGCCCAAAGTACAGGAACAATAAAGTATTTCAGGATATTAAATCCTAAAAAAATCAAAATAAAAAACAGCCCAAACAATAAAACGCGCTGTAAATTAGGAGCGTATGGATGCACGAACAATATTTCTCTAATTTTCTACGTAGAATAAAGTCATATTAACTGAAAAATAACCTGAGGCAAATTTTAAGGTCACAATGTAAAAAACCTTATACAACTCTTTTTAGAGGCTAAAAGTTAATTAAAACCACTCAGCTTTATCTTCAATTAACTTGTTTAGAACGGGTTGCCATTGATTTTGGATACTAATAAAGTTCTTTTGCGGTTTATCAAAAATGCTTAAACCCTGCATTGCTAAGCTGCCATACGCAGTGCGTTCAGCAATCCATGCAACAGGTTCCTGTTCAATTTTTTCAAAGAACTGTTGGATATCTTTTGAACTTGCACTGTTTGGTTTTACACGATTTGCAAGAAGTAAAATCTGAACTTTACCTTTACGAATACGTTTAATGTCTTGTAAATGCTTTAAAAAGCGACGAGTACTATCTATGTCAAAAAATGATGGCTGAAGCGGAGTAATAATGGCATGAGCTTCACTAATAAGTTGTTCAGCATGCTCACCTGACAGAGCACCAGGCGCATCAATAATTAAATAATCCAGATTCTTGGGTGCATCACCAATTGATTTCTCATGACGCCAGTCTAGGCTTTGAATCGTTACAACGGTATCAGGGCGCTGTTTTAACCACTGTAAAGCCGATTTTTGATTGTCCGAATCTGCTAATGCTACTTTATATCCTTTTTGTGCCAATGCTGTTGCCAACGTAATGGCCGTCATGGTTTTTCCGCATCCGCCCTTTTGATTTGCAATAAGTATCGTTTTCATAAATCCAGTTATTTTCAGCAGCACATTTGTTTATGTTTTATACCTTAGCATCTTTTTGTGTGAAGGAGATGACCACATTTGACAAAAGTTTAAGCTGTTTCGTTATTTTAGATATGATTAGATCTGTAATCTTATTTCGCGCTTTTTAAGGAAAATTTATGTCTGTATGGCTTGCCATGCTTATTGGTGCTGGAATTGGCATCATTATCACTACTCTTATTTTATCAAATACACGTAATGGACGAATTAAGGCGGAATATGAGCAATATATTGCTGAACTTGAACTAGAGCATCAACAAGCGCTTACTCAAGCACAAAAGAGAAGTGTAAATACAAGTCGTGCGGTATTGAAAGGAAAAATGGCAGAACAATTTGCTCCGGTTTTGCCTGAATTTCAGTATTTACCAAGCGATGCAAAATTCATGGGCGATCCGGTGGACTATATTATTTTTGATGGATATACCGATTTTCGTGATGGCGATGGTACGGCAGAAGACATCAATATTATTTTGCTCGATGTAAAAAGTGGTGGAGCTAGACTTACGAAAGGTCAACAGGCAATTGCTCAAGCTGTTCAACAAGGCAAGGTTCGTTTTGAAACTTTGAGAATAGATTTCGAAGATTAACAAGCTGTTTAATTCAGCACAAAAATAGACGAAATTGATCTGTATTGTTACTAAATTTCGATATTTTTTTCATCGCTTAAAGCTATTATAAATTGAAGATCTATTCACTTTGATCTAGCAATATTTGAGGTGTAACACGATGAAAAAACAATGTTTGATGATGGGCTTACTCGCCGCGATTGGTATGAGTTCAGCATTTGCATCGACCTCAAGTGAATATAATATTGCCAATGGTTTGAGCCCTATAGAAAAAGATCAATCTATTTCTGTATTACAACCTTTTCAAGGAAATTTCAGAATCTTGGGTTCAAAAGTTTATCAAAATGATGAACAAGCTAAGTTTTCTCCTATCGACTATGCCGTAAGCTGGGGATTGTTTGCACAGCCTGAAATCGCACGTCATATTTCAGTGAAACAATATGACCGTTATTTAAACTGGAAAATTCCTAAATTACCTGTTCCAGCAGAGCAAGCAATGCAAATGGTGTCTAACATGCACATCATTCCTGCGAACCCTGAGATTGCTCAGCAGATTAAACAGGTTAAACGTGGTGATCTGGTCTATCTTAAAGGTGACCTTGTCGAGATTAAGGACAAAAATTTAGTCTGGAAATCTTCACTTACGCCAACTGATACGGGTGATGGTGCATGTGAGTTATTCCGCGTTCAGGCAATTCATTGGGTTGAAAAGCAAAATATATAATTTATAAAAAAGCCTTCATAAGTTTGAAGGCTTTTTTATAACCACTACATTGCTTATTTCTGTTGCGATGCTTTCCAATATTTTAATTGATTTTGTGCTTGTAAATAGTCGGCAAGATCATTGATCTGTTCATCTTTATTGGCTTGCTTATCACTCAAGTGTTTTTCTTGGTTTTCCCAATATTGATAAAGTAGACCCTGAATGTAACGGCCTTGTTCAGTTTTTAAATCTAAATCTTTTAACATGGTCAGAGAAGAGCGCACATTATCGAGAGTACGCTGTTGCTCAAACTCTGTAGTGAGGGTTCCAGCTTCATGCATTTTTGCTAATTCACTTTCCATCTCGTCACTCATTTCTGTAAAGCGACGGTCATAATCCTCTAACAGTGCAATATCATGTGCATCATCAGCAGTGGCAGGGAACGTCTTAACAGGTCTTTCATTTAGTTTTTCTAAAACCTGATCGGTAGATGAGGTGGCAGAAGGTTGCTCCGTCTTAGCAGGTTCATCTGCTTTTTTACAAGCAGTCAGAAATAGGCTAGAGCAAAGCAAAGACATTAATATGATTTGAGGTGTTTTCTTCATAACTTTCAACCAAACCTATTCACTAATTATTTAATGGGTAACGTACTTTTCTGAAAGTGATATGCATACGTAATATATGGAAAATCAATCTGATCTTGAGGACCTAATCCAGTAAAATCATAAACAATTTTTTCAAACTGTGCTTTGAGTTGTAATTGATCTTTTTCAGTCATTGCAGCAATAAAACTCGTAGAGAGTAAACGTTTACTTACGACTTGTTCGACAGAACCGTGTTGTGACTGTGTGAATGTTTGTAGGCTATCAAATATGAATAAATCTTGTTGTTCAAATACGCGTTTCCACTTTCCACTATGATAACGAGGTGTGTCACCTTCAAGAGGAAGTAGGAAGTCAGCTAAAGCCTTGACCCAATCTGTACGTTCGTCGCGTTGATTCCAAACTAGCCCTAAATGTCCTTGTGGTTTTAATACTCTATGCATTTCTGTTAGGGTGTCGAGGTTGTCAAACCAGTGAAAAGATTGCGCACAAATAATGGCATCAATTTTATGATCTGCTACAGGAATTGAATGGCTAAAAGCCTGTAATGTTTGAATATCAGGATAAACTTGTTGAAGCTGCTGTAACATCTCGCCAATTGGCTCAACTGCAATAACATCAGCATGTGTTTGTTTTAAGTAAGGTAAGAATTTGCCAGTACCCGATCCAAGATCAATAACAGTAGAGTTTTCCTGTATTTGTAGGCAATTTTGCAGCCAACTTACTATTTCTGCGGGATAATTGGGTCTAACTTGCTGATATAGTTCAGCAGCTGAACTGAAGCCTTTTTGAGCGGCAGGATGTAAGGATTGTGTCATATTTTGCGCTTTTTAATCTGACTGGCATCTATAAAATAAGATACTCCGCAATCATAAATTGGCAAAACACCTATTTTGTTTCATTTTTGACGTTGTATGTGGGAGTAAATTTTCTTTCGGTGTGAGCATGGATAAGCAAATTATTTTTGAAGACGAACACATTAGAGCCATTTTTTTACCAGGCGATTCTAATACATTAGTTCTCTCTTTTGGCGATTTGATTACCCGAGCGAGTGGCTTATCTATCAATGCTGAAAAGTCTCTAATTAAATACCAATATAATGTTATTGGGGTTATGCCAAAACAAAAATCATGGTTTCCTCAAGCAAGCATGATTGAGCTGGCAAAAGCAATTTCGCCTATTCTAGAAGGCTTTAAAAATATTGTGGGTTATGGCGGTTCAATGGGCGGCTATGCGGCAATCAAATATTCTAATTTATTGAATATGAACCGTGTGATTGCATTTGTGCCTCAATATTCAATTGATCCAGAGCATGTTGAAGACCGACGTTACGCTGAGTTTTTTGATGCTATAGCAAATAAAGACATGCAGATTCAGCCACAAGATGTCGATGCAGCGCGTAAATACATTATTGTTTATGACCCATATTTCTCGATTGACCGTGAACATTACTTAAAAATAAAAGAGCTGTTACCAAGCTTACATACGATTCATTTGCCATTTACTGGTCATGAAGCATTGTCAGTATTGGCTAGTTCAAGTTTATTACATGATTTTATTGAACATGATTTCAATGAAATCTATTTTTATCAGCAAGTTCGTAAGGTCAAAAAACAAAGTAAGTTTTACTTCCGTAATGTACTTGCGCATGTTCTTACTCATCATGATGAAATGTTGTTAAAAATATTGCGTCAAAATGATTTTCAGTTAGATGAACGTTATTTTGATAACCCACTTAAACAGGCTATTACACGTAGTCTGATAAAAACAAATCAAGCAACTGAGTTGGATTTTCAAAAGCTCAGTATTAAAGTGCAGCGAATTCAAGAGGATGCAAACTATAAAGAAGGCTTGCAGACTAGCTTTGGTTTAATTTTGGTATTTAACCTCATCAATTCAAAGTTTGAAAGTTATACAGTAGATACTCTGCTGGCGAATAAATCTTATTTGGTTCCAATTGTGGCTGAGCAAACTGGTGTAGTGCGTATTGAATTAAATAATGAAATTTATTTGTTAGCAATGAATGATCGTAAGATTATTAAATTGTTCAAGAGTGAAGAGCCTTTAACATCGGATATGAGTCCTTTTGTAATCAAAAAATATTCGGATTCTTTTGCGATTAGCTATAAGCAACTAAATTTATCTTGTGATGAACAAGGGCTGTGTGAATTTACGGAAGGTTCAATTCAACCTACCGAACAGTTGACCACCATCTGCTATTAAAACTTTATAGTGTTTAAATAAAGCTCAGACCTCTAGGTTTGGGCTTTATTTTTTGCTTAAAAAATATTTTTTTATAAACTTATTTGTATATTATTTTAAAATTCATTATTTAAATAAATAGTAGGTTTATTATACAGTGATCTGCTGTATTTAAAGTAGGCATAACCTGTAATGTATATAAATATTATATTTAAAAATAAATGGGTTTTTCTAATACATAAATTATAAAAATAATATAAGATTAATTAAAATACAGTTATAACTATAAAAAAATATAACTAAATGTTTTTACTATATATTTTATTTTTACCTGAAGAGCTTGGTTAAAATAAGTTCACTATTCAAAGATAATTGCATATTTATTTTTTTCTCCTAAAATGATTTTTTACTAAATTGTCGTTACAGTTTTTTATATGCAATCATTAAATTATCGGAATAATGATGCATCGCAACATGGAAGTTCTGCACCTTTGAAACGAGCAATGAGTACTCGACATTTGGTGATGATCTCCCTTGGCGGTGCCATAGGTACAGGTCTTTTTTTAGGGTCTGGTGATGTAATTTCCCAAGCAGGCCCAATTGGCGCAATTATTTCTTATTTTTTGGGCGGTTTAATTGCCTATACCGTGATGTTATGTCTTGGTGAGCTTGCGGTTCATGTACCAGAATCAGGTTCTTTTGGTGAATACGCCCGCCGTTATATTGGTCCGGGTACGGGCTATATGATTACTTGGCTCTATTGGTTAACTTGGACTGCAACTTTGGGGACTGAGTTTACTGCGGCAGCTTTATTGGTGCAGGAGTGGTTTCCATCTACCTCTGTATGGGCTTGGACTCTTTTTTTTGGCGCCTTAGTTTTTTTCCTTAATATCAGTTCAACTCGATTATTTGCCGAATCTGAATTCTGGTTGGCACTCGTCAAAGTTATTACAATCATCTGTTTTATTGGTTTAGGTTTGCTGGCAATTTTTGGTTTTATTCCTTACCACGGACATGAAACAGCGCCATTATTTAGCAACCTGACTGCTCACGGTTGGTTCCCAAACGGTCTCTTCCCAATTTTTGCTACTATGCTGATTGTTAACTTTGCTTTTTCGGGCACAGAATTAATTGGAGTAGCGGCGGGGGAAGCCGAGAATCCAGCACAGACAGTTCCTAAAGCAATCAATGCGGCTATTTGGCGTTTACTGATTTTCTTTGTTGGTACAATTGTGGTGATTAGTTCATTACTGCCGTTCCAGCTTGCAGGCCTTAGTGCAAATGAAGTAAGTAATAGTCCTTTTGTGACGGTATTTAACTATATTGGTATTCCATACGCAGAAGACATTATTCGCTTTGTAATTATTACGGCTTTACTTTCTGCTGCAAATTCTGGTTTGTTTGCTGCTTCGCGTATGATGTGGTCGCTTTCGGCGAAAAATCAGTTACCAAAAATATTTTCTAAATTAACTCCTTCTGGAACACCGATTGTTGCCATTACCGTAACTATGTTTGGTGCAATTCCTGGGTTGCTTTCAGAACAATTCGCGCCAGAAACAATTTTTAAGAATTTGTTGGGAGTAGCTGCTTTTACAATGGTTGTGGTTTGGATTGCGATTTGCGTTTCACAGTTTAACTTCCGTAGACAGTGGTATAAGTCGGGTAAAACAGCAAAAGATTTACGCTTCGCGGCACCTCTTTTCCCTCTTACTCCAATTGTAGGTGGGCTGTTCTGTATCGTTACCTGTATCAGTATGGTGTTTGACCCATCTATGCAAGTTGGTTTTATCTGCTGCATTATTTTTATCATTTTATGCTATGCAAGCTACTTCATTTTTTATCGAAAGAAAGATCTAGTGTAAAGCTAAGCTTTTTAGTCGAAAAATGTGTTTTTAAAGGTCCCGAAAGGGGCCTTTTTTGTGCCTTGGAGGAACTACAAAAGAGAGAATTTCTGTATTTTTTTTAAAAATGAAGTTTTATTTTTAATCATGAAAACAAATATTGTTTTATAAAATTACCATTTATCGGATTCTTATTAATATTTATTTATTATTAATAGTTGATTAAGTCTATGTTTAGCTTGGTTATTTGATAAAGAGATTTTGGGGTTTTTATAAAATATGAATTAGAAATGGACTTATTATAGATTTAATGTAGAGAAGGTATAATTTTTTGACAACTTAACTAAGCTGATTAATTTTTAAGTTATTGTTATTTATAGTTTTAATCTGATGTATTTTTTTAAATTATGAATTTGTGTTTCCTATAATTTTTTTTTATTAAAGTTAAGGTTTTTTTAATATTTGTTGTTTTTTTATTATAAGGGTTGGTGCGATTTGATTATTTTTTCTCTGCTTATTTATTTTAAAATGTTCTAAATGAGTGTGCTCTATGTTATATTTATTGGGAGATTTTATAGCTATGTTCCGGCTTAATTTTAAGCGGTATGTGTAGAGATAATTAATCTGTAGCATTATTGAACAATGTTTATTTTTAAAAAGACTAATGGAGGGATCTATCGATTAGTCAAAATAATTTTTATGGACATATGATTTTTTTATAAATCATCGTTCTTTTTAACTCCCAAACGGTTATGCCATTTCTTTTGTATTTATATTTCAGCCGACTGGATTAAGTGGGTTGTGGTTAAACTTTGCTTTTATAAAGATAGCTTTATAAACAGTAAGTTAAATGAAAGAAAGTTTGTAAAAGATATCGATATATAAAAGTAGATCATACTTTTAGTATCAACAAATGGAATTTAAAAAACCTAATGCTTTAGAAGAGCAGAAGGTTTAGTAAATAAACTAACACTTTGTTATTGCAAGGTTTTAGTTGCTGAATAATAAAGACTACGGATTTATCAAATCTGAGTCTATGAAGGTATATAGGAAAAAAGATGTCAGATCTTTCATACGTAAACGAACACAGCGATGCATGGCAAACTTACTTGGCACAAATTGACCGTGTAGCGCCATATTTAGAACACTTAGCTGATTATATCGATACTTTAAAACGTCCTAAGCGTGCGCTTATTGTTGACGTGCCAATCGTGATGGATGACGGTTCGATCCAGCATTTTGAAGGTTACCGTGTACAACACAACTTGTCTCGTGGTCCGGGTAAAGGCGGTGTTCGTTACCATCCAAATGTTGATTTGAATGAAGTAATGGCGTTATCTGCATGGATGACAATTAAAACTGCTGTTTTGAACTTGCCATTTGGTGGTGCAAAAGGTGGTATCCGTGTTGACCCACGTAAATTATCAACTCGTGAATTAGAGCGTTTGACTCGTCGTTATACGACTGAAATTGGTCATATTATTGGGCCTCAAAAAGATATTCCTGCTCCAGACGTTGGTACGAATGCCAATATCATGGGTTGGATGATGGATACTTATTCTACTAGCCAAGGTCACACGGTAACTGGTGTTGTAACTGGTAAACCAGTTCACTTAGGTGGTTCTTTAGGTCGTGTGAAAGCAACTGGTCGTGGCGTATTCGTTACAGGTCGTGAAGTAGCAGCAAAAATTAATTTACCAATTGAAGGCGCGAAAGTTGCTATTCAAGGTTTTGGTAACGTAGGTAGTGAAGCTGCTTTCTTGTTTGTTGAATCAAAAGCGAAAGTTACACACGTTCAAGACCACACTGGCACAATTTTCAATGCTGATGGTATTGATCTTGAAGCATTACGTGATCACGTAAATGCAAATCAAGGTGTTGGTGGTTTTGCTGGTGCGCAATCAATTGCTGACGAAGATTTCTGGACAGCTGAAGTTGACATTATTGTTCCAGCTGCATTGGAAGGCCAAATCACTGTTGAACGTGCTCAAAAACTTAAAGCTAAGTTGATTTTAGAAGGCGCAAACGGCCCGACATATCCTAAAGCTGAAGACGTATTAGTTGAGCGTGGCATTGTTGTAGTTCCTGACGTGGTATGTAACGCCGGCGGTGTAACTGTAAGTTACTTCGAATGGGTTCAAGACATGGCGAGCTACTTCTGGAGCGAAGAAGAAATCAACGAACGTTTAGACAAGTTGATGGTTCAAGCTATGGAAGATGTTTGGAATACAGCAAACAGCAACGCTTGTACTTTACGTACAGCGGCTTACATCTTGGCATGTGAGCGTATCTTAAAAGCTCGTAAAGAACGCGGTATTTTCCCAGGCTAATCTGCGGAAATTACTTTTAGAAAAAGTGGTCTGAACAAATATAAAGGATGTTATAGGGTTTATTTGTTCAGTCCCTTTTTCTGAATTATTCAAATTTAAGTGTTATCGAATATATTAAATAAATACTGAGGTAAGCATGGAACAGCCAATTTCTGTAACTCGAAGCAACTTTAACGACTGGATGGTTCCAGTTTTTGCACCGGCAAATTTCATTCCGGTACGTGGCGAAGGTTCACGTATTTGGGATCAAGAAAATAAAGAATATATCGATTTTGCAGGCGGGATTGCAGTAAACGCATTAGGTCATGCGCATCCAGTGGCAGTAAATGCTTTAACAGAACAAGCAACAAAACTTTGGCATGTTGGTAATGGTTATACAAATGAACCCGTTCTACGCCTTGCAAAACAACTCACTGAAAATACATTTGCAGACAAGGTTTTCTTCTGTAACTCAGGTGCAGAAGCGAACGAAGCAGCATTAAAACTAGCTCGTAAAGTTGGACTAGACAGCGGTGTTGCTGGCAAAAGTGGCATTGTGGCATTTAACAATGCTTTCCATGGCCGTACCTTATTTACCGTTTCGGCGGGTGGTCAACCTAAATATTCACAAGACTTTGCACCACTTCCAAATGGTATCAACCATGTTGCCTTTAATGATTTAGAAGCTGCAAAAGCGGTCATTAATGAACAAACATGTGCCGTGATTGTTGAGCCGATCCAAGGAGAAGGCGGCGTTATTCCAGCTGACATCGAATTTTTAAAAGGTTTGCGTGCCCTGTGTGATGAGTTCGGTGCCTTACTGATTTTTGATGAAGTACAAACGGGTGTAGGCCGTACAGGTGCACTTTATGCCTACATGAACTCTGGTGTTATTCCAGATGTGTTAACGACTGCCAAAGCATTAGGTGGTGGTTTCCCAGTCGGTGCAATGTTAACAACCGATAAGTTTGCTCCACATTTCTCAGTGGGTACACATGGTACGACTTATGGTGGTAACCCGTTAGCGAGTGCGGTAGCAGGGGCTGTATTTGAGTTTATTAATACACCTGAAGTACTTGAAGGTGTAAAACATCGTCATCAATATTTCCTAGACGCATTAAATAAATTAAATACTGAGTACCCGATTTTTGAAGAAATTCGTGGTCAAGGCTTACTCATTGGTTGCGTATTAAAAGCTGAGTATGCAGGGAAAGCGAAAGACATTACGACTTGGGCGGGAGAAGAAGGTTTGCTGGCTTTAATCGCGGGACCAAACGTGGTTCGTTTTACACCGTCTCTAATTATTCCTGAACAAGATATTGATGAAGGAATTGCTCGTTTAAAGCGCGCATTGGCAAAGTTGGCTAAATAAAAAAAAGGAAAGCTAGCCATGATGATCGTCCGTCATGCCGAGTTTCGAGACCTTGAAGATATTTATAAATTAGCAGGTAAGTCGGGTGTAGGTCTGACTTCCTTGCCGCAAAATATGGATACACTTTCGGCTCGAATTTCACGTACTCGCAATACTTTAAATGGCAATGTCCATAAAAGTGAACAAGGTTATTTATTTGTTCTTGAAGATACAGAAGCTCAACGTGTTATTGGGTTAAGTGCAATTGAAGTTGCTGTAGGGCTCATTGAACCTTGGTACAACTTTCATGTTGGTACTCAAGTACACGCTTCAAAAGCATTAAATGTTTATAAGTCATTACCTACTTTATTTTTAAGTAATGACAGAACAGGTAGTAGTGAACTCTGTACACTATTTTTAGATCCAGAGCGTCGTGAAAACCAAAACGGTAAATTCTTATCGAAGATCCGTTTTATGTTTATCGCTGCCTTTAAGCAATATTTCGAGAAAAAGTTAATTGCTGAAATGCGTGGTTTCTCAGACGAAAATGGATGTTCTCCATTTTGGGATGCGATTGGTCACCATTTCTTTAATATGGATTTTTCAACAGCAGACTATTTGAGTGGAATTGGGCAAAAAGTATTTATTGCAGAGCTTATGCCACGTTTCCCAGTCTATGTAGATCTCTTGCCAAAAGATGCGCAAGAGGTAATTGGAAAAATGCATCCACAAACTTTACCTGCTTATCATGTGCTTGAGTCGGAAGGCTTACGCTATCAAGGATATGTCGATATTTTTGATGCTGGTCCAACTATTGAAGCCAATATTGATGAATTGCGAGCAGTAAAAGAAAGTCAGTTACTAAACGTCAAAATTACAAGTGAAGCTGCGGTCGGTAAGACCCAATATCTCATTGCCAATGATAATTATCATGACTATAAGGCAATGCTGTTAAAGCTTGATCTTGTTGATAACACAATAAATTTAACACATGAACAAGCTGAAAAACTCGGTGTACAAGAAGGTCACGTTGTTCGTGTGTTATCACTAAATCCAATGGAAGTATCCTGATGTCAAACTCTTTATTTATAAACGGTGTCTGGTTACAAGGCAGCGGCGCAACATTTGAGAAAACAAATCCTGTTGATAACCAAACTGTATGGTCAGGTGCCGAGGCTACTGCTACTGATGTAGAGCAAGCTTGTCAGGCAGCGCGTACTGCATTTCCAGCTTGGGCGCGTTTACCACTTGCAGAGCGTGTAGCGATTGTTGAAAAATTTGCCGCTTTGCTTGAAGAAAATAAAAAGCATTTAGCAGAAGTCATTAGCCAAGAAACCAGTAAGCCATTTTGGGAAACGTTAACTGAAGTTCAATCAATGATTGGCAAGGTTGCGATTTCGATTCGTGCTTACCACCAGCGTACAGGCGAAAGCTCAACTGAAATGGCCGATGGTGTAGCATCTTTACGTCATCGTCCGCATGGTGTGCTTGCAGTTTTCGGTCCATATAACTTCCCGGGCCATCTACCAAATGGGCATATTGTTCCTGCATTGCTTGCTGGCAACACAGTTGTATTTAAACCAAGTGAATTAACGCCTTGGACTGCTGAAGAAACTGTAAAACTTTGGCAGCAAGCTGGTCTGTCAAATGGTGTAATGAACTTGGTGCAAGGTGGTCGTACCACGGGCGAAGCATTAGCTGCCTCACATGAAATTGATGGTTTATTGTTTACCGGAAGTGCAAACACTGGTTATCACTTGCATAAGCAAATGGCGGGTGCACCTGAAAAAATTCTTGCGCTTGAAATGGGTGGCAATAATGCATTGATTATTGATGAAATTATAGATGTCGATGCTGTGGTTAATCTCACTATTCAATCTGCTTTTGTTTCGGCAGGTCAGCGTTGTACATGTGCACGCCGTATCTTGGTAAAAAATGGTGCTGAAGGTGATGCATTTATTCAACGTTTTGTTGAAGTTGCTAAAAACCTAAAAGTTGGTCGTTGGAATGATGAACAACAACCATTTATGGGGGGCGTTATCTCGTCAGTTGCTGCAACAAACATGATGAATGCTCAGCAAAAGTTACTTGAGCTGGGTGCAAAAAGTTTATTAGCCATGACACGTCCTCAAGAAGACAGTTCTCTACTTACTCCGGGTATTGTTGATGTCACAGGCGTGAAAGATATTCCGGATGAAGAATATTTTGGCCCGCTTACCACCATTCAACGTTATGACAACTTTGATGAAGCATTAAAAATTGCTAACGCAACTCGTTTTGGCTTGTCAGTTGGTTTGGTTTCACCAAAACGTAAACTGTTTGATGACTTACTCATTGAAGCACGTGCCGGTATTGTGAATTGGAACAAGCCATTAACTGGGGCTTCAAGTGCTGCACCGTTTGGTGGTGTAGGGGCGTCAGGTAATCACCGCGCGAGTGCTTTTTACGCAGCTGATTATTGTGCTTGGCCAATGGCTTCACTTGAAAGTGACAGCTTAACCTTACCAGAAAAATTATCTCCAGGGATTGTGTTGCCTTAAACACTAGGGAAAGAAAAAATGAAAGGATATGAAGTAAATTTCGATGGTTTAGTGGGACCAACACATCACTACGCGGGTTTGTCGTTTGGTAATGAAGCATCGACAAAAAACCGTAATAATACCTCGAATCCAAAATTAGCAGCTAAACAAGGTTTGCTAAAAATGAAGGCCTTGGCTGACATGGGAATGAAACAAGGTGTACTTGCTCCGCATGAGCGTCCACATGTTCCAATGTTACGCCGTTTAGGTTTTACAGGTGATGACATTAGCGTTGTTGCTCAAGCAATGCGTCATTCACCTGAACTATTATCATCTTTAAGTTCAGCTTCTCCAATGTGGACTGCCAATGCAGCTACCGTTTCACCTTCGGCAGATAGCCAAGATGAGCGCGTGCATTTTACAGCAGCGAACCTGAACAATAAGTTTCACCGTTCAATTGAAGCTGAAACTACAAGCCAAGTTTTACAAGCGATCTTTAAAAATGAACGCCACTTTGTACACCACGAAGCATTGCCACAAGTGGCTTTGTTTGGTGACGAAGGTGCAGCCAATCACAACCGCTTAGGGGGTGATTATGCTAAGCGCGGTGTTCAGGTGTTTGTTTATGGTCAACAACATTTAAATAATGGCTTGTCAGGACCAAAACGTTATCCTGCTCGTCAAACGCGCGAGGCAAGTGAAGCTATTGCACGTTTGCACCGTTTAGATGATGCGCATACCGTTTTTGTTCAGCAAAATCCGGATGTAATTGATCAGGGCGTTTTCCATAACGATGTGATCGCGGTAAGTAACCAACAGGTTTTATTCCACCATCAACATGCCTTTTTAAATCAAGATCAGGCCTTTGCTGAAATTCGTCAAAAAATGGCAAGCATCGGTGAAGACTTTATTTCAATTGAAGTCCCTGAAAACCGTGTTACCGTTGATGATGCCGTAGCAACCTATTTATTTAATAGCCAAATTTTGACTCGTCCAGATGGTGGAATGACTATTGTTGTACCAGAAGAGTCTCGTCAAAATGCAGCAGTGTGGGACTACTTAAATGACATGATTCAAATGGGCACACCAATTGATGGTATTCAGGTATATGACTTACGTGAAAGTATGCGTAACGGTGGTGGTCCAGCTTGTCTACGTTTACGTGTAGCTTTAAACGAAACGGAATTAAATGCCGTAAATCCAAAAGTACTCATGAACGATCAGTTGTTTGGCACACTCAATCAATGGGTTGATAAACATTATCGTGATCGTTTAGCACAAGAAGATTTGGCTGATCCGCATTTGTTAATGGAAAGCCGTATGGCACTTGATGAACTGACCAAAATTTTAGGTTTAGGTTCGGTTTATCCTTTCCAAAAATAATGAGGAGGTGACATGCAAGATTTTCTAGCATTAACCTTACAAGGTGAGCAGCCTACAACTCGCGAAGGAAAACAAAATAATTTTTCTTGGCATTGGTTGGGTGAAGGACTTCTTGAATGTACGCCAAACGCACAGTACGACAAAGCTGTCGTACTGTCAGCTGGAGTACATGGTAATGAAACAGCACCAATTGAATTGTTATCTCATCTTTGCACGGATTTATTTGCAGGACGTTTAAACCTTGCTGTGAGGTTGCTGCTTGTATTGGGTAACCCTTATGCAATGCGTCAAGGCAAACGCTATGTGCATGACGATGTAAATCGAATGTTTTGTGGCGGGTATAAAACTCTAGGCGTGACTGAAGAATCAAAGCGTGCTGAAGTTTTAGAGCAAGTTGTCACAAACTTCTTTCAAGAAAGTGCAAGTGACGCTAAACGCTATCACTATGATTTACACACAGCAATTCGTGCTTCATTGTTACCAACGTTTGCTTTATTTCCCTATCAAACGCATGGCTATGATGCTGATTTAACAGCAAGTCTTGAAGCAGCCGATTTAGATGCTTTGGTTTATCACAATGCAGTAGGTAAAACGTTTACACATTTTACGAGTGAGAATTTTAAAGCTGCGAGCGCAACTTTAGAGTTAGGCAAAGCCTTACCATTTGGGCAAAATGACTTGAGCCAATTTGCTGCAATTGATGAAGTTATTCGTAATGTAGTTTCTGAGCAAGCCTTACCGCTACGCAATAAAACAAAAATTCGAGTCTTTAAAGTGTCTGATTCTTTAATTAAAAAAGATGAAGACTTCCAGATGAATTTATCTGCTGAAGCTCCGAATTTTTCGACTTTTACCAAAGGTGAAATCATTGCAACTCAACCTTCTGGTAATTATGTGGTTGAGCAAGATCAGGTCTGGATTTTATTTCCAAATCCAAATGTGAAGCTTGGTTTGCGTGCGGGCTTAGTTTTAACTGAGGCGAATTGAATACTTGTTTTTTGAGAAATAAAAAAAGGGCAATTAATTGCCCTTTTTTATTTATAACTGATTAGTTAGTGCCGAAAAGACCTTTAACCCAAGATTTCTTTTCAGCTTTTTGAGTAGATGCTTGAGCGCCAGCATTTACGTTTGCATTTGCATTAATACCAGCAACATTAACACCAACGTTTACACCTGTTTGAGCGTTAACTCCATGAGCTGGTTGAGCTGCATTTAATTTTGCTTGAGCATCTGCTTTTGTGTCAGCTACAAACTCTTTTTGCTCGGCTTGGTTTTGAGCTACACGAGTTTTTACAGCATCTACATGCGCTTGAGCATTAGCTTGTTTTTCAGCAGTAAATTCTTTTTGGTCTGCTTGTTTTTCTGCAACTTTAGCTTTTACAGCATCAACACGTGCTTTTGTATCAGCTTTCGCTTCAACTGCTAGGTTTTTAGTACCGTTTGCAGCTTTAGTTGCTACATTTTTAGTACCTGTTACTGCTTCGGTAGCAAAATGTTTTGTACCATTTGCAGCTTTAGAAGAAAGTTCAGTCACTTTTCCTGTTGTTTTTTTTGTTGCTTTAACTGTAGTGTCAGCCGCTACTTGACCAGCATGCTTTGCTGAGCTACCCACAGTATGTGCAGTATTTTTGACTGTATTGGCTACGCCACTAACAAGACCACCCGGTTGTACATTTACTTGAGCAGAAGCACCTGCATTAACGCCCGCACTTTGTGCAAAAATAGAGGCAGAAGCAAGAACACTTGCAGTAACGATAGCTGTTTTCATCATTTTCATTGCGATATCCTTCAAAGAATATACCCTTTTAGTGAGGTATTTCGTAAACGCAAACGAATCATAGCCAAGGAAATATGGGCTTGGGAACTAACTTCATCAAAATGTTACAACAGTGTTACGTTGAGTAAACAGACTAGGGATAAATTGTGAAGATTAATAAAAATTAATAATAAAGTGAAAAAGAACATTTATTTGTTAGATATTCTAATTAAGCTCGCTTATCTTTCCTTTTTTAAAAAATATCCTTTAATTTTTTCTTTTTCGGTTTTTCTCGACTTGTCCTTTATATCTTTAAATGTGATGTGAATCTAATTATTTATTAGAGGAAACGGCATAATTATTGCTTATTATGAGAATGGAATGCTTTTTTAGCACTTTTTTGAACCATATTCTGCCAGAAATATAAATGTACAGGGCAGAACTGTATTTTTGCTTATTCGGGAAAAGGTACTTTAGCTTTTCTCAGGTTTGTACATTTCATGAAATAGAAATTTCACATGAAATGTATTTAAAGAAATAGCACTTTATTTCGAATAATCAAAAATAAAAATAGATATCTATAAACAAAAAAACAGAGATATGACAGATGAAAATTATTGCTTCCCTTCTTGTATTGGTCGGCTTGGTCGCCGTTGTTCTATATCTTAAGCCGACAAGTGGTGCATCTGATGTGTTCAATTCTGCTTTACATGAGTCGAATTCGCCACAACCAGACACATCGTCCTTTCTTTCTAAACTTAAGGAGCCTACTCAACCTAAAAATCTATCTCAACATTCAACTCATCCTCAATCGGTATCAGCTGATACCGTTCCTTTTTATGACACAAAAAGTGATCTTTCTATTCAACCGATTGATCCAGAAAAAGATCCAGCAAATGAAATAAAAGCGAAATAAGCAAATTGTTAGTTGAAAAACTACGGAGAAAAATAATGCAAAGTAAAACGTTATTTCTATTAGGTCTATGTACGATATTAAGTACAACTGCATCCGCTCTTCCTTTGGATTCTCAAGATGCTAAACAGCGGTTAAATCAAGCAGCAAAACAAAAAGTTTTTCAGGGCAAAATCGATTTGGATGCCTTGGTTAATAATGATTCGAATGATTTAATCGTCGAATACAATATTCCTTCAGTGAGTGTGCCTTCCGGTTTAGAACGGCGGAGTTATATTGCAACAAATAAAAAGAATATACAGGCAAGGTTTAATCGTGCTGGTGGTGTCCAAGTACTTCGGGACTACAATAATTTGCCTTTAGCTTTCTATCGAATTAGTAATCGCGAAGCTTTGGTGACTTTATTAAATGATCCAAATGTTAAAGCAGTTTATCCGAACCGTATTAACCGGACTACGACCAATGAAAGTTTACCTTTAATTAATCAACCACAGGCCAATACCAATGGTTTTACGGGCGAAGGCTCTAGTGTGGCAGTGATTGATACAGGTGTGAATTATCTTCACTCTGATTTTGGCTGTACGGCAGTAAATACACCATCAAGCACATGTCGAGTGGTTTATTCATTTGATAGTGCACCAGATGATGGCGCTTTAGATGATGATGGACATGGGAGCAATGTTTCAGGCATCGTATCTAAGGTTGCTACCAAAACCAAAATTATAGGCATAGATGTTTTTAGAAAGGTCAGATCCCAAGGTAAATGGGTAAGCACAGCTTATGATAGTGATATCCTCGCAGGGATTAATTGGGCTGTAAATAATGCACAAACCTATAATATTAAAGCAGTCAACTTAAGCCTTGGCGTACCGGGTGTTAAATATACCTCGGAGTGTAGTGATAGTAGTTATGGAACTGCATTTGCCAATGCACGAGCTGCTGGGGTAGTGCCTGTAGTTGCTTCAGGCAATGATGCATTTTCAGATGGCATCTCATCTCCTGCTTGTGTTGCTGGGGCAGTAAGAGTGGGGGCTGTTTATGATAGTAATATTGGTGGTGTGTCATGGGGGAACCCTGTGAAATGTTCGGACCCGACCACAGCAGCGGACAAGGTAGCGTGCTTTAGTAATGGTGGCAGTCTTGTGACCTTATTAGCACCGGGAGCAATGATTACGGCAGGTGGCTACACTATGGGCGGTACATCTCAAGCGACACCACATGTGGCAGGTGCAATTGCTCTATTACGGGCAAATCGTGTGAGTCCAACAGAAAGTATTGATCAAACCATCAGCCGTTTAAAAACGACAGGTAAACCAATTACTGACCCAAGAACGGGATTGGTTTTCCCTCGTATTGATTTACTGGCAGCAACAAATGGTTTGACTATTAATTAAATAGCTTATTTATAATTTTTTAAATTAGGTCCAAGAAATTTATAAATGGCTATAACCCGTTGCAAAGGGTAACTTCTGCAACGGGCTTTTTATGAAAAAAGTATTAATTACACTTTGCTAGATTCGCTGGATTAAAGTTGCTTTGGAGTTTTTTGAAATTATTCTGAATTTCTGGATCTTGAATATTAAAAGTCGTTGAGCTTTTGGTTGTAGAGTTGGTTGCCTGATTTAATATGCCTGATTCATCAGGATACTGCATAGTCGATGAGGTCGCTGAAATTAGACCATTATTATTAAAAGTCCAGTGCTCAGTTACATGTCCACCCCCTAAATAGCCAGTAAATTCAATCATACAAGCTTGTTTATCTTGTTTAATGAGTTTGGCTACATTACCTGTGGTAGAGGGATAAGCCTCGATATTCGTATCTTGTTCTAAAACTTGTGCTTGAGAATAAGATGAAGGAGGTGTAGAGGTCGCACATGCAGTTAATGCTAAGCAGCATAGTGTTGAAAAGAGGAGTTTTTGACTATTCATAAGGCAGATTCCTAGCTTTCTTATAGTTAATGACATTATTTCTAGATGAATATCTGGGTTTATAAGCGCGCGAAGTTATCGCGCTATCCAAAAAATTAGTTAGCTGTTGTGCTCGATTTACTTAATTCACCTTGCTCGATCGGGATATTTTCACCATTTCGACTACTGGTAATATTTTGTTTGGCTTGCTCTATTTTCTGTTCAGTAAATACTTTAGCTGTATCTGCTTTTTGTTGAACGACTTCTGCTTTTTCAGCAGTAAATTCTTTGGTGTTTTGCCATTTCTCACTAATTTTATTCGATGTTTTTTCAGAAGCACCTTGAATAGAGTTTCCTAAATTTTGTATGCCTTTGCCTGTTTTATACAACAGTACGCGCCCTAAGCTAGGGTTATCACCATAAGGTTGTGCTTTAGAGGTTGTTTCAACAACTTGTTGTGGCTGTGTTGTTTCTGCAAATAAGGTTGATGAAGCCAATATAGAACTTGCAACGCATAATACTTGTAAGGTTTTCATATGGATCAATCTCCCCAACCAGAATCAAAAGATGAAGTGGTGATCTTACTGTTAAAAATAAAGCTTGTACTGCAATGAGATAAAACCCATACGATTTGATTACGATAAATCATCACTTGATCGCAATAAAGTAATTATCCCAATGACTCATAAACAAAATTCAGACTTAATTAAATCTAAAAACATATCTCGAGCTTTATGGTTGCTCACATTTTTATGCCAGAAAAATTGATTCTGCATAAAGGCAAAGTGTTCAAATTTATAACTTTGGATATGGGCCAAATTTTTATATTGCTCATAAATACTTTTAGGCACTAACGCCACCCCTGAGCCTGCACTGACACAGCCAATAATCGTGGCATAGCTAGTAATGCTGGTAATAGGAAGAGAGATATTCTTCAGTTTAAGCCATTCTTCAAGGGCTGCACGGTAAGGACAGCCTTCAGTCCACATAAAAATTTCTTTACCAATCAGGTCTTCTTGGTTGTGGATTTCTCCCAAAGAATGAGATGCAATCAAGACCATTTCTTCTTGGTAAATACTAAGTTTATTTAGCATAGGAAACTCAATATTGCCCGCGACAATTGCACCATCAAGTTTGTGCTGAGAAATATCGACTAACAGCTGCTTCCATGTGCCTGTAATAATTTGAATGGAAACCTCTGGAAAACGTTGATGATATTTCGCAAGTAAATTGGGTAGGCGAGTTGTAGCTGAAGATTCAATCGCCCCAATTTTTAATGGACCAGAGGGTGGTGCATCAGGATGAATACTTCGTTTTGCTTCATCGCACAGCGCTAAAATTTTATGGCAATAATTAAGAAAGATTTCTCCTGATGGCGTGAGTTTTAAAATTTTTCCTTCCCGATAAAACAGCGGTGCGCCTAGTTCTTCTTCGAGTTGTTTAATGCGCGTTGTGATATTGGATGGTACACAATGTAGTTGCATTGATGCCTTAGCCATTGTTCCGCATTCAACCACGGTCTGAAACATTTTTAACTGTGTGATATCCATGATTTTATCATTCACTTTTAATGAATATTTGACTCAATATAAGTTAATTTTATTCAACTATCCATGCGCATATGATGAAAGAGTTCCATTTCATTAGTGCAGATTTAACATGGCAATTTCTCTTGCTGTCGAAACCCAGCCTCCCGCATTTAAGCTCTATTTATGTATTGCTGTGACTGTCTTTTGTTGGGGTTATTCACCTATTGGCGTGCATAGTGCTTTACATTCATATACACCGCAGCATATTGCCTTGCTCCGCTTTTTGATTGCATCATTTTTTTTACTGCTTTTGATCATGAAAAAAGGCATTCAACCTTTAAAGTGGAAAGATGCTCCTGCGCTTGGGGTGTTAGGATTTTTCTCTGTGACGCTGCATCATCTGCTTATCAATACAGGGCAGCAATATGTGACTGCGGTTGCCTCTAGTATTTTGAGCCAATCTATTCCGTTATTTACCTTTATTATTTCAGCTTTGCTTTTTAAAGAAAAAATTCGTTTCAAACAATGGTTGTGTATTTTGCTAGGGCTTTGCGGTGCCGTGTTGGTGGTCAGTGGAGATCATGGTTTTGGTGTACCGAGTCCTTATAGTTTATTTATTGTTTTGGCTGCAATTGCATGGGGTCTCTACTTTAATTTATATAAGAAATTTGCTTTAAATTATGATGCTTTGAGCATGATGTGCTACATCATTTGGTTTGGGACCATTCCTTTACTATTTTATAGTACTCATTTACCCCATGAAATTTTACATGCTACTTGGCAAGCCAATATGTCTATAGTTTTGTTGGGTATTTTCCCAAGTGCGATGGCTTATGTACTTTGGGGCTATGTTCTTAAAAATATGCCATTAACGATTGCATCTAATTTTTTATATTGCTCGCCCATCGTCGCAATGAGTTTGGCAGTTGTTTTCTTAAACGAAAAACCATCAATGATGGTGCTGTTGGGTGGAGTAATTATTGTGGGGAGTTTGGTATGGATGAATTGGAAAAAATAATTCTTTTACCAAGCTGAGTAGATAATAATGTGGTAGTTATTGAGTGCTGATTTAAAAATGAAAATATTAATTTCATTAAAAAATTCATTTAAATCAGCATACTGAAATAGTTTTTAGAATTTACTTTTATTGATTTTACTATAAAAAAGTTTGGTCATAGCCAAAAATTAAATTATTCGACTCTTTCGACTTTTTCAATATGACTAGAAGAATCATATGTAATTTCAATTACTATTTTCTCTTTGTTAAGTGCTGAGTCTGAGATTGATACTGTTTCGTCCACAGAATCGAGCGATAATTCACTCGGCATTACATTATGTAATGTCGACACGATTGTATTCGCTATTAAGCCGTTATATAAAGCCATTCCATATGCTTTTGGTTTATTGTTAATTTTATAATAAGTGATCGTATCTATCCTTTTCTCACCAATGAGTCTACTTACTACGGGTGGATGGAATTTATCTAGAAATTCATTTCGAGACATTCCAACTAAATTAATCTTTTCTATAGCAGGCGGATTGGTAGTGTCTGGTAAATTGATCCGATGAGGGTTTATAGAACAGGCCATTTGTCCAATGGATAAGATAGAAATAACAAGTAATAAAATATTCTTCTTCATTTATATAGTCTTAATTAATAAAAGCTGCTAATTTATAACGATATTTTTTGAAAATATCAAATTATTATAAAAAGTTTTAATGTAGATGAATTGGGGAATAGGCGTATTATCGAATAAGCTATGTCATGCGCTACTTGCTTTAAGAGAATGAAATGATTGTTGTTACCCTGACCTATAAAAAACCATTAGCTGAAGTTGATGCTGTACTGAAAGAACATATCGCATTTTTAGATCATTACTATGAGCAAAAGAAGTTTTTAGCGTCGGGGCGCCGTGAAAATAGAGTAGGTGGGGTGATTTTAGTTCTAAGCTCTTCGATTCAAGAAGCTGAAGAAATTATGAAAAATGATCCGTTTTATATTCATGATGTGGCTGATTATGACTTTATGTGGTTTGAGCCATCGAAAAGTTTAGAAGAAATTAAAGATTTTGTTTGATTACATTAGAGAACTACTTAAATTTAAGTAGTTCTCTAGTCTTTTTGGTTAATATTTATTATTGCTCAACAATATAAATACTATTTTCGAATACATCTCCTTTACTTGTTTTAACTACACCAACACATAAATTGTCAGGAGTTTGGATAAAAGAAACTAAGGATGTATCTGCATTAGTTTTACAGTTTTTTTGCTTATTCTCATCAAATGCTTTTAAATTTAATTGATGTTGTAAATCTAAAGTGAATACTTGGCTAAGAGCGCTAAATGCTTGATCTGCTTTTTTCATAAATAATAAATTATTTTGAGCTTCCCATTCAGATAAAGAAATACGATCCTTACTTACATAGTGATATAAGCGTTTTGTATCTGCATTATTGTCCGCTGCATTTTTAAATTGTGTTTTTAATCCAAAATTTACTTTTACAATTGGTTTTTCACGGAAAGAGATACGTGAATAAGGCACAATTTTAATTTCAGATGCCTGATTTAAACTTAGAAGTTTGAGAGTAGGATCTGTTTTATTTTGGGTGAGAGCGTCAGTAATTTTTTGATGTATTAACTGGTCAAATTTAATAGGTTGATTGAGAGAGCTTTTTTCAATGGCTGAACTATTTGCATTTTTATCAATTGCCATTGCAACACCTACTCCGATAAGGCCAAACATTCCAGAAACTGGACTGGCTGAAGCACTACTTGCATCACCAACTAATATTTGGCTTTCCTTTACAAAGTAATCACCTGCACCTGATTCAGTCATTGAAGAAAGTTGTTCTGAAGAAACAGAAAGAGAGGTTTGTTTTCCCGCTGCTGGATATTGAATCGATTTGGTCGTTGCACATCCAGTAAATAGTAATGTTGATATGAGTAATAAATTTAAGTTTTTCATTGCAATGATACTTTGTTAAGTTTGGTAATTATTTGTTTTAGTTTATTGAATTGTGGATAAAAAGTGAAGGAAGTAAATAATTCTTATTTATTAATTGAATGTAAAATAATCATTTATAATTATATTGAATGAAATTCTTCAATAAAAAACCATGTTTCCAACTAGAGTGAAAACATGGTTTTTATTAAAGTCTAATTATACAAAAATTAATTTTTATATAATTTTAACCCTGCAACACGCTCACATCAGCAACAGCAGTAAACAAGTTACGTAACTGAGCCAATAAACGTAAACGGTTTGCTTTTAGGTCAGCCTCATCTGCCATTACCATTACACCATCAAAGAATGCATCAATCGGCGCGCGAAGTGTTGCAAGCTTAGAAAGGGCAGCTGTGTAGTCTTTTGCTGCAAGTAATGGTTCAACTACAGGAGTCACTGCTTGAAGCTCAGCAAATAATGCTTTTTCAGCGTCTTCAACTAAGTTCGCTTCAACTACAGAACCTTCTGGTGCTGCTTCTTTTGCAAGAATGTTAGCAACACGTTTATTTGCAGCAGCAAGTGCAGCAGCTTCAGGTAATGTGCGGAAGTGGTTAACAGCATTTACACGCTTGTCAAAATCGAGTGGAGATTTTGGTGCAAGTGCTTGAACCGCTTGAAGTACGTCAACAGCAACGCCTTGGTCTTCATACTTAGCACGGTAACGACCTTCCAAGAATGCAACCGCGTCAGCACGAGTTTTGTCGTGGTCTTTAACGATATCACCATAACCTTGAAGCGCAAGATTTACTAACTCTTCAATCGTTACATCTAATTCATTTTCAATGATTAAACGTAAGATACCAATTGCTGAACGACGAAGAGCAAACGGGTCTTTAGAACCTGTAGGCGCTTGTCCAATACCGAAAATACCAACCAGCGTATCTAAACGGTCAGCAAGAGCAATGGTTGTACCTGTTTTGGTTTTTGGTAAAACATCACCAGCAAATTTTGGTAAATATTGCTCACCTAAAGCTTCTGAAACTTCAGCGTTTTCACCTTCAATACGTGCGTAGTAAGTACCCGCAATACCTTGAAGTTCTGGGAATTCACCAACAAGCTCAGAGGTTAAGTCGCATTTAGCAAGTAATGCAGCTTTTTCAGCATCGGCTGGGTTTGCACCAGTGATTGAAGATAATGCAACTGCAAGTTTTGCAATACGTGTTGATTTGTCCCAAAGCGTACCAAGCTGTGCTTGGAATACCATATTTGCTAGTTTTTCTTTACGAGATGCAAGCGGTTGCTTTTGATCTTGTAAGAAGAAGAATTCAGCATCAGACAAACGAGGACGAACAACTTTTTCGTTACCTTCAATAATTTGAGTTGGGTCTTTAGACTCAATGTTTGAAACAGTAATGAAGTAAGGCTGTAATTTACCTTCTGCATTGATCAAGCAGAAATACTTCTGGTTGTCTTGCATTGTCGTAATAAGAGCTTCTTGGGGAACAGCTAAGTAGCGCTCTTCAAAAGTTGCACGTAACGCCACAGGCCATTCAACGAGGCTTGTTACTTCATCAAGTAAGTCAGCTGGAACAATCGCAGTTGCGTTCACTTCATCAGCTAACTTTTTCACTTGTTCTTGAATAGTTGCTTGACGCTTTTCAAAGTTCGCAACAACGTAAGCTTTTTCTAAAGCAGCTAAATAGTCATTTGCATGCGCTAAAGTCACAGCTTCAGGTGCATGGAAACGGTGACCATAAGTCACATTACCAGCTTTGTGATCTTGAATAGTGGCGTCAACAATTTGGTCATCTTTAAGTAAAAGAACCCATTTCACTGGACGTACAAATTCGGTACGGCTTGCAGCAGAGCGCATGCGCTTAGCAATCGGTAAATTATCTAGCGCAGTTTGTAAAATCTGTGGAAGTAAAGCATCAAGGCTTTGACCTTTTACATCTTTTAAGTAGCAAACTTTTTCAACTTTACCTGCTTGGAAAGTAGAAAGCTGATCAACTGTAATCCCTTGACCACGCATAAAGCCTTCGAGCGCTTTAGTCGGTTTGCCTTCTGCATCGTAAGCCGCTTGAACAGCAGGACCATCAAAACGTTTTTGAGTGTCCGCTTGAGCAGCATCGATATCAACAATTTTAAGGGCTAAGCGACGTGGGGCAGCATAAGCTTCGATTGATGCGAAGTTTAAGCCCGCATCTTTTAAGCCTTTTACCGTTTCTGCCTGTAAAGCATCACGTAAAGTTTTCAAGCTTTTTGGTGGAAGCTCTTCACAGCCAAGTTCGAATAAAACAGTATGTTTGCTCATTAGTTTTTCTCCGCCTTTGCTGCTTCACTTTCAGCTTGTGCTTTTAACTGTGCCAATACTTCATCACGTAAGTGTGGTTCTGCCATTGGGAAGCCAAGCTCTGCACGTGCTTGTACATAACTTTGTGCAATTGCACGAGCCAAAGTACGTACACGTAAAATATAACGTTGACGCTCAGTCACAGAAATTGCGCCACGTGCATCAAGCAAGTTAAAGGTATGAGACGCTTTAACGACTTGCTCATAAGCAGGAAGAGAAAGTTTTGCTTCAATTAAACGGTTTGCTTCTGACTCGTAAAAATCAAACAGTTCAAATAGTTTTTCAACTGGAGCGTATTCAAAGTTATAAGTCGATTGTTCAACTTCATTTTGATGGAATACGTCGCCGTAAGTTACCGTGCCGAATTGGCCTTTGGTCCAAACAAGGTCATAAACCGAGTCAACACCTTGAAGGTACATTGCAAGACGTTCTAAACCGTAAGTGATTTCGCCTGTTACTGGGTAACATTCAACACCACCGACTTGTTGGAAGTAAGTGAACTGAGTTACTTCCATACCGTTAAGCCAAACTTCCCAACCTAAGCCCCAAGCCCCAAGCGTCGGAGATTCCCAGTTGTCTTCTACGAAGCGAATATCGTGAGTAAGCGTATCAATCCCAATTGCTTTTAAAGAATCAAGATAGAGCTGTTGGATGTTGTCTGGATTTGGCTTAAGCACCACTTGGAATTGGTAGTAGTGTTGCAAACGGTTTGGGTTTTCACCATAGCGACCATCTTTTGGACGACGTGAAGGTTGAACGTATGCAGCATTCCAAGTTTCAGGCCCTAAAGCACGTAAGAATGTTGCGGTGTGGAATGTTCCAGCGCCCATTTCCATGTCGTAAGGTTGTAATACGACGCAGCCTTGTTCGGCCCAATAGTTTTGTAGGGCAAGAATTAAGCCCTGAAATGTATCAATGTGCGAGATGGCGCGACTCATGTAGCATCCACG
Organism: Acinetobacter pittii ATCC 19004 = CIP 70.29; assembly: GCF_000369045.1. GTDB lineage: Bacteria > Pseudomonadota > Gammaproteobacteria > Pseudomonadales > Moraxellaceae > Acinetobacter > Acinetobacter pittii. The sequence continues at coordinate 95,143 of NZ_KB849796.1, read as the reverse complement.
AATTTATGAGAAAAATTGCCCCTAAGTATAAGGATTTTGTAGGGGAGTGGAAAGGTGAATTTATTTTTCTAACTTTTCGTATAGATCATTAAATCTAGGATCGTTTCGAATGTTATCCAAGTCGCGTTCAGTTCTAAGGTTTTCTTGAGTTAGTGGGCTATCTATATTGTTGGTTGAACCTAAACTTATGGCTTTTTCAAAGTAATCAAAAGCTTGATCTGGGTTGTTTTTTAAGGACTCTAAGCAAGCATAATTATAATATAAAAAGCCTTTTTCATTTTCTTTGTTCTTTATAAAACTTTCAGATTTCATGAAGTTATCTAAGTGTTGCTTTGCCTTTTCTAAATTACTAACCTCTTTGTCAGTGTGGTACAAAAACATATATGAAATTGCAAGATCATTTGAAATGTTATAGTTGTTAGGTTGCATTTTTAATGCTTTTTCATATAAAGCAATAATTTCGTTAATTTTTAATGGATCATTGTGTAAAGGGTCTTTTGAGATTTTATTTACTTCTATGTCGAGATATCTGCTAGCCTTGGAAACAATTTTTTGATATTCATCAATCTCTTTTAGATTTTTGTCATATTCTTTAAAAAGCTTAATATATTGGTCTATCTTTGACTTATATGTCTTAATTTTTTTTAAATCTAAATCAAAATTTATTTCTTTTAAATATAGTTCCAATTCTTTTTCAGGATGTTCAATAAAATCTAAATCACAATTTAGGGCATCTGCAATTTCTATAAATGTTCTATCCGCATCACATCCATAAATTACTTTACATTCTTCATCATTTTCTAAAAAATGATGGCTTTCCTTTTGTAAAACTTGTTCATTATATTCAAGCCAGTACAACCAATTATTGTAAGGTCGGAGTTCGTTCAGAGCATCCATAAGAGGATCATTTTCACCACTATAACCAGCAACAACCCAAGTTTTAGAACAACCTGTTGAACGTACAATCTGAGTTAAAGTTTCTTTATGAGCCTCAAGTTGGTCAGTTGTATTTCGCTGTACAAAACCAACATGTTGTCCATTTAAATAGACAATGCTTGGATCGTGTAAAAGCTCAGCATTTACTTTACCCATAGCACCTAAATCATAGATAGCAGGAAATGGATACATACCCACCATGTAACAAGCATGGATCAAAAGAGGATCGAAATTTACAGTCAATACTCGGCTGAAATAGCCTTGTTTTAGGAGTTCTGCAATTGCAATATGCGCAAAGTTCAATTTAGCTTTTTCTATTTCTTTGTCTTCATTTCCTTCTATAAACCATTTGAAAAGCTCTTTACGCTTAACATTTGAGAGTTTAGTCATAATATTATTATATTGAAGCTGGCTTAAACCTTCTTGAGCAAGTTCTTGTTCTTCTTCAGTAAAATAATTAGGAAAGTTTTCAATCGCCATTTGCATGAGCTTTTGTGCAGGCGGAATACCCGCAGAAACAGAAATGCCTTCACCGACTAATAAAATTGCTCCACCTTCTTTTTTTGCATCCTGAAGAGACGCAGCTAGATGTTTAAGGAGTTCTTCTTTGTTTTGTTCCATTGCTCAATATTTAATCTTTTGAATTTTTAGTAATTATATCTGATTTAATAAACAGTACTAGCTTGAGCAGAATGAAAACGTCACCTCATGACGCATAGCGTACTTCACTGGATTAAATTTAAGAATGCAAAATGATATTTTTTAAACAATGCCATAAATGAGTCGTTTGATATGTCTGATCGCATTCGAGAAAAACTACAAATTCTTGCTGATGCTGCTAAATATGATGTGTCTTGTTCATCAAGTGGCAGTGACCGTAAAAATAAAGATAAAGGTCTAGGAGATGCCAGCCATTCAGGAATTTGCCATAGCTATACTGAAGATGGCCGCTGTGTATCTCTCTTAAAAATTCTATTCAGTAATGTTTGTATTTTTGACTGCGCCTATTGCGTTTCACGCCGTTCTAACGACGTCCAGCGTGCAGCATTTACTGTGCAAGAGGTTGTAGATTTAACCATTAATTTTTATCGCCGTAATTATATCGAAGGCTTATTTTTAAGCTCAGGCATTTTTAAATCGGCAGATCACACGATGGAGCGTATGCTTCAAGTTGTAAAGAAGTTACGCCTTGAAGAAAACTTTAATGGTTATATTCATCTAAAAACGATTCCAGGAGCATCGCCTGAACTGATTCATGAAGCAGGTTTATATGCTGACCGGATGAGTATTAATTTAGAGATGCCGACCGAGGTTGGGCTAAAAACTTTTGCACCAGAAAAATCACATCAGGAAGTGCAAAAAGATTTAGGTTTGGTCCGTGACAGGCTCATTCAGCTTAAAGATGAGCGACAAATCATTAAGCATGTGCCGAAATATGTGCCAGCAGGGCAGACCACACAAATGGTTGTTGGTGCTCATCAAGAGTCAGACCAAGATGTCTTGTTTATGGCAGACAAGCATTACAAAGAATTTAAACTCAAGCGCGTCTATTTTTCGGGTTATATCCCAATTAATAATGAAAATAATTACTTACCCGCAGTAGGTTCTGCACCGCCATTACTTCGTGAAAATCGACTCTATCAAAGCGATTGGCTCATGCGCTTTTATGGTTTTCAGGTTAATGAAATCGTCAATGAAAAACACCCAAACTTAGATCTTGATGTAGACCCGAAATTAAGCTGGGCTTTAAGGCATCCTGAAAAGTTTCCAGTAGATTTAAATCGTGCCGATTATCAAATGATTTTGCGTGTGCCGGGCATTGGGGTGAAATCGGCCAAGAAAATTGTACAGGCTCGTCGTTTTGGAAAAATCCATATCGATTTATTAAAAAAACTCGGCGTAGCCTATCAGCGTGCAAAATTCTTTATTCGCTGCGAAGACAGTCCAAAATTCCAAAAAGAACTATCATCAAGTTTTATTCGGCAGCAGATTTTAACGCAGGGATCTTCGAAATATGTGCAGCAACTCTCGCCACAATTAAGCCTTGGGTTTTAGCCATGTTTAATGATGAAGTAGCTTACTATTTTGATGGTTCGATGGCTGGGCTGCTGAGCTGTGTTTTTCGTGCATTTCAATTTAAAGAATTACAGGTCAGGCTTTGCTTGAATGATGCGGCTCAACATGGCTTATTTGCCGATAAAATTGAGGTTGAAAATAATGAACGGCATGCTGAACGTGTTTGGTCAGCGCTACAAAAAAAGCTTTCATCTTCTTCGTTAAAACAATTTTATTTTGCCTCTTTATCTGAATCTTTAGACGCCTATCAGCACTTATTTAATTACTGTATTTATGTGTTTACTAGCCATGTTTCCATTGAAAAAGATTATTCAAATCCTAGTGTTTTAGCGATTGCGCAGTGGACGAAAAAAGTCGGGCGAGAGAAACATCGGATGGAAGCTTTTATTCGGTTTAAGAAAACCAAGGATGAACTTTTTTTAAGTTTAGTGCGTCCTGATTTTAATGTTTTACCGCTTATTCAGCCGCATTTTAAACGGCGCTATCAAGATCAGCGTTGGCTTATTTATGACGAGCAACGCAAGTTCGGGCTTTATTATGATTTATGTGAAATACATGAAGTTTCACTCGAAGCCTCTGAGGTTGACCGCAATTTAAAAAATGGAATGAGTCAAAGCTTTCAGCTTGAGCTTGATGAGCAGGAAGTTTTATATGATCAGCTTTGGAAGGATTATTTTAACAGCGTAAATATTACTGAACGCCAGAATATAAAACTTCATGTGCAATATTTGCCGAAGCGTTATTGGCGTTATTTAAATGAAAAATTGATGGAATATTAAAGTTTTAAAGTCATAAAAAATAGTTCAGCCAGTTTTCTTATTGTTGAAAGGTATAATTTAAATGCACTTTATGTGGCTTTGGGCGTATACTTTTGCCCGTTATAAATGACGGCATATCCCCTAAGGTGTACTGTGAGTGTTATACAGCGAGAATGGTTACAGATTTTAAAGCCAAATTTTAAGATTTTACCCTTAAAAGAACGGTTAATTTGCGGTATTGGAGCGTTGTGTGGTTTAGCAATTTCCTCCTTAATTAGCTGGTATGTTCTCGGGGGAATTAATGCATGGTACATCGCCCCAATGGGTGCCTCATCTGTTCTTCTTTTTGCTGTGCCGACTAGTCCTTTGGCCCAACCATGGAATGTGATTGTTGGTAATACATTAGCCGGAATTATTGGTGTTGCCTGTGCACAGTGGATTCCTGATTTAACAACGGCTTTTAGTGTCGCGGTAGGTTTTGCCATATTTTTAATGATGACCACCGACTCTTTGCACCCGCCGAGTGGCGCAGTCGCAATTACCGCGGTATTAGGTGGGGCGACAATTCATAAATTAGGCTTTTATTTTATTTTTTATCCAGTTTTACTCAACTCGTTACTTCTACTTGGGTTTGCTGTTTTCTTCAATCGATTGATTGGGCGACATTATCCGGTTACCGCGCATTTAAATGAACGTAGTAATGACCCAACGCCAACTCAAAAAGTATCAATTCAGCCGAAAGATATTGAGTATGCATTAGGCCATCACACTGAACTTTTAGATATTAGCCAATACGACTTAGAAAAAATCATTTTAGAAGCTCAGGAACATGCCAATGAGCGTATGGTAAATCAATATATCTGTCAGGATATTATGAGCCGTGATGTGATTAAACTACATGAAGATGATGATATTCATCAGGCACTCGATAAGTTTAAACAAGTGAACCTAATGAGTCTACCTGTCGTAAATGCAGAAAATCATCTGGTCGGAACTTTAGCGTTATATGAAGTCGTAGAATGGTTTAAGGGGGCAGCCGATCCAAGAAATTCTTGGCAGCATTACGTAAAACAAATTATGAGCCATCGAGTGGTCACGGTACTACCAACTCAACCTATTCAAGATTTAGTGCCGTACTTTGTTGAAAAGTCTTTTAATTACATTCCTGTGGTTGAAGATCGTAAGCTTATAGGAATGATTAGCCGTGCAGATATGATTGCTGCATTACAGCAACAGTTAAATCGAAAGCTATAATTTTTAGAATAAAAAAAAGCTACGGTTGATTAGGGGATGCAACCGTAGCGACCAAAGTTATGAATTAACGTACTTGTTCTTCATTTACTGTTCGGACGGATTGTCGATAGCCTTCAATATGTTCTGGCTGTTTTTTCGGAATCACTAACCATAAAACCAGATAAACTAAAATTCCTGGAAAGGCAGCACTCATAATTGAGATCAAAACAAAAATGACACGTAGTAAAGTTACGTTCCAACCAAAACGTTCAGCAATACCACCCATTACACCGGCGATCATGCTGTGTCGGTTCGAGCGATATAAACCAGAACTGGCCATCTAATTCTCCTTTAAGATAAAAGTTACAAGAAGCTATTGCTCTTGCTTAATAAAAATATGGAGACGAAATAACGGGTTTAAAGTCCTTTAAAAAGTAAAATAGTTAAAATATGTAAAGGATTGAAAGGAACGGAACCAACATCTACTAAAATGCACCCTTTCAGGGCTTAAGAGTTTAAAGCGGCAATCAGCTAATACTTGATTTGAAGTGTAAATATAGCTGTTGCTGTTATCTGTGAATAATGTATATGTCTTTGAAGTGGTCTCGTTTTTCAGTTAAGCATGTGGTTATAGTGGCTGCGATGTGCATGACACTGAGTGCTTGCGATATAAACCATACCAATTCAAAAGATCACTCAACTACAAGTTCTAGTTCTAATCATGAAGAAAATTTAATAAAAAGTAGTACATCTATAAAAACATTGGATTATGTCGCTGGACGAACTTTCTTACCTGAAGATACCTCAGATCAAACCCAAAAATTAAACGAAGCCTCATTGCAATATGTAGGGCGATATCACACTCGTATTTCATGTGAAGATGCTTTTGCTGATTGTGAATCAGGCGAAGCAGAGTACATTTTAAATTTATTACCAAATGGGTCGGCTTATTGGAATGTTGTCCATTTTGGTCGTGTGGGAAGTAAAGACGGGGCTAAAAGTGCCGCTGTAAATCAGTTATGTCCTACTCTAAATTGGAAAGTAGATGAAAAAGAGCGTGAGTTAAAGATTCAATGTCCATTATCTAAAGTTAATTTTTATTTTGATATTGATTCAAATAAAAGATTGGTCACAAATTTAGAAAAATTACTTTATAGCGACTATGTAAAAAATCGTGAATTTTTAGAGCAAAATTATTTTGTTCCAAATCAGGCTTATGTTTTAACTAAAGAATAGATATCCGATAAATATAAAAAAGAGCGCAATATTAAATTGCGCTCTTTTTATTTCACGACTTAAAAATCATTAGTAGTCGAAGCTAAAGTGTTCAACTGGTAATGATGTTAGTGTGCGAGATGTAGTCACCATTGATTCTGCATGACCTTGAGCGCGTGGCAATAAACGATCAAAGTAGAAATCAGCAACTTTGATTTTTGCTTTATAGAACTCAGCAGTTTCTTGGCCGTTACCTGCTTCTAATTTTTCAGAAGCAACCACAGCTTGTTGAGCCCAGAAATAAGCCATCATCACGTAGCCTGAGAACATCAAGAAATCTACAGAAGCAGAAGATACGATGTCGCGGTCTTTACGTGCAGCAAGCATGATACGAACTGTTAAAGTGTTCCACTGAGCACAAAGCTTGGTTAAGTCCCAAGCAAAACGACGTAAATATTTATTACGTGCATGTGCAGCACAGAATTTTAAGATTTCAGCAGTGTATTCACGAACTACTTTACCTTTTGAACTTAACAACACTTTACGACCAATTAAGTCGAGTGCTTGAACACCAGTTGTTCCTTCATACAAAGTCGCAATACGTGCATCACGTGCGATTTGCTCCATACCCCATTCTTTAATGTAGCCATGGCCACCGTAAACTTGCATACCGTGGTTAGCAGCTTCTAAACCAAGTTCAGTTAAGAAACCTTTTAAAATTGGTGTATAGAAACCAAGTTTATCATCGTAGTCTTCAAAAGCAGCTTGATCACCACGTGCTAAAGCATCTGTCATTTTGTCAGCGATTTGAGCAGCGTAGTAAATCATAGAGCGACCGCCTTCAGCGATTGCTTTTTGAGTTAACAGCATACGGCGTACGTCTGCATGGTGAATGATTGCATCAGCAACTTTATCTGGATCTTTTTTACCAGAAAGGGCACGCATTGACATACGATCTTTGGCATATGGTAATGCGCCTTGGAAAGATAACTCAGCGTGTGCAATACCTTGAACAGCAGTACCAATACGTGCTGTATTCATGAAGGTAAACATTGCATGTAGGCCTTTGTTCACTTCACCGATTAAATAACCAGTTGCATTATCAAAGTTGAGTACTGCAGTTGCAGATGCACGGATCCCCATTTTGTGTTCGATTGAACCACAAGCGACTGTATTACGCTCACCAACACCGCCATCAGCTGTAGGCATAAATTTTGGTACGATGAATAATGAGATACCGCGAGTACCAGCAGGTGCATCTGGAAGGCGTGCAAGTACGATGTGAATGATGTTTTCAGTTAAATCATGTTCACCAGCAGAAATGAAGATTTTTGTACCGGTGATTTTGTAACTACCGTCTGCTTGAGGTTCAGCTTTAGTTTTTACCTGTCCTAAGTCTGTACCACATTGAGGTTCGGTTAAGCACATTGTGCCGCTCCAAGTGCCTTCAACAAGCTTAGGCATATATGTTTGTTTTTGCTCATCAGTACCGAATTGCAAAATAGTGTTCATACAACCAGAACTTAAACCTGGGTACATGGTAAATGACCAGTTTGCAGTACCCATCATCTCTGATTTAATCAGGTTTAAAGACATTGGTAGGCCTTGACCACCAAATTCTTCTGGGTAAGAAAGACCTTGCCAACCGCCCATTACGAATTGGTCATAAGCTTCTTTAAAGCCTTTAGGCGTAGTTACTTCGCCGTTGTCAAAATGGCAACCTTCTTCATCACCAGATTGGTTAAGTGGCGATAATACGTTTTCACAATAATCTGCCGCACCTTCAAGAATCATATCAACAGTATCTGGATCTGCATTTTCACCATTTGATAAAGTTTTATAGTGAGCAGGGTAATCTAGTACTTCATTCATTAAGAAGCGGATATCGTGTAGCGGAGCTTTATATGCTGGCATGGCTTTAATCCTAATTTTGAATCATTGTGGGATTATCTGTATCGATGATTTGATTATTCACTCACATGATAAAAATACAATGTTAATCGAACCCGAAAGAAATGTCAGAAAAGCGAATTTTGTCGAAAATAAATACACCTGAAATTATAATTTCTGCTACATTCAGGACTTATACTTTTATGTGAAAAAACAACTAATTTTCTTATTTTTAGCAAGTTTTGTTAAAAAGATAAAGCGATAAGGTTTTAAAAAAGGTTATGCATCTAAAATATCTCAGTTTATGTTTATTTAGTTTGGGTTTGACCGCTTGTGCGCAGCATAACCTACGTCCATCGGTAGCATCTACTCAGTTAGATCAAAAAGTCATTCATGGTATGAATGCAATATATGAATACCCAAGCTATGACTATCGTGGGCATTTTAAAGTTAGTGTTGATCCAAATCAGTCAAAAAAAATAAATAATGTAGAAAAAACAGTGCAGCTAGATGCTGCAGTGCAAAAAAAAGTAGATCAATATTTACGTGAACAAAAAATTAATTTGAATAAAAAACAGAAGCAGGCGCTGTATGCCGCAATTGCAAATGAGCAAGCGGATTCAGGCATTTCTGGTGAATCACGCTCAGAAAAAGTAAACGCCGTATTAATTAATTTATTAAATGATCTTCAATTTAGTTACGATGGTTCGGTTCACTATCGTCAAAAAATGGGGTCTTTAAACCTTACAGCAAGGTATGAAAAACCGACGCTTTTGGTACAGGCAAAATTGCCAATGGTACTTGATCTGAAAGATTATAAATTTTACGTTAATTATTTCGGATTAATGCCTTATCTGGTCAACAAAGATAATCAAAATAATTTGGCGTATGTCGATTTTTCAAAATATAAAAATCTGTTCACGAATGTCGATATGAAGAAATTCGTTGAATATGCGAAAGCTTCTGGCGCTGTATCTTATCGTTTGGCTGAACCGCAAAATTTACAGCGCTTATCAGTTAGTGACGCTGAGCGTAAAGCGGGGATTGTAGAGAAGATTCGTTTAAAAGATACGGTTGAAGCGTTATTACTACAATCGGAGCTCTATAGTCAGGTCAATGCAAAATATTTGCAAAAAAATGTTTTTGGATTTGATGAAGAAAAAATTGCCGAATCTATAGCAACTGAATTAGCTGCTTCGGAAGCGAAGAGAAAGGTAGGTGGTGCTGAGGAGCAGAAAGTTTCTTCAGAAGATGCAGCAGCAGTTAGCCAACAACTTTACTCACTTATTAATGCTCATTTCGGCAATGCTTTAGATTCTGAGTATGGTGATGAAGACCAATCAAGTACAGTTCAAGATGAGGCAGCCGAAGAGGAAGCTTCTGATACGGCCCAAGCCGAAGATGTTGCTGTAGCAGATGCTGAAGAAGTCACACAAGATGAAGAAGTGGCTTCACTTACAGAAGATCAGTGTGTCGAATTACAGTCTCAAAAAAGTTCCGTTGCCTTAGGTGATATTAATTACTGTCAAATTTACGGTATTGATGTGCTTGATCAGAGCGCTGGAAATACCGAAAAAACTCAGATTAAAGCTCGTCAAGCTGCGTTGAAACAAACTTTTGCTGCTTATGATCAAAACCAGTTTGTTGATGATGAGGCATTCAAAGCTCTATGGATCAAGCATAAAGCAGAAATTGAACAAGCTTTACCAAAACAAAGAAATCCGGTTGCGATTGATGTCGGACTGGATGAAAAGGGCCGTTTAGTCAACGCGGATTATGATATTGCGTATACACCAGCTGAATTTAACCATCGCTTTAATATTAAAGCAGACATGCAAATTCTCAATTATGGTAAAGCGACCCCAATTAATCAGCAGCAGCTTAAACAGGCTAGATCAGTTGCAGAGGCAAGCAAAGGTTCTTTATTTGAAAACTTCGTAAAAGGATTTAGTGAAAAACTTGGACAGGGTGATGTTTCTGAGCATCCAGTTGGTGCACATAGCGATGTACAAGATTTAGATTCTAGTCTGGCGCTGTTGGCTAACCAAACTTATGATGCAACACATACTTATGATAAAACGTATAAGGCTGTTTTTATTGCAAAATTGACTGCTGAAAAACCGTCATATATTCATTATTATTCAGTTCAACAGTTGCAAGAAATTGCCGAGGTTTATGCTTATTGGTTCTCTGAAGAGGAAACTTATAACCCTCAAGGCAAAGCTTTAGAACGTATTGAGGCGTTACAGAAAAAACATCATCTTGAGCAAGAAGATCAGTTTGATAATGACTTAGGCCGAGCTGTGGACCATATTGTGATCACAACAATACAAGGTGAAGCTGGGCGTGAAGCATGGCAAAAACTACAGAAACAATATAAGCAACCTGAACAGCTTTTCTCAAAACAGTATCAATTAGAGTTTGAAAAACAAAATGGTACTTCTGATGAAGAAAAACATTTGTTGTCAGAAACAGCTGATATTTTAGGTAAAGTTTATGTCGCTGCTCGTAAACAGCAACTTACGGAAAAAACAATTCAGAATTTAAAACCTGAACATAATGAATTTATTGATTATGAGATTTTCCGAGATGTTTATAAGCAGATGGTTACAGCTAAAAAATAATAGATGAAATAAAAAAGAACCTACTTCGTGTAGGTTCTTTTTTTGACTTATAGAAAATCTTTTAATTCTGGCTTTACGCCATTCCAGATATAGAAGGCTTCAATGGCTTGGCCAACTAGCATGCCAAAACCTTCTGCATAAGGCACATTGCGTTGTTTCGCTTGATCAAGAAAGCTAGATGGCTTGCCATAGGCCATCTCATAGGCATATTTGAACTCTAGACTTTCAGGTAGTTGTAATGCATCACCAGACAGGCTTGCAGAAGTTGCATTAATTACAATATCAAATTTCCCTTCTAACTCATTTAAAGAAATTGCTTGTAATTGAGCTTGAGGAACTGCCGCTTTTAGGTCATCTACAAGTTGTTCAGCACGAGCAAGAGTTCGGTTTGCAATCACAATCTTTTTAGCACCAGCCTGAACAAGCGGGTAAATAACACCACGAGTTGCACCACCAGCCCCTAAAATTAAAATAGCTGTATTTTCTAAGTTCCAATCTAAAGCTTGAATTGCGGCAACTAAGCCTTGGCCATCTGTATTGTCACCATGCAATTTGCCATCTTCCATCCAAAGTGTATTTACAGCTTTGGCAATTTGAGCACGTTCAGTCAGCACATCACACAAAGCAAATGCCTGTTCTTTAAACGGCACGGTAACGTTCATGCCACTCCCGCCATTTTCAAAGAAACTACGCATACTCGGCTCAAAACCATCAAGAGGGGCAAGACGTTTTTGGTAGTCTAGGCCAATACCTGTTTTTTGAGCGAAAGCATGATGCAATTCAGGAGAGCGTGATTGTTCGATGGGGTTGCCAATTACTGCAAACTGTTTGGTCATTCTTATATCCAAAATTTTAAAATGGCATGAGGCAGATAAGGTCTGTACTGAATTTTCAGCAGGCCTCACTATAAGCCAAATTTTAATAAGAAAAAATATTTGAATGAGATTCAAAAAATTGAAAATAAAAAAGGAGATTCTTTAGGGTGGAAGCCAAAGAATCTCCAAAAAGCAAAAAATTAAGCAACTTTTTCTTTTAGGTTTAACCAATCACGTGGTTTTAAGTAATAGTCGGTTAAACGTTTCTCTGGTGAGTCTTCATCCCATTCTGGACGATATGACCAAGCTGCAAGATTAGGCAGGCTGACTAAAATAGACTCAATACGTCCACCTGTTTGTAAGCCAAACAATGTTCCGCGGTCATAGACTAAATTATATTCGACATAGCGACCACGACGGTAAAGCTGGAACTCTCGTTGAGCTTCGGTATAAGGCTGTTCACGATGTTTTTCGAAAATTGGCAAAATGGCATTTAAATAACCATTACCTACAGCTTGAATATATTTAAAGCAGGTTTCGAAATCCCAGCAATTTAAATCATCAAAGAATAAACCACCGACACCACGCTGTTCATCTCGATGTTTTAGATAGAAGTAATCATCACACCATTTTTTATGTTCAGCATAGACATTGTCACCAAAAGGCTGGCATAGGTCATGTGCGGCTTGATGCCAATTGATAACATCCTGTTCATCTGGATAGAACGGTGTTAAGTCAAAACCGCCACCAAACCACCAAATCGGATCTTGTCCTTCAGGCTCTGCAACAAATAAACGTACATTTGCATGGGAGGTTGGAATATTCGGGTTTTTAGGGTGAATCACTAATGACACACCAAGCGCTTGTGCTTTAGCACCAGCAATTTGAGGATGTCTTTCTGTAGCAGAAGCGGGCAGTTTACTAATGTTGATGTGAGAAAACATCACACCACCTTTTTCAATCACGGTGCCATTTTGTAAAACTCGTGAACGACCGCCACCACCTTCTGGACGTTCCCAATCATCAATAATGAATTCACCCGTACCACCGCCAGCTTTTTCTTGTTGTTCTAAACCAGCACAAATACGAGCTTGTAAATCGAGGAGAAATTCGCGGACACGTTGAATATCTGTTGAAGTCGGATGCTGCATAGTGACCCTCAAAGATGATTGAGATAGGAGATAGATACATCAAAACACAAAACCATAAAAAAAGTAAGGGATTTTTAAGAAATGTCTTAAAAATCCCTCCCAATTATTTTTAAATTTATAATTTTGTTTTAGAAATCATCTTTTTGATAAAGGTGATCCATGCGTTCACGTTTAGTTTTTAAGTATTGTTCATTAAAAGGATTACGTCCAACCGTTAACGGAACACGACCAACCACATTTATACCTTGATCCTTGAGTGCCTGAATTTTCAAAGGATTGTTAGTAATTAACTTAACTTCTTTTACTTTTAAATGATCAAGCATAATGCTACACATGTCATAACGGCGTGCATCAGCAGGTAAATTTAAAAGTAAATTTGCATCTACAGTGTCGTGACCTTGATCTTGTAAGGCATACGCACGAATTTTATTTGTAAGCCCAATACCACGGCCTTCTTGACGTAAATATAAAATAACGCCTTGACCTGCTTCGTTAATGAGCTTTTGAGTTGCTTGTAATTGAGGGCCGCAGTCACATTTTAATGACGCAAAAGCATCACCTGTTAAGCATTCTGAATGAACACGTACTAAAACAGGGCCTGTGGGTGGATTTTCTAACCCTTTAGAAAGTGCCACATGTTCTTCACCTGATACTGGATCTTGAAACACAGAAATATTGAATTCACCAAAAGCGGTCGGGAGTTTTGATGTTGCAATGAACTCTATAGGCACAGATTAACTCATCTTTTAACCGAAAACGGTTTAAAGTATAGCGTAATGCTGGGAGATTGGTCGAATTGTCATAATCATTTTGAGCACTAAGGTTTTCTTTTTTGTATAAAGAAGACGATAATAGTTGATAAATAGTCAGATTATTCAGGATAATCTGCCAACCATACCCATACTGTATGAGAGACTGCTTTGCATGACCTCGTTCGCAAATGTGGCTGATTGAAGGTGACTTCATTCGATTGTATGATCGACCCATTTTGACCCAGCTTAGGATTTGCCAGGCTTATAAAGGCTTTGCCACATATGTTGTATACCGAAATTCCAACTCAACGCCCTGTTACGCCATTGTTAGATGCAATTGATCATCCTCAACAATTACGTCAGCTCGAGCATAGCCAATTGGTTCAAGTGGCTGATGAGTTGCGTCAATATATTTTATATGCAGCAGGCCAGAGTGGTGGCCATTTCGGTGCTAACCTCGGCGTGGTTGAGCTGACGGTTGCGCTGCATTATTGCTTTAATACTCCAAATGACCGATTAGTTTGGGATGTAGGACATCAGGCGTATCCACACAAAGTCTTGACTGGTCGCCGTGAGCAAATGACAACAATCCGTGCTAAAAACGGTTTGGCAGCATTTCCCGCTAGAGAAGAATCAGTTTTTGATACATTCGGCGTAGGGCATTCATCAACTGCAATTTCGGCAGGTTTAGGAATGTCTTTAGCGCGTCGCTATCAAAATGACCCATGTGAAGTCGTTTGCATTGTGGGTGATGGCGCAATGACAGCAGGTATGGCATTTGAAGCCATGAACGATGCTGTGGCACACGATGCCGATTTAATTGTTGTACTTAATGACAATGACATGTCGATTTCTTGCAGTACAGGTGGTTTTGCTAAACATTTAGCTGCAATTTGGGAAAAAGGTCATTTAGTTAATGTCGATGAACATGGTGAGGCTTATGTACAGCCGCATCCGAAATGGACGTACAACTCTCGTTTACATCAATCGGCAACAGATGCAGCCGATAATTTATTTAAAGCGATTGGTTTTGACTACTTCGGTCCTTTTGATGGACATGACGTAAATCAACTCGTTCAAGTATTTAATGCATTGAAAAAGCGTAAAGGTCCACGCTTAGTCCACGTCTATACTAAAAAAGGTAAAGGCTTTACTCCGGCAGAAGCTGACCCAATTACCTATCATGCAATTGGCAAAATTAATGCGACTTCAGCAGGTAAAACGCCACCAAAATATTCTGATGTATTTGGTCAATGGTTGTGTGACGAAGCTGCACAAGATGAACGTTTATTAGCGATTACCCCAGCCATGTGTGAAGGCTCGGGCATGGTTAAGTTTGCTAAAGAATTTCCAAAGCGCTTCTTCGATGTTGCAATTGCCGAACAGCACGCAGTAACACTTGCAGCGGGAATGGCTTGTGAAGGTTTAAAACCTGTTGTTGCGATTTATTCAACATTCTTGCAGCGTGGTTACGACCAGCTTATTCATGATGTCGCATTACAAAATCTTGATGTAACTTTCGGCATTGACCGTGCAGGCTTGGTTGGTGAAGATGGTCCAACTCATGCTGGTGCATATGACTATGCATATATGCGTACAGTTCCGAACATGGTCATCATGGCACCAAAAGATGAAAATGAATGCCGTCAAATGCTACATACCGCCTATGCTTATAATGGGCCAGCAGCAGTACGTTATCCTCGTGGTGCGGGGGTAGGCGTTGAAATTCAGCAAGAGCTAACTGCTATTGAATTAGGTAAAGCTGAAGTAGTTGCTGAAATTAAACCTGCTTGTGATGAGCAGATTACAATTTTAGCGTTTGGTAGCCGCGTTATGGTTGCCATAGAAGCTGCTGAGCAGTTTGCACAAAAACATGATGTTGGTGTGCGTGTTGTAAATATGCGTTTTGTGAAACCACTTGATGAAAAAATTATTCGTGATTTGGCTGAACATACACAATTATTCGTCACTGTTGAAGAACACGCAATTATGGGTGGTGCAGGCAGTGCAGTAAATGAGTTCATGGCACAAGAACAAATTGTTAAACCTATCATTAATTTAGGTCTGCCAGATTTGTTTTTACAACAAGCATCACATGGTCAAATGCTACAAGATTGTGGGTTAGATGCTAAAGGTATTTTAAACTCAATTGAGCGAGCTTGGCTTAAGCTAAATCAGGTGGTTTAAGCCTTTAATAAAATTTTTGAAACATTTTTTCCCCTAAAGCGCATTCATTTGCTAAAATGTATGCGCTTTTATGCATTATTCTTTGTCAAAATCTTCAAACTTGTATTGTAGTGGGTGTTCAATGGAACCTATGGTGGTTATGGCTGCGCGTGCGGCTCAAACAGTTGGTCAAGAGCTTTTAAAAGCGCATCAAAATCGTCATAAACTCGATTTGCAAGTTGAAGAGAAAGGCATTGATGGCCCAGTAACACGTGTAGATCGTTATTTGGAACAATTGACGATTGATACATTACGTAAAAGTTATAAAAACCATAGCTTCTTAGGTGAAGAGTTCGGTTTGCAAGAAGGCAAAGGCCACGATGCAGACTGGTGCTGGGTAATCGATCCGCTTGATGGCACGCAAAACTTTATTAATGGTTTCCCTCATTTCTGTATTTCTATTGCAGTTCAGCATAAAGGCGTTACTCAGCACGGCGTAATTTACGACCCAGTACGTGACGAATTATTCTCTGCAAGTCGTGGTCGTGGTGCAGTTATGAACCAACGCCGTATTCGTGTAAATGTAAAAGATACTTTAGAAAATACATTCTTGGCAGTAGGCCATCCTTACCGCGCTAAACGTGCTGGTGAGATTGTATCTTATGCAGAACAACACTTTGCTTCATTATTAGCGGTTACTCAAGCAGGCGCACAAATTCGTCGTGGTGGTTCAGCTGCCCTAGATTTAGCATATGTTGCTGCTGGCCGTTTTGATGGTTTCTTTGAGCTTGGTTTAAAACCATGGGATATCGCTGCTGGTGAGCTTATTATTAAAGAAGCAGGCGGTGTAGTGGTTGATGCACGCGGTGGTAATGAATCTCTTGAAAATGGTCAAGTGCTTGCAAGTTCACTCAAAATGCTAAAACCTTTAATGCAAACTGTAGTTCCAGCTTGGGCTCAAGCCGCAAAATAATTTAATTATTTATAAATAAAACCCTCTATTATCAGAGGGTTTTATTTTTTAAGCCATGGGTAAATGTTACTGAGTTCAATAAATATGAAGAAAGTTGATTAAAACACATGACTTTTAATTTCTTTCTGCTATAATCCGCCCACGCACTTAAATTTCCGTTCATTACCTGAACATTCTGTTCTATTCATTGTAAGCGCACGCTGTCCATAGAGAGGACCATTTCTTGCGCCCCGATCGCTCAGCGATTCTTCAGGTTCGGCCGTAATCAAGCGTGCGTTTAGTCCACATCGTCGTTACTCGGATTGCTGCTGAAAAAATGTTTCAGCTAACTTTGCTTTGCCGCTTTGTGCCGATGTCTATTTTGTATTTATTAAAAATGGAGCACCCACTAGGGTGAAACTCTCTATGAGCAAAACTTTTGCCGAATTTTCTTTGCATGAAACCTTACAACAAGCGCTTGAAGGTTTAGGTTTTACTACCCCGACTCCTGTGCAAGAACAATCTATTCCTGCAGCTTTAGAAGGAAAAGACCTTCTAGTATCTAGCCAGACTGGTTCTGGTAAAACTGCGGCATTTTTATTACCGACATTACATAATTTAGCTGGTCAAGAAACTTTTGTTCCGTTCAAAGAACGTATGAAAGCTGTGACCCAACCTAACATTTTAGTTTTATGCCCAACACGTGAATTGGCTCAACAAGTTAGCCAAGATGCGATTGCTTTCGTACGTCACATGAAAGGTGTTCGTATTGCTGCAATCATGGGTGGTATGCCTTTTGGTAAGCAAATCCAACAACTTAAAGGCGCACAAGTTATTGTTGCGACTCCAGGTCGTTTATTAGATTTAGTAAACCGTCGTCAATTAAAGTTAGATAAAGTTGAAGCTTTAATCGTTGACGAAGCTGACCGCATGTTAGACCTCGGCTTCTCTGAAGATTTAGAAGCGATCAGCGATTTAGCTGGTAACCGTCGTCAAACATTAATGTTCTCTGCAACTTTCGCTGACCGTATTATTCGTCTTGCTGAACGCATGATGAATGAACCTGAGCGTATTGCAATTGAAACAGGTCACAGTACAAACACTGACATCACCCAAACTTTACACTGGACAGATGGTTTCGAACACAAGAAGAAACTTCTGACTCACTGGTTGGCTGATGAAACTCTTGATCAAGCGGTTGTATTCGCGAGCACTCAAGAAGATACAGATATGTTGGCTGAAGAACTTGCAGAAGCAGGTCACTCTGTAGTTGCACTTCACGGTGCAATGCCACAAACAGTTCGTAACCGTCGTTTACGTAGTATTCGTGAAGGTCGTGCAAAAATCTTGGTAGCGACAGACGTTGCTGCACGTGGTCTTGACGTACCGACAATTTCTCACGTAATTAACTTCGGTTTACCAATGAAACACGAAGACTATGTACACCGTATTGGTCGTACAGGTCGTGCTGGCCGTACAGGTCAAGCAATTACTTTAGCGACTTATCGTGAACGCGGTAAAATCCGTGCGCTTGAAGACTATTTAGATGCACGTTTAAGTGTTTCTGAAATTGAAGGCTTAGAGCCATCTCCACCTCCTGCTCGTTCAGGTCGTGATGGCGGTGGTCGTGGTCGTGGCGGCAACGGTGGTCGTGATGGTCGTCGTGGTGGCGGTTTTGGCGGTGGTCGTCGTTTTGAAGGCGAAAGCAACTTCAAACGCCGTGAAGGTGGTCGTGATGACCGTCCACGTCGTAGCTTTGATGACAAACCACGTGGTGAACGCCCATTCGGTGGTGAAGATCGTCCACGTCGCGAGTTCAATTCAGATCGCCCACGCCGTGAAGGTGGTTTTGAAGATCGTCCACGTCGTGAGTTCAACTCAGATCGTCCGCGTCGCGAAGGTGGTTTCAACGATAAACCGCGTTTTGACTCAAATGATGACAACCGTGGTAACCGTGTAGATTACAAACCACGTCGTGAAAATGGTTTTGGTGACCGTCCAAAACGTACTTTCGGTGGTGAAGATCGTCCGCGTCGTAGCTTTGATGACAAACCACGTGGTGAACGTCCATCATTTGGTGGCGAAGATCGTCCACGTCGTGAGTTCAACTCAGATCGTCCACGCCGCGAAGGTGGCTTTAACGATAAACCGCGTCGTAGCTTTGATGATAAACCACGTGGGGAGCGTCCAGCGTTTGGTGGCGAAGATCGTCCAAAACGTAGCTTCGGTGGTGAAGATCGTCCGCGTCGTAGCTTTGATGACAAACCGCGTCGTAAATTCGACCGTTAATCAATAGTTTGTTTAAAGAAAGGCCGGTAGAAATACTGGCCTTTCTTATTTTTCAGTTTTGTTATAAAATAACAAAGTGTGAATTAGTTCAATTTTTTATTAAATAATGAGTAGAAGTAAACGAAAAGAAACAATAATGGCACAGTTGAAGAACTTATTAGTTCAGCACGGCTTGCCTTATCTTTTTATTGCACTTGTTTTGTGTAATGGGGTTTATTTTGCCTATGCTTTTATAACTGGAAGTTCTATTGAGCAGTTTCAAATTTCTGAATTAACCTCTTTTTACGAACATACCTCTTCTATTTCTACCAACTAAGTTAGCTTTGCTTTTGTCAAAATAACAACAAGTTTGCCAATTTTCAGTGTTATAGTATGCGTGCATAAAAGTGCAGGAACGATTGCCATTATGAATAATAAAACTCCTCTCTCGACTCAACCACTTATTGAAGTGAAAAATTTGAGTTTTAATCGAGGGGAACGCGTCATTTATGACAATATTAGTTTAAATATACGTCGTGGCCAGATTACGGCTATTATGGGACCTTCTGGTACAGGTAAAACAACATTATTACGTCTGATCGGTGGACAGTTAGTTCCTGATCAGGGCGAAGTTTTGCTCGACGGTAAAGATATTGCAAAAATGTCTCGTCAGGAACTTTTTTCAGCCCGTGCACGTATGGGAATGTTATTTCAGAGTGGTGCTTTATTTACGGATATGTCGGTCTATGAAAATGTCGCATTTCCAATTCGAGCACATACCAAACTTCCTGAAAATCTAATTGCTGAACTGGTTGCATTAAAACTGGAATCAGTTGGTTTGCGTGGTTCTGAACAATTAATGCCTACAGAACTCTCAGGTGGTATGAACCGTCGTGTTGCTTTGGCACGTGCGATAGCGCTTGACCCTGATTTAATCATGTACGATGAACCTTTTGCGGGGCAAGACCCCATTGTAAAAGGTGTATTGACACGTTTAATACGTTCATTGCGAGAAGCTTTAGATTTAACAACAATTATTGTTTCGCATGATGTTCCCGAAACCCTTTCTATTGCTGACTACATTTATGTTGTAGCAGAAGGAAAAATTCAGGGGGAAGGAACACCAGAAGAATTACAGGCATATGCTTCTCCATTTGTGCGCCAATTCTTAACAGGTTCGGCAGAAGGACCTGTTGAATACCAATTTAGTCATCAAGCCTATTTAGATAACGAGGTTCGTCCATGAATACGATTGCCTGGTTAGGTAGACTCGTTATTGAGCGGATTCGAGGGATTGGTGTTGCGGCACTAATGCTCTTACAAATTGTTTTTTCTTTTCCTTCATCTGGTGGGTTTGGACGATTTATTTACCAAATGCATCGGGTAGGGGTGATGTCTTTGTTAATTATCACTGTGTCGGGCCTATTTATTGGTTTGGTACTGGGTTTACAAGGATATTCAATTTTAGTGAACGTCGGCAGTGAATCAATGCTAGGCACCATGGTGTCTTTAACATTGCTGCGTGAATTGGCACCTGTGGTTGCTGCGTTATTATTTGCTGGTCGAGCAGGTTCTGCATTAACAGCAGAAATTGGTTCAATGAAGCAAAGTGAACAACTTGCCAGCATGGAAATGATCGGGGTTGACCCATTAAAACAAATCGTATCACCACGTCTTTGGGCGGGAGTGGTCAGTTTACCGATGCTAACTGTCATTTTTGCTGCGATTGGTATTGTGGGCGGTAAAATGGTAGGTGTCGATTTTCTTGGCGTCGATGAAGGCTCATTCTGGAGCGGTATGCAAAACAACGTGCAATTTGGGCATGATGTCGTAAATGGCATTATCAAAAGTATTGTGTTTGCTTTGTTATGTACATGGATTGCGGTATATCAAGGATATGCATGTGATCCGACTCCAGAAGGAATCGCAACTGCAATGACGAGAACAGTTGTATATTCTTCATTATGTGTTTTAGGTTTTGATTTCGTGTTGACTGCGGTCATGTTCGGAGGGATTTAATGAAATCACGTAGTAGTGAGCTGGCCGTAGGTATCTTTGTTATTATCTTCGGTATTGCCTTGTTCTTTTTAGCCATGAAAGTTAGTGGTCTTGTTGGTACTAACTTAAATGATAGTTATACCATGAAGGCTCAATTTGATAACGTCAATGGTTTAAAGCCTCGTGCTAAAGTAACGATGAGCGGTGTCACAATTGGTCGTGTTGATTCAATTACCCTTGATCCAGTTACGCGTTTGGCTACGGTAACCTTTGGTTTGGATGGAAAATTGACAAGTTTTAATGCTGAGCAGCTAAAAGAAGTCCAAAAAAATGCTTTAGATGAACTACGTTATAGTTCTGATTATACGCAGGCTTCTCAAGAGCAACAAAAAGCAATGGAACAGCAACTGATCAGTAACATGTCCTCCATCACCAGTATTGATGAAGATGCTTATATAATGGTTGCAACCAATGGTTTGTTGGGTGAGAAATATTTGAAAGTCGTTCCAGGTGGTGGTTTAAACTATCTTAAACGTGGCGATACAATTTCAAATACCCAAGGAACCATGGATTTAGAAGATTTAATTAGTAAATTTATTACTGGTGGTGGCGCAGGTAAAGTTGCCGCTGGTTCATCCTCAGCAGAAGAAAAAGCTCCTGCAAGTACCGACAGCAGTACACAGCCGTCATTTGTTGAGTAAGAGTTTATTTGAAGGAGTGGTTCCAGGTGAATACGTTGTTTAAACAAACCCTGACAGCAAGTCTTTTGTCTACTATGATTGCAGGTACAGCTTTTGCTGCACCTTCAGAAGCACCACCTGATTTTATCAAGCGTGTTGCTGATGGCTTGATCGCTCGTTTAAAAGCAGATCATGCTAAGTTGCAGAACAATCCTGCTTTAGTAAAATCAATTGTACGTCAGAACTTAGACCCATATGTTGATTCACAAGCGTTCACTCGTATTGTGATGGGTACTTATGCGACGAATCAGTATAGTACAGCTGCACAGCGTGCTCAGTTTGAAACAAACTTCCGTAATACATTAATTGAAAATTACGGTAGCGCATTTGCTAAATATACAAATCAAAGCTATACCATGCGTCCTTACAAGGCAACTGCGGGTAAAAACCCTGTAGTGACATTGGACTTTAATCACAATGGTGAAAAAATTCCTGTTTCTTTCCAGTTGGCTGACAAAGGTACTCAATGGAAAATCCGTAATATCAATGTTTCTGGTATTGATCTAGGATTACAGTTCCGTAATCAGTTTGCTGCAACAGTGAAACGCAATGGCGGTGATTTAAATAAAGCAATTGCAACTTTCCAACCTGATGCAGACGCAGCTGTTAATCAAAACAAAAAGAAATAAGTAGGTGACGTGTGGTTCAGTATCTCAACCAACAATTGGTTGTTTCGGGAAAAATTGATTTTGAAAATGCGGAACAACAGTATCAAGCAGGTTTAGCTATCATAAAGAAGCAGCAAAGCTTCCCACTTGTGGTGGATTTAACTGAGCTTGAGCATGGTAGTACCTTGGCCTTGGCTGTTTTAGTTCAATGGTTACGAGAGACTCCAAAAAATACTGGTTTGCATTTTAAAAATGTACCTGAAAAAATGCTGAAGATCATTCAAGCCTGTCATTTGCAGGACGATCTGCAAATGATCTGATGTTTTTGATGTAAAAAAGCACCTATATTTAGGTGCTTTTTTATGCTCGAAATTAGCATTTTATTACAAAGCTTAGATCCATTTTTTCCAGCGGAAATAAATGATCGGCCCAATAAAGAAACCCATAATAATCAGCAAAACAATAAAGAAACTGGTCGTACCATGTGCAAAAGGTAATACGTCTGTGTTCATACCGTAAATACTGGCAATAAGCATTGGAGGAGCTAACATACTTGGTAAGATCGAGAATCGACGAATCGTGTCATTCTGTTCTGTGTTAATGAATCCAGACGTCGTATCAAGTAAGAATCGTACTTTTTGGAATAAGAACGCATCATGTTCTACCAGTGAGCGCACATCTTCACTGAGCTCTCGAATGTCTGCGTCATAAATATGACTGCCTAAAGCACGTGGACGCGATAAGAAAGTAAGTACACGTCGTAAGTCAATGAGACAAAGCTGTGCTTTTCCTAGCATATCTTCTTGTTGAGCTAGGCGTGTAATCATGTCATCGAGATCTAGAATTTTTTCACGTTGGTGGTTATTAAGAACCTCGGTGGAGTATTTTTCTAAATCTTTGTGGATATCTTCTAAGATATCCGCAAGCTCATCGAGTTTTGCTTCAAGAAGGCCTAATAAGATCCAGGTAGGATCTTTATAGTCCATGTCATAGTCATTTCGGCGAGCACGGGCACGAAAGGCACGAAACGCAACTAGTTTTTCTCCACGCATCGTAAAGAGGCGGTCTTTATGTAAAATGAAAGCTACGGTTTGCACCATGGCAAGCATATGTGATGACTCTTCAGCGTCGCCATCCACCTGATAATTTTTATTTTTCGTTAAAAAATAAGTACTGATGTGCAAAATACCGTCATCATCACGGTAAAATCGTGCAGAAGATGAAATGTCTTCAAGCGACTTTAGTGTTGGTAAATTTTGGTCATAGGCATCTAATACCCATTGTTGCTCTTCTTGCGAGGGTGCAATAAGATCAAGCCAGACTAATTCGGGATGTAGATCAAATCCACCATTGATGGTGGCATCTTCCAGACTTCCGCGTTCTGTGGCATAAAAGGCTTCAAGCATGTGTCTTTTTTCCTCACGCAGTCTGATGGAAATGGATGGGTGTATTTTAGACAAGGATTTGCCGAAAAACACTTGCCAATACGCTATTTTGCAAAAAAAACTCTATCGATAGTTTAGTTTGTCAGCATGACAGTTCAATAAAACGGTTTTTTACACTATGAAATCAATTTGTATTTTCTGTGGTTCATCTCTTGGTTCAAACCCAATTTTCCAAAAAATTGCCCAAGCTACAGGCGAGGCTATTGCAAAACAAGGGAAGACCTTGGTTTATGGTGGTGGTCGCTCAGGCCTAATGGGTGTGGTGGCCGATAGCGCCTTACAAGCAGGTGGTCAAGTCATTGGCGTGATCCCTCGTGCTTTAGTTGATCGTGAGTTAGCTCATCCGGGCTTAACCAGATTATATGTGGTTGAGAATATGCATGAGCGTAAAACCAAGATGGCGGATCTTTCAGATGGCTTCATTGCTTTGCCGGGTGGCGCTGGTACATTGGAAGAAATCTTTGAACAATGGACGTGGGCGCAATTAGGGATTCATCAAAAGCCATGTGCTTTCTTAAATGTAGCGGGCTTTTATGAAGATTTACTTAAAATGATTCAAGGAACGGTGGATAATGGATTCAGCCAAGCACGGTTCGTTGATAAATTGATCGCATCAGACAAAATTGAAGATATTCTTCAACAATTTGAGCAATATCAGGCTCCTGCTCCAAAATGGACAAACGCAGATGTCCAACCATAAACGAGGTTAAATAGGTGAAAACAATTACGGTCGCTGCCGCAGTGATCTTAAATGAGCAAAATCAGTTGTTGCTTGTGAGAAAGCGTAATACACACGCTTTTATGCAAGTAGGTGGCAAGCTGGAACCTAATGAGGCACCAGAGATCACCATGCAACGCGAAATTTTAGAAGAAGTCGGAAGCTCTTGTGTGATTGAGCAATTTATTGGTCATTTCGAAACAGTAGCTGCCAATGAGCCAGATCATATTTTGGTGAGTCATTTATACCTTGTTCAGCTCGACCAAGCACCTAAAATTGCAGCCGAAATTGCAGAAATGAAGTGGATAGATTTAAATGATTCAGAAACTCAACTTGCACCATTGACCCGAGAAATTGTCATTCCTTGGTGTGAAGAGTATTTATCTACGGTGCAATAGCCTAACTCTTCGGCGTCGCTGCTAGGCACACGGTATGAATGGATGTGCAGCCTAATTGTTTAAGTGCCTGACTGAGCGCATGAACAGAGCTTCCCGTGGTTATCACGTCATCAATAATGAGAACGCGGCGATAACGTCGTTTCTCTTGATGATGAGGTAAAAATTGTTGTTCTATATTTTCAAAGCGTTCTAGCCGAGTAAGCCCTTTTTGAGAGTGCTCGTTTAAACGTTGAATCGGTTGCCAAACAGGTATTTTTAAGTGTCTGCTTAAGATATTGGCAAGTAGTAATGATTGATTGAAACCACGCTCGATTAAACGTTGATTGGAAATGGGCATAGGTACGATCGCTTGTACCTTGGGAAATTTTAATTGTTTTAAAATTTCACCTAATAAGATCTGATAATGTAACTTTTGTTCATATTTAAACTGCTGAATAATCCGGTTAACCGGATAAGCATAATTACAAGCCACAAGAACAGAGTGATTATTACGTTGAATCGTTTGTTTAAGCCAAGGTAGCTGTTCCCAACAGTCTTTACAGAGCGAGTATTTTTCTCGCATGCCTAACTCGCACAATGAGCAAGGTGAAAATAACTGAATAAGATGTTGGAAGTTTAAAAAATTAAACATAGGCGTAGCGAGGCGCCTCAGGAAGCCAACGCTTTAATAGAGCATCTGCCTGTTCTGGATAATCTTTTAAAACTTGCTGTGCCACATAGTGGGCTTGACTCAGTAGGTGATCATCTCGCTCTAAACGAGCCACTCTAAATCCCATATCCCCAGTTTGTTTAGTCCCTAATAATTCACCCGGTCCACGTAGTTCCAGATCTTTTTCTGCAATCACAAAGCCATCATTACTTTCTCTTAAAATAGAAAGTCTCTCTTGTCCATTTTGAGAGAGAGGTGTTTTATATAAAAGTACGCAAAAACTAGCTTGAGCACCTCGACCTACGCGACCTCGTAATTGGTGTAGCTGAGAAAGCCCTAAACGCTCGGCATTTTCAATCACCATAATGGAAGAGTTAGGAACGTCTACTCCAACTTCAATCACTGTTGTTGCGATAAGAAGTTGTAATTCATTATTTTTAAATGCTTGCATTACGGCTTGCTTTTCATCAGCTTTCATTTTGCCGTGTACCAAACCAATATTGAGTTCAGGAAAGCGTTCTTTCATCTCTTGGTAAGTTGCTTCTGCTGCTTGAGCATCTAAAGTCTCAGACTGCTCAACCAATGTGCATACCCAATAGGCCTGTTTCCCATCTCTGCAATTTGAAGCAATACGTTGAAGTACTTCCTCTCGACGATCAAGAGGAATCGTAACTGTTTGAATTGGGGTACGGCCTGGAGGTAACTCATCAATTATAGATGTGTCTAAATCACCATAAGCACTCATTGCTAGAGTTCTTGGAATCGGAGTGGCTGTCATCACGAGTTGATGTGGAGTGAACTGCTCAGCACCTTTATTGCGTAAAGCTAAACGTTGGTCTACACCAAAACGATGTTGTTCATCAATAATCACTAGCCCCAATTTAGCGAAGCCAACATTGTCTTGAAATAAGGCATGGGTACCCACAATAAGTTCCGCGTGGCCTTCTTTAATTTGCTGCTCTGCTTGGGCACGGGCTTTACCTTTTTGTTTGCCAGATAACCATGCCACGGTAATACCTAATGGTTCAAACCAACGTTTAAAGTTTAAATAATGTTGTTCTGCAAGAATTTCAGTAGGAGCCATTAATGCAACCTGCCAATCTGCTTCTAAAGCATGACAAGCGGCTACAGCTGCAACAAGGGTCTTTCCAGCACCTACGTCGCCTTGTACTAGACGTAGCATAGGTTGGTGTTGTTTTAAGTCATTTAAAATTTCTTTAGATACACGTTTTTGTGCATTGGTCATTTGAAATGGTAAAGCTTCTAATAGTTTTTTAGCTAATACTTTACTGCTTGAAAAAGCAGGTGACGCAATTTGACGAATATAAGCCCGGCGATTAAGTAAACTAATTTGGTGCGCAACCAACTCTTCAAAAATAAGCCGTTGCTGTGCAGGGTGCGAGCCTTGAGCCAATTGAAGCATGTTGGCATCCACAGGAGGCTCATGAATGTAATACAAAGCCTCTTTAAGCGCATAGCCATTGGTATATTGCTTTGGGAGTAGCTCTGGTAAGGCATCACTATGATGCTTTAAAGCTTGTTTAACGTATTCGCGTAATTTGGGTTGAGTTAACCCATCGGTACTTGGATAAATTGCTGTCAGCTGAGTTTTTGGTAGAGGTGTATGTTCATGAATGAGTTGAATTTCAGGATGATACATCTCAAGGCCGCGAGCACCTACACGGACTTCACCAAAAATACGTAAGCGATGACCGGGTTTTATTTTATCAGTCAGGTTTTTATAAATATGATAAAAGCGTAAGGTGACTTTACCGAATTCATCTTGCACCAAGGCTGCCATAGATTTTCGTTTTCCCGGAGGGAAATCAATTGATTTGACTTCACCTTCGAGTAAATAGCTCCGCCCAACCACAAGTTGATTCATTGGAATAATCGTACTGCGGTCTTCATAATCACGTGGCAGATGAAACAATAAATCATCTGTGGTAAAAATATTTAGTTTTTCGAGTAGGGCTGCTGAAGCCGATCCAACGCCTTGTAACTGATGGACTGAAGTCATGTCCCCTCAACGAGTTTTCTATGCATATATTATTTATCGGTTATGGTAAAACATCTCAGCGTGTTGCTAAACAACTATTTGAGAAAGAACATCAAATTACCACAATCAGCCGTAGTGTAAAAACGGATAGTTACGCAACACATCTTGTTCAAGATATCTTTAAACTTGATTTAAGTAAAATTGAACCTGTGGATGTCGTATATATTTTACTTTCTCCAAATGAGAGTACGGTTGAGGGCTATCAACATACTTATGTAGATAGTATTGAACCGATTCGAGAAGCATTAAAAATACATCCAGTAAAAAAAATAATTGTTGTCTCTTCTACGCGGGTGTATGGTGAAAATGCAGGGGAGATCATTGATGATTTTAGTGAAATTCATCCAAATGATGCACAAGGCTATATATTGCGTAATATGGAGTTACTCTGGCAAAAATATTATCCAACTCAATCTGTAATTGTTCGTCCTACAGGTATTTATGGAACTTCCATTGCCCGCTTAAAGAAAATGGCTGAAAATAATCAAAGTTATCCAAATATACATTATAGCAATCGAATACATATTGATGATTTAGCAAGATTTTTGGCTTTTATGGCTGATTACGAAAGTCATCAAGCAAGCTATATTGTGACTAATAATCAACCATTGCCTTTGCATGAAATTATTGTGTGGTTTCAAAAACAATTGGGATTGCCAGAATTAACTTTAGAATCAAACCAAATTTCAGGTAAAAGAATTTATGCAAAACATTTATCTACAACAGGTTTTCAGTTGGAACATCCAATTTGCTTTAATGACTATTTATTATGTTTAAATGTTCATAGCACTAAATGAAATTCTGATTAAACTTTAAATAAGAACATAAATACCTGATGAGGCAGTCAAATTGCCGATAAAGATAAAAAGGTTGAAAGTGAAAAAAATTTGTTTAGCTCTTATCTTGAGCATAACAGCTGTTGCGAGTTGGGCTGAGGATCAGGTGTGGTGTGCCTATGATCCTATCGGGTCCCAAGGGGATATTACTCGCCGTTTAAATGACATTCGACTTTATGCTCAGCAATACCAAGTCAAATTTAAAGTGGTTACCTATCAAAAAGAACAGCAGGCCATACAAGCTTTTGATGATGGAAAATGTTCAGGTTTAGCTGCATCCAATTTCAATACTTATCGTTATAACCAATTTATGGGAAGTACCGCGGGTATAGGGCTTATTCCTAATAACCGTACGGCCAAAAGCTTTTTGCAGCTTTTAAATCATCCTACAATCGAGAAAAGGTTAGTTTCTAAGAATTATGAAGCTATAGGAATGATTCCAATTGGAACTGCTTACATGGTTCTAAAAAATAAGAACCTCTCTAGAGTCGCTCAATTAAGAAATCAGCGTATTGGGGTGCTACCTAACAATCCACCACAACAAGCACTGGTACGAAGTGTAGGTGCTCAGCCAGTCTATGTCAATTTATCTAACGCGATTGCGCAGTTTAAGCAAAATAAAATCGATATTATTGCTGCCCCCGTGTATGGTTTATTGCCATATAATTTACAAAAAGAATTTGGACCAGATACTCAAGTCATCAATTTTCCGTTGGCATATTTCGGCGTCAATTTAATTATTAAGCCGCAAGCTTATCCTGCTAATTTTGGCCGGAAAATTCGAGGATGGTTCGTTCAAAATAGCCAATTGCTGACGAATCGTGCGACACAATGGGAAAATCATTTACCTGCTTATTATTGGGTAGATGTCTCTTTTTATGAGAAGCAAAGTTATGACGTAATGGTTGCCAAAATACGTAATCAGTACGTTCTTTCAGGTTATTACGATGCTTATTTCGTTCAGCTTATGAAGCGCTTACGTTGTATGGACGATCCACGTTATTTTGAATGTCCAATTCGCTAATAAAATAAAAGGCAACCGAAGTTGCCTTTTATTTTGACTGAAGACTTTAAGCTTTTTTGCGTTTTAAACGGCGTTTAGCTTGTTGAGATGCCATTGCTTCAAGAGCATCTTTCAATTCTTCGTCAGTAAAGGTGGTGATGTGCTGCAACATTTGCAAGGTTACTTCATCAAGCACCAACTGTGCGCCAGCAGCCATTTGACGGAAGTTGTCATCAAACTCAATTTGGCCTTGGTCATTGGTACGAATGTAATTTTGCTGAGTAAGTACTTTTAAGAAGCTTTGGAATAAAGCTTTATCGAAGAACTCTGGCGAATTAAATTCATATAGAACTGATAAACGTTGTCCTAATAAATGACTTAATTCTTCAACTTGTTTAGCAGAGATATTACCTGAACCACGTTGAGTAATGAGCGCGAGTGTCATGTAGTAGCGCTCAAGACTTTGCTTAACTGGCGTTGCTAAAACAACAAGCTGATTATGCTCTTCTGTATTTGGCGCAGAGCTAATCAAGTTACCTTCATCGTCTTGTTGAATAAGGTTAGATTGAACTAAAGCATCTGCATATTGCTCAACTTGTGCCTTAAGCTCGCTGCTCTTCCATTTAAGGAATAACTCAGCTTTCAGGAATGGATAGAGCGTATAGATGACATTAGTTAAATCTGAACGACTGATTTTTCCATTATGCTCAACAAGTGATGCTACTAGAGAAGGTAAAACAAAGGCGTGCAAGATGTTATTACGGAAGTAAGTCAGAAGAACAGCTTGGTTATCTTCAATTGCAATAATATCACCAAGTGCATGCTGAACGCGTTTAATGAGTTTAAGCTTTAAACCATACGCAATAATTTCTTTACCAGAAAGTGGCGTTACTTCCATACGTTGGTCATATGGGAAGTTTGATGCCAAGTTGCGGTAAGCCTCAAGTTGCTTAATACAGATCTCTTCATCAAGCGTATGCTTTGGAGTTGCAAGCAAAATAATAGAAAGTAAAGAAACAGGGTTAATCACCACAGCTCGGTTAATATTTTCTAAAATTGCATGTGCAGAGCTATTTACTGCATCTGAAACAGCTTGAGGAATCGGATCGTCATTTTTCTCGATGTAAACATTTTCCGCATTATGTTGCTTAAGCAGATCATCAAGGAAAACAGGTTCACCAAAGTTTACGTGGACTTTACCAAAAATGCGCTCAATTTTTCGTAAGGTTTTCACAATACCAAAAATAGATTCGGCTTCTTTTGGCTTACCTTGCATTTCGCCTACGTAAGTTGAGCCTTCCATGAGTCGTTCATAACCAATATACGTTGGTAAGAAAACGATCGGTTTAGCACGGCCACGTAAATGGCTGTGAACTGTCATGGCAAGCATACCGGTTTTAGGCGGTAATAAACGTCCAGTACGTGAACGTCCACCTTCAATAAAGTATTCAAGAGGCGTGTTGCGTGACAAAATACTATATAGATATTCTTTAAATACAGTAGTGTAGAGTCCATTTCCACGGAAAGAGCGGCGAATAAAGAATGCACCGCCTCCACGTAAAAGTTGACCAACAAAAGGTAAGTTTAAGTTATCGCCCGCAGCAATATACGGAACCATTAAGCCACGTTTATAGATCACATATGACAATAGTAAATAGTCAATGTGACTACGATGGCACGGTGTATAGACAACTTCATAGTCTTTCGCTAGTTCACGAACAGTACTAAAGTTATGTACTTCTACGCCGTCATAAAGCTGGGTCCATAGGCGAGTTAAGGCAAGGTCAGCAAAGCGCACTGCTGAATGTGAATAATCCGATACGATTTCATTCACATAACCAATCGCACGGCGTTCCGCTTCAAGCATACTCACTTTTCCGCGAATACTTTCACGGCGGATTGCTTCTTGAACATCACGAGATTTTACGACTGACTGCATGACATTACGGCGATCCGACAAATCGGGGCCTAGTACCACTTCACGCTGACGGTCTAAATAATCATTTAACGTACTTACAATATAAGTTGCTGGTGAAAGATTTGGATAATGCTGCTGTGCATATTCAACCAATTCACGTAGCGATTGTGGTTCATGAAATTCTAAATAAGACTGACGGCCATGCAAACCAATATTAACCAGCTGCTTAACTGTGCTTGGTGTTGCCCATGTGTCTGAAAATAATAATTTAAACCAAGAATCTTCTTTATCTGGCGAACGGCCCCATAAAACTGTAACCGGAACAAGCTCTATATCAAGTTCAGGGTTTTCTTGTAAAACTTCAATCAGTTTTATTAAACGCGGTGGAAAAGCATGAGGAGGCGGATTCAGTAAATTATTTTCATCATTGTGCTGTAAAAATAAAACCGATGCTTTTTCCTGATGAGTACCCACAATGAGTGGGTCTAACGCAGGTTTTAAATTTAAACGACGCGTTTCTCCATCAACCACTAAAGCATTGCTTCGAGAGTGGTTTTGTAAGACGTAACAGACCACTTTTTGGCGGTCAGTTTTTGCTTCTGTTTCTGTTGTTTCTGATACTGGTTCAGTAGGAACTTCCCCAAGAACATGTGGTGTTACCACGAGGTCAAGTAGTTTACTCGAAAGCCGACGATACATTTGACCAAACCCACTCTTGGACATAAGAACTCCTACTTCTTAAAGACAAATCCCAGCACCAAATGCAGAGGGTAATTATTTTGCGGCATTTATTAAAAAAAACAATATGCTACTTTCTTATAAATTATAATGCTTTTGGCATATTTTATCGTTAAAAATCGTATTTTTAGCTGTTATATGAGCAATCTTCGTCAGAAGTTGACTGATTGTTCCATGTTCAAATAGTTTTTTATGGCACAATAGATTCTACACATCTGTACTTTAATACGATTTTTTACCTGAAATATGAAGGTATCTCTCATGAATGCGTTAACCCAAGAACTTGTCGATCTTCTTACTTTAGAAAAGCTAGAAGAAAATATTTACCGTGGCATAAGCCGTAATCTCGTCGGTAAACGTGTCTTTGGTGGGCAGGTTTTGGGTCAGGCTTTACGTGCAGCATCTTATACAACCGATCGTCCAGCGCATTCTTTGCATGCATATTTTTTATATGGCGGCGATATTAATGCCCCAATTATCTATGAAGTAGACCGTTTACGTGATGGGAAGAGTTTCGTAAGTCGTCAGGTTCGTGCAATTCAGCATGGGCGAGTTATATTCTCGGCGATGGTTTCTTTTGCTAACCCCGAAGAAGGCTTAAACTATCAACATCAAGAACCAGAGTACCCTGCACCAGAGACTATTAAATCTGAAAATGAACTCAAAGAAGGTATTTTAAATTTCGTACCTGAAAATGTTCGTGCTAGTTTCATGCGTGAGCGCCATGTGGAAATTCGCCCAATTGATCCGGTAAATCCGTTTCAACCGCAACCTGAAGCTCCTTATAATGCGCACTATATCCGCACACATGACCGTATTCCAAAGCATTTAGATGATATTGCTCTACATCAAGCAATTGTTGCGTTTTATTCAGACTTTACCTTAATGACAACTGCTTTAAGACCACATGGGCTTAGCTATATTTCTCCAAGTTTGCAGTGTGCAAGTATTGATCATGCCATCTATTTTCATCGCCCGCTGCGTGCCGATGAATGGATGCTTTACGATATGGAAGCAACCGTTAGCGCAGCTTCTCGCGGCTTGAACTTTGGCCGTATGTGGCAAAATGGCCAACTTGTATGCAGTACCGTGCAAGAGGGTTTAATTCGTTTGCGGGAAATTGAAACGCAATAAGCTTATTTATAAAGCCATCTGATTAGATGGCTTTTTTATTTTTAATTGAAACGATGTGACAAAAAATTGCTCGTATGAAAAGCAAGCTCATGTCATATTTGCAAAAGGATTGCCAACTGAAAAAAATAATGCTGATATGAACTTAAATACACAAATTCTTATTGCTGCCATTTTAGGCTTAGCCTTTGGTTTTATATTAACGTTGTATCCCGATACTGCGTTTGTAAAACATAGTTTATATGGGTTAGGCATATTAAGTAGTGTCTTTATTGGGCTGCTTAAAATGTTGTTGGTGCCTTTGATTTTTAGCTCGATTGTTGTGGGTGTCTCTAATTTGCAGGCGGGAGGGCAGTTAGGTCCAGTCTGGAAAATTACCTTTTTATGTTGTTTGACTACAACAACATTAGCTTTAATTTTAGGTATAAGTTGTGCTCATCTATTTGAAGTAGGGCGCGGTATAGATATCTCTATTTTCCAAACGTCTATGCAAAACTATCAGGCACCAGATAGTTTAAATCCTGCAAGTTTTTTCACTAATTTTATTCAAAATACATTAATTAACCCATTTAAAGCATTTAGCGATGGTAACGTTTTAGCTGTTGTGGTGTTTGCACTATTTGTTGGTGTTGCTTTAGTCCATGGCGGTGAGCGTTTTAAAAGTATTCGCGTATTAAGTCATCAATTTTTTGAAATGATGATGATGCTAGTCGGCTGGGTAATGAAGCTAGCACCTTTGGGTATTTTTGCCTTATTAGCAAAGTTAATGGCAACGGAAGATATTTCGGTACTCAGTCGTTTGGCTGAGTTTGCTGTTGTAGTGACAGGGACTACCATTTTTCATGGTGCTGTTGTTTTACCGTTGCTACTTTGGATTTTTGGCCGCATGAGTCCTTGGACTTTTTTCAAAGGAACACGTACAGCGCTAATTACAGCATTTGCAACCAGCTCTAGTTCTGCCACAATGCCTCTTAGTATGAAATGCGCACAGGAAAACTTAGGTGTTCGTCCGCAAACAGCTGGTTTTGTAATTCCTTTAGGTACACAGCTTAATATGGATGGCACTGCACTATATGAAGCAGCCGCTGCATTATTTGTCGCAAATTTGGTGGGGCTAGATTTAAACCTGACACAACAAATTATTGTGTGTTTAACAGCAATGATTGCATCACTAGGGGCCCCTGGAATTCCAAGTGCTGGTATGGTTACCATGATTATGGTTTTACAGTCTGTAGGTTTACCGGCTGAAGCAATTGCAATTTTACTTCCGATTGACCGTCTATTGGATACGGTAAGAACAGTGGTAAATGTGCAGGGTGATATGATGATTAGTGTGGTTGTCGACCGTTATACAAAAGATAAAGATATCAGTGTCTAATCTCCTAAATAAAAAAGCAGGATTTAAAATCCTGCTTTTTATTTTTAAGCTGCTTGTAACTCGGCTCTTTTCGCTGCTGGAGATTGCGATAAATAGCTAACCGCATCTTCAGTGCTGCCTTCCTTGACTGGATCATACCAAGGCATGAGGTAATCAATTTGTTGGGCAATCAGCCAAAATGGATTTGGTAGCACTTGGTTATCTTTTCTGCTAATTTTATACCACTCTACAGCAACCCATACTGGGAAAAATCTAGATTTAGCAGCATCAGCAAAACGTGGATCTTGTTTCATAATATGCGCAGCACCATCTACCCATAATCCAAGCACCAGTACAATCACTGCAAGGCTTAAATAGTAGCGTGGAATATATCCACCACCCAAATGGCGATATAAATCAAAAGCAACGGTACGGTGTTCAATTTCTTCTGAACCATGCCATTTAACCAGATCGACCATTTCAGGGTCAGCGCCTAATTCTTCCCAACGCTCGTTATAGAGTGCATATTTCCCTAATACACAGGTCATATGCTCAACAGTTGCAATAACGCCTAAACGGAAAAGGTCCCATTGCGCTTGTAGAAATTGAGGGACTTCTTTATCAAATGGTTTATCTGCTAAGGCAGTGGTAAATAGATAATTCATAATGTCCAGATTTCGCTGGATATCAATATTACGTGCGCTTAAATATTCTTTATTGGCAGAAGTATGCGCATTGGCATGCATAGCTTCTTGGCGGATAAATGCTTGCACATCCTGTTTAAGTTTTTCATCTTTAATTTGCGGTAAAACTTTATTGTACAAACGGCAAAACCAGAATTCTCCAGCAGGTAAGATGTTATTAATTTCATTAATAAAATAACTTGCGAAAGGCTGATTTGGAATCCAGTCAACAGGGGTATCTTTCCAGTCAAATTTTACTTTACGTGGAAGAATTTTATAGTCAATAGAAGAACCTAAAGCCTTGTTCTTCAAAAAAGATAACAATTTCATCATTTAGTCCTGATTTTTAACTCGATGAAGTTATAACGAGTATAAAAAAAGCCCCTACATTTGTGTTTAGCAATAGGGGCCAATTTGAAAATAAATTTAATAAAGAAATTGTATCTGTTTTGACGATTTACTCTTCAGTATCCTCATCTGATGCTTCAGGGATCGCGTCAACGTCAAATTCCGGCTCTTGATCAAGCGTAAAATGCAGGCGTCCAGCCATAACACTTGCTAGCTCTTCTAAACCTAACTTATTAAGTGAGGAGAAAAGTTGAATCGAGAAATCAAGCTTCATTTTTTTCAGTTGTTGCTTAACTTCTAATAGCACTTTGTTTGCAGGGCCACGATTAAGTTTGTCTGCTTTCGTTAAGAGAATATGAACAAAGAGATGACGTGAATAAGCCCACTCTAGCATCATCATGTCGAAATGCTGTAGAGGATGGCGAATATCCATAAGTAATACTAAGCCTTGTAAGCTTTTACGATGGATTAAATAGTTCTCTAATTCTTTTTGCCATACTCGTTTCATATCTTCAGGTACGGCTGCATAGCCATAGCCGGGAAGATCGACTAAACGTTGATCGGGGTTGCCTAGACTAAAGAAGTTAATCATCTGGGTACGGCCAGGTTTTTTAGAGGCGCGCGCTAGCTGTTTTTTGTTGGTTAGTGCATTGATAGCACTGGACTTACCGGCATTTGAGCGTCCTGCAAAAGCGATCTCGTAGCCACTATCTTCAACACAAAGTGCCAATTTAGGTGCACTCATTAGAAACTCAGCTTGGCGTAACCAGTTGAGTGATTGCACAGCATATGCCGTGATCGCTGGATCTGGTTTCTTTTCATAGCTGATCTTTTGCTTGGGTGCGAGTCTGGCTTTGGTGTCTTTCGATTTTTCACTACGACGCATAAAAAATAACTTTTTAAATGAGAGGGCTCGCGCCTAGTATAAAGGAGCTTGGGTATTCTTGCTAATTTTCAATAAGTCGACTTATCAAAATCAGTAGAGCTTAGATTTGTAAAAATGCAATAGGGGAGTTGGCAGGAGCAGATTTTGATTGCTGCAAAACTTCTCCGAGTGTGTATTGGTCTAGACTTTGATAAAAGCTTTCTAAAGCCTGATCTAAAATACCTTTTAAACCACAGTGACTGCGTAATACACAAGGTGGTGTATTACATTCAACGATTTGATTGTTGCCCTGTAATATTCGAACGATTGAACCTAAATTTGAGTTAAGTGCATCTGGATTTAAGCGAATTCCTCCGCCTTTTCCACGAATGGTAATAATCCATTCCTGCTTGCCCATGAAGTGAACAACTTTAACTAGATGGTTTTGTGAAACATGCAAATCTTTCGCGATTTCTGCAATCGTGTAGGGTGCATCACTTGGGCGTGCAACATACATTAAGAGTCGTAATGCATAATCGGTAAATTTATTAAGCTGCATGATCACCAAAAATGGAAGAGATAAAAAGGATGATCATCTTAGCCTGAAAGTCTTAATAAGAAAACTTTCAGGCAAGAGGTTTTTACATTACAGCGTTAAAGGGGCTGAAACCTGTACTTGATCACCCACTCTATAATGCTCAAGTAGAATATTAGCAACTGAAAACTCAGTATGATTTTCTTCAGGCTGCACTTCAAAGTGATACGAGTTATCTTCTTGAGCTTCAGTAAATTTAAAAGCTTTCGGTTGTTCAAGTTGTTGTTCGGGAACTTGTACTTTAACTGAAATAAAGGCATTTGCTGGGCTAGTCAGTACGTCTTCATGGTCAGTTGCTTTTAAAGTGAAGCGTTTGCCAGATTCCAGAGGATCAATTTGAGTAATTTCAAATGAACGCCAGCCAGCCCATCCACCTTTTAAGCTTTCAAGTTGTTCGTATTTTTGTTTTTCAACACCAATCAAGATATCAGCCAACTGTAAGTATGCTTGTTTCCACGCTTCAATAAGCTCTGATTCGAATGGCACGTTGAGTACTTCACTAATTGAATGAAGTAGGTTGTCCCCAACAATTGCATATTGGTCTGGTTGAATATCTAAGCTCACGTGTTTAGTGGTGATGCGTTCTACCGCTTTAGCTAGAACAGTGGGGTTCTCAATATTTTCTGCATAAGCAAGCACAGCAGCTGCAAGAGCACGTGGCTGACGTAAGCTGGTTTGGTCATCTAAATTGAAAACATTTTTTAATTCTGGATTGTTATTCAGCATGCGCTTATAGAAGTATGTAGTCAGCGTAACGCCGTGTTTACGTAAAACCGGTACAGTAGATTTAACAAGTTCAATTTGTTGTGGAGTCATGGCTAGACCTTATTTATCTGGCTATATAAGATGTATTTAAAATACATCTTTAAAAAATTAATGGCAATAACTTTTTTTATAAAAACCATAAAAAAATTAGGGGATATAAAATCCCCTAAAATTAACGCAATTTTTTTAATATTTTTATTTACCAAATAAAGAGCCGAGCAAGCCCCTTACGAGTTTTTGGCCGGTACTTCCTCCTAAACTGCGTGCAGCACTTTTGGCAAAAGTTCCAACAATGTCTTGTGTGAGTTTAGCTCGTTCACGGGCTGCTCTTTCTTCCTCTTTTAATTGCTCACGTGCCAAACGTTCCTGCTCTTTAGCTTGCTGTTTTGCTAAAGTTTCTTGTTCTTTAGCTTGTTGTTTTGCAAGTTCGGTGTCTTGCTGCTGTTGTTCGCGTTCAGCAACTTTATTCTGTAGCATTTCATAGGCACTATCACGATCTACAGCTTGTTCATAAACTCCAGCAATAATACTTTGCGAGATTAAAGTCTGACGCTCTTCTGGAGTGATCGGTGTAAATGCAGAGTACGGAGGCATAACCCAACCACGTTCTACAATCTGTGGCGTACCTTGTTCATCTAGACAGCTAATGAGTGCCTCACCAACACCAAGTTGGGTAATAGCTTCATCAACTTTAAACTCTGGATTAGCACGGAAAGTGTCTGCTGCGGTTTTTACAGCTTTTTGATCTTTAGGGGTGAATGCACGTAATGCATGTTGAACGCGATTACCAAGTTGACCAAGAACGCTTTCGGGTAAATCGAGTGGGTTTTGAGTAATAAAGTAGATACCCACCCCTTTGGAGCGGATTAAACGTACAACTTGTTCAATCTTGTCTTGGAGTGCTTGGCTGGCATTATCAAATAATAAGTGAGCTTCATCAAAGAAAAACACGAGTTTAGGTTTATCCATGTCACCGACTTCTGGTAGCTGTTCAAATAGCTCTGAAAGCATCCATAAGAGGAAAGTGGCATATAACTTAGGTGTATTCATGAGCTTGTCGGCAGCAAGAATATTGATATAGCCGTGTCCGTTTGCATCAGTTTGGATAAAATCCAGAATATTTAAAGCTGGTTCCCCAAAGAACTGTTCTCCACCTTGGTCGGCAAGTGCTAATAAATTGCGCTGAATAGCGCCTAGGCTTGCTGGAGATAAATTGCCATATTCAGCTTTAAATTCAGCTGCATGTTCACTCACAAAAGTGATCATGGCTTTTAAGTCTTTAAAATCGACTAAAAGTAAACCTTGGTCATCTGCAATACGGAATACAGCAGATAAAACACCTTCTTGGGTATCATTTAAGTTTAGTATGCGTGCTAATAAAATTGGCCCAATTTCAGAAATGGTGGTTCGGATAGGATGACCTTGCTGACCAAATAAATCCCAAAAAACAACTGGATTCGCTGCAAATGGAACACTATCAATTTGTAAAAGTTTTAAGCGTTCATTAAATTTATCCGAAGCTTCACCAGCTTTTGCAAGACTCGAAACATCGCCTTTAGCATCGGCAAGAAATACCGGCACACCGATTCGAGAGAAACTCTCTGCTAGAACTTTTAACGTAACTGTTTTACCTGTACCTGTCGCGCCTGCAATAAGTCCATGACGGTTAGCAAACTGGGGAAGTAAAACAATTTCTTTTGATGTGTCCTTAATATTTTTAGCAATAACAATCGGTGTACCCATATATTTTTATCCTATGGTTTGAGTCACTATAATCTTGTCGTTTTACAGTTGTTTCAGTGCATTTTCGATATCTTGTATCAAATCTTGCGGATCTTCTAGTCCTATACAGAATCGAACCAATAATCCTTGTTGTAAATGTGTATTCTCAAGCTTTCTCATCATTTTTAAATCATAAAGCATAATCAGGCTAACGGGTCCACCCCAGCTAAAACCGAGCTTAAATAACTCTAATGCATCGCAGAAACGACGTACTGCTGTAATGTCATATTCAGGTTTAAAAATAACACTCACTAAGCCAGCACTTTGACCGTCTATGCAGATTTCTTGCCAATATTGATGGCCTGGTGAGGATTCATCACTTGGGTGTAGAACTTGTGCAAATTGAGGCTGGTTCTTTAGCCATTTAAGTAGAGTGTGAGCATTGGTTGACTGTTGTTCATAGCGTAAAGACATATGAGCAAGGCTGCGTTGAACTTGAGCCGCATCATCTCCAGAGATTGCGATGCCTAAAATGGCGTGTGTGCGGAATAGGCGGTGATGAAGTTTCTCATCACGAGTTACAATGCTGCCCATTAGGATGTCACCACCACCACTTGGATATTTTGTTAATGCGTGAACGGTTAAATCGACTGATAGATGTTCATCAGAAAAATTAAAAGCATTAAACGCAAGCCCAGCTCCCCAAGTGTTATCTAGAGCTGTCAATACACCATGCTTTTTAGCTTTCTTGACTAGATTTTTAAGATCAGGGAATTCTAAAGTAACTGAACCTGCAGCTTCTAACCATAATAGTTTACTTCTTTCGGTAGGTTGAAAACTTGCAGCGTCAATGGGGTTATATACTTTAACAATAATGCCATATTGACTTTGTAGATAAGTTAAATGTTCTAGATTTGGCCCGTAAATATTGTCTGGAACCCATACTTCATCATTAGTGCTTAAAAATGCTGAGTTCACAATATTAATTGCGGATAGGCCACTCGGTGCAAGCAAACAATGCAAACCACCTTCAATTTGCGCAATATTGTCGCCTAAGGTGAATGTAGTAGGGGTGCCATGTGTTCCATAGCTATAGTCATACTTATCAGTCCAGTGACGATCAAAAAGGTGCGAAGTTGATTTGAAAATGATAGTCGATGCGCGAAATAAGGGAGGTTGCACCGTTTCAATGAATTGCGGAGCCTTTCTTGGGGCATGAATGAGACGAGTCTGGAAATCGTTATGCTTTTTCATAGTGCATTATGTTTTAAATGATAAAGTTAGATTAAGAGAAATTTAAATTCTTCGCTAGATTTATAAAGTTTTGTAAGACGTTTCGTTACAGTAGACCTATAAAACAAAAACTTGGCTTTATTTTTGCAAAGACCACTACAACATTCTAACAACAATAGGTTTAAGCGCATGAAGTCGCATTTAAGAGTTCATTATTTTCAACATATCGCGGGTGAGGGTTTTGGGAGTTGTTATTCATTTTTAAAAGCTCACCACGCGACTATTAGTTCTACGGAGTTTTTTGCACTTCCGGTTGATCGGTCACTTGAAATAGAAGCTTTACCACAAATTGATGAGGTTGACTTATTATTAGTCATGGGTGGCACCATGAGTGTAAATGATGAGGCGAATTATCCATGGCTTAAGATAGAGAAAAGATGGTTGCGTCGTTATTTAGCAGCAGGAAAGCCTGCTATAGGTCTCTGTTTGGGTGGGCAGCTAATTGCTAATGCACTAGGCGCTGCAGTCAGTCGAAACCGCTATCAGGAACTTGGCTGGTCGACAGTTCAAAGGGTAGCAAATTTACC
The DNA here is from genome assembly GCF_000369045.1 of Acinetobacter pittii ATCC 19004 = CIP 70.29. Lineage (GTDB taxonomy): Bacteria > Pseudomonadota > Gammaproteobacteria > Pseudomonadales > Moraxellaceae > Acinetobacter > Acinetobacter pittii. The sequence goes on along the minus strand of NZ_KB849796.1, from coordinate 53,911 downwards.
TCAAGACAGCTTTCCATTGCCTGAAAAGATAAAGGTGATGCAGTGGCATAGCGAGACATTTGAAATACCCAAAGGTGCTATACACTTAGCCGAGAATATAGCTTGTCGTAATCAGATGTATCAAATTGGAAAAAATGTGCTTGGTTTTCAATTTCATCCAGAAATGACGCCAGCAACGTTAGAACTCTTGCTTGAAAATGAAGAAGAGCTATCTATTTTTAATGGGGAATATGTTCAGCCTGTGAGTGAACTGCAATATTCAGAAGCACAAAAATTTGAACAAGGTAATCAACTCTTAAATAAAGCGATTGAATTTGTCATAAATGCCTAGAGTGAGTTGAGAATACTAGGTTAAAGTGCGTTTTGAACAAAAAATAGAAAAAGAGAATTGCATAAGACTTAAACAATCGTTATAATGGGCGACCCTCAAAAGGAGGGGCATTTACTGCGAAGAAAGTAGTAAATGTGCATTACAGTCGTGGCATCGATCATGACCTTAGTGATTTTCACTGCCTTTGACACTTACCAATAGGTGAGATGCGTCAAGGGTGATTCTTTATATGTTTGGCTTGGAGTTTACTGGTATGTCTAACCAGAGAATTCGTATCCGTTTGAAGTCTTTTGATCATCGTCTGATTGATCAATCTGCTCAAGAGATCGTAGAAACCGCTAAGCGTACTGGCGCACAAGTTTGTGGTCCAATTCCGATGCCTACTCGCATCGAACGCTTCAACGTTCTTACTTCACCGCACGTTAACAAAGATGCGCGTGACCAGTACGAAATCCGCACCTACAAACGTTTGATCGATATCGTTCAACCTACAGATAAAACTGTTGATGCATTGATGAAATTAGATCTTGCGGCTGGTGTTGATGTTCAGATCGCTTTGGGTTAAGGCTTTCGGTTGATTAACTTCTAAGTTAATTAGGCCGCTTTTTTAGAGGTTTATGCACATGGCTATTGGTTTAGTCGGTCGCAAATGTGGTATGACTCGCATCTTTACAGATGCAGGTGTTTCTGTACCTGTTACAGTCATCGAAGTCGATCCAAACCGCATTACGCAAATCAAAACACTTGAAACTGATGGTTATCAAGCTGTTCAAGTAACTACTGGTGAACGTCGCGAATCTCGCGTAACTAACGCTCAGAAAGGTCACTTCGCGAAAGCTGGTGTTGCTGCTGGTCGTTTAGTTAAAGAGTTCCGTGTTACTGAAGCTGAGCTTGAAGGCCGTGAAGTTGGCGGTACTATTGGCGTTGATTTGTTCACAGTTGGTCAAGTAGTTGACGTAACTGGTCAATCAAAAGGTAAAGGTTTCCAAGGTGGTGTTAAACGTTGGAACTTCCGTACCCAAGACGCTACTCACGGTAACTCAGTTTCTCACCGTGTATTAGGTTCTACAGGTCAAAACCAGACTCCTGGGCGCGTGTTCAAAGGCAAGAAAATGGCTGGTCACTTAGGTGATGAACGCGTAACAGTACAAGGTCTTGAAATCGTATCTATTGACGCTGAACGTTCTGTTTTAGTTGTTAAAGGTGCAATTCCTGGTGCAACTGGCGGTGACGTGATTGTACGTCCTACCATCAAGGCCTGAGGGGAAATACCGTGAATTTGAAAACTGTTTCCGGCTCTGCTGTTGAATTGTCTGAAGTTGCTTTCGGACGTGAATTTAACGAAGCTCTTGTACACCAAGTTGTTACTGCTTACTTAGCAGGTGGTCGTCAAGGTACTCGTGCTCAAAAATCACGTGCAGACGTTTCTGGCGGTGGTAAAAAGCCATTCCGTCAAAAAGGTACTGGTCGTGCTCGTGCGGGTTCTATTCGTAGCCCTATCTGGGTTGGCGGGGGTAAAACTTTTGCTGCTCGTCCACAAGATTGGTCTCAAAAAGTAAACCGTAAGATGTACCGCGGTGCAATGCAATGTATCTTAGCTGAACTTGTTCGCCAAGATCGTCTTGTATTAGTTGAAGAGTTTGCAGTTGCAGCTCCAAAAACTAAAGAATTGCTTGCAAAGCTTAACGACTTAAATGCTGCTCGTGCATTAATCGTTACTGACGCTGTAGATGAGAACTTATATCTTGCAGCACGCAACCTTCCGCATGTAGATGTGGTAGATGCAACTGCAATCGATCCTGTAAGCTTGATCGCGTTTGATAAAGTTGTGATGTCTGTAGCTGCTGCTAAGAAAATTGAGGTAGAACTCGGATGAACAACGAACGTATCTATCAAGTCCTAAAAGGACCAGTCTTCTCAGAAAAGGCACAAGTATTAGGTGATACTGTTGGTGTTCAAGTATTTAAAGTAGACATCAATGCTACTAAACTTGAAATCAAAAAAGCAGTTGAAAAACTTTTTGGTGTAGAAGTTGTTAAAGTTAACACAACTATTACTAAAGGTAAGACTAAGCGCTTTGGTCGTACATTGGGACGCCGTTCTGATGTTAAAAAAGCATACGTCACCCTGAAAGCTGGCCAAGATGTTGAAATGGCTGACTTGGGCGATACCGCTGAAAGCGCAGCGGAATAAGGACGAAAATTATGCCGATTCAAAAATGTAAGCCAACGTCTCCAGGACGTCGCTTTGTAGAGAAAGTGGTTCATGACCATCTTCACAAAGGCGCTCCTTACGCACCGTTGGTTGAAGCTAAAAAACGTACTGGTGGTCGTAATAACAACGGTCACATTACTACTCGTCACGTTGGTGGTGGTCATAAACAACACTACCGTATCGTTGACTTCAAACGTAACAAAGACAGCATCCCAGCTGTTGTAGAGCGTATTGAATACGATCCAAACCGTACAGCACATATTGCTTTGTTGAAATATGCTGATGGTGAGCGTCGTTATATCATCGCACCTAAAGGCTTACGTGCTGGCGATAAAGTACAATCTGGTAACGATGCTCCAATTCGTCCAGGTAACTGCTTGCCACTTCGTAATATGCCGATCGGTTCTACACTTCATAACGTTGAACTTAAAATTGGTAAGGGTGCGCAATTAGCGCGTTCAGCTGGTGCTTCTGTTCAGTTGTTGGGTCGTGATGGTTCTTACGCAATTATTCGTCTTCGTTCAGGCGAAATGCGTAAAGTACATGTTGAATGCCGTGCTGTAATTGGTGAAGTTTCTAACCAAGAAAACAACCTTCGTTCATTGGGTAAAGCTGGTGCTTCGCGCTGGCGTGGTGTTCGTCCTACCGTACGTGGTATGGCGATGAACCCGATTGATCACCCGCACGGTGGTGGTGAAGGGCGTAACAAAGGTATTCAACCTGTAAGCCCATGGGGTCAAAAAGCTAAAGGGTACAAGACACGTACCAATAAGCGTACGACTAAGATGATTATTCGCGACCGTCGCGTCAAGTAAAGGAATCTGACTAATGCCTCGTTCTCTGAAAAAAGGCCCATTCGTCGATGCGCACTTGTTCGCTAAGGTTGAAGCGGCTGTTGCTAGTAACTCTCGCAAGCCGATTAAAACTTGGTCTCGTCGTTCGATGATCCTTCCAGATTTTGTTGGTTTAACAATTTCTGTTCATAATGGTCGTAACCACGTTCCAGTAATTGTTACTGAGCATATGGTTGGTCATAAACTCGGTGAATTCGCGCCAACTCGTACCTATCGTGGTCACGGTGTTGACAAGAAATCTAAACGTTAATAGGTGTCATGATGGAAGTAACTGCTAAATTACGCGGTGCCGCTATCTCGGCACAGAAAGCACGTTTGGTTGCAGATCTTATTCGCGGCAAATCTGTTGCGCATGCTTTAAATATCTTAAACTTCAGCAATAAAAAAGCTGCTGTTTTAGTAAAAAAAGCATTGGAATCTGCGATTGCAAACGCTGAACACAATAACAGTTTAGATGTTGACGATCTTAAAGTATCTACGATTTACGTTGACGAAGGCATGAGCCTTAAACGTATTATGCCACGTGCTAAAGGCCGTGCAGATCGTATTACTAAGCGTACTTGTCACATCACCGTTAAGGTAGGGGTTTGATATGGGTCAGAAGGTTCATCCAATCGGTATCCGCCTAGGTGTTGTGAAACGTCATAACGCTAACTGGTATGCGAATCCGAAACAATACGCTGAATACTTGCTTAAAGATCTTCAAGTTCGTGAGTTTTTAACTAAAAAACTTAAGAATGCGATGGTAAGCAACATTCTTATCGAACGTCCATCAGGCGCTGCTAAAGTAACTATTAGCACAGCTCGTCCTGGTATCGTAATCGGTAAAAAAGGCGAAGATATTGAGAAATTACAGCGCGAACTTACCAGCATTATGGGTGTTCCAGCGCAAGTAAGTATCAACGAAATTGATCGCCCAGACTTAGATGCGCGTTTAGTTGCTGAAGCAATCGCTTCTCAATTAGAAAAGCGTGTAATGTTCCGTCGTGCTATGAAGCGTGCGGTTCAAAACACTATGCGTGCTGGTGCTAAAGGTATCAAAGTTGAAGTGTCTGGCCGTTTAGGTGGTGCAGAGATTGCTCGTACAGAATGGTATCGTGAAGGTCGTGTACCTTTACATACGCTACGTGCAGACATTGACTATGCAACTATGCGTGCAGAAACAACTTACGGTACGATTGGTGTTAAAGTTTGGATTTTCCGTGGCGAGATTTTAGGTGGCATGAAACAAGTCATGAACCCTGCTCCTGCTGAAGATCGTCCAGCTAAACGTGGTCGTGGTCGTGGTGAAGGTCAAGAGCGTCGTGGTCGTCGCGGTGACCGTGCTGCTGACAAGGGAGAATAATCCATGTTGCAACCTAAACGTACCAAATTCCGTAAGGTGCACAAAGGCCGTAATACTGGTCTAGCGCATCGTGGTAGTACAGTATCATTTGGTTCGATTGCAATCAAAGCAACTGAACGTGGTCGTATGACTGCTCGTCAGATTGAAGCTGCACGTCGTACTATTAGCCGCCGTATTAAGCGTGGTGGTAAAATCTTTATTCGCGTATTCCCGGATAAACCAATTACTCAAAAGCCTCTTGAAGTGCGTATGGGTAAAGGTAAGGGTAGCGTGGAGTACTGGGTTTGCCAGATCCAACCAGGTAAGATCCTGTACGAAATTGAAGGTGTGAACGAAGAATTAGCGCGTGAAGCATTTGCTTTAGCTGCTGCTAAACTTCCGTTTAAAACCACTATCGTGACTCGGACGGTAATGTAATGAAAACTAAAGATCTACGTGAAAAATCGGTAGAAGAGTTGAAAGCTTTGCTTGATGAGCAACAGCTTAATCAATTCCGTCTTCGTATGGCGAAAGCAACTGGTCAGTTGGGTAAATCGCATGAAGTGCAAGTTGCTCGTAAGACAATTGCTCGTATTAAGACACTCCTTACCGAAAAACAGGGGAACGGACAATGAGTGAAAAAACAGTCCGCACGTTAACCGGCAAAGTAGTAAGCGACAAAATGGACAAGTCTATTGTTGTTCTTATCGAACGCCGCGTTCAACACCCGTTGTATGGCAAATCAATTCGCCGTTCAACTAAGTTACACGCTCATGATGAGAACAATGTTGCTAAACTTGGCGATGTTGTGACCATTAAAGAAAGCCGCCCAATTTCTAAAACTAAAGCTTGGACTTTAGTGGAAGTAGTTGAAGCAGCTGCTGAGTAATTCGACGTTCTTGTTGCATCATCGGTCAATTTCGAGTACTCTTTGAGCCTTTCGAAATTGTGACCGGTGATGCTCGGTTTTGGAGTAGGGCAATGATTCAAACCGAAACTATGCTCGACGTAGCAGACAACAGTGGTGCTCGCCGCGTACAATGTATTAAAGTACTTGGTGGTTCACATCGTCGTTATGCTTCTGTTGGCGACATTATTAAAGTTACTGTAAAAGAAGCAATCCCACGCGCACGTGTTAAAAAAGGTGACGTGATGAATGCGGTTGTAGTTCGTACTAAATTCGGCATTCGTCGTCCAGATGGTTCTGTGATCCGTTTTGATGATAATGCTGCAGTTATCCTGAACAACAACAAAGCTCCGATTGCTACTCGTATCTTCGGACCAGTGACTCGTGAACTTCGTACTGAACAGTTCATGAAAATCATTTCATTGGCTCCTGAAGTTCTATAAGAGGCAATCATGGCTAAGATTAAAAAAGGCGATCAAGTTATCGTGATCGCAGGTAAAGAAAAAGGCAAACAGGGTACTGTATTGTCTGTTTCTGAAGACCGCGTTAAGGTTGAAGGCCTTAACTTAGTGAAGAAGCATCAAAAGCCGAATCGTGTAACTGGCGCTGAAGGCGGTATCGTTACTCAAGAAGCTTCGCTTCATATTTCAAACGTGGCAATTTTAAATGCTACAACCCAGAAGGCTGACCGTGTTGGTTACCAAGTGATTGATGGCGTGAAAACTCGCGTTTATAAATCAAATGGTGAATCAGTGGCGGTAGCGAAGTAATAGGTTGAAAAGGCAATGGCCAGACTTAAAGCACGTTACAACGAAGAACTTAAAGCGAAGTTACAAGAAGAACTTAGCATTAAGAACGTGATGGAAATTCCACGCATCACAAAAATTACCCTAAACATGGGTGTAGGCGCAGCTGCAACTGATAAGAAATTATTAGATGGCGCTGTAGTCGACATGCAATTAATTGCTGGTCAAAAACCAGTAATTACACTTGCTCGTAAATCTATCGCTGGTTTCAAAATCCGTGATGGTTGGCCGATTGGTTGTAAAGTTACTTTACGTGGCGACCAAATGTACGAATTCTTGGACCGTTTGATCTCAATCGCAATCCCTCGTATCCGTGACTTCCGTGGTTTCTCTTCGAAATCATTTGATGGTCGTGGTAACTACTCAATGGGTTTGAAAGAGCAAATCGTTTTCCCTGAAATCGATTTCGATAAGATTGATCGTATTCGTGGTATGGATATTACTATTACTACGACTGCTCGCACCGATGACGAAGGCCGTGCGCTTATGCGTGCATTCGGCTTCCCGTTCAAATAAGAGGTCGATATGGCTAAGAAAGGTATGATTAATCGCGAATTGAAACGCGAAAAAACAGTTGCTAAATACGCTGCAAAACGTGCTGAATTAAAAGCTACGATTGCAAACGTAAATGCAAGTGAAGAAGAGCGTTTCGAAGCGATGTTAAAGTTACAAGCATTGCCACGTAATGCATCTCCGGTACGTCTTCGTAACCGTTGTGGTTTAACTGGTCGTCCTCATGGTTACTTCCGTAAGTTCGGTTTAAGCCGTAACAAATTACGTGACACAGTAATGCAGGGTGATGTACCAGGCGTTGTTAAGGCAAGCTGGTAAGGAGCGACTAAATGAGTATGCAAGATACCGTTGCCGACATGCTAACACGTGTTCGTAACGCACAAATGGCTAAGAAACAAACTGTTTCTATGCCTTCTTCTAAGTTGAAAGTTGCAATTGCAAACGTACTTCAACAAGAAGGTTATATTTCAAATGTAGAAGTTGCTCAAGAAGAGACAAAATCTACTTTGACAATTACTTTAAAATATTTCGAAGGCAAACCAGTTATCGAAATGGTTAAACGCGTAAGCCGTCCAGGTCTTCGCCAATACCGTGGTAAAGATAAACTTCCAAGCGTTAAGCAAGGTTTAGGTATTGCAATTGTTTCTACAAGCAAAGGCATCATGACTGATCGCGCTGCACGTGCTGCGGGCGTTGGTGGTGAAGTTATTGCTTTTGTTTCTTAATAGGTGATTCCTCATGTCTCGTGTGGCTAAAGCCCCAGTAACTGTACCTAATGGTGTAGCAGTTACTCAGAACGGCCGGCAGGTCGAAGTGAAAGGCAGCAAAGGTACATTGTCTTTCAACCTGCATGCGCTGGTCGAGCTAAAACAGGAAGAAGGTAAACTTCAACTTGCTCCAGTTAAAGAATCGAAAGATGCTTGGATGCAAGCTGGTACTGCTCGCGCTGTATTGAATAACCTTGTAAAAGGGGTTAGTGAAGGCTTCGAACGTAAGTTGCAGCTAGTTGGTGTTGGTTATAAAGCTGCGGTTAAAGGTACTGTTGTAAACCTTAACCTTGGTTTTTCACACCCAATTGACTACGCTTTACCTGAAGGTGTAACAGCGGAAACTCCAACTGCTACTGAAATCATTTTGAAATCAGCAAACAAGCAGTTGTTAGGTCAAGTAGCGGCAGAAATCCGTGCATATCGTTCTCCTGAACCATATAAAGGTAAAGGTGTTCGTTATTCGGATGAAGTCATTCTTCGTAAAGAAGCTAAGAAGAAATAAGGCGCGAGGTTCTTATGAACGAAAAGAAACAATCCCGTTTGCGTCGTGCGAAAAGCACACGCTTGCACATTCGTGCATTGGGTGCGACTCGTTTGTGTGTAAACCGCACTCCGCGTCACATCTATGCTCAAGTTATTTCAGCAGATGGTGGCAAAGTTTTAGCACAAGCTTCAACTTTGGATGCATCTTTACGTAGCGGTACTACAGGTAATGTAGACGCGGCTACTAAAGTAGGCGCTTTAATCGCAGAGCGTGCGAAAGCAGCTGGTGTAACTAAAGTTGCATTTGACCGTTCTGGTTTTAAATATCATGGTCGTATCAAAGCCTTGGCTGATGCTGCTCGTGAAAACGGCTTGGAGTTCTAATCATGGCTAAAGTTGAACAAAACGAAGGTCTTGTTGAAAAGCTGGTTGCCGTTGATCGTGTAGCCAAAGTTGTTAAGGGTGGTCGTATCTTCTCTTTCACAGCATTAACTGTGGTGGGTGATGGTAATGGTCGTGTTGGTTTTGGTCGTGGTAAAGCTCGTGAAGTTCCAGCTGCTATTTCTAAAGCACTTGAAGCTGCACGTCGCAACATGATTACTGTAGACCTTGCAGGTACTACTTTACAACACCCTGTGAATGCTCGTCATGGTGCAAGCCGTGTATATATGCAACCTGCTTCTGAAGGTACTGGCGTAATCGCTGGTGGCGCTATGCGTGCCGTTCTAGAAGCTGCAGGTGTACATAACGTACTTGCTAAATGTTATGGTTCTACTAATGCTGCAAACGTAGTAAACGCAACTTTCAAAGGTTTGCGTGATATGACTTCTCCTGAGAAAGTCGCTGCGAAACGTGGTAAATCAGTAGAAGAAATTCAAGGGTAATCAATCATGAAAACGATTAAAGTTACCCAGACTAAATCTTCTTCACATCGCTTGAAAAATCACAAGCTTTGCTTACAAGGTTTAGGTCTGCGTCGTATTGGTCATACTGTAGAAGTGCAAGATACGCCTTCTAACCGCGGTATGATCAACAAAGTCTACTATATGGTTAGTGTAGAGGAATAAGCCATGACTCTGCGTTTAAATGAACTTGCGCCTGCAGAAGGTGCAAAACGTGAACACCGTCGTTTAGGCCGTGGTATCGGTTCTGGCGTTGGTAAGACTGGTGGCCGTGGTGTCAAAGGTCAAAAATCACGTAAAAGTGGTGGCGTTCGTCCAGGCTTTGAAGGCGGTCAAACTGCGATTTATCGTCGTTTACCTAAATTCGGTTTCACTAGCCAAATCGCTTTAAAAACTGCTGAAGTACGTTTATCTGAGTTAAGCAAAGTTGAAGGCGACATCGTTAGCCTAGAAACTTTGAAAGCTGCGAATGTTGTTCGTCGTGACCAAATTCGTGCTCGTATCGTACTTTCTGGTGAAATCACTCGTGCATTCACTGTTCAAGGTGTTGCATTGACTAAAGGCGCTAAAGCTGCGATTGAAGCAGCTGGCGGTAAAGTCGAGGAGTAATCTCGAGTGTCTATGTCTCCTAGTTCTTCAGGTCATGTCAACATGATGAAAGGTCAGCCATTTCATGTGAAATACCGTGAAATTATTCGCCGGATGAGTTTTCTAATCGGTGCATTGCTGGTCTTTCGACTAGGAGCGCATATTCCAGTACCAGGCATTAATAATGCTGCGTTAGAAAATTTATTTCATGCGAACCAAGGAACTATTCTTGGGCTATTCAATATGTTTTCTGGCGGTGCTTTAGAGCGAATGTCTATTCTTGCTTTAGGGATTATGCCGTACATTTCTGCGTCAATTATTGTGCAGTTAATGTCTACTGTAATTCCATCACTTGAAGCCTTGAAAAAGGAAGGTGAGCAAGGTAAGCGTAAAATTAATCAGTATACACGTCAGGGCACATTGTTGCTTGCAGTGGTTCAAGCAGTTGGTATGTGCGCAGGTTTGATTGGTCAGGGTATTACTCTGTCAGTTGGTCTTGCGTTTTACATCCCAGCAGTAACTTCACTTGTCGCTGGAACTATGTTCTTAATGTGGCTAGGTGAGCAAATCACTGAAAGAGGTATTGGTAACGGTATCTCAATGATTATTTTTGCAGGTATTGTCGCTGGTTTGCCTAAACTAATTATGCAATCAGTTTCTTCTGTAGATAATGGTCAGACAAGTTTAATTGGTCTTGTAATCTTTGGTCTTTTGTCTTTAGGTGTATTGGCAGCTATTGTGTTTATTGAAAAAGCACAACGTCGCATTCCAGTAAACTATGCGCAAAAGCAACAAGGGCGTCGTATATTTACAGCACAGCAGACGCATTTGCCATTAAAAATTAATATGGCGGGTGTTATTCCTGCGATTTTTGCAAGTTCTTTACTCTTGTTCCCGGCAAGTCTTGGTCAATGGGTGGGAAGTGCAGATCCAAATGCTGGTTTTATTAAAAGCAGCTTACAAGATTTAGCTTTAGTATTGTCGCCTGGACAGCCTTTGTATTTGGTGCTCTTTGGTGCGTTAATTATCTTTTTCTGTTACTTTTATACGGCTTTAGTATTTAGCCCTAAGGAAGTATCAGAAAATCTAAAACGCAGCGGAGCTTATGTGCCTGGTATTCGCCCAGGTGAGCAAACTGCTCGTTACTTAGATCATATTCTTAATCGTTTGACGTTTATTGGTGCGATTTATATTACGGTCATTTGTTTAATGCCAATGATTCTACAAAGCTCTTTTGGGATTCCATTCTATTTGGGTGGTACCTCATTATTGATCGTAGTTGTCGTGGTTATGGACTTTATGGCTCAGCTACAAGCGCATTTAACATCTCATCAATATGACAATCAAACATTAATGAGAAAAACGACTGCTCATCCTAAGGGATAAGCGCACTTAGAGGTTTCATCATGAAAGTACAAGCTTCTGTAAAGAAAATTTGTGGTAGCTGTAAAGTTATCCGTCGTAATGGGGTTATTCGCGTAATTTGTAGCGCAGAACCTCGTCATAAGCAGCGTCAAGGTTAATCTAATCAAGACCTGTTGATTTCAGTAGGCGAATTGGGTTAATATCCGCCCCTCAAGATTTTTGTGGGGCGGTTGATTATCTCTACTGCCTTTTTGGAGAAAGTGAATGGCTCGTATTGCCGGTGTAAACATTCCGGATAACAAGCATGCTGTTATCTCCCTCACTTACATCTTTGGTATCGGTCGCCACACTGCTAAGAATATCTTAGCTACAGTTGGTATTACTGAAACTACTAAGATCCGTGAGTTGGACGATGCTCAGCTTGATGCGATTCGTGCAGAAGTTGCTAAGGTTCCTACCGAAGGTGACTTACGTCGCGAAATTTCCATGAACATTAAACGTTTAATGGATTTGGGTTGCTACCGCGGCCTTCGCCATCGTCGCAGCTTGCCTGTCCGTGGTCAACGCACCAAAACTAACGCACGTACCCGTAAAGGTCCGCGCAAACCGATTAAAAAGTAAGATTTCTGGAAGCTAAAAGATGGCTAAAGATACTCGCACACGCAAGAAGGTCACTCGTACCGTCTCTGAAGGTGTTGCACACATTCACGCGTCTTTTAATAACACCATTGTTACGATTACTGATCGTCAAGGTAATGCATTGGCTTGGGCCACCTCAGGTGGACAAGGCTTCCGTGGTTCACGTAAATCAACTCCGTTTGCTGCTCAGGTAGCTGCTGAAGTTGCTGGTAAAGCAGCTTTAGATTACGGTTTGAAAAATCTGGACGTCCTTGTAAAAGGTCCTGGTCCAGGTCGTGAGTCTGCGGTTCGTGCATTAGGCGCAGTGGGTTATAAGATTAACAGCATTACCGATGTGACTCCAATTCCTCACAACGGTTGCCGTCCACCTAAAAAACGTCGCGTGTAAGGAGAAACATTCATGGCTCGTTATATTGGTCCAAAATGCAAACTCTCTCGCCGCGAAGGGACAGACCTGCAACTTAAATCTGGCGTTAAACCATTTGACGTCAAAACTAAAAAAGCTAACAAAGCACCTGGTCAACATGGTCAGGCACGCGGTGGTAAGCAATCTGAGTATTCACTACAATTACGTGAAAAACAAAAAGTCCGTCGTATTTACGGTGTGTTAGAACGTCAATTTAGTAACTACTATAAAGAAGCAGCTCGTGTTAAAGGCGCAACAGGTGAGAACTTGTTGAAATTGCTTGAAAGCCGTCTTGATAACGTTGTTTATCGCATGGGTTTTGGTTCTACACGTGCAGAAGCTCGTCAGTTAGTAAGTCACCGTAGCATTACTTTGAATGGTCGTCGTGTAAACATCGCATCTATTCAAGTTAAAGCTGGTGATGTAATTGCGGTTCACGAAGGTGCTAAACAACAATTGCGTATTAAAAACGCGATTGAGTTAGCTGCACAACGTGGTATTCCAGCTTGGATCGAAGTTGATCATTCTAAGCTTGAAGGTACGTTTAAAGCTGCACCAGATCGTTCTGATTTACCTGCTGAAATCAACGAAAGCTTGATTGTAGAATTGTATTCTAAATAATCCTTGAGGTAGCAATAATGACGCGTACTGCAAACGAGTTTCTAACTCCGCAAGCGATCAAGGTCGAAGCGGTAAGCGGGACCTCGGCAAAAGTGATTCTAGAACCTTTAGAGCGTGGTTTTGGCCACACTCTAGGTAATGCTTTACGTCGCATTCTATTGTCTTCTTTACCTGGCGCTGCTGTGGTTGAAGTAGAAATAGAAGGTGTCGAGCACGAGTACAGTACTTTAGAAGGCTTGCAGCAGGACATCGTCGAGCTCTTGCTGAACCTAAAAGGATTGTCTATTAAGCTGTTCGATCAAAATGAAGCATATTTAACATTAGAAAAACAAGGTCCTGGCGATATTACTGCTGCTGACCTTCGTTTACCTCATAATGTTGAAGTGGTTAACCCAGAACATTTAATCGGTACTTTAAGTGCTTCAGGCTCATTAAAAATGCGCTTGAAAGTTGCTCAAGGTCGTGGTTATGAAACATCTGATTCTCGTTTCCCTGAAGGTGAAACACGTCCTGTTGGTCGTTTGCAATTAGATGCTTCTTATAGCCCGATTAAGCGTGTTTCTTACACCGTTGAAAATGCGCGTGTAGAACAACGTACCGATTTAGATAAACTGGTAATCGACCTTGAAACAAATGGAACGGTTGATCCTGAAGAAGCTATCCGCAAAGCGGCAACAATCTTGCAACAACAAATTGCAATTTTTGTTGATCTTCAGAAAGACCAAACTCCAGTTGCTCAAGAGCCTCGTGAAGAAGTTGACCCAATCTTGCTTCGCCCAGTAGATGATCTAGAGCTTACTGTTCGTTCTGCTAACTGTTTGAAAGCAGAAAATATTTACTACATTGGTGATCTTGTTCAACGTACTGAAGTTGAGTTATTAAAAACTCCTAACCTTGGTAAAAAATCGTTAACAGAGATCAAAGATGTTTTGGCATCGAAAGGCTTACAACTCGGTATGCGTCTTGAAAACTGGCCACCAGCTAGTCTTCGTATGGACGACCGTTTTGCCTATCGTAGCCGTTAATTAAGTAGGACTATCACCATGCGTCATCGTAATAGTGGTGTGAAATTAGGCCGTACAAGCAGCCATCGTAAAGCGATGTTCCAAAACTTGGCTAATTCTTTATTTGAACACGAGTTGATCAAAACAACTGTGCCTAAAGCTAAAGAATTACGTCGTGTTGCTGAGCCTTTAATCACTCTAGCAAAAAACGATACTGTAGCAAATCGTCGTTTAGCATTTGCTCGTACTCGTAATGCTGCAACTGTTGGTAAATTATTTACCGTACTCGGCCCTCGTTACAAAGAACGTAACGGCGGTTATCTACGTGTTCTTAAAGCGGGCTTCCGTGCTGGTGATGCAGCACCGATGGCTTACGTTGAGCTTGTAGATCGTGAAGTAAACACTTCAGCTGAATAATTGATTTTATTCAAAAAAGACCGGTTTTATACCGGTCTTTTTTATTTCTATTCACAAAATAAATTATAAAAATGTCCTCAAGTGACATAAAAAAGCAGATAAACGGTCAAACTTGACATTGTGTATTGTCAAAATTGTGTTTTAATAAACTTATATTCTCAACAATGGGTATAAAAATAAAATGGAAAAGCAAGTTGATATTTTAATCATTGGCGCAGGTATTTCAGGAATCGGAATTGCTGCCCATTTGTCAAAAAATTCACCACAACGACAATTCGAGATTTTAGAACGTCGTGAGTCTTTTGGTGGAACATGGGATCTTTTCCGTTATCCTGGTATCCGTTCAGATTCAGATATGTCTACCTTTGGTTTTAACTTTAAACCATGGTGTAAAGCGAATGTATTAGCTGATGGTGCTTCTATTAAAGGATATTTAGGTGAAGTAATTAATGAATTTAAATTAAAAGAAAAAATTCATTTTGGTCATCGCGTACTTTCTGCTAATTATGATTCGGCTTCAAAAAAATGGCAGGTTGTAGTCGAAGATAGCAATAAAAAACAGCAGACTTGGATTGCTAACTTTGTGGTCGGTTGTACAGGTTACTATAATTATGATCAGGGTTATGCGCCTTCTTTCCCAAATCAAGAAGCATTTAAAGGGCAACTCATTCACCCACAGCATTGGCCTGAAAACTTAGATTACACAGGTAAAAAGGTGGTTATTATTGGTAGTGGTGCAACAGCGATTACTTTAGTACCAGCAATGGCTAAAGGTGGGGCAGGTCATGTGACCATGTTGCAGCGTTCACCAACATATATTGCTAGCGTTCCTTCTATCGATTTTATCTATGAAAAAACGCGTAAATTTATGTCTGAAGAGGCAGCTTATAAATTTACTCGAGCTCGCAACATTGGTATGCAGCGCGCTATTTATGCGCTGTCTCAGAAACATCCTAAAACTGTACGTCGTTTACTTTTAAAAGCAATTGAAGTGCAGCTTAAAGGTAAGGTTGATATGAAGCATTTTACACCTTCATACAATCCTTGGGATCAGCGTTTATGTGTAGTGCCAGATGGGGACTTGTTTAAGATTTTACGTGAAGGCAAAGCGAGCGTAGAAACTGATCAAATCGAGAAATTTACTGAAAAAGGTATTTTACTTAAATCTGGCAAACATCTTGATGCTGATATCGTTGTTTCTGCAACAGGATTACAAGTTCAGATTATGGGCGGAGTTCAGGCGACTCTTGATGGGAAACCAATCAACTCATCTGAACATATGCTTTATAACGGCATAATGCTAAGTGATGTACCGAATATGGCTATGATTATTGGCTATGTAAATGCTTCATGGACACTCAAAGTAGATATCGCTGCCGAATATATTTGTCGCTTATTAAACTATATGGACAAAAATAGTTATGATGAAGTGATTCCATCAGGTGATAAGACTGTGATGGAAGAAGATACTGTAATGGGTAAACTATCTTCAGGTTATATTAATCGTGCAGCACATGAACTTCCTAAACAAGGTAAGCGTGCTCCATGGCAGGTGACTAATAACTATTTAGAAGATAGAAAGTCTTTGAAAAATGCAAAATTTGAAGATGGCATTCTTCATTTTCATAAGCGTTCTGAAGCGAATGAGCGTAAACCAAAATTAGTATCTTAAGTCCTGTTAAATAAAAAAAGGGGCGTAATGCCCCTTTTTTTGTGAAGGTATTAAAGTGTTCTTGAAATTAATTCTTTCATGATTTCATTTGTACCTGCATAAATTCGATTTGCTCGATGATCAATGTATGCACGTGCAATTGGATATTCAAGCATATAGCCATAACCACCATGTAACTGAAGACATTCATCTACAATCTTTGAGAACATATCAGAAATTTTATATTTAGCAGCAGCTGCAGCTTCGACACTCAATTTTTCTTCAAGTTGTAATTCCATACAACGATCTAAATAAGTACGACAGAAATCGATTTCTGTTCTAAGTTCCGCAAGTTTGAAGCGCGTATTTTGAAATGCGCCAATAGGTTTACCAAATGCCTTGCGATCTTTTGTATATTGGACGGTATGTGCAAATGCTGCTTCAGCACCTGCCTGACAAATAATAGCAACTAACATTCGTTCCCATGCTAATTCTTTCATGAGCATGATAAAGCCCATACCTTCCATGCCTAAAAGGTTTTCTTTAGGAACGCGAACGTTATCAAAGAATAATTCGCAGGTATCTTGGCCTTTCATACCAATTTTGTTTAGTGGTTTACCTTTACTAAAACCAGCTCTGTCTGCTTCTACAATAATTAAGGATAAGTTCGCCGAACCTTTCTCACTATTACCAGTCTTACAAACAACTACGGCCATGTCGCATAAGTAGCCATTTGTAATAAAAATTTTAGAACCATTAATGACATATTCATCACCCTCAAGTACGGCGGTGGTTCTTACCGCTTGTAAATCTGAGCCAGTGCCTGGTTCCGTCATTGCAATAGCAGTAACAACTTCTCCAGTTGCCATTTTGGGTAACCATTTTTGTTTTTGCTCTTCATTACCAAAATTATTAACGTAATTAGCAACAATATCGGAATGTAGAGAAAAACCTGTACTTGAGTCCATCGCATACGCTTGTTCTTCAATAAGAATCATACTGTATAGGCGATCTACCCCAGAGCCACCATATTCCTCTGGCATTGTGGTGCAAAGAAGACCTAGTTCTCCAGCTTTATTCCAAAGATCTCGGTCAACATGTTGCTGTTTTTCATATTTCTCTATATTGGGAACGACTTCCTTTTCATAGAATTTACGCACTGTCTCACGGAAGGCTTCGTGTTCTTCATTGAATAATTGTCTTGGTAACATATTTGGAATAGGACGGATGGCACCAGATTGCATTTGTATTTCTTCCTTGGTTCAGGTGTGATGTTATGCCCTAAACATACGTAAGCATTTCATGCCTAACAATGTGATGAATGCTCAATTATGCGGATAAGATGATAAATTTGGTCAATTTGATATTTTTAGCGATCTTTAGGATGTGATCAGGTAAACTAGGCGCACTATCAACACAGATGGGGACGTAAATGTCTGACGAAATGACCTTGGAAGAACGTAAAGTAATTTATCGAGCACGCCGCGGCTTAAAAGAAATTGACGTCTATTTTGACCCGTATGTAAAAAACTATTATTTAAAAGCTGATCCAGCAGAAAAAGCATTATTTGCAGAGTTAGTCGATCAAGAAGATCCGGATTTATTAGATTGGTTCATGGAAGTTTCTGAACCTCCACGTACTGAGTTACGTGAATTTATTTATAAACTAAAACAGTATGTGCATGGCTAAACTGTTTTGATAAAAGAATTAAATTTTGAGCTGAAATATAGCCTTGTCTCGGTAATATTTCAGCTTTTTGTTGGTTTGGGTTTAGCAATCCTGCTTTATCAATTATTAACACCGATATGGTGGCTATGTGCTGTCATTCTTCTATTTATTGGTTTTATTTTCTTTCTAAAGCAAGCCCAAATATCTCAAATTGAATATTTAGATCAAAAATTATGGTCGGTTGCATATTTTTCGAAAAAAGAAATTTACCGCGCGGAAATTACTAAAATAATTGATTATCAGTTATTTGTAGTTATTTATCTTGAAGAAACTCCTACGAACATAGCTATTGTTTGGTTCGATCAGCTTCCTATTCAGCAGTGGAAAAGATTAAAAGTTTTAGAAAAGCTCTATTAATTGTTAGACAATTCTACAATTGTATATTTATTTAAAAATTATAAAAAACAAAAACTTAATAATTTTTTTATTCATTAAACGTCGGATTGTCTAATTAAAATATAGAAAAAAGCCAAGGAAATATGATTGTCTGACAATTTTGCCTATAGGTAGCTATTTGATCGGTTAAAGTACAAACACCAACGTAAAGTGTGTCGGAGGTCTCAAAATGGAGATGCCAACATGGTCGTTCTTGGTCATTGCCATCATTCTGGCAGTGGTGATAGGAAGAGCAGGAACTTTACTCAGGGAACATCTTAACAAAGTTAGTTTTAACAAGGTTAAGAGACAGAGGATGCAAGGTCGTCGATCAGTCAATTATTAAAATTGGTTAATCGATTAATTTCATCAAGTGTCCAGTTTATAACTGGGTGCGATTGTAGTAAGGAGGTCTCTCATGGAGATTTCAATGTGGATGTTTCTGTTAATTGCAGTTGTTATGGCTGTAGTAGTAGGAAGAGCAGGAACTTTACTTAAGGATTATATAGAACAAAAATAATATAAGCCGTTAAAAGCTTATCCCAGTTAATAAGTAGCATGTGCTGAACCGTCGCAATGCTACTTTTTTTTGCCTAAAATTTCTGTTTCCTCAAAAAACTGTCAATTTTATCTGCTGTGAAGTGTGTCAAAGTATAAGCGCTACAATTAGAGTAATTACTCTTTTATTCAAGATATGCATCTGCTAATGTACATCTGAAAAGGAAAAAACAAATTACATAGAGGACAGGAAGATGTCTAAAGTCCAAAAAATAAGCCAAGGTTTGGCGGTGAGTTTTCTTGCAGCTTCAGTTTTATCAGGTTGTTCATACGTCGTGAAAACCGGAGCAAATGTTGCTCTAGGTTTTACGGAAAAGCACGTCGTTCCACCTATTTTGGCAATGCAAGATGCTGAAATGGTATGTAATACCGGTAGTGCGTTAACACCTGCAATCATGTCTACTAAAGGGATGGGTGCAGATCCGACACGTGTTGCAGTATTAATGTATGCAGCATCAGGTGTATGTGCGGAAAATCAAGCTTTAGAACAAGAACTGCGTTATTTACGTGCTTCAAAAGCAGGTCAAGTGACAGAAGCCCAAGATGCACGTATTGCACAGAAGCGTTGGGCAGCAATTGCAGCTGAACGTCAGTATACAGGCTATAAGTTATTTGCTGATCGTTGGGAATCTAAATATAAATATCACTTAGGTGACTCTTGCCCAACGATGCGTAATGATACTGATCAAACCGTTTATTTACTTGGCATGATCAGTGGTCTTCAGGCTGTGACCAACGATATTAACTCAGGCGGCGCAGTCAATGTTCCTAAAGATATTGCTGCTATTGTAGAGCGTGGCATGGTTTGTCTTGATAATGAAAAATTCTGGGGCGCACCTAATGCAACGCGTGCTGTTATCTGGACTTTATTGCCAGGTGCTGATGAAGGGAAACCTGATCCATACCAAACTTTAAAACATTCAATTCAGATTGGTGAGAAAAAAGGTGTTCGCTTATCTCATGCCTTATATGCCGTAGCTGCCCAAGCAAGTGGTGATGATGCAAAAATCCGTGATGCATTAAGATCTTATGCGGCGTCTCAAGCTGATGACAAACCTGTCAATCCTAACTTTAAGTTAATTGATAGTATGGCTGGCCTTATTGTACGTGGTATCTCTGACCGTTACTGGACTGAACATACTGGTGTACGTACCGGAGATGATGGTATGTCTCATTTCTGGGATGATAAGAATGAAGGTGCAGCAGAGCTAGATGAGTTGTTTGATGGGGGAGCCGCTTCTGAAGTTCCTGCTGATTCATCTGCTCCACCAGCAGCGCAGTAAAGAATATTTGAAAGACTAACTTCTTGCGACTCTATTGTTAAGTTCTACAATAATCGTAAGGAGTTTAATTTCAAGGAGTGTGCCATGAAGGATCATGTACTGAATAGTAAAGTGCTTTTGGTCGCAGTGTGCATTTCCATATCTGCTTGTCTACAGGTGTTTCCTGATACTTTTATTTATTGGCGCGAAAGTTTACTTGGCGAATTCTGGCGTTTATGGACTGCACATTGGGTACACGTTGGATGGGTTCATTTCCTTTTAAATATGATGGCATTCGCCTGTTTACCCTTTATCTTTCCACATACAAAAGCATGGCATCTTCTAAGTCTACTTTTGCTATTGCCACCTTTTATTAGTTTGGTGTTCTACTTTTATTTACCTTATATCGAAGCTTATGCAGGCCTGTCTGGTGTCTTACATGGGCTATATACAGCGGTTGCTTTAGTCTATCTGCAATATCGTAAAGAACGAAATTTTGCTTTGCTGGTTTTAGGGTTAATTATTGCCAAACTTATATGGGAAAACACTTTTGGGCAAACAGGGACCGCTCAGTTAATAGGGAGTCCAGTTTTAACTGAAGCTCATCTATATGGAGCAATTGGTGGAGCAATCTTTGGAGGATGCTATTGGCTTTTCCAGAGATTAAAAAAGAAACATTGACAATACAAACTGTTAAAAAAGAGATTTTAGTCATTCTTTATTAACAAAGTTTGATGCAAATTTGATCGTTGAATAAAGGGATTGGTAGAAGGGGGATGGATTTAACCCCTGACCAAGAAAAATTGCATGACTCAATTCTTTAATTTTTAGGGACTTGAGAGAACAAAATTGGAATATTTATGCAAGAACATCAAGAAAAAAGATCTGGATTAGGTCTGCTGGGTTATATCTGGAACGAATGGATCTCAACATTCGTCATCCTCATTCTGCTATTAATGACGCTAATTATTGGTACCGGGGAAATGATCCACGGACAATTATTACGTATCGGGGAACGTCTTTATGGCGACCCTGCTACAGGTATGCAATATTCTTTTTTGCGTGCTGAGCCTGAAAAGCCAACTTGTGATCGACATCCAAATATCGAGGCTCAAGTAAAAGAACAAATGAAAGCGAATGCGTCTGATGATTTCGCGAGTTTCTTTGGTGCAGCATCGGAAAGTGATGTCCGTGCATCACTACTCGCAGCGCAGCAACAATGTGATGAAAAATATCAGTTCTATGATAAAGCAATCGCTTATATGGATGCACATCCAAGTATCCGTACGTATCGAACAATAGAAACCTCTTTTTTTGGTCTCTTTAAATTTGGTACTGAAAATAGGGCAATGCTTTTAGTTGTGATGGTTGTTTTGGCCGCGATAACTGCGACATTGAAGACACATCATATCGGTTTACGTAGCCCAGCAACGAAAATTGATTTTCGTGTATATTCAATTGCGATGTTATTTGCTAATGGTCTTTTAACATCATCAACGATTAGTCAATATCGTTCGGTAACGGGTTCGGGGGTGCCTGTAGCAATTGAAATGCAAGTGATTTACTGGTTATGGATTACGTTATTTGCGATTTTGACATTAATCAGTTTATTTCAGTTGATTAAATCTCCAACCCCGACGAAAGAGGGGGGGAATCTTGGGCTTGCTTTCTTAAGTGTGCCACTTTATGCCTATATGGCAATTATTACTGGTATTGCATTTACTTTCTTTATGGATTATCCAATGGGACAAGGTATTTACCTTGGACAGTTGGTTGAATTCTCAAGTATCTTTTTAAATCTTGCTCTATTTATATGGGCAGGTATGTTACTTAAACAAACACGTATAGTTGATTTATTTCTTAATATACTACGGCCTTGGAATCTAGCACCTGAAACTTTAACCTGGTTAATTCTAATTGCAGCAGCTTTACCTACAGCTTATACAGGGGCTTCGGGTATCTTCGTTATTGCAGCTGGTGCAATTATTTATAAAGAAGTCTGGAATGCAGGTGGTCGCCGTCAATTCGCTTTGGCAGCAACAGCTATGTCTGGTTCATTAGGTGTTGTGTTACGACCATGTTTGCTGATTGTTGTTGTTGCGTCTTTGAATAAAGAAGTCACAACAGATTTGTTATATCACTATGGGATATATACATTTCTGCTGTCTTCAACTTTATTTTTAATAGTTTCTTTATTTTTTGCTGAGCAAAAATTTCGTATTGCACCAGTAAAAATAGCATTTCCTAAATCCTTACGCGCTTTTGTTCCTGTATCGCCATATATTGTTATTTTTATCCTAATCTGGTTGTTTTACAAGCATGCCTTGGCAACAGATTTGAATGAGTTCACAGCACCAGTCATGATGCCTGTAATCTTATTACTAATGGTGCTATTTGATAAGTTACGTAGGGAGCCTGCTCCGTTAGCACCAGTCGGTCATTGGGATAGTACCCTTAATGTTTATACTGCTCCAGCCGATGGTTCTCAGCCTGTACCTCAAGTCAAGTCTACAGATGATCCACGTAATCCTGAGCGTAGAGTTTCTTTCCGATCAGCTTTACACACAGCTACAAGTGAAACTGTTGGACATATTGGTGCATTAGTTATTCTAATGGCATTGTCTGTAAGTGTCGGTGGATTCTTGGAACGAATCGAAATTATGGAGGCTTTCCCAACAGATATTAATAGTCTATTTGTTGTGATCTCTTTGATTGTGATTCTCATGGTATTTGTTGGGATGATCATGGATCCATTCGGTGCTGTTATTTTAATTTCAGCAACCGTAGCACCCGTAGCATATAAATACGGAATTGATCCTGTGCATTTCTGGATGATCGCTTTAATTGGTTTTGAGCTTGGCTATATTACTCCTCCAGTTGCTTTAAACCACTTATTGGCGAGACAAGCAATTGGCGACGATGAGGTATCTGAAGCAGATGCAGAAGTTCGTCATAAATCATTCTTCTACCGCTTCGAGCGATGGGTACTTCCACTAATTGTAATGGTGCCTGCAATGCTTATTATTGCTTATGCACCTTACTTCTTTAAATTATTCGGTTGGTATCACTAATCTAATAATTTGAAGTAAATATCTTGATTAAAAAACACCCTCTTAAAGAGGGTGTTTTTTTGGATGATACAATATGAGTATTTTGCATTCGATAACAATCTAATTTTCTTCTTAAAATTAGAAAGCTAAAGATAGATAACTTTAGCTTTTTTAGATTTGATTGAAAAACTATTGCTGTTTAAGCTGAGCTTCCAGCAATTTAACTTGTTCTTCTTTGAGTTTAGTTAATTGATCCGCATCTGCATGCTGAGCTTTTAAGGTTGCTTCCTGATCTTTTAGCTGCCGATGAACATCTTCAAGTTTAGATACTTCTTCTTTTGCTAAAGACTCTTGGGCAGGGACAGGCTCTTTAAGCACATTTTCACTAACAAGTTGCTGAGAGCTTGCATTTTCAGCTAAGGGTTCAGAACTTGGTAATGGGTCAGCTGGTTTCGGTTTAGCAGGAGCAGGAGTCGAGGCAGGTTGTGGATCAACCAGTGGTGCTGACGACTCGGTTTTTTTAAAAAACCATTGCGCTGCAAAAAAAAGCACTACGACAATGCTTAAGCCCCCAATTAAAATCCATAATAATTTTGAGTTTTGTTTTCTTTGTAGTGGCATGTTTAAGACCTTTAGTCGGGACGACGTGGCTTGAACTGTATTACCCCAATTTCATCCGGTTCAGCAGGTGTTTCAGGCTCATCAACATGAGTCGGACGATTTTCGCTATAACCGCATTCGATACATTCAATCCATTCGTCTTCTGCGGTGGTTAGCATGATAATCCGATCCATGGCTTCACATTTTGGACATTTTGCCCCAGCAATGAAACGTTTTTTCATCTTTATCACCCTAACCACACGATCAATTTAGGCCCATAGTTTAAGCGGTTTTGTTGTCATTCGTCCAACCTTGATGACGTAACAATGCGTCAATTTTAGGCTCGCGTCCACGGAAATTAACAAATGCCTCAAGCGCAGTGTCTTTTCCACCCACAGCTAGAATTGCCTGACGGAATTCTTTACCGGTTTGAGTATTAAAAATACCTTCATTTTCAAAACGATCAAATGCATCGCTCGCTAAGACTTCTGCCCATTTGTAAGAGTAATAACCTGCGGCATAACCGCCAGCAAAAATATGACTAAAACTATGTTGGAAACGGTTGTAGTCGACAGTAGGAACGACCGCATATTGCTTACGAATATCGTTTAAGGTTTGCTGAATTTGCTCACTGTTCAGGGCAGGTGTTTTTGTGTGAATGGTCAAGTCAAATAATGCAAATTCAAGCTGACGTAAAGTTTGCATACCAGATTGAAAGAATCGGGCATTTAATAATGCATCTAGTAATTCTTGTGGCAAAGTCTGTTTACTATCGATGTGTTCACTTAATACATCTAGACTTTCTTTATCCCATGACCAGAATTCCATAAACTGGCTTGGTAGTTCTACTGCATCCCAAGCAACACCATGCGTTCCTGCAACCGAGATATTATCTACTTCGGTCAACATATGATGTAAACCATGTCCGAACTCATGGAACAAAGTAATCACTTCGTCATGAGTCAATAAAGCAGGTTGATCACCTACAGGAGGAGTGAAATTACACACCATATAGCAAATTGGTTTTTGTAAACCATGAAGTGTTTGCATGCGCGAGCGGAAGCCATTCATCCATGCGCCACCACGTTTGCCTGTACGTGCATAGATGTCAAAGAAGAAGCCACCAATCACTTGACCTTGGTCTTCTAATTCAAAATAACGTGCATCTGGATGCCAGACAGGTGCTTGTCTTTCAATAATGTTAATGCCGTATAGACGCTGCACAATCTGGAATAATCCCTGAATAACTTTAGGTGCAGGGAAATAAGGTTTTAATGCTTCTTGAGATAAGTTGAATTGTTGCTGTTTAAGTTTTTCAGAATAGTAAGTTGTATCCCAAGGTTTAAGCTCATCCACACCATCTTGTTTAGCAATTTTTTGAAGTTCGGCAACTTCTTGAAGCGCAGGAGCACGCGCATGCTCTGCTAGGTCAACCAAAAACTCATGTACTGTTTTTACGTCTGGTGCCATTTTACTTGCCAGAGAATATTCAGCATAGTTATTGAAACCAAGTAGTTTCGCCATTTCCTGACGAAGACTCAAAATTTCTTCCATAATTTTGCTGTTATCAAACTCAGTTTGTTCAGACTGATCAGATGCACGAGTCACATAAGCTCTATAAAGCTCTTCACGTAATGCACGGTCATCTGCATAAGTCATGATTGCAAAATATGCTGGGAAATCTAGGGTTGCTACAGCTTGGTCAAGTTCACGTTGTTTGCCGTACAGTTTTAATAACTCAATATTACTTTCTGGAAGACCTTTTAGCTGATCTTCGGTAAGTGGTTTAAAGTAAGCTTGTGTTGCATCAAGTACGTGGTTTGAAAAATCAGAAGAAAGCTGTGAAAGACGCGCAGAAATCTCTGCATAACGTTTTTTCTCTTCACCCTCTAAGGCTACACCTGAAAGTTTAAAGTCACGTAAAGCTAGATGGATAGCACTTTGCTGTGCAGGGCTAAGAGAGGTATAACTTTGACCATCATGGATGTGTTGATAGGTTTGATAAAGCGCCGTGTGTTGACCAAGCTGAGTGTAATATTCACTTAATGCTGGTAATAAAGATTGATAGACTTCTCTCGTTTCTGCATTGCTCATTACCGCGTTTAAATGCGATAAAACGCCCCATGATTCACTTAGATTATTTTCAAGTGTATCGACTTGCTCAAGTACGGCAAGTTGCTGAGTTACATCTGTAGGTGCAGCCGTAAGAGTATTTAAAAATTCCTGACCTGCTTGGATCGCTTGTTGAATGTCTTGTTTTAAATTTTCTAATTCAATTTGGTCAAAACGCGGAGTTGGTAAAGTCGCTTGCTGTAAAGTCATTGCTAATAGCCACATTATTTTTTAAACATGGTATTAGATGTAGGTCCTCTCAGGCTGGAAATCAAGCTTAATGTGTAAAATAACCCTTTTTAAAAAGAAATAAGT
Source organism: Acinetobacter pittii ATCC 19004 = CIP 70.29 (assembly GCF_000369045.1). GTDB lineage: Bacteria > Pseudomonadota > Gammaproteobacteria > Pseudomonadales > Moraxellaceae > Acinetobacter > Acinetobacter pittii. The sequence continues at coordinate 28,115 of NZ_KB849796.1, read as the reverse complement.
CTCCTATTGGAGACTTATTTCTGAAGTGTGATAATTATTTACTCACTATTCAGCCTTTGATTTTGCATTCGACTTTTTCTTTTTAGGCTTAGATTTTTTCTTCACCTTTTCTGATTTAGTCTCGGCTTTTGCTGAGGTTTTCTTACCAGATTTTTTGGTGTAAGAACTTGGCTTACTTTTTTCTTTCTTTTTGTGAACAGGTCGCTCACCATCACTACTGACAGTTGGTTTACTGAAAACTTCTTCAGTCGCCTGCGTAGTAGTTTTAGTCGTACGCGGCGCACGGCTACGAACTACTCGGCCTGCATGGGTAACTTGCTTAATGAGCTGAAAGTCAATTTTACGTTCTTCCAGATTGACACCAGCAACCTGAATTTTAACTTCATCGCCCAAACCAAAGACTTGACCACGATTTTGACCTACTAGATTTTGACTCGCTTGGTCATAAATAAAGAAGTCATCGCCGAGTTGGCTAATATGAATCATGCCATCGACATATAAATCTTTCAGTGTCACGAATAAACCGAATTCGGTCACCGCACTTACAATACCAATAAATTCATCACCTAGATGCTGCTGCATGTAGTGACATTTCAACCACGTCGTTACGCTACGAGAAGCTTCATCAGCACGGCGCTCTGTTTGAGAGAAATGTTCACCTGCATCATCTAGTGCAGCACCAGAGAGTGGATAAGGCTTTTGTTTCAAGTGAGCTTTAATGGCCCGGTGTAATAATAGGTCTGGGTAACGACGAATTGGCGAAGTGAAATGCGTATAAGCTTCATAAGCCAAACCATAGTGCCCTGCATTTTTTGCGCCATAATAAGCTTGCATCATTGAACGTAATAAGACGGCATGAATACTTGGTGCATCAATACGATCTTTAGTTGCTTCAATTACTCTTTGATAGTCTGCTTGAGTTGGTTGGTCAGGGAAGGGTAGCCCCAGTAATTTAACAAAGTCTTTTACTTTCTGAATACGTGAGAACTCTGGAGCTTCGTGCACGCGATACAACATTGGAACATCATGTTCTAATGCATATTCAGCCGCAGCAACGTTAGCAAGTAACATGCACTCTTCAATAAGTTTATGTGCTTCATTACGTGTACGTGGCAAAATTTCTTTAATCCCGCCTAGCTCATCAAAAGTCATGTAGGTTTCAATGGTTTCAAATTCCATTGCATGACGATCAGCACGTAAATTTTTCAAAATCTGATAAAGCTGGAAAAGCGTATTTAAAGATTTATGAACATCACGATCTTTTGGAATCGCATCTGTTGCGCCGTCAAAATATTGTGCTACCTGTGTATAGGTCAAACGTGCTTTTGAATGCATCACTGATGGATAAAAATCGTAACCAGTTACACGGCCTGTACGAGAGAGTTTCAAGTCACAGACCATACATAAACGGTCTACATGAGGGTTTAGAGAGCATAAGCCATTTGACAATGCCTCTGGTAGCATCGGTAATACGAAATGCGGGAAGTATACCGAAGTACCACGTTCCTCAGCTTCTTCATTGAGGGCTGAGTCTAAGCGTACATAATGGCTAACATCAGCAATTGCGACCACTACACGATAACCGCCACCTGGACGTTTTTCAGCATAAACCGCATCATCAAAATCTCGAGCATCTTCACCATCGATCGTAACTAATGCTAAATCTCGTAAATCAATGCGGCCTTCACGGTCTTGAGCAGATGGTTCTTTAAAGCTTTCAGCTTCTTTTATAACTTCATCTGGAAATTCGTAAGGTAAGCCAAACTCAAGAATAGTCTGCGGAATAATAATTTCTGTATCAGCTTTGTCGGCCATAGATTGAATAATATGCGCCGTCGCAAATTCTTCACGAGTCGGATAGCTGTCTATTGCGACACGTAGCATATCGCCAACATTTGCTTCAGCATGTGTTACCAGTTCTTTTTCTAAAGGAATAGGCTGGTGCTGATTTGGATTGTTGGGCTGAATAAAATATTCGCCATCGTGAACCGACAATTTACCAATTAATTGTTTAACACGATGTTGTAAAACTTCTGTGATAAATCCCCAAGGTTTGCCTTTACGATCAACTGAAGTCTGTCGCACTCTAACTCGGTCACCGTTAAAGACTAAACGTAATTCACGTTCAGGAAGTAAAAGGTCACTTTGACCATCGATATGCGCTGTGCCTAAACCTTTACTATTGATATAAACAGTTGCTTCATAGGTCGGTTGATCTGCCACCAACTGAAATTTAAACCCGTCTTTCATGATTTGACCATCACGAACCATAGCACTTAAGCGATGACTGAGTGCTTCAATACTTTTTTGGTCATGAATATTAAAATGATCGACAAGTTCTGCATGAGATTGCGGTGTCTGCAATTGTTCCAATGTATCTAAAATAAGAGTACGGCTTGGAATAGGATTGTCATAACGTTCAGCTTCAGCTTTCGCTTCGGGGTCAGCCCAGTTTTTTGTCATGTCGTTTGGTTTCACGCTTGGCAGATAAGTTTAGCATAAGTCATGCAGACCCGAACTGCACGTTTAGGTTTGCAATAATGTGTTATGCACTACAGTATTTTGATGAAGAAATAATATCTATCTTAACAAGCGTTTGATCGAAAAAGACGAAAATAATGAGAAAATTGCTTAAAAAATAATTCATTGAACTAAAAAACAAGAAAATTTCACTATGATGACTTGAACAATAGGGTTTTAGTTTGTATTATGGCGGCTCGTTCCGGTGAGGTGGATGAGTGGCTGAAATCACTTCCCTGCTAAGGAAGCATACCTATTACTGGTATCGAGGGTTCGAATCCCTCTCTCACCGCCATTTACTTAATGCGCTCATAGCTCAGCTGGATAGAGCACTTGGCTACGAACTAAGGGGTCGGGAGTTCGAATCTCTCTGAGCGCACCAAGTAAAATAGAACGAATCGCTGAAAGGCACACAAGTTACGCGCTCATAGCTCAGCTGGATAGAGCACTTGGCTACGAACTAAGGGGTCGGGAGTTCGAATCTCTCTGAGCGCACCAAGTAAAATAGAACGAATCGCTGAAAGGCACACAAGTTACGCGCTCATAGCTCAGCTGGATAGAGCACTTGGCTACGAACTAAGGGGTCGGGAGTTCGAATCTCTCTGAGCGCACCAACTTGAAGAATTAACCGCTTTTATAGCGGTTTTTTTGTGCCTGTTTTTTAGTACTTTAAAAAATCTAAATTTATAACTTTTTAATTATATTAGAGATAATCATAAATGAACTTAGCTTTATTTGACTTTGATGGCACGATCACTCATAACGATACATTCAGTCTATTCCTTAAATTTTCTTTAAATAAAAAAACTCAAATACTAGGTGGTATTCGACTTGCACCTTATATAGCGGGTTATAAGCTTGGATGGGTAACCGATAAAACTATCCGAACTAAACTCTGTCAGGTGGGATACGTGGGCTATGATGCAGATTCCCTAAAATATATGGGACAAGAGTTTGCTAAAAATGTCCTTCCTACCTGTGTGCGTCAAAATGCTTTGGAGCGTATTCTTTGGCATAAACAACAAGGTGATCAGGTTGTGGTTGTATCTGCATCATTAGGTGTTTATTTAGAAAGCTGGTGCCAATCTTTAGATTTAGAGGTTATATGTAATCAACTTGAAATACGTGATGGTATTTTAACAGGTGATTTTATTAATGGTGATTGCGGTTATTTAGAAAAAGTAAATAGAATAAAAAACAATTATGATTTAACTCAGTATTCTACAATTTATGCTTATGGTGATACACCTAATGATTATGCAATGTTAGAGCTGGCTCATAAGAAATATTATAGATGGGAAGAAGTAAATTAATATTTAAAAATATATTAATAAATAAAGCCACTTGTAATAAGTGGCTTTATTTTAACGACTTATATTAAACAGTATTGAAAGAGTTTTCTAAGAAGTTATCGGTAAGTAATGATGTAGGTACGATAGTATGCGTTGTATTAGTTACGCTTGATACTGTCGACGTTACACCACCGAGTAAGCTACCACCAGTTAATCCGCCTAGTAAATTAGAAATAACATCTAATCCGCCTTCACCAGTCACACCGCCCGTTAAGCTACCCACGATATCTGTTACGATGCCGATAGGGTTGTCTGTACCGCCAGTAACGCCACCAGTTAAGCCGCCTAGAAGGTCGGTCACTAAGCCAAGAGGGTTATCACCATCTACGCTACCAGTTAAACCGCCAAGTAAATCAGTGACTAAGCCTAGTGAGCTATCTCCACCAGTAACCCCACCAATAGTTCCTGTCAATCCACCAATGATTTCTGTTACTAAGCCAGTAGCAGTTGTGCCATTTGTAATCAGCGTATCGAGAATACCGGTAGCAGATTCAGTAGCACCTTGAATATCACCACCAACTAAATCAGAAACAACTTCAAGTGCACCGTTTACTGTGTCACGAGAAGTTTCGAAAGTTAATGTGCCGAGGTCTGCAAGTTCAGAAACAGGATGTTCTGCTTGTGGAAGAATGCTGATAATTGTATCTGCAACTGTATCAATGCCAGTGTTGATAATTTCAGTTTTTAAGCTTTCTACGCCCTGAAGAATATCAATACCGCCTTGAACAACATCAATCACTGGAGAGATTGGGGAAGTTCCACCACCGATACCACCTGTTACACCGCCAATAATGTCAGTAATTACTTCAAGTGGATTACCATCAACACCACCAGTTACGCCACCGATAATGTCAGTAATTACTTCAAGTGGATTACCGTCAACACCACCAGTTACACCGCCGATGATGTCAGTAATTACTTCAAGCGGGTTACCGTCAACACCGCCAGTTACACCACCAATAATGTCGGTTACCACGCCAAGTGGGCTATCACCACTTGTTGCGCCGCCGATAATGTTATTAATAATTCCAGTAGCAGTTGTGCCATTTGTAATCAGCGTATCGAGAATACCGGTAGCAGATTCAGTAGCACCTTGGATATCACCACCAACTAAATCAGAAACAACTTCAAGTGCACCGTTTACTGTGTCACGAGAAGTTTCGAAAGTTAAAGTGCCAAGATCTGCTAGGTCTGAAACAGGATATTCAGTTTGTGGAAGAATACCAATAATAGTATCAGCAACAGTGTCGATACCAGTATTGATGATCTCAGTTTTTAGACTCTCTACACCTTGTAGAATATCAATACCGCCTTGAACGACATCAATCACTGGAGCGATTGGAGATGTGCCATCACCGATACCGCCAGTTACGCCGCCGATAATATCAGTAATTACTTCAAGCGGATTACCGTCAACACCACCAGTTACACCACCGATAATGTCAGTAATTACTTCAAGCGGGTTACCGTCAACGCCACCAGTTACGCCACCGATGATGTCAGTAATTACTTCAAGCGGGTTGCCATCAACGCCACCAGTTACACCACCAACGACATCTGTAATGCTTCCGACAACGTCAGTAACAATACCTGTCGCAGTTGTACCATTAGTGATTAATGTTTCAACGACACCAGTAGCAGACTCAGTTGCGCCTTGAATGTCTCCACCCACTAGATCGGAAATGACTTCAAGCGTGCCATTTACTGTGTCACGAGAAGTTTCGAAAGTTAGAGTGCCAAGATCAGCAATTTCAGAAACAGGGTGTTCAGTTTGAGGAAGAACACCAATGATAGTATCAGCAACAGTGTCGATACCTGTGTTGATGATTTCAGTTTTTAGGCTTTCAACACCCTGAAGAATGTCGATACCACCTTGAACAACGTCAATAACTGGAGCAATTGGAGAAGTTCCAAGATCAATACCGCCAGTTACTCCGCCAATAATATTAGTTACTGTGTCTACAGGACTTGTAGAACCGATACTGCCAGTAACAGTACCAACGGCATCAGAAACAAGGCCTGTTGTGGTTGTTGTAAGAGTATTTGTTACTGTAGATAGAGTATCTGAAAGTAAACCAGAAGTTGATATCTGGCCTTCAATAGAAGAACTACCAGTTACAGTAGTGTTCACCGATACAATATTACCCAAATCTTGAGTAATTTTTGATATCGAAGATACGAGGTTTGTTAGTAAGAACATGTTGGTCTATTTCCTATATAATTTTGTATTTTTAAGTAAGTATGGGACTGTTCTAAATTTTGTGTAAGTACTTAATTTTCATTTATCCTTCAGAGGATAATTACAAAAGGTACTTCACATGGATGAAGCAACAATCAAAAGTATGGCTGCCGAATTGGCTAAAGGTCTAAAAACACCAGAAGACTTAAACCAAATGACAGCAGTCTTTAAAAAATTCATGATTGAAACTGCACTCAATACTGAACTTTCAGACCATCTCGGTTATGAAAAGCATCAGCCCAAGAAAGGCTCAAATAGCCGTAATGGGTTTAGTTCTAAAACCATTACAACTCAAGATGGACAACTGGCTTTAGATATTCCCCGTGATCGAGAAGGTTCATTTGAGCCACAAATTATCAAAAAGCACCAAACACGCATCACCAGTATGGATGACCAAATCCTCTCACTGTATGCAAAAGGAATGACTAATAGGGAAATTGTAGCCTTCTTCAAAGAAATGTACGATGCCGATGTGTCAGCATCTCTCATCAGCAAAGTTACCGATGCTGTGATTGAGCAAGTGACTGAGTGGCAAAATAGAGCCTTAGATAGCCTTTATCCTGTTGTCTATCTTGACTGTATTGTTGTCAAAGTCCGTCAGCACTCCAATGTGATTAACAAGTCCGTATACCTTGCTTTAGGCATCAATATGGATGGGCAAAAAGAATTACTGGGTATGTGGATTGCTCAGACAGAAGGTGCCAAATTCTGGCTGTCAGTCATGACAGAGCTAAAAAATCGAGGAGTACAGGACATTCTTGTTGCCTGTGTAGATGGATTAAAAGGCTTCCCTGACGCGATAGCCTCTGTTTACCCTCATACTGATATTCAACTGTGTATCGTGCATGTTGTACGCAATAGCCTGAGATTTGTAAGCTGGAAAGACTACAAAGCTGTTACGTCGGGTCTGAAAGCGATTTATCAGGCAAGTACAGAGGAAAATGCTTTAAAATCCCTAGACATCTTCTGTGATCAATGGAATCACCAGTATCCCAAAATTGGAGAATCCTGGCGGGCCAATTGGGAAAATATCCGAACGATCTTTAGCTATCCAGCCGAAATACGTCATGCAATTTATACAACAAATGCGATTGAGTCGTTGAATAGCGTAATACGCCATTCAACGAAGAAAAGGAAAATCTTTTCATCTGATGACTCAGTAAAGAAGGTCATTTACTTAGCAACATCAAATGCTGCGAAGAAATGGACGATGCCAATTCAAAATTGGCGTTTAGCAATGAATTGGTTTACGATTCAGTTCGATGATCGATTAAAAGATCATTTATAAAAAATGGAACTTACACAAAATAATTTACAGGCTCGTAAGTATTATTTATTGCGCTTTATAATTAATGAGATGTGTATCTCAATAATTGCGATTTAGTATTGGTTAGATCTCAAAAGCTGTCAATGTGTATTTTTAGTCACATTTTTTGTTATTAAATAATATTTAAAGAAATAATAATTTATTTAATTTAGACATAAAAATAATAATAATTTTTATATTATATAATTTTAACTAATTATTTTTTTAATCATATTTTCACTTATTTGAGGCATTATCTTAGTCAAATTTCAAACAGTCTTATAATGGTTAGGTTCAACCAGAAATATATTATTTATATAATGTTGACTAAAACAGTAGCCTTTATCTTCTAGATAGATGGCAAAAAGCTTCAAAAATTCTATAAAACTTATTTGAAAAAAAATATTTCAGATACATCTTTGGTGAGCAAAGTTTCAATAACTTTAGCTACAAAGCTATGTAAACTTGAGTGATGGCTAAGAACTAGACGTTTGATGACAGAAAGATGAAAAAAGGCTTCCTAAGCCTTAAAAAATGCGTATAATGCGCAACATCAAGTACGCGCTCATAGCTCAGCTGGATAGAGCACTTGGCTACGAACTAAGGGGTCGGGAGTTCGAATCTCTCTGAGCGCACCACTTGAAGAATTAACCGCTATTTATAGCGGTTTTTTTGTGCCTGTTTTTTATTATTTTAATTTAAAAGCTAGTGCTCATGGCAACCAGCTCTTAAATGATTTGAAGTTGAAAAAAATTAGCCAAATGTTTTAAAACGGCTTTCGTCTTCAATAAAAGCTTTTTCACCTGCTTCGCCTTCAATTGAACCAAATACTAATTGGGCTCTTAGTTTCCATTGCGCAGGAATATCAAAAGCAGCATTAATTTTCTCATCGATAATTGGATTGTAATGTTGTAAAGAAGCACCAATACCTTGTTCAGCTAATACATTCCACACTGCAAATTGTGCAATTGCTGTTGAGTGTTCAGACCAGACTGGGAAATTATCAGCATACAATTCAAATTGCTCTTGTAAACCTTTAATCACATCTTGGTCTTCAAAAAATAAAACTGTACCAGCACCCGCTTCAAAACTTTGAATTTTTTTTTCAGTTCCCGCTAGTGCTTCGGCAGGAACAATCGTTTTTAATACATCTAAAACAATATTCCAGAAATTTTGATGAGACTCATTAAATAAAATTACAACGCGAGATGACTGAGAGTTAAATGCTGAGGGGCTATGTTTGACCGCTTCTTGAATTAACCCTTCAATCTCCGAAGGAGTATGTTGTAAGTTTTTCCCGATCGAATAAATAGAACGACGTTTTTTAATTAATTCTAAAAAGCTTGGCTGATTAAAAAGAGAGGACTCTTGAGTGGCTTGAGTAACCACATCTTTTGAGACTGTTGCTTTTTGATTTAAGCCAAATAATTTTGCAAAGAAAGACATGAGACATTCCACTAAGAAGGTAATGCTCTTATTGTAGAAATTTTAAAAACTGAAATAAGCTCAAAAAATATGAATCTACGTTCTATATATGCAACGTAGTTGATCTTCGAATCTCATAATAAGCTCTACTTTTAAACAAAATAAAAAATAGCCTTTGATTCATTTTAAAGCTGAAATGAATATGCTCTAATAGTTTCGATTTATTGAGTATTGATGCAGTGCAATGACTGAGCAAAAAACAGCTTTATCTTTACGTTACTATTTGAATTTAGAAGAGTCACAAGATGGATTTTCATTAGTGACATTTGGGAAAAAGCAATTTACCCGTTTTCTTACACCTGCAATTAGTATCGCAATTATTATTTGGGGATTTTATTTAGGTCTCTCTGGTGTTGGACGATATTATGTCGGGTTAGGCGTGTTTTTTCTGGTGATGCAAGGTCTGATGCGTTACTGGCTTTTACCTATGTTATTTAAGCGTCAATTTGTTCGTTACCAGTTTGGAAAGAGTCAGCAGGGAATCGACTTATATCAAGATTACTTTGAGCTTTATGCCAATGGTCGTAAGCAGGTGATGCAATATACGGATGTGCAAACTTTTGCTAAAGGTAAATTGACCTATATGCTTGAGCTAAAGAATAAAACTGTAATTATTGTACCAAAGCGTGCATTTGCACAGGTTTCAGATCAAACCATATTTGAAAATACATTTAAGAAATAAATTATTGGAATTATTAGCCGCAACAACAAAGGAAGCCTCATGAATACACGTCCTTCAAAAATCGTTTGCGTGGGCAGAAGTTACGCCGATCATGTCAAAGAATTAAATAATGCTATGCCTGACAGCCCTATATTATTTATTAAACCACCGAGTAGCTTGATTGGTTTAAATGACGGTATTTCTTGGAATCCAGCGTGGGGCAGTTGCCATTTTGAGTGTGAGTTGGTGTTACGTATTGATCAACCTTTGAAAGGTGAAACTGACCCTGAAAAAGCTTTAAAAGCGATTGGGGCAGTAACTTTAGGTCTTGATTTAACAATGCGTGACTTACAGAATGATCTGAAAAGTAAAGGCCACCCATGGGAGCGCGCTAAAGCTTTTGATGGTGCTTGTGTTTTGGCAGATTGGGTTGATACAAAAGAAATTACAAATTGGCAAGAGACCAAATTCACTTTCCATATTAATGATGAATTGCGTCAAGATGGTAATACTGCACTGTTAATGTTTACTATTGGTGAACTTTTAACTGATATTAATCAGGTTTTTTCATTAGAGCCAGGTGATGTGATTATGACAGGTTCACCTGCTGGGGTTGGACCATTACATGCAGGTGATCAGTTGAAAATGACATTAAAAGGTGCAACGCAAGATTTTGCATGGGAAACTTTTGTAAAAGCATAACCCACTCCTAAAATTGCCAATTTTTAACCCTATTATTTTTTTAATAATAGGGTTTTTTTATTGGGTAGGAAAGAGTGTCTATACTATTGAAGAGTTCTACTTTCTTATTTCTCTTCAAAAATTGTTGAGAGCGGAATAGAAAGTTTTGCTGCTAAATAATCATTAGATTCGACCAAGGCGGGTCCTATTTTTTCCATCCATTCATCGTCATCGTGTACATTTAGAACATCTTCACGTAATGGCAGAGGGTATGGAAGAGCAGTGAAAAAGCTCCAGAAGTCAACTTGGGATAAATTGCGCGCGAGAACATATTCATCTTTATCGGTACGTTTAACCAAATTTTGCTCTTCAAGCAAAAGTACATAAGCTGGCCAACGGCCAATCTCTCCACGACCTAAAATTTCTAAAGCTTCTTTGTCACTTACACTTTCACCGAGTTTCTGTTTTTTATAAAACAGCTCGAGAATATCTAATAGCATTAAAACAGGATGACGTTTCTGCTCTTTACCCGAGTGAAAAGCAGTTAGAGCAAAACTTACTTCTACACCAAGTAAAATAATGTTCCATGACAGGAAGATCCATAGAAGGAAAATTGGAACTGCTGCAAATGCACCATAAATAATTTCATAACTAGTGAAATTTGACATCACAAAGCTAAAGAAATTTTTGAGTATTTCGAACAGTACCGCACTTAAACAAGCCGCTATTCCTGCTGCATAAACTGGGACTGTACGATTGGGAATGGTCCAATATAAAATGAAGAAACCCAAAATAGTGAGTACAAAAGAAATTAGCCAGAGTAGAAATGCGCCATCAAGTTGATAACCTGTGAAGTTATTGCTTAATAAGTTCATCGATGCAACTGTTGATGAAATAACAAATGCACTGCCTAAAATAATCGGACCTAAAGAGATGATTGTCCAATAGCGCATAAAGCCCATAATGCCACTACGAGTTTCTTTTACACGCCAAATACGGTTAAAGACGGTTTCAATTGAGGTCAGCATTAAGACAGTAGTAACGAATAAAAACAGCACACCAATAACGGTTAAGTTGCTAGATTTTTCTGTAAAAGCATTTAGCGCTTTATCAAATGCAATCGTACTTTTCGGTAAAAAATTACTATAAATTAAATGTTGCAGCTGTTGTCTTGCGGGTTCTAACGCTTTGATTGAAGAAATAATTACTAAAAAAACCGTTAACATCGGCACAACTGCGAATAGCGTTGTATAGGTGAGAGAGCCAGCTTGTTCACGGCACCGATCAGCTTCAAAACGCTTAAATACATATAAAACGAACTGAAACCAGGTTTTATTATAAAAAGGAAGTTTACTTAAAAAACGTTGTAACATGCGTCGTCTATCCCGATTTTTTTAATCATCATGTTGGGCGATTGATAGCTTATGAAAGTATGAGCTTAAGTACTCAAATCGTAGATTAAAGCAAAATAATAACTTATAGAATTAAAGTCGTTCTGTAAGTTTACTATGTGCTATAGAAAGAATTGTAGCCATAAACTTTTTTCAACAAAGTAGGCTTTCTGTTGTCTAAGCAAGGGTTTACCAAAAGTAGATAAACTTTTTACTCGATGAGTCCGAGAAATTTGCTCGCATTATCTTTTGTACTACCTCATCAATCACCTCTAGAATTTCATAAAATTGGTTGCGCCAAAAAAATAAAAAATCCCGTATAGTGTCTTTTTAACAAAATTTATGAAACCGATGCAACCTTACATTCTTGTACTCTATTACAGCAAATATGGTTCTACTAAAGAAATGGCTCATTTAATTGCCAACGGTGTTGAGTCTGCGGGTATGTCAGTGAAAATTCGGACAGTACCAAATATTGCTCCAGCTGTCACAATAGCCGAGCCAAGTATTCCGGAAGAAGGTGATATCTATTGTACGTTAGATGATCTAGCGAATTGTTCAGGTTTAGCGTTAGGTTCTCCAACCCGTTTTGGCAATATGGCAAGTGAAATGAAATATTTTTGGGATCAAACAACCAGTCTTTGGCTCAATGGGGCATTACATAATAAACCCGCTTGTGTTTTCACTTCTTCTGGTTCAATGCATGGTGGGCAAGAAAGTACTTTACTCACTATGCTACCGCCGTTATTTCATCATGGCATGATGATTTTGGGATTACCTAATGCAATTCCAGCGTTATCTAATACTAAAACAGGGGGAACACCTTATGGCGCAAGCCATGTAAGTGGACCGCGTCATGACCAAAACTTAAGTCAGGATGAAAAGATTTTGTGTGAAGCTCAAGGCAAACGTTTAGGAGAGGTTGCCAAAAAGCTTTTAGTTTAGTTTTGAGCAAATAAAAAAGAGCGGATATCCGCTCTTTTTTAGGTGTACATCTTATTCTTTTACAAAAGTAACTTTGCCATCTGTAAGAGAGTGTACACGTGCTAATGATTCAACGCGGTAGCCTTTTTCAAGCAATAAATCACGACCTGGTTGGAATGATTTCTCAATCACAATACCCACACCTACAACTTCTGCATTTGCTTGGTGAATTAAATCAATCAGGCCTAATGCTGCTTGACCATTTGCCAAGAAGTCATCAATAACTAATGCTTTATCAGTTGAATGAAGATGTTTATTTGAAATCGCAATCGTGCTTTCAGTTTGTTTAGTAAAACTAAATACTTTAGAGCGATATAAGTCATCTTTTAAGGTCAATGACTGATATTTGCGAGCAAAAATTACAGGTACACCAAGTTCTAAACCTGCCATGATTGCAGGTGCAATACCTGATGCTTCAATGGTAATAATCTTGGTAATCCCTGCATCTTTAAAGCGAGCGGCAAATTCTTTACCAATCTGCTGCATTAATACAGGATCAATTTGGTGGTTTAAGAAAGCGTCGACTTTCAAGACTTGATCAGATAGAACGATACCTTCTGTTAAGATTTTCTGTTCTAGTGCGTGCACGGGAGAATCCTCTAGACGGATGCTTTTTAAAGCAAATGCGTATTTTAAAAAGCATCCAAAAAAATGCAAGCTTTAATTCGTCTTACCTGTATAACTTGTTAATAACAATCCATAAGAAGTTTTACCATCAATATGACTTACTTTAACTGGTAAATAATCTAATTTCGGCGCTAACCAAAAGATTGTACTGCGTTCAGGTTTGTTGTGTTGTAAAACCACTTTAATGGTATCGAATGTTCCATAAGAGGTTTTAATTTTCTCATTACCTTGTTTTACAAATCGACGGTTTTCCACTTCTTTTGCATCTGCAAGTGGATAAGAGGACTTCAGTGAACCATTTTTTAAGTCTTCACGCAGTTGTAACTCTGCGTTTAACTCATCAAGAACGCCTGCCTGCCAAGCAAATGAACGAGCTTTATCATCTTTCTTGGTAGAGATAGTTTTGCTATTTGGATTAAAGTTAATACTCATGGTGTTGTTATGAATCAAAATTTTGCTGGTACGGCTAAAACTTTGAGACCCAATTTTACCATTGGTGAAACTAAATTTACTTGTTTCACTTGCGGACGCAATTCCGCCTGCTTTTGCAGTGAATTTATAAGTCCAGTTATTACCTTGCTGGCTTAAGGCACGTGTAGCCGACCCCATGCCTTTATTATTGTAAGTAAACTGATAATTCGCCTGAAATGGGCTCATGGCAAGTGCATGGCTTGAGAAGCCTGCAAAAAGCAAAGTTGTTGAAATACCTGTTGCGATGCCAAACGATTTCAGAAATTTTGTTGCCATAAGTAAATATCCTTGTACAGACTAAAAAGTCAGTGCTGATGCATCTGTAACTTAAACATATTATGCCTGTTGATCATGGAGAAAAAATCAGGATTTATGCTAAATGTGTAATCTATTTGTGTTTTTTGGCAGTTAATTCATCTTCATTTATAAACCGTTTATTCATCTTTTTGCTGAATTGGCGTTATTTCAGAATCCGCGAATTCTTCTTCAAAATCGTCGTCCTGATCACGAGAAAGTAAGGCTGCTAAATTCACATTTCCAAATACAACTAACTCAGCTTCACGAACTCGTGCGTAATTTATATGTACTTTGCCTAATGTCTCGATGATGCTGGCTTTTTTGCCAAACCAACGGTTGAGATCAAGAAAAATGAGTTCATCGCGTTCTTCTGCTACATTAAAACGTTCAAGAATCATCCCCAAAGGGTCTTTTTTCAAAATTTTATGGTAATAAAAAACTGCGGCTTTTACAGCGATCTTTTGCCAAAAGTTTTTATATTTCGCTTCAATAATTTGTGTATTACTAATTTGTTCAAAAACTAAAAGTTGTTGTTCTTTATTAAATTCCATCTGGATCAGTTTTAAATCAACCGATAGTGTGGTTTCTAAACCTTTCACATGCATGGTTGCATATAACCTTAACCAGTCATGATAAAGATCTGCATGTAGGTCATCTAAAAACTCAACATTATTGGTCACATAACGTTGCAAAGTGGCATTCAGAAAGGTTTGCGATAATGTAAAATCTCTTTCTTCCTCAATGAATGCTTCTGCTTTTTTATAGACTTTTTGAAGGCGTCTGACTAATGAGGAAAATAGCGTTTGCATAAAAGAACTTCCAGAAGATAATTTACTAAAGAGCCCACACAATCTTTATTATGATAAAAAACGGGTTTTGATATTGCAGTGTAACAAATTTACTTGATACATTTTGACAAAATGAAAATGGATAAAACCCTATATTTGAAGTGAATCACACTTTTATCCATATTTGAATATTAGTTTGTATTTTATTCGGTATTAAACCGTGGGGAAAAGGCATTTATATGCTTTTAAGATTATGTTGAACAAAAGAAGTTTATCCATAGAGCCTTTTCATCATTGGTGGCAAGACCGAGTCTTTATTGCTGCAACAATATTGGCAATCTTACTGCATATTTTTGTATTGCTCATTCACTTTGCTATGCCTAGCCCATCAGAGCAATCTACTAAAGAAATTGCAATTTCAATTCGGCCAAGCAATGAGCCAGTTCATCAGGCAGATTTTTTAGCGCAAGCAGATCAGCAAGGTGCGGGAGCATTTCGTGAAGCTCATCGGACTTCTAGTGATACTCCAAATCCGATGCTCAATGATGCTTCAACTGGAGATACTGAGTTAGAAAGTTTGCAAAAGATTCAGCAACAAAGAGAGCTTAAATTTGAAGAAAAAGTTTTAATGACGGTTTTGAGTTGGCAGAAACAAGCGGATGCAAGCCAAAGAAAAAAAGAACTAGAACAACTACAAAGTCAATTTCAAGCAAAAGCTGCCATGGTTGCAAGCCTTGAAGCACAATATTTGCAACGCCAACAAGATTTCAGCCGTCAGCAAAAAATCAAAACAGTAGATGGTATTCAAGCAAAGAAAGATGCTTCAGCTATTTATTTAGATAAATTTCGTGAAAAAGTAGAGCTTTACGGTAATCGCTATTACCCTGAAGAAGCCAAACAGCAACAGTTAAAAGGTGAAGTTCGCCTTATGGTAATTTTGAATGCTCAAGGGGGAATTCGTGCAATTCGCTTGCTTGAAAGCTCAGGGCATTCAATACTAGATGAAGCAGCGAAGTCTTCAGTACGCCGCGGCGCACCATTTGGGCATTTTGATGCCAATATGAAAGATATTTCGGAGTTGCGTATAGTACGTACTTGGCGTTTTGACCCAGCTGAAGCTGAATTTGAGGTTCACTAATTAAAAAAATGTGGATAACTTTTAGGATATCCACATTTTACTAATGATCACATTATTCCTGATAAGGGTTAGCAATATTGAGTTTTGCTAAAATTTCAATTTCTAAGCCTTCCATCTCTTCTGCATCTTCATCACTAGTTTCATGGTCATAGCCAAGTAAATGTAAAACACCATGTACTAACAGATGTGCAAAATGATTTTGTGCAGTTTTCTTTTGTTCCAAAGCCTCTTGTAATACCACTGGAATGCAAATAACTAAATCACCTAATGGTAAGGCATCTAGCATTGGTAGAACTTCTTCTGGAATATCACTTGGGAAAGATAAAACATTAGTTGGTTTATCTTTTTCTCGGTATTGTAAATTGAGTTGCTGGCTTTCATCCAGATCAACGCAAGCAACTCCAATTTCACAATCTTCTTTATAACCAACGTGGCGTAAAGTGGTCTCAATAATTTTTTTGAGTTGAGCTCGTTTGAACTCTAACTCAGGTGATTGAAAGTCTTGTTGTAAACTTAAACTGATTTTCAAAATGAATCCTTAAGCATCCTGATGTTGCAAGTCTGCTGCTGTATCGTTTTCAGCAACTAATGCTTCTTGACGTGCTTTACGTTCAGCACGTGCTTCAGCATTAAGACGCTGTTGTTCACCATCCCAACCTTCATACGCTTCAACAATTTTTTGAACAAGTTGATGACGTACAACGTCACGGGAATGGAAACGGGTAATATGAATTTCTTTAATGTTCTCGAGTACACGTAGTGCATGTGCCAAACCAGATTGTTGGCCTCGAGGTAAATCTACTTGGGTAATATCACCTGTAATCACTGCACGAGAACCAAAACCTAAACGGGTCAAGAACATTTTCATTTGTTCAGGCGTTGTGTTTTGAGCTTCATCCAAAATTACAAATGAATGGTTAAGTGTGCGACCACGCATATATGCAAGAGGTGCAACTTCAATCACTTGACGCTCGATTAACTTGGCAACTTTTTCAAAGCCAAGCATTTCGTAAAGAGCATCGTAAAGAGGGCGTAGGTATGGGTCGATTTTCTGAGTTAAATCACCCGGTAAGAAACCTAGCTTTTCTCCAGCTTCTACAGCAGGACGTACAAGTAAAATCCGTTGGATTTCATTACGTTCGAGCATATCTACTGCGGCGGCAACTGCTAAATAGGTTTTACCTGTACCCGCAGGGCCAACACCAAAAGAAATATCGCTTTGCAAAATACGCTGTACGTAGCGTTTTTGATTGGCGCCACGTGGGTTAATACGACCTTTTCTAGTCTGGAAATAGACATCCATTGGTGCATCATGTTCATCCATTTCTTCTCCAACTAACTCGAAATTACGTTCAGTTTGAGAAGATTGAATTAACAGATGCAACAGATCTGCACTGATTTGCTGGGATACCTCAGACTCTTCGTAGAGTCGTTGCAATAATGCTTCGGCTCTCCCAACAGCATCTATCTCACCATCGATATGAAAAACATCTCCACGATGAGTAATTTTGACATCTAAACGCTGTTCAATTTGCTTAAGGTGCCCATTATAGGCACCCAAGATGCTCTTTAAACGTTCCATTGAAATTTCAGGAAATGTTACGGTACGTCGAATCGCTGCAGTCAAGAGAAAACCTTTCAGTAGACTTTAGAATACCTCTACATTACGCCACGTCAGGCTCAAGATTCAAGAGTTCACCGTAAACTAAATTTAAAGTTTTAATTTCAGTAATCTCAATCTCTGCAAAACGACCTACCCAAGAAGCATCACCTACAAAAGTGACTAGACGTGTATTATCGGCTGTACCTAGTAAAATATTAGGGTCTTGGTCCGAAACTTTTTCAATAAGAACACGTTCAATTTTGCCAAGCATTGCATCAGTTTTTTCAATGCTAGACTGTTTAATCACTTTCTGAACTTGAGCTAAACGCTCTTTCTTAACGTGCTCAGGCGTAGTATCAGGCAAGTCTGATGCAGGTGTACCCGGACGTTTTGAATAAACAAAGCTATATGAGTGATCAAAATCTAAGTCTTTGATAAATTGAAGTGTTTCGGCGAAGTTTTCATCAGTTTCACCAGGGAAACCAATAATAAAGTCACTCGATAAGTGCATATCTGGACGAATTTTTCTTAACTTGGCAATCTTGTCGATATAAACATCAATCGTATGATTTCGCTTCATTGCCTGTAAAACATCGTTAGATCCACTTTGAACAGGCAAGTGTAAATGTGACACCATTTGAGGTAAATCTTCATAACACTGAATTAGCTCGTCAGAGAACTCAAGTGGGTGCGATGTTGTATAACGTAAACGGCCGATACCCGGAATTTCTGCAACGAGTCGTAACAATTCAGGGAAGGTACAGATGCCACCTTCAAAGGTTTCTCCGCGATATCCATTTACATTCTGGCCCAGAAGTGAAATTTCACGGACACCTTTTTCCGCAAGACCTG
This sequence comes from Acinetobacter pittii ATCC 19004 = CIP 70.29, assembly GCF_000369045.1. GTDB lineage: Bacteria > Pseudomonadota > Gammaproteobacteria > Pseudomonadales > Moraxellaceae > Acinetobacter > Acinetobacter pittii. The sequence continues at coordinate 9,720 of NZ_KB849796.1, read as the reverse complement.
CAATTTCTGCAAGTACATCATCTAATGGACGAGAAACTTCTTCACCTCGTGTGTAAGGAACTACACAGAAAGAACAGTATTTAGAGCAGCCTTCCATAATAGAAACGAATGCTTTAAAGCCTTCTACACGTGGTTCGGGTAAAAAGTCGAATTTTTCAATATCTGGGAAAGAAATATCAACCAGTTTGATTTTATCTTTTTTAGGTTTTTCAACTTGAGCATTATGTTGATCAAGCATCTGCGGTAAACGGTGTAATGTTTGTGGACCAAAAATCATGTCTACATAAGGCGCACGTTTTTGAATATTGTCACCTTCTTGAGACGCAACACATCCACCCACACCAATCACAAGATCAGGGTTTTTGTCTTTGAGTTTACGCCAGCGGCCTAATTCACTAAATACTTTTTCCTGCGCTTTTTCACGAATAGAACACGTATTCATGAGCAGAATGTCTGCTTCATTAGGGTTGGTCGTTAAAACGTAGCCATGAGAATCCCCTAAAAGGTCTGCCATACGGTGACTGTCATACTCATTCATCTGACACCCTTGAGTTTCAATATAAAGTTTTTTTATTGAAACATCAGTGGTGTGCGTTGGCTGGGTAACAGTGTTTTCTGAGGCAGCTTTGGCACCATTGGGAATGAAGGTTTGAACCGTCATGCAGGCTCCTAACAGATCGATCTAAAAAAGAATAAATTGGCCCAAAATGGGTCAAACCATCTATTATACCAGTATTTGAGCTGAACCGATAACAGTAAACTTTCAGAACATGACACAGTTTTTGCGAAGTAAATTAGGTGAATTTTAATGATGTTGAATCATAGAGTTACATAACACAACAAAAGAAAGCACGAAGAATAATTAAACTATGCGTTGAAGGTGAATAGTCAGGGTTTAGCACATATATGAGACCAAGTAGAAAGAGCTCATCAATCCATAGTCGTGTAATGAAAAATAAATATATGCATCGTAGCTGGTTAGGAGCTATGTGTTTACTTGGTTGTTCATTTACCTATGCTGCCGAAGAGCAGTTTAATGATGCACTAAATGCTGCAAATAGTGGTAATACCGCGTTATTAGACCAATATCAGCTTGCTATGCAAAATGATGTGTTGGGATACTATCCAGAATATTGGAAACTTAATACAAACCTTGGCTTTCAACCTACTGCCTCTATCGTAAGCTTTGCTCAACGCTATCCACAATCAGCAATGGCTGAAAAATTAGCAGCCGATTATGTTGAAGAAAAAGTTAAACAAGCTGACTTTGCATCTGCACAACCCGTCTTATCTTATGTCACCAACCCTGACCAAGCCGAAAATTGTGCTTTGGCACAGGTGCGGGCGAGAAGTGGTGATGCATTAGTTTTTGCTGAATATAAAGATGTTTGGTTAGCAACTGAGTCACAACCAGAATCCTGCTTAGGTTTAGGGCGCATGATGTTATCCAGCCCTTTAATGAGCGCACAAGATAAACAACAGCGTCTATGGGTACAATTGCGTGCAGGTTTGTCGGGACAGGCGCTCGCGACAGCACAGACTCTGGGTTTGAATCTTTCTTTGGCCCAGCTTAACCAAATTCAGGCCAACCCGCTTAATTATTTATGGAGTGCACCTAAGACAAATGATGCAGATTATGCGTATTTGATTTTTGCGTTAGGGCGTTTAGCTAATAATGACTTAAGTAATGCTTTTTCAAATGTGCAGCGTGTTGCCCAAGGTACGCCACAAAATGTACAAAAATATTTATATCGTACGGTAGCCTATATTGGTGGCACCACGGTAATGAAAAATAATTTTAATCGTGAAGTTCTTCAATACTTTGATGCAAGTTATGGTTATCCATTAAGTCCGGAAGAAGCTGAAATTTATGCGCGTCAGGCGATTCGTTTTGGGGCTTGGGAAAGTTTAATTCGCGCTATTGATAGTATGACGGTAACCCAAAAACAAGAAGACCGTTGGCAATATTGGCTTGCTCGTGCGTCAGAGCAGCGTGGTGATAGTGCTTCTAAAGCAACAGCACAACAAATTTATAGAAAACTGGCTCAGGCTGGTGATGACTATCATAACCTTTTAGCAAAAGATCGCTTAGGTGAACGTTATAACCATCAACCTTATGATGATCAGCCAACGGCAAGTGATTTAAGACGTTTAGATCAGAATATTCACTTTAATCGTGCTTTTACTTTAAGACGTATTAATGCAAATCCAACTTACACGAATCGAGAGTGGAATTGGGCAGTTCGTCAAGCGTATCTTCAGCACGATGATGGTTTACTTTTAGCTGCGGCAAAGCGTGCTCATGACATGGGCTGGTATGATCGTGCAATTTATGCAGCAGATCGTACAACAAATAAGCATAATGATACTTATCGCTATGTGACTCCTCATAAGACTAATGTCGTAAGCCATAGTTACAATGCAGGAATTGACCCCGCATGGGCTTATGGTTTAATGCGTCAAGAAAGTCGGTTTGTTACTTCTGCGCGTTCTCACGTTGGGGCGGGCGGTCTTATGCAAATTATGCCTGATACAGCGAAGTTGATTGCACGTCAAATGGGTGAAACTTATAATCCGGCTGCATTAAATGAAATGAATACCAATATTCGATATGGAACATTTTATTTGTCGATGATTCAGGGACAATTAAGCAATAACCCTGTTTTGGCGACAGCAGGTTATAATGCGGGGCCTAATCGGGCTAGACGTTGGCAGCCGGACTATCAATCAATTTCGGCTGACCAATATACTGAGACAATTCCATTGTTAGAAACCAGAGACTATGTCAAGCACGTTATGACGAATGCAACACATTACGGCGTAATATTGGGTCAAGGGGCCCAGTCGTTATCGCAGCGTATGAAAGTCATTCCAATGCGTACGTCGCCTTAACTTTAAGGTGGTTGATGATGGATCTTCTTTTAATTGGCATATTCAAGTTTTAATTAAATGAAATATAGATATTTGGAACTTCGTTCAATTTTGCAACTTGCATGGTGGCTCATCTGTGCGGGAGTAGGGTTGATGAGTTCCGTTTTACATGCCGAACCTGTTAATTTACAGGGGTATGTTATGCATGTGCAAATGACACCTGCCGCATGTGCATTAGATCCCTCTAAACAAAAACAACGTAAATGTCTTGAAGGATATTCACTGACAATTACAGGCCTCATGCCAGAAACAAACCAAAGTAATTGCTCAACAGACAGTTCTGCAACCTTGTCTCCATTGCAAGCCAAAGTCGTAGCTCGGGTTATGCCTGATAATAATGCTCGTGTACAGCTATGGAAAAGTGTAGGCGGATGCGTTCCTATGAATGCAAGCCAATATTTCCGTACGGTTATTAATTTTGCTGAACGTTTAAAAATTCCGGCTAGTCTCACAAGTTCAACAAATGTTGAAATGCAGCAATCCGCGTTAAGACAGCAGTTTGTACGCCTTAATCCGAGCTTACCTCAAAATGGTATCCGTTTTAGTTGTCAATTATCACGTTCGGATGTGGTCTTAACGGAAGTGAAAGTTTGTTACACGGTAAAGGGCCAATATAAACAGTGTGCAAATCATGTGGTATCGAATTGCCCTGGTGAAATCATGATTAAAGGTAGTTATTAAAGATTACGAACATTTCGTAAAGAAATGCTCACCATACATCGAATCTATTTGTAAAGATTAATTTGTATTTTCTATCAGACTTTTGGTGAAAACGAGTGGCTTTTACATGCATCTGCCAAATCTTTAGAGTACAATCTTTGCCGTTTATGATGATTTGGTTAGATGGAATTCCTATTTAGCCCGATTAAGGACACTCATTGGAGACAATTACATGAAGCAACCCGTTCGTGTTGCCGTGACTGGCGCTGCAGGTCAAATTGGTTACAGCTTATTATTCCGTATCGCAAGCGGTGAAATGTTAGGTAAAGATCAACCTGTTATTTTACAATTGCTTGAAGTTCCAGTTGAAAAAGCACAACAAGCGCTTAAAGGCGTAATGATGGAACTTGATGACTGTGCTTTCCCTTTATTGGCTGGCATGATCGGGACTGATGATCCGAAAGTTGCATTCAAAGATGCTGACTACGCATTATTGGTAGGTTCTCGTCCACGTGGTCCTGGTATGGAACGTGCTGACTTGTTAAAAGTTAACGGTGAAATTTTCATCGGCCAAGGTCAAGCATTAAACGAAGTTGCTAGCCGTAACGTTAAAGTATTAGTTGTAGGTAACCCTGCAAACACTAACGCTTACATCGCAATGAAATCTGCTCCAGATCTTCCAGCGAAAAACTTCACAGCTATGTTGCGTCTTGACCACAACCGTGCGTTGACTCAAGTTGCTCAAAAAGCTGGTGTTGCAGTTGCTGACATCGAAAACTTAACAGTTTGGGGCAACCACTCTCCAACAATGTATGCTGACTACCGTTTTGCAACTGCAAATGGCGAAAGCTTAAAAGACAAAATCAACGATCCAGCTTGGAACAAAGACGTATTCCTTCCAACTGTTGGTAAACGTGGTGCTGCGATCATCGAAGCGCGTGGTTTGTCTTCTGCTGCTTCTGCTGCTAACGCTGCAATTGACCATATGCGTGACTGGGCGCTTGGTACAAACGGCAAATGGGTAACTATGGGTATTCCATCTGATGGTTCTTATGGTATTCCTGAAGGCGTTATGTTCGGTTTCCCTGTTACAACTGAAAACGGTGAATACAAAATCGTTCAAGGTTTAGAAATCGATGAATTCAGCCGTGAGCGTATCAACTTCACTCTAAACGAGCTTGAAGAAGAACGTGCAGCAATTGCTGACATGGTAAAATAATTCATCAGCTTGATGAGTTAAAAAAAGCACTCTTTAGAGTGCTTTTTTATTGAATCCTGAAAAAGCAAACACAAAAAGCAACAAGAAAATATAGACACTATCATGCAAGTAAAAACGTTTTATTGTTAGATTAGTTAATAGATGATTTAAAAGAAGTTATAGGAGAACAACAATGTTTGAACAGCAACCAACTTTAGAGCTTTTATTTGATCAGTTGGGTTTAGATTCTGATGAAGCAAGTATTGAAAACTTTATCAAAACACATCAATTGCCAGCCGAGCAAAAATTACATGAAGCGTCTTTTTGGTCAAAAGGCCAAAGCGATTTTTTGAAAAGTCATTGGGAAAAAGATGATGAGTGGATTGTGGTTATTGATGAGCTTAATGAACAACTGCATGAAGACAGTGTGAAAAAATAATTTCAAAAAAAAATAAAGCCTGTTTTACAAGTAATATGTAAAACAGGCTTTATTACATTAAGAGTTTAATGTGTCTTTACTTTTAATTTATCTTTATACCATGGCTCATGACGTACAAGGTCAAATACAGGTTGGCCATGAAGCAATTCAAGATCACATGTAGACGTTGATAAATATTTAGTTAACCAATGTCTTGTTAATGCTGACTCTTGTCGTGCTGCTGACGCATATGCCAAGAAGAAATAGATATCAGCATGTTCATGATGTGCTAATGGCTTCAAAATTTGTTGAGTAATCAGCGCAAAACGTTTTTCTTTATTGAGTTCAAAATAAAGCATATAGGCTTTGGCTAAGTGTAGAGACAAATTAAGGTATAAGCTCAATGGCATTTCTTCATATTCCATACGAGCTTGTTCAAGCAAGACAATAGCTTCTTGTAGAAAATGAAGTTGTTCTTGGCGAACACGACTTAATACTACAAGTTGCATGCGTAACTCAGCACGCTCTAAAGCAAGCTCAGGCGTATTTTCAGTCAAATAAAGTTGGTCTGTTTCACCAATTCGGTTCACAATTGTTTTACTTTCAATAGACATACGCCATCACCTTTTTTAATCAATAGCTCTTATATCGGGTTCATTTACCAAATTTAAAGAGTAACCTTTAGACCCAAATGGAATTTCCACTACGAAGCCAAGCTGTAATAGAGAGTCTTTGTTGTTTTGAAATTAATACTTCATGTAATAAATCACTTTGAAATATTACCAGTCGATTGGGTTCAGGATTAACAATATGCCATTTCTCGTTTTTATCTTGTAGTCGCAATTGCCCACCCCAATCCTCTTGCCATTCTGGATGTAGATAATAGACAGTTGAGATAATACGATCATTTTTTTGTTGAGGATTGTCTCGGTGTAAAGCATAAAATTCACCCAAATTATAACGGGCAAAATGAGCTTCAACCTCTTTAATCCCTAAATAGAATGCTTGATTTAGACTTTGTGAAAATAAAGTTAAGGTTTCAATATGTTGCTGAGCAATAGGGAGCCGGTCATTAATCCAGAGAATATGGTCGCTACGAATATTGCTTACAACGCCGTTTTGAATGCCTGCTTCTCTAAATTCATCCATATGATGGCTACATTCTTGAGAAACCTGTGCGCGATATTGATCTGGATATGCTTGATTTATAATGGCAAAGCCATGCGCATTTAAATCATCTAAAATTTGATCCAAATTCCATGAATCAGGAAGTGAGTGAGAACGCATATAACCTCGAGTAGATCGTAAAAATATCAAGCAGCTCTATTTTAGATGATCACAACCTTACGAAAGAATATTTTTTTCATGTTAAACTATTTGTTGAATTGAGGAATTAAAGTCAACATGAATTACCGTCACCATTTCCATGCGGGCAACTTTGCAGATGTTATGAAGCATGTGCTTTTGCTACAGCTGCTCAACCGTTTAAATGCTAAAGATAAACCTTATCGTTATATCGATACGCATGGAGGGGCCGGCAAATATGATTTATCTCTGGCACCTGCACAAAAGTCTGGAGAATTTCTCACAGGCATTCATCGTCTAGTTCAACTATCTGAAATGGAAAAGCGTCAGGCACCTGAAGCAATCCAACAATATTTGAAGTTAGTCGAACAATTGCGTTCTGAAGAAGGTAAGGGGAGTTATCCAGGTTCTCCTTGGTTTGCTTTGCAAGGCATGCGTGAAATTGATAAGGCAACAATTTTTGAAATGCAGCGCGATGTATTTCAGCAATTACGTCATAACATTCGTGATAAACGTGCAGGTTTACATGAGCGTGATGCATATGAAGGCTTGCTCGGCGTAATTCCGCCAAAAGAAAAGCGCGGTCTTGTTATGATCGACCCTCCTTACGAATTAGAACGTAAAGACTTTCCGCAATTAGTTGAACTTTTACAACAAGCTTATAAAAAATGGCCAACAGGCGTTTTTGCAGTTTGGTATCCAATCAAAGACCGAGCGATGATTGAACGTTTTGAGAAGAAAATGTTTAAAACGGGTATTCGCCGTCAGTTAGTTTGTGAAATTTGTGTGTGGCCAGATGACACACCTGTGGGTCTAAATGGTTGTGGTCTATTAGTGATTAACCCACCTTGGCAGTTCTCTGAACAAGCAGACCAAGCACTACAGTGGTTATTCCCGCATCTTCGCATGCAAGAAACTGGTGGTCATGCTGCTGTTCGCTGGTTGGTAGGTGAGTAACAGTTAACTTAAATCAATGCACATGTTTGGAATAGAAAATAATGACAAATGCGCCTAAACCAGAGCAAGATTTAACTCATAATGAACATTCATTTGATGGGATTACATTTGAAGTGGTTGAAGAAGAAGATAATCCGGAAGGACAAAAAGTGAAGCGCCGAGGTATTTATCTTTGGCCTAACTTAATTACAACCGCTGCTCTGTTGTCCGGTTTCTATTCCATCATTGCAAGTATGAATGGGGATTTTAACCAAGCGATCTATGCCATTTTTATTGCAGCGCTATTAGATGGCTTAGATGGTCGAGTTGCTCGAGCAATTGGCGCACAAAGTGCTTTTGGCGAACAATATGATTCTCTCTCAGACTTGTTAGCTTTTGGTGTGGCTCCAGCAATGCTGATGTATAGCTGGAGTTTGCATGATTTAGGCCGTATTGGTTTAGCTTGTTGTTTTGTTTATACAGCCTGCGCAGCCTTCCGACTAGCGCGTTTTAATGTGCAAATAGGCGTTGTTGATAAGCGTTATTTTATCGGCATTGCAAGTCCACTCGCTGCTATTATCATTATTTCACTCGTCTGGGTTGCTCGCGATTATCCTTTCATTTTTGATTTACGTGATATTGCGATTCAAACTATTAATGCTGTTCTTATGGTAATTGTGGGATTACTCATGATTTCCAATATTAAATATTATTCTTTCAAGCAGATGGATCGTAAACGCGTTCCTTTTGTAGTTATGTTGCCAGTAGTACTGATTTTTGCGGCAATCACTTATAATATTCCAATGGGCATTTTGACAGTTTCAATTATCTATGCTCTATCTGGTTTTGTTACGACTTTATTTGCACGCAAGAGTAATGAAACACTAAAAACATAAAATAGAAGAGGTTCAGTATGCCTAAGTTGATAAGTGAAATTAATCAATTACAGCAGCTGGGCCCTAATGTTAAAGAGGGGGTTGTTTATCAACCTTCTCGTGGCTTTTTTAAAATTGTTTATCAAGGCTTGATCCTTCCTAATTTACCAACCCCACTTCGTTATTTTAATTATATTAGTTTAGTGGGACAGCCACGTATTCCTCTGTGTTATAACGCCCATAGCATTACAACTTCAGCTATCGACACTGCAACAGTGCTTGTAAGTAATAGCCAACATAGTGTGGGACATTTAAAAACATATTCTATTCGACGCCAATGCCAGTTTGATTCGGCGCTATATCAATTTGATAAAACCGACCTGATTCAATGGCAAATTCCCGTGATTCGCCTTCAACGATTAGACCCAGAAATGGGGTGTGATCTTACGATTCAGATTCCAGAAAATATATCTAATGCCTCTGCTTTGCAGTGGGGTGTTTCTGACTATTGGTCAACACTATGTGTATGTGAAGGGGAAATTTTTTATAAAGGACAGAAATATCAAATTGAAGGGTTGGGGCGATTTAAACACGCGCGAGCTTTGCACTTGCCGTTCTTATCTTTATGTTTCTATACGTGCCAAATTATTAACTTAAATGAAACGACGCAGCTTACATTCTTACAAATAAGAAATCAGTGGAATATCATCCTATGTTCAAGATTAGATATTCAAGAATTTGGAAAGCCTGTTGAAAGTTTTACAGAAGACGTAAATTTACATATCCACCGAGTTTATCCAAAGGTTAAAACACCAAATGGTAAAGAGATGTACTTGCCTAGGGAGTTTTCTTGGCAATGTGAGAAAAATGGAAAAATAATTTTTGAACTTTATGCACAAAGTCGTGGTGATTATAAGTTTGGGTTGGCGGCCGGATATGTGGGAAGCTTTCAATATCAATTAAGTTGGAATGAACAGTGTCTGCAAGGAGAGGGGGGATACTGTGAATATATTGATTGTCGCCCACTTAGATGGCAAGAAAAGAATCAAGACGAGAAAATTTTAGATAAATTGATGCTTTTACAACCATGTTTATATAAAAAATGACTATTTTTATCGTTTTTGATTAAAAAGCGAACTGTTGTTGCACTAATATTAAAAAAGGTATTGCAAAGGGTTATTAATGGTCTATAATGCACATCCATCGGCGGTGATGCAGATAGAAACTTGTTGAAAAACAGTTACTTGTGATTAAGTTGATTGCTTTAAGTGATGAATTTGATGTTAAGTTGGTTTGAGAGTGAGTTTTAAAAATATCGAAATTACCTGTTGACTTTTAAGAGATTAAGAGTAATATAGCCGACCTAGCTTGCTGGTGACGAACCAGGAAGAAGATCA
>NZ_KB849795.1 GCF_000369045.1 Acinetobacter pittii ATCC 19004 = CIP 70.29 | reverse complement strand
ATAAAACTAGGTTTATCGACCCATAAAACTAGGTTTATCGACCTTAAAACTAGGTTTATCGACCCCAAATTAAGTCGATTTACAATTCAATTAAAATAGTCTATTGTACAACCTAGTTTAATTATAAATTTATTATTAGAAATGAGTGAATTAATCGTAAAGGATAATGCTTTAATTCAAGCTAGCTATACCCTAGATACAGTTGAACAAAGGCTGATCCTATTAGCCATTGCTGAAGCTCGGGAAACAGGGCACGGGATAACTGAAAATAGCCTTTTAGAAGTACATGCAAGTAGTTATATCAATACCTTTAATGTCGAGAAACACACTGCTTATACCGTGCTTCGGGATGCATCTAAAAGCTTGTTTGATCGCTATGTCACGTATCATGACATTAATCCTAAGACTGGTAAGGATCGTAGCTTTCACTGTCGTTGGGTCGATAAAATTGGATATGAACCTCAATCCGGGATCGTTTTCCTACGTTTCACGCAAGACATTGTTCCACTCATAACTCGACTGGAAGAAAACTTTACTAAATATGAATTGGAGCAGGTTTCGAGATTAACTAGCTCTTATGCTATTCGGTTATACGAGTTATTAATTCAATGGAGATCTGCTGGTAAAACGCCAATTTTTGATCTATCGATCTTTAGACAACAACTTGGTGTCGAAGCTCATCAATACAAAACAATGAGTAATTTTAAAACGTATGTTTTAGATTTTGCCCTCAAGCAAGTAAATGAGTTAACCGATATAACGGCTAAATATGAACAACATAAAAAAGGACGTTCAATTTCCGGTTTTTCTTTCAGTTTTAAGCAGAAAAAAACCAACTCTGACAAAGTAATTAAGGGAACGGATACATTAGCCCTTTTCACCAAAATGAGTGATAAACAACGTCATCTCTTTGCCAACAAACTTTCTGAATTACCTGAGATGGGGCAATATTCAGAAGGCACCGAAAGCTTCCAACAATTTGCTATACGCATTGCAGAAATGCTCCAAGATTATCAAAAATTCCAAGAATTATTCCCTTATCTTCAAAAAGTTGGCTTTGCACCTGCCTAAAATTTAAACTTGATCATTTGTTTATTAGACAGTCTAATAGACAACAACTTTTGACAGGTTTAGGCATAGATTTACAACATGAAAAGCCTTACAGTTCTCGAGCTTTCTAAGCTTTACAATATCAATAGACAAACGATTTACAACAACATAAAGAAAGGAATTTTAAGTAAAAATTCCCAGAATAAGATCGATCTAGCCGAGGCTATCCGTGTTTTCGGGGAACCTGTCAAAAAACAGGATGTAAAAGAACCTGTAAAAATAGACAGTCCAAATTCGGCAGAAGTTTTACTACTTAGACAGCAGATAGACATGCTGAAAAACCAGCTTGATGATGCCAAAGATCGGGAATCTTTCTATCAGAACCAAATTGAAACGATGCAACGCCTATTAGAAGCCCCAAAACCTAATATGACTACGTTTACCGATCAAGAATTAGTGCAACCCAGCATAGCCAAACCAGATCCCGAACCTGACACAGCAGAAGCTAAACATGACGGATTGACTACTCCAGAGCGGAGGGAAAATAAGTGGATTCCAGTGCCAGAGCACATTGAACCAGAGCCTGAGAAAAGAGGCTTTTGGAGCCGTTTTTTTAGACCCTATGATTAACCACGATTGTTTAATTAATATGAATAAAGTCGTGAAACTTTGATTAAATAATAAGCGTGGAACGTGAAAAATCATAAAAAAAA
>NZ_KB849794.1 GCF_000369045.1 Acinetobacter pittii ATCC 19004 = CIP 70.29 | reverse complement strand
GGTCGATAAACCTAGTTTTATGGGTCGATAAACCTAGTTTTATTAACTCTAAAACTATTATGAATAAAGGGTTACAGCTTACTTAAAAGCATTTAAAAGATTAAAAATAATTAAAAGCCCAGGTAAAGAAAAATTGCCCTTGGTTTTCGCTTCGCTCAAACTCTATTGAACTTCGCTTTCGCTCAGTTCGTCGGGGCAATTTTTTGGTGAGCACTTACGTGACTTTAAAAAAGCAAAAGCAACTCGGAATTCGCTACGCTCATAAAACTTTTTTACTCGCTACGCTCGATCTAGACTCAAATTTCTACAACTTTTCCATGCTTATTTAGGTTTCACAGCCTAAAAAGCGGTTTTTCAGGGAGTCTAGGCAAAATTTTCCAAGGATCGCTCGTAGACACTCGCTTTGTTCTTATCGGTAAAATCAAATGATCTCCAAAATACTCTAATTTGCGTTTAGAGCACTCTAATTTTTTTATTGATGGGGAATATAGGTTTAGGCTAAAAAAGGCATATACGGCTTCAACAGTGTATTTAAACCCTATTATTTGAGTCAATCTAAGCTTTATTGAAAGGATTCCTTGGATCTTCTTTGGCTTGCTTAATCAATTTCTCCATTTCATATAGCGATTTAGCCGATAAAATATCTGTTTTTCTATTTTGATCCAGGCTAAATGCATTGTTCTTTTCTGCTCCGGATTGTGCCTGCTTAAATAAATCGAGCATTCGATCTAAATCTTCGTTTGAATTTGATCGCTCTAAACCGCTTTGTTCCAATAAGTTTAAATATAGTGATCCGATAAAATATTTAATGTGGTCTTGCTGTTTTCTTAAAGATTTACTAAGGGGGGCCTGGTTATATTTCTCAGGGTTTAAAACTCGTTCGACCTTCGCTGTAATATTCTTTTCAGAAGTCTGATTTCTTTTAATTTTTAAAACTTCATTTAATGCATCATGCATTGCAAAGTAAGCATCAATATCTGTTTTTTTACTTAATTCTAGAATATTCAATTCTAATTTTTTTAATTTCTGTGGCTCGGTTTTTTGGATCAGTTGTAATTGAACTATACGTTTATTATAAGTATTGCGCTCATAACGACATCGTTGAATAAGTTTTAAATCTTCTTCATTCAGTTGTTTCATTGATTCTCGTTCAGAAATCATTGCTAAAAAAGCATCTTGCATTCGTCTTTTAAACGGCAGCGCTCGAATATGTTTATCCAAATCGATGATTTCTTGTTGTGTTAAGGCAAATGTTTTTCTACCGGCCAAAGCGGATTTCCTGATTTTGGGTATCTAAATTGATGTTAGCGGAATTCTGATGGTGTTGAAACAATATTTTATGTTATACATAAAATATTGTTTATCTCGTTTCCGTGTCTTTTTTTAACAATGATTGCTTTAGCAATCATTGTTAAAAAAAGACACTTCTACTCGCTCCTGCGGAGGCTACATAAACCACTGATTTAATTATTAAATTATGAGTTTTTCTTCGGGTTTTAACGGTATTTTTCTTAATGGTGAAAAAGTAAGCAATGTCTGCCGTTACAAGAAATGGGAAAGGGGTGCAACAAGGAAAACAGCGAATTTTAGACGAGTGCAACAAACTTTTTTGATGAAATATCGATGTTTGCAACAAGAAGAGACTGCTCTCTGCAACAAGAATTAGCCCCTTGTTACAAGAAAATTTGCTGTTTCGTTACACGTAATTTGTTTGAGGTGAACTGATGTTTTATTTAAATCTAAAGCATAATATTAAAAAAGAGCAGAGTTCTCTGAATGCATTCCATTATTTAACTCGGACGGCACATTTTGAAAATCAAAAAGACAATGAAAAATTAGAGTTTATGCGGTATGGAAATATGCCCAAATGGGCAGAAAATAAACCAAAACTTTTTTGGAAAAGTGCTGATCAATTTGAAATTTCCCGGGGAAGAACAAGCTCTACTTTAACCATTGCTTTACCAAAAGAGTTAATACTAGAACAACGAGCAGAATTGGTTCAGAAGTTAATAGATCAGTTTGCCGGACAATATCAATTTCCTTATACCGCAGTCATTCATAATCATCCCAGTGAAATTACTGGAGAGGATCAACCACATTTACATTTGATGTATTCAGAAAGAACAATTTCAGATGATATTGAACGACCACCAGAGCAGTTTTTTAAACAGTACCGGCCAAAAAATCCAACTCAAGGTGGTGCGCAAAAGTTAACAGCTGATGCATTAGGTTTTGGGCGAAATCAAATCAAAGTATTCCGTGAAAAAACTCAAGAATTAATGAATTTGTTTTTAGAAAAATATGCACCAACTAAAAAAGTAATGGTTTATGGTGTAGAAATTGAAGTGAAAAATCAGGTCAGTTGCCTATCTAATGACGATTTCAATCAAAAATTCGGGACCAAATTACAGGATGTACCACAAATCCCTCGTTGGAAACTTTATAGCGCTGATCCAATTATTCA
>NZ_KB849793.1 GCF_000369045.1 Acinetobacter pittii ATCC 19004 = CIP 70.29 | reverse complement strand
GTCCCTATCGTCTAGAGGCCTAGGACATCGCCCTTTCACGGCGGTAACCGGGGTTCGAATCCCCGTAGGGACGCCATATTCTGCTTTAAAAATTATAAAAAGACTCTATCGTCACCTTACTGTTTATTCTTTATCTCTTTCTAGATTGCACATTTGTCTATTTTATCTAAAATAGCGTCTTTCTTAATTCTCTCAATGTGTAATATGCAGCCATCTGACAATCAACTAGATGCTCATCAGCATCAGAACAGTACTGCACCTTTAAAAAGAGCCATGAGCACTCGCCATCTTGTGATGTTATCACTGGGCGGAGCGATCGGAACTGGTCTATTTTTAGGTTCAGGGGAAGTCATTTCACAAACTGGAGCTATTGGCGCAATTATTGCCTATATTCTTGGTGGCGCGATCGCTTACATGGTCATGCTTTGCCTAGGAGAACTCGCTGTACACATGCCTGTTTCAGGTTCTTTTGGTGCCTATGCCAAAAAATATATCAGTCCAAGTACTGGCTATATGATTTCTTGGATGTACTGGCTCACATGGACTGCAACGCTTGGAACCGAATTCACTGCCGCTGCCCTACTCATGCAAGAATGGTTTCCACAGATTTCTATGTGGATTTGGACAATTATTTTTGCAGTTACTATCTTTGGCTTAAATATTAGTTCAACGCGTATTTTTGCTGAATCTGAGTTTTGGCTGGCTCTTGTTAAAGTCGTTACTGTCATTGCCTTTATCGTGCTCGGCCTATTAGCAATTTTTGGTTTAATTCCATTCCATGGTGCGCAAACTGCTCCACTCTTTAGCAATCTTACGGCTCAAGGCTGGTTCCCTCATGGTTTAATTCCTATTTTTACGACCATGCTGATTGTTAACTTTGCTTTCTCAGGAACCGAATTAATTGGTGTAGCAGCTGGCGAAACAAAAGATCCGGCTCAAAATGTACCAAAAGCGATTAATGCCGCGATCTGGCGTCTACTTATTTTCTTTGTGGGTACCATCATTGTCATTAGTGCCTTACTCCCATTCCAACTCGCAGGTCTAGGCGGTGATGGTGTAAGTAGCAGTCCTTTCGTAACCGTATTCAATTATATTGGCATTCCATATGCGGATGACATTATTAGGTTTGTAATTATCACAGCTCTGCTTTCAGCAGCCAATTCTGGCCTATATGCAGCTTCACGTATGATGTGGTCGCTGTCAGAACAAAAATTGCTACCTAGTGTGTTTGCGACTTTATCAAAAAGTGGAACACCAATCGTAGCTCTAGTTGTAACCATGTTCGGTGCAATTCCAGGTTTATTATCAGAGCAATTTGCACCTGAGACTATTTTTAAGAATCTGCTTGGTGTAGCGGCTTTTACCATGGTCATTGTATGGATGAGCATTTGTTTAAGTCAGTTCAACTTCCGCCGCCAATGGTATAGATCAGGACATACAGTTAAAGACTTACAATATGCTGCGCCTTTATTCCCTATTGTGCCAATTTTAGGTTTTGTTTTCTGTTTTATTACTTGTTTGAGTATGGCAGCAGACCCTGAAATGCACGCTGGTTTTGTAGGCTGTCTTATTTTTACAGCTTTATGTTATGTCAGTTATTTTATTTTTTATCGTAATAAAGACTAAACCCGTCGTTATTCAATTAAAGTGTAGCAAAAAGCTACACTTTTTTTTGTCTATATACTGGTTTTAAACAACATACCGTTGTAGATTAAAATTTATATTAAAAACAAAATCTTGTATAGAATGAAAATTATATTTATCCACGGGATGAATCAACAAAACTACACAGCACACCGCTTGAAAGAGCATTGGTTAAAAGTGTTTAAGCTTGGCCTAAAACAAATGCCTTGCAGAGTTAATGTCCGCGATCTTCATATTCACATGCCATTTTATGGCGACTTAATGACCAAATACCAGTTAAGTAACCAATTAGACCTTAACACGTTATTACCTAAATCATTTTTTAATAATTATTTCCCTATTAACGTACACCCAAGTAATCCTCCTACTAGAGAGCACACTCCATTTGTTCCGTTGTTACGCCCCTCAACCGATCAAACTGATAAAAGCTTCTCAGAACGGCTTTATCTCACTTCTCAATTAGTTAAAGATCGTGTACTGAAAGAACTAGTTGTTTTATTAAATAACTTTCCTAAACTGCATGAAAGTTTGATTCAACAATTCCTCATCGAAACCTATATGTATCTATCTAATCCAGAGTTTATGGAGGAAGTACATCAAAGAATTTTAAAGAAAATGCGAGAAGACGAAGATTATATTGTGGTCGGACACTCTCTCGGTTCAGTTATTGCTTTCCAATTATTATCAGATCCCTCTTATCAATTCTCAGTTAAGCGTTTTGTCACCTTAGCTTCTCCTTTATCTTTTCGCGTAATTCAAAGTAAGCTCCCGAGTCCAATTTCTAGACCGCCATGTATTTACGGTGATTGGTTTAATTTTTACTCTCAAGATGATTTTTTAACTGCTTTTCCATTGTGCGAAGCCCCATTTAATTTTGAACCTGCCATTATTAATCAGAAAATTTATACTTTCGCCAACCAGCCTCATGAGATTTTAGGGTATCTACAACATCCGTCGGTCATAAAGGCAATTATTGAGCCTTTTCAGAAAAATGAAGGCTAAATGTATATATTTTCTACAATTTGAGTTATTTTTAATCGCTTGACTGTTTTTTTTAATATTTCTTCAGAAAACTATTTGACACTTTTATTAAATCGACCTAATATACGCCCACCTCTGAAACGTCCCTATCGTCTAGAGGCCTAGGACATCGCCCTTTCACGGCGGTAACCGGGGTTCGAATCCCCGTAGGGACGCCATATTCTGCTTTAAAAATTA
>NZ_KB849792.1 GCF_000369045.1 Acinetobacter pittii ATCC 19004 = CIP 70.29 | reverse complement strand
AGCACTAAAACGTTTGGCCATTTCTTGGATCTCCAAAGTTAACGTTACGTTATCTTTAGAGGGAAGTACTGTCCATTATTTTGGCTAGGATCAATCCAACTTGTTGGTTATGAGAATACTCCTCTAAAAGAAATATTAAAAACTATAAAAGAATCTGAAAAAAGCAGTAAAGCTATGCTTGAGGAACAGGAACGTCAAGAACAAGAACAAGAAGTTTTACATAGACAAAGAACTCAAAATGGATATTACAATGAATATGATATGTAACGTAGAATCCGATTAGAAAGCTAGAGCGAATTAGTAATTCAATCCCATATGTCTTAATAGATCGGGTGTTTAATATAAACTTCTAATTTGCAATCTCAGAAACTAGAATTTTCCACCAATCCCCTATCCATTTAACATAATGGCCGTTATCCGAAATCGTCTTTTATAAGTTAAATAAAATCATATGCTTAACTATTTTACATCACCCGTAACCACCGCAAAAATCCGCTTTGGAAACAAAGCGGATTTTTTTTGAGCAAGTTTGATACTTCTTGCCAATAATTTTGACTAAAAATTACTCCAATTAGCTTGAGTGATACAAATTTGTGATACATTATTGTATATACAAATTTGAATGTTTTTTATGGAACTGTATTTCGAATGGGATGAGGCTAAAAACCAAAAGAATCAGAAAAAACATGATGTATCTTTTGAAACGGCAAGCCTCGTTTTTGAAGATCCTTTACGGATCTCAATCCAGGATCGACATACCAATGGTGAAGAACGTTGGCAAACGATCGGTATGGTTAAAGGTGTACTGATGTTATTGGTGGCTCATACAATCATTGACGATGATGACTGTGAGATCATACGAATCATTAGTGCAAGGCAAGTCACTAAAGCGGAACGCAATCAATATGAGCATGGTTAGATATACACGCAAAGAACTGAATGAAAAATTCAGTGACAAGCAAGATGCTGAAATTAAACGCTTGCTTGCAAAAGGAACTGTACCAGATGAACAATTAGATCTATCTGACATTCCTGAGATTACCGACTGGAGTCATGCTGTTCGCCATGGGCAATTTTATCGTCCAGTGAAGCAACAAACATCTGTTCGTCTAGATGCAGATGTACTTGCATGGTTAAAGGCTCAAGGCAAAGGCTATCAGACACGCATGAATAAAATTCTGCGTGAAGCAATGCTAGAAGATCTTAAGAATCATTGATGAAAATGGGAGCTATAGACTCCCATTTTTGCTTCGCATAAGAGATTTTATGTTAAATAATTAAATTTTTTCTATGTAAATCTGACAGTCTTACGAAGAGTAAGCTAGTAGAAATCTTTCGATATCTTCGATCATCCTGTGAACATCTTCTTTTGTAAACTGATCATAATCTCCATGGGCCGCATTATTTCGAATATCAGCCATAGCTGTAATTAGTTTTTGCTGTAGAGGGTTATAAACTCCCGCTTTTGCCAAGTCTTCATTCAATCGTGTTAATTTTTTCTTCTCTAATTCTATTCCATTATTCAAACATAGTTCTTTAATTGCGGTTTCTAGAACTACACCAGCAATTACAGCAGCTGAATTTTTATAACCACTACTTAACAGCGATCGTGCTTGTTCTAATTCACTATCAAAAACTTCAGCTTGAACAATTTGCTTGAAAGAAGTTAAAAAACCATTTTTAAAATCATCATACGATGCTTTTAAAATTGGAATTAACCTACTGATTATTCTAGTATTAGTATCAAAGCTCTGTGTTTCTTCAGCATCTAAAAAATCACGGTAATGAATAGAATGTTCACCACATGATAGTAATAATAGATTTTTAACTTTAACTTTCCATTCAAGATAAAGAGCATCCCCCTCATCACCCAAAGTATCATAGCTACCGCTATATTCTGAGTAAGCTTTTTTTGTCATAGCTTTGATGGAAGCAGAATCGGTTAGTAGTTGTTCATAACGCTGTAATATTTTTTGACTCATGTTTACTCAGTTTTTTAGGGTTTCCAAATTAAGTAATTGAACTCTATAAATCTATTTAGATGAAAATTGGAAAATTAATGAAAACAATAAACTACTGAAAGATATCCAAAGATTAGGATCTTTAAATTTTTCTTTAAGGCCTGAAGTCATTAATTTTTGAGATATTTCTTCTTGATTAGTTGATTCCAGAAGGTTTTGAATAACTGATGCCAATTCATAAGGCTGAATAGTATCTGGAAGTTTTGGGGCTAATTGAGTAAGAATGATTTCTAATGGTGATTGTTGCGGTGAGCCAATAGTAATTCCATTCCCTTTATTGTTTGAGAAATAGCCATTAGATATGGTAATACTTCTGAAATCCTCAGGATTATTTATTCTTAGCCCATCACCATCATTATAAGATGAGTTGATTCCATCAAGATTTAGATGATCGTTCTGTTTTTTATCAGTCATATATAAGCCTTTATCTTTTGAATGATTTATAACTTATATCATACTGATCAGACCAAATGAAAAAAGTGAGCTTAAACTCACTTTTCTATATCTATACATTGAATCCTATATGTTTCCCAGTTGGAAGTTCCACATCAATACGGAGCTTTCCTCCCATAGCTTCAACA
Organism: Acinetobacter pittii ATCC 19004 = CIP 70.29; assembly: GCF_000369045.1. Classification (GTDB taxonomy): domain Bacteria; phylum Pseudomonadota; class Gammaproteobacteria; order Pseudomonadales; family Moraxellaceae; genus Acinetobacter; species Acinetobacter pittii. The sequence continues at coordinate 1,946 of NZ_KB849792.1, read as the reverse complement.
TACTTTTTCATGGTTGAAATCTTAAGATCATTGCCACGATTTTCTATTGCTGAAAGCGATGGCTGTTTTATTCCCAAAGTTTCAGCCAGTTCTTTTTGAGAGATTTCGAGTTCTTCACGAATAAGGTAAAGCTGATTTTCTAATAGCAATTCATCAGCCATTTTTTGAATACGGGCTTGGCTCTCAGGAGAGCGATTAGCCAATAATTCTTGTAGGGTCTTAGCCATCAGATTATTCTCCTAATGTTGAGAGATGAAGTTCATATTGCTTATCTGCAATTGCTAGCATCTCTGTATAAAAACGCTTTTTACCGCTCTTATCACCAATACACAGTACAATTGCTTGTCGTAATGGATCGAATGCAAAAAATGCTCTTAATGGTTTACCTCGATGCTGAACACGTAGTTCCTTCATATTGGTAAATTTAGAATCGTAGACGGTATCTACTAAGGGACGACCTAAACTTGGTCCTTGCAGTTGCAGAACAACCAACGCAGCTAAGACTTTCTCTTGTGTTATTTCATCTTGCTGTTCAAGCCATTCATTAAACAGATCCGTTGTAATGACTGTCCACATATTACAACCATAATATAGATTATAGTCTATATATTAAAGCTGATTGAATAACTTTGCAAATGGCAATAAAAAAGCCCGACATCCTGTCGGGCTTTTTCATATCGGGTGCTCGTCTTACTGATCTCGTGCTGCCCATTCCTTGCGCTATTTTCTTATTCTTGTTGTCTGGAGACATCCAGTTCCCTTATGTATTCATAATAGGGCTAGTACCTTGGATTACCAATCAGCAAAATCCTTAAATCTCTGTAAGCTTTAGCTTACAAAGTTGGCCTATTTTATCCCAAGAGTTGTCCGCAGAAATTGGGGATTATTTGTGAAGTGTGACCATTGAGAAATCAGGAAAAAATGAAAAACGAATGTTTTTTGATCGATTTTATTGGCTAAAAGTTACAGTTTTGCTTAAAAAGAAACCGACTTGTTTCCCAGTCGGTTTTTTGTGGTTTTTTAGGGGGATGAAAAATTTTTAACTATATGAAAAACAAGGAGATTTTAAAAAGCATTTCGTATAAGCTCTATTATGTTAAATGGAATGTTTATGAGAAATTAATAGTCTATTTTTGTTTGAGATTGAAGTATATTTAAAAAAGTTAAGTTGTTTTTTTAAATGCATAACTTCATCTTTTAGTTTTTTGATTTGTTGCTCTCTTTCGTCCTGTATAGGGTAAGTAAGTTCACCAAATTTTCTAACTAACTGACTGTATTCAATCAATTTATTGTAGTCAAGTTCGAAATCTCCGCTTTTTATATATTTAAGTATAGTCGAGCGAGGTTTTTTATACGCTATAGCAGCATCACTGATCGAAAATTTTTTTAAAAAATGATGATTTTTACCTAGCATACTATTTCACTTAAGGCATTATTAATTTCGTATATATATGTTAATAAAATTAACACATACAAGATATAAATCTTTAATCATTATTGGTTAATAATCGAACGTTTACTTTACACATGCCCTACTCTGATAATTTTTCTATTATTAAATCAATATGCTTTTAAAAATTTATATTATTAACATAATACACCTTATGCGAAAAACCTAGATTTTACATTTATGGGCAAAAATCTAGGTTTTCCTTATTGACCTGAATCAAAAACACAATCTATCCATCATTGCAGCCTAAAAAACACAAATTTTCCATGTTGTGGCTAAAAATCACTCACAATATGGATAAGTTTTTTCAAGATTCCATGTTCAAAAAACACAAATTTTCCACTTATAAAAATCAATCTAAGCTAAAGCCAGGATCTTTTTTCTGAGTAAGCACATGGCGTCTAGATATTTCTAAATCATATTCCTTGCCATAAAGTTCAGCATTGTTCTGATTTCTAATTTTTTTAATTGTGTTTTTTTGAGCTTCAACATCAAG
>NZ_KB849791.1 GCF_000369045.1 Acinetobacter pittii ATCC 19004 = CIP 70.29 | reverse complement strand
GTCCCTATCGTCTAGAGGCCTAGGACATCGCCCTTTCACGGCGGTAACCGGGGTTCGAATCCCCGTAGGGACGCCATATTCTGCTTTAAAAATTATAAAAAGACTCTATCGTCACCTTACTGTTTATTCTTTATCTCTTTCTAGATTGCACATTTGTCTATTTTATCTAAAATAGCGTCTTTCTTAATTCTCTCAATGTGTAATATGCAGCCATCTGACAATCAACTAGATGCTCATCAGCATCAGAACAGTACTGCACCTTTAAAAAGAGCCATGAGCACTCGCCATCTTGTGATGTTATCACTGGGCGGAGCGATCGGAACTGGTCTATTTTTAGGTTCAGGGGAAGTCATTTCACAAACTGGAGCTATTGGCGCAATTATTGCCTATATTCTTGGTGGCGCGATCGCTTACATGGTCATGCTTTGCCTAGGAGAACTCGCTGTACACATGCCTGTTTCAGGTTCTTTTGGTGCCTATGCCAAAAAATATATCAGTCCAAGTACTGGCTATATGATTTCTTGGATGTACTGGCTCACATGGACTGCAACGCTTGGAACCGAATTCACTGCCGCTGCCCTACTCATGCAAGAATGGTTTCCACAGATTTCTATGTGGATTTGGACAATTATTTTTGCAGTTACTATCTTTGGCTTAAATATTAGTTCAACGCGTATTTTTGCTGAATCTGAGTTTTGGCTGGCTCTTGTTAAAGTCGTTACTGTCATTGCCTTTATCGTGCTCGGCCTATTAGCAATTTTTGGTTTAATTCCATTCCATGGTGCGCAAACTGCTCCACTCTTTAGCAATCTTACGGCTCAAGGCTGGTTCCCTCATGGTTTAATTCCTATTTTTACGACCATGCTGATTGTTAACTTTGCTTTCTCAGGAACCGAATTAATTGGTGTAGCAGCTGGCGAAACAAAAGATCCGGCTCAAAATGTACCAAAAGCGATTAATGCCGCGATCTGGCGTCTACTTATTTTCTTTGTGGGTACCATCATTGTCATTAGTGCCTTACTCCCATTCCAACTCGCAGGTCTAGGCGGTGATGGTGTAAGTAGCAGTCCTTTCGTAACCGTATTCAATTATATTGGCATTCCATATGCGGATGACATTATTAGGTTTGTAATTATCACAGCTCTGCTTTCAGCAGCCAATTCTGGCCTATATGCAGCTTCACGTATGATGTGGTCGCTGTCAGAACAAAAATTGCTACCTAGTGTGTTTGCGACTTTATCAAAAAGTGGAACACCAATCGTAGCTCTAGTTGTAACCATGTTCGGTGCAATTCCAGGTTTATTATCAGAGCAATTTGCACCTGAGACTATTTTTAAGAATCTGCTTGGTGTAGCGGCTTTTACCATGGTCATTGTATGGATGAGCATTTGTTTAAGTCAGTTCAACTTCCGCCGCCAATGGTATAGATCAGGACATACAGTTAAAGACTTACAATATGCTGCGCCTTTATTCCCTATTGTGCCAATTTTAGGTTTTGTTTTCTGTTTTATTACTTGTTTGAGTATGGCAGCAGACCCTGAAATGCACGCTGGTTTTGTAGGCTGTCTTATTTTTACAGCTTTATGTTATGTCAGTTATTTTATTTTTTATCGTAATAAAGACTAAACCCGTCGTTATTCAATTAAAGTGTAGCAAAAAGCTACACTTTTTTTTGTCTATATACTGGTTTTAAACAACATACCGTTGTAGATTAAAATTTATATTAAAAACAAAATCTTGTATAGAATGAAAATTATATTTATCCACGGGATGAATCAACAAAACTACACAGCACACCGCTTGAAAGAGCATTGGTTAAAAGTGTTTAAGCTTGGCCTAAAACAAATGCCTTGCAGAGTTAATGTCCGCGATCTTCATATTCACATGCCATTTTATGGCGACTTAATGACCAAATACCAGTTAAGTAACCAATTAGACCTTAACACGTTATTACCTAAATCATTTTTTAATAATTATTTCCCTATTAACGTACACCCAAGTAATCCTCCTACTAGAGAGCACACTCCATTTGTTCCGTTGTTACGCCCCTCAACCGATCAAACTGATAAAAGCTTCTCAGAACGGCTTTATCTCACTTCTCAATTAGTTAAAGATCGTGTACTGAAAGAACTAGTTGTTTTATTAAATAACTTTCCTAAACTGCATGAAAGTTTGATTCAACAATTCCTCATCGAAACCTATATGTATCTATCTAATCCAGAGTTTATGGAGGAAGTACATCAAAGAATTTTAAAGAAAATGCGAGAAGACGAAGATTATATTGTGGTCGGACACTCTCTCGGTTCAGTTATTGCTTTCCAATTATTATCAGATCCCTCTTATCAATTCTCAGTTAAGCGTTTTGTCACCTTAGCTTCTCCTTTATCTTTTCGCGTAATTCAAAGTAAGCTCCCGAGTCCAATTTCTAGACCGCCATGTATTTACGGTGATTGGTTTAATTTTTACTCTCAAGATGATTTTTTAACTGCTTTTCCATTGTGCGAAGCCCCATTTAATTTTGAACCTGCCATTATTAATCAGAAAATTTATACTTTCGCCAACCAGCCTCATGAGATTTTAGGGTATCTACAACATCCGTCGGTCATAAAGGCAATTATTGAGCCTTTTCAGAAAAATGAAGGCTAAATGTATATATTTTCTACAATTTGAGTTATTTTTAATCGCTTGACTGTTTTTTTTAATATTTCTTCAGAAAACTATTTGACACTTTTATTAAATCGACCTAATATACGCCCACCTCTGAAACGTCCCTATCGTCTAGAGGCCTAGGACATCGCCCTTTCACGGCGGTAACCGGGGTTCGAATCCCCGTAGGGACGCCAATATTTTTTCAGATGTATG
>NZ_KB849790.1:441421-812029 GCF_000369045.1 Acinetobacter pittii ATCC 19004 = CIP 70.29 | reverse complement strand
ATATTCCCAAAACTCAATCGATGACTTTAATAATATTAAAACTACGCTGGAGAGCTTAAAAACATCAGAAGAATATCAAGCTTATACAAAAGATATAGGCACAATGAAGAGCATGAGGGGATATGCTCAACTGGTAGAATTTAGTGGAAATCATGATTTCGCAATGCATTTGATAGAAGAATCAAATAAAATTGAAAAAAATTTAAGTAAGTATAGTACTTTATTAGAGGCTATAGAGTTAAATGAAAAGTCATTAAATGATGCTGAAATATTAAAAAAGATGTTTGATTCGAATGTAGAAGGATCAGAACATGCTGAAGCTAAGTTAAATTCAAAATCAGGGAATATAAATATTACTTCTGTTAAAGGTTTATCTATTAGTGGAGGAAATATTTCTGCTCAAATGGGACAGGTGAATTTAGAAGCAAGTGGAGTCTTAGCTGAACAGTATAAGTCTTCAATTAGTAGTGGAGCTAATCAGCCACCAAAATCATTAAATGCAAGTATTATTATTGATGGTCATACAGATTTTTATGAAAAAGGTACTGAGAGTGAAGGAAATTATAGTTTCCGAACACTAGTCAGTCCTACCATTATTAATGGTGACAAAGGGGTTAACATAAGAACAGTAGGAAAAACTAAAGATGATAACTTGGTTTTACAAGCTACTGGTATTACTTCAAAAAATGGTGACGTAAAAATAGAATCAAATAAAAGTATTTTATTTGATGCAGCTATTGAGCAAAGCTATGACCTGACCACTACGACTGAAAAGAAAAAATCATGGGGTGGTTTAAAGAAAAAGTATATTACGACTGTTTCTGAAAATAATGACACAAATGCAGCTTCAGTTGATATTTCTGCAAAGAATATTTCTATTGAAACGAAGAAACTAGATACGTCAGTGAATGTTAAAACTCCAGATAATAATATTGATATTTATTCTGGACGTTTTACTGCTGAGGGTGGAACAATTTCGATTAAATCGGGGGGAAATCTTAACTTTTACACTGTGGAAGAATCTTCTAGCAGTACAGTAGATGTTACAAAGAAAACCTCATATTCTAAACTTATCTCACTTTTAGGTTCATCAAAAACTACTACTAATACAACACGAACTCAGATTAGTGAATTACCTGCAAATTTAAAAGCAGATTATATTAATACGCAAGCGGTTGATAAGACGAAACTTGTGGGAACAGAGTTTGATTATTTAAAAAATGCAACGATTGAAACTGGAGGAACACTTGAGTTAATAGCAGCAAAGACATCTATTACAGAGCTCTTAAAAAAAGAAAAAAGCTCATTAGCTTGGCAGTCAATGCAAGATAAAGGTTCTATTACTGAAACCGCTCAATTACCAAGTTTTAACGGTCCAGTTTTACCTACCTTTAAAGCTGCTGGTGGTTTGAGTGTGCAAGTTCCAATTAGTGAAAAAGATACTAATAAGGTAGAGCTACGTGATGCGATTCTTGATTTAGCTAAGCAACCGGGAAATGAATATTTAAAAGAGTTTGTTAATCGAAAAGATGTAGATTGGCAAAAAGTTTTATTAACTCAAAAAGATTGGGACTATAAACAGCAAGGTCTTACAGCTGCAGGTGCTGCAATTATTGTGATTATTATAACGATTGTAACTATGGGCACAGGAACGGCTGCAGCTGCAGGTGCTGCTGGCGGAACAGCAGCAAGTGGAACTACTGTTGGTTTGGGCGCAAGTATGATTGGTTCAGCAGGCGTTACAACAGCAACAGTTGGAGGTGTAACCACAATTACAGGTGTTTCTACACTTGGTGCTATGGCAAATGCTGCTATTACAAGTTTAGCAACTCAAGCAGGCGTTAGTTTAATTAATAATGGTGGAGATATTGGTAAGACGCTTAAAGATTTAGGAAGTAAAGATTCAATTAAGAGTTTAGCAACATCTGTTGTTACAGCAGGAGTTTTAAGTAAAATTGCATCAATTGATCAGATGAAAGCTTTGCAGGAAACTACTAAGTCTGGAGAATTCTTTACAAATTTATCAGGTAGAGTGGGACAAGCTTTAGTTAATTCTACTGTTAGTGCTAGTGTTGATACGGCAGTTAATGGAGGTAGTCTAAGTGAAAAATTAAGTGCAAGTCTTGTGGCAGGATTGAGTGTAGCATTACAAGGTTCTTTAGCTGGAGAAATTGGTGAAAATCTTGATCTTGGTAGTAAAGAACTTTCTGACCAAATTTTGCATAAACTAGCTCATGCTGCAGCTGGTTGTATTGCTAGTTCATTACAAGAAAAATGCGAAGCTGGAGCGATTGGGGCGGTAGTTGGGGAAATGGTTGCTGGATCGTTTGATATGGAACCTGAAAATGACGGAGATTATAGTCAAGCTCAGCTAAATAAAGTTAGAAATGTTGGCCAATTGATTTCGGGTGTAGTTGCTGCTTCAGCAGGATATGATGTAACTGTTGCTTCGCAATCCGCATCAACTGCTATAGAAAACAATTGGGGTAAAGTACTTTCATCTACTGGTAAAGCTGCCTATAAGATTTTTAAAAAAGCTACTGAATTACAAAAAGCTGGCAAGAACTTAAATGATACCAATGTTTGGAAGGATATTTTAAAAGATACTGCTACAGGTGAATATCAAGATATGTTGAATTCTTTTAAAACAGCATTTAGTGCTGGTTCAACTCCTCTTGAAAGAACTTGGGCATTAATTGATCTTGCAACTGGAATTGATAAAAAAGATGTCAAGATTGTTCAGGATCTTCTTAAAGATAGGAATACTATTGCGAAGCGTTTACCAAATATTAAAAACGGTCAATTTTTTGATGATAAAAAAATAGAGGAACTTGCAAATCGGGGGGATGTTAAAAAAATTCATCAAATAGATGTGGGAGCAAAAGGTGGCTGGGCTAAGCAAGCCAATGGGAAGCTTGAAGCAAATTCAGCTTATTTGTTACCTAATGGTGCTGCATACGTTACCGATAATAGCGGGAATGTTAAAGAGGTTACTGCCAATTTAAGAAATATTTTAATGGATCGAAATAATTATCAACAAAGTATTGCTGGTAAAAGTGGTATTTCAGGAGATCAAGGAGGGCATTTAATAGCTGCATCTCTTGGTGGTTCAGGGGATCGTATTAATTTAGTTCCTATGGCCAAAACATTAAATAACGGTAGTTGGAAAGCTATGGAAAGTGAGTTAGCAAATGCGGTTAAACTAGGCAAGGATGTAAATATGAAAGTTGCAGTAGGTTATCCCACTGGCAGTAGTAGACCTAATAAATTTATAGTAACTGCTACTATTAATGGAAAATCCACTAATTATCAATTTTCACAGTAATAGGGATTAAATGAATGTACAAATTATTAAGTTCCGATATAGAATTATTTAAAAAGCAATCTTTAATTTTTGTTAAAAATAGGCCATGGGATTCAATTGTTACAAAAATTGGCATGTTTATTCACTCTTCTAAGTTTGAGCAATTTATTGTTTTTGATGGAAATATAGATGAAACAGGGGATATATATGCAGATGGAGAAGATCCCTTTAATAGTATTTCTAGTAGTTTGTGTGATAGGGCTATTGAAATTCAGAAAGAGAATTATATAAGAACAAAAGAAATAATTTGGGGTATTACTTTTACTTTGCATTTTGATGGAGAAATAAAAGTTGAGTATAATCCAAGAATACCTGAATGGTATGAGGGTAATCCTACGATTGACCTTGAAGAAGAAATTAAAAAAGAAACCTTAACAGATAGTAATACTCAGTCGAATACATATCAAGATGGTGTCAAAAGCTTAAATATTCAATCTATTTATCTAGCATGTCGTAAAGAGTTAGAGCTAAAGACTTTAAAAGCATCAAATGATTGGGGTATGAATATTGTAGATGAGTGGGATATTGATCTTGTTATAGGGGGCATAACATTTAATATTGGTGATCGACAAGAGTTTTTTGAAATTAATGTGATAGGAACTTATGATGAGAGAAACCAAACATTTATGTGGGCATGGGAACATCCTTCTATTCCACAGGATCTGCAAGAAGTGGCTTTAATTGTTAAAAAGTACGGAGAACAATATGAAATTGCTGAGTTACAACAACAATTAGTTTATTGTAGTGAAGAAGAAGCATGGAACTTTACTGCTTTAGCAGCACATTTGGCAAAAGCTGATGGAGCATATCGAGGTAAAGTGAATGGTAATTGGATTTATATTGTTTTTAAAAATGACAGTCAATAAACTTTGATGATTAGTTGTAGACAATTATTTATTTAAATATAGATATTTTATTAGTATTAAAAAAAGCTTGGTAATCCAAGCTTTTTTTAATTATGTACCATTTTATTGACTACTGTAATAGGAACAGTATAGCTATTACTCATACTAGGTTTTGGTACTAAAAATTCTGAATTGGTCTATAAGTAATTGGGATATAACTCTATTGCATTAATCAATTCTATAATTAACCAAAAAGCCTCATTACGAGGCTTTCTTTTATATTCTTTATTTAATACTTGGATCGCCTTTTTTCAAGAAAAAGCGAATCGCTAATTTTTGAAGGAATGTTCCATAAGGAGGGTGGAAAAGCTGAGTCGGGAAAAACCGATGACGAATAAAAACTGTTTTAGCATGTGAAAGTTCGCGGAAACCTTCCTCACCATGATATGACCCCATGCCTGAGTTGCCGATACCACCGAAAGGACCATCATGGTTAACTACATGCCAACCCCAATCATTGATGGTCACACCACCCGAATGAGTCTCACGCAAAATACGATCACGTTCTATTGAACTATGCGTAAAGCAATAAAGGGCTAAAGGCCGTTCGTCCGATTTCACATAGGTAATCGCATCATCTAAAGAATCATAAGCCACCACAGGTAAAATAGGGCCAAAGAGTTCTTCTTTCATAATCCGCATGTCTGGCGTGCAATTCAGCACAATGTGCACAGGCATCCTGCGACCTTGTTGGTCAAAGCTATAAGTATCGCAAGGAATAATAAGGGCACCTTTTTCTTGCGCATCGGTCAAAATATCTTGAATACGTTTTAAATGGCGGCCGTTCACAATGGATGTGTAATTCTCATTATTTTCAATGTTTTGACCAAACATTTTTATAAAGCTTGATTTCGCAGCTTCAACAAATTCATCAATACTTTCTTTGGGAACCAACGCGTAGTCAGGCGCTACACAGATTTGACCACTATTAGTTGCTTTGCCATGGGTAATACGTTTTGCCGCATCGGCAAGTGGGTAATTACGGCTCACAATGGCCGGTGATTTGCCACCTAACTCAAGTGTAACAGGTGTTAGATTTTCAGCAGCAGCTCGCATGACGACTTTGCCAATGGCAGGAGAACCTGTAAATACAATATGGTTAAATGGCAAAGAGGTAAATCTTGCTGGGTCTGTAATTTCTTCACCAAACACGGCTACTTCATCTTCGTTAAAGACTTCGGCAAGCATGCGTCTTAGCATGGCATTGGTATTTGGTGTAATTTCAGGGAGTTTAATCATGACTCGGTTGCCTGCAGTTAATGCGGCAATGAGTGGGCCAAGTGCTAAATAAACTGGGAAATTCCAAGGTACAATCACACCAACCACGCCTTTAGGTTGGTATTGCACACTTAAACGGTTTGATAAAAATAAAAGCTCGGTACGGCGTTTACTTGGACGCATCCAGCGGCGTAAATGATGAATCGCATGATCGGCTTCTAACACAGAGCCAAGCAAATCTAATAGTTTAGACTCATCAAGTGATCTTGAACTAAAATCGGAATTAATCGCGGCAGCTAAAGCATCTTGATAACGGATAATTTGTTTTTTAAGTTGATGCAGTTTTGTGCGACGTGCTTCAAGACTTGGATAGGGATCTGCCTCAAAATTGGCACGTTGTTTGGAAAAAATAAGTTCCATATGTTCAGTGGCAGAGCCGCTATATTCTTTTAAGGTGGACTGTTCCATTATTATTCCTTCCATACTTTTGCTTATCATACTTTATGCTTGAAGCGTTGTATGGTCGATGTTAAATTGAGACAACAAGAGGTAGTTTAGTGCCATTATGCATGTCACTCTAGGGATGGTGTGAGTTAAATGCCTAAAAATCTTTATAAAGATACAAATGCTATTATCGAAGGAAATTATGATAATACATCCTTAGGTGCCAATACATATTTGCTAGGTTTGACCAGTTTATTTGATGAAATGGGTTTGCAAGGCCATTCAATATCAGATGTTCTATCTGGCACAAATATTTCGCCAGATGCGATGAATCAATCCTCTTTATATATTTCTCAAGTTCAAAAAATTCAGTTATTTCAAAATATTCAACGTTTTTCACATGATCCGCTCATCGGACTACGTGCAGGACAAAAGCAGCGACTGTCAGATTTTGGTGTATATGGCTATGCGCTATATTCCTCACGTAATTTTAGACAAGCGGTAGAGCTTGGCATTCGACACATTAAGCTTGCGGGGCCTATTTTAAAGAAGTCTTTTTATATTCGAGATGATGTTGCCGTTTTTGAAGGGCATGACATTATTACACTTGGCAAGCTTTTGCCTTTAGTGTGCGAGTTTTGGTTTAGCTCAATGCAAACCTTAATTGAACGGGTGCTTGAAGGGCCATTTCAAGCGAAGAAGCTTTTGTTGCCCTATCCAGCGCCTGACTATGCAGAAGAATATGAAAAAATTTTTCATTGTCCCGTTCAGTTTAATGCTGGGGTGATGCAATGGCACTTTGATTTAAAATGGCTCGATGTGCCTTGCCCAAATGCCAACCCGATTACCGCTGATATGTGTAAATCGTTTTGTGAGCGGATGCTAGGTGCTGCTGAACTTGAGGAGCCTGAGTTGGTGAAAACAATCCGTCTAATATTATTGGATGGAACAGGGCTTTTTCCATCGGCTCAAGAAATGGCCGAACGCTTACATATGTCAAAGAGGACCTTACATCGACGCTTGGCAGGGTTTAATTTGACTTACCAAGAGTTGTTAGATGAGACTCGGCGCCGTCTTGCGGATGAATATTTGCGAGAAACAACTTTAACCATAGATGAAATTGCCGAAAGAATTGGCTTTTCAGATACTTCTAATTTTAGAAAAGCCTATCGCCATTGGACAGGCATTTCACCAAATGAGTATCGAATACAGTACCTAAATTAGGTTAAAGTTTGTTTGTTATTTAAATCGAGAAAGTAGCTTTTTCTGCAAAAATGGATTACAGAGCAAAATCGCAAATAAAATAATAAATATGCCGATAATACTGAATAGATCCGGTAATTCATGCCAAAAAACAAATCCCCAAATTCCTGCAAAAATAATAGCAATGTAATTCATTGGGCCAATTTGTCCTGCCGGCGCTAAGCTGTAGGCATAAGACATAAACAGTTGACTAATATTAGCTAAAAGTCCTGCGGCAATGAGTAATGCTAATTCATGCCAAGTGAAAATACGCCAATGCCAAAACATCGGAATAGAGGAAATTAAACTACCAAAAACACAGAAGTAAAAAACGATACGTTCAGGTGGCTCTGTACTGGTTAAAGCTCTTACGGTGACAAAGGCCATTGCTGATAAAAAGCATGCACCCAAGCCAATAAAAGATAATGCGTTAAATAGACCTTGATCGGGTTTAGCGACAAATAAAACTCCAATGAGCCCAATCACAGCGGCAAAAATCATAGACTTGGTAATTTTTTCTTTTAAGAAAAGCCATGCAATCAGTGGAATAAAGATAGGAGATGAATAACTAAAAACCATGGCGTTCGATAGTTTTAAGTTCGCAATGGCATAGAAAAAACCATACATAGCGGCTAGCCCGACAATGCTTCGCCAAGTATGCATCCAGAGTTTATCGGTTTTAATAAAATCTAGCCCCTGTTTAAAGAGCATCGGAATAAAAATAAATAAACCTACTGCATTTCTAAAAAACACGACGGTCGCATTGTCCACCGTTTGTGAAGCAAAACGAATGCACACTCCCATAATGGAAAACAATAATGCCGACGTCATAAGACAAAGCAGTGCTTTTCCAAGTTGTGTAGAGGGGAGGTTTGAAGCAGTTTGATTTTGCATAGAGAAATACAGTTCTTAATTTTCGATGTTATTTTAGCAGCGCTGTTAAGTTTTAGTGAAATGTGTCGTAATTAATAGGGGAAATAAGAAAGATGAGGTGATATAACCTCATCTTCTAAACCTTATTAGGTCACTGGTGCAGGGTTAAATACAGCGAGTGAGTTATGAATACCCCAACGGTCCGACCACGTTTGCTGCTCACCACTAGCCACGCGTAAAATCATTTCAAAAAGTTCCCAGCCCACTCCTTCAATAGTTTTCTTCCCAATCGCAATATCGCCAGCACTGATATCAATTAGGTCATACCAACGGTTTGCAATATTGTTTCGGCTTGCCATTTTAATGACAGGTACGGCTGCCAACCCATAGGGTGTACCGCGGCCTGTGGTAAATACTTGAACGGTAATACCCGATGCCATTTGCTGCGTACCACAGATAAAGTCACTTGATGGCGTTGCCGCAAAAATTAATCCTTTTTTAGTTGGTCTTTGACCCGGTGCGAGAACTTCTACAATAGGTGAGCGGCCCGATTTGGCGATCGATCCCATCGCTTTTTCTACAATGTTATTCAGTCCACCTTTTTTATTGCCGGGTGTGGTATTGGCACTTCGGTCCACTTGGCCTGCTGCTAAGTAGTCATCGTACCATTTCATTTCTCGAATTAAATCTTTGGCAACTTGTTCATTTGCTGCACGTGGAGTAAGTAGGTGAATGCCATCGCGGACTTCTGTAACTTCCGAAAACATGACTGTACCGCCACATTGCACAATCAGGTCAGCTGCGAAACCAACGGCAGGGTTAGAGGTAACTCCCGAAAATGCATCACTCCCACCACATTGCATGCCTACAACTAAATGAGAAGCTGGGACTTCTTCTCGAGTACGTTGATTAAGCTTTTCAAGGTGTTGTTCCGCCACGGATAAAATATGGTTGACCATACTTTCAAAACCGTTGTGGCGTTCATCTTGCAATTGAATAATATCTTCGTTTGCTAGGGGAATATATTTGTTTTCTTTAGGAATGTTTAGAAGACGTTCGGGTTGCATTTTTTCGCAGCCCAGACTCACAACCATAATTTCTCCACCAAAATTAGGGTTGAGTGCAAGATTATGAATTGTACGAATAGGAACAATTGCAGCGGGTGCATCGATTGCCACGCCACAACCATATAAATGATTTAATCCGACTACACCATCTACATTTGAATATTTAGGAAGTAAATCACGTTCAATAATTTTAACGACATAATCGACAATACCTTCAACACAGTTAACACTGGTTGTAATACCTAAAATATTCTTTGTGCCGACACTGCCATCTTTATTTTTATAACCTTTAAATGTATATCCGCTCAAGGTTGGAAGCTTTGGATCAGGACGAGTTGCTAACTCAAGATCATCTAGCTCAGGTGCCTTAGGCATTTGGGTAACGGCTTCATTTACCCATGAACCTGCGGATAAATCTTTATTTGCATAACCAATAATTTCCCCATAACGAACAATTGCTTCACCTTGCTTTAATGACTTTAATAAAACTTTATGTCCCTGCGGCACATGATCAACCAAGATGAGTTGGTATTCTTCAATATGTGTAGAAGGTGGTAAACCGCCGTCATTCACTACAATGGCTACATTATCAAGAGGACTAATTCTTATGAGGAGAGGCTTCAGCATGATCATTCCTTGTATACATTTGAAGAGAGGTCATAACGCTTAAGTTAGTTAAGCGTTATGACTTAAAGTTTTAAGAGGTAGGTTTTAACTCGAAGCGCTGGATTTTGCCGACAATAGCGGTATAGCAAATCACTGCTGCAATCGCATGCACACCGACATAAGTCAATGCAAGGTTGAAAGAACCAGTACTTGCTAAGATATAGCCGATCACAATTGGGGTCACGATTCCTGCCGTATTACCAAACGCATTCATCATTCCTCCTGATAAGCCCACCATTTCTTTTGGTGCAACATCAGACATGACTGCCCAACCTAAAGAGCCGATGCCTTTCCCAAAGAAAGATAAGGACATAAAGAATACAATTGCTGCTTGAGAGTCGACGTAATTACACATAATGATTGAGGTTGAAACCAAGAATCCGACTACGATAGGTAGCTTTCTTGAAAAGCTTAAGCTGTAATTCATTCGAATTAACTTATCTGAAATCAAGCCACCTAAAATTCCACCTACAAAGCCGCAGAGTGCAGGTGCAACTGCTGCAAAACCAGCCTCTAAAATGCTGAGATGTCTTTCTTTGACAAGGTAAACAGGGAACCAAGTCAAGAAAAAATAGGTCAGTGTATTTACACAATATTGCCCAATAAAAATACCGAGCATCATACGTGAAGCAAGCAATTGTTTAACTTTACTCCAAGTAATTTTCTCTTTTTTACTATTTTGGCTATTTTCACCCATGTCGAGTAAAGCACCTTCTGAAGCAATATATTTTACTTCTTCGGGATTTACTGTTGGATGATTGGTTGGGCTATAAATGACCTTAAGCCAGATAAAGGAAAGAATGATTCCAAGACCACCCATGACCCAGAAAATAGACTGCCAGTGGACGGTTGCAACAAGCCAACCCATTAGGGGAGCAAAAAGTACGGTTGAGAAATAAGAGGATGAGTTAAAAATGGCAGCGGCAGTTCCACGTTCTTTGGTTGGAAACCATGCGGCAGCAATTTTACTGTTACCCGGAAAAGCAGGCGACTCAGACAAACCAACTAAAAATCTGAGTACAAAGAGTGAAGTAATGATGGTCGCAGTATCACCTAAAATGTCGGTAAAACCGATTAAAACCGTGAATAAAGACCATAAAAACAGACTCCAGAAATATACACGGCGAGCACCAAACTTATCGAGTAGCCAACCACCTGGAATTTGACCAATTACATAGGCCCATGCAAAGGCCGAGAAAATATAACCCATGGTGACTGAGTCGATTCCCAGCTCATGAGACATTGGCGTTGCAGCCATTGAAAGGGTTGCACGATCACCGTAATTAAAAGCCGTGACCAAAAAAATCATCGCAAGAATGTAGTAGCGAGTTTTTGTATGTTTGGCTCTTTGCTGAGTCACTACAGCAATATTTGTTTGCAGATTATCCATATACAAACTCTTTTTAATAATCGACCTATTTGCATATCCGTGAAATAGGTGACGTCATGTCAAATTCATCGATAGAATAGATGAGAAAACGGAATTTTGTATCTACTCTATAGTCCTAGTTCTAAAACCGCGTCTTTAGATGTATGACATCATATGATTAAAAATATTATTTTGGCAAGTAGGGTCGAAAAATAATTTTTATGCGGGTTTATATTGACAAGTTGTCTGATGTCTTATAAGTTTTGGTAATGAAAAAATAGTATCAGAATGCCAAGGAGTATTTTAATGGCGACCTCTACACCTATCGTTAAATCAATTCGAGTAATTCCTGTTGCTGGACATGACAGCATGCTGCTCAATTTGAGTGGTGCTCATGGACCTTATTTCACTCGTAACATACTTATTATCGAAGATAACTCTGGAAATATTGGTGTAGGTGAAATTCCGGGTGGAGAAAAAATTTTAGCGACATTAAATGATGCTAAAGCCTTGGTAGAAGGGCAGCCGATTGGCGAATATAAAAATCTACTTAAAAAAATTCAGCAAACTTTTGCTGATCGTGACAGTGGTGGTCGAGGCAATCAAACCTTTGATTTACGTACCACAATTCATGTTGTAACGGCTTATGAGTCAGCATTACTGGATTTGCTTGGCAAGCATTTAAATGTGAATGTCGCAAGCTTACTAGGTGAAGGCCAGCAACGTAGTGAAGTTGAAGTTTTAGGATATTTATTCTTTATCGGTGACCGAAAACAGACTTCATTAGACTATGCGACTACACCTAAGCATAACCATGACTGGTATAAAGTCCGTCATGAAAAAGCGTTAACACCCGAGGCAGTACAGCGTTTAGCAGAAGCATCTTATGACCGTTATGGTTTTAAAGACTTTAAGTTAAAAGGTGGTGTATTACAGGGCGAACAAGAAGCTGAAGCTGTTACAGCAATCGCGCGCCGTTTCCCGGATGCGCGTGTGACACTTGATCCAAACGGAGCATGGTTTTTAGATGAAGCAATTGCTTTAGGTAAACATTTAAAAGGTGTGCTGGCCTATGCGGAAGACCCGTGTGGTGCAGAACAAGGTTATTCAAGCCGTGAAATTATGGCCGAGTTTAAACGTGCAACAGGCTTATCCACTGCGACCAATATGATTGCTACGGACTGGCGAGAAATGTCGCATAGTATTCAATTGCAAGCTGTTGATATTCCTTTGGCTGATCCACATTTTTGGACATTGGAAGGTTCGGTTCGAGTTTCACAGCTCTGCAATATGTATAACTTAACGTGGGGTTCGCATTCTAATAATCACTTTGATATTTCACTTGCCATGTTTACCCATGTTGCTGCCGCTGCGGTAGGTAAGGTAACGGCAATTGATACGCACTGGATTTGGCAAGAAGGTACAGATCAACTGACTAAAGCACCGCTTGAAATTAAAGACGGTAAAATTCAGGTACCAACAGCACCGGGACTTGGTGTCGAGTTGGACTGGGATCGAATTAACCAAGCCCATGAACTTTATAAATTAAAAGGTTTAGGGGCTCGTAATGATGCTGATGCGATGCAGTTTTTAATACCAAACTGGTCATTTAATAATAAAAAGCCGTGTTTGGTTCGTTAATATTTTACCGATATTTTTGAAAAATTCGCTTTTTGAATTTTCTTAATACTTTGCTGTCCATATGGGCAGCTTTTTTTATGTCTAACGATTAGTCCTAAAATTAAGAATTTTAACTATATTTTATAAAACAATATGTTAAATCATTTTGGATAATGAACTTTGATCTTTTTAAAAAATTTAATTTTTCAGAGGAAAAAATATATTGATTAAAATAAAATTTATGATGTAAGATGTCCGACAACATAAACATGTATGGATATTTTCTAATGGATGCTCTTGAGTTAAAAAACATTGTTTCTGATGGCCTTCTTTCTTTTCCGGTTACTGACTTTGACCAAAATGGGGACTTTAATAAATCTTCTTATGCAAAACGTCTTGAGTGGTTAGCACCATACGGCGCAAGTGCTTTATTTGCTGCAGGTGGTACAGGCGAGTTTTTCTCGTTAACTGGAAGTGAATACTCTGACGTGATTAAAACAGCTGTCGATACTTGTAAAGGTAGTGTACCGATTATTGCTGGGGCAGGTGGTCCGACACGTCAGGCGATTGAACAGGCAAAAGAAGCAGAGCGCTTAGGTGCACACGGTATTTTGTTAATGCCGCATTACTTAACTGAAGCAAGCCAAGAAGGTTTGATCGAACACGTTAAGCAAGTATGTAACTCAGTAGACTTTGGCGTAATTTTTTATAACCGTAGCGTTTCAAGATTAAATCTCGATTCAATCCAAAAGTTAGCCGAGATGTGCCCGAACTTAATCGGCTTTAAAGACAGCTCTGGTCAAATCGATATGATGACAGCAGTGACTCAGACTATGGGTGATCGTTTGTCATATTTAGGTGGTTTACCAACAGCAGAAGTTTTTGCAGCGCCATATAAAGCCTTAGGTTGCCCAGTTTATTCATCAGCTGTATTTAATTTTATTCCAAAGACTGCAATGGAGTTTTATAACGCGCTTCGCAGTGATGACTTTGAAACAACCAATCGTTTGATTAAAGATTTCTTCTTGCCATTGATTAAAATTCGCGACCGTAAATCAGGTTATGCGGTAAGCATGATTAAAGCAGGTGCCAAAATTATTGGACATGATGCAGGTCCAGTACGTCCGCCATTAAGTGATTTAACTCAAGCAGACTATGAAGATTTGGCTGCGCTCATTGCGACACTTGGTCCGCAATAATTCTAACTATTTAGGTATTGGAGCTTTAAAATGAGTAAAAATAACGGTCGGCAGTTTATTAATGGTCAACGTGTTGCTGCAAATGCGCCAGCTCTAGAAAGTATAGCTGCAAAAGACTATGAGCCAACAGGTTATGTATTTAGTCAGGCGACCCTTGAAGAAGTGGATCAAGCTGCTCAAGCTGCACATAACGCTTTTTTAGTTTATAGCCAAACTTCTCAAGAGCAACGTGCCTCTTTTCTTGAAGAAATTGCTCGCCAAATTGAAGTATTAGGTGCGAACCTGCAAGAAGTCGCTTCACTTGAAACAGGCTTACCACTTGCTCGTCTTCAAGGAGAGACAGGCCGTGTTACTGGTCAGCTTCGACTGTTTGCTGAACTTTTACGCCGTGGCGATTTTTATGGTGCTCGTATTGATGTGGCATTACCAGAACGTAAGCCTTTGCCGCGTGTTGATTTGCGTCAATATAAAGTTGGGGTAGGACCGGTTGCTGTGTTTGGCGCGAGTAATTTCCCACTTGCATTTTCAACTGCAGGCGGTGATACCGTAGCTGCTTTAGCAGCAGGGTGTCCGGTTGTCTTTAAAGCACACTCTGGCCATATGGCAACTGCTGAGCTTGTTGCAGAAGCCATTGAAAAAGCAATCGAAGTTTGCGATATGCCTAAAGGCACATTCAATATGATTTTTGGCGGCCGTATTGGCGCAAACTTGGTAGAACATCCACTGATTCAGGCAGCTGGTTTTACGGGTTCTCTTGAAGGTGGAATGGCACTTTATAACCTTGCGCAGAGCCGTCCTCAGCCAATTCCATTCTTTGCTGAAATGTCGAGTGTGAACCCTGTAGTGGTTTTATCTCAAGCGCTGAATTCTCGTGGTGAACAAATCGCACAAGATACGGTTGCCTCATTTAATATAGGATGTGGTCAGTTCTGTACAAAACCAGGGTTAATTTTAGGCGTACAAGGTCCTGAATTTGACAGTTTCGTAGCAGCTTTAGCTGAAAGCACGCAAAAAGCTGTGCCTCAGGTCATGTTGAATGAAGGAACTTTAAAAAGCTACCGTCAAGGTATTGATGCTCTAAACAGTGACGCTGGTTTTGAAGTTATTGCGACAGGACAAGAGGCCGAGCTAGTTTCTCAAGCAAAAGCACATCTATTTAAAGCGGATCAATCTGTTTTATTGTCAGGCAACCCAAAACTACAACATGAAGTTTTCGGGCCAATGTCGATTGTGATTGGCGTAGAGGATGAAGCGACTTTGTTAAAAGGGATCGAGGCTTTAGGTGGACAGCTTACGGCAACCATTATTGGTGATGAAAATGAGTTGTCTGAAGCAGGCGAGCTTCTTTATTTGCTAACCGGTAAAGCTGGCCGTGTATTGTTTAACGGTTTCCCGACAGGAGTTGAAGTGTCTGATGCAATGGTGCATGGTGGCCCTTTCCCTGCAACCAGTGATGCACGCGGAACTTCGGTGGGTACGGGAGCGATTGAGCGTTTCTTGCGTCCGGTATGTTTCCAAAATACCCCACAAGTTTTATTACCCGATGCATTAAAAGATAGTAATCCACTACAGATTACTCGTCTGGTCAATGGGCAATTAACTCAGGCTCAAATTTAAAAGTTGTGCAGCTCAATCAATGGTATTGAGCTGCATATTTTTTAACTTATTCAACGCATTATTAAATATCAACAGAAGCATAAGTTGCTTACTTTTTAAATATGTGTGAGGGTTTGATAAGAGAGATAAAATATTTTGATTTTAATAACTTAGAGGTACAAAAACCGAATATGACTATCGTCTAAGTTTATAGTAAAATGAATTTTCTAATTTTTTCAACATTTCATGAGTTCTTCAGATTATGTCTAGCGCAATTAAACCTAGATCAACAAAAAAACTAAGCCAGATTATTGTAGAACAACTGATCGAAAAAATTCAGTCTGGAGAATTTAAAGTTGGAGAAAAGATCCCGACCGAACTTGAATTAATTGAAACTTTTGAAGTAAGCCGTTCTGTCATTCGCGAAGCAATTACTGAGTTGCGTTCATTAGGGTTTGTCGAGACTCGTCACGGGATTGGTACTTTTGTAAAAGAGCAGACTGTTGAGCAAAACTTTCTGTTGTCTAATGCCAGTTTAGAAACCATTAATGACATTATTTCCTTGCTTGAGCTTCGGATTAGCCTTGAGTCTGAAGCTGTCTTTTTAGCATCTGAACGCCGTAAGCAAGTCCATATTGATAAAATGAAAGCTGCGCTTGAAGACTTTGAACGACATATTTCTTCAGATGCAAATGATGGTACGGTGAAAGCTGACTATGATTTCCATATTGCCATTGCTGAAGCTTCTGAAAACCAATATTTCGTTGATTTTTTAAAGTATCTTGGCGAAAAAATTATTCCACGTGCACGTGTTAAATCTATTGAGCAAAGTCCTGAAAATCGCGAAGAATATTTAAAAGCGGTTCACCATGATCATGTCAATATTTATAACGCAATTGTGGATCAGGACGGTTTATTGGCCCGACAAATGATGCGAGCTCATTTGTCTAAAAGTATTAAAAAGTTTAAGCAGTAAAGCTTGAGCTAAGATCAAGATAAAAAAGAGAGCTTATTTAAGCTCTCTTTTAATTTTATACGGTGTTATTTACAGCTAAAGTTTTCAGCTTTTTCGCTATCGCCTTGACCATTGTAACGGGCAATGAGTGGGTAAGGGCAAAGTGGACGGGTGCGGTCTGGCGCCCAGCCTTGTGGAAGCTCAGTATTCACTTGACCACTCGGGTTACCTGCGCCGCGTGCAGTCGCAATGATTTTGTCAGGTGCTTGCCCGTATTCCACCCAGTTAACTAAAGCACTCAATGCATCAAATTGGTCGGTCGCAATGCCATCACGGGTATGGTTCATGCCCGGAACTCTAAAGAAACGTGCGAATTCAGGTGCTGTACCATTTGCATCATTTTTATAGTGTTGTAGCAGTTGATCGTACCAATTTTGAGTGTCATCTACAGAGAAGACGCCGTCTGCTGTGCCTTGTACCACAATCATTTTTCCACCGTGATTACGGAGTTTACCTAGATTAAGTTCATCAGGTGGCATCATAAATGACATCGAGCTTTCAGTGTATACATCATTGGTTGCCGAGAGTTTTGGATAGTCGGTATCGAAGTTAAAATTAAAGGCAAATTGTCTAGAATTTTGAGTCACAGTTGGGTCTGGTGGAACCTGAAAAAGAATGCCGACTGCAACGGGGTCACGTGCTGTTCCCACCGAAGATTCGAATTTCCAGCTTGCCCAGTTACTGCCGACTAAACCGGGGTCGAAAGGCTGGGTTGCATAGAGAGCTTGTCCAGCCGAATTTATAGGACCACGGTAAATGTTGGCTAATACATCAATTTGTTCGGTATTTAAACAAGTACCATCTCTTGTGCTTGAGCAAACGGGTACATCTTTGTGAATATCAAAAGCTGTACGGCAAGCCTCGACATCTTGAACCAAGCCATCTGCAACACCGTCTAAGGCATCGCATCGATCTAAAATAGCTTTTGCTAATACTTTGCGCTCTGGAAGAGTTAGAGCAGTACTTAGGTCATTTTCATCTGTTGCGACACGACGAAGCTGTTGTGCTGTGTAGAGTTGAGCCGCGGCTGCACGAGGTAAGTGAAAACCCGGTGTACTTGCTAAAATTCCGTCATATTGGTCGCCCAAACGGGTTGCAGCAATCATGGCGTGACGCCCGCCGTTAGATGTACCGCCTGCATAGGAGCGGTCTGGCAATTTACCATATGCGGCTTTAATTAGGTTTTTTGCCATAGGCGTGAGTTTGGTAATGGCACCGTAGCCGTAGTTAATTCTGGCTTGAGGGTCTAAACCAAACATTGGATTTTGTGAAGCATTATGTCCTGCATCGGAAGAAATAACAGCAAAACCATCATGCAGGGCATTGGTCAGTGGACCACCGCTACCGACCTGACCCGTTGCAGCTACTAAATTACCATCGGTTCCGCCATTGCCTTGATAGAGAAAACGACCATTCCAGTCAACAGGTAGGCGCATTTCAAAACCAATTTGATAGGTTTGTCCATCAACAGGGCTTATACGTTGATCCATATAACCTTTAACCAAACAATGAGCGCCAATCGGTTTATTGGCGACAGTCAATGTGCCTGCCTCTTGAAGAGTGGAGGAGCTAATGACCGTATTGTTGTATTGAAATCCCAGTAAGTCCGTACAGCTTCCTGTCATTTTTACGCCAACAGCAGGAGATAACTGCGGTGGTTTGGTTATTGAGGGAACCGTTGCGTCATCATTATCACTTCCACAGCCTGCCAAAGAACCAAGCATGGCAAGTAATAAAGCGGAGTGGGTCAAAATTCTTTTATTGTTGGTGTAATTCATTTATTCATATCCTTATTGAATGAATGGTGTAATTAATCTAAAACCAGAAAATTAGCTGTGCTTCGTGCAATCATTTTGTTGTTTTGCCAAGCTTCACTTTCGAGATTCAGTACGGTTCTGCCTTGTTTAATGAATCGGCATTTTGTAATGACTTCACCCACAGCACAGGGCCTTAAAAAATCCATTGTTAAGTTGATGGTGGTAGCGGGTTTATGGTCATTGGCGAGAAAGGCAAAAAGTCCCATCACATCGTCAAGCATGGCGCAGATCATGCCGCCTTCAACGGTGCCGCGTGGATTGGTAAAGCTTTCTAGGGCTGTGTAATGGATGGTAAGTTCAGTGTTTTGGTCATTCCAATGGATATTATGTCCACCCAAATGGTGATGGATGGGCGGTAAGTGTTCTAAAGTTTTTTGATCCATAATGAAGGGTCCATCCTTTTTGTAAGTGTTATAAAAATTATTATTTCAGGGTATAGGCATTATAAATAACTGCTTTACCCAACCGCATTGCACTACCTACCGCAACGGTCTGGTTAAGCCATGAGTATTTAGGTGAGCTGGTTTCAAACTGCATGGTTATTTTGAAATAGTAATTTTTCGGGTCGACATCTTTGCCTTGGGCAAGCTGTTTTAGCGTTTCTGCCGAGCCATGGCGGTAACCTTTGGTTTGAAGATAAATGAGTGCACCGTCATCGGTTTCTAACAAATATCGTGTATCAATAATTGCCAATCCTTTACTGTCGACAATTTGCCAATCTGCACCATTATTTAGAATGCGGCCTTTAAGTGATTTGCCTTCAAATGTCCCACCTGTAATGGGAATAATTCGGCGTTTACCTGCGTCACTGGTTGTGCCTAATTCCCAAACAGGCGCATTTAAATCAACACTGAATTTTGCTAAAGGCTCAAGCTGAATGGGTGGTGGGCTATATTGAGTTTCGGCATGAGACAGGGCAATCAGACTCATTCCACAGAGTAGTGTTACAACTTTCTTCATGATGAATTTCCCGAAATAAAAAGAGGTTCTATGTGCGACAGAACCTCTCGTTTTGAATTATTTAAATTTCCATGTGTAGTCGATGTTGAGACGGGTTTCGTTTACAGGTTTGATATTGGCTGTAGAGAGCATGTTGTTGTCATAAATGGCGTAGCGTGCGCGTAACCCTAGATTTTTTAACCAGCCACTTTGAACGGTGTAACCTAAATCAAAGTCCGTTTCGCGTTCTTTTAGATTAGTTCCGCCTAAGTTGGGTGCATAAATATTGTGACCTGTGGTGTAACGAGTCATAAAACGTAAACCCGGTACATAATCTTTAAAATCATATTCATAACGGAAGCTATAGGCCTTTTCTTTTGGATTTAAAAACTCGCCCGGCCATGTATCAATGAGTAGACCCGTTTCACCTCCCGTCAAATATGGAAAAGCGGTGTCGCCATGATGTTGGAAGGTTCCAAAAATAAATTTATGGTTTTGATGTTTGAGTTCGAAATGCGCATGATAGAGGTCATTATCGACTAAGCCTGCTTTTGCTTGCCCGTCATCTCGGCTGCGGTAGTAACGTAATTGTGAGCTAAAGTTAGTGGTGTCATTAATTTTGTGTTGATGTAAAGCACCGACCATGGTTTGGTTATAAAGATCATCAACATCCATGTAAAAAGCAGTGAGTTTGAGTGCAGGATTAAACTGATAGTTTCCACCTAAATAATAGAGTCCATCAGTTTCAGCACTTTTAAATCGTCCATTTACGCCTGAAATTTTAATTTTTTCATAGTTGGTCGAATCACGATGATTCACTTTATCGAGGTAGGCCGCTTGTAAGTCGAAGTCTTTAATATCTTTACTGGTGAGTGAAATTCCTCGATAGGTTTGAGGAAGTAAACGAGCAGGTGAAGCCACTAAAACTGGGTTCATCGGCATTAGCGTACCAATGCGTAGTTCAGTCTGACTCATTTTGGCTTTTGCTGTGACCCCAATTTCGCCATAAGAGTCAGCAGGTTCATTGGTACGCGTGTCTCTAGGTAAGTTTCCTGTACCGCCATGCTCTGCGTCGGCATCGAGTTTAAAACCCGCCGTCGCAAGTACATCCAGCCCAAAACCGACAGTCCCTTCGGTATAACCTGAATTGGCTTTAAGAATAAACCCTTGTGTCCAGTCCTTGGCAGCAGGGTAAGCAGATTGCTCTTGATAGTCGCGGTCAAAATAGAAATTTCGTGTGGTGAGTTCTACTGAACTGTTGTCAATAAAACTGCCAGCCCACACTGAACCTGAGAGCATAAGGGTAGAGTACATCCATAATTTCGACATAGCATTTCTTCCTGAAATAACATTTTTTGTTTTCGATAAGGCTTAGTTGTTGTGTCTGCCTTGTTTGGTTTTAAATCGAATTATTTTCCGAGCAGTTCTCGGGCTACGATTTCTTTCATAATTTCATTGGTTCCCCCATAAATTTTTTGTACCCGTGCATCCATAAAAAAGCGTGAAATTGGGTATTCCTGCATATAGCCATAGCCGCCGAAAAGCTGAAGTAATTGATCAATCACTTCACATTGAGCGTCGGTAATAAAGCATTTCAGTGCGGCAACTTGAGTCACGCTTAACTGATGTTGTTGATATAGCGCTGCACATTGATCTACAAAGGCTTGTGCGGCTTTTGCTTTGATTTGTGCGTTTGCCAGCACAAAGCGCGTGTTTTGCATTTGGCTTAACGGTTGTCCGAAAGCTTTACGTTCCAGAACATAGTCTTTGGTGATTTCGATGGCGCCTAAAATTGATCCCAAAGCCATCATGGAAATACTTAAACGTTCGCGAGGTAATTCTTGCATTAAATAAGCAAAGCCTTGTCCTTCTTCACCTAAACGCTGAGTTGTAGGCACATAAACATCATCAAAAAACAGTTCGGCTGTATCTTGGGCATGCAGCCCGATTTTTTGTAATGAACGGCCTTTTTTAACGCCATCTAACGCAGCATCGACTAATAAAATGGAAATGCCTTTTGCTTTAGCTTGCGGATCAGTTTTCGCAACCAGAACAATCAGGTCGGCATGCAAACCATTTGAAATAAACGTTTTTGAACCATTCACGCGGTAGTGGTCATTTTCTAAAATGGCTTGAGTGCGTATGGCTTGTAGGTCTGAACCAGCATTGGCCTCTGTCATGGCAATTGCAGTGACGACTTCACCTGTCACCATTTTGGGTAACCAATAACGTTTTTGCTCTTCAGTTCCAATATTTTGTAGGTAAGGAGAGACCAACTCATTTTGCCCACCAATGGCAACCGCCAAAGATGCAAAGCCAGCTTGAGCAGTTTCTTGAACCAGCATGAGTGAGTAATGAACAGGAGCGCCGTAACCGCCATATTCCTCCGGCACATCGACACACAAAAAGCCATTTTCCCCAAGACGAAGCCATAGGTCACGTGGGATGAGGCCATCGTGTTCCCACTGTTCATAATACGGAGCAACCTGTTCTTTTAAGAACCTGCGATAGCTGTCCCGAAATAGTTCAAATTCTGTATCGTGTGGCATGTTGAACCTTTTTTTGGCAAAAGTGAGGCTAAGGCCCAAACCCAAGTTTGAGCTTCCTTTTCTATTTCAATTGCTTATTGTTTTAAGGTGGGTACCCGAATAATCAGCGGGTTATCAGTCTGCTTTTGATAAAGCTCATCAATTAAAGTGGCACGACGTTTCGTAATACTGCTTTGATTGAGATTGCCTTTATCTGTCACTTCGCCTGCATCGAGTTGAGGTGGCTCTGTCATTAAATAAAGCATTGAGACTGTATTTGAGCTGCCAGTCGCATCTTTATTAAAGGTGGTTAAAAATTCGCGGAACCATTGCTGGACTTTAGGGTGTTGTAATATCTCTGTTGCAGAATGTTCGCCCAGCTTAAGACCTGCATATTGAGCACATGCTTCTAATTTTGGAAAAATCAGAAAGCCAACAGCATTCAGGTTTGAACCTGTAATACAAACATCCTGAATCAGTAAATTACCTTGAATCAGTACTTTGTTGCGTAGTGTGCCCACATTCACAAAAGTACCCGTATTGAGTTTAAAGTCTTCAGCAATTCGTCCGTCATACATCAGTCCTTTGGTTGGATCATTGACATCGACTAAACGAACAGCATCGCCAGTATGGAAAAAACCTTCATCATCAAAAATAGTGCTTTGCTGGTCCGCTTTTAAGCGCCAATAGCCTTTCATGACGTGTTTGCCACGGACACAAAACTCAAGTTTGTCGCCACATGGAACCAGCTTAATTTCGCATCCCGGAGCAGGGTAACCAATAAAGCCAGCCATCACGCGTGGGCCAGTTGTAAAAGCACAAGAGGGAGCAGTTTCAGTCATGCCCAAGCCGCTCATGATGCGAATTTTTTCTCCGCAATGTTGCTGAGCAATTTTATCGAGTCTGTTCCAGCCCGCTTCTGAAAGCGCTGCACCTGCAAAGAATAGAATTTTTACTTTGGCAAAAAAGCGGTCTCTTAATTCCTCATCTTTTTCTAAAGCTTCGGTGAGTTCTTCCCAACCTTTTGGCACATTTAAATAAACTGTCGGAGAAATTTCTTTGAGATTACGAATAGTTTCGTCAAATTTTCCTGCAACGGGTTTGCCATCATCAATGTAAATGGTACCGCCGTTATAGAGCGCAATACCGACATTGTGACTGCCACCAAAGGTGTGGTGCCAAGACAGCCAGTCGAGTAGGACAGGCGGCGTTTCTGCAAACTCAGGGAAAGTCTGCAATAACATTTGCTGATTAACACACAACATTAAATGCGTGGTCGGTACAGCTTTAGGTAATTTGGTTGAACCTGATGTAAATAAGAATTTGGCAAACTGGTTTTCATCAAGGGTTTGATAAAACTCTTGAACATTTGAAACTGGTGTATCTAACAGCGATTGAAAAGACGTGCAGATCTGATCGCCTACAATACCTTTATTGGTCACCACTTCAATGTCAGGTGTAATACATGCCTGAATGGCTTTGGCAAAGGCTTGTCCATCGCTGGCATAGACCATACCAGGTGTGAGCACTTCAAACACATGTTTGAGTTTGCCAAAGTCTTGAGAAATCAGAGAGTAGGCAGGTGAAATAGCCGAAAAAGGCACGCCTGCCAGCATGGCACCCATAGACAGTGTTAAATGCTCAAGATCATTACCACTTAAAATAACGAGTGGTCTTTCTTGGCTTAACTTACGTTCATGTAATGCCTGAGCAATGTGCCATGCACGTTGTAAAACTTCTGCATAACTCAGTTTGACCCATTCACCTTGAGCATTGCGTTTTGCTGCAAAAATATGGTCTGGTTTAGTTTGTGCAAAATGAATTAACCGATCTGTCAGTTTTTGTGGATACGGTTTTAATTGCTCTTTTGGGCTGATATAGAGCGTGTCATCTTTATGGTGATAATGAATATCATGTTGCCCTAATTTTACGAACCGTTCGCGGTCTTGTGATTGAGTGGCATTCATTTGCATTTCTTTCACTCCATGGAAAGCGCATCACTGCGCTTTAATTTTTTGCATCATGCAATTTTTATTTAATATGTCGGTATTCGCATTAGCCTGACTAAATCGGGTAATGACGTGATTGGGTTTGAATGGTAATCCAGCGTAGTTCGGTAAATTCGGCAACAGAGACTTTACTACCAAAACGTCCGTAACCACTCGATTTTGTTCCGCCAAATGGCATTTGAGCTTCGTCATGTACGGTTGCGCCGTTAATATGACAAATACCTGAATCAATCTGTTGAGCGACTTCCAGTGCTTGCGAAATATTTTGGCTAAACACTGCCGAAGAAAGACCGAACTCGCTGTCATTTGCCAATGCTACGCCTTCTTCAATGCTTGAAAAGCGTTGAACTGTGCATACAGGTCCAAATGATTCTTCACGGTAAAGCAGCATGTCAGGTTTAATATTGAGCACTAGCGTCGGTTGCATGGTGGTGTCTTCAATATGAATACCTAAAGGTAAGTCAGCACCTTTGTTTTGGGCATCTTCCAGCAAATGCTGAATACGGTTTGCAGCACGGCGACTTTCTAAAACACCGAGTACATTATCTTTTGAGGTTGGATTACCTGCCTGAATAGAGCGGGTTTTTTCAATCAGTTTTTCAATAAATTGGTCGGCAATTTTGTCTTGAACCAAAACACGTTCGGTCGACATACAGATTTGACCCTGATTAAAGAACGCTCCAAAAGCGACTGCATTTACAGCTTCATTAATGTCAGCTTCATTTAAAACCACAACAGGGGCTTTACCACCGAGTTCGAGTAAAACTGGTTTTAAATATTTAGCAGCAGTCTCGGCAATAATTTTTCCAACTTTGGTTGAACCGGTAAAATTAATGCGTTTCACAGCTGGATGAGACACTAAACGCTCCACGATTTGTGGTGCATCTTCGGCGGCATGCGTAATCACATTGACCACACCTTCACCTATACCTGCCTCATGTAACACTTCACCAATGAGACGATGTGTTGCTGGGCAGGCTTCTGAGGCTTTTAACACTACCGTGTTACCACAAGCCAAAGGCATGGCAAGTGCACGTGTTGCCAAAATCACAGGCGCATTCCAAGGTGCAATCCCTACAATCACACCACAAGGAACTCGGACACCCATCGCAAGATTGCCCGGCACATCTGACGGAATCAGGCTTCCGTCAATTTGTGTAGTCATTGCTGCTGCTTCACGTAACATGTTGGCAGCAAGGTGAACGTTAAACCCATACCATGTCGCAGTTGAACCTGTTTCTTGCATTCCAGTTTCAATGAATTGCTCGGTTTTTTGGTCCATTAAATCGGCTGCTTTTAATAAACGTAAGCGACGTTCGGTAGGCGAGAGTTTCGACCATACTTTAAAAGCTTGTTGTGCCGAATCGATTGCACGATCAACATCTTCCAACGTTGCAGCAGCAGCTTTAGTTGCTACCGATCCATCAATTGGACTGATACGCTCAAAAGTTGCCTGATTTGATGCATCAACGGATTGACCGTGAATAAGTAACTGTACATTTTGCATGGGTTGTGTCCTTACATTGCCATTAAAGAATCAAAAGTTAACCAGTACGTTTATAGCTCTGTAAACCCGGTTTAATTGATTTTTCATCTAAGAATTGTTTCAAACCTTCTTGGCGACCATTTTCTGTATCGCGGTGGATACATTGATCAAGCTTGGCATATAAGTAGTCTTCGTTTTGGTCCCAAGTGAGTTCACGACAACGCTTAAATCCATTTTTAGCTGTACGAAGAACTACTGGGTTTTTCTCAAGTAAGCAATTTGCAAGCTCAGTCACTTCTGCTTTTAATTGGGCAAGCGGTACGCTTTTATTCACAAGACCCATGGTTTCAGCTTCTTTACCACTAAAGGTTTTACCCGTCATGATGTAGTACAAAGATGCACGATGACCTACGGTATCTGCCATTGCTTTACTTACAAGGTTGCCCGGTGGGATTCCCCAGTTAATTTCAGATAAACCGAAAGTTGCTTCATCTGCTGCAATTGCGAGGTCACAAGCCACTAAAGGTGAGAAACCGCCTCCAAAGCACCAGCCGTTGACCATAGCAATGGTTGGTTTTGAATACATACGAAGAAGTTGCCACTGCCAGCGACAAGAGTCACGGCGAATACGTTCTTGGAAAATTTCAGGCTGAGTGTCGACTTCACGGAAATATTCCTTCAAATCCATACCCGCTGTCCAAGAGTCACCAGCACCCGTCAAAACTAAAACACGCGCATCTTGATCAAGCTCAAGAGTTTCGAGCACATCAATCATTTCGCGATTGAGTGTAGGGCTCATGGCATTTTTCTTTTCCGGACGGTTTAGGGTGACCCATGCAATTCCATCTTCAACTTTAACATCTACTGTTTCCCAGCGGTTTTCATAACTCATCTCCATACTCCTTGAATGATTTTTTGCTGTTCTGGGATTTAATCTAATATCAGTTAAACTTACATTCAAGTCTTTTTTATAAAATTTCATAAATATTTTTTAATTCATTGTATTTTAAATATTAATTATTTTTTTAATTAATTTAATATAAAAATATGTTGATTTTTTAGTAAGTTTAACTGATATTTTTGGTGTGTTTAAACAACAATACACAAAGGGCTAAATGGAACGACTAGTCAATAAAGGACAACACAATGGAAAAAATATCAGGACAGCCTTCAAGGGCAAAAATCACGTTGCTACTGTGCTTTGCCATAGCAATTTTTGAAGGGTTTGATCTTCAATCAATGGGGGTAGCCGCTCCACGAATGCGGGCTGAGTTTATGTTAGACAATGCCCAGATGGCGTGGGCATTTAGTGCTGCAATTTTAGGGACGTTACCAGGTGCGATATTAGG
Organism: Acinetobacter pittii ATCC 19004 = CIP 70.29; assembly: GCF_000369045.1. GTDB lineage: Bacteria > Pseudomonadota > Gammaproteobacteria > Pseudomonadales > Moraxellaceae > Acinetobacter > Acinetobacter pittii. The sequence goes on along the minus strand of NZ_KB849790.1, from coordinate 785,323 downwards.
CGGTCGGTTTGCCGATATCGTCGGGCGTAAGAAAATTCTGATTTTTAGTATCTTACTTTTTGGAATTATGTCTTTACTAACAGCTTATGCAGCTAACTTCAGTTTGCTATTACTCATTCGTTTTTGTACAGGTTTAGGAATGGGTGGGGCATTACCAATGATGATTACACTTGCCTCTGAAGCTGTACCTGACCAGCACAAAGGCACCGCAGTGAGCATTATGTATAGCGGCATTCCTTTTGGCGGATTACTCACTTCTGTAGTTGCTATGTCATTGGCCGGCGATGCAGAGTGGCGTCATATTTTCTATATTGGTGGGATTGCACCTATTTTACTCATTCCACTGATTATGCGCTTTTTACCAGAGTCAAATGACTACTTGCAACGAAAAGTTCAAGCGCAAAAAACCACGCCATTTTTGGAAGTTTTATTTGCGAAAGAACGTCGTATGTCAACCATTCAGCTTTGGATAAGTTTTTTCTGTACGCTCGTTGTACTGTATTTCTTGTTGAACTGGTTGCCGTTACTGATGGGCGCGCAAGGCTTATCGAAACTTCAGGCAAACTATGTACAGATGGGCTACAACGTTGGTGGAATTTTAGGTTCAATTCTCATGGGTGTATTGCTTGATAAATTACGCATGAGTTTTGTGATTAAACTGATTTATCTCGGCATTTTATTTTCGCTTTGTTGTTTAGCAATTTCTCCGACCGTGGCTTTACTTGCACTTTCGGCAGTGGGTTGTGGCTTATTCATTGTGGGTGGACAATCGGCGTTGTATGGCCTGGCAGCCATGTATTATCCAACCGAAATGCGTGGAACTGGAGTAGGTGCAGCAGTTGCAATTGGCCGTATTGGTTCTTTTGCAGGGCCTTTAATGGCTGGTTTTTTACTCTCGCTTGGGCAAAGCTCGACCATCGTGATTGGTTCAAGCATTCCAGTGATTTTAATTGCAGCGATCTCTGCATTACTTCTTGTCAAAAAACCTAAACAGCCTGTACATTTAGTACAAAGCTCAGGTGCTCGCTAAGTTTTAACGAAAGTATGGGGTAGATCCTCATACTTTCACTACAGTTTTTCTTATGATGATTGAAAGGTTATGGTACGTTCGAATTTAGTTCCAAAAAAAGTAGAAGATGAGCCTAAGTTAAGTTATATGATTGCTCGTGTTGACCGAATTATTAGTAAATATTTAACAGAACATTTAAAAGAGCTTGAAATTACCTTACCGCAATTTACTGCACTTTCTGTTTTAGCTTCAAAAAATAATTTATCCAATGCCAAGCTTGCTGAGCGCTCTTTCATTAAGCCGCAATCTGCCAACAAAATTTTGCAAGATTTACTGGTGAATGGCTGGATTGAGAAAAAACCTGACCCAACACATGGCCGCCGTATTTTAATTACCCTGACCGAAAGCGGTGTTGAAAAGCTAAATAAATGCAATGAAGTGGTTTTAAAAGTTGAAGAAAAAATGCTTGAAGGTATTGATATTAACTTGGCTTATTTAATCCGTAATAATCTCGATATTATGGTCAATAATCTTAAAAATCTTTAATTGAATGTGGTTTGTAAATTAATTTTTTAAAATCTACAGAAATGCTTAAGCACTGATTCACACAGAAAATTTATTTCATTTTGCAAATGAACTTGCTAGCATCGAAGTGACGTTTTTGGTGATGTGTGGCAGCGAATGTCTTCAGGACAACAAGTTTTACTTAAACTAAGAAAAATGATTATTTCAGGGGAACTTGAAGGCGGTGCTAGAATTGCCGAAATTCCGACTGCCGAGTTACTTGGTGTTTCAAGGCAGCCTGTTCGTATTGCCTTTCGGTTGCTCGAGCAAGAAGGCCTCCTCATTAAAAACCCAACTCGTGGTTACACGGTTCGTGAAATTTCAGAGCAACTTGTTCATGATGCGCTCGAAGTACGCGGTGTGCTGGAAGGGTTGGCTGCGAAAACTTTGGCAGAACAAGGCTTAAGCGAAGAGCAGAAAAAGACGCTGCAACATTGCATTCAAGAAACTGAAAAACTATTTAATGATAAAGACGAGTTTGGCGACGCTGAATTAGAACGTTATCACCATTTCAACGTCATTTTTCATGACACGATTATTGAAGGCGCGCAAAACGTCGCACTCATCCAAGCCTTAGCGAAAAACAATCAATTGCCGATGGCGTCTGCCCAAGCTATTACCTATGACCAGAATCAAGCTTTGTCAGAATATCGCCGTTTGCACTATGCGCATTTACAGCATTGTTCGATTTTTGATGCGTTGGTACATCGTCAAGCAGGGCGTGCTGAAACCTTAATGCGTGAACACAGTAGTGTGGTGATTTTAGGTGAAACGCTCAGAAATGTTCTAAGTGCTTAAGCCGAAATAAGTTCCTTTATTTTCGAATAAAGGAACTTGAGTATTAAAGTTCAATCACAAGATTTTTAGTTTTTGCACGAGAACAGCAAGGCGTAAATTGGTTATTTAGTGCATGTTCCTCATCGGTCATAAATAGATCTCGATGATCTGGAGTGCCTTCTACCACACGGGTAATACAGGTACCACAAATACCTTGTTCACACGAAACAGGAATATCAAAACCATTTGCAATTAATGCTTCAGTAGCAGTCTGCTCTGGTAATACTTCAATTCTGCGGCCTGTACCTTTTACTTCAATGGTAAAAGCTTCATCATTAGACGTATCTACTTTTTGGGCGACAAAATGCTCTTGATGTAACTGTTCGCTATGCCACCCAGCTTGTTCAGCCGAGCTCATGACAAACTGCATAAACCCTGTAGGCCCACACACATATAAGTGTTTATCAGATGAAGCTTGGTCCAAAACCTCTGCCATATTACATTCAGTGTCTGGCTGATCTTGAATATGAAAATGGACTTGGTTACCAAAGTGCTCGGTTAAGTTGCCATAGAAGGCAATCATTTCATGACTACGAACGAAGTAGTGCAATTCAAAAGGAATATTGGCCGACTTAAGCCGATATGCCATCGACAAAATCGGGGTAATACCAATACCCCCCGCAAATAAAACTGCCTGTTTAGTTTGTGGGTGAATCTCAAATAAATTACGCGGTTCACCAATTTTTAAATGATCGCCTTCACGATATTCTGTGTGGATGCAACGTGAGCCACCGCGTGAATTGGCATCATGTAAAACTCCAATTACGTAACGATGTTTTTCAGTGCAGCAGTTTGAAAGTGAATACTGACGGGTGAGGCCATTTTTCAGATGCACATCAATATGTGCACCTGCCTCAAAATTCGGCAGCTCCGTACCATTTGCTGCAACCAATTCAAATGCACGAATAGTCGGGGTAAGCTGGTAAATTTTTTGAATAATAACGTCCATGTTCATGCTCCTTTAAATAATCCGAATGTTTGGAAACTTTTGTGCGGACGTTTCAGGAGGTGTTTTATTTTCTTCGGCAAGCAGTCGCTCAATCACCTTACGAGACTGTACACCGCCTGCGTCGATGTTGAGCATGAGTAACTTGCGATGAGGATTGTTTAAAATATTTTGCTGCTGTTGCTCAAGCATTTCTAAATCTTCAGTAAAGATTTTGCCTTGGCCTTCACGAATTTGATCGGTGAGTTCAGCATTATCTGGTTGGAAGTTACGTGCCATTCCCCAGAAATACCAGTGAGAGGTCTCGGTTTCCGGTGTAATAAAATCGACCACGATTGAGGACACTTTTTTGTCTTTCGGTGCGTGATAACCGCCATGTCCAGCATGCGCTACACCCACTTCAATATGAACATTACTTGGAGCAAAGAAGTGGCAACGTTGCCAACGGTCAACAGGTACATCATCTGCTAAGTGGTTACCACGAAGGGCCATTTGCCAAAATGGAGGTGCGATCACATTTTCCATGTAGCGTTCGGTAATGACATGATCACCATCAACTTTAGTGACTGGTAATGATTCATCAATCTCTTTTTGTCCGATGCTGCTTGAATGAACATAGGTCTCGTGGGTTAAATCCATCAGGTTATCGACCATCAAGCGATAGTCACACTGAATGTGAAACAGGCCTCCGCCATAGCTCCATTCAGGATGATCTGCCCATTCTAAAGTTGGCAGTTTCGCTTCATCTGCTAAAGCTTTCTCGCCTGGCCATACCCAAATAAAACCGAACTTTTCGACAACCGCATATGATTTATTGCAAGGGAAACCATTTACACGTTGGGCTGGCATTGAAACCGTCTTTCCGTCACAACCCATAACTAGTCCATGATAACCACATACAAGGTTGCCATCTTCGACATAGCCAAGTGAAAGTGGGGCACCGCGATGGGGACAAAAATCTTCAACGGCTGCAACTTGGTTTTCTTTACCACGATAAAAAACAATTTTTTCACCACAAATAGTGCGACCTAGTGGTTTGTCTTGGATTTCTTCTGGACGGCAGGCAACATACCAAGCATTTTTAATAAACATTGTGACGACTCCTTATCACTTATTGGATCCAATTTATAACAAATAAAAATATTGGTCAATTGATAAGCAGTATATTTATTCAAAAATATTGTTCTTTAAAGTTGGTTAATTTGTATATTTTTGAATATTGTTAAGGACTTTTGCTATTCTTTGGAATTTTAGAGTGAAATTTTTATTAGTTTTTATTTGGATCCATAATGACTTCAGTTAAGCCATTATGGGAGTGTAGAGATTTAGAAATTAACCGTGTAGTGAAGCATCATGCGCTGTTCATCCAGACTTTTGCCGTGTTTGGTGTCGTAATTTATATTTAAGAAAAGAAACTTAAGATTTTTAACCCAAGCATTTAGATCGTACTGAATCAACACATCACTTTCTTGCTCAAAATCATTTTGATTCATGGTCTGAAATGAATCGCCATAAATATATTTATAGGTGATTTTTAAACCCTTGATATAGTCTTTAAAGTCATACGAGGCAACGAAATGATAAGACTTTTCATCTGCTTTGGTAAATGCGCCTAAGGTCCAGTTCACCATGTGAGGAATGGGCATATTGTCGAGTTTTGGAATACCATCTTTGCCAAAGTTTTCTTGGTAGCCAATTCCGGTTGTAAAGTTGCCATGTTTGATAAAATGCATAGCGCCTACAGATGTATTGTCATATTCACCAAGCTTTGATTTGCCGACATCGTCGTGGCGAAACACACGTAATTTTGTGGTGTGCTGCTTTGTCCATTGATAATCAAAAGCAAAGTAACTTTGATTGATGAGGTCGGTTAAGTAACCATTGTAAAATTTCCAATGATATCTAGGCGTTTTCCCATCCCATTGAAAAAAGTAAAGCCCATCAGAATCATGTTTTGAGATGGCAAGTTTGTGGTAGTCCTCCTCATTTTTTGGCGAATAACGATTAATCAAACCTAGCTCGAAGTTTTGTTTCGGCGTCTTATATTTTAATTCCAAACCTTTATAGTTTACGCGTAATTGATGTGTATCCACTTGTGGCGTAAGTGGTGAATCGGGAGTGATTTCACCGATATTCATGCGAAAGTTTTGATATTCAACTCCAGCACCTAAGCCATATTTAACATAGTCTTGCGCTTGTTTTTTTGTGTTAGGGTCAAAAGGTATGACCATATCATTGGTATGTTGGTCGTTACTTAGGCGATATGCATATTGGATGCTTGGATTGAGGTGGAGCTGAACCTCATTAAGTTTGGTTGACCAGTCACCACGATAGATCACGCCTTGACTCAAGCTATGAGTATCGGGGCTAGTACCATTTTCATATTGTCTGTCGAAGTTGAATGTTTTTAGTGTGAGTGTATTTTGAAAGTTAACATCTACTGCACTGTGAGCTAAACAGCAGGCAAGGGCTGTCCCTGAGAAGAAAATCCCATAAATAAAAATATGCTTCATTTTTAAATCCGTTTAAAAGCGTTTTACTGTTCTAAATCCGACATGGCTAGTTGCAAGGTCGAGCTCCTGTGGATGCCTCGCGGCAGCACGATAACGCGCGCAATAGTTGGTAGCGCATAAATAAGATCCACCTTTAATTGTGTATTGCAAAATCTGTTCGTGACTTTGCCGATATTTCGATGGATCCCCCATATGATGATCTCGTGATCCTGTGTAGGGTGTTTGGGTCCATTCCCATACATTGCCAATCAAGTCATATAAACCAAATGGGTTTTTACTAAAACAACCCACAGGGGCAACATCCTTAAAACCATCTTCCCTAACATTTTTATAAGGAAATTCGCCTTGCCAGAAATTGGCTACAATATGGCCTTCGTGGGTAGGGCCAATATCGGAATTTTGCTGAAAACCTTTGGCTGCATATTCCCACTCAAGCTCAGACGGTAAGTCATGGCCCAACCAGTTCGCATAAGCGTAAGCATCATTCCATGTCACCATGCGAACAGGCTCATGAGGTGCTGGTTGTTTAGGGTTGTTTGGGCCCCATGGGTGTTTCCAATTGGCGCCTTTTTCAAATTTCCACCATTGTAGCTCTTCAATTGGATGCTCAGGTTGTACAAACATAGCCGCACCACCTTGCTTCTCTGCATCGGTGACATAACCCGTTTGTTTAACAAACTCTTGAAATTGAGCATTGGTGACTTCAGTTGCATCAATTAAAAAAGCGGGAACGGAAGTTGTCTGTAAATTTAATGGGCGTTCATCTTCATAACCTTGTGTAGTGCCTAAAACAATTTTTCCTCGCGGAAGCTTGACCATGCCTGCTTCTTTATTTTTAGGCCATCCCGAAGGAAGGCCTGAATAAGAAGTACATTTAGCTTTGCTGCCTAAGTTGGGCAAGGTGGTCTGTTCTAGTTGAGGTGTATTTTTTTGGCATGCACAAAGTAAGAGAAACGATGAAAGCATTATGATCTGTTTCATCTGGTTTTCTCTACTTTTTGTTGTATTGCTCAAAATCCACAACACCATTTTCATCAGCATATCTTAAATATTTGTCATTTAAGACTTTGACAATCTCAGGATGTTCTGCATAAACATTACGTTGCTCATTAAAATCTGTTTTTAAATTGTAGAGTTCCCAACCGTGGCTTTTAAATTTAGAAGGTGAGTTTTCAATAAGTTTCCATTCGTCAGTTTTTGCGTAGCGGCTGCCATGCAATTCTTTAAAGTCATAATAATTAACAGGACGAATACGGGCAGTATTATCTTTAAACGCAGGAATTAGGCTAAAGCCCGACGGTTTAATTTTGGTGCTTGAAGTTGGATAAACCTGATTATTTTGAATACCCGCTAGTTCCATCACAGTTGGGAATATATCTCTGACTGTCGCAAAGTTATTGTTAATTCCACGTTGTTTAGAAATCTGAGTTGGTGATTTAACAATAAATGGAACTCGTACTCCACCTTCTGAAGCAGCTGACTTCCAGTGGGTAAATGGTGTGCTGCTCACTTCGGCCCAGCGTGGACCCATATAAACATATGAACTGGCGTTGCCTATATTTTCATAGCGATTGTCGGCATCACCCATTGGGAAATTGTGATCACCACCTTCAGCGCCGTTATCTGACATAAACACAATTAAAGTGTTGTCATATAAATGATGCTTTTTAAGATATTGAATGACATCACCCACGCGGTCGTCTAACTGGGTAACCATGCCCGCATAAACTTCCATTTTACGTGCTTCGTATTTGCGCTCTTGGGGGGGGAGTTCATTCCAGTTTTTGGTGCCTAAAGCTTGGTTGCCACGCTCGACTGGGTATTCTGCGTTTGCTGGAATTAATCCTAATTGCTTTTGTCTAAGAAAGCGTTGTTTGCGAATCGCATCATAGCCTTGATCGTATTTACCTTTATATAAGTCTCTATAATGAGCGGGCGCTTGTAGTGGCCAGTGTGGAGCGGTATAGGCTAGGTAGGCAAAAAATGGTTTTTGCGCTTTATTTTTGTCTAAGTACTCAAAAGCTTTTTGTGTAAAAAAGTCGGTCGAGTAGTAGTTGTCAGGCAAAGTGGTCTTTTGACCATTTTCTGTGTATTGAGTATTGCGCGGATAGTTTTTAGGTTGGTCTTTAAAGTGTAAATCGAAGCCATCGAGTAGAGCAAAAGATTGATCAAAACCACGGGCTTTAGGGTTTTGGTCGGGAGCATAGCCTAAGTGCCATTTACCGACCATGAAGGTGTAATAATCTTTTGTCTTTAAAATCTCTGCGAGTGTATACGCATTTTGCGTTAAGTGACCTGAATACCCATCAATTTTGAGGAGTGCGCGTGGGCTATCTGCTCCAACCAATTGTTCTTGTCGTTTTGAAGTTTCATACATCGCACCTAAACCTACCAAGTGGTTATCGGCACCTGTCATAAGCTGTGCACGAGTAGGTGAACACATTGATGAAGCATGAAAATTAAAAAGCATTTTTCCTTGCTTTAACAGGCTATCAATATGAGGAGTTTTAATTTCGCCACCATAAGCACCAATATCTGAAAATCCAAGATCATCGGCCAAAATAATCATGATATTAGGTGGTTGTTGATTTTTTGGAGGTGCTGCTTGCGCTGTGTAAAACAATTGGCTGGCAAAAAAAAGTCCCAATGTAAGCTGACTTACTCTTTTGAGTTTCATAACAACAATCCTTTGATGTTTTTAAAATGCATCTTGCATTTCCTAGAAATAAACTGAGCTTTTTTGGCTAAAAAATGCTCTGGAATCGATCATAATGGATTTTTTAATATGGATCCATAAAAATATTCAAGCATTCTAATTTTATGTTTTTAATAATTTTATACTTATATAATTTATGTGTTTATATACTTTTTTATAATCCATTTATAATTTTAGTTGATTTTTTGGATCCAAATATTCAGTATAGAAAAAGAGCAGGATGCTCAAAAAACAAATATTCCTCTAGGTCATTATGGATACGGATGTGCATAACCACCCAATCGCTCATATTAGCAATGTCGTGTGTATGTCTTATCCAAGGGAGATACACAAATGGAAAGAGATGTTCTAAGTGAGATCAATCAAAGCAACATGAGCCGCTACCAATGGTTCGTCATTTTGATCTGTATTTGTCTCAATATTATTGATGGCTTTGACGTGATGGTAATGGCATTTACCGCTCCATCCGTGTCAGCAGAATGGTCACTTTCAGGAGCACAAATTGGTTTATTGCTGAGTTCAGGCCTTTTTGGAATGGCTGCCGGTTCCATTTTTCTCGCGCCTTTAGCCGATAAAATCGGTCGCCGTTTACTCATCTTAGTTTGTCTTGTCATTGCAGGTCTGAGCATGCTGGGCTGTGCTTTTGTACAAAGTCACGGCATGTTAGCAGCACTTCGGTTTATTACTGGAATTGGGGTGGGCGGCATTCTTGCCAGCAGTAATGTACTGGCAAGTGAATATGCCAATGCACGTTGGCGCAGTCTTGCTGTGAGCTTAATGTCTACCGGTTACGGAATTGGCGCGACGCTTGGTGGAGTATTATCACTGGCATTGATTGAGCATTTAGGTTGGCGTTCAATCTTTTTAGCAGGTGGTGTTACAACCATTGCAATGCTACTGATCAGTGCGTGGTTACTACCAGAGTCTTTAGATTACTTACTCGCGAAACGACCAAAACAGGCACTCGAACGCATTAATACAACGGTAAGACGTATGGGGCTTAACCAGCTGCCAGTTATGCCGCGTTATGAAAAAATCAGTACACAAAATGGTAGTGAACTGGGCAAACTATTTGCTGGACAACTTGGATTTCAAACACTTTGTTTGTGGTTTGCATTCTTTTTAGTGATGTTTGGCTTTTACTTCGTGATGAGCTGGACACCAAAAATTCTTATTTCAATGGGGATGTCACCAGAGCAAGGCGTAAGTACCGGCATTTTAATTAGTATTGGCGGGATTTTCGGGGCAGCCATTATCGGTTTATTGGCATCACGTATGAAAATCTTCTATGCCTTAAGCCTGTTTTTAGGTCTAACGTCTGCATGTGTTTTTCTATTTGTTGCCGTTTCATCTCAAGTGAGCATTGCACTCATGGTGGGTTTATTACTTGGCACACTTATTAATGGCTGTGTAGCAGGTTTATATTCGATTTCTCCAACAATTTACGATGCCGAAATTCGTAGTCGTGGCGTGGGGTATGCAATTGGTTTTGGACGAATTGGGGCAATTTTATCGCCAACGGTCGCAGGCATTTTTCTGGATAAAGGTATAGCACCCGCAACGCTATATGCTTATTACGGTGTGGTGTTTATTTTGGCTATTTTCCTGATTTTAAGTTTGGGTAGTGCTTTTTACCGCAGTCAAAAAGAGCAAAACTACTCTCTTAAAACAGCACCTTAATCCATTAAAAATTAAATAGTTGAGATAAAAAATGAAAAAGACACCATTATGGGTGGGGGTATGCTTGTGCCCATTATTTAGTCAAGTTGTGCATGCCGAGTTTATTGCAGATAGTAAAGCTGAGCTGACACTACGTAATTTTTACTTTGACCGAGACTATAAAAAAGACCCATATCCCTATACAGCAGCCAGAGATTGGGCACAGGGTCTCATTTTTAAAGGACAGTCTGGTTATACCGAAGGGACAGTTGGGTTTGGTGTAGATGTACTGGCAATGGCAGGTTTTAACCTGATGGGAAGCCGTGCTGATGACTATGCACGGAGTGGCTTATTACCAGTGAATACCGATAACTCGCGTGATGATTATTATGGAAAAATAGGTATTACAGGAAAGGCTAAATTTAGAAAAAATGAGCTTTTTGTGGGCGATTTAGTTCCACAATTACCGACCATTTTTTCATCGCCAGCGCGTTTGTTCCCTCAGACTTACCGTGGTATCCGTTTTGTTTCAAATGAAATTCCAAATCTTCAATTAGAGGGGTTTTATGTCGACGAAGTACGTCAGCGCGACTCAATTCGTTATACCGACGTTGGAACACACAATATCAATCATCGTTTTGACAAAGCGGCAACTACCGATTCTTTTTATACATTAGGTGGAAGCTATCAGTTAAAGGATTACCGTTTACGTGCTTATCATGCTGAACTCAAAGACATTTACCAGCAACAATTTTTAGGTTTTAACGGCAAACAACCTTTAAATGATCAACTTAATTTTTTAAGCGACGTGCGTTTTTTTAATAGCGAAGAAACTGGAAGTAAAAAAATAGGAGAGGTCGACAACCGACATATTAGTGGCTTATTTGGTTTGAACTATCAAAATCATACGGTTTCTTTGGGCTACATGCAGTCGTTTGGCTCGACTGGTCTGCCATTTTTGTCGGGAACTGAAAGTCCAGTCGTACTTGATTTTATGAGTTCGGACTATTCAAATAAAGATGAAAAAGTCTATTCGATTCGTTATGAATATGACTTTAAAAATGCGCGGGTAGGTGATGTTTCATTAAACGGACTGCGTTTTATGACTCGCTATGCAAAAGGCGAAGACATTGATTTACTGCAGTATGGCGATCAGCGTTTTAAAGAAGAGTCGATGGAATTTGATTTAGGCTATAAAATTCCTGAAGGTAAGTTAAAAGGTTTGGGAGTGCGAGCTCGTTTTTCTCACTATCGCAACGATATGCCAAGTAATATGACATTTCATTCGACAAATGAAACGCGGTTAAATGTCGATTACACCTTTAAGTTTTAACGTTCAATATTTATTAAATTAAAGACAAGTTAAAACATTGTGAGCAGCAATGTTTTAACTTTAGTTATCAACTTCACAAAATCCCTCTATAATACCGCCAATCTTATTAAAGCCACTTGAGTCTCTCATTAAACACATGGCTTTAATCTCTCATTTTTTTAAGTCAATTTCTTCGCTGTGATTCGGCTTATTTTTCAATATTTAGAATTTTATGTGTCTGTGCTGACACATAAAAATATTTAGGTGCCAGCATGGAAATCAAGGTTAATTATCTCGACAATCTTCGACAGGAAGCTAAGTTCGATGACTTTACGGTAATTGCCGATCAACCAATTCGCTACAAGGGTGACGGTTCGGCACCGGGCCCATTTGACTATTTTTTAGCATCGTCAGCATTGTGCGCAGCATACTTTGTAAAAGTGTATTGTGCAGCTCGAGATATCCCAACCGATAATATTCGTTTATCGCAAAATAATATTGTTGATCCTGAAAACCGTTACAAGCAAACCTTTAAAATTCAAATTGAATTACCAGCCGATATTTCAGAGAAAGATCGCCAAGGGATTTTACGTTCGATTGACCGTTGTACTGTTAAAAAAGTGATTCAAACGGGTCCCGAATTTATTATCGAAGAAGTTGAAAGCATCGACGCAGATGCGCAAGCACTGTTATTGCCAAGCTTAACTTCAGAAAGTCATACCTATATTCAAGGTAAAGACCTGCCATTAGAAGAAACCATTGCCAATATGTCAGCTATTTTGGCAAATTTGGGCATGAAGATTGAAATCGCATCTTGGCGTAATATCGTGCCAAATGTATGGTCATTACACATTCGTGATGCCCAGTCTCCAATGTGCTTTACCAATGGTAAAGGTGCAACTAAAGAAAGTGCTTTGGCATCTGCACTGGGCGAGTTTATTGAGCGTTTAAACTGTAACTTCTTCTATAACGACCAGTTCTGGGGTGAAGATATTGCGAATGCTGAATTTGTGCATTATCCAGATGAAAAATGGTTTAAACCGGGCCCAAATGGTGAATTACCTAAAGAAATCTTAGATGAATACTGTCTTGAGATTTACAACCCAGATGATGAGTTACTTGGCACACATTTATATGACACCAACTCAGGCAACGTAGAGCGTGGCATTTGCTCTCTACCTTTTGTGCGCCAGTCTGACGGTGAAGTTGTCTATTTCCCATCAAATTTAATTGAAAACTTGTACTTAAGTAATGGTATGAGTGCAGGCAACACTCTGGCAGAAGCCCAAGTTCAATGTTTGTCTGAAATTTTTGAACGTGCTGTAAAACGTGAAATTTTAGAAGGTGAAATCGCACTTCCAGATGTTCCTGAAGACGTATTAGCAAAATACCCAAGTATTATTGCTGGTATTAAAGGTCTAGAAGAGCAAGGTTTCCCAGTATTAGTTAAAGATGCATCGCTAGGTGGTCAGTTCCCAGTAATGTGTGTGACTTTGATGAACCCGCGTACGGGTGGGGTGTTTGCATCTTTCGGTGCGCATCCAAGTTTTGAAGTTGCGTTGGAACGTAGTCTGACTGAATTACTTCAAGGCCGTAGTTTCGAAGGCTTAAATGATTTACCTCAACCGACTTTCCAAAGTAATGCAGTGACCGAACCGAATAACTTTGTTGAGCACTTTATTGATTCAAGCGGTTTGGTATCTTGGCGCTTCTTTAGCTCTAAATCTGACTATGACTTTGTTGAATGGGATTTTTCTGGCGAAGGCGAAGAGTCGAACGCAGAAGAAGCTGCAACATTGTTCGGCATTCTCGAAGAGATGGGCAAAGAAGTATATATGGCAGTCTATGAGCATTTAGGTGCGACTGCTTGCCGTATTTTAGTACCAGATTATTCAGAAATTTATCTTGTTGAAGATTTGATTTGGGATAATACCAATAAAGCACTTTCATTCCGTGAAGATATTCTAAATCTACATCGTTTGGATGATGAACAGCTTGAGGCATTAGTTGAGCGTTTAGAAGAATGCGAGCTAGACGATTACACTGAAATCACCACGCTGATTGGCATTGAATTTGATGACAATACAGTTTGGGGACAGCTCACCATTTTAGAACTGAAATTGCTAATTTATGTGGCTTTACAACAGTTTGAAGAAGCAAAAGAGCTTGTAGAAACTTACTTGCAATACAACACCAACACCGTTGAGCGTGGCTTGTTCTATCAGTGCATGAACGTGGTGCTTGAAGTGATGTTAGATGAAGAACTAGAGCTTGAAGACTACCTTACGAATTTCCGCCGTATGTTTGGTGACACACGAATGGACGCGGTATTAGGTTCTGTCGATGGTAGCGTTCGTTTCTATGGTTTAACACCAACAAGCATGAAACTAGAAGGGCTTGATCGCCATTTACGTCTGATCGAGAGCTATAAAAAATTGCATGCAGCTCGCGCTAAAGCCGTAGCGATGTAATTTAAAAAGCGAAATAAAAAAGCCTATTTTTAAATAGGCTTTTTTTATAAAACGACTCGCTAGTTTAAGCAGAAGCTTTGGTGGTCTCTATGGTTTCTGCATCTACTCTATGATCTTGCTGCTCATCCAAAGTATGTTTAGCCGGAATATAAGACATTGCGCGTTCTGCAAGTGCTGTAATGGTAAGACTTGGGTTAACGCCCAAATTGGCACCTAACATTGAACCATCCACAACGTATAAGTTTTTATAGTTAAAGACACGGTTTTGTCCATCTACCACGCCACGCTCTGGACTTGAAGCAATTGCACAACCACCCATACAGTGGGCTGTAAAAGGTACGTTAAACAAAATTTCGGTAATGGTCGTCATTGGGTGACCATTAAACATTTTGGCAACTTTTTCGGTAAAAGCATTGGCCTGTGGAATATACACAGGTAGTTTTTTACCTTCGCTCGATAACACCTTGCCAAAAGGCCAGAACCAATTACGTTTCAAGCGCATGTTGATGGAGGCATCTGCTGTTTGCATCACCAAGAAAATTAAAGTCTGACGTGCAAAACTGACCGGATTACTCATGCGAAGAAAAATAAATGGATGGCAAATGAGTGCCCATAACCAAAAGAAGATACGTGTCCAACCCGGTTTACCTTTCGCCATATAAGTACACATAAGACCCATGGCATCTGAACCAGTTTGGTAACGTGTTGCTTCAATGTGGGTGTCATGGTCAATGTAAATACTTGAACCAATGGCCACACCTTTACTCATGTCGACATCTTTACCAAAAAAACGAACACCTAAAATTGACTCAGCATTAGTACGAACCCGATTGCCCAAATCATCAGAAACATTTGGCAGAGAACCAGACTGTTTTAAACGGAATAACATCTCTTGCGTACCCAAAGAAGATGCAGAGAAAATCACATTTCGAACACACCATGTACGGCGCTGCTTGTTAAACCATGAGCTTGAACATTCAGTCGTAACTTCATAGCCATCGCTGCCATCGGCTTTACCATTAAGTGGTTTAACATCAACAACTTTGGTTTCTTCGTAAACCTTGGCACCATTTTTTTCGGCAAAGTACAAATAGTTTTTATCTAAGGTATTTTTTGCGTTGTGTTTACAACCTGTCATACAACCGCCACATGCGGTACAGGTTCCGCGGTCTGGACCTTCGCCGTTAAAATATGGGTCAGGGTAGGTCTTGCCGCCTTGTTCACCTTCGGGTGGAAAGAAAGTGGCAACACGAGTGGGTTTAAATGTATGACCAACACCGACTGCTTCCCCCATTTTTTTTAGCATATGATCGGCAGGACCGAAAATTTTATTATCAGTCACCCCAAGCATGCGTTCTGCTTCAGCATAGTGCTGTGGCATTTCATTTTTCCAGTCCGCTGCATCTGCCCACGTGCCTTCATCCCAAATATGTTCAGGTGGAACCAGTAAGGTATTGGCATAGGTGATTGAACCGCCACCTACAGCATTACCGCAAATAATGGTGACATGGCGAAAAAAACGCATGTTGAAATAACCAAAAAGTTTCATGCCCGGACGCCAAATCCAGCGACGGGTATTCCAGTTATTTTTAGCAAAATCTTTAGCTTCCCAGCGTCGTCCCATTTCCATTACAGCAACAGAGTAGCCTTTTTCGGTTAGACGGCAGGCAGAAACACTACCACCAAAGCCTGAACCAATAATGAGGTAATCATAGTCATAATTGTTTGTTGTCATGCCGAGGACTCCTCTCTGGCGATATTTTTATATTGACTGTGTATGTTTATCAATGAATTGCCCAATGCGCTCAATCGAGTCATTAGATTCGTTTAGTATACCCGCGTGAAACTGAAAAACATGCCCGACTCGGTCATAAACCTTCAAGTTCGTCGGAATACCATACTTTTCGGTTTGTTCAGCGAGACGTTTTGCATCGTCCAATAAGACTTCTTCGGTACCGACATGAATTAGAATAGGAGGTAGACCAGTTAAGTCAGCATAGAGTGGGGAACAGATTGGATCGGTTAGCGATTTTTGTCCGCAATAGTTTTTTGCACACCAAGCTAACCAGTCCTCTGATAGCATCGCATCTTGAGCAGCATGAGTTTTCATCGTGCTTCCAGAGAGGCTTAAGTCAACCCAAGGTGAAAGTAAAACTAATGCCGCTGGTAACGGTAACCCTACATTTCGTATTACAATTGCAGTACTTAAACTCAGTCCACCGCCCGCAGAATCGCCAGCAATCACGAGTTTTTTCGGGTTTTGTCCTTGGGCAAGTAAAGCTTTATAGACTGCAACGACATCTTCAATAGCAGCAGGGCTTGGGTGCTCAGGGGCTAGGCGATATTCAGGTAACCAGACTTGTGCTTGAGCTGCATGTCCGATTTGCGCCGCAAATTTGGTGTGACTTTTTGAGCTACCCACCACATAGCCTCCGCCATGTAAATACAAGATGCCGACGCCTGATTGAGTCGTTTTGGGCTGAATATGGACTGTCGGTACTTGAGCGATGGTTTGCTTTTTTGTTTTATAGCCACGTGGCCCAAGCACAATTGCACTGGCTGCATCGCTACAAAAACGTTGTAGCTTTAGTGGTGTTTTAGGGGATAAAGCTGGACGTAGTGTGGTACGAATAGTCCATGCAAGAAGCTGCTTCATAATAAGGACTCATACTAAGCATTTAATGTCAGTCAGCATCTCTTAAAATGAAGAGTATGCTGACCACTATTTTTATTTTGCTGATTTGTTGAGTAGGCGAGTTTGCAAGGCAGTGGCAGTTGCAAAAATCTTTTGGTAGCCTTGTGGCAGAATACGTTGAATCACATCAACGGCTTTCGCATCGGCTCCAATAAGTAAACGGCGACGATCTTTACGAACAGCTTCTAAAATTTGTTGAGCGGCATCATCAGCAGGGGTGCGAAGTAATTTATCGAAAGCATCCTGACTTTTTAAAGGATCCATTCCTAAAGACTGGACGCTATTATTCATGCGGGCAGCTTTGGCAATATTGGTACGAATACCACCCGGATGCACACAGGTCGCAC
Source organism: Acinetobacter pittii ATCC 19004 = CIP 70.29 (assembly GCF_000369045.1). Taxonomy (GTDB): domain Bacteria; phylum Pseudomonadota; class Gammaproteobacteria; order Pseudomonadales; family Moraxellaceae; genus Acinetobacter; species Acinetobacter pittii. Next base: position 768,254 of record NZ_KB849790.1, on the reverse strand, counting down.
TCACTCCAGCATTTTGCATATCAAGTTCTTGGCGCAATGATTCAGTAAAGCCACGAACGGCAAATTTACTAGCGTTATAAGCACTTTGAGTTGGTTGAGCTGTTAAGCCGAACATACTGGAAATATTAATAATATGCCCGTCACCACTTTGCTTTAAGTAAGGTAAAAACTCTTTGGTTCCATAAACTACGCCCCAAAAATTAATACCAATCAGCCATTCAAGGTCTTCGTAGCTCACACCTTCAGCCGTACTACCAATTGCGACACCAGCGTTATTAAAAATCAGGTTAACTTGGCCATGTTCATCTACTACTGCCTTTGCCCAAGTTGCAACTTCATCACGCTTAGCCACATCAACTTTTTGAGTGGTGACTTTGACAGAATAGGGTGCCAACAGCTCGACTGTTTTCGCTAATCCAGCTTCACTGATATCGGAAAGTGCCAGATGGCAACCTTGTTTTGCGAGTGCTATGGCAAGTGCTTGTCCAATACCAGAACCCGCACCTGTCACAGCTGCGACTTTATTTTTAAAAGACTTCATAAAATTCTCCGTTTATTTTTCTCATTTCCTATGGTGAAGCTTGTTTAAGAAATAGCCGAAACCTGAGTGTAGTTTTCAATATCGAAGCGACGAGTACGTTGTCGATATTCAAGAGTAAAACCTGGCCAGTTATTGGTATTTTTGCCATCCGCAGTTTGATACCAACTGGTACAACCTTGTGCCCAGACAGTTTTTTTCATTTTTTCTTGAATGCTTTGATTAAACTCATGTTGAACTTCTGCACGAACATTGGTGAACAGAAGTTTGTTTTGTAGGGTTGTTTGAATGGCATCTAAAATATAATTCACTTGGCTTTCAATCATATACACAATTGAGTTGTGCCCAAGATTGGTATTTGGACCATAGAGCATAAAGAAATTTGGAAAGCCGCTCACAGTTAAACCGAGATAAGCTTCTGCACCATCTTTCCATGTGTCTTTTAAGGTGCGGCCATCAAGACCTGTAATCTGCATTGGCGCCATAAATTCCGTTGCGGCAAAGCCCGTACCATAAATAATGGTATCGACTTCACGCAGATTTCCGTCTGTATCTAAAATACCGTTTTCAGTAATTTCTTGAATGCCCGTATTAATCACATCGACATGAGGCTGGGTCAGTGTTTCATACCAATGGTTAGAGATTAAAATACGTTTACAGCCAATTGGGTAATCCGGCATTAGGCGGTGGCGTAACTTCCCATCTTTAACAACTTTACGGATGTGACGCTGGAATAAATATTCCACCAACGGCATTTCATTAAGTGAAGTTGTAAAAGCAAGTAGGCGAATTTCATGGTGACCATATTGCAAGGCACGGTCCAGACTTTGCAAAATAGGTAATTTACGGAAAGCCTTTTTCTCTAAAGTTTGGTAAACCCGATCTGGTTTTGGAATCACGTAAGGTGCTGAACGTTGATAAACATCGAGATGTGCTACCTGTTTAGCAATTTCAGGTACAAATTGAATTGCACTTGCACCTGTGCCAATAACTGCAACACGTTTGCCAGTTAAATCATAGTCGTGATCCCAACGTGCTGAGTGAAATGCCTTACCTTTGAAGTTTTCAATGCCTTTAAGTTTTGGATAGGCAGGGCGGTTAAGTTGGCCTACCGCGCCCACTAAAAATTCAGCTTCAAACTGTTCGCCAGTCGTGCTTTGAATGTGCCATACACCTTGCAGCGCATCAAATTCGGCACTGGCTATTTCAGTGTTAAATTGAACATGTGGACGAATGTCATATTTATCCGCACAGTGGCGTAAATATTGATAAATCTCTTGAGATGTCCCGTAGCGATTTTTCCAGCCTAGCTCTTGTTCAAAAGAAAAAGAATACAGATGAGAAGGCACATCACAGGCAGCGCCCGGATAAGTATTGTCACGCCAGACACCACCTACATCAGCAGCTTTTTCAAAGAGCGTAAATTGTTCAAAACCTGCTTGTTTGAGACGAATGGCAAGTCCTAGACCACCAAAACCAGTGCCAATAATGGCGATGCGTACATTTTTATTTGAATTAGACGACGAATTAAACATGGGCTGCTCTAAATCCTTAAAAACAGTGAGCGAAAAAATCGCAATTTCCTGTATGCAGAATAGACGTTTATTTGCTTGATTTAGAGGATGGATGAGGACAAAATATTGTGATTCGAGGACATTCTGAGCAATACAGTGAAGTATGCATGGGCTTTTGAACGCAGTGTACATAGTGTTCGGTTAATGGCTGATTTTGCGGTGGAATCAGGCATTTCTTATGAGACGATTTTAAAAGGGACTGGGCTTAGCCAACAACAATTACTCGACCCTAATATGGTGGTGACAGGCCATCAGGAATTACAGCTGATTCATAACTTGGTTGAGCAACTGGGAGACAGACCAACATTAGGTTTAGAGGTAGGTACGCGCTATCATTTCACCACATTTGGGCCATTAGGTATGGCTCTGATGAGTAGTGCGAGCATTCGTGAAGCACTAGATTTGGCTTTAACCTATTTTACTTTAACCTTTGCTTTTACCCGCTTTGATGTGTCGGATACACCGCAAGGAATCCGTATCGAAATTGATGAGCAAGATATTCCATCTTCAGTGCGTCAATTCATTATTGAACGCGATGCCGCCGCACTCATTACGGTACAGCGAGATTTGGTGCAGGACAATTTTTGCCAATATTTGGCTTTTTCTTTCCAACCCAAAGGTGATGCCGAGCCTTATCAGAACTTATTTGGTGTGATGCCTGAATTTGGTGCTGCGAAAAGCTTTGTAATTCTTGATCCGCAAAAAGTAGACCAAAAGTTGCTTATGGCAAATGAATTGGTTTTACATACAGCTGAAGAACAGTGCCGACAAATATTAGAGAAACGCCAATCACAAAATAAATTTACAACCTTAGTGCAACAGCAACTTATGAATGTGCGAGGGGAAATGCCTTCTATGGAAATCGTGGCTGAACGTTTGCATTTAAATGTTCGTACTTTACGCCGTCATTTGGCATTAGAGGGAATGACTTTTATTCAGATACGTGAAGAAGTAAGGCAAGTTCTAGCTGAGCAATATTTGGCATTACCAAAAGCTTCGGTTGAACAGATTGCCGAGTGGTTGGGTTATGCAGAACCTACCAGTTTTATTCATGCTTATAAAAGATGGCATGGGAAAACACCTCATGCCATGCGTTTAGTACAAAAATAAAAAAATGAAGGGTGCTTTTGCTTTCCCTTCATTAAAGAGCAGTTTATTTAATAAAGCTTAGTTGCTTACTGATTTTTTCTAAAATCGGTGCTTTCTTGGCTTGAAATTCAACTTTGTTTTGTTGAATCAGGTTGTTGCCTTTGGTGTCGATAGAAATAATGAGAGGACCAAATTCTCTCACACGGTTAATCCAAAGGGTTTCTGGCATACCTAGGTCTTGCCATTCAGCGCCTTCAATCTCTTCAACTAAGGTTGCTGCGAGAACTGCGCACCCACCTGGGAAAATGGCATGAACCGCAACATTTTCCTGACAGCCGGCAGCTGTTTCTGGCCCCATGCCGCCTTTACCCACAATAAGCTTAACTCCAGTTTGTTTGATAAATTCTCGTTCAAATTTTTCCATTCGCATACTGGTTGTTGGACCAATCGAAACCATTTCGAAGTCGTTTTCACCTTTTTTGCGCACAATAGGGCCGGCATGAAAAATCGCTCCGCCTTCAAGGTTAACTGGCAGTTCTCGACCTTGTTCGATCAGTCTGCGATGGGCAACGTCACGACAAGTTACCAAACGGCCAGTCAAATAAACGACATCACCGACTTTAAGGTCTAAAAGATCTTCATCTTTAATAGGAGTTGTCAGAATTTTTTTCATAGTACAACTCCTTCATGAGACAAGATTTCATACGACATATCTGGGTTAATCTTAATTTTGCCACGACGATGTGCCCAGCAACCTGTATTTACTGCAACCCCAATGGTTGATGGGTGGCGTGCAGAAGATTCAATATTGACTCCCATTACGCTGTTATTCCCTGTGAGTCCCTGAGGACCAATACCAATTTCATTAAGACCTTGTTCTAATAGTTGTTCCATTAAGGCAGCGCGTGGGTTATCACTTGTTGAGTCAACCGGACGCATAATCGCGAGTTTAGAAAGACGAGCTGCGGTTTCAACCGAAGTTGATACGCCTACACCAACCAGTAACGGTGGACAGGCATTTACACCACGTTCGGTAATAACATCCATCACAAATTCAGCAACGCCTTCGTAACCTTGACCTGGCATTAAAACTTTTGCCGCACCCGGTAGGGTACAACCGCCACCAGCCATATAGACATCAATGGTACAAGTGTCGAGTTCAGGCACAATACGCCAGTCTAACCATGGAATTTGAGTGCCTGTATTCGTGCCTGTATTTTTTTCATCAAAGGTTTCCACAGCGTTGTGACGTAATGGACCTATGCGTGTTGCTTCAGCAGTTGCTTCGCTCAAAATATCTTGAAGTTCACCAAGCAAAGGGAAGTTGGCACCTGCTTCAACGAAATATTGAATGACACCCGTGTCTTGGCAGCTTGGGCGGTTGAGTTTATCGGCAGCTTGCTGATTTTCTTCCATCGAGTCATAAACTGATTTAGCCAATGGATTGGTTTCTAAAGTACGCAGTTCAATTAACTTGCTTTTCACATCTTTAGGTAGGCGTTTTCCAATATAAGCCGTAAATTTGGCCATGGTGTCCGTAAGGGACTGGACTGCAATATCTTTGTCCATGTTGTGCTCCTTGAAGAAACTTGTTCAGATCTAATTGGTGTAAATAGGGTTAATGGGTGGCTTTGGCAGCGTTTACTTTCACTTTTTGGGAGAAGCTCAGCACTAGTGTTAGTAAGGTCGAGATAATCAGTAAGCCCGCAACAAAATAGAGCCCACCTGTGAAATCCCCAGTTTGATCTTTAATCCAGCCGATCATGGCAGGGCCTGCAAAACCACCTAAATTTCCGATTGAGTTAATCGTGGCGATACCTGCTGCTGCGGCTGATCCTGACAAGAACATGGTTGGCATGCTCCATAGTGGTGGTTTGGCACAGCTAATACCGACATTCACAATGGTAAGTGCTGCAATTAATCCAATGACGTTATGTGTGCCTGCTGCAATTGCGAGACCAACTGCTGCGGTTAAACATGCGAGAGCAACATGCCATGTACGTTCATTGGTGCGGTCAGAGTGTCGAGACCATAAAACCATGGCAATGACAGAAACGATTGGAGGAATAGCATTTAAAAGCCCGACAGTCATAGACGTTACGCCAAGCTGTTTAATAATTTGTGGTGCCCAGATACCGAGGGTATAAAGCCCAGCCGATGTTCCGAAATAAATCAATGCAAGGGCAAGTACTCTTGGGTTTGCAAGACCGCGAAGAATGCTGTGATGCTGATGAGCATTTTTCCCTACATCTTCTTCCTTCATCGTTTTTACAAGCCATTCGCGTTCATCCTGTTTTAACCAAGTGGCTTGTTCAGGGCGATCCGTCATATATTTAAAAACAACAACGCCTAAGATGATTGCTGGTATTGCTTCAATAATGAACATCCACTGCCAACCAGCGAGTCCCCAAATTCCATGCATTTCAAGTAATGCGGCAGAGATTGGTGAACCAACTGCTGTGGCAATTGGGGCGGCTGCCATGAATAAAGCAATCACCCCAGCACGATGTCGTGCAGGAAACCAATAAGTTAAGTACAAAATAATGCCAGGAAAGAAGCCAGCCTCGGCAACACCGAGTAAAAATCGCATAACGTAAAAGCTGGTTGAGCTTTCTACAAACGCCATACCGGCTGCAATCAGACCCCATGTCACCATGACTCGAGCAATCCAGATGCGGGCCCCGACTTTATGCAAAATAATGTTGGACGGGACTTCAAATAAGAAATAGCCCAAAAAGAAAATTCCGGCACCAAACCCGAGAACCGAGGCTGTAAAGCCTAAGTCTTCTTTCATGGTGAGTGCGGCAAAACCAATATTGACGCGGTCGATATAGGCTATAAGGTATAACAACATAATAAACGGTACGATTCTCCAAGTAATTCGACGTAACGTTCGCTTTTCAATATCCATTTCCATGTCATGACTCCATATTCATGACTACCAATCCTGATTGGTAGTTTTCGCTTTCTTTACCGCTATTGATTCGGCTAGATGGCTTTTCCCGTTCATCCACAGCATTCCTTCTGCGGACATTGTTATGCTCTTAAACAAGAGATGGCTTATGTCGGGAAACATTGAGATGGATGTTAAACCCTTTAAAAAACTGATGAATCGATATAAAGTTAAATCACTATTGCAAAAAACTTAATAATCATGAATGCAGATACGGAATTAGCTTTCTTTTGTTTATTGGTCAAACAAGGAAGTCTTGTCGCGACGGCACGAGAGTTAAACTTGACTCCACCTGCGGTTTCTAGACGTTTAACTCAACTTGAAGAGCGTTTAGGAGTAAGGCTTTTAAATAGAACAACACGGCGAATTAGTTTAACCAGTGAAGGTGAGGTCTACTTTGAAAATGCAGTTCGTATTTTAAAAGAGATTGATGAAATGGAGCGTTTGGTTTCAAGTAGTCGGGCAGCACCCAAAGGGGTATTGCGTGTGAATGCTCCTTTAGGCTTTGGTCGTTCTTATATTGCACCAGCGATTTCTACATTTGCCAAAATCTATCCTGATGTCGATGTCCAACTGCATTTAACTGATCGACCGATTAATCTGCCAGATGAAGCCATTGATGTCTCAATCCGCCTTGGCGAAATACCTGATTCACGTCTAATTGCAAAAAAATTGGCAGCCAACCGCCGTTTATTATGTGCATCACCTAGCTATTTAAAAACGGCAGGGCAACCACTCACTCCTCATGATTTAACGCAGCATCAGTGTATTGTGATTCGGCAAAATGATTCTGCTTATGGCAATTGGCGGTTAAGTCATGGCAAACAAGTTGAAACTGTTAAAGTTCATGGGCAACTGAGTACGAATGATGGTGCAGTCGCATTAAATTGGGCCTTAGAAGGTTATGGTATTTTGATGCGAGCAGAGTGGGACGTAGCAAAATATTTAAGAAGTGGTAGATTAGTTCAAGTGCTAGAAGATTATGAAACACCACCCGCAGATGTCTATGCGGTGTATTTAGAGAGACTGAATCTGTCGCCTAAAGTCGCGCACTTTTTAGATCATTTGCGCCAATTTTTAAATCAGCATGTCGATGGGCCAGAGCCTCGTTCAAGTTGGTAACGATGGTATTAACCTCAATTAAAAAAGCCAACTTAAGGTCTAAGTTGGCTTTCAACATCATTTTCTATTTAAACGCAAATGCAATAACCGTGTTGCTGAGGTGTGGCGAATTTCATCGGTCCGTGCATTAAAATATCGTTCAGTAATGGCTTCACCTGAAAGATCTTCGATCACTTCAAATCCCATCTGCTCCACGGCCTGATGTAAATCTATTGGTTTAAATTGACCTAGTAAAGGCTCTTTCAGCAAATGGGTAAATTGTGCAACGCCCATACTTCCAAGTCGCTCAATACCGTTTAATTCCTGAAAATCGGTCGAATAGTCGAGTACCACTTCGCTACCGTTTGCAGCAAATTCAGCAATACTTTTTAAAGTTTGCAAGGTCGTTTGCGGGTTTAAATAGTGCGTTGTGCCTAACCATGAAAAAAATGCAGGAGCAGATTGATCATAGAGACTTCTGGTCAAGGCTTCCGAAATAGACTCTTTTTCAAAGTTAATCGAGACAAACTCAACGGTAGTAGGAATATTTCCTAACTTTTTTAGCTTGGCTTGTTTGGCCGCTTGAGTATCAGGATGATCAACTTCAAAAATTTTCAAAGTAGGGTAATGGTGTGATTCACGTAGTGCAAAAGAGTCTAGGCCAGCACCCACTAATACATATTGTTGAGTATTTTGTTGAACTGCCTGAGCAAGTAAATCTTCGGCATAGCGAGAGCGACCGACCACTTGTCCAGTAAGTAGACCTAAAGTACGGTTTAAAACCGCAGAATTCATCACTTTAACAATCAGTGAATTAGAGAGAAGTTTTTTCCAGCCTTTACTGGTTAGTTCAAAAGCATACGGATCTGAAAATACAGGGTTCTGTGTATTTTGAAAATGATTGGCCCGTAATGCAGCAGCGGCTTCAGCAGTACGGCTTGATTGTCCTTCTTTCATCTTTATCCTGTTTTTTTATTTCTTGAAGATATTCAACGAAGAAGGCAGTGTATTTCATGAAAAACTAAAATACACTGCCTATTTCTTACAACTGATTTGATCGAAAATACAAATTAGTGAGTTTTTGTCGTTTGATACGTCACTTCATAATCTTTCAAATCTACTTTTTTCAAACGTTGTTTAAGTTTTTTCAATGACCAAGGCCATGCAGCAAAGTTACGACCGTTGGCATCAAGATAATAACTCTTACATCCGCCGCTATTAAATACCGTTGTTTGTAAGTGCTTTTGTACTAAATCATTATGCTTTTTAATCACATCAGATTTAACATTTAACTTGCTAATTCCTTTGTTTTTAATTTTCAATAAGCCATCTACGATATAGTCGAGCTGTGCCTCTGCTAAACCAATGAAAGAATCATAAACCAGTACGTTAGGTCCTAAAATTAAAAATGCATTTGGTACATTTTCAATGTTGGTTCCTAAATAAGCCTCTGGTGAACTATCTTTCCAAATATCTTGTAAACATTGACCTTTTTCATTGTGGACACGTTTACCAATTGGTGGGTGAGATACTTCAAAACCTGTACCCCAAATAATCACATCAACTTCGTGGCGTTCACCATTCGCAGCAACCACTGTGTTGCCTTCAACTTTCACTAAACCATGAGGAATGAGTGTGGTGTTCGGTGCTTGTAGTGCAGGGTAGTAGTTGTTAGCGAATAAAATACGTTTACAACCAATGTCAAAGTTCGGCGTTACGTTTTTACGTAGCACTGGGTCATTAATTTGCAATTTAAGTAATTGCTTACCCAATACATTTACTGGTTTGAGCGCAAGAGGGTTACGTAAACCAAAGTTAATTGCATTCAGTGTTAACGCTACACTTTTACGCCAGCTCGCCTGAATAGCCGGATATTTAGCAATCACTGATTTACTAAATTCGCCCAAGTCTGTATCTGGTTTTGGTAATACCCAAGGTGCTGTACGTTGGAACACAAACAGTTCTTTCGCTTTTGGTTGAATTTGTGGCACAAACTGAATAGCAGATGCACCAGTACCAATCACGGCAATGCGTTTACCAGTTAAATCATAATCATGGTTCCATTTTGCTGAATGGAACATTTCGCCTTTAAATGTTTCTAAGCCCTCAAGACGTGGAATTTGAGCTTCAGTAATTGGACCTGTGGCAAAAATAACGGTTTTAGATAAATATTGCCCAGTAGTGGTATCAAGTACCCACACATGACGTGAGTCATCCCATGCTGCGTTAAGCAACTCGTTGTTAAACTCAATTTTAGATGCAATATTAAACTCGTTACTCACATCTTCCAGATAACTTAAGATTTCTGGTTGGCGTGCAAATAAATGGCTCCATTTTGCACTTGGTGCAAATGAGTAAGAATAAAGAGCAGAAGGTACATCGCAACCACAACCCGGATAGGTGTTCTCACGCCATGTTCCACCCACGCGGCTAGCTTTTTCAATAATTTTATAATTGGTATAACCAACTTGATCTAGGCGAATGGCAGCAGCGATCCCTGAAATGCCCGCACCCACAATAAAAGTATCGAAAATATGGCTTGGTGATTTGACAGCTTTTTTTGCTGATGCATTTGTTTTCATTTGCGCAGTCATATGTGTACTACCTATAAATTTCTTATTTAAATAATTTGTACGATGTACCAAGGAACTTGGTATACAAGCTTGGGGATGCACGTTTCATAAGCCAGAATAACTTCGCATCAATTTGAGGAATGGTATACATCTCATCCTGATCAAGGCGATTAAGGGTTAATCTTGCGACATCGTCACTTGTGGTCAGCGCATAGTTCATCAGTGCATGGTCCGCCAGCTTTGAATAGCGTCCGGGAATTCGACCATTTTTAATGATATTGGTGGGTACCAGCGTCGGGCAGAGCACATTCACTTTAATATTAAACTTACGCAGTTCGGCAGAAAGCGTTTCTGAAAGCGCACGCACACCCGCTTTAGTCACGTTATAAGCAGTCATTTCTGGTGCAGCCGTGTAAGATGCCGCAGATGCCACATTAATAATCGCGCCGTAACCTAACTTTTTAAACTTGGGAACAAATGCATGGCAACCGTGAATAACACCCCAAAGGTTAATATTCATGACCCAGTTCCAGTCTTCTAGACTGAGTTCGTCAAATTTACCGCCTAAACCTACTCCAGCATTATTAATGACAAGAGTCACAGGGTGCCCAAGTAAGATTTCAGCAGTTTCAGCGAGATGGTTAACCTGTTCAGCATTACCCACATCACAGCGCATAGCAAAAGCTTTTGCACCTTTTTGTTCAAGAAGTTTTACTGTTTCTTCAGCAGCTCCCAGATTAATATCTGCACAGACTACGCTGCCACCACGTTTCGCAAGTTCAATTGCAAAACTTCTACCAATCCCACTGCCTGCACCCGTCACTACGGCATAAGCTTTTTGGCTTGGTTTGACTTTCTTTTTGCCAAATAAAATCATGATTCATCCATAAATAGCTTGAAGAGATACCAGCTACCTCTTTGATAGCTGGAAATGCAGGACGATTAAGACATGCGTACTGGTGGGGTAAATTCTTTAACAAAGTAAGGAGCAATTGCGCCGCCTTCGGTCAGCAATTTCTTTTTGTAATACTCAAGATATTCAGTTGTATCATGATCATTTGGATGAAAATCTGGGCGTAAGTAGTCAAGAATTTGACCAATCGTACTGCCGAAAACTCCGTCTTTTGGACCAAAGATTAAGCCTACACCACGACGAGCATCTTTCCAGAATTTTAAAGTCAGCATCTCTTGTGGCTTTCTTAACACAGGCACAAATAATGTAGTCGCAGGGATTAAACCTAAAATGGTAAATAGCGCGAGGAAGAAACCAGACGCGCGTAGTGCATAGCTACCATTTAAAAGTTGATATACATCGTAGGCAATATCTTTATGCTCAGATTCTTCAAGCATATGCCACATCCACAATGCACGGCTTTTTTCATCATCTGAATAATAGAAATTCTTTTCATGCTTCATCATGTATTCAGCAAGTACCGCAGTAAAATGCTCAATACCTGCCATCATTGATAATTTGAGTGGCTGGGGAAACTTTAAGAAAACATACTTAAAGAAGTTTGAGCCAAGAAAACGATATAGCGCAACAGGATATTCAGCATCTTGAAGGGCATCGTTATATTCATTGTGCAATTTAGAATGAATTGCTTCTTGGCCAATCAACGACGTTACTCGCTGCTTTAATATTGGATCTTTGATAAATTCACGGTGATGGCGAGCGGTTTCAATAACCAGATCTTCGCCGTAAGTTAAAAACACCGAAAGTGTGGCAAAAAACAAAGTAGCAAATTGATTGTCCATATAGAATCTGACATCAATTTCTTTACCATCAAAACCAATATTTAAATGTCTGATTGGAATTGAGCTTTTGCTAGCAAAATCTGGTAGCTCAATTTCACGCTGAAATTTAAGTTTGTTGAATGATTTTTTAACTGCGGTCGAGATCATGGCGACACCCTGAGGCAAAGTAGTGGTGCATTTTGATGAAAATCAATAAACTCAATGATCAACAAAGCACTGTAAAATTCCATTTTCAAAAACAGATAGTTCTCTGTATTGACTACGGTGTTGTTGCTCCGTTATTTGTTTGATTATTTGGCTGAATAACGGAAGAAGAACCGAGGCAGGCAAGAGCTGCTGAATGACTCTTCTTTAATTTTTTCATATTAATCTGACATTATGTTCGGATTCAATTCGGGTAAATTTTTAAATATATAAAAGTATTTTATAGACATTCTTTGTAATAATAATTTTAAATAAATTGTACTTATCTTTTTGAAAAATAATAAATTAAATTAATTCCTAATCTCTGAAAATAGTAAATAAAAGCATCCATTGATTGATAAGTTGAGATCTGTTTTTCTCAGTTTTTTCACTTAAGTTTGACAACTATTCGGATTTTGTTTTTTTATTTCTACCGAGTCAGATTACATGCTAATCTGACTTTATGTTCGGATTATTGATTAGATCGTATGACTACGCGTAAACCTCGTCAAACTCGAGCCAAAGTCACTGTCGACACGATTATTGAAGCGGGTTTTATTGCGGTGGCACTTCATGGGCCGAGTGGAACCACGACACGTCATATTGCAGAAATTGCAGGAGTGAGTGTCGGGTCTTTATACGAATATTTTAAAAATAAAGAAGAAATTTATGATGCGATGAATCACTTTTTTGTTCGGGAAATTCTGGACATGATTACAGAGCTTACACCGACAATTTTACAGTTGGAGTTAGAGCCTGTTATTGAAATGATTTTTTATACTTTTAGTGATTTATTAAAGAAAAATAATGACCGTTATTTGACTGTTTTACGTTATGCAGGAGAATTGCAGTACGACAAATACATTCCCAAAATTGAACAGGCTTTAATGGAAGTCATCATGAAATATATGATGCATAATCCAAAATACCTAAAAATCAATAATTTGCCTGTAATTACCTATATCTGTATTAATAGTGGAATTTTTAATGTCGCACGGCATCTTATTTTGCCAAACCCTTATATTAGTTTTGATGAAATGGTGCAGGGCCTAACCACGATGATTATGAGCTATATCAATACAGAGATGGCTCGTTCAGAAGAGCACTGAGCAGAGTTAGAATTTTTATAAGTCCAAGTAACGATAAAAAGCCCTCACATAAAGTTTATGTGAGGGCTTAATTGATCTTATGGCATGGTTGGAACTTCTTCAGGACGCATATCGAAAATCAAAATTTCGGCGTTATCACCATTGGTAAACGATAAGCTTCCACCGTCACGAATACGTGCTGCGTCGCCAGTATTAAAAGTTTTACCATTTACATCAACACGACCTTTAGCAACGTGTAGGTACACATAACGACCATCAGGAATCACAAAGTCAGCAGTTTCTTCACCATCAAAAAGACCTGAGTAAATATTAATGTCTTGTTTGATCGATAAAGTTTTCTCGCCACCTTTCGGTGAGATGATCAAATGCAATTTACCGCGTTTGTCTGCTTCATCAATATGAACTTGTTGATAGTCTGGCTCTGTATTCACTTCATTTGGAACAACCCAAATTTGCAAGAAATGAACGCCTTCTTGAGCTGAGTGGTTAAATTCACTATGAGCAACACCACGACCTGCACTCATCAGCTGAATGTCACCCGGCACAATCACAGAGCCTGTACCCATCGAGTCTTTATGCTCTAATGCACCTTCAAGTACATAGGAAATAATTTCCATATTACGGTGAGGGTGAGTACCAAAGCCTTTAGATGGAGCAACGTTATCATCGTTAATTACAAGCAGATCCGAAAAACCGACTTGTTTAGGATCCCAATAGTTAGCAAATGAAAAGCTATGTTTTGATTGTAACCAACCATGATGTGCTGCACCACGCTCGTGAGATAAACGCATATCAAACATGATGTATTCTCCTGATTTAATTTTTTATCTGAGTACAGTTTATCGTAGCGTTTATTGGAATGAAGCTATGAAAATAGAAAGCTTGGTGCGATTTATAGAACGATAAAATTTGGAGGTAATTTTGCTAGTCAACCAATAGAGTCAAAGGAGAAAAATATTTTTTAAATAAGATGAAGATTTCTTTGAGATGAATTTTTACTTTTAAAGCTAAACATGCAATATAGAAATTAGTCGCTAAAGAAACAATTTTAAAGAAAAGTACATTAACGAAAATAGCTCCTTTTTATTTCATTTAAAGCTTAGCAAATAAAAAGAAATTTCAAGCCGTATACACATTTGTCTATGCTCTATCTTTAAAATAACTTAAGAGTTAAAACCGATAAAAAGATAATATTAAAAATAACTAAAATAAGCTCTTATTAAATAAAGTTACTTTTCAATGGAAAAGTTTAGTATTTATTAGGGTTTTTAATGATATTTTTAAAATAACTTTTATTTTCAATAATTTGAATAAGAGTGTGTTATTGTAAATAAATGTGAAAATATTCACAAAGCTATAATTTTTTGTTAAGATCATTAACATTAAAAACATAGAGATAATAATAATGATCAATAAAGTATTAATAGTGTTGTGCGTGGGTATCGTCTTTGTATTAGGGTATTGGGCTTATTTAGATACTCAAAATAAAAGACATCAAGAGCTAATGCAGATCATACAAGAAGCTGAAAAAAACCTGCAAAGTATCGAACGAAATCCGAATCATGCTCATCACAGCAATTTAGCTTCTTTTCATATGCAACAATATATAGGCGAGAAAAAAATTATTTTCTAGCAATAACGAGCTATAAATTTCTAACTTTTTACAGTGTCATTGGTCATATCTTTTCATAAATTTTGATCATGTTTCTGTTGAATCTGTTAAACTTATTGAACGTATAGTAAAAAAGCTGCATAGGGGTTATGCAGCTTTTTTGTGTTTCAAGAGGGGCTGTGGTTGTTTGCTATGTATAAAGCTAGAAATCAAATGAGTGGCATATTTGTTGCTTCTTAAATTTGAGATTCTTGTTTATAGGACTGAACAGAAAAACAATATTGTTCAGCGACCTACATAGACGTAAATATTCCACAGTTCAGATTTTGCATAGAGGCTACTTATGGCGGCGCCCAATTCTTCGGCAGGCTGGTTAGAGCGTTTATTTAAGCTAAGCGACAATAAAACCACTTTCCGAACTGAAGTTCTTGCTGGTGTAACTACATTCTTAACGATGTGTTACATCATTATTGTCAATCCACTCATTTTATCTGAAACCGGCATGGATCATGGTGCCGTATTCGTTGCGACCTGTTTGGCAGCAGCAATCGGATGTTTAGTAATGGGGATCATTGCTAATTACCCAATCGCACTGGCCCCTGGTATGGGTTTAAACGCTTACTTTACCTACTCGGTTTGTATGGGAATGGGCGTGCCATGGCAAACAGCTTTAGCCGCTGTTTTTGTTTCAGGCCTTGTCTTTCTTGCAATTAGCTTCTTTAAAATTCGTGAAGCGATTGTTAATGCGATTCCAATGTCACTTAAGTTTGCAATCGGCGGTGGTATTGGTTTGTTCCTAGCACTGATTGCACTAAAAAATGCTGGAATCATTGTTGATAACCAAGCGACATTAGTCGGTTTGGGCGATATCAAACAGCCTACAGTATTATTAGCGCTATTCGGATTTTTAATGATTGTGGTTTTACACCAATTAAAAGTTCGTGGCGCAATCATTATTAGTATTTTAGTTGTTACGGCCATCGCTACTGCTTTAGGTTTAAATGAATTTAAGGGTGTAGTGGGTCAAATTCCTTCAATTGCACCAACATTCATGCAAATGGACTTTGAAGGTCTATTTACAGCAAGTATGGTCGGCGTCATTTTCGTATTCTTTATTGTCGACTTGTTTGACAGTACAGGTACTTTGGTTGGTGTTTCACACCGTGCAGGTCTTTTACAAGACGGTAAATTACCTCGTTTGAAGAAAGCATTATTTGCAGACTCTACTGCAATCGTTGCAGGTGCAGCATTAGGTACATCTTCAACTACACCATATATTGAATCAGCTTCAGGTGTAGCAGCAGGCGGACGTACTGGTTTAACTGCTGTTGTAGTTGCAGTCTTATTTATCTGCTGTTTATTTTTAGCACCTCTTGCTCAATCTGTACCAGGTTTTGCAACGGCGCCAGCTTTATTGTTTATTGGTGTGTTGATGATCCAAGGGATCACTCACATTGATTGGGATGATATTACTGAAGCTGTTCCAGCATTTTTAACCATTGTATTTATGCCATTCACCTATTCAATTGCTGATGGTATTGCAATGGGCTTTATTAGCTATGCATTAGTTAAATTATTCACGGGTAAGGCAAAAACAGTACCGTACATGGTATGGATTATTGCTGCACTTTGGGTATTTAAATTTATCGCGTTTGGCGGTTAATATGATTTTTTATAATTTTCTTCTTGAGCTATCTTAGAGATAGTTTTCAATAAGAAGAAAATTATAAAAGGGTGTGATTTTGACCACACCCTTTTTTCTTTAGACGTGGAGTTAATATGAATCAAGTCGAGCTGATTCGCGCCTTACCAAAAGCCGAATTGCATGTACATATTGAAGGGACTTTCGAACCTGAATTAATGTTTGCAATTGCCCAGCGCAATCAGATTCAGATTCCTTACAAATCTGTTGAAGAAGTAAAGCAAGCTTATAACTTTCATAATCTTCAATCATTCTTAGATATTTACTATGCTGGTGCAAATGTTCTTATCCATGAACAAGACTTTTATGATTTAGCATGGGCTTATTTTGAGAAATGTGCCGAAGATCATGTTGTTCACACAGAAATGTTCTTTGATCCGCAAACCCACACAGACCGTGGTGTTGCGTTCTCAACTGTGATTAATGGTTTAAAGCGTGCGTGTGCAGATGCCAAAGCTAAGTTTGGTATCAGCTCTCAATTGATTATGTGTTTCTTACGT
This sequence comes from Acinetobacter pittii ATCC 19004 = CIP 70.29, assembly GCF_000369045.1. Taxonomy (GTDB): domain Bacteria; phylum Pseudomonadota; class Gammaproteobacteria; order Pseudomonadales; family Moraxellaceae; genus Acinetobacter; species Acinetobacter pittii. Next base: position 751,565 of record NZ_KB849790.1, on the reverse strand, counting down.
CATTTGAGTGAAGAAGCTGCTTTTGAAACACTTGAACAGGCTTTGCCATTTAAACAAGATATTATTGCAGTCGGCCTTGATTCAAGTGAAGTAGGGCATCCACCAGCTAAATTTGAACGTGTGTTTGCTAAGGCGCGTGAAGAAGGCTTTTTAATCGTGGCTCATGCTGGTGAAGAAGGTCCACCTGAATATGTATGGGAAGCTTTAGATCTACTTAAAGTGAATCGTATTGATCATGGTGTGCGTTCTGAAGAGGATGAACAATTAATGACGCGTTTAATTAATGAAAAAATGCCATTAACGGTTTGTCCTTTAAGTAATTTAAAGCTATGTGTTGTTAAGGATATGAAAGATCACAATATCCGCCGTCTTTTACAAAAAGGCGTACATGTGACAGTTAACTCAGATGATCCTTCATATTTCGGTGGATATATGAATGATAATTTCTTTGCCATCCAGCAAGCATTAGACTTAAACAATGATGAGTTGAAACAACTCGCAATTAATTCTTTTGAGGCTTCTTTCATTTCAGATGAAGAGAAACAAAAGTGGATTGCAGAAATCCAAAAAATCTAAATAAAAAACCGCCTGTGATAGGCGGTTTTTTTATACATCAGGTTTATTTAGGCTGTTTAGTCATACTATTTAAAATATTGTCTTTATCAATAAAGTGATGTTTCAAAGCTGCAAGTACATGCCCAACAATGAGAAAACCGGCAAACCAAGAAATATAAATATGTAATGGTTTAACAACAGCTAAAAGCTCTGGGTTATCTTGCACTAAACGCGGAATTTCAAATAAATATAAAACAGGGGCAGGGTGACCAGCACTCCAACTAAACAAGCAACCAGTGACAGGTAAAGCCACTAAAATTACATAAAGGAATAGATGACCCACGTGTGCCAGAGTTTTCATCATCGGTGACATGGTGTCAGGTAGTTTTGGAGCTGGATGTGTATAGCGCCATAAAATCCGGATAATGACTAAAAAGATAATGGTGGTTGCAATGTTCTTGTGCAACGTAATCACATCACCTTTAAAGCTGCCATCAACGTCATAGCTTAAAAAATTTCCACTATAAAAGCCAATAACCCATGCGACGATGAAAATAATTGCCATCACCCAATGCAGAATTTGTGCGGTACGGGTGTAATACTGAGAGGAAGCAGCAGGCATAAAAGACCCTTTTTTTGTCGTTTTGATTTGTGATTTTAGGGGAAAGCACAGATTTTAAGAAATGTTTTAAATGTGACAGAGCGTGCTAAAAACAGAACGTTTTACCCCAAAAAAAGTATTTGATGAGCTGAATTTCACTCGGCAAAATAGTTTGCATAAATGCATCAAATTATTTGTTTCTTCTAAAGTTGAGTTTAGGCACAATACGCGCTGCCAACGTTCAATCAAAGGAAAAAATGATGAAAAAATTGATGCTCGCTCTAGCACCAGTTGTTTTAGCTTTAACAGCATGTGCAACAACTACAGGCACTGGTACAGGTGCTGCTTCTGCACAAACCACAACTCAACAATTAGGCGTTGCTGCGTTAAAGGTTGCTGTAAATGCGAAATGTATTACAGAGATTAATAATGTTGCAGCTTGGAAAACAGCAACAAAATATATGACTGCTGAGCAACGTGATAGCATCCAAACGAATGTGTGTGGTTGTGTGAGCGAAAAGGCTCCAAACAGTGTGACAGCAGTAGAATTAGCTGCAGCTGCACTTGATGTAAATACACGTGCTACAATCGTAAACCAAGTGGTTTCTAAAACTGTAAATGCTTGTGTGGCAGAAGCTTTACAAAAGTAATTAATAAATTATGTGTTAAAGAAGGCTGATTACTATTGATCAGCCTCTTTTGTTTAAAGGTAGTGAGTCGATGTTTATTGCTGGTGTAGATGAAGCGGGACGGGGGCCTTTAGTAGGTTCGGTTGTGGCAGCGGCCGTTATTTTAGATCCGAATAATCCAATTTTAGGATTAAATGATTCTAAAAAATTAACTGAAAAGAAGCGTGAAAAGTTGTTTATTGAAATACAAGAAAAAGCCTTAGCTTGGTCAATTGCTGAAGCAACTCATGCTGAAATTGATGAGCTAAATATTTTACAGGCGACTTTTTTGGCTATGCAACGCGCTGTTGATGGCTTGAAAACGCAACCTCAAAAAGTGATTGTCGATGGTAATCAAATTCCGAAAGGAATCATTATTCCTTGTGAAGCCATTGTTGGTGGAGACGCAAGCCATGCTGAAATTAGTGCAGCAAGTATCTTGGCGAAAGTGACACGAGATCGACAAATGGCAGAATTAGATCAGCAATATCCGTTATTTGGTTTTGCCAAACATAAAGGATATCCAACAAAAGCACACTTTGAAGCGATTGCTGTGCATGGTGTGATTGATCAGCATCGTCGTAGTTACGCACCTGTTAAACGTGCTTTAGGTCTATAAATACAAACACTTAAAAAATTTAAAGCGACTATAAAGTCGCTTTAATTAGGGAGAGAACAACTTCATACTAACGATTGAAGTTTTTCTGTGCATAATTATCATCTTCATAAGAAACTTGATAATCTTGATCAAGATGTTGAAGGTGTTCATGCATTGCACGTTCATGTTGAATACGTTGATAAATTTCTTCGCGATGAACAGAAACCTCTTTTGGTGCATTCACACCAATACGAACTTGGTTTCCTTTGACGCCAAGCACAGTAACACTGACTTGATCCCCAATCATTAATGTTTCCCCGACACGGCGGGTCAGAATCAGCATGTTTATCTCCTTGCTAAACGCTTAAAACTGCAATATTGGTACCCAAATAAAAAGCTCAACCTCAGTTTTCAGTCAGATTCTAACAGAAATATGAGAACAAAGTCATATTTTGATAATCTCTGCTAAAAAACTTTCCGTTTAATATAACAGAGCCGCTATAAAAAAAACTATAGCGGCTCTGTGTTTTCTTTGATTATTGTCGGACAAGTAAACATTTTTTAATGAATTCTTGACCGGTTGGTAAAATTAAGCGCGGGCGCTGCTTTCACCATGTTCACGATCCAAACCAAAAGCGGTATGTAAGCAGCGAACAGCAAGTTCAAGGTATTTCTCGTCGATAATCACAGAAACTTTAATTTCAGAAGTTGAAATCATAAGAATGTTGATACCTTCATCAGCAAGGGCAGTGAACATTTTGCTCGCTACACCTGCGTGTGAACGCATACCTACACCAACGATAGACACTTTAACGATGTCATCACGTGTTGAAACTTCACGTGCACCAATATTTTTAGCAGTTTCGTTTAAGATTTTTTCAGCTTTCGCTAAATCAACACGGTTTACAGTGAAAGTGAAATCTGTTGTGCCATCTTCTTCAACATTTTGCACTATCATATCGACTTCGATATTGGCATCACTTACTGGTGATAAGATTTTAGAAGCAATGCCTGGTTCATCAGGTACACCTAAAATCGTTAATTTTGCTTCGTCACGGTTAAAAGCAATACCTGCAATAATTGGCTGTTCCATAGTATCTTCTGCCTCAGTAGTAATGAGTGTACCAACATTTTCTTTAAATTCGTCGTCAAAAACGCCGTCGTCGTCATTATCAAAGCTTGATAATACACGTAAAGGAACTTGATATTTCCCGGCAAACTCTACTGAGCGAATTTGTAAAACTTTAGAACCTAATGATGCCATTTCTAGCATTTCTTCAAAAGAAATACGGTCGATTTTTTTGGCTTTAGGAGCAACGCGAGGGTCAGTGGTGTAAACACCATCTACATCAGTGTAAATCTGGCATTCGTCAGCTTTTAAAGCAGCAGCAAGAGCAACACCAGAAGTATCTGAACCACCTCGACCTAGTGTTGTGGTATTTCCATTAGCATCAAAGCCTTGGAAACCAGCAACCACAATAACACGGCCTGCATCTAGGTCATTGGTCATGACATCTGTATCAATAGACTCGATACGCGCCTTGGTAAATGCACTGTCAGTTTTAATACCGACTTGACGTCCGGTATAGGATTTAGCTTCCACACCAATCGAATTAAGTGCCATAGCTAACATGGAAATCGTCACCTGTTCACCGGTTGAAACCATTTGGTCTAACTCACGTGGGTCAGGTGTTTCGGTAATGGCTTTAGCGAGAGCAAGTAAGCGGTTTGTTTCACCACTCATTGCAGATACGACCACAACAACCTTGTGACCGTGATCATGCCAACGCTTCACACGACGAGCAACATTTAAAATGCGCTCGGGGGTACCCATAGAAGTACCGCCATATTTTTGAACGATTAATGCCATAGTTGTTCCATATAAGCCATGACCCTGAGAGGCTTTTCAGGGTCAGTTACACAAAAAGTGAAGTCTTATTTTTGTTCAAGCCATGCAGGCAATGCTGCGATAACTTGTCCAAACTTCTCGTTAAGTGGCGCGCCACCTTGTGCTAAGTCAGGTTTACCACCACCTTTACCACCTAACTCGGTTGCTAGATGTTTGATGATGTCACCTGCTTTTAGAGTTGTAGTGTATTGTGATGCAACTGAAGCAAGTAGGCTGACTTTGTCACCCTCTACACCAGCTAACACAATAACTGCATTCTCTAATTTCGATTTAACACTGTCGTGTAAGTTGCGAAGTGATTTTGCATCTACACCTTGAACAGTGGTAATAAGCGTTTGACGACCAGCAATGGTTTGTACCTGATCAATCAATTCTGACGCTTGGAAGTTTGCCAATTTCTGGTTGAGCTGTTCAATCTGCTTTTGTAATGCAGAAACCAATTCAACATTGGCTTGTACACGCTCAACAGTTTGGTCTTTCTGTGCTTTGAGTAAGCCATTAATGTGCTGGATATCAGCATCAGTTTTTTGTACTACATCTAGCGCTTTAGTACCTGTAACAGCTTCAATACGACGTACACCAGCAGCTACACCACCTTCAGAAGTGATTTTGAATAAGCCAATATCACCTGTACGTTTAACGTGGATACCACCACAAAGTTCAATTGAGAAATTTTTCTCATCAATAATTGAACCCATAGAAAGTACACGTACTTCATCACCATATTTTTCACCGAACAACATCATGGCACCTTTAGCTTTTGCAGCTTCGATATCAAGAAGTTCGGTTGTTACAGCACTATTTGCAATAATTTCTGCATTCACTAAGCGCTCAACTTGTTGTAACTGTTCAAAAGTTACCGGCTGGTCATTAGCAAAGTCGAAACGTAAGATATCGCTTGCAACTAAAGAACCTTTTTGTTGTACATGTGAACCTAAGATTTGACGAAGGGCAGCATGTAATAGGTGAGTTGCAGAGTGGTTACGTGCTGTTGCTTCACGAATGTCTGCTTTAACAATTGCTTCAACGTTTTGATCGGCTTTAAGACTACCAACGGTCACAATACCTTGATGAACAAAGGCACCCCCTGACTTTTTAGTATCTTGAACTTCAAAAATACCAGTTTCATTTTTGAAGATACCAGTATCACCAATCTGGCCACCACTTTCAGCATAGAAAGGAGTTTGGTTTAAAACGATAAGCGCTTCATCACCTTCAGAAACTTCGTCAACTTGTACGCCATCTTTATAGATCGCTACAATTTGACCTTGACCAGTGGTGTTGATGTAACCATCAAACTGAGTTTCGCCTTCAACTTTTACAATGTTGTTGTAGTCGACTGCAAACTTACCAGCATCACGAGCACGTTGACGCTGTGCTGCCATTTCTACTTCAAAACCAGCTTCATCAATAATAAAGTCACGTTCACGTGCAATATCAGCAGTTAAGTCTGTCGGGAAGCCGTAAGTGTCGTAAAGTTTAAATACAGTGGCACCAGGAATCGTTTTATCTTTTAATTGAGCAAGTTCGCCTTCAAGTAGTTTCAAGCCTTGCTCAAGTGTTTTAGCAAACTGTTCTTCTTCACGAATTAAAGTTGCTTCAATCACATCTTTACGCGCTGCAAGCTCTGGATATGCATCACCCATAACTTCAATTAAAGGTTGCAACATTTTGTAGAAGAAAGTACCAGTTGCACCAAGTTTATTTCCGTGACGAACAGCACGGCGGATAATACGGCGAAGTACATAACCACGACCTTCATTGCTTGGGTTTACACCATCAGCAATGAGGAAACAGCATGAACGCGCATGGTCTGCAACAACACGTAAAGAAGGCTGACCTTGGTCTTCAATACCAATAATGTTGGCAGCAGCTTTTAATAAGTGTTGGAACAGGTCAATATCGTAGTTTGAATTAACATGTTGCAATACAGCAGAGATACGCTCTAAGCCCATACCTGTATCAACAGACGGAGCAGGGAGAGGGTGAAGCACGCCGTCAGCAGTACGGTTAAACTGCATGAAAACGTTGTTCCAGATTTCAATGAAACGGTCACCGTCTTCTTCAGGTGAGCCTGGTAAACCACCCCAAATGTGATCACCATGGTCAAAGAAAATCTCAGAACATGGACCGCATGGGCCAGTATCACCCATTGCCCAGAAGTTATCAGATGCGTATTTTTCGCCTTTATTATCACCAATACGGATAATACGTTCTGGCGCTAAACCGATTTCTTTGTTCCAGATGTCGTAAGCTTCGTCATCGGTGTGGTAAACCGTGGCATAAAGTTTATCTTTTGGTAAAGCAAGCCATTGTTCGCTGGTTAAAAATTCCCATGCGAATTTAAGCGCATCACGTTTGAAATAATCACCGAATGAGAAATTACCTAACATTTCAAAGAATGTATGGTGACGTGCAGTGTAGCCAACGTTGTCTAAGTCATTATGTTTACCGCCAGCGCGTACACATTTTTGAGATGTAGTTGCACGTACATAGTCACGTTTCTCAAGACCTAAAAAGCAGTCTTTAAACTGGTTCATCCCAGCATTTGTAAATAATAAAGTTGGGTCGTTGGCAGGAACAAGAGAACTCGACGCGACACGTGTATGCCCTTGCGTTTCAAAGTAGCGCAAAAATGCTTCACGAATTTCAGCAGATGTCATTAAACGAGTACTCACAACCAAGTCACTCCATATTTTCGAATTTGGCTAAATGTATCAATGCCTGTTTGTTTTATGCCAAACCTTGCATGTGATACGGGGCTTATTTTTTAAAAACGCTAAATTGTAGCGGAAAAACCCCACCGAACCAACGATTTTAAAAGGAATATCTTACAAAACTGTGATTTGGCTAAAAATCTATATTCAATTGGCCTTGACGTGCTTTACTATATGCCTTCTTTAGTTTGTAGTTTTGTTGATAAGGATAGGTCATGCAACGTATCGCCATTAATGGGTTTGGTCGGATTGGACGTAATGTTTTACGCGCCTGGTTCGAAAGCCCAAAACAATTTCATTTTGAAATCGTGGCGATTAACGATATAGCAGATGTCCAGACATTAGTGCATTTATTTAAATATGATTCTACGCACGGCCGCTTCAATGGAAATGTAGATATATTTATTGAAAATGAAAAAGTTTTTTTGAATATTCAGTCAAATCAACGAACGCTAAAAGTTGAGGTTTTAAAGCAGAAACAACCTGAACTTTTACCATGGTCTAGTTTAGATATTGATGTGGTACTTGAGTGTACAGGACTGTTCCGTTCTCATGCGGATGCGACACGTCATCTACAAGCAGGGGCGAAGCGGGTCATTATTGGGGCGGCACCTTTTGATCATGTTGACGCAGCCATTGTTTATGGTGTGAACCATAATGAAGTCAAAGTGACTGATCAGATCATATCAAGCGTTTCATGTACTACGCAGGCTTTAGTTCCATTAGTCAAAATCATTGATGATGCTTTCGGTATTGAAACTGCGCTTATGACAGAAATTCATGCAGTGACAGCAGATCAATCTGTTCTTGACCACGCACATCGTGATTTACGTCGTGCTAGAGCTTCAGGGCAAAATATTATCCCGACCACATCTAGTGCACTCGGCGCATTAAAGCGTGTTATGCCTAAAATGGAAGACCGTATTGATGGTTATTCAATTCGTGTACCAACTATTAATGTGGCGGCAATTGACTTAACTTTTATCGCGCAATCTCCAATTACTGTGCATCACATTAATGAAATACTAATTAAAGCATCTCAAACAGACTATGCAGAAATTATGGCGGTAACAGATGAGCCATTAGTTTCGAGTGATTTCAATCATTCACCTTATTCACTCATCGTTGATTTAACTCAAACTATGGTTGTAGGGCATCAAGCTAAAGTATTTGCTTGGTACGATAATGAATGGGGCTATGCAAATCGTTTATTGGATCTGTGTGATTCTTTCTAAATATGATTTTAAATCATTTAAGAGGGTTAAATTAATACCCTTTTTATGGTTGTTAATTTCTAATATGAAAAGTTCAAATAATTAAAATTCTAAATATTAGTGTTGTGTAAAATTATATCTATTTGTATGATTCGCAAACATTAAAATTTTAATTATAGAGTTCATATGAAATTTAACTCAAAAAGAATAAGTGGTTTTTTAATTTTTACATCTACTATTATTTTAGCTGCTTGTGGTGGTGAAGGCTCAGATCAAAATATCCATGATCAAGCTGAAAATAATTTAGAAAAAGAAGACAAAATTTACCAAGTCTATTATCAACCTTCTGATATTTCTTCAGGTATCTATAGCGATTCTTTTGAAATTACTCAATATTCAATTAAGAATAATGAAATCTTTTTTGTAAAGTCACATAATCAACCGCTAGAAACTGAACTTTTAACTGAACAGAAAGTTTTAAATAAAGGGACCTTACAAACACATACTGTGAAAAGGTTAACACCAAGCAGTTGGACGTATGAATTAACGCCTGATTTGAAAGAAAATTTAAAATTTGAAATTGTGAATTTAGAGGGTGAAAATATCTTTGATCGTGTATTACCGGGCTATAAAGAAAATAAAAATTTAGAAACGGGCCTTCACAATCAACTTGATAAAAATTTAATAGATTTCTACCAAAATTATAAGAATGTTAGGTTTCCAAAAAATAGTTATTGTTATCGTTTAAAAGAAACTCAATGGAATCAATCTTATATTTCTTATATATCTAGTTTTAATTCAAATCCTTCGTTTAGTGAGAAAAAACAGTCAATTGTCGAAAGATATAATAACTTAGGCCAAGATAAAAAGTATTTTAGGCTTCTAAATTCGCAGTGGTATGGTTATAACTTAACTGTTTTAGAAAACTTAGAAACTGGTGATATTCAAAGCGCATTGGGAAATAATAATAACCAGTCTGCTTTTTTTATTAATTTTATATCAAGTAGTCGGTGGGATGCTGATAGAAATTTAGCGTATGAAAAGTCTCATCTGTATTCTATAGAAGATAACCCGCTTAATAATGTGCATTCATTAATTGCTTTCAGACAAAAGCTAAAAATCGCAAATCTTGAAAAAGGTTGCTTTGCTTTTAATACTCAAGCAGCTCAAGCTATTCAAAGATTAAATCTGGTTAACTGGCAACAAGGAGATAGCTCAGATATTGGCCCATTCTTTGGTCGAAGAACTTTTGTCTATGATATGAGTGAATGAGAATAAGGTGTTGAATATTATTGTTAATTCATGAAATCTTCTTTTTGACTTTAGAGTTTATTAAGAAAGATTTATGCAAATTGTCAGGTGCATGGCACAAAGTATCATGCTACACTAAGAGAAATCGGGTGTGTTCCCGATTTTTTTATGTGGGGTCGTTCCACGTTGATCAGATTTTAGGCTTGAAATATGACCATTTCAGAGACATGGTTGCTGCCTGACGGGGTAGCAGATGTATTGCCGGAACAGGCGCAAGTCATTGAAAAACTTCGCCGTGAAGCTTTAGATTTCCTCGCGGTACGAGGTTATCAATTGGTATATACACCATTTATCGAATACATCGAATCGTTGTCTTCATTATCAGAATCAAATCAAGACTTAGATTTAGTAACTTTTAAGGTCATTGATCAGCTCTCAGGCCGTTTACTCGGTGTTCGTGCTGATATGACGCCACAAGTTGCACGTATCGATGCACATGTAAGACCAGTTGAAGGTGTTGCACGTTACTGTTATTCAGGGACTGTATTACATACTAAACCACAAAATTTCAATGCCACACGTGCACCTCTACAATTAGGTGCAGAGTTATACGGGCATGACAGTATCGAAGCTGATGTCGAAATGGTCGATGTTATGCTGGGGTTGATCGAGAATATCTACACTTTACAAGGCGCACATCTAGATTTGGGACATGTAGGGTTGTTCCGCAGTTTAGTAAAATGTGCTGGACTGTCAAAAAATGAAGAGCATGAGCTTTCAGATCTTTATCAAAGAAAAGCGTTACCAGAGTTAGCTGAATTTACTCAAAACCTCAATATGGGTTCTGATTTCTATGCACTTGGCCGCTATTCTAGTGATCTAGAAGCATTGCAGGCGAATTTAAGTGCAAACATCTTACAAGATGCTGAGTTTAAATCAGCATTAGATGCACTTAAAACGACACTTGCGCAAATTAAAGGCCGTTGGCCAAATCTCAATATCGGTATTGATGTTGTAGAGCTACGTAGTTATCACTATCACACTGGCTTAATGTATGCGGTCTATGCACCGAATCGTGCTGCGCCTTTAGCGCAGGGTGGTCGTTATGATGGTATTGGTGAGCACTTTGGCCGCGCACGTCCTGCTACTGGCTTTAGTTGTGATTTATATGCCTTAGGTGCAAATCAGTTCGCGGAAATTGAAACTGTTGTTGCTCCAAAAGGCTCAGAACAGGATTTACTCTCAACAATTTCTAATGCACGTGCTCAAGGTTTACGTGTGGTTCAATTGTTAGGTAATGATGATTTAAGTTCTATTCCATATGCGACCCATCAACTCGTGTCGCAAAATGGACAATGGAATATTGAAAAGATTTAATTGCCAACGGTAAGTTTTTTACTGGTGGTTTCCAATTTTAACAGCATGATGTAATGAGGCTATTATGGGCAAAAATGTTGTGGTACTTGGTACCCAATGGGGCGACGAAGGTAAAGGTAAAATCGTCGACCTGCTCACAGATCAGGCGGCTGCGGTAGTACGTTATCAAGGCGGACATAACGCAGGTCATACTCTTGTCGTAGGTGGTAAAAAGACTGTATTGCACCTCATTCCATCAGGCATTTTACGTGAAAACGTATTGTGCTTAATTGGTAATGGTGTAGTACTTTCACCAGCCGCGTTAATTGAAGAAATGGGAATTTTGGAAGCGGAAGGTGTTCCTGTTAAAGAACGTCTACGTATTTCTCCAAACTGTCCACTCATTTTGCCTAACCACATTGCACTTGATCAGGCACGTGAGAAGAAACGTGGTAATGCTAAAATCGGTACTACAGGTCGTGGTATTGGTCCTGCATACGAAGATAAAGTGGCTCGCCGTGCAGTGCGTGTTGCTGACCTTGTTCGTGGTGGTGCAGCGTTAGAAGAAAAACTTCAAGAAATGCTTGAGTTACATAACTTCCAATTAACTCAGTTCTACGGTGTAGAAGCTGTTAAATTTGAAGATGTATTGGCTCTTTGCAACCAATGGCGTGAAGTGCTTGCTCCATTAGTGATTGACGTTACTAAAGTGTTGCACGACTATCGCAAAGAAGGTAAGGCTGTAATGTTTGAAGGAGCTCAAGGCTCACTTCTAGACATTGACCACGGTACTTATCCGTATGTTACAAGTTCAAATACAACTGCTGGTGGCGTAAGCTCTGGTTCAGGTATGGGACCTTTACATCTTGATTATGTATTAGGTATTACTAAAGCTTATACAACACGTGTAGGTGCTGGTCCATTCCCAACTGAATTGGTTTACGATGCCGCTGCTGATTCTGGTGATCCGATTGGTAAACACCTAGGTACAGTTGGTCATGAATTTGGTGCTTCTACTGGCCGTCAACGTCGTTGTGGTTGGTTTGATGCTGAAATTCTTCGCCGTTCTGTAGATGTAAACTCACTTTCAGGTATTTGCTTAACTAAACTTGACGTTTTAGATGGTTTGGAAGAAGTAAAAATCTGTGTGGGCTATGAAAATACAGATTCAGGTTGTGTAGGTTCTTCAGATGCGGTTTCTTTTGAATGCTTGAAGCCAATCTATGAAACTATGCCTGGTTGGAGCGAGTCGACTGTTGGTTTAACTAGTATCGATCAATTACCAGCAAATGCTTTGGCTTATGTTAAGCGTATTGAACAATTAATCGAATGTCCGATTGATATCGTTTCAACTGGTCCAGATCGTGCAGAAACAATTGTTTTACGTCATCCATTCTCTGCTTAATTAGCAAAGATTAAAAAGGCCTCCTGAAAGGGGGCCTTTTTTATACCCGACTAAAGTGCAGTTTTCGTTTTATTAGATTCAGATTAAAACGTTATATATAGATAAGGAAGGATGGGCTCAGGATGAAGCTGCAACCAACTATTTCAAAAACAATTTTTTATTCTTTTTTATTTGCTATTGGTGGTTCACCCACGCTGGCGATGTTGGTTATTTATGGGCAGGAATATCATGAAGATTTCTTTATGACCGCTTTTATGAGCTTGTCGGTTTTGTTCGCATGTGTGTTAATTCCTGTTGTACTCATACAAAATAGTTATTTACTCTGGAAAAGGGAAAGTCCTAATCTTGAAGAGAAAGTTAAAACCTTAAGTCATGTTTATTTGGGTTTAAATGTAATCTGTTTAATTTTCTGGATTTATTTGATGACTTTATCTACTTGATCGTTACATAAATACTATGATCATGGAGAAATGAGACATTCAAAGCATCAGTGGTATTTCTTATAATAAGTGCAAAAGAATAAACAGCTTTTTATCGATTTAGGTGATCCGTGTTATGAATAAAAAACTCTTTTTAAGCTTGTGTGCTGCAAGTGTGATGACCATTTCTGGCTGTGCAACAGTAGCGGACATGGCTGGTGCAGATACTGCAACCTTAAATGCTCAATCTGCTCAAGGTTTTAATAAGATGGTGCAGGAAGCACGTGGTAAGGGTGCTCTCGATACAAGCTCTAGTACATATAACCGTATTAATGCTGTATTCAACCGTTTAAAACCATATGCTAACCAGATGAATCAGACTGGTCAACCATTTAGCTGGCAGTTAGCGGTGTTGAAATCAGATACGATTAATGCTTACGTTGCACCTGGTGGCAAGGTAGTTTTCTATACAGGTATTGTGAATAAATTGAACCTGACAGATGCTGAAATTGCAGCTGTTATGGGACATGAAATGACACATGCTTTAGAAGAGCATGCAAAAAGTAAAATCGGTGCACAAGCTTTAACTGATTTAGCTCTAGGCATCGGTTTAAGCTATGCGGGTAATAATGTAGGCCAGCTTGGTACTGCTGCCGCTCAGTTAGGTACACAAGTGGGTGTAGGCTTACCATATTCTCGTAGCTTGGAAAGTCGTGCTGACCAAGGTGGTTTAATGTTGATGGCGCGTGCAGGCTATAATCCAAATGCAGCGATTACGCTTTGGGAAAAAATGAATAAACTTGAAGGTGGCGGTGGTTCATCATTCTTGTCTACTCACCCATCTAACTCACAACGTATTGGTGATATGCGTAAAAACTTACCTGCGGCAATGGCAGTTTATAATAGCCGTAAATAAGATGTAAATTTTATATAGATAAAGAAAACGGATGCTTAAGCATCCGTTTTTTATTTAAGGAGCAGGGTTGGGCTGTTGAGTATGGATGGCCTCAATACCTTTTAGAACTTCACTTGGTAATTCAATCTCAAATGCCTGAATATTTTCTTTGAGTTGATCTAAATTAGTGGCACCAATAATTGTGCTGGTCACAAAGAACTGTTGTTTAATAAAAGCTAAGGCCATCTGAGTTAAGCTTAGTCCATGCTTTTCTGCTAGCTGTGCATATTGTTCAGTTGCCCACTCACTTTGAGGATTACTGTAGCGGCTAAAGCGAGGGAATAGTGTCACACGAGCATTAGCGGGACGTGCACCATTTCTAAACTTGCCAGTTAGGTAACCAAAAGCCAGAGGAGAGTAGGCGAGCAATCCGACATCCTCATATTTAGCAATCTCTGACATACCTATTTCATAAGTACGGTTGAGAAGACTATATGGGTTTTGAACACTTACGAATTTACTGACACCTAGCTTTTCGGCCAAATGTAAAAACTTCATGGTGCCCCACGGGGTTTCATTTGATAAACCAATATAGCGAATGCGCCCGCGATTAATCTCTTCTTGTAGAGCGAGTAATGTTTCTTCTAGAGGTGTTGTGTCGTAATCATTTTCAGCTTGCTGATTGCCATAAGCGAGCGTACCAAAAAAGTTGGTATGACGTTCAGGCCAATGCAGTTGATAAAGGTCGATATAGTCCGTTTGGAGACGTTTAAGTGAACCATCTAGAGCTTTGGCAATATGGTCACTGTTAAAGCGTGTATTGCCTTCTCGAATGTGTATTCCTCCAAAGCCCGGACCTGCAATTTTAGATGCAAGAAAGACTTTGTCACGTTGTCCATGCTGGGCAAACCAATTACCAATAATCGTTTCAGTTGCGCCATAAGTTTCAGGTTTTGGTGGAACGGAATACATCTCTGCCGTATCCCAAAAATATAAACCATGTGCCAAGGCGTAATTGAGTTGTTCAAAAGCTTCTTGTTGGGAGTTTTGCTCACCAAATGTCATGGTGCCTAAACAAATTTCTGGAAGTTTAAGGCCTGTGCGACTAAGTGGGTTAAATTGCATACAGCGGAATCCTTGGAAATTTTGAGTTAGCCTAATGGAGAATATGTATTCAACTTAAATCATAAAATTAGAATAGTTTGTAAGTTTTGTGTATTAACTCATTGTTGCATATAAAAAAAGCAAACCGAAGTTTGCTTTTTATTAAAAATTTAATGAATATTATTCTTCATCATCGTAGTCATCATCAGAAACAGTGTTTTCTTCTAATGATGCATCAAAAATAAGAATCGCTTTACCATCAGTTTGGATCATACCTTGATCTTCTAAGGTTTTAAGTACACGGCCAACCATCTCACGCGAACATCCAACAATACGGCCAATTTCTTGACGAGTAATACGAATTTGACGACCATTCGGCAGAATCATTGCTTCAGGTTGAGAAGATAGATCGATTAAACAACGAGCAATACGGCCAGACACATCAATGAACGCAAGATCTGTCATTTTACGAGTCGTATTTTTTAGACGGCGAACTAATTGTGCAAAAACAGCATAGCTTAAGTCTGGGTATTGTTTGCTAAGTTCGTGGAAGTTGTCATAAGAGATCTCTGCAATTTCACAGACATCACGAGTACGAACTTCGGCTGTACGTTGAGGGTTCGGTTCGAAAAGCCCCATTTCCCCAAAGAAATCGCCTGGATTTAAATACGCAACAACAATTTCACGTTCGTCATCTTCACGCAAAATAATTGAAACTGAGCCTTTTAAAATTAAATATAAAGATTTTGACTCTGTTCCGGCATCAACAATTGTGGTTCGTTTTGGATATCTGTTGATGTGAGCACGTTTTAACAATGCTTTAACGGATTCAGGTAGTTGCCCCGGAGATAAAGCATCTGTGCTGAGTTGTGAAAAATTTGAAGTCATGCTTAATATGTTCCGAATAGGGTAAACAATTCACACAAGCTCGAGATGAGCTATTACACAGAAGAGATGAAATTCCTTATCAACTCATTTTATGTTAGTGTACAAAACAAGGGCCTGTTGACATTTCACAGATGGTTGCAACATAAGACAATTCTTTTAGACGTACCAAATAAGAACTATGAAATTTAGCCATTCTAAATAAATAGATCTTAACAACGGAACGTACAAAATAACTTGGTCTTGCGCTATGCCTGCGCTGCTTTAATTGCAACTCAGATTATGGCTGAAATTTCACAAACTTTATTACAAAACTGGACAAAGGATTGCCATTGTCTGGGTTTTGCGTCTTATTTGGATTAATTTTTAGCTATAACGCAATCCATAGATGAAATGTCAACAGACCCTGCTTAAATTTATAATTTTTTTTGGGTAGTTGCAATGCAAACAAGTGTACATTGGCTAGAGAATGTTGCTTTTGAAGCGAAATCGGATAGTGGGCATAGTGTCATCATGGACGGCTCACCTGAGTATGGTGGTGAAAACCGTGGTCCACGTCCTATGGAATTGATATTAATGGGACTTGGTGGGTGTGCTTCGTTTGATATTGTGACTATTTTAAAGAAATCTCGCCAAGATGTGACGAATGTTGTATGTAATTTAAAAGCTGAGCGCGCTGACGCAATTCCGGCTGTGTTTACTAAAATCCACTTACATTTTGTGGTAACTGGTAAAGCTGTGAAAGAAAAGCAGGTTGCAAAAGCAGTTGAATTGTCTGCCGAGAAATATTGTTCAGCAAGTAAAATGCTTTCCGATGGTGGTGTTGAAATTACACATGACTTCGAAATTATTGAAGCGGAATAAGGCATTTTTTTGCTAGCTAGAAATTAAAAAAAGCTGACATTAGAGTTGGCTTTTTTTATTGTCAAAAATAACTAAAAAATAATAGGGAGAAGAAAGGTGAATATTCGTTCTGCTAAATCAAAAGATACTCAAGCTATATGTGATCTACTTAAACAGATGGGATACCCACAGCCTTTTGCTCTTATTCAAGAAAAGTTTGAGATACTCCATAATGACTCTAATTCACAAATTTTGATTGCTGAAGAGAGGGGTAAAATTTATGGTTTTTTATCTCTCTACTTTATTCCGCAAATTGCCTTACAAGGTGACTTTGCCAAAATATGCTATCTGTGTGTTGATGAGAATATGCGTAGCAAAGGTGTAGGGCATTTACTCGTAAAGGAGGCTGAGCAACAAGCCAGACGCCGAGGGTGTGATCGAATGGAACTGCATTCAGGAATGCAAAGACCTTTGGCACATCAATTTTACCTAAGAGAAGGCTATGTCGAAGCGCCAAAGTATTTTCGTAAAGCTTTAAATTAACGAGCTGTATTTAGAAAAAGCTGAGGATCTACCCGAGCATTATTAAGGCTCATGCCCCAATGCAGGTGTGGGCCTGTCACGCGTCCTGTTTTGCCTACTAAACCTAACATTTCTCCTTGACGGATATGTTGGCCTTTCTCTACTTTAATTGCGCTTAAATGGCAGAACATGCTGACTAAGCCTTGGCCATGATCAATCAATACAGTTTGTCCATTAAAAAAATAAGATCCAGTTTGAATAACCACACCATCTGCGGGCGCAATAACTTTTTGCCCTACTGGTGCAGGAATATCTAAACCTGAGTGAGGCGCGCGTTCTTCACCATTGAAAAAGCGCTTTCTTCCAAAAGAGTTGCTAAATTTCCCTGAAGTCGGGCGTATAAATGTGGGTAGGGTTTGCCATGAGCTCTGTGTAAATGAGGTATACACATCATTTTGTTCTTTTGCTTCTTGAGCGTAGCGGTCTAATTGGCTTTGGTTAGGGTTCACATAATCTTGGTTCGTGACTTTAATCCGTTGTTCTGCGTAAGGATAAGACTTAACTTCTATTTGAATCGGGGCTTTATTTGTGTCGAGTTGAATACTGCCGATTGGAGTAGATAATGGAATACCAAGCACAGCATAACGTTGCTGACCTTCTTGACTAATTAAAACAGGCTTTTGTTGAAAAGTGACCTGAGTAATATCAGTAGTTAGAGGAACAACTGCAATTCCACCAGGTCGTCTGGAGTCTTGGGGAAGCTGAGCGATTGCCAGTGCCGAAGTAAAAAGACAAGTTGTTGTTAATATAATGTATTTAAAGTGCATTTTCATTTCAAAACGAGTAGGAAACTAGCAAGATAAACTAAAGCTTAATCACTAAATTCTCAATGAAGACTTTGTGAAAAGCGTAGTAAGAATAAGCATGAATCTAAATATTCAAGCATTTTAATAAAATGTAGCTGAACTGTACTTGAAATATATACAAAACAATCCCATATTATAATGGAGTTTTACTCACTGTTATTTTTATAACATTATGAAAAATATATAAAAATTTATTTGAAATTCGAAGAAGTGTTCCCATCTATTAGACAAGTACAAATTTGTTGTGAGGAATAACAAGAATGCGTTTTGAGAAATTTACAAACCGCTTGCAGCAAGCCCTCTCAGATGCTCAATCTTTAGCGATGGGTAAAGACCATACCGCTATCGCAGGTATTCATATTTTGTCTACCTTGTTAGAAGAGCCATCAAATATTAGTTTGTTGCAACAAGCAGGTGCACGGTTACCTGAACTTAAACAAAAACTTGAACAGGCTATAAAAGATGCGCCGACAATTGCCAACCCAACGGGTGATGTCAACTTAAACCCAGAAGCCGTTAAAGCGCTTAATTTGGCAGACAGATATGCGCAAAAGGCAGGTGATGAATTTTTATCAACTGACTGGGTTTTATTAGGTTTGGCAGAGACAGGCGAAACTAAAAATATTTTAAGTGCGGTAGGTGTAACTCCCGACAGCTTACGCAAAGTAATTGAACATATTCGAGGTAATGACAAAGTCATGAGTAATAATCACGAAGACCAACGTGACTCACTTAATAAATATACGATTGATTTAACAGAGCGGGCTTTATCTGGAAAACTTGATCCTGTCATTGGGCGTGACGATGAAATTCGCCGTACCATTCAGGTTTTATCGCGTCGTACCAAAAACAACCCTGTTCTTATTGGTGAGCCGGGTGTAGGTAAAACTGCTATTGTTGAAGGTTTGGCACAGCGTATTGTGAATGGTGAAGTGCCAGAGGGATTAAAAAATAAACGTGTTTTATCCCTCGACTTAGGTTCATTACTGGCTGGTGCTAAATATCGTGGTGAGTTTGAAGAACGTTTAAAAGCTGTTTTAAAAGACTTGGCAAAACACGAAGGCGAAATCATCCTGTTTATTGATGAGTTACATACACTCGTAGGTGCAGGTAAAGGCGATGGCGCAATGGATGCAGGGAATATGTTAAAACCTGCATTGGCTCGTGGTGAATTGCGCTGTGTGGGTGCGACGACCTTAGATGAATATCGTCAATATATTGAAAAAGATGCAGCTTTAGAACGTCGTTTCCAAAAAGTGCTAGTTGATGAGCCAAGTGTTGAAGATACGATTGCAATTTTACGTGGACTCAAAGAAAAATATGCCACTCACCATGGTGTGCAAATTTTAGACTCTGCGATTATTGCTGCGGCGAAAATGTCTCATCGTTACATCACTGATCGTCAATTACCAGACAAGGCAATTGATTTGATTGATGAGGCAGCTTCTCGTATTAAAATGGAGATTGACTCTAAACCTGAAGCACTTGATAAGCTAGATCGCCGTTTAATCCAATTGAAAATGCAATTGGAAGCAGTGAAAAAAGATGAAGATGTCGGCAGTAAAGCTGAAGTCACTCATCTTGAAAAACAGATTGCTGAAGTCGAGAAAGAATACAACGATCTTGAAGAAATCTGGAAGTCTGAAAAAACTTTAGTAGAAGGTACTAAACAGGCTCAGGTGGAACTTGATAAAGCACGTATTGCTTTTGAGAAAGCACAGCGTGAAGGCGATTTGGCTGAAGCAGCACGTTTACAGTATGGCGTAATTCCAGAGTTACAAAAACAACTGGAGCAAGACGAAGTTGCTGAAGAAAACGAAGAGCCAAAACTCATTCGTACTAAAGTGACTGAAAATGAAATTGCCGAAGTTGTGAGTGCTGCAACAGGAATTCCGGTTGCTAAAATGATGCAAGGCGAGCGTGAAAAACTCCTTAATATGGAAGAGTTTTTACATGACCGTGTTGTAGGTCAAGATGAAGCTGTTGTTGCGGTGTCGAATGCAGTACGCCGTTCACGTGCTGGTTTGTCTGACCCGAATCGTCCTAGTGGATCATTCTTGTTCTTGGGTCCAACAGGTGTTGGTAAAACTGAGTTGACTAAAGCATTGGCTAACTTCTTGTTTGACAGTGATGATGCGATGATTCGTATCGACATGAGTGAATTCATGGAAAAACACTCTGTTAGCCGTTTGGTTGGTGCACCTCCAGGATATGTTGGTTATGAAGAAGGCGGTGTTTTAACCGAAGCTGTTCGCCGTAAGCCATATAGCGTGGTGTTGTTTGATGAAGTCGAAAAAGCGCATCCAGATGTATTCAATATCTTGCTCCAGGTATTGGATGATGGCCGCTTAACCGATTCACAAGGTCGAGTAGTAGACTTTAAAAATACAGTTATTGTGATGACTTCGAACTTAGGTTCACAGGATGTACGTGAGCTAGGTGAGGGCGCAACAGACGATGAAGTGCGTACCATTGTAATGAATGCGGTAAGTCAGCATTTCCGTCCGGAATTTATTAACCGGATTGATGAGCTTGTGATTTTCCATTCACTCAAAAAAGCGCAGATTCGTGGTATTGCCGATATTCAGTTGGATCGATTACGTTCGCGTCTTGTTGATCGTGACATGAGTTTAACTGTAGATGATACCGCTTTTGATTTATTGATTGATGCTGGTTTCGATCCTGTCTATGGCGCGCGTCCATTGAAACGTGCGATTCAACAACAGATTGAAAACACATTAGCACAAAAAATCTTGTCGGGTGATTTTGTCGCAGGTGATACTATTCTAGTTAAAGGCGAAAATGGGCATTTAGTCTTCGATAAAATGAAACTCAGCTAAGCTTTGTCTGCTAAAACCGAAAAGAGAATATGGAAACATATTCTCTTTTTTTTATGGTGAATCAGTTTTTAGGGTTGATGTGAGTAAAGCAATTATGGCATCTGAAACTTTTTGAGTTAATGTCTTTAACTTTTGTTCTGAGTGACCAGATAAAAAATAACGATAATGATAAATATACTGTTGGTAAGAAATGCAAATAAAAAAGGTGCCCACAGGTTTTTCTGGGGTTTCACTGCCGCCAGATTTTAATAGCCCAGTACAACTGACAATAATATCAGCTTGTTGAAATAAGCTTTGACCCAGCCTACACATTTCCTCTGTGACTTGCGGTGACTCTGCTGTGTAAGTCTCTATTAACTTTGGATCGATATTTAAAATACTAATTTTAATACTTGGGTCGTAGCTAACTAAGCCACCTAGTAAAATATCTGCACCACTATTTTTGTGAATAGAAAACTGACTTGTTAAATAACCCGAACTCGCACTCTCAATAAAAGCAATTTTGAGCTGGCGATCTTCTAATAGTTGGCAGCACTGCTGAAGCATTATTTCACCTCGAATGGTGTTTATTTATAAATAAAATCAATTTACAGATAAATTATAAAATTACAGTAAGTGATTTAGCAGTGTCGTACAAGTCTGAGATAAAAATCTATAAAACAACTTGAATATTCACTAAATGCTTGTGAAATATTTCAGGTTTTAAAATGATCAATGTTAATTGTCGGGAAGTCTATTTATAACATTGCGACATGTTTAAAAAATTGTTAATTTTGTTCGATATAACGAACAATAACAATTTAGGATAAATGCAATGAACAATAAACAAGGACCTGCGCTGTGTATTTTAGGTTTTATTTCGCTAATACACATCAATGTATGGGCTGCACAGCCTCTAAGTGAAGGGGCTTTGGCAACACAAACAGGGGCAGTAAATGCAGCTTTACCTGTGATTATTGCGAAAGCTCAAGACGATGCTAAGAAACCAATGATAGAACAACAACAAGCACGTCAGGTGTTAGGGGATAATTATTTACAACAAGTTCGATGGGATGCACTTAGAACAAGTGTACTTTCACCTTATCAAGAACAAAAACAAAACCATGTTATCGATAGTAAGGAAAAGAAGAAACTAGAAATGATGGCATTACCGGAAAGAGCAGACCGATTTACCAAATATGATTTTGAATCAAAAAATGTTCATGGCGAGGTTATTATTACCGTGAAGTAATAATAACCCCTAGTCTTATTAATATTGATCTAGGCCAGGATGTTGAATTTTCCATGCACGGTGGATTTTTTGATTACGTTTAAAATCAGGGCCAATGGTTTCAGAAGTGATTTCTTCAACCTGAAAAATAGCTTCGATCTCTTCATCCATTTCAAAACCACGATAGTTGTTTGAGAAATAGAGCGTTCCTTCACTATTTAAACGGTTCATTGCACGTTTAATGAGTGAAACATGGTCACGTTGGACGTCGAAAGTACCATAGAACTTTTTAGAGTTTGAGAACGTCGGTGGATCGATAAAAATAAGGTCATATTGTTCGTGACCTTCTTTTAACCACTCAAAACAGTCACTCGCAAAGAACATGTGCTGTTCATCTGCGTGATCTACAGTCAGGCCATTTAAAACGAAGTTTTCTTTTGACCAGCTTAAGTAAGTATTGGATAAGTCTACACTTGTCGTGCTTGCAGCACCGCCTAAAGCAGCATGTAAGCTTGCTGTAGAGGTATAGCTATATAAGTTCAAGAAGTGCTTACCACGAGCTTCTTGTGCGATACGTAAACGCATTTGACGGTGGTCAAGGAATAAACCTGTATCTAGGTAATCTGTCAGGTTAACTAAAATTTTAGCTTTACCTTCCTGAACGATAAAGCGTTTTGAAGCTGTGCTTTGTTTCGTATATTGATTTGTACCAGTTTGGCGCGCACGTGTCTTAATAAAGATAGCATCGCGGTTTAAACCGGTAACAGCACGAATTGCAGCGAGTGCTAAATTAAAACGTTTTTTTGCTTTTTCAGGATCTATTGTTTTTGGTGGTGCATATTCCTGAACATGTAAGCGATCGCCGTATAAGTCAACAGCGACGTTAAAGTCAGGTAAATCTGCATCATACAAACGTAAGCAATAAACATTTTCTTTCGTTGCCCATTTTTTCAAGGCAGTCATATTTTTTTGCAAACGGTTAGCAAAATCTTGAGCTTCTTCCATTTCAATAGGTTGAGCTTGCCAAGTTGCTAAGAATGGCTGAGTTACTTTTTCAGGCTTAATTGAACCAAAGCGAATGTAAATCGGCAACTTACCATTCATTAAACGTAAGGTTTCAGGTGCTTCAAACGCTAAAACATCGGCTTGTTCAATTTGCGCTGCAATAATTGCGGCATATTGATTCGGGAAATGTTTTTGTAAAAGCGCAGATAAACCTAAGTAAAGAGAGCGGTTAGATGCTTTATCACCTAAACGTTCACCATATGGAGGGTTAGTCACAATAAATGCAGTTTTGCCTTCAGCTGAAAAATCAGGCCAGTCAGCTAAAGTCCGTTCTTCAATTTGAATTTGGCCTAACTGTTTTTCAAAGCCTGCCGCAATAATATTTTCACGAGTGGCTTTTACAGCTTCCCAGTCTGCATCGTAGGCATAAAACTTAGGTAAAGGTAATTCAAGCGCCTTTTCGTGACGTTCTGCTGCTTCAGCTTTAAGCGAAAGCCAAAGTTCACGGTCATGACCATGCCAACCATTAAAACCAAAACGGCGAACAAGGCCTGGTGCACGGTCAGTCAAAATCATTAATGCTTCAATAATAAATGTACCTGAACCGCACATCGGGTCGAGTACAATCTCTGGCTTACGTTGTTGAAGCTGAGCTTTTTGTAAAATTGCCGCAGCAAGGTTTTCTTTAATTGGCGCATCCGTCATATAACGACGGTAACCACGTTTATGTAATGAATCACCTGATAAATCTAGGCAATATGTATGCTCAGTTTTACCTGCTAAAACATATAACGTAATTTCTGGTTGTTTAGTATCAATGCTCGGACGACGACCTACAGCTTCCATAAAGGAATCTACAACACCATCTTTTGCTCTAAGCGTTGCAAATTGAGTGTTAACCTTAATTTCACGTTCTGCATGTAAGCGAATAGCGAAGGTACTTTGTGGTGCAAAAATAAGTGACCAGTCAAAACTAATCGCACCTTCATAAAGCTCTTCTGCTACATCACGCGCATCATGTGTATGTTCGAGTTCATAAGTATGAATAGGCAATAAAACACGAGAAGCAAGACGCGACCACATACAGATGCGATAAGCATGTTCAAGCGTTCCTTCAATGATTAAACGTCCTGCTTTACGTTCTGTCACTTTGGTGCCAAGCTGTTCTATTTCTTCTTGTAAGAGGGCTTCTAAACCATCAGCACAAGTAATCCAATAGTGGTTTAAACGTAAAGAGGTATTCATAAACTCGATTGACCAAAACATATAAATATTAACGATGCAAAGTTTAACTTATTTTGATGTGTAAAGGTTTTTAAATTATTGCAACCTATCATAATCCAACCAATAAACTGATTTTTAAAGATTAAAACAATTAAAGTGGTATGTATTTTGCTAACTCAATCCTATCAATGGTTATTTAATTAACAAACATAGCCAGTTTTTAACTATTTTTATTATTTTAGATTAATGGGGGAATTATAAATGAAAGATATGATGGGGAATGGTTTTGTTTCTAATGCAGATGCTTTCTCAGTAGCTACACAAATATATGTACGCATGCGTAGGGTGACAGGGCGGGTAATAGATGCACTGTATATGGTTCAAAATAAAGATTACGCAAAATATGTGATTGGGCTTGCACTAGAGTCGGACGACGACGAATTAAAACGATGTGTTGAGCGATTGAAATCGTTGGTTGACACAATACCTGAGCCTTCTCTAAAAGAAAAAATTGCTGTTGTTAAAGTCGATGAAGAGTCGGAAATTACCGCCGAGGATATTTATCGGGCTCAAGTTCCGCACCATTACATTGGTGCATTAAGGTAATTGCCAATAAGGTTCTAAATTTTCTGGTCAATTTAGGGCCTTATTCTGTAAAGTTCTTCTGCGAAAAGAGCGGAATTCAGCTACACTATGCACGTTTTCGCGATTCGACCCATAGGAATCCATTATGCATATTGCAGCGTTGCATCAACCGAGCCAGGTTCAGCTCAATCAAGACGGAAATTTAAAACATTTTTTAACGATTGAGGGACTTTCAAAAGAAAACCTCACCAAGATTTTAGATACCGCACAAAGCTTTTTAGATGATAATAATAATTTAATTAACCGTCCGCTCTTAGAGGGATTGACGGTTATGAATCTCTTCTTTGAAAACTCCACACGTACCCGTACTACTTTTGAAGCAGCAGCAAAACGTTTGTCTGCCAATGTACTGAACATTGATATTGCACGTTCAAGTACTTCAAAAGGTGAAACTCTGCGCGATACGCTCTGGAACCTTGAAGCAATGGCAGCGGATATCTTTGTTGTTCGCCATTCATCTTCGGGTGCTGCACATTTCATTGCTAAAGATGTATGTCCAAAGGTCGCGATTATTAATGCAGGGGATGGACGTCATGCGCATCCGACGCAAGCGATGCTTGATATGCTCACTATTCGCCGTGAAACTAAAAAACCATTTGAAGATTTAAGCGTTGCTATTATCGGGGACATTAAACACTCTCGTGTAGCACGTTCGGATGTAGCTGCATTACAAACTCTAGGTTGTAAAGACATTCGTGTGATTGCACCGAATACATTATTGCCAGTGGGCTTTTCGGAATATGGCGAGCACGTTCGTTTGTTTAACAAGATGGATGAAGGTATTACCGATTGTGATGTGATTATTGCCTTACGTATTCAAAACGAACGTATTGACTCTCCAGCGTTATCTTCACAGTCTGAATTTTACAGAATGTATGGTTTAAACAAAGAACGTCTTGGTTTAGCTAAACCAGATTGCATTGTGATGCATCCGGGACCAATGAACCGTGGTGTAGAAATTGATTCAAGTGTTGCTGATGGAGATCAGTCGGTTATTTTGAAACAAGTAACCAATGGTATTGCAGTTCGTATGGCGGTATTGGCGTTATCAATGCAAGGCCAACTCCAAGAGCAAGGTTTAATTGAAGCGATTACGTTGTAAGGAATGGATCACATGAGTATTGTAAAAATTGAAAATGTACGTGTGTTAGACCCAATCCAGAAAACAGACAGCGTACAAACTGTATATATCGAAAATGGCAAGTTGGTTGCTCCAGTAGAGCAAGTTGAGCAAACCATTGATGGCCAAGGTAAATGGTTAATGCCAACCATGGTTGATTTATGCGCGCGTTTGCGTGAACCGGGTCAACAGCAACACGGAACATTGAAATCAGAAGGTAAGGCAGCACGTGCCAATGGTATTTTGCATGTTATTACACCACCTGATTCAAAGCCGATTGTACAAGACAACGGTGCTCTCATTCATGGCCTGATTGAAAAGGCTTGGCATGATGGTGGCATTCACATGCATATCATTGGTGCTCAGACCCAAGGTTTAAATGGTAAACAACCTGCAAATATGGCGGGCCTGAAAAAAGGTGGTTGTACTGCTGTTTCTAATGCAAATGCTGCTTTTGAAAATGACGATGTAGTTATTCGTACCTTGGAATATGCAGCGGGTCTTGGTTTAACAGTCGTGTTTTATGCTGAAGAGCCACAGATTGCTAAAGACGGATGTGCACACGAAGGCTTTATTGCTTCTCGCCAAGGTTTGCCGATGATTCCGGCAATTGCTGAAACTGTAGCGATTGCAAAATATCTGCTTATGATTGAAGCAACTGGCGTAAAAGCTCACTTTGGTTTGTTATCTTGTGGTGCATCGGTTGAATTAATCCGCGCAGCAAAAGCAAAAGGTTTACCTGTGACTGCCGATGTAGCAATGCATCAGTTGCATTTAACTGAACATTTAACTGATGGTTTCAATTCACTTGCGCATGTTCGTCCACCATTGCGTTCTGAGCAAGATAAAGAACTTTTGCGTCAAGGCTTAAAAGAAGGCGTGATTGATGCAATTTGTACACATCATGAGCCTTTAAGCAGCTCAGCAAAAATGGCACCATTTGCTGAAACTCAACCGGGCATTACTGCTTTTGATACTTATGTATCCTTAGGAATTCAACTCATTAATGAGGGTTTATTTGAACCTTTAGAGTGGGTTGAAAAAGTGACTAGCGTACCTGCGCAGGTTGCCAATATGACTACGCGTTGGGAAGATGAAGCAGGATGGGTATTAGTAGATCCTGAATTAAACTGGACAGTAAGCAAAGACACGATTTTATCGCAAGGGAAAAATACTCCATTGTTGGGTCAAAACCTTACCGGTAAAGTACTTCAAACTTTTGCTAACTGATAGAACGGTTATTTAAAGTAAATTTAAAATATAAACAGGTAGATCAATAAGATCTGCCTGTTTTGTAAATACTAGATGGAAATTTGTATATAAATTATTTAAAAAACAACAAAAGATTGAGCGCACATTAGAATAAAAAACTATCAGCAAAGAGAAGTATTTGAATAATCAAAAGTTGCTGGTTACGACGTATAAAATTCGGGAGAATAACCAATGTCGATAAACCCTATAGAACTGCTTAAAGAAAAAGTATCATCAACAATATTAGATAATCAGGATGGATACCTAGGCGAAAAATCGAATGCTTTATCTAAGTTTTATCCAATTTTACTTTCATTATTAGCTGCTAAACCTGATCTTATTGGACAATTAAAAAACAGTTTGGCTCCTTCGTTATCAGACGTTTTTTCTCATAATGACCAAATCAAGAATACTGTACTGACTCATTTAAGTGGTACAGCACCAAATAATGAAATCGAAAGCACACTCAACAGTGCAATTAAACCTAGTCTTAATGCAATTTCGGACGTTGCCGGAAATGATCAACAGAGTATTGTAAATTATTTACGTCAGCATGCAGATACTATTCGTTCGCATTTGCCGGGATGGGCAGTGGGTCTATTAGTTCCTTTAGGACTTGGTGCAGGTTTATCTTCAGTTCCACATGCAACTTCAGCAGCCCCACCATTAGCTGCAGCCAGTGAAAAAAAAGGCAAATCTCGTGGGTTCCTCCCTATTATTGCCTTAATTATTTTGGGTCTTATCATTGCTTGGTTATGGCGTTCTTGCCAGCATAAAGAAGCTGTACCAGCATCTGAACCAACGGCTGCCAGTGGTGTTGAAGCAACTACTGCAGCCGCACCTGCGAGTTTAACTTTAAATACAGATGATAAAGGTGCTGTGAGCCAGTGTCAGGCAGGTATCGGCGATCAAGGATTCTTAGCGACACTACAAACCCAAGTTAAGCAGGTTTTCTCATCAACTCAAGATTGTAATGTGGATACCAGTCAAACTTATGCGGCTGGATTTACAGACAAAGATGCACTTGCTGGCGTGCTTGGTGCCTTAAAAGGTGTGCCAAATGCATCTTTAGAATGGATAGGTGACAAAATTACTTTGAAAGCAGGTGATGCAGCAGCGTTAGCAGCATTAACCGCAAAAGTAAAAGCTCTTGTTCCTCACACTGAAGTTGTTTCTACTGCACCAGAAACAGCTGAGCAATCTGTAAGCAATAGCTTAACTGCTTCGCAAACTGCTTTAGGTTCAATTGACCCGAACAATGTCGATGTAAATGCATTAGTAAAAGCACTTAACTTGCAAATCATTAATTTTGCGAGTGGCTCAAGCGATATTCCAGCAGACAACAAAGCTATTCTTGATCAAGCTGCAACACTTTTAAATAAAGTCAGTGGTGTGAAATTAAATGTGGGTGGTCATACCGACTCAACAGGCAACGCTGCGGCAAATAAAGCTTTATCACAAAGCCGTGCTCAAGCAGTAGTCGACTATTTAACATCTAAAGGTGTAGACGGGTCTAAATTAGTTGCACAAGGTCATGGCTCTGATCAGCCTGTTGCAGATAACACGACAGAAGAAGGACGCTTTAAAAACCGTCGTATCGAGTTTTCAGTAGCTCAATAATATTCTGATGTATGAAAAATTAGATATTTTAATTTGAAAAAAGCTTCTCATTTTGAGAAGCTTTTTTGTTGGAACAAATAGTGTTGGATTGATATGAAAATCAGTTTGGTTGGGAGTGGGCGAGTTGCCTTTCATTTAGCAAAGGTACTGTTGGCTCAAGGTCATCACATCATACAAGTCTATGCGCGTGATTTTGAGAAAACCCAAAAGTTTGCAGAGCAGTTTCAGGCAAAAGCATGTCAGTCACTTCGAGAATTTCAACCGGCCGATCTTATCATTTTAGCGGTTTCAGACAGTGCAATTGCAGATATTGTAAAACAAGTTCATGAATTGTTTCCTGATACACTTATTGTCCATACTTCGGGTAGTACTGATATTGAAGTCATCAGTCAGGTACATACAAAAGCAGGGGTGTTTTATCCATTACAAACATTTAGCCTTGAAAGAGACGTTGACTGGTCAGCAACACCATTATTTGTTGAAGCGGTAACAGATGCGGATCAAGCAATACTTGTAGATTTAGCAAATAGCCTAAGTAAGAGGGTATATCAATATACCTCAAAACAGCGTTTAACTTTGCATTTAGCAGCAGTATTTGCCTGTAATTTTAGTAACTATTGTTTTGATATGGCAAAGCAGGTAGTAGATAAAGAGCAGGTCGACTTTAGTTTGCTCTATCCTTTAATTATAGAAACAGCAAAAAAAGCGACTGAAAATGATCCAAAGCAAATGCAAACTGGGCCGGCAATGCGAGGTGATCACAATATTTTGAAAATGCATCAAGACTTATTGGCTCAAGCAGAACGGGATGATTTAAAACAGGTCTATCAACTTTTAAGTGATGGCATCGTGAAGCGCCATCACTCGAGTTAAAGCTGATTTAAAGATCAAGGTTCGCCGTTATTGCCCCATTTTAAGAAACCAGCACGTTGATTTAAACGTTCAAAATATTGGTCAACATGCTTAAGTGTTGGATGGTCAAAAGGAGTTGCTTTCCAGCGTTGTACAGACAGACCAATTGGAATATCGGCCAAGCTAAATTGTGAACCAGCAACATAGGCTTGAGTTTTTGCAAGCTGTTGATCGAGAATCTGCATATGATGATTCCAGTCATCAATGCCTTGTTGCAACAAATTCGGGTCTTGATGATCTGGTGAATGTCTCAACAGAGACATAATCGTATAAGTCCAGCTGTTATTCAGCTCGATGGCTTGCCAATCAATCCATTGGTCAACAAAGAATCTTTCTTTCGCTTGAGTAGGGTAAAGCTGATGCTCTTTATCGTAAGCATTGGCGAGATAACGGATAATACTGTTGGACTGCCAAAGGACTAAATCGCCATCTAAAACAACAGGTATTTGCCCGTTTGGGTTTAATTGTAAATATTCAGGTGATTGAGCAGAGCGAAAGCCGCGACCCCAATCTTCTCTTTCATATTCAAGATTTAGTTCTTCACACAGCCATAAGACTTTGCGAACATTGATGGAGTTATCGCGCCCTAAAATTTTTAACATAGTATTTTCTGACTTTTCATGAGTTTAAGTAAATTGAATGTAATACAAATTTTTTAGTTATTTAAGATTTAATAGTAAAAAAGATAAGAGAACAACGACCGTTTATAAAGGCATAATTTTTTGATATTTATTATTTTTCTGAGTTAAAAAATACAGACAGTTTTGTATATTAAGTGTTAAAATAGTGTATTGAAAATGAAAATATAAATTCTAAATGTATCTTAATTTTACAATTGATGATCAGGACAAGATCATAGGGGAAGGCGTAATCCAGGTAGGGTGGTTTCTGGTAGATGATAAGTCTGAATTACTTTATGAACCACCTTATCGAATGCGCTCAAAGTCTGAAACCAAGCATGCTAAGTCAGCGAGTCGTTGTCCTGCAGTATTACAACTTGAAAGTCGCTACTTCGTGGTGAATTGTCCTTTTGATTTTCATTTAAGATTTGCACGAGATGCAAACGGAAAACCGACATTAGTTAATGTATTAGGTGACCAATCACCTGTTCGAGCCAATAAATTACGTGAGTTGCTAACGTTGGTAAATGAAAATGAATGGCGTACACCCAAAATACCAATTCTTCAACTTAAATTACCTTACTGTTTTATAGCTGATGAAGTTGTGTATTTAACTCAACTCGATGCATTTGGACATTACCGTAAAAATCCCTTACCTGGAACTATTTTTGGCGGGCGTTTCCCAATTCATATTTGGCCTAGACCATTAATGTGGGCGTTTGAATGGCACGATACATCAAAGGATTTAATATTAAAACGTGGGGAACCTTTATTTTATTGTCAGTTTGATGGTTTTGATCCCTCACGAACCGTTAAGTTAATTCAAGCAGAAAAAACTCCTGAGCTTCTGCATTATATTGAGCAAATATCTGGTGTTGTCAATTATATGAATCAGACATTTAGTTTGTTTAATGAGGTAGAGAAAATAAGGCCAAATAGACTACTTGAAAATAAAAGAGGTTGCAAGTGAAGAAATATAAAATATTTTTTTTAGCTGTTTTTGTGTTTTTTTTGATATTTAAGTTTTTAAATAATAAATATCAAAAATATATAATTAATAAAAATGAAGAAAAAGGCTTTTGTACAAGTGAGAATAAATATCTTACGGATGAAGAAAAGTTAATAAATTTAAAAGCAGATTTTTTGGCTATACAAATGGAACATTGGATTAGAGAGGGGCGTGAAGGATTTAATGTGTATGATAATGCAATGTATATTTCTAAATTTAATTTTAATAATAAGGGGAAAGTTATTAAAGTGATAAGTACTTCAAAATTAGATAAAACATTCGAAGATAATATGGGTATTGTGGCAGTGGCAACAATGCAGGAATATTATGATAATAAAGATTGTAGGAAAGATAAAAGAAGATGCAAAGATTTAAGCGAAAATAAGAATAATTTAAAAAGTTTATGGACAAAAGATAATCGTGTGGATATTGATTATGTAAAAAACTTGCCAATGAACTATTCTGTAATAACTTCTGGTGGAATAATTTTTCCACTTTCAAGTTTAAAAAAAATAAGTAATGGTAATTATAGTATAGAAGCATATTCATTTAACAAGCTTTGTTGTGATAATAAAGAAATTTCAAAAGAAATTAAAGCAACAGATTTAAAAATAGTAGGAAATTGGAAAAGAATGAAAGGAGGTGAAAAATTATATAGCACAAATGAACCTAAGTTGAATTTAAATCAAATTAATGGTGAAGATATTGATGCTGTTTATATTATGAAGTTATACGAAAATTTAGCACTTAATGAGCCAGAACAAATCCAAAGATATGGGGTACGTATGAGTGTGGCTTCTCTAAGAAAAGATATATATCCATTTGTGAGGAGAATATTGGTAACTGCATGTGGCACTATTTCAGAAGAAGAGCAAGTATTTAATTCTAGTGAAACTCAAAGTGGTGAAGATATCTCATTAAGAAAAAGAAATAAACTATATTAATTTAAAATTTATTTGTTTTAAATTGTATATTGATAATATTGATTTTATAAAATATATAGATGATTTGTTTTGCTTTTAGGTTAATTTTTTAATTCAAATATTTTTTTTATAGTAGGGGTGTTGAAGTGATCTTTTGATTTTTTTAATTTTTTAAGCAATGTTTTTAAAATATGATTATTTTTAGTTAAGGGGTGTGTGTGAGTTCTATTATTAATATGTTTGAAATGATCAGTTATTATTTATATGGGCAGCGGGAAAAACCAGAAAATTTACTTGATGATAAAATTATTTCTTCTGATCGTGATAACTTGGCAACTGAAGTCCATATAAATTCAATAGAATTTATGGCCACTGGAGCTGGACGTTATGTAGGTTTGGGCAATGTTACAGCAGTAAGAAAATTTTTAGCTGGTGAGTATGCTGATAAACTAATAATTGGAAAAGTTTATTATACAAGTGAACTTTTTGATGCGCTTGGTTATAAAGATTATCCTAATAATGGAAAAACTCAGCTTAGTGTTTTAAATTATGGTCTTGATACAAATAGTAATGATTATGTTGATAGATCTTACGTGTTCGGTTCAATGTCCTTTACTATTAATCCAGATGCACAGTTTATTGTTGGAAAAGATGGATCTTTTCAAATTAAAAATATTTCGATAATTCCTATAGATGATAATTTTGATTATAAATCTGATAATAATGTTGCTCAATTAACGAACTTACTTACAGAAGGAGCTATTGATCCCTATCATATAGGAAAGACTGTAAATATAATATTTGATGATAAAGACAAATTGCAGAAAATTGATCTTGATAAAAGTGATTTACCATCTCTAATAAAACAAGAAAATTATTTGCAAGGTTTAATTACGGAAGCTAAAGATTATTCATCATCTTTACCTAATAATATACCTATTCCAGATACTGGAAAGCTTTTAGAAGCATTAGAAACTTTAATTAAAAATGATATTATTAGTTATGTAGATAATTCTGGACGTGCAATCATTTATGGTTCAAGTGAACAAGATAATCTGAGCGATGGAGAGTTAACGAATTTAGTTTTACAAAAATCAATTCTATTGAGTATAGCCAATTTACCTTCTTCATTAAATCTAAATACACAATTAGTTAACCTTATAAATTTGGCGAAGAGTTTATTAACTCAAAAAGGTATTTCTATTGTTTCTGGTGATGGGGATGATTCACTTACTGGAACAAAATATTCTGATGTTTTATACGGTGGAAGTGATGATGATCTGTTAAATGGTGCTGAAAATAATGATTACCTCAATGGGGGAAAAGGTAATGATATTTTAGATGGCGGAAATGGTAATGATAACTTAATTGATGAAATAGGCAATGATACTTATATTTTTAATGGGAATTTTGGGCGCGATACTATCTATGATTTAGATGGTAATGGTCAAATAAAAATAGATGATATAGCTCTTTCAGTCGGAGAAAAAATTAATAATAAACTATGGAAAAGTGCTGACGGACAATACTCACTAGCTTTAGTCGAAGACTTTGATGGGGTAGCTACAACACAAAAAGTAGTCATTAGTAAAGAAGATGACAACAATAGTATTATTATAAAATATTTTAAAAATGGGGCATTAGCACTTAATTTCGGTGATTTAGAGAATAATAGTACTCCACCATCCGATACCTCGATTTATGCCTTTGGATCAGAGGGTAATAATATTATTTTTGGTGAACGTTATGTAGCAAGTTTTTCAGGAAATGACTTTATTCATGCAACCAATGAGGATGCTGTAATTATTGCTGGTGATGGTAATGATCTGATTTCTACAGGGGGTGGGAATGATGTTATTTACGCTGGAGTAGTTACTTCAGATCAAGATAGTAATATTGTATTTTCAGGTGGTGGTAGAGATCAGGTTTATGGAGGAGTTGGTAATGATATCATTATGACTTCAAATAGACTAAATGCTGTTAAAGATTCATTATTGAATCAAATGGGAGATGCAGATACAGGTCTCACAGATTTAGATAAAGAATATAATATTTTAAATTTTAATTTTGAAATTAATTTAGGCGATAATAATAGATTTTCACATTATACAAATAATAGTATAGGACAAATTACAGAACAGATTCTGCCCTCTTTTGATATTTATTATACAGGGAAAAATGGTAAGTATTATATTTATAATCTTTTAGAATCTTTAAATTACGGTCATGGCTATGCTGGTAGTGATATCGCTTATGGTGGTATAGGAAATGACATTATTTTGGGTTCATCTGATACAGACTTTTTATATGGTGAAGTGGGTGATGATGCTATCTATGGAATGGATGGTAAGGATTATTTATATGGGGGAGAAAATAAAGATATCTTATATGGTGGCGATGGTGCTGATCAAATTATTGGTGGGCAAGGGGATGATGAGCTTACTGGCGGGTTAGAGGGCGATGAACTCTACGGTGGTGATGGCGATGACATTATTCAAGCTGATTTAAATGATTCAAGAGATACCTTAGCTCCGCCGGTTGAACCTAAGACTTATAGTCGTTTTGGTCATGATCTTGTTTATGGGGGGGCTGGAAAAGATCAAATTTGGGGGAATTTAGGACGTGACGAAATTTATGGTGACGATGATGATGATCAAATCGCAGGAGATCATCCTAATCTAGCTGGGGATATACACGGCGATGACTATTTATATGGTGGGAATGGTAATGATCAAATTGTTGGTGATGGTGGAAAAGACACAATTCAAGGTGGAAATGGTAATGATTTAATATTCGGTGATAATAGTGAGTTAGATGGTAAATACCATGCTGAAGATAATATTGAGGGTAACGACGGAAATGACGAAATTTGGGGACAGGGAGGCAATGATACAATAAGTGGTGGTGATGGCGAAGATAGAATTTCAGGAGATGGTATTAATATAGAAGTTCAATATCATGGAGATGATACTGTTAGTGGTGGTAATGGAAATGATTTGATTTGGGGAGAAGGAGGTTCAGATACTATATATGGCGGAGAGGGTGAAGATTATATAGAGGGGGATGAAACTAGTATAAATATTCAATATCATAAAGATGATTTGCTTTATGGTGGGGAAGGAAATGACACAATTTTTGGAGATGGTGGCAGAGATATAATATATGGCGGACAAGATAACGATTATATTTATGGTGATAGTAATCAGATAGATATCCTATATCATAATAATGATACGTTATATGGTGATGCTGGGAATGATAATATTCGTGGTGATGGAGGTTCAGATATTATATATGGAGGGGATGGAGATGATTTCCTTGTAGCTGATGTGATTAATAACCGTGCATTTGATGGTGATGATCAGCTTTATGGTGGTAATGGAAAAGATAGTTTATCTGGTTTTGATGGTAATGATACTTTAGATGGTGGTGCTGGAGATGATATCATTTTTGGTGGTAAAGGTGATGATTATTTCATAAGTAATGAAGGAAATGATCAATTATCTGGGGGTGAAGGAAATGATATCTATCATATTCAAGTAAGAGATTCAGAAGTTAAAGTTTTAGATAGTTCTGGAGAGAATCACTATTATTTAAAAGGAAGTTTCAATCTTTCAAATATAAATATCTATTGGTATAACAATGCTGTTAGTATTATTAGCCCAACAACAAGTCAAGACCCTAATGCTGTTTTACCTAAATTTAAATTAACTTTCTTTGATGATCATGAAACTCAACCAACAGTTGATGGGGGGATTATCACGGATGAATATGGGAATAATGTTACGGGTGGTTATAATCAATATCTTCATTTTAGTAAAAGTATATACGATGAAAATTTAATTTTAAATAATACTATTCAAAATGATTATGTTATTCACCTCGATACTTATTTAAAAGAGCGTGCAGGGTTAAGTTATAAAATTTGGAATGGATCTTGGCATGGTATTCAAGGACTCTATTTAATTTTTACAAATAGTTATATTGAAAATGATAACTTGATTTATCGCAACTCTGATTTAGGCGACCTTGTCGATATTCAACAAATTAGAAATAATGTTATTTCTAATGGGCAATATCAGGCAGATGAATATCACCTGCTCGGTGGAGATGATCAGATAAGTGGCTCAGATATTGGTGATACGATTTATGGGGGAACAGGCAACGATATAATTAAAGGTCTTGAGGGTTCAGATCAGCTATTTGGAGATGAGGGAGATGACTGGTTAGATGGGAGTTATGAAAATGACTTTATTCATGGTGGAGAAGGAAACGATCATCTCTTTGGTGGTGATGGAGATGACCAATTAGAAGGTGGTAATGGTGATGACGTT
Source organism: Acinetobacter pittii ATCC 19004 = CIP 70.29 (assembly GCF_000369045.1). Taxonomy (GTDB): domain Bacteria; phylum Pseudomonadota; class Gammaproteobacteria; order Pseudomonadales; family Moraxellaceae; genus Acinetobacter; species Acinetobacter pittii. Next base: position 715,044 of record NZ_KB849790.1, on the reverse strand, counting down.
ATTGATAGTGGAGAAGGAAATGACCAATTAATAGGAGGTACAGGTAATGATCGGTTACTAGGTGGAGAAGGTAATGATCAGTTACAAGGTGGTGAGGGTGATGATTACTTGGAAGCTAGCAATGGAAATGACTTTATTGAAGGAGGTACAGGTAATGATCAACTTATTGGAGGTTCGGGGGAAGATTCACTATATGGTAATGATGGTGATGATCATTTATATGGTGGGGATGGTAATGATATTTTAAGTGGTGGACAAGGTAATAATATTTTAGAAGGAGGAAATGGAGAAGATGAATATGTATTTGATATATTAGGATATAACAATGTAATTAATGATACAGATGCAAGTGTATTAAGGTTTTTATCTGTAAGTTCAGAAAATATAAAGTTAGAGATTGTTGGTAATAATTTAAATATATTTTATGGAGTTGATTCAAGCGTCACTATTACTGATTTTATTTTGAATTATAATATAAAAGAAATAAAATTTAGCGATACTGTATGGTATCCAGAAGATTTGAGCCAAAAAATAAATTTTCTTCATAATGGTAGTGATGGAAATGATATTATAGTGGGTAATCCTTATTTTAATAATACTGTATATTCAAAAAATGGTGACGATAAAATCTATGGTGGAAGTGGTGTTGATTATATATATGGAGGCAATGGTAATGATGCTATTGTTGATCCAGGTAATATTGGATTCCTTTATGGAGGAGAGGGAGATGATAATTTAATAGGAAATAATAACAGTGAATTTTATGGTGGAGAAGGATATGACTCCTATCAAGTAAATGGAAGAAATACTAAGATATTTGATTCAGATTTTAAAGGAAGCATTTATATTCATAATGCTTCTGATATCCATGAAAGCAATTTTGTACAAGAAAAAGCTAACATGATTATTAGTCCTTTTATAAACTCTTTATCTGAATTTTCAAGTTATTATGATGGAGTTAAGTATTATAACTACAATAAATATAGCGAGAGGATTTCAAGTATCTATTATGATTTCTCATTAGGTGAAATTCGACTATTAATTAGAGATCAATCACAAAAAGAACTTAAAAATATGGATTATAAGTTTTCAATTGGTGGAGTTTTTAATCCTAATGATATTGAAAATTTGAAAAATATGGATGTGGAAATTTCTGGTTTTAAATTTAATTTAGAACTCAATCCCTATGCTTTTAATAAAACAAAACTTTCTTTTGGTGATTTTCTTTCACAGGGTGAGGTTATTTCAGAATATACTGCTTCTAATGATATTATTTTAGGTTTAACTGATTATGTCGGTGGTGCTGGATCTGGAGATATTATCTATGCAGGTAATGGTAATGATCAAATAAATACTGGTTTAGGATCTAGTCAAGTTTATGCAGGAGAGGGGGATGATGTAATCATTACACCTGATGTCTTTGCAATTGACAAAATAAGTGGCGGAGCTGGTAATGATGTAATTTATACTTATGACCCTTTGTCTAATAATCAAATTAGTAATAGTCCCTATTTAAATATAAATTTAGCGCGTAATATCTATGATATTAAAGATGTTGTTTATGGTGGAGAGGGTGATGATTATATTTATTTAGGTAATCAAAAAACTGAAGCATATGGCGATGATGGTAATGATATTATTGTAAGTTATTCTCTTTCATCAAATATACAGTTTTTATATGGAGGAGATGGAAATGACACATTGAAGGCTGGAAATGGTGGAGCTTATTTAGATGGTGGAGCTGGGACAGATCATCTTGTGGGTGGCTCGGGTGATGATACTTTTATTGTTGATGAACAAGATACTTATGAAGAAAATGGCCAAAATGGTGGTTATGATACTATTAGTATTACCCAGAATTTTGATTTAGCATTAAATAATTTTGAAGCTGTTACACTATTGGGTGATCAAAATATAAATGCCTATGGAGATGAGTTAGATAATAAACTTATTGGTAACATAGGTAATAATTATATCGATGGCCGTGCAGGTAGTGACTATATGCAGGGTGGCTTAGGTAATGATTATTATGTTGTTGATACTACAGAAACCATTGAAACTGATGATAACGGTAACACTTACATTATAGATGGAGACCAAGTTGTTGAAGATATTGATGGTGGAATAGACACTCTTGAGCGTTGGGAAGATGCACACTTTATAGGTCAAGATGAAAATGGAAACCTTGTTTTAACAGACAGTTATAAAATATTAGAAAATAACATCGAAAATCTTATTTTAAAAGGTAATGCTAAAACAGGATTTGGTAATGATCTTGATAACATTATTGTCGGAAATGAGCAGAATAATTATATTGATGGTTTAGTTGGAAATGATACTTATATTTTTAGTCGAGGTGGTGGTACAGATACCTATAGCTTTGTAGATAATATTGATGCTGTAAATATATTAAACATTCAAGATTATTCAGCTAATGATATATCTGCTCAAAAATATGGCGATAGTGTATATCTCAGTTTTAAAGGTACAAATGATCATATTTGGCTTTCGAATTATTATGTAGAAGATATAGAAGATACAACATATAGGATGGACCAGATTGTTTTTGACTCTGGCGAAATTTGGGGTGTTGATGATATTGATGCATTGGTTAATAGAGCCTTAACAAATCATGCTCCAACTGTTAATGCAGCTATACCATTAATTACAAGTAATCAGGGAACTGAATTTAGCTATAAATTTGCTAATAATATTATTGTTGATCAAGATAGCTGGGATTCTTTGAGTTATAAGATTACTTTAACGACTAAAGATAGTAGTGGACAATACCAATCTATTCCATCATGGTTAAGTTTTGATACAGCAACACAAACTTTATCTGGTACTCCACCTGCTAGTGTGACTGGTAACTTATCGTTCTTTTATTGGGGAACAGATATGTATGGTTACAGTACAGCAACGTCATTTAATTTAAAAGTTAGTCTGCCGAACCAAGCTCCAACATTGCTGAATGCAATTGCAGATCAAAACGTGACGGATGCTAAAGCATTTAGTTATACCGTTCCTGCAACAACATTCAAAGACCCTGAGGGCGATACATTAACGTATTCGGCTACCTTAGAAGATGGCTCTTCATTACCATCGTGGCTTAGTTTCAACCCAATTACGAGAGTGTTGAGTGGCACTTCCCCTGATAACACAGTTCCGTTAAATATTAAAATCACAGTAAAAGATATTGCTAACCAATCAGTTTCTGATGTATTTAAGCTAACATTTATTGTTCAAAATCAAACAATAAATGGAACAAGCAATGCTGATACGTTATATGGGGCTTCAGGGAATGACACCCTAACAGGACAAGCAGGTAATGATATTCTTTATGGACAAGCAGGTAATGACACTTTAAATGGTGGTACTAGTAACGACACAATGTACGGTGGAAAAGGTGATGACACTTATATTGTGGATAGTACTGCGGATGTTATTAGTGAAAGTGTGAATGAAGGAATTGATACTGTCCAAAGTAGTGTTACTTACACATTAGTAAATAATGTGGAAAATTTAACCTTAACAGGTACTACAGCTATTAATGGTACAGGTAACGCACTCAATAATGTAATTGTGGGTAATAGCGCAATTAATACTTTAAATGGAGGAGCAGGTGATGATTATCTGAATGGTGGAACAGGTGCCGATAAATTATTAGGAGGAACAGGTAATGACTCTTACGTTATTGACAATACAGGTGACATTGTCACGGAAAATACCGGTGAAGGGATAGATACTGTTCTTAGTTCAATTACTTATATTCTCGGTAATAATCTTGAAAATCTAACATTGACTGGATCAACAGCAATTAATGGTACAGGTAATGCGCTCAATAATGTACTTGTTGGTAATAGTGCAATTAATACTTTAACTGGTGGTGCAGGTGATGATTATCTGGATGGAGCAGCAGGAGCTGATAAGTTACTTGGTGGTTTAGGTAATGATACTTATGTAATTGATAACTCTGGCGATACTGTTACAGAAAATGCTAGTGAAGGTATAGATACGGTTCTGAGCTCTATTACTTATACATTAGGCAGTAATTTAGAAAATTTAACTTTAAGTGGTTCAACAGCCATCAATGCAACAGGTAATACATTAAATAATATGCTTACAGGTAATAGTGGAGTAAATGCTTTAAACGGTGGAGCTGGTAATGACACAATGGACGGGCAAGGTGGAAATGATCAACTTACCGGTGGAACTGGGGCTGATACCGCACTATATCAATTATTAGTTCAATCTGATGCTCTTGGTGGAAATGGAACAGATGTCTGGTCTGATTTTACTATTGGTAATACAACATCAAATACAAATGCAGATAAAATCGACATTGGTGATTTGTTGGTGGGTTACTCGGGGACATATAATTCTAGTAGCTTAGAACTATTTATTAAAACGGTAGCGAGTGGTTCAAATACTCAAGTGTATATTGATAGAGATGGTGCGGGAACGACTTATAGTAGTTCGCTGCTGTTAACATTGAACAATACAAACGTTAATTTAAATGATCTGATCAATAACCAACAAATTGTTATTTAAAAATTAGGGTAATGAGACCAAAAAATATTTTTTGGTCTTTATCTTAAGTTTTTAATTTATTCCAAAATATTAAGGGCATTAAATACTAGTATTTAATGCCCTCATTTATTTGATATTTAACAGCCAGTTTTTACTTAATCTTTTTAAAGATAAAGTCATTAATCTTATGACCTGACTCAATACCACGGCGTTCAAACTTAGTCACTGGGCGCCACTCTGGACGTGGATAGCTATTGCCTTTACCCGCCAAGTTTTCAAGGTCTGGACGGTTGTCTAAAATATCAAGCATCCATTCAGCATACGGTTCCCAGTCTGTTGCTGCGTGGAATGTACCACCCAGCTCAAGTTTCTGTTCAACCAATTGCATACGCTCGTGAATAACAAAACGACGTTTGAAATGACGTTTCTTTTGCCAAGGGTCTGGGAAGTAAAGTTGTACACAGTTAATACTGTTGTCTGGCATTTCACGTAAAACCTGAATCGCGTCTGCATCAAGTACACGTAAGTTTTTAAGTTCCGCCATACCTGCTTCATAAAGACACTGAGCAATACCAGGTACGTGAACTTCAATACCCACATAGTTGCGTTCAGGATTTGCTTTTGCCATAAGCACTAATGAACGACCCATACCAAAACCGATTTCAACAGTTAAAGGACGTTCTGGATGTTCGAAGTGCTGACGTAAGTCACCAACAGGATATTCCAAAATTAAATCGCGATGTTGTTCTAATGCCGTGCGTTGAGACGTATTAAGTGGTGCTGAACGACGCATAAACGTCACAATTTCACGGTGTTCAGGCAAATTGTCTAAGTCTGCAATTTGCGTTTCTAACTGATCGATCGACATAACCTTGGCAATATTGAAATTCAAATGCGGTATTTTAAGTCTTCATGTGGTCAAGTCAAATGTTTCGGTGTTTTTCTTCATGTAGATGTCATGTTCAATATTTAATCTAAGAATCTATATAAATTTCAAATGAACATATTTACTCATGAAAACTTTTCAATTACGCACACTTTCTGTGCTATTAGGGGCACTTGGTGCTTTTACATATAGTCCTTGGGCACAAGCACAGCTCATGTTTAGTCAATATGTTGACGGCAGTAGTAACCGCAAAGGTTTGGAAATTTATAATCCAGATGGGACTACTGTTAATTTAGCCGACTATGAAATTCAACAATTTAATAATGGCGGAACCGCAAAAACAGCGACTTTCCGTTTACAAGGGTCATTAACCAGTAAGCAAAAGTTTTTAGTAGGCCGTTCTGAGTTACAGGCTGAACTTGGTAGTAAGGTCAATCAGGTCGCTGCATTATCTTTTAATGGTGATGATGCCGTTGTGCTTGTGTACAAAGGTACACCTGTAGACCGTTTTGGGCGTATTGGTGAGCGACCGGAAGCTGGATGGGGAACAGCTGTTTCAAGCTTGGGAAATAGTTTTAAGCGTATTGAAACTGAGAACCCAGCTTTAAGTATTGATGCAACTGCAGCATTTGATTTGGACCGTTCATGGTCAGCTTGGACAAATCGAAATGACTTTTCAAATTTATCGGGTTCTACAACACAGCCTCCTGTTGAAACGATAAGTTGTTCAAGCTCCGATACACCAATTGCTGATTTATCAACCGCAGCACAAAACCAGACCTATACAGTGCGTGGTGTAATAACTGCTGACTATCGTTATGCCAATGGCTTCTCTGGTTTTTATGTTCAGACACCAGACACAAAAGCACGTGCAAATGTCAGTAATGCTATTTTTGTTTACATTCCAAATAGTAGTGCTGTAAAAGGTGGGCAAGTTGGTGATGAAGTTATTTTGCGTGGTCGCTTAACAACTTATCAAAACCAATTGCAATTAGATCAATTACAACAAGATATTCAAACTTGTAATAGCAATATGGCAAATCAGGTACAGCCGATTAGCGTTGAACTTCCATTTGCTAGTTTAACAGGTGGTTCAACCCATTCTCCGCAGCGTTATCAAGGTATGTTGGTCAAACTACCTCAGACTTTAACGGTAAGCGAGAATTACAATTATGGTCGCTATGGTGAATTATCTCTAAGCTTAGGGCGTTTATATATTCCGACTAATTTATATCCGGCGTTATCTCCTGAAGCTAAAGCCCTTGCTCAGAAAAATTTATTGTCGAAAATTATTTTTGATGACGGCTATAACAATCAAAACCGTACTCCGTGGTTACCGACAAATTTTAGCGCTGCCAATACGCTACGTTCGGGTTATCAACTTAAAAATGCTGAAGGGATTTTAGAATATCGTTTTAATGGTTGGCGTGTGCAACCAGTGCTTGGACGCAATCAACCTGAAGTAATTACTCAAACAAACCCGCGTCAAAATGTCATTACCAAAAATGCTAATCACATTCGTGTAGCTTCATTTAACGTTTTGAACTATGACAATGGTGCAACGGGTTTCCCAACGGAGCGCGGTGCAACGACACAAGCTGAGTTTGATAAACAGCATCGTAAAATTGTGAGTGCATTAAAAGCGATTGATGCAGATGTGTATGGTTTAATGGAAATTGCGAACAATGGTTATGGGCCTAACAGTGCAATTGCTTATTTAACGAGTGCACTAGGTCCAGACTGGAAATACGTCGTTCCTGAAAACTTAGACCGTTTAGGTGGTGATGCAATCGCAGTTGCTATTATTTATAACAGCAAGCGTGTTAAACCTTTAAATAAACCTGTCGTGCTTGATTTAGGCGACAAGAACCGAACAACATTGGCGCAAAGTTTCCAAGCCGTTCGTGGTAATAAAACCTTTACCGTTATTCCAAATCACTTGAAATCGAAAAGCTGTAGTGGGGTGGATGCTAGCTCTACTGATGCAGACCAAAAAGATGGTCAAGGTTGTTGGAACCCGACTCGCGTGAAAGCAGTAGATCAAATCGTGCAATGGTTAGCGAAAAATCCGACCCAAGTGCCTAAGCAAAATGCTTTACTTGTAGGGGATATGAACAGTTATGCAAAGGAAGAACCTATTTTGTCATTTGAAAAAGCAAACTACAAAGTTTTGCTGAACGACGCTAAGGTAGGGCAGGGTGCAGAGGCATATAGCTATGTGTTTGGTGTTGCGAGTGATACCAACGGAAATGGTGGAGCCGGTAACTTAGACCATGCAATTGCTGATGCAGCTCTATATCCAAAAGTAGTGAGAACCTTTGCATGGCATATCAATGCAGATGAGCCAACCGTTTTAGACTACAACGAAGAATATAAAACGGATGAGCAAAAGGCATTGTTCTATGGTGAAGATGCTTATCGTTCTTCGGATCATGATCCAGTAATTGTTGATCTGGATTTAAATGGTAAAGATTCAAGCCAGCCTGATGATGATAAGAAAAACGGTATTTTTGATTTCTTAACTGAATTAATGAATTGGATTAGCCAGCTTTTTAAACGTAATTAATGGAAAAATTGCGTGACGTAAATGTGTTTTATCATATTTTAAACAATCGTCACGCAAGACAACTTGCAAGGAATAAATTTTTCAAGAATATTAGATGGTGTAAGTATTTTATAAGTTTACGCTTTTTTACAATTAAAGAATTGTGCAAACCTTGCAGGTTTTCTAGAAGCAATTTAAAACGTTAATATGAGATAACAAGGATCAGATATGAAATTATATTATTCGCCAGGCGCATGTTCTTTAGCTGCACATATTATTTTAAATGAAATTAATGTTGATTTTGACTTGGAACGAGTAAATTTAAAAACACATAAAACAGAAAAAGGTGCAGATTATTACGAGATTAATCCAAAAGGATATGTACCAGCTTTAGAAATTAACCCTGGTTTAATGTTAACTGAGAACGTGGCGATTTTACCTTTCCTTGCTCAGCATGATCCTAAGCAGGATTTAATTCCTCCATCAGGGATGGGCCGTGCGAAAGTATTGGAATGGTTGGGTTATTTGAACTCTGAATTGCATGATGCTTATGCAGTTTTCTTTGGGGCACCTTTAACGAGCGATGAAAAAACCAAAGCTTATGCTGAAATCGACCGTCTTTTAAAATATATCGATAACTATTTGTCTGAATCTGATTACGATTATTTGGTAAATGATAATTTTGGTCCAGCAGATGCTTATCTATTTGTTTTAACAAATTGGTCAAACTCAATTGAGCATGACTTAACACCGTATAAGCACATTATTGCATTACGCAATAAAGTTGCAGAGCGTCAATCTGTACAAATTGCGATGCGTGATGAAGGCTTAATTTCATAAAAGATTTTAAGAGCCAAAAAAAGCCCCTAATCAATAGGGGCTTTTTTATACTAAAGACGATTAGTGTTGAGCGTCTTTTTTCACTTCAGCTGCGGTATTTTCAACAGCTTGAGCTGTATCAGCAGTCGCTTTACGTGCAGTCGCTTCTGTTTCAGCTGCAGCTTTAGCAGTCGCATCAGCAGCGTGATCGGTTGCAGCATCGATCTTCTCAGCAGCATTATCAGTTGCAGTTGCAATATCGTCAGCAGCTTTATCACCAGCAGATTTGATATCAGCACTTGCTTGTTGAGCAGCATTTTCTAAGTGTTCACCTGTAGTCGCACCAGTTTCTGGAGCTTTATCTTTATTACAACCAACAAGGGCAACAGTCGCAGCAAGACCTAAAGCAACAAGTAATTTATTCATTGTGTTTTTCCTTCTAATTCATGGCATCCAAATATGGATGTCTAAAATATAAACATAAAGTAAATGATTAATAAAGATCGAAAATTGTTAAAAAGTTGTAACTCTAGTATTAAAAAAGCCTAGCATTTTGTAATGCTAGGCTTGAAATAAATAATAATGATTTTGACCGATTTTACTGCCCAGAACGGATGATGTAATCAAACGCAGAGAGTGATGCTTTAGCGCCTTCACCTGTAGCAATAATGATTTGCTTGTAAGGTACAGTCGTACAGTCGCCCGCAGCAAATACACCTTGCACATTGGTTTCGTTGCGGTCATTCACAATGATCTCACCACGGTTGGTTAATTCAACTTCACTGTCTTTCAAGAAGTCAGTGTTTGGCAGTAAACCAATCTGTACAAAGATCCCTGCAAGCTCGACCACATGCTCTTCATCCGTCGCACGGTCTTTATATTTAAGACCAGTCACTTGTGATCCGTCACCTAACACTTCTGTACTTAAGGCATTCATAATCACCGTTGTGTTTGGCAAGCTATGCAATTTGTTTTGCAACACTTGGTCTGCACGAAGTTTGGTATCGAATTCAACCAGAGTTACATGCTCAACAATCCCCGCAAGATCAATTGCAGCTTCTACGCCTGAGTTACCACCACCAATCACAGCAACACGTTTACCTTTGAACAGTGGACCATCACAGTGTGGGCAGTACGCGACACCACGGGTACGGTATTCTTGCTCACCCGGTACATTCATCTCTCTCCAACGTGCACCTGTAGAAAGGATTACAGTTTTTGATTCAAGTTTTGCACCGTTTTCAAGTTCAACTGCAACCAGACCGTTTTCAGTTTGGTTTGCACCTGTGATTTTGCTGACACGTTGCAGGTTCATGATATCAACATCATATTCACGGACATGTGCTTCCATCTCGGCAGCAAACTTAGGACCTTGAGTCTTTTGCACAGAAGTGAAGTTTTCAATGTCCATGGTGTCCATCACCTGACCACCAAAACGTTCAGCCACGATACCGGTGTTAATGCCTTTACGTGCAGCATAAATTGCTGCTGTTGCACCCGCAGGTCCACCACCAATCACCAATACATCAAAAGCATCTTTGGCATTCAGTGCTGCCGCATCTTTTTCAGCTGAGTTGGTATCAAGTTTTGCCACAATCTCTTCAAGGGTCATACGACCTTGACCAATGTGCTCATTGTCCTGGAATACCATCGGTACTGCCATGATTTTGCGTTGTTCCACTTCGTCTTGGAAGAATGAACCGTCAATCATGGTTGCTGTAGTGTTCGGGTTATAAATCGCAATCAGGTTAAGCGCCTGTACCACGTCCGGACAGTTATGACAGCTAAGCGATACGAATACATCAAAGTTTGCTTTGAGGTTTAAACCTTTAATCTGGTTGAGCACTTCATCCGACACTTTAGGTGCATAGCCAGACACTTGTAACAGTGCCAGGATCAAAGACGTAAACTCATGACCCATTGGTAAGCCTGCGAAGAATACACGAGGTTGTTCACCTGCTTTAGCCACACCAAAGCTTGGACGACGTGTATTGTTACCATCAAAACGGGCAGTCACTTTGTCAGATAGTTCAGCGATTTCACTTACCAGCTCTTTAATTTGAGCCGCTTTATCTGATTCATCTAAAGCAGCAACTAATTCGATTGGACTTTCTAGACGTTCTAAGTAAGCTTTTAATTGAGTTTTAATGTTTTGATCTAACATCTGTTTTTACTCCAATGTATCCAAATTCTTTCAATAGATGCATAGTACGTGAAAACACAGAATAGGTAAAACAGTATGTTTTTATATATTTGATCGGTTTTTTGAATTATTGAATCTATTAATAAATAAGATCAATAATTTATCTCTATAATGTTCTTTTTTATGTTTTGTAATGTTTTAAAGTGAAAGTATTTAAAAATTTATATATGTTATATGGCTGTAAAGATTTTATGTCATAACATTAAAAGGTACTTTCATGTCATTGCAACGCGGCATTTATCAGCATTATAAAGGTAATCTCTATCAAGTTTTTTCTGTAGCAAAACACAGCGAGACTGAAGAAGAGTTAGTCGTTTATCAGTGTCTTTATGGTGACTATTCAACTTGGGTACGTCCGCTAGAGATGTTTACTGAAACGGTGCAAATGGCTGATGGAAGTATCGTGCCGCGTTTTAAGTTAATTCAAAGCACTTAACGCAAACGACTTTTATATAAAATAACGATTTTAAAGGGTGAATATATGCCAAATACTTTTTTCTTACAAAGAGTTGCCGATTTATATGACACCTTTAAACGACATGATGCGCAGCAGACAGATCGTTTGCTGCGGTATCGTAATATTGAGGCGGAGTCTGCAAAATTACTATCGCAATTTATTCGGATGCAGCAAGCCAAATCAATTTTAGAAATCGGTACTTCAACAGGTTATTCTACTTTATGGCTTGCCGAGGCGGCACAAGCTACTCATGGAAAAGTAACCACGCTTGAAATTGATGCCAATCGTAGTAATGAGGCTAAACGCCATGTGACTGAACTGGCATTAGATGAATTGGTTGATTTTTGGGTTGGAGATGCAGCCGATTACCTAAAAGAAACTCAGGAAACTTTCGATTTTATTTTGTTAGATGCTGAGCGTCCTGCTTATGAGAATTATTGGCCAGATTTAAAACGTTTAATGAAGCCAAAAGGTGGTGTACTCATTATTGATAATGTTATTTCACATGCGGCTGAAGTCAGTTCATTCTTAGCTTTAATTAAAAAAGATGAAAATTTTATGAGCAGTATTTTGCCGGTAGGCGCTGGTTTATGCATTGTAGTGGCAAGGTAAGCCATTTAAAAATCTGATTTATTCATTCATAAAGGCCTGTTCAAAGCAGGCCTTATTTCATTATGTTATGAAGCATTCACTAAAGATAGGCGAGTAAAGTGTAAGTCGAATTCTAAATATTTATGTACAAAAGCAGCTTTGTCTGTTGATCGTAATAAGTTGTCATAAATAAATTCTGGTACAGGATGATAAAGTTCACCTGAACCATCGCTATAAAATATTTTTAGATGACGTGAAGTCGCATTGTATTTCCATGAAGTGACTGCCACAGTATTCGCCATAAATTTTTCCCCTTTTATTTCATATTACTTAAGCTCAAAAAAAATCGGTTATTTATTCGACATTACTCAAACTTCGTGTAATGGGGAAGGACATAATTGTAAAAGTATCAGTAGAAAATGTGATGTGCTTATTCAAAACAAAAGAACCATCCGATGAGGGATGGTTCTTTGAGTTTTTAAAATCTAATAAGAGATTAGATTTTACCAACTAGGTCGATAGATGGAGCAAGAGTAGCTTCGCCTTCTTTCCATTTAGCTGGGCAAACTTCACCTGGGTGAGCGTGTACGTATTGAGCAGCTTTTACTTTACGAAGAAGTTCAGATGCGTCACGGCCGATACCACCAGCGTTGAGTTCAACGATTTGGATTTTACCTTCTGGATCGATAACGAAAGTACCACGGTCAGCTAAACCTTCAGATTCGATAAGAACGTCGAAGTTTTTAGAAAGAGTCCAAGTTGGGTCACCAACTAATGGATATTGGATTTTTTTGATTTCTTCAGAAGTGTCGTGCCAAGCTTTGTGAGTGAAGTGTGTATCAGTAGATACAGCATAAATTTCAACACCAAGTTTTTGGAATTCAGCGTAGTTGTCAGCTAAGTCACCAAGTTCAGTTGGGCAAACGAAAGTGAAGTCAGCTGGATAGAAGAATACAACAGACCATTTACCTTTAAGGTTAGTTTCGTTAACTTCAACAAATTGGCCGTTGTGGTAAGCAGTTGCTTGGAATGGTTTAACTTCAGTATTAATCAAGCTCATCATTGTCTCCATGATTGAGGTTTATATTTAAACTTGTTTACGAGATGTAGAATAAATAAAAATTCTTTATTGGGGAAATAGTATTTTTACATGACTAAAATCGGAAAATCGAATAAGTGATAAATTTACGATTTTTAAGTCCCCAAACACTGTATTCGATTTGACTGCAAAAACATGTAAATCAAATGACAGTTATCGTAAAAGAAACTTGCCTAACAACATGAAGTCTCGTTAGTCAAAATTCAAGGGTAAAATTTTAAAAAATTAAAAATATATAAAAAACCAACTGTTTTACCTTATGGTCATTAGAGCGTAAAATAGAGGATTGTTGTATTTTCAGGAAAATTTGTCTGTGCAGAATGATTTAAATATTGATCAGTGGGTGATGGCAAGAGATCGTTACCGTTTAAATCGTTTGCGTAAAGATAAAAAAGCCAATACAGCAGAGATTGAAAAATTATTTGAACAATCTAATGCCAAAGTAAGGCAGCGATTTGAACGTCTCCCTAAAATTAAACTGAATCAGGATTTACATGTTTCTCAATATGCAGACCGCTTAATTGATGCGATTCAAAAGCATCAGGTAATTATTGTGGCAGGTGAGACGGGTTCAGGTAAAACCACTCAGCTTCCTCAAATTGCAATGTTAGCGGGACGTGGCTTAACGGGAATGATTGGTCATACCCAACCACGTCGTTTAGCTGCACGTAGTGTTTCTCAACGTATTGCAGAAGAAGTCGGCGAAAAGCTTGGCGAGTCTATTGGTTTTAAAATCCGCTTTAATGAACAAGGTTCGCAGGACTCTATCGTACGGTTAATGACCGACGGTATTTTGCTTGCCGAGTTAGGTAATGACCGTTATTTGTCTAAATATGACACGATCATTATTGATGAAGCGCATGAGCGCTCACTCAATATCGATTTTATTATGGGCTATTTAAAGCAGTTACTGCCAAAACGCCCAGATCTAAAAGTTATCGTGACTTCGGCAACTTTAGATGTAAATCGCTTTAGTAATTACTTTAATGACGCACCTATTTTTGAAGTAGAAGGGCGTAGTTATCCTGTCGAAGTACTTTATCGCCCAATTTCAGAAATGAATATTGGCGGCAGTGATGACGATGAGTTTGATGATTTCGAAGAAAACCTTCCTCGTGCAGTTGTACAAGCCGTAGAAGAATGTTTTGCTGATGCGGAAGCAAAAGGTCACCCAGAACATGCCGATATTCTAATTTTCTCAAGCACAGAGCAAGAAATTCGAGAATTGCAGGAAACCTTGCAAAAGTACGGGCCAAGACATACCGAAATTTTACCTTTGTATGCGCGTTTAGCTGTTTCTGAACAACAGAAGATTTTTAGTCCGGGTGGTAAAGGCCGTCGTATTATTATTGCGACGAACGTGGCCGAAACTGCACTTACGGTTCCAAACATTCGTTATGTGATTGATAGTGGTTTTGCTCGTATATCACGTTATAACTACCGTTCACGTGTACAACGCTTACCAATTGAAGCAATTTCTCAAGCCGCAGCCAATCAGCGTAAAGGGCGTTGTGGCCGTATTGCTCCGGGTGTGTGTATCCGTTTATATAGCGAAGAAGACTTTTTCAGTCGTCCTGAATTTACCGAACCTGAAATTAAAAGAACCAACTTAGCATCTGTTATTTTGCAAATGCAGAGTTTAGGGTTAGGTGAGTTAGAAAACTTCGATTTTATTGAGCCGCCAGATTTCCGCCTTGTAAATGATGGTCGTAAGTTGCTGATTGAGTTAGGCGCACTTAACGAGAAGAAAAATGAGCTGACTAAAGTCGGGCAAATGATGGCACGTATGCCAATTGATCCACGTTTGGCACGTATGATCGTGGGTGGTGCTCATTTTGGCGTACTCAAAGAAATCTTAATTGTGGTAAGTGCTTTAGCTGTTCAGGACCCGCGTGAGCGTCCGGCCGACAAACAGATGCAAGCTGACCAAAAGCATGCTTTGTTTAAAGAAGCGGATTCAGATTTTCTATTTTATTTGAAGCTTTGGGATACTTTGAATCCTAAAGGCGAAGCAGGGATGTCTGAAAATAAACGCCGTCAATTTGCCAAGCAGCATTTCTTAAGCTGGTTGCGTTTACGTGAATGGAAACAGACACACCAGCAATTGGTTGAGTTAGCCGAAGGCTTAAAACTCAGTTTTAATGAAAAACCTGCGAATTATGAAAACTTGCATCGTGCATTGCTGACAGGTTTATTATCGTTTATTGCCAATAAAACTGATGAACGAAATACCTTTATGGCAGTGCGTCAGCAAAAGGCTAAAGTTTTCCCTGCGAGTACTTTGCATAAAACCAATACCTCTTGGGTGATGGCTTTTGAGATGGTCGAAACCTCTCAAGTGTACTTACGTACTTTAGCCAAAATTGACCCTGAATGGATTTTACTTGCTGCACGCGACTTGTTGAAATATCACTATTTCGAGCCGCATTGGTCTAAGAAAGCGGGAATCGTCAATGCGTATGCGCAAATTTCTTTATTTGGTTTAATTATTGAGCCAAAACGGTTAATTAATTTTGAAAAAGTTGATCAGCCTGCTGCTCATGAGATTTTCTTACGCGATGCATTAACTACTGGTAACTTGGGTACAGTTCCACCATTTTTAAAACACAATTTACTTAAGCTTGAAGAAGTAGAGCGAGTTGAAGATAAATTGCGTCGTCGTGATTTGGTGGTGGATGAAGAAACAATTTATCAGTTTTATGCGTCGAAAATTCCTGAGGAAATCGCGAGTCGCCGTAGCTTTGAAGACTGGCGTGCAACTGTAGAAGCAAATAATCCTCGTTATTTATTTATTGACGATGATGCGCTCTGGCTCAATGATCGGCCAACTACGCAGCAATTCCCAGATCATTTACACAATGGGCAGCTGCGTTTAGCAACCACATATCATTTTGACCCGAGCCATGACGAAGATGGTGCTACTGTTCAAATTCCTGTACAGGCGTTGCCTCAAGTCGATGAAAATATCTGGTCATGGGGAATTCCAGGTTGGCGCCAAGATTTAATTGAGGCTTTACTCAAAGCTTTACCTAAAGACAAGCGTCGTAATGTGGTGCCAATTCCTGATACAGCTCGTAAGCTCATGCAAGGGGTTGATGCAGTACATTTACGTGAACATATTTTTAGTTATTTAGCTTTTGTCTTACGTGGCGAGCAAATTACTGAAAAAGATTTCTCGTTTGAACGTATTGATCCATATTTGGTACCTTTCATTAAAGTGATTGATGAAAAAGGTAAGCTGATTGCGAAAGGGCGTGATTTACCTGAGTTAAAAGCACGTTGCCGAGTGGAAACACATCGTCCAGTTAAACAGCAAAAAGGCGAGTTTAAAGACTTTCCTGAAAACTTTACTTTTGAGGCTTCTCATAAAGTCACGGGCGTTGTAGTTAAACAATATCAGGCTTTAGTTCCGACCAAGGCTTTTGCTGACCTCGAAGCTAAAGATGAGTCAGGCATTGTTATTCAAACGTTTAATGATCAAGCTGAGGCGATTAAACAGCATCGCGAAGGGATTATTCGTCTGGTTCATATGCAACTTGGTGATTTGGTTCGCCAGTTGAAAAAGCAGATTTCAAAACCGCTCGCGTTGGCTTATTCTCCTTTGGGCGATAAAGCTAAGCTTGAGCAGATGTTAGTCTATGCAACCTTGCAAATGGCAATTACGACTTTGCCAATTAACGCTGACGAATTTAATAAGCTGCTAGATCAGGTCAAAAAACAATTTTTGGGTTATGGTCAGCAAGCACTTGAGCAATTAAGTGATATTTATATTCAGTGGCAACAAATTCGTCGTCAGCTTTTAGTACTTGATCCAGACGTATTTGGACGCAGTATTGATGATATTGAAGATCAGTTAGATTTAATGTCACTTGGCAATTTTGTTTACCGCCAACCAGTCGATCTTTGGCAGGAATACCCGCGTTATTTAAAAGCACTGCTATTGCGTTTAGATCGATTGCCAAATAATCTACAGCGAGATCATGCTGCAATTGACGATGTCGATCCATGGATGGACAAGGTATTTAAATTCAAAAACGATCCAAAAATCAAAGAATTGTATTTGATGTTGGAAGAATTCCGCATTTCTTTATTTTCTCAACCGATGAAAACCAAGATGCCTATTTCGCCAACTCGACTGCAAAAGTTATGGGATCGTTTGGGAATCAGTTAAGATAGATCGGGGTCTGTTTATGTTGTTGTTTAGCCTACAACGCAATTTATAAATGAAAGATTAACAGACCCTATTCATTTTTTTAGGAGTTTTACATGGGCATTCGTATCACAGGTACTGGGTTATTTCACCCAACAGAAATCATTTCTAATGAAGAACTGGCCGACAGTTTAAATGCTTATGTGGAACAATATAACCAAGAGAATGCAGAGAAAATTGCAGCAGGTGAACTCGAAGAATTACGTGGTTCTAGTGCTGAATTTATTGAAAAAGCGTCTGGTATTAAGCGCCGTTACGTGATTGAAAAGTCGGGTATTCTCGATCCAACACGTTTACGTCCTCGTTTGTCTGAACGTTCAAATGACGAACTTTCACTTCAAGCAGAGTGGGGCGTTATTGCTGCGAAACAAGCAATGGAAAATGCAGGCGTAACTGCTGAAGATATCGATGTTGTAATTTTGGCATGTTCAAACATGCAGCGTGCTTATCCAGCAGTTGCGATTGAAATTCAGTCGGCACTTGGTATTCAAGGTTATGCCTACGATATGAACGTTGCATGTTCAGCTGCCACTTTTGGTTTGAAACAAGCGGCAGATGCAATTCGTTCAGGCGCTCGTCGTGTTTTATTGGTGAACGTTGAGATTACATCGGGTCACTTAGATTACCGTAATCGTGATTGTCACTTCATTTTTGGTGATGTTGCAACGGCTTCTATTATTGAAGAAACCACTACTAAAACTGGTTTTGAAATTTTAGATATTCATTTATTTACTCAATTTTCAAACAACATTCGCAATAACTTTGGTTTCTTAAACCGTAGTGAAGATGCAGTTGTTGACGACAAGCTATTCCGTCAAGATGGCCGCAAGGTATTTAAAGATGTTTGTCCGCTTGTAGCAAAAATTATTAATGCGCAGTTGGAAAAAATGCAGTTAACTGCAAACGATATTAAGCGTTTCTGGTTACATCAAGCCAATGCCAACATGAATGAATTAATCTTGAAATATGTGGCTGGTAAAGAGGCTGATTTAAGCCGTGCACCCATTATTCTAGATGAGTTCGCCAATACCTCTTCAGCAGGTGTGATTATTGCTTTACACCGTACAGGCCACGAAGTAGATGATGGCGAATATGGCGTGATTTCATCTTTCGGCGCTGGTTATTCAGTAGGTTCGATTGTTGTTCAAAAGCACGCTGCTTAAGTTACTAAATTAATTAAAAACGCTCGTAAGAGCGTTTTTTTATGAGTCAAAAATAATAGAGCGGACTAAAATTAGCCCGCTTGAATTGAATCAAAAATGATTAAAACTTTTTGGTGTAGTTTACAAATAGACGATCTTCACCAAAGTCATTACCATGTTTAACGTTGTAATCAATACGAATGTATTGCAGGGCAACCCCCTTTAAGAATGGCTGTTGAAACGCATAGTTTAAAATTACATTTGACTCAGTTTCATGATTTTTTTCGCCTTTGGCTGCTTTAAAATCATGACCGTAAACGTATTTCACCATTGCATTTAAGCCCGGTACATAGTCTTTAAAGTCATAGCCATACATGACATGGTAAGACTTTTCGTCTTCTTTAAAGAAACCCGTTGCATTCCAGTTAATGAAATAAGTCTCTGGTAAGAAACCATCCGGTAATGGATAAGCCGACTCACCCATAATTTGTTGGTAACCCAAACCAAAGGTATGGTTCTTTACTTTAAGTGTTTCTAACGCCCCAATGTTTTGCGCATCAATATCAAAGGTATTGCCGTCATCTTTTGCATTGAAGTACTTAAACTTGGAAGTAAGAGCGAAATTAGGTTGTTTCCAATTATGCTCAAGCCCTACATAGTGTTTGTTGTAGAGGTCTTCCAAATTACCAAAGTAATATTCACCCTTAAGTGACGGCGTGAATTGATAGCGCAAGTCAATATAATTTAAACCATCAGATTCTTTGGTAATTCCATTTGCCGTGAACGAAAACTTTTTAAAATCTTCTTCATTACGTGGAGAGACTTTTTCCACTCGGCCAATTTCTGCATAAAGCTGATCTGAAAGTTGCGACTTAAGATTGGTTCCCCAATAAGAGGCAAGTAATTGTCGGCTCGCATCAACAGCCGTTACAGGCAGGTCTAACCAAAGCTCACCGACACTTAAAAGAGTTTTGTCATATCCTAGTTTTAAAGTTGCACCGTATTTTAAGAAGTCGGATGCTTGTGACTGAGTTTCTTTATTAAAAGGCAAAACTGTGTCAGCAACATGTTTGTCTGAACTTAAGCGCACGGCGTATTGAACGGAAGCATCTGCACCAATTGTAATGGGCTTATCTGCAATTTGCAGAGGGGTGTCATGCATTTTCGATTTATAAAATAATGATGCTGCCTGAGACCAACTGCCAGTATCTTTGAGTGCATCATTATCAAAATTACGATTGATATAGGCATTCTTTAGCGTGAACTTCCATTCATCTTCGGGCTGCTGATTTGGATTTGCAGCGAATGAATTGCCACACATCAATACTAAGCTCGCGAAAGTTAAAGCACATGGCTTAAAGCGGTGTAATAATTCCATAATCCATTTCCAAAAAGATGCGCCAGTCCTCGGCGCATTTATGTTTACTGCTGGGTAAGCGTGTTTTGAGGGTTAAAAGTTGATGGTGTTTGTGCAGCAACAGAGGCTTTGAGATTGACCATAAATATTGCAAATGCAGCAATCACACCCGGAATTGCAATCGCTAAGAAATTCATTTGGTGAGGAAGCTCAAGTGTGAGTAGCGCTCCGGTTAAAACTGGTCCGATAATCGCGCCAATACGACCAATTCCAGATGCCCAGCCCATGCCAGTTGAACGAAGTGCTGTTGGATAGAACTGTGCCACGAAAGTGTAGAGTAAGATTTGTGAACCAATTGTGGCAGCGCCAGCAATCGCAATCAGGCTATATAAAATAAATTGTGGACTATTAATGCCAAGCAGAATTAAAGCTGCTGATCCCACAATAAACATGATCGTAATAACAGGTTTTAAATGGAATCTGTCTGCTAAAGCACCGCCACCAATTGCACCGACCATGCCGCCAATATTGAGTGCAAAGAGAAATAACATGCTTGCACCTAATGAGTAGCCCGCTTGTAGCATGAGTTTAGGTAACCAGCTTCCTAAGGCATACACCATGAGTAAGCACATAAAGAAAGCAATCCAGAACATAAATGTGCTGAAGGTACGACCTTGCTGGAAAAGCGCACGGACAGGGGCATCGGTTGTGGTGCTTTCATTTAACACCAGTTGAGTATTGGCGTTTACCTGAGTTTGAGGCGCAATTTTACTAACAATACCTTTCGCCTGCTCGCTATGGTTTGATTTCACTAAAAAGGCGAGAGATTCTGGCAAAAATTTCCAGATGAGCGGAAGCAGTAATAGGGGAATACCCGCAATTAAAAACATGATTTGCCAGCCCATGTCTTTCACGAGCCATGCACCGAGTAGAGCAGATGTCATACCACCAATTGCATAGCCACTAAACATAATTGCAACTAAGGTACTGCGGATTTTTTTGGGTGCATATTCGGTCATAAGTGCTACAACGTTTGGCATAACGCCACCAATCCCAAGACCTGCAATAAAGCGCAAAATAGCAAACTCAGTTGGTCCTTTGGCAAAGGCACCTATAAAGGTAAATCCACTAAATAAGGTGACACAAATCAGAATGGTTTTTTTACGTCCTAGTCTGTCTGAAAGCGTGCCGAAAATCATGGCACCAAACATCATACCGAATAAAGCAGCACTGGCGAGTAAACCAGCTTCTACCGCAGTTAATGACCATTGTTGCATTAACAGAGGAAGAGCAACCCCATAAATAACTAAATCATATCCATCAAAAATAATAATAAGTAAGCACCAGATTAAAACTTTCCAATGGAAAGATGTAAAACTGGCTTTATCAATTAACTCATTAATATTAACCTTGCTCGTATCCATTTTCTTCACCTCCAATTTGTGAAGCATCGCGTTATTTTTTAATAAACTATTTTGTTATTGGATTAGAGTCAAAAACCTAATTGATATATCTTTATGTCTTTAAGGTATTGTACTTTTATTGATTTAATTATTTGAAAAATATATATTTATTTTTATTGTTTTAGCTAAATTTGTTGTGTCTTTAAAATAGGGTTAAATATTGTATTGTGAGAATTTTAAGGATTTTATAGATGTTTTTTTATTAATTTTATTGATTGGAATCACAGTTAAAAATATCGTTAAATTTATATTATGAATTGAAGTGAAAATATAAAAACAAAATACTAAAGTCTATTATTTAATTATTTTAGAGATTAATCTTGGAAATTAAATTTAATCTATATTTAATAAAAATCACCAAGTCAGAATTAGCAAATTATTTGCATCCTGATTTGGCGATTGAGGCTTTATTTTAGTGGCGGGCGCTTAGATAAAAAATTAATTTGTGGCTGGAGTTGAGCGTGGTGTGAGAATGAAATGTGCGATTACACCAATACAAATTCCCCAAAAAACTGAGCTTAATCCAAGAAAATGCATGCCTGATGCTGTGGCTAAAAAGGTAATAAGTGCAGCATCGCGTTGATTGTCATTCTTCATGGCAACAGAAATATTGGTGGCAATAGCACCTAGCAAAGCTAAACCTGCCAGTGCTGCCACCAACTCTTTAGGAAGTAAGCTAAATAGCATGACAATACTGCCAGCAAATAAGCCTCCTAAAATATAAAAAATTCCATTGGCAATTCCTGTGATATAGCGTTTTTCTTTCAGTTCATGTGCATCTTTGCCCATACATAAAGCGGCGGTAATTGAGGCAAGCACAATGGTAATACCGCCGACGCAGGCAACAGCTAAAGAGGCAATACTGGTGACAGTAATAATGGGTTTGGCTGGGGTGTCGTAACCGCTGAGTTTCATAATCGCCATACCCGGTAAAAATTGGCCGGTTAGACTGACTAAAATGAGAGGAATAGCTAGGTTGAGTGTTGTGTTCCATGTCCATTCTGGGCTAATCCACTGTGGAATAGCTAAACTAAAACTCACATCAACCGGATTCATTTTGCCTAAAATGAGGCTTAATAAAACTCCTGCAGCTAACACCCAAATCATGGTGTAGCGCGGCATTAAACGTTTGGCAATTAAAAAGACAATAAGCATGCTAAAGACAATAAAAGGCATGCTATCAGACGCGGTAAATAGGCCAATACCGAATTGAAAAAGAATACCCGCCATCATGCCCGCAGCGACGTCTTGTGGAATCCACTTCAGTAACTTGTCGAAGTAACCTGTAACACCAATTAAAAAAATAACAATGGCAGAAGTAATATAGGCGGCTACTGCTTCATTCAACGAGACGTTTGGAAATAGAGTAACTAACAGGGCTGTACCTGGTGCTGACCATGCGGTTATGACAGGCGTTTTATATTTAATCGAAAGATAAATACCTGAAACAGCGGCACCAATTGAGATTCCCCAAATCCATGACACCATCATGTCGGTGGATACATGGGCACGCTGAGCAGCTTGGAAAAAAATAATCAGTGGGCCTGAGTAAGAAATTAAAACTGCAAGAAAGCCCGCAACTGTTGCTGATATGGACCAGTCATTTTTTAATGTCTTGAACAGGGTTGCCATGTGTGATTGCCTCCATGCAAATCATATTATTTACCCAAATATATAAAAAGATCAGGGTTAACCCTGATCTCCACCTCCGACTGGAATAACCGATCCGGTCATATACGATGCGTCGTCTGATGCAAGAAATAAAATTGCATTGACTTGTTCTTGAATTGTGCCATAACGGCCCATAAATGTTCGATCTATGGTTTGATCAACCACTTGCTGCATCCAGTCTTTTTCATTTTGACTTAATGGGGTGGCGTTTCGCGGTACTTTGCGAAATGGTGCTTCGGTTCCACCCGTCGCAACAGCATTGACTCGAATTCCATCTTTAGCATGTTCAAAAGCAAGCGATGCCGTTAAAGCATTTACTCCACCTTTAGATGCCGAGTAGGGAATACGATTAATAGCACGGGTTGCAATTGAAGAGACATTTACAATAACACCCGCTTGTTGCTTAATCATGGCGGGTAGCACAGCGCGGCAGCACCATAATGTTGGAAACAATGAGCGATTTACTTCCTTAGTGATCTCTTCTTCGGAAAACTCTTCAAAAGGTTTCATCCAGATCGCACCACCCACATTATTGATCAGGATATCTACCCGACCATAGTGTTCAATGGCTTTTGCAACAACCGCTTGCGCGCCTGCATAGGTTTCAAGATCAGCATTAATCGTAACAGCATCGCCACCTGTACTCTGAATTTCTTTGAGAACGTCTTCAACATATTCAGAGCGGTCAGCCATGATGACTTGTCCGCCTTCAGCTGCAACTTGTAGTGCCACGCCACGACCAATACCTTGAGCACTACCCGTAACAATCACAACCTTATCGGTAAATCTTTGACGGTTTGACATAGATAATTTCTCCACCTGTTAATTCGCAGAGAATTTTTCAAACAAGAAATTAGCAGGTTTGATATTTTCAGTTTCTAACCAGCCGCGTACAGCCTCTACCATTGGCACTGGACCACATAGATAAACATCGACATCGCCACCGTTTAACCATTCACTTTCAATATGACAAGTGACATAGCCTTTGCGTTCATGGTTACTCTCAGGACTTGCGACCACAGTTCGATATTCAAACCATGGGAATTTCGCCTGCAACTCATTGAGTTTCTCTAAAGCAACCAAATCAAAGTCATTGGTGACGCCAAAGACTAAGCGAACAGGTTGTTCGGAGCCTTTTTCCTCAAGCACTTGTAACATCGACATAAATGGGGCAATACCAGTACCGCCTGCAAGCATCAACACTGGACGCGCTACATTACGTAAATAGAAGCTGCCGAATGGACCGGTAAATGTCATTTTGTCGCCAGCTTGAGCATTTTTGCTTAAGAATTCACTCATTTTGCCATTTGGTACATTACGGACCACAAATCCCGTTAAGCGGTTGCCCGGTTTTGAGCTAAATGAATATGAACGGGTTTCGCCAGTTTCTGGAATTGCAACGTTAACGTATTGGCCTGCAAGGAAATGAATATCCGGTTGGCCTTCATCAAGTTGAATGTCAAAAGTGATGGTTGAGTCTGATAAGTTTTCAACGCGGGCTAATGTACCTTGGAAGCTATGAATTTCTGTTTTGCAAACATCTGACGACGCTTGAATTTGGAATACCGCATCGGAAGTTGGTCGACATTGGCAAGCAAGAATATAGCCTTGCTCAGCTTCTTCTGGAGTTAATGCATCTTCAATATAGGTTTCTTCTGGCATGTCATAACTACCGGACTCGCAAAATGCGCGGCAAGTTCCACATGCACCATCACGGCAATCCAAAGGAATATTAATTTTTTGGCGATAGGCTGCGTCAGATAGGGTTTCGCCTTGAGCTACGTTAATGAAACGTGTAACACCATCTTCAAATTGAAGTGCGATATTGTGGTTTGACATGGCATGTATCCTACAAAATATTTGAAACTTTTACCCTCAGCCAACAGTCCGTTTAACTGAGGGGGTATGTCTTAAAGGTGGTAGATATCAATGACTTGATTGATGTAGTCATTTTTCAAAACGACATACTTGCTCAAGATTTTTGGTTGATCACCTGAAAAATCGATCACATAACGTGACATACCGAAATAGCTATAATTTGTCTTGTAACGGAAACTCAAGGTATTCCAGTTAAAGCGAACAGTAACTTTGTCGCCGTCGCGCTCAACCACTTCAACGTTGGCAATATTGTGGCTTGTGCGTGTGTCCGGCATGGTTGCAGATGAGCGCTCGGTTTTAATACGGAACACACGATCTTCTAAACCTTGACGGTCTGGATAATAAATAAGTGAAATTTCAGATTGTGGATCTTCAGTTAATCTATCGTCGTCGTCCCAAGCTGGCATCCAGAAAGAAGCTTCTGGTGCATAGCATTCAAGCCAGTCATCCCATTGTTCATCATCTAAAAAGCGAGCTTCACGATAGAGAAACTGAGCAATATTTTCTAAAGTTGCTTTGTCTTGAGCACTCATGCTGTTTCTCCCTGATCAGCAATTTCTTTCTCTGATGCAATCGCATGTTTCATGGTGTGTAACCAATATTGATGTTGGGCAAGATACAGGCCTTCATCTTCAGTTTTGATCCCACTTAACATGGGTTTTAAACCAATTTCATTTGCTGCATCGTCTGGTCCATAAATCCAGTGTTTTGAACCACGGCACATATCATTCCACTCAAGTGCAATCCCTGCGTAGCCTGCCTGACAAGCACGAAATTCTTCTAAATCGTCTGGTGTTGCCATGCCTGATGCATTAAAGAAATCTTCATATTGACGAATACGACGTGCACGAGCTTCAGGTGCTTCGCCTTTAGGCGCGATACAGTAAATGGTGACTTCGGTTCTATTAACCGAAAGTGGGCGAAGTACACGAATTTGCGAACCAAACTGATCCATCAAATAAACGTTTGGATAGAGACAAAGATTACGTGAACGCTCAATCATCCATTTCGACATCGCTTCGCCGTATTTTTCGGTGTATTCGTCTGCTTTCGGGAAGTTTGGACGGTCTTCTGGGTTTGCCCATTGTGTCCAAAGCAACATGTGGCCATTTTCAAAGCCATACGAGCCACCGCCTTGTTTACCCCAAGAACCTGCACTCATCGCACGGATGTTATCGGCAGCTTGAGTTTCTTTACGGTGTTGAGTCGTTGCTGCGTAGTTCCAGTGCACAGCAGAAACGTGGTAACCATCGGCACCATTTTCAGCGGTGAGTTTCCAGTTACCTTCGTAGGTATAGGTAGATGAACCACGTAAAACTTCTAAACCATGTTCAGACTGGTCAACAATCATGTCGATGATTTTGGTGGTTTCACCCAAGAATTCTTCAAGTGAAGGAACATCGGGATTTAAGCTACCAAATAAGAAACCTTTGTAACTCTCAAAACGCGCCACTTTTTTAAGGTCGTGTGAGCCATCTTGGTTAAAACAGTCAGAATAGCCTGCTTCACTTGGATCTTTAACCTTAAGCAATTTACCTGAGTTGTTAAACGTCCAGCCGTGGAAAGGGCAAGTATACGTTGCTTTATTACCACGCTTGTAACGGCAAAGTTGTGCTCCGCGGTGTGAACATGCATTGATCATGGCATTGAGTTCGCCGTTACGGTTACGTGCAATAATGACAGGCTGACGACCAATGTAAGTGGTGTAGTAGTCATTATTGTTTGGAATTTGGCTTTCGTGCGCTAAGTAAACCCAATTGCCTTCGAAGATATATTTCATTTCGAGGTCAAAAAGAGCTTCGTCAGTAAACACTGAGCGATGAAGTTTAAATTCACCTGTATCGATGTTATCGACAAGTAATTCATCAATACGGTCAAGATGGCTAGTATTGATTACAGGAATACGTGGCATGTCCGTTCTCCGACTTTCCAAAAGTGTGGAAGTCACCAAGGCCTTAGCTACGATCTACAAGGTCTTGATATCCTAATATTTTCAATGAAGCGCATGAGTGCGCTGAGTGTTTAACCGTGAATTGATGAAGATGAATCACTGGAAGATATTGGTAAAAGGCTTGTTCACAAAGCAATTCATCACTTCATCGGTTTGTTGCTTGTATATACCTTAAAAGAATGGTTAAACTGTGTCTAAGACTGAATTTGCATTTTTTTATATCTTAAAGGTATGGAAGCCTTATGGAACTAAGACATTTACGGTATTTTGTTGCGGTTGTTGAAGAGCAGAGCTTTACAAAGGCAGCCGAAAAACTATTTATTGCTCAACCACCTTTGAGTCGACAGATTCAAAATCTGGAAAGCGAGCTTGGCATTCAACTGTTTGAGCGTGGAAGCCGTCCTTTACAGACAACCCCAGCCGGACATTTCTTTTATCAGCACGCCGTTAAACTTTTGTCGAATGCTGAAGAAATAAAAAGTATGACCAAACGTATTGGTCTCATTGAACGTAGTGTGACCATTGGTTTTGTTGGGTCTTTACTCTATGGTTTGCTACCTCGAATCATTTATTTATTTCGCCAACAACAACCTCATTTGAATATTCAGCTCATGGAGTTAAGTACAACCGAACAGTTACAGGCATTAAAAGAAGGACGTATTGATGTCGGTTTCGGACGTTTAAGAATTAGTGATCCTGCTGTGAGACGTATTTTGCTACGTAAAGAACGCTTAGTGGTTGCTGCGCATACGAGTCATCCTATTGCACAGCGTACGGAAGGGGTATATCTAGCTGACTTGATTGATGAAAAGATGTTTATGTATCCCACTTCACCGAAGCCCAATTTTTCGACCCAGCTTTTGAATATTTTTGCCGAACATAGTTTGGTTCCAAAAAATATGCATGAGATACGAGAGATTCAGTTGGCTTTGGGCTTAGTGGCAGCGGGAGAAGGGATCTGCATTATTCCAGCAAGTGCCGATACCATTCGATTTCCACACTTAAACTATATTCCGATTTTAGATAACGGTGCGGTCAGCCCAATTTTTATTACAGCACGGGCAATGGACCGAAGTGAAGATTTACAGTCACTGTTTGATTGTATTTATCAGGTTTATGACTTAGAAGGGATTCCATATAAACGCACCGTTTTCACGCTCGATCAAAATCCGATAGATGATTCAGACGGTATCGACTTTTAAATAAAGCAGGGTATAGCCTCAAAGGTTGAAGCTATGCGTTAAATGGTTCTAGAAAGCCCAAATTAGTTTTAGCCAGCTGGTATGGCCTTCGGGACGATATTCTACTTCGGTTTCTTTTAAAAATTTGGCTTCAATAGACCAGTTCTTATCGGCATATTGAATGCCTGGCCCAATTGCAAAAGCCTGTCCTTTAAACCCAATGTCACTTCCGTTTACTTTGTCATCTGTAGTTTGTTTAAAAGCATAGCCTTCAACTGCAACTTTGAGTTTGGAGTTAATGCGGTAACCTAAGCTATAGTCACCCGCAATGTATTGTCCAGACTGGTAGTCGGTTGCATCGTTACGTGTATTCCAGCTATAAGACAGTTTAGTTGAAAGATCTAAACCTGCTGCGTTGGCATAACTATAGGCAAGAATAGGTCGAATGGTATGATAGTTTTTCCCGAGATTGGCTTCAACTGGATGTGTCGTACTTGGAGTGTCGTATTCACCTGTTCCCAGTACGGTTTCTAGGGCTGCAATCCAGTGATGATTTCCTTGATGCCAGCCGAGCATACCACCCAAAATCAAGTCTCCGAGACCTTGGTTTGAGTCAGCCATTCCATTTACTTTAAGCCGTAGATCAACCAATGGCTGGGCTGCATAAAACCCGAGTTGTCCATCCAGAATTTTTTGATCGGTCATCCAGACCAAACGAGGAACCACGGCGTTGACATCAACATGGAACTGATCGGGACCATTTTGAAACTCTGATGCGTGATAATTTTGATAATTACTGAGTAAGTAGACACCAGCAGGTGGTAGGGCACCCGCCATCATACCTTCGGCACCTAAGGCAAAAGAGTCCGAGCCGTTTTCTGTCGCAAATGCAGAAGGAAGGTAAAGGGTGCTGATTACACCACATATGATTGCAGAGATTTTGTTATTCATAGAATGTCCTATTCTGTGTTGTTTCGCTTGTAAGTAAAAAAACGTTATTCCTTAACGATCTTTAAAAAATTGAGTCTGTTTAATCTGTAAATTTGGAATGTAGAACTCCTGTGAGCTTTGTATTTACTTTCTAAATTACAAATACAAAGCTCATTTGAAAAAGCGAAGTGGTGAAAGGTTTATCTTTAAATATGTTTGAATAAAGCTGAAAGCGATTGTCCGGCAGCGCCATCGGCTGCACTTAAGAACCGTTCAGTGTGAATGTCCCGTTCGAATAAGCGACTTTGCATGAGTGTTGAAATTGCCGAGTCGATCATGATTGGTGGGCCGCACAAATACGCTTTGTGTCCACCACATCGATTTTCAAAGTAATCGGCAACAGCCTCATGCACGAATCCGGTAAATCCAGTCCATTGGTCTTCTGGTTTTGGTGCATTCAGGGCAGGTATATAGCGAAAGTTCGGATAGTCTTTTACGAGCTGTTCAAACAATTCTCGGTTGTATAGCTCCGCCAAGTCTCGTGCTCCTTGGAAGAGGTAAATGGTGCGACTATCTCCAGACTCAAGCAAATCTAAAATCATCGATTGTGGACTTGAAAGACCTGAACCACCTGCAATGAAAATGGCATTTTGATCATCTGACTTGCGTACAAAAAATTGACCATATGGGCCTGAAATATCAAGCTGATCACCTGTAGTAAGTTGTTCATGTACATAAGTCGTTGCTGCACCACCTTCAACTTTACGAATATGCAGCTCAACAATGCCCACTTCACTTGGCGAATTAGCAATTGAAAATGCACGAGTTCCTTCAATATCTGGGAACTGGACATTGATATATTGACCAGCTTGGAACTCAATTGGATAATCTAGTTGTAGTCGGATTCCTTTGATGGTTGGCGACAGGTCTTTTATTTCAATGACTGTCGCTTGATAGTCTTGAACCAAATGACCTAAGAAATCTGGGTCTTCATCGACATCGGCTTCAATGACCATATCGGATTGTGGTTTGCAGCAGCAGGCAAGCACCTTATTTTCATCACGTTCAATATCCATGAGCGCAAAGGGAGAAGCTTCACCGACATCATAAAAACCATCGGTGACTTGAACCTTGCATGTCCCGCAAGTGCCATGACCACAGGCAAAGGGTAACCAAACGCCTTGGCGTAGGGCAGCATCTAAAATGGTTTGATCTTCTTCTACTTCAATCGTTGTTCCGATCGGTTCAATGGTGACTTGATAACTCATGACACACCTCCGAATTAAACGTAGCTGTCGTTATAGCCATTTAACTCTGGCGTAACGAAACGAAGTAATGACTTATGCCCAAAACCAAGCTCTGCCAAAGTTTTTGTACTTTCAGGACTAATTGTTTGACCATCTAAGGTGTATTGCACTTTTGACCAATCAATTTTGGCAAAATCTGGATGTTGAGCAAAACCACCTGTAATTTGTTGCTCAATCAACTGTCCAAAAGTTTGTTGAGGTGAGGCAAGCATGGCATGTGCCGAGCAAAAAAGGGTGTGATGATCCCAACCCACATAAAGTAAGAATTGATCACCATAGTTTTTTTGCAGATCAAGCGGTTCAAATTGATAATTGTTGTGTATCGCGCGAACAGTCATGTTCAATCTCCTTATTTCCTATCAGGCAGCTTGATGACTGCCTGAACAATTCCTTGTGTTTATGCTGCGTTGCCTTTCCATTTTTTCCAGCGCTGTTGGTCTGGTGAACCTTCAATATCCAGATTGTCGGCACCGACATTCATGCGGTAATAATCGCGGAGCATGGTTTCGAGGTCACCGCCACCACAGTTGCCTTGCAAAATTTGATTTACAGGTAGCCATGCTTGTATATATTTTTCAGGCTCGCGTTCGAAAATGTCATGACAGCCATCTGAACAGGTGTGGTAGCGTTCGCCTTGGTAGATGCTATGGCGATAACTAAACTGAGTTGGGTCATCACCCATTTCGGTAAAGGTCATTGGAATCTGACAAACCTGACAAAGCTGTGGTAAACCTGCGCTATAGAAGCGTTTACCCTCGGCTTCCATTTTGCGAGCCAGCTCCCATTTTGGACGGTAGTATTTATCGAAAGTGTCTGGATATTTAGCCGATAACCAATCCATTTCTTCGTCAGTTGGAATCCAAGTATGGAAACCGGCAGCATGACCAAAGTTATAGAAAATCCACCATGCTTGATGTGAGACATGCTCTTTTTCTTTCACAATGACATCGCTATATTTCGGCATACGAATGCCATAACGGCTCAAATCTTTAAATAGTGCGCCGCCTGCCTGTTCAAAGTAAACTTCCCAAGCTTCTTTCCAAGACATCACTTTGTTTGGCAGCATGTAATCCATCATCATGCCCACAATTGAAAGCAAACGCGTCCCACGCCAGAACCATTTATCAATCCATTCCTGCACAATTGGCACATTGTCTTCATGCTGTTCGAGCAAGAATTTCACGATTTCAAGACCAAGCGTCATGTGACGAGCTTCATCTGACTGCGCACTAAAACCAAAGGTCACGGTTGCCATATCGCCGTTATAAGCTGCACCCGACATAAACGGCACAAATAGCAAATTGGTAAGTACATATTCAAAAGCAAAACTAATCGCTAATAAAAACTCGAAAGGGCCAGCAGAACG
The DNA here is from genome assembly GCF_000369045.1 of Acinetobacter pittii ATCC 19004 = CIP 70.29. Lineage (GTDB taxonomy): Bacteria > Pseudomonadota > Gammaproteobacteria > Pseudomonadales > Moraxellaceae > Acinetobacter > Acinetobacter pittii. The sequence goes on along the minus strand of NZ_KB849790.1, from coordinate 683,458 downwards.
GGCATCTTCAAAAAATGATTTAGGCACAGACAAATACCAAACGCGGTCATGCATGTGTGCCCAGTCCTGAAAACCATCAAAGAACTTGTTGTAATGGCTCATGGCATGAATTTGAGTCTGTACATGACGCAGCTCATCAATTGACTGCATCTGAGACGCAATACGTGCTCCAATACCACTAAACTGGCGGCCTACATGGGCATAGCCTTGATAAGCCTGATATTCAAGTGGAGTCACCGCTGTTAAAAAGAGTTTGATCGCATTTAAGTAACGTTCATTGCTGACATTCATCTGACCATTGTTTTGAGCAAAAGCATCAAAAATGGCATAAAGTTTTTTCTCTTTTTCTGCCTGATATTTCCAGTAAGCATCCATAGTTAAACGGAATGGATCTTCCCATTTAGACCAGTCCGTAATTTTGATGCCTTCAAACTCTTCATAAGGGAAGGCATCTTTACGGTCAGCATAGGAAAAGTCCCAGTCCAGATCACGGGTTAATGCACGGTAACGATCTTTCGCATTTAATTTTTTACTGGTTTCTTTCGTTTGAGTTGTCATGATTGATCATCCTTAAATCTTTGTTAAACAACGTCTATGTTGTGATTAATTCCAATGAAGGCGGAAAGTATCGTCATCTTCTTCGACGTTGCCGCCCAGCGTAATCATGTTGAGTTGTAATGATTGGATGTCCCAATCTTGGCCTAGTTTTTCAGATACGGTTTCGGCTTTAATCACCAAATCAGTTTCACTTTCAATTCGGATCATGGCGGGTAAATACTGAATTGAAGCTTCAGGGTTATCTTCTTCAATCGCTTCGAGGATGTAGCGTGAAGTATCGTTGTCTTGTAACGCGAGATAGACTTTAGACATGTTGCTTCTCCTTAAGCATTTGTAAGTGGTTGTAGGCCGAGTTTTTTTGCACGTTCAGTAACGGCTTGTTCTGCTTGATCAATTGCCTCTGCTGTTAAGGCTGCTGTTGCCCAAGGTGTAAAGGCTGCTTTCACTTGAGCTAGAGACTCAGTGAACCATTCATTTAATAGCTGTTTGTTATGATCGGATTCTGCTGCGGCAGTTTTAATGACGGTGTCTGACCACTTACGTAAATCACCTAAAGTGTCTTTCATAAATTCAGTCAGCATGGCTAAGTCGCGAGCATTTTGAGTGACTAACCACTGATCAAACTGTTGATAGACGAGCTCTGTCACAAAGCAGTCAATCACAAGATTTTGTAATAAGAAAAGTTTGAAGTAGTCTTGCTCGGTGAGGCTTTCTTCACACAGACGGCGTAAGCCTTGCCATACAGGATGTTGCATCCAAGCCTGTTTTGCCTGCTGTAGTGAGTCGCCGCTGTTGCCATCTAAAGCTAAGCCAATACGCGAGATGTACTGCGCAATTCCTAAATGATCCATCGCGGCATAAATACAAGCTTGGGTAAGCACGGTGCCATAACCATAGGCACTGCCAGACATCATGTGTAAGTTTGCAGTTTGTTCAACGTGGCGAAATGGCAATAGGCACTCAATGACCTTAGCTTTGACTTCATCAGACAAATGTTCTGCAAGCTGACGTTTTTCGAAAAAAGCAAAATTACTTTCGGCAGTGTCTTGTAAACGCGCACGGTGCTGAACATAAGTTCCATAATAGAATTGACGTGGATCTTTGAATGCATACCAATCTTGCATTTGCAGGGCAGTATGGGTTTTGTCATTTAAAGTCTTTTCAGGTTTCCACAAAGGACGATAGTGAAAGTTAGTTTCTGCCTGTACATCGAAACTTACTTCTTGATATCGAGTAGCTGGCTTACTACCAAATCGTCTTTCGATATAGGCGTAGTTCTGGCGGATAGGTTCGACATTTGACGTTTTGATTTCTAAAGTCATGGCTTTATCTCCTTATATTTTTTACATTTGATCATCGTGATCGTTGCTATTACGTTGCGTGCCGACTAAGGTTGCTTCAGTGCCATAGCGCCATTTTTCTTCCTGAGCATCGTTAAAAGCTTGCTGCTCTTGGGTCATTTCAACCACTTGATTGGTCTTACAAAAATCATTAAATGCATGTTTAGGCAAAACCAGTTCCACAAATAGACTTGGATCGTGAATGGCAAAATCGAATTCGATAAACTCTGCGTTTAAGTCGCCAGTGACCCGAATATATTTGGTTAATGCTTCGACTTGAGGTTGCGTCATGCTGTACTCCATCAAGACATGGTCTTGAAATTGATGAATGCTCCTTGCTTTCGTTATAAGCTTTACAAAAGCTATGCCAACTTTATTTTTATTATTAAAAACAATTAATTAAGATTTTTATGGAAAATGAGGAATTTTTTAAATTCACCATTTCATGAATTTTTTTGAATGGTGAAATAGAGATATTCATGATTTGATGAATAGGGTCGTAAAAATTTCTTTTTAGATTGTTTGAGGCTTTAAATGGAGAGATTTAGAAATACTTTTTTAGTATGAAGTTATGTCTTTAAGATACTAGGACATTTATCTGGTTCTTCGATAAGATGAGATAAAACCGAAATGTGTTTAATGGATTAAAACAGATCACTCATGGCTCGAGTAAAATACGATACAACGGGACGATACGCAGATCATCCACAAGAAATTCACGATTTGCTGTCTAAATTGCACTTTGATACTGCCCACGGCCAAATCTGGTTTGATGAATATCGGATGCTACTTTTCCACACCAGCATTATGGGATATTTGCGTAAAGATTTAGCGCACATGATTGGGCTTGAGCGAACCAAGCGTTTTTTTATTCGTTTAGGGTATCAAGCTGGGTTAAAGGATGCAGAAGTTACAACAAAAATGCGTCCCGATTTAAATGAACACGATGCTTTTATGGCGGGTCCACAAATGCATGCGATTCGCGGAATGGTGCAAGTACAGGCCAACCAGCTCAATTTAAGCCACGATAAAAAACTGTTTTATGCCGATTTAAATTGGCTTAACTCTTTTGAAGCCGATGTGCATTTAGAGCATTTTGGCCCAAGTGATGAACCTGCATGCTGGATGCTTTTGGGTTATGCATGCGGATACAGTAGTTTTGCGACGGGCATGACCATTATTTATCAAGAAATAGAGTGCAAAGCTTGTGGCGATGAGCATTGCCGTATTATCGGTAAGCCTTTAGAAGAGTGGGAAAATGCTGATGAACTGATTCAGTTCATGTCTCCCGAACCCATGGAAAAAGAACTGATTGCGTTGCAGGCTGAACTTTTTGAACTTAAAAAATCAATTTATAGCGACAGTGAAGCCGATTACCAATTATTTAGTTCTGTGGGTAAGTCAGCATCTTATAAACAGGTCTGTGCATTATTAACAAAAGCAGCAGGTTCGAAAGTTTCTATTTTGCTACAAGGTGAAACCGGCGTTGGTAAAGAAGCTTTTGCACGAGGAGTTCATGCAAATAGCCAAAGAAAAGACCAACCTTTTATTGCAGTAAACTGTGCAGCGATTCCACCAGAGTTAATTGAGTCTGAATTATTCGGGGTAGAAAAAGGTGCTTATACAGGAGCGCATCAATCTCGCTTGGGGAAGTTTGAACGAGCCAATGGTGGTACGATTTTTTTAGATGAAGTGATTGAGCTTTCTCCTCGTGCACAAGCAGCACTATTACGCATTTTGCAGGAAGGTGAGTTTGAGCGAGTAGGAGATTCACAGACACGTATTTTAGATGTCCGTGTAATTACAGCAACCAATGAAGATCTTGAACAGGCTGTAAAAACAGGGCGATTTCGGGCAGATTTATATTATCGCTTAAATATTTTCCCTGTGCAGATTCCGCCTTTGCGAGAGCGCCGTGAAGATATTCCTTTATTGGTTGAACATTTTCTTCATCGCTTTGAAAAAATGTACGGCAAAACCATTCAGGGTGTAAGTGAAAAGACCAAAGTTTTTATGCAGCAATATGAATGGCCGGGAAATATTCGTGAGTTAGAAAACTTATTAGAAAGGGCGGTTTTATTAACGGATGATCAGCAACTGATTAAGTTAAATGCCATTTTCCCACAGATCAAGCATGACCCTGAGCAGGCTGTAGCTGTTGAAACTGACTTTGATCAATTATTAAAGGCAGAGTTTAATTTAGAAGAACACGAGAAGCAGTTAATTTTAACGGCTTTAAAAAAGGCAAATCATAATGTGTCTGAAGCGGCACGTTTATTGGGAATATCTCGGGCAGCACTGGATTATCGAATTAAAAAATTTCAGCTTTGAGTCAATATCAACAAACACAAAATAAAGGCCTAACTTTAAACGTTAGGCCTTATTGATTATTGCACTTTCGCTGGGAAACCATCTTCTTCAAGTGCTTCGGTAATTTTATCGACGCTTTCACTGCTTTCAACAGTCACGATTTTGGTCGCTAAATCTACATCTACTTTTGCATTTGGATCGACATCTTGAATCGTCGCAGTCACTCCACGAGCGCAGCCACCACAAGTCATATTTTCAATAAGTAGTTTCATGTTCATACTCCATCAAGAATGAGATGTTTGTTTGGATAACACTGAGTCTAAACCTTGTCATGATTGTAAGGTCAAGACTAAATTTTTAAAAAAATATGCTTGACCTTCCCATGATGGGAATCTGTATGCTCAATACAGAATATTAAATTTTGCAGATTTGCAGAGGTGTTTGATGGAGTCAAAAACCACAAAATTGCCAGCATATAGTGAAACACTTCCAATCGAAGGCATGACCTGTGCCTCGTGTGTAGGTCGTGTCGAAAAAGCACTTAAGAAAGTTGAAAATGTAGAGATTGCCAACGTTAATTTGGCAACAGAAAAAGCGGTTGTTTATTCAAATCAACCGATTAAGCGTGAAGCACTGGTTAAAGCAGTTGAACGAGCAGGTTATGATGTACCAAAAGCTGCACCAGTAGAGTTGTCTATTGAGGGTATGACCTGTGCATCTTGTGTTGCACGTGTAGAAAAAGCCCTTAAAAAAGTAGATGGTGTTCAACAAGCTACGGTCAACTTAGCAACAGAGCAGGCTTGGGTACAAGCAGATGCATCAGTTAATGTTGAAGACTTAATTCGCGCTGTTAAAAAAGCAGGTTACGACGCTAAAGCATCTGAAAAAAATCAAGATGAGCAACTCGATAAAAAAGCGTCAGAGTTAGATCAGCTAAAAAAAGATTTGATCATTTCGATTGTGTTGGCCTTACCTGTGTTTATTTTGGAAATGGGTTCACATCTCATTCCAGCTTTTCACATGTGGATCATGGACACGATTGGTCAATACAACAGCTGGCTTTTACAGTTTGCTTTGACTACATTAGTGCTCGTTTTTCCAGGTCGCCGTTTTTATCAAAAAGGGATTCCAGCCCTGTGGCGTTTGGCACCAGATATGAACTCGCTAGTGGCAGTTGGAACCTTGGCTGCCTACAGTTTCTCGGTCGTAGCAACCTTTATGCCGCATGTGTTACCACAAGGCACGGTCAATGTTTACTTTGAAGCGGCTGCCGTTATTGTCAGTTTAATTTTACTCGGACGTTATTTTGAAGCCAAAGCTAAAGGACGTACTTCGCAAGCGATTCAACATTTGGTAGGAATGCAGCCTAAAACAGCCCGTATTCAACGTGACGGTCAAGTGGTTGAAGTTGCTGTTGCTGAAGTGGTCAGTGGAACTATCGTAGAAATTCGTCCGGGTGAACGTGTGCCAGTCGATGGTGAAGTGGTTGAAGGGCACAGCTACATTGATGAATCTATGATTACGGGTGAACCTGTCCCAGTCGAAAAAGTAGTGGGACAACAGGTGGTCGGTGGTACGGTCAATCAAAACGGAACACTGAACATTCGGGCAACCGCAGTGGGTAGCTCATCTGTACTTTCACAAATTATTCGTATGGTTGAACAAGCCCAAGGTTCTAAACTTCCGATTCAGGGCTTAGTCGATAAAGTCACCATGTGGTTTGTACCTGTAGTGATGTTAATTGCTGCAATTACTTTCTTGGTTTGGTTTATTTGGGGGCCAGAACCTGCGCTCACTTTTGGATTGGTGAATGCCGTTGCAGTACTGATTATTGCATGTCCTTGTGCGATGGGACTTGCAACACCAACTTCTATTATGGTTGGTACTGGACGTGGTGCCGAGTTAGGTGTCTTGTTCCGTAAAGGTGAAGCTTTGCAGCTTTTACAAGAAGCGCAAGTAGTTGCAGTTGATAAAACGGGCACACTCACCGAAGGCAAACCGACACTGACTGACTTTAATGTGCAATCTGGCTTTGAACGTAAACAAGTGCTGACTTTAGTGGCTTCGGTCGAAGCTAAGTCTGAACACCCGATTGCTCTCGCGATTGTTCAAGCAGCAGAAAATGAAGGCCTAAACCTATTACCAGTAACAGCATTTAACTCGATTACAGGTTCAGGTATTGAAGCGGAAGTTTCAGGCCAAAAAGTACAAATTGGTGCAGATCGTTATATGCACCAACTTGATTTAGATACCAGCTCATTCCAAGCGATTGCTGCTCAGTTAGGTGAAGAAGGTAAAACACCGCTTTATGTTGCTATCGATCAGAAACTTGCAGCAATTATTGCCGTGGCAGATCCAATTAAAGAAACAACCTATGCTGCGATTGAGACCTTGCATCAATTAGGCCTCAAGGTTGCCATGATTACAGGAGACAACCGTCATACGGCGCAAGCAATTGCCAAAAAGCTGAACATTGACGAAGTTGTGGCAGAGGTTTTACCCGAGGGCAAAGTGGATACAGTCCGCCAACTGCAAAAACAGTATGGGCGCTTAGCTTTTGTTGGTGATGGTATTAACGATGCACCAGCCTTGGCGCAAGCAGATGTCGGTTTAGCTATTGGTACAGGAACAGATGTTGCCATCGAAGCAGCTGATGTTGTGCTCATGTCAGGTAGTTTAAAAGGCGTACCGAATGCAATTGCATTAAGTAAAGCCACCATGCGAAACATACGTCAAAACCTGTTCTGGGCATTTGTATATAACGTAGCCCTAATTCCAATTGCAGCAGGGGCATTATATCCAGCATTTGGTGTGTTACTTTCACCGATGTTTGCAGCAGGCGCGATGGCACTTTCTTCGGTCTTTGTTTTAGGCAATGCATTACGCTTAAAACGCTTTCATGCGCCAGTAGAGTAAGCGTGCTGAAAATCAACTTTTGGTTTAAGATCATGACAGCAGGTCTTAAACCAAATTTAATATTTGAGGTGTGAGATGAATATCGGTCAGGCATCCAAACATTCGGGCATTTCGGCGAAAATGATTCGCTACTATGAAGAAATCGGTTTACTTGAAGCAGCTCAGCGTTCTGCTTCTGGCTATCGCATCTATTCAGAAACAGACCTTAAAACTTTAAACTTTTTAAAGCATGCTCGAGAGTTAGGTTTTTCATCTGAACAGATGAAAGAGCTTATTTCACTTTGGAAAAATACCGATCGGCATAGTGCAGAGGTGAAAGCTTTAACCGTCAAACACATTGCCGAATTAAAGCAAAAAATTGCCCACCTACAAGAAATGGTTAATATTTTGCAGGCTTCTGCCGATGATTGCTGTGGTGACCAACAGGCTTCTTGTGCCATTTTAGATCATATTGAAAAAGGGGTGGGTGTAAGCTAAATCCCATAAAAATAAAAAGGTAAAATCATGATTTATACAGCTTCTTGTCTTTGTAATGGTGTTCAACTCAGCATTAATGCTGAATTAAATCCCATTATGGTTTGTCATTGTAAGCAATGCCAAAAAGCACAAGGGGCTGCTTTTGCTGCCATCACTCAAGTACAAAAAAGCGATTTAGAGATTGTACAGGGTGAAAATCTTTTGCAAGCGTATTTTGCTTCTCCAAACAAAAAGAGAGTGTTCTGTAAAACTTGCGGTTCACCGATCTGGAGTGAACGTCTAGATAAGCCAGAAGTGGTACGCCTGAGGGTCGGACTTATTAATGAAGAAATATCGACGCCAGTCATCTCTCATGCTTTTGTCAATTCACAAGTGAAGTGGTATCCAATTTGTGATGACGCTCGCCAATATCCAAATGGGGTAGAAAACCCTTAAATATTAAGGTTAGATCGTATTTTCTTCATTTGTAAAAAAACGTGAACAAGACTAGTCATGAATAAATAATGTGCTATAACTGTACCTAAGGTAATCGTAATATCTCCTCGCTCCACAGGGAAACTTGGGACAGGGCAAAAGATACGATAAGACCTTACATATAGCTAGCAAAGAGCAAACAAGAGTTGGATAGACACAACGCTTACATTGCTCACCGTTGCAGAAAAGCCCGTGAAACGGGCTTTTTTAATGCCTGTAAAAAAGATATTTCTTATTTGGAAATATCTTATACTTTTAAACTATTTATGAAAAAGTAATGTAAAAATAATAAAATATTTCAAATATACAGACTTTTCTGTATTGCAATTTGTTTTTATTAAGGGTACATTTGGTTAACGGTTTAAAGTTCAAGTTTAATAATGAACTCATGGTCGTTGTGGGAGATCTAAGAGCCTGCATTTTCCCCAAGATGCGGGTTTTTTTTATGCCTATAAAAAAGTAAAAATTGTAATCAGCTTAAATAAAAAATACCTAATCTATAGTTATTTAAAAATTTTAATGAGCCTACGATCTAAAGATTGCGTAGGCTTAAAGTTGTGAATACCACTTAGGAGCGATATGCCAGACAAGCTTGTGCGCAAGCAAGACATGCTTTAGCACAAATTTGGCAGTGTTCGTGGTCATGTTTACTGCATTCTGCTGCACAAAGTTGACAAGCGTTCGCACAAAGTTGCATGGCTGATTCTGCTAGTTCAGAGTTTCTAAGTTCTAAAGACGTACAAAGTTGGCAGGTTTCTACACATGTCATGCAATGCTTAATACATTCACGCATCATGTGCACATGTTCTTCTTGCAAACATGCAGCTGCACATGTTTTGCAGGCAATCATACATTCAATACATGCTTGAATTGAGGTAGAGGCATTACAAAATAAAGAAGAGTTGGTTTCTTGTTGAGTTTCCATAAAAGTTCTCCTGTCGAAGACTATTATTAAAAAACAGAATATTGTTATCTCTTTTCATTTTATAAAATCATTTGTTTGCTAGGTGAGTTTGAAATGAAAGGTCTACAAACGCTCAATAAGGTTTAACCTCGTATAAGAATGTTACATCTAGTTAATTCAGTTATAAATTTCAAAACTACTTGCCCAGCATTAGATTTAAAATTTGATTCGATATAATACTTTTGGCTAATTTCTTATTGTGTGAAAATTGTGCAAATTATCAGTGTGAACTTTAAGGGCACACGAAATGGAAAACGTTAATCAATTTGCTCACGGAGCTGAGCATGAAGTCCACATACATTGCAAACGATCATTAAGCACTTTAATACTGAGTATGCTCGTATTAATTACAACTGGTCGTTAAAAGAAAAAGCACCTAAGGGTGCTTTTTCTATATGAGTTTAAAGTAAATACCTTCACTTAAGAGTCTATAAAGCCACGCCGTTTTTTGTAGGCTTTACGGTCATAAGAAGGGATATTTGATTGCTGGAGATCAATCGCGAGTTGTTTCTTGCGTTGAAACTGAACTTCATTTAAAAGAGCAACATAAATTTTGGGACGATCAGTTTTAAACTTTTCTACATCCAACGGAATCGTATCTTCATTCTTAACAATGTACAGCACAGAGCCATTGCCATTCGTTTCGTAAACCGTCCAACCAACTCGTACAATGTAGAGTCCGGTTTTCTGATTCTTACCTAAATAAGATTTAAAACCATCTGGATGAGGGCGAACATAAGCATTCATCATGCATCCTCCATCATCTGATTTATTTGATGAAAGCGACAATCAAAGAATTGATGGGGAACGGGACATCATATTCAGTAAAATCACGATTTCTAATTGTTTATATATTGATCAATTTTCAAATTTCAAGTCAGAAAAAAGCGTTTATTAAATAAGCTAAATAAGGGTTAAATATTAAAAATAACGGCTTATTTTTCTGTGAAAAAAAAAGCTTGATTTAATTGTTTGGCGAGCAAAAAAATAGCACTTATTCTAGGTTTATGTGATCGATTTTGCATATTTGAAATTATTGAAATAGTAAGTGAATTTGTAGTCAGATGGAGTTAATTGTTTGTTTTAAAATTAAAAAAATAAACTTCAATATTTCTTGTTACAACCATTATGTCGACAATAGATATTCCTTTTTGACATATTTCGCCTAGCATAACTAAAGAGTTCGTTGCCTATGGTGTCATTTATGTTTATTGGACTTGTGGTCACCATTTTGTTGACTCCAGGCCCAACAAATACATTGTTAGCCTCGGCTGGAATACAAGCAGGGGTGAAGCAGTCTCTTAAACTTATTCCTGCTGAAGTGATGGGTTATCTCATTGCAATTACTTCATGGGGTGTTTTGCTTGAGTCAGTTTCACATTTTATCCCTTGGCTTCCTGCCTTATTAAAGTTAATAAGTGCAACTTTTATTCTCTACCTTGCATTTAAACTTTGGATAACATCAACAAACGACATCAAATTAGACAACCCACTGATTACGCCTAAGGCTTTATTTGTTGCAACACTTTTAAATCCTAAAGCTTTACTCTTTGCTTCTGCTATTTTTCCACATGCAGCATGGGAAGTGCTTCACGTTTATTTTGTGCATATTGCTATTTTTTTATCATTAATTACACCCATTGCATTTTTATGGATTGCTTTTGGAACCGTATTAATTTCAAACAAAGTAACTTGGTTAAACCAACGTAATTTACAACGTACGGCTGCATTTATTTTAACTTTTTTTGCGATGCCAATCGGCTATTCTGCGATTAGCTCATTTTAAACTTAACCCTTTATTTATATTAAAAAATTTAATTTTCAGGAGATTTTCATGACAAGATTAAAAGTAATTATCAAGGACCAGTTTGATAAAGAATCAATTGCTTTGGCAAAAGTTAGACCCATGAATGACCATACGCTTGAGCTTCATAAAAGCGTTGAACATATTGAAATTAATGATGATATTATTTTACCCAATATGGATTTGCTCTATGAAAACCCTAAAGATGGCAAAATTTATCAGTTAATTGGTCCATTCAGTGAGGAATAACTCTTAAATTAAATTTAACAATAACCATGAGCAGAGTTTGTGTTTGGTATAGTCTTAGATGGTGAAAATTAAGCCAAACTAACGTATAGACACAATTAAAATATTGAACATCTAAAATGGTTATGGGACTATGCCTGTGTAAAAATGTGACCTAATCCACATTTTTGCATTTCAGGATTAAGTGGATTTCACTAAGCCCATTCCTTCAATGAGAAGTAGGAGTGGGCTTTTTTTATTCTTTAAATGTCTCATCTAAAGCCTGTTGAACGGCTTCAATACGTGATTTACACGCTTTATAAGCCGTAATAGATTCTTCAACAATCTTCATTAAATTATCGATATCCGGGCTTTCTTGAGATTCAAGTAATTCGGCATTTTTCTTCAAAATGTCATGACCATCTTTAAACGTTAACTCTTCATTCTTCATTTGGAATTACCTGCGTAATGTTGGCTTCAAGCACACCATCTTGCATCTCAATAGCAATGGCGGGGCTTGAAATTTGATGTATAGAGCGAATCGCTTTTCCTTCTGATCTAACAATTGCATAGCCTTTGGCCTGAACCTGTTTTGGGTTTTGCAAAAGGATTTCTTTCATCAAAGATTCGATTTGGGCTAATGAAAATTTAACTTGTTGCTGTGAGCTAAATTGAATACGTTCTTTCATCTGATCAAGCAAACGATGTGCTGAGCTAAGTTGACTCTGTGCGGATGACTTAATGTGATGAAGCAGTTGATCATTTTTGCTTTGATAGGTTGTGATTTGATGCTGAGAAAGTAGCTTAATCGTTTGTAGGCTATCTACAGCTTCTTGGACGCGTTCAACAATGTGGTTTCGGATGCCAGCAATCACTTTACTTGGTGTATCAAATGAGCGATGAGCAATTTCATCAAGAATTGTACGATCTTTTTCATGCCCGATGCCTACCCAAATGGGTACACTCCGTTTGCAAAGTAGGGCGGCAAGTTCATAATCATTTAAATAAGCTAAATCATTCACCGATCCACCACCGCGAATAATCACAATCAAATCAGGTGGAAAGTTAAATGTACTGGCCCATTGTCTTAAACCTGAACCTAAAGATTCAATCAAACTAGTTGCAGCCGTGTTTCCTTGAAAAGTAGCGGTGTGATACACAAAATGGCAAACTCCATTTCGCTCAAGTGCATCTGCATCTTTTTTAAAGTCACCAAGGCCCGCAGCATTTTGAGGAGCAATGACTAAAACATTTTGAATATCAAAAGGAGTGGGAAGAAGTTTATTTTTATGGATTAAACCTTCTTGAGTAAGTCGTTCAATAATTTGCTGATAACGTTTAGCAATTTCACCCAACGTAAAGCTTGAGTCAATCTCTTCAATGTTGACCGAAAAGCCATATTGAGGATCAAAACGTGCTCTAATTTTGATGAGCACATTTAAATCACTTGAAATCTCAATCCCAGTTTCACGTTCGAACTTTAAAACAATTTTACTTGCAGAAAATTTCCAGATTGTGGCTTTACAGCTAGCAATGACTTTATCAGTCTCTGCATCTTTTTCTGCGAGCTCTAAATAGTAATGGCCGCCCTTAATATTTAAATTTCGAATTTCTGCTTTTACCCAAACTGGCTCATCAAAAGCCACACGTATGACTTCCTGAACTGTGCCGAGATATTCACTAAGGGAAAACTGAGGTTCAGACATACGAACTAAAAATTAAAGGACCAATCTAGATAGTATAAAAGCCATCCAACCAAGGCAATTGTTGTCTATGAATATCGGGTTCTATTTAAAATAAATACAACAATTTAAAGAATTAAAAATTGAAATTGATAGGTGAATTTAGACTGAATGGTTAAAATGAAAAAATAATAAAAAGAGAATTGTTAATAATTACAACCGATTAAAAAATAAAGTTTGCTTTCTAAAATATATGAGCGTATAAAGCTTACTTCCAATTGCGGGGTGGAGCAGTCTGGTAGCTCGTCGGGCTCATAACCCGAAGGTCGTTGGTTCAAATCCGACTCCCGCATCCAAAAATATTATGCTCTGTGATGTACCACTTTTCATAATACGAAAATTATGAAAAGCAATTAGCTTATAAATAACCCTATATAAAGCTAAATATTAAATTCTAGACGAACTGTCCATACCCTAAATCTAGCGTTCTAATTATATACCGTAAAATCACATGAGCTCAGTGATGAGTGAATGATTGTGAATATAGTAAATGAGTGGCACATTGCCACAGCCGTAAATGGCAACGAAATTAATGTGAGGATTGTTCCTCACGTGCGTAAACAAAACTCTCTCGATGGATATCGTTGGGTCGAAGTTGGTAAAAAAATTCAACTTCAATCTGGTGAAGAAATTGAGTTAAACCAAGATGGTAAAAGCTTCTATACCGGGTTTAATCAACTTTATCGTTTAAATACATATTGTTGATAAAACCATAGTAATAAAGCGAGAGAACCTATCTCTTTTAAAGGAGATAGGTTTTTTTATGTCTATACGTTATATAAATAATTAAAGTTATAAAAGGCTGAAATGATTAAAAAAGCTAGTATTATTATTTTAATTATATTTAATAACTAAATTAGCCTGCTCGCCAGAACTGTCGACCCATAACCTTAAAGTTTTTACCGTTCTCTTCAGTGACACGTCGATCTCTAAATTTTTCATTTAAACTGTGCAAAATTAAAGAACCATCTGCCTCTTTAAAAATTTGTTTAATCATTCCTTCACCGGCAAAGTAAACTGCATAAATCTCGCCATCAATGACTTCAGTCTGTGAGATATCAATACCGACCAAATCTCCATCTTTAATGTAGTCGGTCATGCTATCGCCTTTAGCTTTAATAATACGCATGCATTCTTGAGCAACGCGTTTTTCTTTAAAGAATGAAGCAGGGAATGGAATTTTTCCATTAATAGCATCAAAGTGAAATTCAATAGATTCGCCGGTTCCGCAAGAAAAGTTAGCTTCTACAACTTCAATCCAAACATATTGATCGGTAGATTCTGCACTCACCACAGTCGGGCTAAATACATCACTTTCTCTAAAAGAGTCTTCAGTATTCCCAGTCGTTAACCAATAACCATCCACTCCTAAAAATTGGGCAATTAAAGGAAGAAATGCAGATTTTAAATTTTTCCCTGACTCTAAAGCTTGATAGGCAGGTTGTGACATTTTTACAGCTTCTGCCACTTCAGCCTGAGTTTTTTTGGCTTTAATTCTAGAGTCTTTTAAACGGTCTTTAAGAGCCATAATGGTTACACCAGTAAACTTATAACAAATATATAACTTAAGTTATATCTAGTAAAACAACTATAGTTATTGACTAATAATAACTATAGTTATAATATCAGTTATATCTCAAGATGAATAGAGAAATTTTAAGTGGTGCCTAAGTCACTATTTATTGCTTTATCAAAGCTTTGAGATGGAAGCTAAATTTATTTTGTTTCTAGAGGTAGCAGAATAAAAGGGAGATAGCTCAATTATTATTTGCAAACAGGCTATCAAAACAAAAATTGGAATAAAAAAAGCCCGATTCCGTGGATCAGGCTTAATGTTCGTCGATAAAGGGTATCAAGAACATGAAGAATTTAACAAAGATTGTGAGACCTAACAAAAGTTTCCGATATACGGCAAAGCCTTATATGAACTTTTTGGTCAAAAAATTAAGGCGTGTAAAAAGCTTAAATCCACAAAATTTAATACTTTTTTACATTTTTAGAAAAGGAAATATTTGTTTATAAATTAGTGGCTTAATTGCATATAGTTTGGTTCTTTATGATTGTTGTACCAGATGAAACGTTTCGAACACACATTTGTAGCCATAGCTTAGCTATATTGCTCAAAGAATGTATCAAAACCTCAAGAATAACAAACGATAAAGACGCCTTACTAACGAGTACATTGAGTTGGAGATAGTGAATGACTACAGCAATGCAGAACAGAGCTAAACAACTTAAAAATGCAAAACGTGGAGGGTATATCCCGACAATTGCCAAAGACGTAAACAAATATAAGGTACAAAAAATAAAAAGGGCACTTGAGGAGGCCAAGCAGATTGTAAATGAGCTTGAAGATGATGCATTCGAATTCGATGATCAAGTCTCTATGCAAAAAGCGATTGGTGCAATCACAGTGATTGAGTTGATTGAACAAGCCTTAAACGGTGCACACTAACAGGCTTTAGCATACAAACATTTTTTCTCGGGCCCCTGAAATAAATGGGGTCAAGGATAAGTTCGTCTTGCAATTTAGCGCAGCTTTAAAGCGTTAGTGTTTTTTATTGACTGTAATAAAGAAAACGAAGGGTATTAATAAACATTGAAAACCACAAACTAGTCAACGTGATGAGTTTTCAAGTTTTACCCTTTAGCGCAGGACAAAGTCATGGAAACAGTTTCTAGCAGTGGGTTAGCCACATTTTTAAATTTTTATAGTATTGCAATTATGGTGGCTCTAGCAGTCAGCTTAGTTGTCGCAGTTGTATTAATGATGCGTTTTCCTCGTTCTCCACAAGAATGGATTGTTGCTCTCATCTGTACAGTAGTTTCAAGCCTGACAGGCGGCTCATTCATTATTATGAAATGGAACCTGCATGAATGGGTATCCGATATTTGGGGAATGATCACCCTATCTGGATTCTTCTTCATTTGTGGTTTACCAGGCTGGGCTATTGTGAGATGGATATTTAACTTCATCAATAAACAAGAAGGCAAAACGATTGTAGAGGTCATCAAAGACCTAAAAAAAGCAAAAGATGATCTTCAAAATAGCTAAAGACAGCTTTAAATACAAAGGTAGAATAAAATGAATATTGATCAATACTTAGAAACAATTATCAATCGAGAAGGCGGATATGTTAACCATCCATCAGATCATGGCCATGCGACTAAATTTGGCATTACAGAAGCAGTCGCTCGATCGAACGGATATCAAGGCAACATGCAAGACTTGCCATTAGCCCTAGCTAAATCTATTTATAAGCAAAAATACTGGCTTGAATCCCAGTTTGACCAGATTAATGCGATTAGCCCAGCTATTGCAGAAGAGTTACTGGATACAGCTATAAATTGTGGCGTCAATTTTACAAAGCCTTTATTACAACGTGCTTTAAATCTGCTGAATAAGCAGGGAAAGGAAGGTTGGCCAAATCTTGTGGTAGATGGCCAGTACGGACCTCTTACTTTACAAGCACTGGCGACCTACTTAAATAGACGTAATAAAGAGGGAGAAAAAGTATTCGTGCGCATTTTAAATATTATGCAAGGGCAGCATTATATTGAAATTACAGAGAACAACCCTAGATACGAAGATTTCTTTTACGGTTGGATATTAAACAGAGTAACACTCTAAAAATGCGTTAGAAAAGACCATGTTTAAAGATCAAATGAGTTAAAAAGCCTAACCACGAGTTAAGGCTTTTTAACAAATAATAGGTCGAGCAATGCTTTATTGTGCGATAAGTAAAATGGCAAGTAGAAAGAAAATAGCACCACTAATTTTATTGAGAATCGAGAAATTATTTCCAGCCAACATCTTCTCTTTAAAAATTGAAGAGAAGTTTGCGTAAACTAAATGAATTAAAAAACCAATAAAACAGAAGGTTAAAGAAAGAATTAAAAATTGATTTAAAATCTCTTTCTTGATATCAATAAATTGAGGGAAGAGTGCGATAAAAAATACGATTGTTTTAGGATTAAGCAAAGATGCGAATAGGCCCTGATAAAACAATTTAGATTTACTTACAGCTTTATCTTTTTGTTGATCGGTCATTAACTCTTGCGTTGCAAGTTTTTTAGTGAAGTTTTTATATCCGAGATACATTAGATAAAATGCACCAATAAACTTTAAAACCGTAAAAATAGTAGGGTTACTGGTAATAACAAGTCCTACACCGCTGGCAGAAATTACAGCAATCACAAACATACCAATAATTAACCCACTTATTCCAAACAAAGCAGTTTTAACACCATAGTTAATTGAGTTTGTGACAGTAAATAAAACTCCCGGTCCTGGGCTTAATAGGGTAAGAAATGCTATTGTTATAAATACTAAAAGACCGCTCACGCTGATATATCCTATTTATCAATTGAGGCAAGATTGTGCGGTTACTTTAAATGAGAAAATAATCGATGTATACAGAAGGTTATGTATATTTAAGGCTTAAATAGATTAAATATTTAAAATATAGATTTATATAAATAAATAGGACATATAAAACTATAAAAGTGAAAGCAACATAAACACACAACGTTAAAAATTGAGCATGTTAGTATGCTAAGTCTATACCTCAAGAAACCTATAGTATGACGAAAAATGAACGGCAGTTTAAATCTGGCGAGTTTCAATTTTCCTTTTTAACGTTTAAATATTGGGGTATATGGTTTTTAGCTTTTATTCTAATGTTATTTGCGATGTTACCTTGGGCTATTCAATGGCGCCTTGCTGACTTTCTATCAAAAATAGCGTGGAAATCTTTAAGTTCTCGAAGAAAAACCACATTACGTAATTTACAAGCATGTTTTCCAGAAAAAACACCTTTGCAAATTGAGGCAAAAGCTAAACAGGTTTTTGTTGATACTTTAACGGGTGTATTTGAAGCTTTAAATGCTTGGTATTGCCCAAATTGGTTTAAAAGTCGTGTTCACATAGATGGTTTAGAAAATTTAACCAATAATCAGGAAAATGGCGTACTTTTATTAGGTACCCACAGTACGCTTTTAGATGCAGGTGGAGCGGCGTGTACTTTATTCTTTAATATGGACGTGGTTTACCGACCTCAAAACAATCCGTTTTTAGATTTTCTGATTCATCGTAGTCGTGCGCGAGTGTATAAAAACCAAATTGCTCGAGACAACATGCGTGGACTCATACAAAACCTTAAACATGGTCATGCAATATGGTATAGCCCAGATCAGGACTTTGGCCTAAAACAAGGGGTCATGGCATCATTTTTCGGTATTCAAGCCGCTACAGTTACAGCTCATCGCAGACTGATGGATATCTCAAAAGCAGCTGCAGTGCCTTTATATTTTTACCGTAGTGGTGATATTCGTAACCCTCAATACCATGTGTTGGTAGAGCCAAAATTAGAAAACTTCCCGAGTGGCTGTGAAGTCAGTGACGCTGAAAGGGTAAACAAGATTATTGAGAATCAAATTCGCATTGCCCCTACACAATACATGTGGTTTCACCGACGTTTTAAGACCCGCCCTGCTGGTGAACAGAAGTTTTATTAGGGATAAAGAGGCATAGAATTTTTGTTGCTTTAATTATTTTGAATATCGATTGCAAATGATTTTGAAGCGTGTATAGTCGAGCATAACTAACAAAATATTCTTGTCATCATAAATTTCTATTTCGCAGTTTTATTTATAAGTCTTCGGTTCATTCAGATATTTAAGTTTTCACGTCTATTTTTTAGTTAAATTGGTTTCCCCAATAATAAGTTATAATATTTTAAAATTTAGGATAAATATATGTCTACTTCTACTGGTACAGTAAAATGGTTCAATGAAACTAAAGGTTTTGGTTTTATTGCGGCTGATGAAGGTAAGGATATTTTCGCTCATTTTACCGATATTCAAACACAAGGTTTTAAAGTTCTCTTAGAAGGCCAACGTGTTGAGTTTACTGTAGTACAGGGTAAAAAAGGCCCACAAGCTTCAAATATTGTGATTCTTCAGAATTCATAACTTCATAGAGCGACTAGAGTTGTTTTAAATATATTATTTAAATAGAATGTGTTTAAAGCTAAAGCGCTTTAGAAGAGTTTAAAAACCCACTCTATCTTGTGGGTTTTTTATAAGTTTTAATTAAACTTATCTTTAAAAATAAAAAGCAGAATAAAAATATGCTCTTAAAGTGCTTCTAAATTTTTTTAAAATATAAGTAATTAGGTGTATGGTACTAAAATGGATATTTGTATTGGCGGTATTTTAGACGGTCAAAAGATAGAAAATCATAATGATTTTTTTAAGATAGAAGAGCACTATTCGGACAATAGCTCTCAGTATGTTAAACAGCATTTCCACCTATTTGGAAAAATTTTTACCTTTTGGGTGTGCGAAGATATTGATTTACAACAGGCCATCAGAAAAGCCGAGAGAATTTTAGCGAACAAGAAAGAAACTCTTTAGTTGTT
The DNA here is from genome assembly GCF_000369045.1 of Acinetobacter pittii ATCC 19004 = CIP 70.29. Classification (GTDB taxonomy): domain Bacteria; phylum Pseudomonadota; class Gammaproteobacteria; order Pseudomonadales; family Moraxellaceae; genus Acinetobacter; species Acinetobacter pittii. Next base: position 664,226 of record NZ_KB849790.1, on the reverse strand, counting down.
TGAACTAGAACACTTCAGTGTCTTGTTTTGGTTTAAAGATTTTCTTATTAAGTAATAGATATTCTTTATATAATCTTAATAAAATTCGTTACAGAATTTTTTACAATACTCTTGTATATGTTACATAGATTAACATTTTTTTAGTGGTATTTACTAATAATAGTAATACATTAGGCTTAATCTAAAGTTGTTTTATTTATTGCGCGAATAAAACAAAACCCACTTTAATAATATATTTTATTAAAGTGGGTTCTTTATTCAGACGGTCATCATTAATTCAATATACATAATTAAATTATAGATAATATTTGTTGTTATAAACCTCTCTTAAGAAAGGAAAACATTTTAAATGTTAAATGCAGTACAACCTAATATTTGTTTTATTGGCAGTAGTAATTTAGCTTTAGCGTTAATAGGAGGGTTGGTTTTAAAAGGATTTCAAAAAGAAAAAATACACCTCATTGAAGAGAAAAAGATTAATGATACAAATGCTTTGAAGCAAAAAGAAAATGGACTAAAAAAAGCTGAAATTGTTGTTTTGCTACTAGAGCCTAAACAGTTAAAAGAGACACTTATACCGCTAAAAAAATGGTTAGCTAGTAAAATTATAGTTTCTATGATGGCGGGAGTAGATATTGCAAACTTGACTCGTTTTACGGGTTCGAAAAAAATTGTTCGTGTAATTTCAAATCCACCAGTGCTTACGCATACCGGGACCCATGTGCTTATTGCTTCAGAGCAAATGGACCAGCTTGATAAAGACCTAATTGAAATGCTGTACTCTGCAACGGGTCAGACTTTTTGGGCGCCGTCTGAAACGCAGACAGACGCAATTATTGCTTTGTCTGGTTCGGGACCTGCTTACTTTTTCTATATTTTAGACAGCATGATCAAGACAGGGGTTTCTTTAGGGCTTGATAAACAATTTGCTCTAGATTTAGCACTCCAAGCGGCAAGTGGTGCAGTTGAAATGGTCCGTAAAAGTAATGTCCCGCCAGCGGATCTGTGTGGCAAGGTGACCTTGGCTAACGGGATTACCGAATCAGCGCTCAGAATGTTTGAACTAGGAAATGTATCTGATGATATACGTTTAGCCATGAAAGCCGCATATCATCGTAGTAAAGAAATCACTTCAGAAATTATTACTGAGGTGAGCTGATGCTTCTTTAGCAAACTAGGCCTTTAAAAAGTATTCCCAAATCACGAAGCCTAAGCCAAACCCAATAAAAGAGTAGAGAGTAATAATAAAGAATACAAAACTGGCTTTATTTTTTTTCTTCAAAATGTTCATGGCGATGCCTCCAATTCAGATTAATTACATTTTGAAGAAGTGAAGGCTGTAATCATAGATACAGAATTTTTTAAAAAAAATATAACAGAGCTATCATCTGTTATATTTTCTAGGTTTTCCCTTAATAAAGATTTTTAAATCAATAAATTAAGGAATTATCTCTAAGTGTTTAACTCTTCTATTCAATTAACATTAAATCGGCTGTATTAGCAGATTTGAGAGGGCGTAGGGCAAAGGTCGAACGGGTGTGGCGTATTCCTTTAATTGAATAAAGTTTTTTTCTTAAAAATCGTTCGTAATGGTCAGCATCTTTGACTGCTACTTTAACCAGATAATCGTAGTCACCTGTGACGAGATGCGCTTCCACTACTTCAGGTATATCTGCTAATGCTTCACTGAAATTTTCTAGCATTTCGTCATCGTGGCGCTCTAAAGTAATTTCAATAAAAAAGACTTCGTGAATGCCAATCGCTTTTTGGTTTACGTTTACCGTATATCCTTCAATAATTTTTAAAGTTTCCAGACGTTTCAGTCGAGTCCAGCACGGAGAAGATGAAAGACCTACTTCTTCGGCCAGTTGAGCAACGGTTAAACGGCCATTTCCACGTAATGCAGATAAAATTTTCCGATCTATACGATCTAGTGTGTATTCTGTTCTGTTCAAAATATAAACCAAAGAAGAATCTTCTGATAAAAATTAATATACTTCATTTTTATGCTGTGAATGTTTAAAAATTTTAAAAAATACAGGAAACATTTTGAGTCAAAGGTACATACACTATTTCTATGCATCGAACCTTTCTGGATAGAGGTTGGGATGGAGCAAAGAGCACTGTTTCAGTAAGGGTGACTAAACAGTGCTCTTTGCGGATTTCTTATTAATCTTTAAATCTATTTTTATTAACTGGCATGACATATCAAAACAAATCAAATAATAACTTTTATTTATCAATTGAAGAAAAACTAATCATTATTTTTTATCTAACTTTTCCTTTAATGTAATTCCATTACAAAGGAGGAGCAAGGTTATGATCACCCAGCATGTTATAAATCAAAAACAATATCAAAATAAATCTCTCGACTATTTAAATAGCCAAGCTCATTCTGAAGGGGTTGAATTTAATAAATTTATTAATGAAATTCAGAAAATTGAAAAGGCTGTAGTCCTTGATTTAGGCTGTGGTGGTGGGCATGTTTCCTATAATGTTGCTCCGCACGCCGACCTTGTTTTTGCTTACGATTTATCTCATGAAATGTTAGACACCGTGTCTAAGACGGCTAGCCAACGCAAATTAAAAAATATCTTTGTGCAGCAGGGCATTGCTGAGGACATGCCTTTTAGTGATCAGCAGTTTGATGTGGTCATTAGCCGCTATTCTGCGCATCACTGGCAGCATGTTCCGACTGCCATGAAAGAAGTAAACCGCGTGCTTAAGCCTGATGGTATTGTTATTTTTGTAGACATTATTAGCTCTAGCTCGCCCATATTAGATACTTTTTTACAGACCATCGAAACTATTCGAGACCCAAGTCATGTACGAAACTATAGTGTGAAAGAGTGGGTCTATTTTATCGAAGATGCAGGCTTTGATTTGGTTGGGTTAGATAAACAAACGCTTTCGTTAGACTTTGATAGTTGGGTAAAGCGAATGAAAACGCCTGAAGATCAAATCAAAACTTTACGTTATTTGCAGGAAGGTTCATCTGACCTTGTGAAGAAATATTTCAAAATTCAAAATGACGGTAGCTTTGAAAGCCATGTGGGTTATTTTGTCTTTAAGAAATTAGGGTTTTAACGTAGTGTTATGAATAAGGGTTTTAGTAGATTAGAAATGGATTAAATATCACTAAAACTCTGTTTTCGAATAACTCGAATAATATTAAAGATGGTTATAAAACAAATTTAATATCATTCACTTGATAAAAATTAATCACCCAATTTTATTAAGGTGATTAAATATTCAAAAGAGATGAGGGTTATCCCATTTTCTTTATTATTAATAGACACTTATAAATAATTATTATTTAATACGCCCGCAATATTATCACTAATACTTTTAATAACTTTGTCGGGGAAATAATGCGTAATATTTTAGTAACGATTTTCACTTTATTCTTAGCAACATCAATTTATGCTGCTCAAGAGTCTAGAAATCTTCTAGAGCAAACACAGTGTGAGAAAGCAGTAGAGCTACATGGTTTTTTAAGCCGTGCTCAGCTCGATTGTAATTATCACTATTACTCAGAAGAGTTAAAAGATGCTGCCGCAAAATGTACTAAACATGACCTTGGTGAAAAATACGGTAGAGAGGTTATGAAATTTGGTATGAAGGAGTTTGAAGAACGTAAGAAAGCGGATACACAGGGCCACTTTTGTCATAAGGTTTTAAAAGAGTTTCCAAAATATATTAAACAATAAAAAATAAGGTTTTAAAAACCGATTCTAGCAAGCCGATAAGATGGATTTAATTATTCATTTTATCGGTGTATCAACAAATATAATCTATCAATTAAAATAGAAAATAAATCTTAAAAATACACCTAATATCACATTGACACATATAATCGCTCTCATTATTCTCTGCGAAAGAACGGAGGCGGGACGCTTAGTGCGTGCCAGTTCCTAGATGACTGGTCTGTCAATCCACCTCCGTTCTTTCATCATGATTTCATAAATGAATTAATTGTTTTTAAAAGTAGTCTGAATAATATTTATAGCTTTTGAAAAGTTATTAAAAGGAATAGTCTTTTTAGAGAGTTGAGCATTACTACTCAGAAATTTTTCTAAACGTTTATCAAAACTATGTGAAAACTGAATCAACTCTAATGTATTTTTTAGAGTTTCTTTGGGTTTCTTGCGTGTAATTATAGACTTTAAATAACGTTGTAAAAGCCTTATTGTTCTTAAATAAAAAGGAACTTCCATTTTTAAAATTAAAGAGCATTCAAGAAGTAATGGAAGTAAGCGTTTATCGTAAGCTCCTTCTACAATCCAGCTATCTTGTAAGATGATTTCTTTAATACCCTGTGAAATCGTTTCTTTGGAATTTTTTACAAACTCAGTTCCACTTATATTCCAGTAGATTTCATCAAACCCATAAGTTGATATCTTTAATTCATCAGCTAATTTCTTAGTGATAGTTGTTTTACCAGCGCCAGAAGGGCCTACAATACAAATTTTCATGGTTTATCTTTTTAAAGGGATATTTCAACAAAATGGTTATAAATAGAAACTAGACTAAAGTTTATAAGTCACTCATCTGTTTTATCAAAGCTTAATAATTTTATTTTGTACAATAAAAACTCAATTATAATTCCGACTTGAAGGAAATAAACTCATGAAAAAACTTTTATTCATTTGTCTAATCGGTTTAGCAGTTACTCAGGTTAATGCTCATTCTGGGGGTACAAACTCTAAAGGATGTCATACGAATAGTAAAACTGGTGACCATCATTGTCATTAAATAAGGGTATGAAAGAGTAAGCTGATTTCTGGTTTACTCTTTTTAATATCTTTAGTTTTATATTTTTTATAAATAATAAGAGGAAAAAGAATGGAAATGATATTGGGAGTATTTGGCTTATTGGTTTTATTTTTAATATTAAGTAAAAAGCATAAGAAGAAAAATCTCACTGGTGTAAGATCAATAGTCTATTTGGTTGATATTGTTGGGGAGCAATCCTATCAAGCAAATTTAAGAAAGATTGCTGGGCCTAAGCAAGAAAAGTCAAAATATGTAGAAGTAATGGCTAGAGTTGTCTCTGAACCTTTTAATGCTTATGACAAGAACGCAGTTAAAATTGAAATTAATGGTTTAACAGTTGGCTATTTAAGTAGGGATGATGCCAAACTATTAGCTGGTAAAGTGATAAATAAGACTGTGCCAGCTTTAATTAATGGTGGTTGGCTTGATAACGATAGTGAAGGTAGCTATGGCGTAAAACTCGGTATTCAACGTCTTAATGAATTAATATAACGAAGTGCATTTTTAAGTTTTACTTACATTTTAAGATCTAAAAAAATAAAAGCATTCTCTAAGGTATTAATAAATCTTTTTATTCATGTTTTTAAAGCTTTATTTGTAGCCAATATCACATTGACACCTAAAACCCCTCCGATTATCCTTTGCCTGCTGGCCACATTGCCAGTCGGTTTTAGCAGGCCGTATTTACCCAACGCACACGAAAAAGTCTCTCTTTTTTGTGGGCATCCCTACGTGTCTCCCTCTGCGGCGGAATGATCTGACCCCATAAAGTTGGACAGTTAGTTAAGCAGTTTTTAAAAACTGGTTTCTATATTGTACAGGGGATAAACCTTGTAGCTTCACCTTGATTCTCTCATGATTATAATAATGAATGTACTCTCGTATAGTTTTCTCTAACTCATCAGTTGATTGAAATTTTTCACCATGAAAGCACTCCGATTTTAATATTCCAAAGAAGCTTTCTATTACAGCATTATCTAAGCAATTTCCTTTACGAGACATACTTTGAATTAAACCATGTTGCTTTAATTGCTGTTGATAATGAGCCATTTGATATTGCCATCCTTGATCTGAATGGAGAATTGGTTTCTCATGTCGCTTAAGTTTAGCTAAAGCATGAATGAGCATATCTTTCACTAACTCATAATTGAGTTTACGTTGGATCCGGAAGGTAATAATTTCCCCATTAAATAAATCTATAATTGGTGATAGATAAAGTTTTTCACCGTTAACATTAAATTCCGTCACATCAGTTGCCCATTTCTGGTTGGGACGGTTCGCTTTAAATTGCCGTTGCATAATGTTATCGGCCACCATCCCGACACAACCACTTTTATATGAGCGATATTTTAGTGCTCTGATACGTGATTTAAGTCCCATAGTTTTCATAAGACGATATACACATTTATGGTTGATTATTATTCCTGTACTTTTCAGAGCAAGAGTAATTCTACGATAGCCATAGCATCCCTTATGCTTGTGATATATGGACTTGATCTGCTGTTTTAACTCAGTATATTTATCCTTAGAGCGTACAGCTTTCATGTGATAGAAATAAGTACTACGAGCGATCTTGGCAATACTGAGTAAGAGCTTTAATGGATAAATTTGCCTTAATTCTGAAATAACTTGAACACTGTCTGCAGTAGAAATTGAATTTAGGTACGTTGCTTCAGTTTTAAGGCTTTTAGCTTTTTTAAAAAGGCAACCTCTGCTCGTAAAGCGGTCACTTCATCAATGAGCTCCTGCTGAGATTTATCTTTGTCATCTTTTACAGACTTGGTTATTTTAGTTTTATCTTGTTTAAGCATATTGGTATAAATCCTCGTGGTATTAAACCCAGCAATCCCTTCTTTATGATACTGAGCTAGCCACCTTCTTAAAATTGACGTCCCGCTCAGATTTAACCGTCTTCTAACTTCTCTTACCGGTATCTTATCAAGAAGCATTTGTACAGCCTTGATTTTAAATTCGGAAGAGTAGTAGGTTTTTTTAGTTTTAACATTCAGGCCATCTTCACCTTGTGCCTTATAGTTTTCAATCCATAAGCGGATGGTTTGGAGATCTACATTAAATTCTTGTGAAAGGATTTTATATCCTTTACTTCCCTCTAAATAAGCTTGAATGACTTTTAATTTTAACTCTTTTGAATGCTTCGGAATTGGCATAGAGCACACCTCATAAGTTTTAAAAGTCTAACTTATGGGGTGCAGTTCAGAACGGGAGGGGGACATCTTCGGATGTGCTGATTTTTGGGTAAATCAGTCTGCTAACCCCTTTTCGTTTCGCCACCATAATCATTTAGCAGTGATGTGGCGAAACTTCTTTATTACCCAAAGGAGTCCGCTATGCGTACTATTTCTTCTTTATTGGCTTTTGCCAAAGTCTCTCTATTCATACCACTCGAGCAATCTATAAAACGGTTCAATCGACTCTAGGTTTTCTACACCTTAAGAATCTAAAACACAGCAACTATAAAACTTGAGATAGGTCAGCACGCCATTTTGTGCGGCTTTTGCATGCCTGTTTTTAGCACTCATTTTAAGAGTGACGGCATTTCTATCTCATTTACATACAACAAAAAATTATTTTAAGCGGTATATTTATGCCAAATTTACAATCCTCCTTTAAAGCATTAAAAGTGCTTCACGTAGCAAAAGAGTTATTTAATCAATATGGATTTCATAAGGTCGGTGTTGACCGAATTATTAGTGAAGCCAAGGTTTCCAAAGCCACTTTTTATAATGCCTTTCACTCAAAAGAACGGCTAATCGAGAGGTGTATCAGTTTCCAAAAAGACACGCTAAAAGACAAAGTGTTTTCAATTCTCTATTCTTACAATGAACTCATGGTGCTGGATAAACTTAAGCAAATTTATTTTTTACATGCGAGTTTAGAAGGGCCATATCATTTACCCTTTAAGGCATTGTTTGAAATTAAAAGAGTCTATCCCAAGGCCTATGGCGTTACGATTGAGTACCGAACTTGGCTCATCAATGAAATTTATAAACTACTTTTAACTGTCAAAACTACGGCTTCGATTGAAGATGCTTACATGTTTTTATGCATGATTGACGGGGCGATGTTCCGACTTTTTGAAAAAAACAGCATTGATGAAAGCGCGCTAGTTCGATTGTTTCTTTTTAATCTGTGTCGGTCTAGATAACACTTAAACGAAAGAAAGCCTCCCAAAAAGGAGGCTTTACTTTGTATTGAAATAAGCGCTTAGCTTGATTACACAGGTTTTGCAGCCTGTGCCATTCCTTCAAAATATTGAACTGCAGGCGAGCGAGCCATATAAGCTAGAGCTTGCTCGGTGTCTCCCTCATGAATTGGGTTAAATTTTGGAGAAGCCCATCTTAACGTCGCTTTCCACAAATATTTAATAGTCGGTAAGTTGTCTGAGCGAGTCGCAGTTTTTTCAAATTCTCGAATAATTTTGAAGTAGCCACGGCGCATCAATTTTTGAATATCTTCATGCTCTAAATCTTGCTTACCTAAACTACGGGCAAAGTCAGCAAGGAAGTAAATAAACAGTGGGAAAACCGCCGCCATAATCACTTGGCGCGATACATAAAACCCAAACTTGTTTGTTAAAAGGTGCTCAAATAAATCGTAAGCAACACAGCGATGTTCAACTTCTTCAGCCAAATGCCAACGGAACAAATCTGCCATAGCAGGGTCAGCTTGGTCCCAAGATTTACTATCCAGCGTCCACTGACCAATGGTTCCCGTAAAGTGCTCGATTGCAGCAATCACGCCTACTCGGAAAAGTAGCCAATATTCATCAAGCTTTTCGCCTTTTAAAAATGGTATGCCTAAAGGTTTGTCACCCAACAAAATGTTAAAAACAAAATGGGCACGGTTGAGTGTTTCTTGAATGTCGTAACCATTTTCACGTAAGAAGTCTTGTGCTTTTTCATGGGCACGTGCATGAGCAGCTTCTTGACGGACAAATCCAATCACTTCTTGTTTTAATGTTTCATCGGTAATCAAGGGAAGGGTTTTATTAAACACACGGCAAAACCAAAACTCACCAGCGGGCAAGAGCATGTTGATGCCATTGGCGACATGCGAGCATAGAGGATCATTCGGCATCCAACAGACCGAAGATTCGGTAAAATCGAAATGTACCTTTCTTGCTTTAAGCTGATGATTCCCTGTGATCATATAAGTCACCCTATTCATAATTGTTCATTTAATGCGAATGGACAATTTTTAGCATTAAGTAAAATCGATCACCATGTGCTTAAGGGACAAAATGAGCCTCAAAAAGGTTTGTAGAGATAAAAGCAGCTCTGTTAAAGACTGGGTAGATTTGACACAACACGAGAGTAAGCTTTTTTATTTTAAATATGAGATGAATAAAAAAAGCTCCTTAATAAAAAGGAGCTTTGGTTTTTATAATTTAAATTTTTAATTATAAATTTATTTTATTTTAATCTAGCTAAAACTAGCTAGCTTAGAAGTTTAGATCGCTTGCCATTGATCTTTAACTTCTTCGGAGTTTTTATTCAGAATAACTTGGTCTTCTTTTACCTCCCCAATCCACCCAGTAGGGATGAGGTGATGTTGACCACTTTCGTCTCGGGTGAGTTTTAACTGGTTTTCACCATCGAGATGGTCCACAGTACCTACTTTAGTACCACATGAAGCAATAACATCTGCGTGTTTTTTAATATCATTAATATTTAAAGTATTCATCTTAGACCTCTTCTGTAGAAATAGAAAAACGGTAAGACCTAAATTACTTTAAATAATCGATTAAATGTGGGGTTTTTAATAAACCTTACATGATCGGATTATAAGTTCACTTAATCATGATATTTGAGTAACAATGAAATAATTAGATATAAAACTAATATTATTTATCTTTTTATTACAATTTATATGTTTATTTAAACAGAAATCTTTAGTTATGGTTGAGTTAAGTCTTATAAATAATTATTTGCAATGAATATTAAAATACCTATAAACATGACGATACTGAGCATTTTGAGTGAATTTGAAAATGCCTTGGCTGAAGATAAAAGTAAGCTTCGTATAAATTTACTTTTTCAGCTTGTAAATTTAACTCAAAATTTGCCTCATCCCGCTTCGGGTCAGACGTATCAACGTTGGCAACTTTTTGCTCAGATTGCTGGAGTTGACTTAAGTCTAGCTAAGCTTTTTGAGTCTCATTGTGATGCTTTAAGTATTTTAAAAGAATTGGGTTATCAGCAAGAAATAGATGACCAGACTTGGGCCGTTTGGGCAGCAGACGGTGGACCAGCGCCATTGAAAATAAAAGACAATCTTTGTAATGGCATAAAACCTTGGTGCTCTGGTGCTGAATTTATTCAAAAAGCTTTAATAAGTTATAAAGATCAGCAAGGGCTGGCGCAGCTTTGTATTGTTGACTTAAGTCATCCATCCATTACCACCGATTTAACCCACTGGCACGCTGTAGGCATGCACGCTACACAGACTGCACAAGTTAGCTTTGAAAATACACCTGTTAAACTGATTGGTCAGCCAAATAGTTATTTAAAACGCCCAGGTTTTTGGCATGGTGCAGCAGGTGTTGCTGCGTGTTGGTATGGTGCCGCCGTGCGCCTAGCTAACTTTTTGCAAGAAAGCTGTCAGGCAAATCCGAATCCTTATAAAAAATTATATTTAGGTGAGGTCGCTCAGCAGCTAGAAATCACCAAACAGTATTTTCAATATGTGGCCAAGCTCATAGACCAGAAACCAACGCTAAGTCATGAGCGGGAAATACGCATATTACGTGCTCAAACAGAACAATGCTGCCTGAGCGTTATTGAGCGAGTCGGGAAAGCCTTGGGCGCTCGTCCTTTTTGTGAAAATGCGACATTTGCTCAGCTCATGGCTGATCTGCCTGTCTTTATCAGGCAAAGTCATGCCGCGTTTGACTATGAACAAATTGCGGAACTCTGTGTGTCGGAGCAAAGCCTATGGGAACTTTAAAACATCCTTTGGTTGAAGACCGCGTTATTTTTGGTGAGGGTACGGCCAAAGAGCAATGGTTAAAGGCATTTAAAGAACAACCGTTATCAGCTTTAGATCTTGAGCTATTTCGCTCAAAAAGAGTGGTGATTGTCGCTCCACATCCTGATGATGAAGTACTTGGCTGTGGCGGATTAATGCAGCAGCTCATTGCACTGAACTGCAAGATTTTGGTTTTAGCAGTAAGTAACGGCACACAAAGCCATCCTAACTCTACAAAATATCCTCCAGATCAGCTCAATATTCTTCGCCCGCAAGAAAGCTTGGCAGCCTTAAGTTGTTTGGGGGTAATAGAGTCAACCGAGCGTGTAGAGCTTAATTTGTTAGATGGCCAGATCCATTTGCAAACCGAACAACTGTGGCAGAGTTTAGACAAGTTAATTCAAGCCGAAGATATTCTAATTTGTAGCTATGAATTTGATGGTCACCCAGACCATGAAGCAGTAGGTAAAACCGTACAAGCGTATGCAACCGCTAAGCAACTACTCTGTTTACACGTATTAATCTGGGCTTGGCATTGGGCACAGCCTTTAGACCCACGCATTGATTGGCACCAAGCAAAAGCATTTTCCTTAACACAAGAACAGCTAGCTAAAAAACATCAAGCAATTTTGCAGTTTAAAACCCAACTTGAAACAGATGAAAGCACGGGGAACGCCGCAGTGCTATCTCCAAGTGCGATTAATCGTCTTTTAATGCCTTATGAGGTTTATTTGAGTGATTCATTCTCGCGTGTACTTTGAAGATTTATATCGTCATAACAGTGATCCATGGGGCTACGACTTTCATTGGTATGAAGCTCGTAAAAGACAAATTTGTCTCGCGCTACTGACAAGACCTCGCTACCCAAAAGTGTTGGAAGTGGGCTGTTCAAATGGACATTTAAGTTTTCATTTGGCGCAAAGAGCCGAGGAGTTACTGTGTATAGATGTCTCTGCGCGTGCTGTTCAATTGGCGTCCGCACGGCTACAAGAGTTCGAGCATGTTGTGGTTGAAAATAGAAAAATACCCGAAGACTACTCAATTCAAAAGTTTGACCTGATTTTAATTAGTGAGATGGCCTATTACTTATCGGCAGATGAATTGCATCAGTTTATTGAAAAGTTAAAGCATAGTTTAAATGATGATGGCGAGATTCTGTGTTGTCACTGGCGTCATGAAATTCAAGATTTTGAATTAAATGCAGAGCAAGTCCATCAAGCTTTTCAGCAACATTTTCCATTTCATCACTACCTCAGCTTAAACGATCCAGATTTTATGATTGATCTGTGGACGGCGAACACTTCCTCTTTAGCACAGCAGGAAAAACTAAGATGAAAATAGGTATCGTCATTCCAGCGCATAACGAAGAATACTATTTATCTGCCTGTTTGCAATCTATTCAGGTCGCCATAGATAACATTAGTGGTTATGAGGTAGAAGTGCTTGTTGTACTCGATAGCTGTACAGATCAGTCGCGGTTGATTGTACAAAGCCATCAAATCAACTGGATTGAATGCAACTATGCATGTGTCGGCAAGGCGAGGGATTTAGGAATCCGTCATTTAATCGGGCGTGGTGTAACTTGGATTGCATGTACCGATGCAGACACCGTGGTGAGTCCTGATTGGCTGTGCTATCAAATCCAGCACCAACCCACAGATGCAATTTGCGGTACTGTAACGCTAGACGATTTTAGTCATCTCTCTATAACGAAACAGCAAAAATATTTAGCACACTATAAAGATGAAATGGACCACGCGCATATTCATGGGGCCAATTTAAGTTTTAGTGCAGAGGTCTATCTTTTGGTCGGTGGCTTTGAGCCTATCTCATGCCATGAAGATGTGTCTTTAATCAAAAAATTGATCAAGCATTGTTGCAATATTACTTGGAGTAATCTGGTACGAGTAACCACAAGTAGTCGTTTAAATGGGCGCGCCCCACAAGGTTTATCGTACTTTTTAAATAATCTCTAATGACCTAAATCATCACTTCGCCCAATATCGAAATATTCTTGAAATTTTTAGGGTCATATTTAATATTGATAACGCTACCCACTTTATATTTATGTTGATCTTGCTTAGCAATAAGCACCTTTAGATTTTCAGTAATGACTTGGCCTTGCTCAGTTTGAAATTTCAATTTGACATAACATAAAGGGCGATATTGCACCTTAGCTAATGAGTCTTGAAAATATACGACCTCGGCAGAAGTCATCTTTCCTCGTTTATAAATTAAAAATCTTTGAACCTGACTTTTAAGAAAAAATATCCAAGCAATATAGATAAACAATAAGCTGAACCAGACTGTTCCAATAAAAGTCAAAAAATCAGAAAATTTCACTCACTCAAACCAGAATTATTTGTTTAACGCCTTATTCTAAATGAACTGATAAGCCTGATCTAGTTTATATAACTGGTCTGAAATATAAGCAGATGAAGCTTTAAAATTAACGGATCATAATTAAATTTGGGCAGGGTATATAACTTAGTTGTTGTATTTATGACTACATATGTAAACAAACCTTATGATCAAATGCCTTAACCCTTAAAATTATTGAAAATAAAGTTTAAAGGTGTATAGGTTTGGATTTTTTAAATTTTTTCCGTGATATTCGGGGTGAGTTAAGTCAATATCCTTGGCTAGAAATGTTGGTTTCACTCACGATTTTGATTTTATTTGCTGCAATAGCAAATTTTATTGCCAAACGCATTATTGTTCGGGGCGTTCGTCATTTAGTCACAAAACTCAAATCACCAAATCAGTCTATTTTCGCTCAGCATAGCGTTATAAAGAAATTCGCAAATATTGTTCCTGCTGTTGTGATTATGAACGGTATTGCAACAGTGCCTCATCTATCTCCAAAGTTTATTGCTTTTGTAGAGATGGCGGCACAAGCATTCATTTTTCTTACTCTCGCGCTTACGGTTAGCGAGCTGTTAAATATCTTTAACCTTATTTATCAGCGTAATCCAAAATCTAGAAACAAACCGATTAAAGGTTACTTACAACTGGTTAAACTCATTTTATTTGTTGTCTGTGGCCTTATGATTTTGGGAACATTCCTTAAAAAGGATGTGTTCACTTTACTCGCTGGTTTTGGTGCAATGGCAGCGGTATTAATGCTGGTTTTCCAAAACACCATTTTGTCTTTGGTGGCGAGTGTACAAATTGCATCTTATGACATGGTGCGCATTGGCGACTGGATTGAAATGCCATCACTCAATGCAGATGGTGATGTAATTGATATTTCACTGCATACCGTGACTGTTCAAAATTTTGATAAAACCTATACCACCATTCCAACCAATAAGCTCGTGACCGACACATTTAAAAACTGGCGTGGTATGAGCAATTCGGGTTGCCGTCGAATGAAGCGTTCACTTTTTATCGATCAAAGTAGCGTTCATTTCATGAGTGATGAAGAGCAACAAAAGCTCAAAGACTTTTTATTGCTAGATCAATACTTAAATGCAAAGAATTCTGAAATTGAAGAATTCAATAAGCATTTAAGCAATCAATCTCGTTACAACAAGCGCCGTCTAACCAATATTGGTACATTTAGAGCTTATGTTGAATTTTACTTACGTCAGCACAAGGGCATTGCTCAAAATCAAACCATTATTGTTCGTCAGTTACAACCGACCAGCCAAGGTTTGCCACTAGAGATTTATGCATTTACCAACACAATTGCCTGGGTTTCTTATGAGGCAATTCAGTCAGATATTTTTGACCATTTAATTGCGATTCTTCCCGAGTTTGGTTTACGTGTTTACCAAGCACCTTCGGGTCATGATTTGCAAAGATTGACGGCAGAAATTCACCCAAGTTAATTTTTTAAGCTGTAAATAACAGCGCATAAACTATTTGGAAAAAGCTCCCAGACGGGGGCTTTTTTAATTTACTTTCACAAAAGATTATCCAGCAAACCAAATATTCTGATGATCACACATGGGGCTCTAGAAGATGGATTGAAAAAAATTCATCCTTAAGTCATTTAATACTTAGAAAGTCTCCTCAATGGGGGAGACTTTGCGATAATATAATTTTAAGCCAATTTTTAATTTCAATATCAATAAAAACTTAATGATGGGTTTAATCATAAAATATTAATTATATTTTCATTATTCTTTTTTCTTTAGGCATTTAAGTATTTGAACAATTAAGCGGGTACTCTTCATTTTTCCGCCTTCTTCTTGATAGTACTGTTCAAAAAGGGCATAGAAGGAGATATGGATTTTTTCAGACTCAGGATTAGCCTATTAAGATTGTAATTCTAATAATTTTTTAGTGGCCCATTGTTCACACTCACTCGCAGTATCTCGAGTAGCTGTATAACGTTTGCCTAAATAACGGACGGTGATGTGCCACGCGTCTCCGCGCTTAACCGGCTTTTGCATAACACTCCAAATTTCATGGTACTGCAATGGAAATATAAAGCGTTTTTTAATGCGAATTTTGAATTGACCAATAGACAATAAAAAAACCACTTAATCCTTTCGAATTAAGTGGTTTTTAAATTTTGGAGCGGGAAACGAGACTCGAACTCGCGACCCCAACCTTGGCAAGGTTATGCTCTACCAACTGAGCTATTCCCGCAATGTGAGCACATTATAGAGTGTTTCATTAAAGTGTCAACACTCTTGTGATCTAATTGAACGTTTAATCAGCACGACGCCAAACTGTACCTTGGCGAGTGTCTTCAAGTACCACACCTTGGTCGAGTAGAGACTGGCGAATACCATCTGCTTTCGCAAAGTCTTTTGCTTTTTTCGCATCAACACGTTGTTGAATGAAATCTTCAATTTCAGCATCAGACAAAGCAAGCGCTTCTTGTCCAATATCTGATTTTAAGAAATCATCTACATTGTGTTGTACCAAACCTAAAATGTTGGTGAGGTGACGTAATGTCGAATAAAGCACAGTCGCTTGGTCAGCTTGCTCTTCTTTTACAGCACGGTTTAACTCTTTGTTCAGTTCAAACAATACAGCCATTGCTTCAGCAGTATTGAAGTCATCACACATTGCATTGTTAAAACGTTCAATAAAGCTTTGATCAAGCGTTTCAGTTGTCGTTTGACCGTACACTTGTTGGTAAGCTTTAAATGAATGATAGAAGCGAGTTAAAGAAGTTTTTGCTTCTTTAAGTGCTACATCAGAGAAGTTCACAGGACTACGATAGTGTGAAGACACAATAAAGTAGCGGATCACTTCAGGGTGGAATTTCTCCATCACGTCACGAATCGTAAAGAAGTTGCCTAAAGACTTAGACATCTTTTCACCATCAACGTTAATGAAGCCAACATGCATCCAATAGTTTACATATTGCTCACCAGTCGAAGCTTCACTTTGCGCAATTTCATTTTCATGGTGCGGGAACATTAAATCTGAACCACCACCATGAATGTCAAAGTGATTGCCTAAGCAGCAAGTCGACATTGCAGAACACTCAATGTGCCAACCCGGACGGCCATTACCCCAAGGAGATGCCCAAGACGGTTCATTTTCTTTGGCATGTTTCCAAAGTACAAAATCAAACGGATGTTTCTTTTCAACTTCTACATCAACACGCTCACTCGCACCAGCTTGCATATCATCAAGCTTACGACCAGAGAGGCGGCCATATTTTTCAAATTTGGTTACTTCAAAATAAACATCGCCGTTTGAAGCAGGGTAAGCAGCGCCTTTATTCACCAAATTGCCAATCATGTTTTGCATCTGGTCGATATATTCAGTCGCTTTAGGTGCTTCATCAGGAGCTAAACAGCCTAGGTTCGCAGCATCTTCATTCATTGCATCGATGAAACGAGTAGTGAGTTGTTGGATTGTTTCACCATTCTCATTCGCACGTTTGATGATTTTGTCGTCAATGTCGGTAATGTTGCGAATGTAGCGAACATTCCAACCCTGACTACGTAAGAAACGAATAATGTAGTCAAATGCAACCATAACTCGAGCATGCCCGATATGACAGTAGTCGTAAACGGTCATACCGCAGACGTACATATCGATGTGACCTTCTTTGCGAGGTACAAATTCAACTTTTTTTCGTTGCTCAGAGTTATATAAAACAAACGGTTGCATAAGGGTTTTCAAACACTCAACAAAAACAGTGTTACATCATAACTGATGCATCATTTTTCACAAAGGTTTATGCAAGAATTTTATAAGCTTGTGAAATCTTATACATTTAAAAACGTGTAGATGATTGAGTTATGTTAGAATGCCCCCAAATCTTTTGATTAAAATCACCGATCTTCACAAGAGATCAGATCAATTATTTTGAGTCAAACTCGTATGCCCAATCCTACAGATTTCCAAAGCAGCGCATTAGCAACATTGCGTATTGAGCAACAAGCCTTAGACGTGTTAGCAACACAAATTGGTGACAGTTTTAACCGAGCTTGTGAAATATTGTTACAGTGTAAAGGTCGTGTTGTGATCACTGGCATGGGTAAGTCAGGGCATATTGGCCGTAAAATGGCTGCAACTTTCGCCTCAACTGGTACACCATCTTTCTTTATGCATCCGGGTGAAGCTGGACACGGCGATTTGGGAATGTTGGTTCGTGGTGATGTTTTAATTGCGATTTCTAACTCTGGAAAAAGTGATGAAATCATGATGTTGATGCCTTTAATCAAACATCTTGGCGTTCCTCTTATTACCATTAGCCGTGATGATAAAGGCCCAATGCCACAAAATGCTGACATCGCTTTAACTTTAGGTGAGTCTGACGAAGCGTGCCCATTAGGTTTGGCGCCTACGTCGAGTACTACAGCAACTTTAGTATTGGGTGATGCACTGGCTGTCGCTTTACTTGAAGCGCGTGGTTTTACCGCAGATGATTTTGCTCGTTCGCATCCAGCAGGTGCGTTGGGTAAACGCTTACTTTTACATGTAAAACATCTGATGCATACAGGCGATGAACTACCAAAAGTTTCACCAGATACACCAATGAATCAAGTACTTTATGAAATTTCTAATAAACGTTTAGGCTTGACGACAATTGTAGATGAACAAGAACATTTGCTTGGTATTTTCACCGATGGTGACTTGCGCCGTTTAATTGATAAACAGCAAGGTTTCGATGTGAATTTGCCTGTTTCAGAAGTGATGACAAAAAAACCATCAACGATTTCTCAAGAAGCACGTGCGGTAGAAGCTCTACAACAGCTGAACCTGAAAAAAATTAGTCAGTTTGTGGTGGTAGATGACCAAAACAAAGTGATTGGTGTAATTAGTATGCATGACCTTATTCAGGCAGGGGTAAATTAATCAATGGCATCTTATGCATTGTTAGAACAAGCACGTCATTTACAGGCATTGGTTCTGGATGTTGATGGTATTTTGAGTGATGGCTTCGTAACCTTAACCAATAGTGGCGATGAAATTAAATCATTCGATATTCGTGATGGTTTAGGAATGAAGCTTGCACAGCAAGCCGGCATGAAAGTTATCATTATTACAGGCAGAAAAAGTAATATTGTTGAAAAACGTATGTCTGATTTAGGTGTAGACCTCGTTTTTCAAGGCCGTGAAGACAAAGGCTCAGCACTTCGTGAAGCATGTGCGCAGTTTAATATTTTGCCGTCTGATTGCTTATATATGGGCGATGATTGGCCTGATTTATCTGCTTTTGCAATCGCAGGTATGAGTGTTACTGTGCCAAATGGTCACGAAGAAGTGCGTCGCCGTGCGCATTTGGTTACGCAATCGATGGGTGGGCGTGGTGCTGTACGTGAAGTCTGTGATATGTTGCTGATCGCAAAAGGCATTTACCAAGAACTTCTTGAAAAATATCTTGCAGTACCGCATTAATAATAAGATTACTTAAAAAGGTAGGCTATTCCTGCTCATGGATACCAGAGTTTTATCAATTGTTGCTGTAGTGGTTGCTGCTATAAGTGGTGGTTACTACTACTATAGTGGCAAGGCAAAAAAACTAGACATTGGTTCTGCGAAGAATATGACATATTCAGCGCAGGGCGTCCATTTGACTCAAACTGATGATCAAGGCAATTTGTATATCCGTGCTGAAGTTCGTCAGCTTGAACAGGATATGCAACAAAAAACATCAAAGTTGGATCAACTTAATGCCTCGATGTATAAAGATGGCAAAGTTGATGCGACGTTCTTTGCAAAACAGGCAAATGGCTACGATGATAACCGTAAAGTTATTTTATCGGGTGATGTGGTCGCAACCAAACTTGCACCACAAGGGAAGATTGAGTTCCAAACTGATGAATTAACTGGATATCCAAAAACCAGAGAAATTGAAACAGATCACCAAGTGATTGTTCAATCTCCGCAAGCCGAGTTTGTCAGCAAAGGGTTAAAAGCTAATTTGAATAATGGTCAGTACGAATTTTTTAATATTCGAGGAAAGTATGCACCAAAGTCTTAATTTAAAACGTTCTTCAGCTTTCCTAAAACAAGCTGTGGTAATTACATTCGTTGCTTTATCATCTGCTTCGACTTTTGCTTTACCGTCTGACCGTAATCAACAAATTTCGTTAGTGGCAGATCGTGCAACTTATAATGAGAAAACGGGTTTAACGACTTATACGGGTAATGTCGTGATTGAGCAAGGTACGATGAAGCTTCAAGCCGACTCAATTGTTGCTACGCTAAACTCTAAACGTGAAATTCAAACGATTACTGCCAAAGGTAGACCGTCTAAATTCCAACAGCAAATTAGTGCTGACAAGGGCGTTGCACGAGGCGAGGGTCAAACCATTGTTTATAATGCAGATACAGGCATTATTACTTTGACTGGTGGTGCATATCTATATCAAGATGGTTCAAGCATCCGTGGTAACTCATTGAAATATAGTATGAACAAAGGCGATGTTGAAGCTCAAGGTTCATCATCAAACCGTGTTCAAATTATTATTCCGCCATCAACTTCAAAAAGTTTCCCAGGAGCGCGTGACTAATGCAACAAGCTCTTCAACCCCAAACTTTGTGTATTAAGCACTTAGCAAAAAACTATAGTAAACGTTGGGTCGTCAAAGACGTATCTTTTAGTATGCAAAGTGGACAGATTGTTGGTTTGCTTGGTCCTAACGGTGCAGGAAAAACAACAAGCTTCTATATGGTTGTTGGGCTAGTGCGTATGGACAAAGGTGAAATTCACCTTGATGATCTTGATATGTCTGATTTAGCTATGCATGAACGGGCACGTAAAGGAATCGGATATCTTCCGCAAGAAGCTTCTATCTTTAGAAAGCTGACCATTGCTGAAAATATTATGTCTATTTTAGAAACACGCAAAGACTTAAATAAGCAGCAGCGCCAACAACGTCTTACTGAATTGTTGAATGACTTTAAAATCAGTCATATTAAAGATTCATTGGGAATGAGTGTGTCTGGTGGTGAGCGTCGCCGTGCTGAAATTGCACGTGCATTGGCTGCTGATCCTAAGTTTATGTTACTTGATGAACCGTTTGCCGGTGTCGATCCAATTTCGGTAGGCGATATTAAAGATATTATCCAGACCTTAAAAGATCGTGGTATTGGTGTGCTTATCACAGACCATAACGTACGTGAAACTTTGGCGATCTGTGAACGTGCATATATTGTGAGCGAAGGTGCGGTAATTGCAGAAGGCACTCCACAAGAAATTCTGGATAACGAACAGGTACGTAAAGTCTACTTAGGTGACGATTTTACAGTTTAAATAAAAAAGTTAATCTATTTGGCTAAAAAGAGGTCAATGCTTCTTTTTAGCTTTTTTATATTTAATTATTAAAAAACAATAAATTACAGGGTTCACTTGATGAAAAAATAATGTGTGAATTATTCCTGTATTTATGCTTCTTTATGCAAAAAAATATGTAGAATGTAAAAGCTTTTAAACGATAACAAACAAGATCAACAAGACAAGCATGATTGGATATAACCAGAGAAGAGTAAAAAGGACATGTAAAAAGCCAGCTTTCCTGAAAGGGTTGATGCTTTTAACTTCACTGCATGTACCTATGGTGATATATGCCGCTAAACCAAGTGAGCAATATCACACATTAAAAGACAACTTATCACAACTTTTTGCCCCTAAAAGTAGTGATGAATTTAAAGTCGCTAAGATGCAAGAGTTGAGTAATTTTAGGCTAGATCGTTCTAGAGTGCAGGAGTTTCCGACTGTTCAACTCAATGATAGAGCAGCTTCATCTTATTCAAATTTGCCATCAAGGAAAATGACTCTGCAGGAAGCGGTGAAAATCGCCATCCAGCGTAACCCTGATATTTCCCAAGCTATTTCAACTTTAGCTGGCCAAAACGCTGGTATTGATGTTGCGAAGGCAGGTTATTATCCTCAAATTTCAGGTGGTATTACCACAGGTGACTTGAGTAGTGGCGAGCGTGGTCGGCAGTTATTGACTTTAAACGCAACTCAAATGCTTTATGATTTTGGTAAAGTCAAATCAGGTGTATCGGTTGAGAAGGCCAAACTCCAAGTCGAACAGGCGAATGTGTTGGTCAGTATTGATGATATTGCACTTGATGTGGCTCAGTCGATTATCAATATTCAGCGCTATCTCCAATTAAATAAAATTGCCGAGCAGCAAATTGCAGGTATTCAGCGAATTCAGGAAATCGCTAATTTACGTGCAAATGCTGGTATTAGTAGTCAGGCTGACCCGATCCAAGCTCAGTCTTATTTACAAGCTGCGCAGTCCGGTTTGATTGCACAGCAATCTTTATTACGTCAGTACCAACAACATTTAAGAACATTGTTGGGTGGTGATGTTTCACGTACAGGTTGGATTATTTCAGATGATTTGGTGAAAGTATCTGATCTATATGGTGAACCTGAGTTTAATACCATTCCAAAAATGATCGCAGCACAAGCGGGCATTGAAGTGGCTAAAGCCCAAAAGGAACAGACCCGTTTAACACGTTATCCAACTTTGGCAGTGAAAGGCTCGGTCAGTCAGGCCATTAATGGAAAAAACCCAAACAATGATGAAGATGACGGTTTATATAGTTCCATCATGCTTGAAGCCACCAGTCAGTTTTATCAAGGTGGGGCAGTTTCTTCCCAAGTAAAAATGGCAAGTTATGCAGAAGAAGCCGCTAAATCTAAAGTGAATTCTGTGTATCTGGATGTGCTCGATCAGATCAGAACCAGCCGTGAACAAATTGAAAATAAACAACGTCAAATGCAGGTTTTAGCCAACCGCCAAGCGACGACAGTTCGTACACGCGAACTCTATCAAGAGCAGTACAAACTCGGTACCCGTTCATTGGTTGACTTATTGAATGCTGAACAAGCGATTCATAGTGCCAATTCAGAACTTGAAACTGCACGTTATGACATCTACAGCAGTATTGTTCAGTACATTGCAGCAACAGGACGTTCCCGCCAAGCTTATGACTTAAATAATATTTCAATTCAGGGGTTCGAAGTACAACCATGATGACAAAAATAAACTACCAGCCCTGGTTACAGGCGGTCTTAACGATTGCTAAACATTATAGAATTGAGCCTTCAGAAGAAAGAATTCGTTTACAACTTGACTGGAACCAAAATCAAAACCTTGATGATGTTTTGCAGTTAATGACACGTCAGGTTGGACTCAATTTACGTAAAGTACCTTTTTCATTAGATTTACTTAATCCATGGCGTTTACCGGTCATGGTCGAGTTTAATGATGGACAAGTTGGTGTAATTGATAAGGCCGATACTCAAGGAAATGTCAGTATCCAGTTTAGTGGAGATCACGGTCTTTCCCAAAATTTAAGCTTAGATGTCTTAAAAACAACAATTAAGAATGTCTACATCCTGCGTCCTGAAACTTCTATTCCCGATGCGCGTATTGACGAATATATCAAACCATACGAAGCAAGCTGGTTCTGGTCGATTGTTTTAAGAGACTGGAAACGCTACGTTGACATTATGTTTGCCTCACTGATTGCCAACGTATTGGCACTGGCAACCATTATTTTCTCAATGCAAGTGTATGACCGTGTTGTACCTTCACAGTCTATCCCGACTTTATGGGTGTTGGCAGGTGGCGTACTGATTGCAGCGCTTTTTGAGTTTACTTTACGTGTAGCTAGAGTTTATTTATCCGATATTATTGGAAAACGTGCTGACTTACGGGTATCTGATCGTGTATTTGGTCATGCCTTACGTATCAAGAATAAAGACCGTTCAAAATCTACAGGTAGTTTTATTTCCCAGATTCGTGAGCTCGAAGGTGTACGTGAGCTGGTGACTTCAACCACCATTAGTGCAATTGCCGATTTCCCATTCTTTTTCCTGTTCCTGATCATTTTTGCGATTATCGGTGGGAAACTGTTTTGGGTGATGCTGCTGGTTGTACCGCTTATGCTTTTGCCGGGTATTCTGGCACAGAAGAAGTTAGCGCAACTCGCACAAGAGGGCATGAGAGAATCTTCAATCCGTAACGCTATTCTTGTTGAAGCGGTGCAGGGCATTGAAGACATTAAGCTATTACGTGCTGAGTCTCGCTTCCAAAACCAGTGGAACCACATGAACGAAGTTTCAGCCGATATCGGGATGAGACAGCGTAAAATTGTTGGCACCTTAATGGCATGGACTCAAATGCTTCAAGGTTTGACCTATGCAATTGTGGTGTTGGTAGGATGTTTTGCCGTGATGGAAGGTGAAATGACTACAGGTGCGTTAGTAGCTTGTTCCATTCTATCTTCACGTATGTTGGCACCGATTGCACAAATTACAGGTGTGTTAGGACGTTTACAGCAAGCAAAAGTCGCAAAACAAAGCCTTGATGAACTTATGCAACGTCCGATCGATCAGGCTGACCGTTCGCATCTGGTACACAAAGCAGTTTTAAATGGCGACTACGAATTAAAAAATGTCTTGTTCCAATATGGCGAAGAAGACCCAAAACCAAGTTTGGCAATCCGTCATTTAAAAATTCGTGCTGGTGAAAAAATTGCCATATTGGGGCGTAACGGTGCAGGTAAATCAACACTGCTCCAGCTTCTATCTGGTATGCAAGTTCCAACTCAAGGCGCAGTACATTTAGATGGTCTGGATCTTTCATTAATTGATCCGTCTGATGTCCGTCGTGATATGGGTTTACTCAACCAGAACGCGCATCTTTTCTACGGTACGATTCGTGAAAACCTTACTTTAGGCGCGCCGCTTGCAACGGATGAAGAGATTCTTCGTGCATTAGTAGTGACTGGTGCATTACCTTTTGTTCAAGAGAAAAAAGAAGGGCTAGATCACCTGATTTTAGAAGGTGGTGTTGGTTTCTCTGGTGGTCAGAAACAAGCATTGTTACTGGCTCGTCTATTGATTCGTCAACCTAACATTTTATTGTTAGACGAACCGACAGCAGCCATTGATGACGTGGCAGAGAAACAACTGATTGATCATTTAAAAGGTTGGCTGGCACATCGTACTTTGGTCGTTGCGACCCATCGCCGCGCTGTATTAGAACTGGTGGACCGTATTATTGTCGTGAACGAAGGCAAAATCGTGATGGACGGTCCAAGAGATCAGGTACTCAATCAATCAACAGCCCAACAAAAACAAGTGAGCCAAGGGGGTAATTCATGAGCGAACCGCAACAAGAACAACAACTCACCCGTTCAATGAATGTCTCTTATAGTGAGCCACCCTTACCACGTGCCAGTTTAGTGATCTGGATCGTGGGCATTGGCTTGGTTATTTTCTTTATCTGGGCGTGGGTATTTAAACTTGAAGAAGTTTCTACCGGTACAGGTAAAGTCATTCCATCATCTAAAGAGCAGGTCATCCAGTCTTTAGAAGGCGGTATTCTAACCAAGCTGAATGTACAAGAAGGTGACATCGTTCAAAAGGGCGAAATTCTTGCGCAGCTCGATCCAACCCGTTTTGCATCAAATGTTGGTGAATCAAGATCTTTGCTGATCTCTGCTCAAGCGACAGCAGCGCGTTTACGTGCGGAAGTAAATGGTACACCTCTGGTTTTTCCTGAAATTGTGATGAAAGAACCAAAGCTGGTACAAGAAGAAACTGCATTATATCGCTCGCGTCGTGCTGATCTTGAACAAACCCTTGCAGGTTTAAGACAGGCGTTGCAACTTGTGCAACAAGAACTGGCGATGACAGAACCGCTGGTTGCTAAAGGTGCAGCAAGTGAGGTTGAGGTTTTACGTTTACGTCGTGAAGCAAATGATTTGCAAAACAAAATGAATGATGCGCAGAACCAGTACTAT
The DNA here is from genome assembly GCF_000369045.1 of Acinetobacter pittii ATCC 19004 = CIP 70.29. GTDB lineage: Bacteria > Pseudomonadota > Gammaproteobacteria > Pseudomonadales > Moraxellaceae > Acinetobacter > Acinetobacter pittii. The sequence goes on along the minus strand of NZ_KB849790.1, from coordinate 639,263 downwards.
GTGAAAGCGCGTGAAGAGTTATCTAAAGCGAATACGGATAGCGAAACGCAACAACAAATTGTACTGGGTCGTAGTGACAGTTTAGATCGCGCAGTGTTCAGAGCACCGGTACGTGGTGTGGTCAAAGAAATTGCGGTAACTACTCGTGGTGGTGTTGTTCCTCAAAACGGTAAACTGATGACGATTGTACCGATTGATGAGCAATTGCTGATTGAAGCACGTATTTTGCCGCGTGACATTGCCTTTATTCGTCCAGGACAAGAGGCATTGGTTAAAATCACGGCCTATGACTACTCAATTTATGGTGGTTTAAAAGGTAAGGTTACGGTTATTTCACCAGACACGATTCGTGATGAAGTGAAACAGGACCAATTCTATTATCGTGTTTATATCCGCACTGATTCTGACAAGCTTTACAATAAAGAAGGTAAAGCGTTTGGTATTACACCAGGTATGGTGGCAACAGTAGATATTCGTACTGGTCAAAAAACAGTACTTGATTACTTACTTAAACCATTTAATAAAGCCAAAGAAGCGTTACGAGAAAGATAATAAAAAAGCCCCGAGATTCGGGGCTTTTTTTATAGGTTTGATTCTATTAAATTCACGTTATAATTTGATTTTTATTGTGCTTTATCTTATTTATGGCTTTTACGATTGCATCACAGATTACATTTGAAGAAGAAATTAAAAAAAGTAGATTTCAGGCGATCGCTGCGTCAGTGGAAAATGAACAGCAGGTTAAAGAATTTTTAGAATACAACAAGGATATCTCGACCACTCACCAATGTTGGGCGTGGAAAATTGGGCATAACGTACGCTTTAACGATGATGGTGAACCGTCAGGAACAGCAGGCCGTCCAATCTTAGCGACCATTGAAGGGAATGACCTGACGAATATTATTGTAATGGTTAACCGCTGGTATGGCGGTATAAAATTGGGAACGGGTGGACTTGTTAGAGCATACGGTGGCTGTGCTGGACAATGTTTATTATTGGCTGAACGTATTGAACTGATTGCAAAGAAGACGATTCACTTTTCTTGTCATTTTAATGAGTGGGCGATATTTCAATATGAACTGACTCAACAACAGATTGAATATCAGGAAACCTATACGGCAACAGGTGTAGATATCGAAGCGAGACTACAGATACATCAAATTGAACCGCTCGCCTTAAAACTCAGAGACGTAACACGTGGTCGTGAAGAATTAAAAATTGAAGAGGAATTAACTGATGACTGATTCCTTACTGAAATATCGTGAGCAACATAAGCACCGCTTAAACTATATGCCATGGTTATATTGGACTTTAAAACCTAAAAACCGTGCTTGGGCTGAAGAGTGGCAGAGGGAATATCAAGCTTATTTAATGGATATGGAAACAGTTGAGATTGGTGAAAATTGTTTTATTTCGCCGCTAGCACATATTTTTGCTGAACCAGGCCGCAAAATTATTATTGGGGATAATAGTTTTATTGCGGCTGATTGCACATTGCATGGACCACTCGAAATCGGCAATGAAGTCGCGATTAACCATCATTGTATTTTGGATGGTGGGCGAACGGGCATAAAGTTGCATGATCAAGTCCGTATTGCCGCTTATTGCCATTTATATGCATTTGACCATGGGATGCAACTCGACCGTCCACTTTACCAACAGCCAGTTACGTCCAAAGGAATTGAAATTGAGCAAGACGTTTGGTTGGGTGCGCATGTGGGGATCAAAGACGGTATTAAAATCGGTAAACATGCTGTGGTCGGGATGAATAGTATGGTGACTAAAGATGTTGCGCCGTACAATATTGTCGGCGGAAATCCCGCAAAATTTATTCGCTTAAGAGAATAATACAGTCTTAAGAATGTAATAAAATGTTTGATCTTTAAACAAAAAAGTTGGTTTTTATACATAAACCTTAACATACCAATTTTTATCTATGTTAAGTTAAAGCTAAGTTTTAATAATAATCTCCAAGGCAATAGACCTGAAGAAGAGAGGCTAACATGAACCGTGTTATTGCGTGTATTGACTCATCACCGTGTATTAATGCTATTGCAGATGCAGCAGCATGGGTTGCTAAAGCAACCGGACGGGAACTTGTATTATTACAAATTCTGGACTATTACCCAGCCAGTTATCATCTTGGTGAAATTAGTGGGGTAATCGGCTTTGAAAGCAATGCAATGCTGCTAAAAGAGTTAGCTGAGCTAGAGCAAAAACAAAGTGAACTCGCGTTAGATTATAGTAATAATTTACTCCGCCATATTTCTGATCTTATTCAAGAAAAACACGGAATTACCAGCTCAAAAATTCAAGAAAAAGGTGATTTTTTAGAACAAAGTTTTAATCTCTTACATGAAAATGACATCGTTATTTTAGGTCGAGTCGGGGAAAGAGCAGCCGAGAAACATAAACCAATCGGTAGCAATGTTGAAAACTTCATTCGTGGTGCGAATTGTACTGTGTTGACCATTGGTGAAAACTTTAAAGTACCAACACGATTTATCTTTGCTTATGAATATTCGCCAACTTGTCAAAAAATGATGCGCCGTATTGCCCAAAGTGACTTATTGCGAACACTGCAATGTCATTTGGTGTATGTAGGTGATCATCCAGAAATATTAAATGAACCAGAACATTATCTTAAACAAGCGGGCCTAGATGTAGTCACCGTTTACCGTTATGGCGATGTTGCACAAAATATTTTAGAGTACCAACAAGAACACGGTATTCAGATTATTGTGTTAGGGGCATTTAGTCATAGCAAAATTCACCAATTCTTCTTGGGAAGTATTGCGACAACCATATTCCGAAACGCAACTGTACCATTACTTGTGGCTAAATGATGCGATTTGCATATAGTTATCCGCAAATCTTGTGGATAACTATATGGAAAAGCAACAGTAATAAAAGTAATTATTTGATTATAAATAATAAAATAAAAAAGATGATTTTTTAACCATTATTTCACAATTGCAATTGCGAAGCCATCATGACCTTTTGAGCCAACTGTTTGTAAGGCTGTACAAGACAAGATTTGCGGATGATTTTCTAAAGCTTTAAACATTTCACGGATACCTTCAATACTCGGTTTTTTATTGTCAGGATTTAAAATATCACCTGCTCGAATTACATTGTCGAGTACGATAATCGTACCTGATCTTGAGAATTTCAGACTTAATTCTAAATATTCAGGATAACCCTGTTTATCTGCATCAATGAAAATAAAATCAAAAGGCTCGATAGATTGAGGATCAATCGCAGAAAGAATATCTGCAGCACGGCCAGCTCGAAGATCAACTTTTACAGGAAGATTGGCATGATCGATATTTTTCTGCGCCATTTCGGCATGAGTAGCACGGCCTTCTATGGTGAGTAAGTAACCGTCTTCAGGTAAGGCACGGCCTAACCAGATGGTACTGTATGCAGCAAAGGTTCCGATTTCTAAAACTCGTTTGCATTTATTCATTTGAATAAGCATCTGCAAGAACATACCTTGGTTAGGTGCTACTGCAAGATGATTTGAAAAGCCGTGTTCATCGGTATTCTTTAATGCATATTCGAGTCGCGGGTCTTCGGGAATTAAATGTGAATCGATATATTGGTCAATGTCTGTCCACATCTGCTGCATAATCAAATTTACCTATATGTTGATCGGGCTATTTTAAACGTTTATGCCTAGAGTGCAAAAATCTTCGGTTCAAGAAATTTTGGTTGATTGGGAAATGAACAATAAAAAAACTCCTTTCAGTTGAAAGGAGTTTTTTATTAGAAATTACACATTGAACTGTTGCGGGTGAGGTCAGGTCCCCAAGTACGATAGCCTTGAGTGTCGATATGAATTTGACCTGAACTATATAGACCAATACCCATATTTAAGCTTTGACCATGCTGTGCCCAGAACTGACAAAGTTTAAACTTGGTATTTTCGATAAATGCATAATCTTGAGCTTGTGGGAACTCAGGGCCAATACGGAAATCGATTGCCGAGTTAAATAAATGTTTAGATGAGCTTGCACCGCCTGCACATTCATTTAAAGGTAAATCTCGGTAAACCGAGGTCACTTCAAAGTCGGTGAGAACTTTTGCTGCTACTAAATATTTAAATACGCGTAGGGTAGATAAAGAATTTCCCCATAGCTCGCGGTTAGGTACAGCATATTCAGAGCGGCCACATTTTTGCCAATCACGTGCTGAACGTAATAACTCAAAGCTTGGCACAATGCCTGCAACGTTATTTCGGGTTAGGAATTTTTCGTACTCACGAACACGTTGGTAATTTTCACCAGAACTTAACCAACTTCGATAAGATGCAGGCTCAACTTTAGGGGGAATTGGGCGCTCGATAATAACGCGCTCTTGTGGAATAAAGATTCGTTTACCACTTGGAGAGGTTTTGCCTGTTGTTGTGTGTTGGGGAGAGCTGACACAACCTATCATAACCGCTGGGATTATGCATAAGGGCACCATACTCTGCAAAAACTTCCGCATAAGAAAAATTAAGCACTTATAAATATTGCGGGTATTTTAATGCAAAACAGTGCACAAATTACGAGGAATTTGCAATGAAATGTTTGAATAGGGTATAAAAAAAGATCAGCGGTTGCTGATCTTTTTTGAAATTACTTTTCAAGATATTGTAATTTATCAGGTTTGCCGTTCCATTCTTCACGGTCAGCTGGTTGATCGCCAATTTGAGTAATGTTAGGCCATTTTTGAGAAAGTTCAGCATTTAATTCAATAAATACTTCTTGGCCTTCAGGTAACTCATCTTCAGAGAAAATTGCATTTGCCGGGCACTCTGGTTCACATAATGCACAGTCAATACATTCATCCGGATTAATCACTAGGAAATTCGGACCTTCGTAAAAACAGTCTACAGGACAAACTTCTACGCAATCTTGGTATTTACATTTAATACAATTTTCAGTGACAACAAAGGTCATGGCGACAGCTACCTAAAAAATATGGTTTCATTTCGAATAGCTTATTTTAGGCAAAAAAGGGGTAAACAAACAATTGCTTTTATTGATATTCTTTATTCATGCATATGAAGATAAGTTAATACGTTGATAATCAAACAGATCTTTCAGTCTTATGAACTGCGTGTCTATAAAATTAAAATAATAATATATTTTATAAAACAATCACTTAAAAATTATTTTATTTAATTCTTTAGATGTCATTTAAGTCAAGGCATCTATTTTAATAAATACCTTAACTTTTCATTTTTTGTTTTACAAATTTTGATTTACGGCTTTTTTGCTTAGAAAACCTTAAATTTTTAGAGCTAAAGCTTACATAGTAAATGAATATCTTCAGGTTCGAGCTGCCAAAGTTGTTGATCTGGAGCACTTAACGGTTGCGCACCATGCTTCATATAGAAGTCTACAGTGCGTCGACTTGGAGTGGCTGAAATATACAGTTGGTCTGCACCGAGTTGTTTGGCGGACTCTTTTGCGGCTTGCATTAGTTTAGAACCAATGCCTTGACCTTGTTGGTTTGCATCGACATAGAAATAATGGAGTAATTTCGCTTGGGGGTAATCCGCTATAAGTTGATTTGAGACTACGCTCACACCAACGAGTTTTTCAGAGGCGTCAAATGCGCCTACAAATATTGAACCTTGTGCACAGAGCTGTTTGAGTTTAGGTGGGTCATTTTCTAAATGATATGAATCCCAATTTTGTACATCAAAAAAACAATCAACCAATTCTAACTGTTGCTGTTTTTGTATGTAGTTTTGAGTGATTAATTCACGGCGGCTAATCTGCTGCCAAATAAGATCAATTTCTGAACTTTGCAAAGATCTTAAGATCATATAAATATTATTCTCCGATATGAATAAGCAGACCTAAGCCTGCTTATTCGGAAGTGCTTTATTAAGATTTGAGTGCAGCTTTTAACTCGTAGAGTTGTTCAAGCGCCTGACGAGGCGATAAGTTATCGACTTCAATTTGCTTAAGCAAATCTAGAGCAGGGGATGAAACTTCGATCTCGACAACTTTCTCTATGATTTGTGAACCAGAGTTTGCATCTGGTGGAGCAAACAAATCATTTTGAAAGCTGGTTTGTAGATGTTGCTGCTGCTGTTTTTCTAAAATGCGTAAACGCTTCTGCGCTTCTTTAATAACATTGGCAGGAATACCCGCTAATTTTGCGACCTGTAAACCATGACTTTGACTCGCAGGGCCTTGCTGAACTTTATGTAATAAAATCAGATTGCCGTTAAGTTCTTGCGCCGTGACATGATAGTTATCGATTCCTGCTTCACTACCAAGTTCGGTCAACTCAAAATAATGAGTCGCGAATAAACATAAACATTTTACGCGCTTGGTTAAATCGACCACACATGCCCATGCTAAAGATAAACCGTCATAGGTACTGGTTCCGCGGCCAACCTCATCCATTAACACCAGCGACTGGTTGGTGGCATGATGCAGAATTTGCGAAGTTTCAGTCATCTCGACCATAAAGGTTGATTTGCCTGTAGATAAATCGTCGGCTGAACCAATACGTGTAAAAATTCGGTCAATTGGACCAAGTTTGACGGCTTTAGCCGGAACATAGCTACCGCAATAAGCAAGTAAACTGATTAATGCCGTTTGGCGCATGAAGGTTGATTTACCGCCCATGTTTGGACCGGTAATAATGGCCATGCGGTGTTGAGCATCAAGGAAAGTATCATTTGGGGTAAATGGTGCTTTATTTAATGCTTCAACGACAGGATGACGACCAGCCTGAATTTTAATGCCCGTTTCCGGAGTAAATTCAGGGCGTGCCCAATTGTTTAAACGTGCTTGATGAGCAAAGTTTGCAATGACATCAATTTGAGCAATTGCCGAGCTCATCATTTGTAGGTGAGCGATATTTTCGCGCAGGTTTTCAAGCAAAGCTTCGAATAATGCTTTTTCACGAGAGAGTGCACGCGACTCGCTCGACAGGACCTTATCTTCAAAACTCTTAAGTTCAGGGGTAATGTAGCGTTCAGCATTCTTTAAAGTTTGACGACGGATATAGTCGGCTGGTGCTTGTTCTGCTTGAGCACGAGTGAGTTCGATGTAGTAACCGCTTACACGGTTATAACCGATTTTAAGGGTATTAATGCCTGTACGTTCACGCTCTTTAATTTCTAGATCAATTAAGAATTGACCTGCATGATCACGAATTTGGCGTAATTCATCAAGCTCAGCATCATATCCTTCTGCAATTACATTGCCATCACGAAGTAATACAGGTGGGTTTTCAACAATAGCTGCCATCAAATGCTGATGAAGCGCTTTGAAGTCTCCAAGTTCTTCATCTAGTTGAACTAATAATTTAGATTTCTTCGCTTGAATGACTGGAGTTAACGCTGTTCTTAAAGCTGGAATTTGTGCGCATGCATGACGAAGTTGCACCAAATCACGTGGTCGCGCACTGCCTAGCGCAACGCGGCTAAGCACACGTTCAATATCGCCAATTTCTTTAAGCACTAAACGAACTGGGTTTTCGTGATATCCCTGAATGAGTTGCTCAATCGCATCTAAACGAGCATCAAGCAATGCAGTATCACGCACAGGTTGCATGAGTGTACGGCTTAATAGACGGCCACCCATTGCAGTTTGGCAATCATTTACCAGTTGAAATAATGATGTTCCGTGTTCAAATAATGGCTCGATAATTTCTAAGTTGCGACGTGTAATTGGGTCGAGCGCAATAAAGTCGGTACTTTGTTCAAGTTGGATTGAGCGAATATGCGGTAATGCAGTTTTTTGGGTTTCTTTTGCATAGTGAATAAGCGCAGCGGCAGCAGCTTTGGCTAAAGGTAATGGGTCTAAACCAAAACCTGAAAGGGTTGATACCGTAAACTGGTCACATAAGGTTTTTTGTGCATTATTTAGATTGAAGTCTACATTTGGACGTTTAGTAACAGGGCAATCTAAATGCTTTTTAATTTGTTCGATAATATTGGTGTCGACCAAATCTTCATCAATCAAGATCTCACTTGGCATTAAACGCGCAAGTTCAATAGGTAATTGTTCTGGCTTGTAATCTTGTTGTTGAACTTTAAAAATGCCTGCACTTAAGTCGAGTAAAGCAAAACCGATCTGGTTTTGATGAATGCACAATGAAACGAGATTAGATGATTGATAACTGCTGAGTAATGCATCATCAGTTAATGTACCCGGGGTCAGAATACGAACAACTTTACGTTCAACAGGGCCTTTGCCTGTTACTTCTCCAACTTGCTCGCAAATGGCTACCGTGCGCCCAGCTTTAACAAGTCGCGCCAAATAACCTTCGGCTGAATGATAGGGAACACCCGCCATTGGAATAGGTCGGCCACTGGCTTTGCCACGATGGGTTAATGTGATGCCTAAAAGCTTGGCTGCTAAATGAGCATCTTCAAAGAAGAGTTCATAAAAGTCACCCATACGGTAGAACAGCAACGCATGTTGATAGTCCGTTTTAACTTTGAGATATTGCTGCATCATAGGTGTGTGAGAAGATAAGTCAGCCATGATTTCAGCGCTATTCATGCGTATTAAACCCTTAAAAAATCAGTAATATTTTACGTTTGGTCATCTAACCAATTTCAAGTCTTTTAAAAATGAATGTCATTCAAGAAAAGAACACAACTGGATGAACTTTGAGAATTGGCATCCATAGTATAAAGCGATTTGGAGTCACTCCAGATGTGTAATGGTAACAAATTTGAGTTATTGAAAAAAAGAGTAGTGAAACCCTGAAATATAAGACCAATAAGTTGACTTCAAATTGTGGCTTAAGTGGTCTGAGGTCAAGTTTTTTTCAACATACTTAAGCAATATGGTTTGCGTAACTTCAATCAAATACTGAAATATGTTGAATCAGAGTATGAATTGCCTACGTCAGTCATTGTCTTGTGCAAAAGTATGCTGAATATAAATAGAGGAGTCATTCATGGGTACGCGTTCAACCATTATGGATACCAATAGCTTTCGTCCAGAACATGCTGCTGAGCTGGACCATGCTACCCGCAAACTGACCGATAAAAGAAATAAAATTTTAGGTGAATCCTATCGCTTGTTTTATCGTAATCCCGTGCATCTGGTGAAAGGACAGGGGCAATATTTATGGGATGCAGCAGGTCATCAATATCTGGATGTTTACAACAATGTTGCCAGTATTGGTCATTGTCATCCTGCGGTGATTGAAGCGGTAAATGAGCAAATGAAAATGCTCAATACGCATACCCGTTATTTACATGAAAATATTTTGGATTATACCGAAGAACTCTTACAAACCACTCCCGATGAAATTGACCGTGCCATGTATATGTGTACAGGTTCGGAAGCGAATGATTTAGCGATTCGTATTGCCCGTGAATATAGCGGCGGTACAGGAATCATTGTGTCTCAAGAGTCGTATCATGGAACCAGTAGCTTAACCTCAGGATGCTCTCCAGCACTGGGAACTGAGCAGCCTTTAGATGCTACAACTCGCCTAGTTCCGGCACCTGATTATTATCGGATTCAAACTGATGATTTAGGTGAATGGTTCGCACAGCAGATTCAACAGCAAATTGACGATATGAACGCAAAAGGTATTAAGTTTGCAGGTTTTTTAGCGGACTCAATATTTTCTTCTGATGGGGTCATGCCTAATCCTGTTGGGTTCTTACAAAAAGCGGTTGATGTTGTGCATGCCAATGGCGGTATCTTTATTGCCGATGAAGTACAGCCAGGTTTCGCGCGCACTGGCGATTCTTTCTGGGGCTTTGGTCGCCACAATGTTGTACCTGATGTAATTACAACAGGTAAACCAATGGGTAATGGTGTTCCAGTGTCAGGGCTTTTAGCCAAGAGTGAAGTCCTTGCTGCTTTTAGCGATAAAATTCCATATTTTAATACCTTTGGTGGTAATCCTGTTTCTATGGCAGCGGCACAGGCTGTACTTAAAGTCATTCAGGAAGAAGAATTGCAAACCCATAGCAAATATGTGGGAGGGCTACTTCTAAAAGAACTCACTAAACTTATGGATAAACATGAGATGATCGGTGATGTCCGTGGCGCTGGTTTATTTATAGGATTTGAACTAGTTAAAGATAGAGCGACAAAAGAACCAAATAAAGCATTGGCTTTGAACCTTATTGAAGAGCTCAGAAATACTCATCGAGTTTTAACATCAGTTGCAGGTCCTTATGGCAACGTATTGAAACTACGCCCACCTTTGGCTTTCCAAACAAAAGATATCGATTGGTTAGTTGGCGCTTTAGATCAAGCCTTAACAAAATTAAAGTAAGACCTTCTATAAAAAATACCCTTCAAGTTGGATGTTAAATCTAATTTGAAGGGTATTTTATTGTTCATATCTTATGTGTCGTTAGAAGTTATCTCGATTTGCTTAAATAATAAAAAGGCCTTTATTCAAGGCCTGTATTTGCGATGTTTTAGTGTCTTAATTGACGTGGGGTAACACCAAACCAACGTTTAAATGCACGAGATAAAGCACTTACTTCTGAGTAACCTAATAAGAATGCCATTTCTGAAATTGGAATATTTTTCTGCTTAATATAATGTTCGGCCAATTCACAACGAACCTGATCGACTAAATGGGTAAAGGTCAATCCTTCATTTTTTAAACGGCGGGTAAGGGTGCAACTCGTTAAACCAATATCATGAGCGATTTTTTCAAGATTTGGTTCACCTTCACTGAGTTCAAGTTGGATGTGAGAGCGAACTTGATCAGCAAGACATTGACTTGGTGAAGCGCGATTGAGTAGGTGCAACGTATCTAGAATCACTGTTAATAAAATAGAATCACGCCCCGGCATAGTATGCTGGACGTCTTTTTTTGAAATGATGATGGAGTTAAATGGTTGATCAAAATAAACAGGCGCGTTAAATAATTTGCTATGTTCTTGCCAGAATTCAGGTCGAGTATGCTCAAAGTGAATTGCGCGTGGTGAATAATGAGGGCCCATCACTTCACGGATCACATTCATAAACATGCCCATAGTCAGTTCTGCATCTTGGCGACGAGTTAAAATCGCGCCGTGTTGAACCTGATAATCTATGCGCCAACTATCTCCTAAATCGACCATTCGATTGAGGGTATCTTTCTGATGCAAATAAAAGTTATTGGTCATGTTCATGAGTGCAGACTCTAATGTGTTTGAACAAAGACCAATGTACCCAATGAGCCCTAAGGATTTCGGTTGAAACTGTTGACCATAATGCAAACCAAAATTATCACAACCTGAAACCAATGCTGCCTGTTCTAGCACCTTGCAATAATTGGGCAGTTGTAAGCTCAACGTTGGGCTGATTAGAAGTTCAGGATTAATACCACTAATTCCTAAAACACGATCAACATCTGCACCTTTTTGATGAATAAACTCGCTTAATCCAGAGGCGGCTGCAGACAATACACCTTGATTACACATATTTGAATCGACAAGATGAGCTGGATTGAGATGTAACATGTCAAGTCTCATGATATTTATTCCTAACTATTATTATATTAAGCAAAAGCCATACCAGTTTTTGCTTACGTCCATGATTTTGTGTGGTTAAAACTATTTATAAAATAATGGTTTATGTATTGCTGTTTTAAGTTTCAGGTTTGATTCTTTAAGAAGATATCTTTAGGTTGGGTAGCGAACTAAAAGAAGGCAGAAAATGCATTAGAGATAGGCAAAAAGGGCAGAACTAAAACAAGAAATTAAGCGGCTTCTCATGCATACAACATGTATTGTAGGCATGAGAAAATAAGTGAAATACTAATTTTTTGTAGTTTTTGCCGTTTGCGCACCATAACTTAAACTGGCCATTGAAGGTCTAAATTGACCTGTATTGGCATCGCGGCCCTGTAGTAAAAACTTAGTATTGGCTTGACCATAGCCCTGCACAGCCTGCTGAGAAAACTTTCCAATATCAGAGCTTGGGCTGCGCAATCGGTTGATAATTAGAACCTTCTGAGTCATTGCAAAATCTTGCATCATATTTTGATCGCCTTCACTGTCACCTGCGATAAAAATTGGCCCATAACCATATTCAGAGACTAAAAAACGCTGGATGGTTGCAGTTTTGCCTTTACCTTGAGTTTGCGCATAGCCATGACGAAACTCGGGTAAAATTCGATTTTGTGCATCTCGTTCTAACTCCATGGCGTAGGCATTTTTTTCATTAATGTTATAGCCAATCTCTGGATTAGAAATAATTTCCTTAATCACATCAATAAAAGATGCCGAACAGACATAGACATCAATGCCATTATCCTGAAAGGCCTTAAATAGATTTTGCATTTCACGGTATGGTCTTAAACCATTTTCCCAAGTGGTTTTCACAACGCCTGCTTGACCCGAAAGTGCAGCGGGAGAGTTCCATGTCACGGGTCCAATCGGTTGCTGCATTTGCCAAGCCACCGTTGCTTTCACCAAATTACGGACTTGTTGTTCGGTAAGCCCAGTAAATAAATAAGTGACCCACGGATATGCAACTTCATGATCAAACGTGTCTCCAATTGCCGCATATAGATATCTCATTTTAGTAATGAAATCGAGATAATGTGGATCTTGTTTAATTTGATCCAGACTCTGTTTACCTTTTAGACCGCTATAGTGGTGATAAAGCCATCTATAGCTGGCAATAATATCTGGGGCAATTTTATCAATATTGACGACTTGGCCTTGCTGGTTATTGTAGGCTGCTTCAAAATTTTGCGAGCTAATTCCTTTGCGAATAATCTGATTTAGCTGCTCTGGCGTGACATTAAACGCTAAGTGTTCAAGCTGATAAATTAACGTTGCTTCTTCGATGTCTAAAAATACCGAGGTATTGTCAAAGTCAGTGACAATATATGGGCGTTTTTCAGGATTATAGTTTGGGCTATCTTTTCCATAAGTAGCAATCAATTGGTTAAGTTGGTCAAAGCTAAAAGCGTCCCATTGACCTTTTTGGATATATTCCTTTTTAGGAATAGCGACTGTGGGAGATGTACTTTGTAGAGGGTTGTAATTACATGCGCTTAGAGCAATCATACTTGCCAAACTACTGGTGAGTAATAGTGCTTTGGCAACTTTGCTCAGTTGATGGGTAGCTTGCATAAACCCTTCCTTTAAATTCTATAAAATTTAAAAACTAAAAATTGAAAATGAAGAAAAGCGATCTAAATCACTTTTCAAATTCCGACAGGCATTTGTCCGTTTAGATATTTTTTACACAGACGCACAGTTTCATTGGACCATTGATCGCCAAGACTTTGAGCCATTTCTGTTTGTGCGTGAGAACCATTCCAAGCCATCATTTGAATGCGGCGTTGCATGATAAAAGTTGGGATCATTTCATATTCTTCAGACTGAATATGGCCTACGCGCTCGTAGCCCTTTAACCAGTAATCAACCCAATGAGGTGCATTTGCATAATGTTCATTGAAGCTAATTGCAGCGGCGAGATCATGCATAAACCAGCTCATGCCGCAGTCATCAAAATCGATCACGCCGATACGTTCTTGTTGTAGTAATAGATTAGTTAAACGCAAATCGGCATGAATCAAGCCATAACGTTCTTGGGTTTTGCCAAAGAAATTTAAATCTTTCGAAATCTGTGCAATCGCTTCTTCAATTACGCCGTGATCTTGAGGTCTTAAATGAGGTGCATTTTTCCAGTTTCCCCAGTGTCCATCTGCACCGACCATAGTTTCATGGTTCCACACGATACGTTGAAAGTTTTCAGGCGCTTGCCATGTCTTACTATGTACGTGCAACTTTGCGGTAATTTGTCCTAGTTGCTCAAATGCAGTGGGGTCAACTTCAACAGTTGGCATATCGCCCTCAACCCAGTTGAAAAGGACTGCATAACGATAAATATCATTCGATAGTTTTAAAGTAATGACACGCTCACCGGATTGATCTGCAATCGCAACAGGAACTTGAATACCACTCGCATTTAAAGCATCTAACCATTCAAGCTCACTTTGTATATCGAGTTTGCTGTGGTAGTTGGGACGGTGAATTCGAAGTGCATATCGGGTAGAGCCAGTTGAAATCTGAAAGGTTGCATTTTCAGACTGACATAGCAGTTTGACCTGTCCTTGATACTCTGATGGATATTGCTTAATTGCTTGTTCTGCCAGTATTTGTAATTGAACTTGGCTTAAAAATTCATTTTGTTCTACAGACATAACCCAACTCCTCAATTTAATTTTTAAACACGTTCTGTGTTGAGATGCCGTCGATCTTATAAAAGAAAAAATGAATCAACTTGACTTCAAGTGGTCGGGGAGATGTTTTGTTGTCAAGTTTTATGAATATCTTTTGCGCAACTATTGGTGGTGTAAATTTAGTCGATAAGGCAATACGACAATGAAAGAGTCTGAATTAAGCGTAGATGTTGGTGCTTTACAACAGGACGCAGAGTATTTTGCAAAACGTCAGTTAAAAAAGGGGGCAGTAGGTTGGTTACTTTTGGTGGGGCTAGGTGTTTCTTACGTCATTTCGGGTGACTTTGCGGGTTGGAATTTTGGGCTAGCACAAGGCGGCTGGGGAGGACTCTTTATTGCAACAGTCATCGTCGCGTTTATGTATCTTTGCATGAGCTTTGTAATGTCTGAGATGTCAACGATGTTACCTACCGCTGGCGGTGGCTATAGTTTTGCCCGCGTTGCATTTGGTCCTTTTGGAGGATACCTCACAGGGACTGCGATTTTAATTGAATATGCAATTGCACCTGCTGCGATTGCCGTATTTATCGGTTCATATTGCGAATCACTCTTTGGAATTGGCGGTTGGGCTGTTTATTTAATTTGCTATTTAGTTTTCATGGGCATTCATCTTAAAGGTGCAGGTGAAGCGCTTAAAATCATGTTTGGAATTACCGCCGTTGCTTGTATTGCACTGGTCGTATTCATTATTGCGATGCTTCCACATTTTGACAGTGCACGTTTATTTGATATTCCAGTCAGCGCTCATGCAGGTGCAAGTCACTTTTTACCGTTTGGCTATATGGGAATATGGGCCGCAGTACCTTATGCCATCTGGTTTTTTCTTGCAGTTGAAGGGGTACCACTAGCAGCCGAAGAAGCAAAAGATCCAGTACGCTCATTGCCACGAGGCCTGATTGGGTCAATGTTGATATTGGCATCGTTTGCACTTTTAATTTTATTTTTGGGTGCAGGCGCAGCGGGTTCAAATGCTTTAAAAAATTCAGGGGCACCTTTAGTTGATGCACTCATTGCGGTGTATGGTCAGCACACGTGGTTAGCGAGCTTTGTTAACTTTGTAGGTCTTGCGGGTCTTGTCGCAAGTTTCTTCTCAATTATTTATGCATATTCGCGTCAGATTTTTGCATTGTCACGTGCGGGTTATTTGCCAAAAAACTTATCGCTTACCAATGAAAATAAAGCGCCATATTGGGCCATTATCATTCCGGGCATTATTGGCTTCTTACTTTCTTTAACAGGTGAGGGTGACTTACTCATTTTAATGGCAGTATTCGGCGCAACCATTTCTTATGTGTTGATGATGCTCTCACATATTAAATTACGTTTGTCTCGCCCTGAATTACCACGTCCGTATAAAACGCCTGGTGGAATGTGGACGTCTTGTATCGCCTTGATTCTTGCTGCTGTTGCTGTCGTTGCAGGGTTAATGGTGAACCCAAAAGTTTGGTTATTGGCCGCACTGATTTATGTCGGATTTATACTCTATTACTTGTTATATAGCCGTCATCATTTGGTGAAAGGTACGCCTGAACAAGAGTTCGCCATGATTGATGACTAATTTTAAGTGGGTTAAAAATAAAGAGGCTTCGGCCTCTTTTTTAAGCTTTATACTTCTGTACAAAGAATATAAAAACAGTAAGTAACACTTACTCAAGTATCATTTTAATCTGATTGATATTTATACAATATGATTACAAGATCACAAGGATATGAACTTATGAAATTTCTAAAATTTCTAACTTTTAGCACGATTCTTACCTTATCCGCACATAGCTATGCGACAGTGGGTGGTGGACAAAAAATTGAAGTATTGGGCTATCAGCAAAAAGAGAAGAAACTTTATGTATTAAGACATTATGAAGATGGTCGAGGACGTCTACCACAACTCTATTATTATCTATTAAATAGTAAATCGCCTGATAAACTGATTGAAGTTAAATCTCTCTATATCAATCCAAAAACACATAAGATTGATTATGATCAAGATAGTAGAGCATTTGATAAGGCTCTCAATAAAATTAAAAAAAATTTAGTCCCTTTGACCGTAAGTAATAGTAAGACCGTAAAAATTCAAACATTAAAAACTCATCAGAATCAGGTATCGGCTTGGTTTGATCCTTCAGGAAAGATCACGCAATATAAAACAGAATATGTTGTAAAATCGCCGTCTTTACAAAGTAAGACCCATGTTGCGGTTCATTACACCAAAGCAATAAAAATTTCCCAAAATTATAGTGTGCCTAAACACAATAAGAGACTAGTTGTCGTTAAATATCTGGGGGTTCCA
Source organism: Acinetobacter pittii ATCC 19004 = CIP 70.29 (assembly GCF_000369045.1). Taxonomy (GTDB): domain Bacteria; phylum Pseudomonadota; class Gammaproteobacteria; order Pseudomonadales; family Moraxellaceae; genus Acinetobacter; species Acinetobacter pittii. Next base: position 622,789 of record NZ_KB849790.1, on the reverse strand, counting down.
GAAGAAACTGGTTACGATATTGAAGACCCTGTTTTACTACTTCCTGTGAAAAAATAAGTTTAAGAACAAATTATTTTCTGGGTTCAAAGCGGCAATATACACAACATCTGTGTATATTCAGCTCAAAACTTGTTCCCACTCGGCTGTTTTAATTTATAGCTCTTTATAAATGCCAAAAAACAATTTATTCATTTAAATAAAGAGGTATACATTTTTTTATTGTGAATCAATTTTTTCAAAAAAAGTATATACATTTTTTCCATGAGTTCCAAAATTAATAACTGGTGTTGAAAAATTCAAAAAGTCCTCAAATGTAAGAATGGTAAGTTTAATATTGCTAAATTGAGTTTGAAATCTTTTTTTGAAATCTTCTAAATTAGATTTTGTTTCTTCTATTTTTGAATCATCTTCAGAATATTTATCAAAAGCTAAAAAAGCTTGATCTGGAGATATATATTTTATTAATTCTATGAATTTATCTGTTTCTCTATCAGTTAAAAAATATTCTGCTGTGCGTTTAGCTTCTCCCGCAAAAAAGTTACCGTCATATATACCTAATAAATCAATTTCATTAAGATGATTCGTTTTCTTATCATTATAGTAAATATTAACTTCGGGTAAATATAAGAAAGAGTTCATATAACTTATATTTTGGATGTAATTTAAAGCCCACACAACAGGTAGGCCACTATGTTCAAATATTACTTTATGAACAAATTTATTAAGTAAATATTCCCATGAAAATTCTTCACCAACTGGTATTGTATGATTCTCACTACATATTTCACAATTATTAGTTAGTTTAAGAGAATCAACAGTTTTTAAATTTTTATAACCACAATATCTACAGTTCCACGTATATATGGGATGGAAAATTTTAAATTTTATTAGATCGTCAAGAGCATCTTTAAAACATGAAGTTAAATATTGAGATGAGTGGAAACTTTTATTAAATTCCATTTGATTTTTAATAAAATTTAAATGACTATCATTTCTGTATTTTTGCTGAAAAGCTTTAAGTCTATCTAAAGTGTATATGTAATCTTCTTTTTTATTTCTGGATGAGGCATCTTCAAAAACATCTTTCCATAGCCTGTTAGTTAAAAAGTTTGAAGCAATATGAAGTTTTTTAAATAATGAAATTACTCCGTTAAAATTTTTGCCTTTATCTGAATGTTTTATATGTGAAATATTTGATTTATCTAAATTACTTCTTAAATCTAATTGAGAGTAATTGTTTTTATTAGTTAATAAGATATTAAGAGCAACTAAGTCATCAGGTAGGGATATATTGATATGAAAATCTTCATTTTCAATACTTCTTCTAAATGGGCTGGAATTTTTTCCTGCAATTAAAACAGGAAATTTACTTTTACTTATACGTCCATATTTATTTCCAAAGATTTTAGCTAAATATGCTCTTTTAGGTAAAATCCATTTATCTATGACATTTGAATACATAGATAAATTATTATGCCGATCGATACCACACTCTATAGCAAAGTCTCCAAAACCATGATTTTGAAACTTTAAAGGTATATATCTTAAATGTTTAGGTCCATTGATAGAAATTGAGGATGGGTTTTCTGAAATAGATAATACAGAATTATCTTTAATAGAAATCGAATATTTAACTTCGGAGTAATCAGTTGGTATGATTGTTTTAGAGTAATAAGAGGGAACATTTATTGAATTATAAGTAAATTTTTGCAGTTTATCTCTTATTTGTTTTAGTTTTTCTTCTGCTATAGATTGAGAAAATAATGAAACTTGATATGGTCCTGATCCAGAATTTAAAAAATTTAGTTTACTTAAGTATTTGCCAAGAGATTTTAGAAAATTTTCGTCATTAGATTGTTCTTCACTAATGATTAATGAATTTATTGAGTCACTTGAACCATCATAAAAATGTCTTACATTCCAGAATGATATTCGTTCTTTAAGGCTAGAGCCTATGACTATTGAAAATGAAAGACTAAAAGTATACTCAAAGATAGTTTCAATCGATTCAGAATGAATTCTTGCTAAATGAGCAACTGTAGTAGCTTCTCGGTTTGCTAAAAAATCTAAAATTTCTGTTCTAGATTTTACCACTGCAGTTCCTACATGATTATTAGGAGGAATATCTTCTAATGAAAGACAATATGTTTCAAAAACTTCTGTAATTCTATTAAGATAACTATTTAACTCTAATCGATTGCCAAAATTATCAGTTATGAAACGGTCTCCGAACTCAGGCGAAAATTGTGAAATTAGGCTTATTGGATTATTTGTTACTTTATTTCTCAAATAACTAAATATATAAGGGCTATAAATTGTAGATATAGATTTTATTGGGGCATAGAAAGGTATATTTACAGAGAAAAATTTTTTTTCATTTCCAAAATTATGTTCTATTAAATGAGCAGGAGAGTTGATTTTTTCAACTTTTTGAATTTGCTCATGAGTTAGTTGTATATAGCTATAAACAATATCAGCATCATAGAAGGCTAACCAGTCTAAGTATTTTTCTTCATTAGAGTTAAGCGGGAGAATTAAAAACCTTGCTCCACCCCAACAGGTATAAGAATATTTAAAAATTTCATCAAGAATTAAATGGTTAGTTTCATTTTCTTCATCCGATATAATAAAAGCGATCTTAATTGGCCGTTTATGGATATCAATTTGTACATCTTTTTCTAATCTTTTAGAGTCTGTTAGTCTTTCCATAGTGGCCTTTCTGTAAAAATGATGTTAGTTATGAGTCTTATGCACAAAGTATGAATAAGTATTTTTATAGCATTTTATTAGTTTTATCAAAATGCTCGACAGTTGTTTTCAACTTAATACATTCATTATGAATCATAATTTCACTATTTTATAAACCCCAATTTAACAATAACTTATTCATTATTTAGCCTTACTTCTTTAATGATCTATTTTAAAACAAATGTCATTTTGTGTGCTTGACTGCTAAACGGCAGAGCACTATCCTTTGCCTGCTGGCCACATTGCCAGTCGGTTTTGACGAACCGTTCTCACACGAGTATCAGAATTATTCCTTCTGAGGGATAGTTTTGTGCAGCTCTTCGTCTCCCTCTCGTAGCGGTAGGACGGAAGGGGGACACCTTCGGGTGTGCTGGCCTCGTGTGACCAGTTCGTCAACCCTCTTTCGTTCTGCCACCATAATTTCTATTCATGTCGGCAGAACTCCCAATAAAAAGGAGTTGGCTTTGCACATCCATTATTTCTTGGCAGCCCTTGCCATAAGCTATCACGACACAGCTTAAACATTTAGAGCAGTTTGATTACCCCTAAGGTTTTCAGGCTTTAAATTATTTCGTCTTAAAACTTAATCAACAATAAAACTTGAGATGTGCCAAGCACAGTCTTTATAGGCTTTGCTGTGCCTTTTTTCTCCCAGAAAGGGCACAGGTTTTTTATCTCATTTATATACAACAAAAATTTTTATAACGGTAAAACTATGCCAAAGTTAGTTCTCTCAACACGTGCTATTCAAGTTATTAATACATCGATTGATTTATTTCACCATCACGGCTTTCATACGGTTGGGGTTGACAGAATTGTGAAAGAGTCAAAAATTACCAAAGCGACTTTTTATAACTTTTTTCATTCAAAAGAGCGGTTTATTGAAATCTGTTTAATTGTACAAAAAGAACGTTTAAAAGAAAAAGTGGTTTCAATTGTTGAGTACGACCAAAGCGCAAGCGTGAAGGAAAAACTTAAGAAACTTTATCTTTTACATACCGATTTAGAGGGACTGTACTATTTATTGTTTAAAGCCATGTTTGAAACAAAACTGACGTATTCAAAAGCTTATCAAACCACGGTGAGATATAGAACGTGGCTCATTAATGAAATCTATAGTCAGCTTAGAGCACTCAAAAAGGATGCGACTTTTCAGGATGCAAAACTATTTTTATATATGATTGAAGGCACAATTATTCAGCTTTTAAGCACAGGCCAGACAGATGAGAGAGAAAAAGTGATAGATCTCTATACAATTTATGTCTAACAGAGACTAATAAATCTTTATTCATTGTGGTCTATTAGTCATTAATTTTTATCGATGCGGACGGTTTGGGTAATAGATTGCAAAAGTTTCATATTAATTACTTAATAACTCAAATCCCTTACATTTTGTAATGATTAATTCATCATACTTCCTTAAAAGGCAAAAGATATAAGAATGCCTATAATAAAAGGGAAATAGGGATGACAAAATTTATAGCTATCGCCGAAAAGGTTTACGAAGAATGCGAGAAAAAGAATTTATTTTCTGAAAGCACTATTGAGCAACTCAATAACTTAGTAAGTGCGATAAGAAAAGAGCTCAAGGGTTCTTCATGTAAACTAAAAAATAATTACATTGATTTTGAAGAATGCCTAAACAAACCGCCTGATAAGTGCGTAGTTAAGCTAGATATCAGTTTAATGCCCAAATATAAAAATAAGCTTGAATACGTTATGTGGTTAGCGGGCTTTATTGAAAGAATTACAGTTGGAGGCAGACCTAAGCTTCCACCACTCGCAAGCTTGATTCCTGCTGAATATCAAGCCAGACAAGAAGTTAAAGTTGATCTAGAAGAAGAAAGAAGAAGGTCAGAAGAAAGCGCCAATATGATTAGAAGCTATTTTGATTCTGACGATTATAAAAAAAATGAAAAAAGTTTGGCTACTTCATGATGAGAAACGCTAATTTTTATTTATAAATGAAAAATCTCAAGCAGCTGTTTATGAGAACAGTTGCTTGATTATGTTTAAAAAATCTAAAAACTATTATTAGCCGTAAAAGATGATTAGGACCCGTAAGTGTAAGAGATTTTGTAAGTTAGAAACTTTGCTATCAATCATCACTTGTTAAAGAAGTTGCTTTAATATCGTTAAGATTAACCTCTAACCAATCCGCAAGTGCTGCAACATGTTTAGCGACTTCTTCACCTAATAACGTTAAATCATATTCGACATGGGGCGGGGCAACTGGATAAGAAGTTCTACGTATAAAACCATCTTTTTCTAAATGCTGGAGAGTCTGAGTAAGCATTTTTTCGCTGACTCCATTTGCTTTACGGCGTAACTCACTATAACGATGTGTGCCATCACGCAAAGCGATTAGACATATCACTCCCCAGAGACTTGTTACATGAGCAAATACTTCACGGGACTGACAATTATTTTCGCCAGTAAAAAGATCACCTCTTCGGACTCTTTCGGTCAATGTGGGAGCTTCTAGATTCTTCGTTCCCATGCTTTATTTATCTCCATTCAAATGTTAATAAGATGAATACTAACCCCGAGGTGCGTACCTTATATGATCGGGAAATAAATATTATATTAAGGCTTATCTCTATTGGATCCAGAACTTTTGAGATTTTATTTACTCAGCTAATTTTGAATTTGGTTCCATCAATGTAAGTAATACTCTTTTTACATGACCAAACTCTTTTTTAGGGATGCAGCCATACAATTTACACAGGATGAAGAATGAATAATTTGAATTTTAAAACTCTAAAGAAGTATTGGCTGCGATTCGTGGGTATTGCTGTAATCGCGGGCTCTTTAGTATTGGCATTTGCTTGGGTCGCCGGCCTATTTGGACATCGCACCACAAGCAAAACTTTTTTGGGAGACTCATTAAATAACTTTGATCCCGGATATCGACGTGCACACGGTAAGGGTATTTGTTTTGATGGTACTTACCACAGTAATGGTGCGGCGGCGGCACTCTCTAAAGCCACGGTATTTGCCAAGTCTGATATACCCGCGATTGGCCGATTTTCTATTGGAAGTGGTAACCCGCATGCGGCAGATAATTCGACAGCAACAGTAAGTATGGCTTTATTACTTTCCGCAGCTGATCATTCACAATGGCGCATGAAATTAAATAACTTTCCCTATTTCCCTACACGAAATGCTGAAGGTTTTTTAGCGCAGCAAAAAGCATTTAAACCAGTTCCAGCTACTGGCAAACCTGATCCAGCCCTTGTTGAGGCTTTCTTAAAAGAATATCCAGAAGCGCGTAAGTCTATTGAGCAGAAGGCAAAGATGCCATTAACCGGTAGTTTCAGCGGTGCAGAATTTTATGTCGTAAATGCTTTTATATTGCGGGCCGCTAATGGACAAGAACAGCCAGTCCGTTGGTCTATGCGTCCTCATTCAAAATTTATTAGTCTGACGAAAGAACAACGTGATCAAGCTGGCCATGATTTCTTATTTAAAGACATCAAAAAACGTTTGGCTGAAGGGCCGCTATATTGGGATTTAGTTTTGCAACTTGCCGAGCCGGGAGACTCAGTGAATGACCCATCTCAACCTTGGCCAAAAGAACGCAAAGAAGTGATAGCAGGAACATTGGAAGTCAAAAATGTAACTGAACAGGTAAATGGCGTTTGCCGTGATATCAACTTTGACCCAACACTAGTTCCACCCGGAATTGAGTTATCAGATGATCCGGTACTCGCCGCACGAGCAAGCATCTATTCACAATCTTACAATGCTCGCTTACGTGAAATTGGATTTGGCAAAGCAACGGATGCCGTGGGCAAATAGGAGAGATCAGCCATGCAAAACAAATCTAACAATAATGCTCCACGTCATTTTAATTTGACTGCTCGAATTCTACATTGGCTTATGGCGCTAGCGATTTTGGCCATGCTATTTATTGGTGTGGGAATGACAACCTCAATCACTTGGCGTCCGTGGTTAATCGATATTCACCGTCCTTTAGGAATCGCAATCTTATTATTGGTCATCATTAGATTAATAAATCGACTCTATTTTCCAATTCCACCTTTGCCGCCGACTGTACCACGCTGGCAGGCGTTTATTGCCCACGCATCACATTGGCTACTTTATCTTTTGATGTTTAGTTTGCCATTGCTCGGATGGGCTACGCTATCAGCAGGTAATTGGCCTGTAACTTTATTTCCGGGTTGGGATCTTCCACCTATAGCACCCACTAACTCTACACTTTACGCTTGGTTCCGTACTCTACATGGAATTTTGGCTTGGCTACTATTTGCTGTGGTTATTGGTCATCTGTCTGCTGCGTTATTACATGCATGGATTTATCGCGATGGCGTGTTCTCAAGTATGGCTTTGGGCTCTTCTGAACCATCAAGTAATGGATCTTCTGCTGAAAAGAAGAATACTGATTGAGGGGAGTGATTTAGCTCTTAAGCTCAGATCAGACGGATGAGAGGGAAAAGTTTTTCGATTGTTTTTTATCATCTGTTTGAATCCAAAAATAATTTAATTAATAGAATGTTTGGTTTGCTTGTTTTTTGTTAGATGAGCAGACCATAGCTCCTGTGCAATAAGATGAGCTCATTACTTCGACATAATCAAATCATCCGATCTAACTTTTTGTTTATATTGTAAAAAAATAATATTTTGACTTTATTGGCATATTATTGCTATTTTATTTTACGTTAATCGTAAATTGATTACGTATTGCATAATTAAAATGAATTAATTTAAAGCATGTCATGGAGAAGGGAATACCATGAAAGAAGTTGCATTAAGTGATTTGATCAATCAGCAGAAAGTTGGACGCTATCAAAAATTTATTCTGATCACCTGTTTATTACTGATGATTATGGATGGCTATGACATTCAGTCCATGGCTTACGCAGCTCCAATGATTATAGAAGAATGGGGCGTTCAAAAATCCATGCTAGGAATTGTGTTTAGCGCCAGCTTGTTTGGTTTATTTGTCGGATCATTTTTATTAAGTTCACTCTCTGATCGTTTTGGCCGCCGTCCCATCTTACTGATCTCGACTTTTATGTTCTCGGTATTGATGCTAGTGACACCACATGTAGGCAATATTGAGCAATTGACTGCAATCCGCTTTGTTACAGGAATTTTTTTAGGAGGAATCATGCCAAATGTTATGGCTTATAGCTCCGAAATTGTTCCATTCAAATCTCGTATTTTCACCATGATGGTCATTTCTTGTGGCTATACGGTAGGGGCAATGTTAGGGGGCGGTATATCCGCCTTATTAGTTCCTTGGGGAGGCTGGCAGGCAATTTTCTATTTTGGCGGTATTGTTCCTTTAATTATTTTCTTTATCACATACTTTAAGCTGCCAGAATCTTTATATTTTTTGAGTGAAGATAATAAAAATACTTCTAAGATTTTATTTTGGTTAAAGAAGTTTTATCCCACATTAACATTTAATTCAGAAATAAAAATCATCAATAACACTGAAGTTGAGATTAAAAAGTCGCCGCTTGAGTTGTTTAAAAATCAGCGCGCGTTTTTTACCTATTCCATCTGGATCATTAGTATTTTAAATATGATCAGTCTATATTTTCTGGCAAACTGGCTTCCGACTTTGGCCAAAGAGTCAGGACTTTCATTAAATCAGGCATTGTTGATCGGTTCCACTCTACAATTAGGCGGTACGGTTGGTAGTGTTGTGATGGGCCTTAAAATCGATAAGACAGGATTTTATAAAGTATTAATTCCTGTTTTTTTGGTTGCAGTGATTAGTGTTGCTTTAATTGGCTATGTTGTTAGCCATATTGTTTTATTATTTATTATCATTTTTATTGCTGGCTTTGCCATTGTTGGTGGGCAACCTGCCATTAATGCACTGTCTGCCAGTTATTACCCAGTTTCACTTCGTACTACAGGAGTGGGCTGGAGTATCGGAATTGCCCGTTTGGGTTCGGTCATTGGGCCGTTATTTGGTGGGTATCTTTCTCAATTTCTGGTCATTACCCATTTATTTGTGATTGCTGCAATACCTTCGCTACTCGTCATTATTATGCTGATGATTCAAGCTAAGTACCGATCATAAAAACTATTACATCCATCATGCACATATTGACTGTAATTATGATCGGTAAGTAGATATAAGAAGTTGATTACTGCTACTTCATGAGCTATTTAACTCGATACCACGTTTGATTTCGGCCAATTGCAGAGATACCAATATATCCACGCGCGGTAAGTTTTTCACCATCTGGTGATACTGTTAAGCTAAAGCGATAGGTTTTATCAGACTGTGGGTCGAGGATAGATCCCTTGTCATATTTATTTTGACCGACACTTTTTAAATTTTTGACGATGGTTAAACCAATCAAAGATTTATTTTTATAAGTACCTTCACACATCGTACATTTGTTAGCCTCACTTGGAACAAGTATTTTTTCGATGTTTGCAGAGAGGTTGCCATTTTTATCTTGGTTAAATCTTACCAGCGCTCGAGGTTGATTGGTTGCATCATCAATGGTTTTCCAAACACTGCCATGCAGTTTGTCCGAAGCAAATGAATGAACCGAATAAAAGCTAAGTAAAAGTAAGAGTAAATATTTTTTCATATCAATGTTTTCTCGAATTAAAAATAAATGGTTTTAAAGGCCAGAATTATTCATTTTAAATTTAACTTCACAATTTTCTTAGTATTGAATCTATAAGCTAAACAATATGTAAAGTTATAATCTATTTGTTTGAATATTATTTTGATCGGTTTTTTTATGCAATTGCGAGAATGGACAGAATTATTCGGTTTTTAGAGATGCTGTTGGAGAGGGAGTGGTATTTATGTGTAGTACTGTGAGTTAAACAACTTCATAACAGAAAAATTAAATCTCTGTATATGAATAAAAAATTATGAAGATATTTTTAAAGACAGTTTAATTTATGATACAGTAAATAGTTACTTTATTGCTAAAATAGACTAGAATTATTATTTAGATTATTTTAATTCTATAGTATTTTTTTGCTTAATTGTTTGAAAAATATAATTTTTATAATAGGTTGTTAAAATGAATTAGTAATTTGTATCTTAAATTTTATTATTGTATTATTAAAATATTTTAAAGAAAATCTTCATAATTTGGTGTGCTTAATCTTTCATGGAGAATAATATTCATCTTAATTTTTAGATGTGTAAGTGCTAATTAAAAATATTATAATAAACTTGTATTATTAAAAAATAATTTATACAATGTAATTGTAATTTTTTTGTAATAGTCTTTGTTGTTAAACCAAATTTTTTGGTAAGTTTAAGTGGAAAAATGATGTCGTTAGAAAATGAAAAAAAAGAAAAAAAACCTTTAGATGATTATATCGTTGTTAATAAAAAATTATATATACTTAAAAGTAAGAAAAGTAAAAAACATTTTTTCTTTACGGAGAGTATTGTATATATATTAATATCATTCGCATCGTATTTTTCTTTTTACTTAGCTACAAATAAGTTTACAAACAAGAAAGAGTTAGAGAAAAATATAATTTTATTAACGGATTATTTTGGTATAGATAGTATAATAAATACTTTTCTTGGGATATTTATTGTTATTGGAATTATTTCATCTCTAAATTATGTAATAACAAGTTCAAAATTAAATCTACAATATATATTAAATCGGCTTACACATTCTTTAATTGATTTTGTGTTTTTAATGTTTTCTAGTATGTTAGGATTGTTTGCTGCTATTTTAGAGTTTACGAGTAGTTTGAATTCAGCACCTGATATTTTAAAGTTAAACAAATTGTCATGGATTGGTATTTTTGCTTTGTCTATACTATTGTTTGCGTATGTTTTTATTCTCACAATGATGAAAGAAAATAATGATGAATTTTTAGAATAGTTATTAATGAAATTTTTTAAATTAAGGGAGGAAGAAATATTTTTGAATATTTATTTTTTGGATTTTAAGAATAATTTTTAAATTCTCTTAACGTTAAAGTGAAATGTTTAAATAACGTAAATAAATGTTGTGTATGATATTTTTGACATAAAACTAATAAATATTATTTAAGTAATTAAAGTCCTGAGCAGTACGATACGTTGCATTCAATGAAGACTATTAGAGCTGTACAAATGATTTTATTTGTTAATTAGCTATTGAGTTAAGATACCAAAAAATTTCAACTCATCATCAGATAGATTGGTATAAATAATTAATAGGAATAAAAAACACCCACTACTTTTTAAATTAGTTAGATTGCGTGTAACTCATCACAAATTATAAAAATAATACGCAAATCATGTGATTAGTATAGATTGACACTGTGCAATATTAAGTCTTATAACTAAACAATCCTGAAAGCTGTTTCTTTAATAGGAACAGAAAAAACACAATATAAAGATGATTAGACATTAGAACAAAAAGTTAAGGAGAAGACATGAAAGTCATTAGACATGCCTTATTTTCTCTGATGGGAATGTTGACAATAAATAGTGCAGATGCTGGAAATGCATCTACATCGTTAAGGGTCAGTTTAACCATTCTAGAAACTTGTGAAGTTTCCACACAAGGAAACCTAGATTTTGGTTCGGTTGAACGTGCTCAGCCAGTTCCTACTGCAAGAACGGATGTAACTGTGCAATGCAGCAAAAATACACCCTATCAATTGGCTGTAACCTCAGACAATAACTTTGAACTTAAATCTACTGCCAGCCCAGCATCTGTTGCATATGTACTTTATCAAGATGCAGGCCATACTCAAATTTGGGGAGGGGCGGCAGATAAAGTTCGTTCACGAATTGCGACAGGGATGAAAGAAAATATTCCTATTCACGGGGCAATCACATCAAGCACCAATATTCAGGCGACTAAGTATGAAGATTGGGTTCGTGTGAATGTTATATATTAATTGTGGAAACCAAAATAATTATAAATATCAAAAACTAGTTTATAAAAACCTGTTTTTAGGAGTGAGTAGAGTATTTTAAAAAGCTACACCAGATTATGGTGTAGCCAGCTGCTTTGATAGAACTAAGCACCACGCATTAGTGCTGCTACTGCTTTTTCCAGAAATTGTAGGGTCACTGGTTTGAGCCAAGTACCGTCAGCAAGGCTTGGTTCATTTTGCATTGCTGTACGGATTTTTTCTTGAGTACTTGGGTTTTTGCCAGCATAGCCTTGTAGCATAGAGAGCCATTGTTGTGCCAAACGCTTTGCTCCATCACTATCTGGTGTGACCTCGGCATCAATCAATTTTTCAATATCAACCAATAATTGAGGCCATTTTTTCATCTCACGAATGTAATTTTCTTTTAAAAAAGTAAACTCATCATCAGATAAATAACGGGCAAAAATACACAGCTTACTCTCAGAAAAAGCTTTAAGTAAAAACTCAACAACTTCTGGCGTTACGCCTAATTTTTCCTGAAATTCAGGCTCGGCTGAGTTTATAGCATTTAGTTTAACTAACCATTTTGGGTTAGCTCGCGTATTGTGCTCAAGAGTTTTCATCCACTTACGAGCCAAGTCTTGAGCGGCTTCGCTATTAGATGGTTCGCCAGCATTAAATAGTGCATTTGCTGCTTGAGTTAACTCTTGCCATTCTTGGTGGCTTTTAGTGCCTGCTTGTAAGAAAGTCAGTTTTTCAAGCTCTTCTTTTGTAAAGTATTTTTCAAACATCGCTATAAGCTCCAGTGTTTTTAGCCAATCCTCCAAACCAAGCTCTTCACCACTTATGATCTGAGATTTAAGTTTGCTGAGCTGATTTCGCAATTTCTTTTGCTCTGTCAGCCTTTGATCAATTGCTTGAATCTGCTGATCAATAATCGGTAAAAGTGCAAGATTGGGGTCTTCAAGAACCGTATGGATTTCGGCTAACGACATTCCCAGTCCTCGTAATGCTTGAATCTGATGCAAACGAGTAATGTCTTTACGGGTGTATAGTCGATAACCAGCATCGGAACGGACCGAAGGCTGAAGTAAACCGATATCGTCATAGTGATGAAGAGCACGGACAGTAAGTCCTGTTTGCTTAGCCAGTTCACCAACTTTTAACAGCATCTTTTTAGCTCCTTCTTCCTTAGGCGTGTTTTATGCTAGGGGCTTACGTTACGTGAGGGTCAACTACTTTAAATCATATTTTTCATTATTTTTGTTTTGGTAGATATCCGAATTTATTTGATCCGTTTTCGGAATATCTTAAGAGATTAGTTAAGCCAGTTTTTCTTGGATAAAAATGATTTCAAGCCATTCCCGTCATGGAGTGGCAATATATTTAACAAATCAACAGCAATCGATACTCGCCATCTTTTTCAACAGGTGCTCGGTGAACACAAGGTAAAACCTTTTGAGTTGGATGATCTACTGCTAAACGCCAAATATGTCCCGTGCCTAAATTTACAGGTTGGGCATTCGGTTTAGGCTGATAATGCAAATCAAAAAAATACTCTGCCAAAAAAGCTTCAAATTCAGCATCAGAGCCGTCATGTAATTCTTTGAGCTTTTCTCTAATTTCTGGAATTAAAACTTTTTGTTCAACCTGATCGTTGGGCACAATATCGCTAGCAGCGCCGTGATAGGTACATAAAAAGGTATCGGTTTCAATGGGGGAGCGGTCAACGTGAAATGAATATACATCTGTTGAAATGAAATCTAGCTCTTCATCGCGTTCATAATTTTTAAGCAAATTAAGTACAGGTGATGCGCCAAATTCAGTTAACTGCTGCATATCTTCTAAAATAATTGCTCTCGCCAAATTGCCTTTTTCTGAAAGTTGCAGGACTAACAGGTCTTCAATGGAAACTTCTGTAATATTTTCTTTTAACTGAAGTTTATTCACAATTTCTTTAAAGTCGCCCACCAAATTTCTGTGCCAACAAATCGCATTTGTTTCTCCTTGAAAATGTGTATTTACAAGTTCAGAGAAACTAGACACCTTTCTAATTTGGTTGCTGTCAGAAAACGCGTTCTTCATATGAGAATTAGATAAAATAATAGAGCATGTCTAATATTATAGCCTGAGCTTAGCCAAAAATATTTCATTCCAATTTATTAAGCCAGCTTAGACTTACTTCAGAAGAACATTATTTTCCTCTGAAGTAAGGTCTTTAAAAGTCGAGTAATTTATTTACCACTCATATTTCACACCTACTCGAAAATTGGTCGGAGCGCCGTAATAGCTATTTGTGGTGGCTAAATGGTATTTCTCATTAAATAAATTATTAACATTAAAGTTGAGCATAAGATTATTGTTGACCTTATAACGTGCCATTAAGTCGACCAAAGCGTAACTTTCTTGAGTAAATCTACCCGTTGCAGAGACCGCATTTTTTTCATAAATTTCGCTTTGCCAACGAACACCGCCACCAATAGTGAGGGCTTCATCAAGATAAGGTAGGGTGTAGGTGGTAAACAGTTTGGCTGTATTATTTGGCACGCCAGTATTTAATCGGTTGTCTTGACTATCTTTTGATAGGTTACGGCTAAAGCTTGTGGAAACTTGCCATAAATCAGTCAACTTACCTGTCGCTTCAATTTCAAAACCGCGACTTTTGGTGCCAGATTCTGTTCGATACGCTTGAGAACCATCTGGGGCAAATACATTAGTTAATGCGATCGCTGTATTGTCTTCTTTAGTTTGATAAACAGCAGCTCCAATATTCAACTGATTATCAAAAAACTCACCTTTAATACCCAGCTCGGTACTATTACCTATTAATGGGTCTATGTATTCGCCTGTAACGGCTTTCTTATCTTGTGGTGAAAAAATATTGGTGTAGCTTGCGTAAGCAGTCCAGTTGTCAAAGAAATCATAGGTAATGCCCACATAAGGAATTACCTTGCCGCTTTCTTCTTGGGTTGTGTAGGTAGTTGTATTATCTGCATCTGAATGGTTGCCCGTTACGCGTTCCCAGTCTTCAATCCGTGTACCTAAAATAACCGCAAGATTGTCGGTGGCTTTAAGACGAACAGCACCAAAAATAGATTGGCTACGATCATCTCCACTGTACCAACCATCTATTTTTGTTTCGGGGCGGTTAGGTGTATTGCCATCCCAAGCAAAAATATTGTTTAGAGTGCCGTCCCATGTCATTCCGTTATTCCAGCCAGAATAGGTAGGACGTTTATTTTTACTTTTTGTGTAAGTCGTACCTAACACCACGTCATGAGTTTGATTAAACAAATCAAATGAACCATTCAAGGTTAAATTGAACAACTCTTGAGTTGGACGATAATCCCAACGGGTTGCGTATAACATCGCTCCACTACCAGTAGCTTTATCGATTCCTTCACTTGAGTAGGTATAACCTACAATTTCATCAGAATCGGTGATGGTTCTAGATACTACACCTTTTAATTTCCAGCGGTCATTAAACTGGTGCTCAATGTCGGCAAAGTAAGATGTCGTTGAGCGATCTGAACCCGTCCAACTTGCTGCCGCTGAATCTGAACGGGACCAATTAATGAGTGTGCCATCTGTATAAAAGCTTGGTAAACCACCTCTAGCCACACCAGTCAAATCAATTTGCTGGTAACTTGCACCTAAACTTGCTTTGGTTTGGTCTGTTAAATCAGCTTCTACAACTGCATAAGCAACTTTACGTTCTTCATTGTAGCGGTCGATATAAGAGTCTGACTTTTGGTAGGCAAAAAGGGTACGGCCACGAATACTTCCAGACTCATTAAGGGGTGTAGAAACATCAATATCAGTGCGGTAGGAATCCCAAGAACCAATGTCAGCACTCACCGAAGCCTTAAAGTCTTGTAATGGTTTTTTTCGGACCAGATTAATACTTGCGCTTGCACTGCCAGCACCTGTCATTAAGCCATTTGCACCGCGCACGACTTCGACTCGGTCAAATAAAGCCATGTCCTGACTTTGGAAAATACTTGCATATGAACTCATGAGCTTCACGCCATCGAGTAAATAACTATCTACTTCTTTGCCGCGAGCGTAAATAGGTGAATTATCACTACCAATATTGCCGCCTTGTTTAATAGAGAGTCCTGCTGCTTGACTGACAACATCGGTTAATTGGGTGAGGTTCTGGTCTTTCATTTGTTGGTTGGTGATTACACTGACCAGCTGAGGTGTTTCTCGCAAACTTAAAGCTAAGCCATTAGAAGCGGTGGTCGCCTTCGCCGTATATAAACCTGAACCTTCGGTTGTTAAATTTTCACCATGATCAGCATTAACATGAATTGTTGCTAAATGCGCCGTACCTGTTTCACTGCCTGCCGTATCAAATTCATTATTGTTATTTGCTTTTGTTTTAATTGCTTCTAACTGAAAAACTTTGGGTTCAATTGGAGCGGGTGGAGCCTTCACTCGGATGCTGTAACCACCGTTGTTTACTTTAACGGCTTCAAATGGATGGTTTTGTAATAACAGACTTAAAGCATCTTCAACAGCGTAATTGCCTTGAAGCGCTTTGCTTTTTGTTTTTGAAAGACTGGCATTATCGTAGCTAATGGTTGTGCCTGTTTGAATAGCCAGTTGTTTAATGGCCTGATCAAGCGTGCTCTGGCGAATTGAAATACTATAAGTTTGCGCAGCGTAAATAGAAGTTGAGGTAAGCGCCGTGACCACCAATGGCGTACTCCATAGCACTGCACGTATAGCCAAAGCCAATTTACTTTTTACTTGATAATCCTTCATGTGGTCTTCTCGACAGGGAGTGTATTTCTCTATAAGTCGAACCAGATCAAAAAAAGGGTCACATTTTTTTATCTTTTTTTAATATTTAACAAATAGGGACTGTAATAGTTCAGTTCAAGTTGATGGCTATAGGCTAAAGTTTCTAAGCTTTGCTCAGGATTTTTTAGAGAAAATACGCCCGAAATTTTTATATTTTTCAATTCCGCATCGAGATGGTAGCTTCCTTTTTTATAACGAAATAGCTCATCTAGCACTTTTTGAAGTGGCCATTGATCTACAACCAAAAGTTGTTGGGTCCAATACGGCTGATCGTTATCAAGAGGAAGAGACTTTGAAATATATTTTTCGTCAAAAAAAGCACGTTGACCTTGTTTTAATATTTGCCGTTTAGAAGCGTTCTCTGGCTCAATGGCTACCGCATGTTTATAGACTTTGACTTTGGTCTGTTCGCTATTTTCTTGACGAACCGTAAACTGAGTACCTAAGGCTTCTACTGAACCATTTTTGGTTTCGACAATAAATGGCCGATGTTGAGCATCCTTTGCCGTTTCAATATAAATTTCCCCATCAATCAGCTTTATCTGACGTTTCTCTTGCGTGAAATTTACATCGACATAGCAATCACTTGCCATAATCAGTTGAGAACCATCCTTTAACGATACTTTTTTAATTTCACCCACTTTGGTGTGATAGTCCGACTGCCATTTTTCCCAAGGTATGAAATAGGCAGACAAGCCAACGATGACTAAACCTGAAAGGCTCAACAGCATATTGCGTTTTGCAGCAAGATTAAATTTTTGATTAGACTGAACTAAAGCTTTGGAAGGGAAGTTACCTGCGAGGTTTGATAAACCGTGGCTAAATTTTTCCATTTGCTGGAGTGCTAGCTGGTGTTCTTTTTTTTCGGCTTTCCACTGCTCAAATTGTTGTTGCTGTAATGCTGTCATTTCACCCGAATGTAGAAGTACCAACCAGTCTGCGGCTGCATCTAAAACATGAGGAGGAATTTTATTAATAGCTGACATACAGTAGAAATTTGAGCGCGTTGAAAAGGGTTAATTATAGAGGTCTATACAAGCCAAAAAAGCTTGTTTCATATCTCTTTTCACAGTAGCTTCAGAAATATTCATTTTTTCACTAATTTCTCGATAAGTCATGCCGTCTAGTTGAGACATCAAAAAGACCTGAGCCGTGCGGGTGGGTAGTTTTTCTAATATTAAATGAACTTGATATAGGGTTTCTTGAATATAAACTTCATGTTCAGCAGAGGGATAATATTCTTCTGGAAGATGCTGTAGGGCGTCTAGATATAAGTTTTCAATATGCTGACGGCGCCAATGGTCAATAATGACATGTTTGGCGATGCCCATAAGCCATGCCTGTGGTTCCTTAATTTTTTGAAAACAATATCCACTTTTTAAAGCACGATAAAACACTTCCTGGCTCAGGTCTTCAGATTGATGATGGTGCTGAATTTTGTGTTTAAACCATGATAAAAGCGTAGTTTGCTGAGAACGGTAAATTTGGCTAAACCATACCTGTTTCTCTACATTGAAGTTCATAGCGGCGGAGTCCACAAATTGGCAATGAGTAGCGCAATTAAACACACAGTTAAATTATTCTTAAATAGTAATGATAATTATTATTAATATCAACAAAGAGGGCTCTATATTCTAAAAATTCTTATGCTCTAATTTTTCGCTATTTAGGGCCTGTACCTTAGTCGCAGACACATGTATCGTTAGGGGATGATCCTTTAAAATTATAAGGTGATTGAAAAACAAAATTATTCAATTAAACAACCGGACTGTGCCACCACAATTAAAACAACACCCACCTCAAGATGAGTCATATAAAAATAAATAAAACATGAGGTTTTATTGGTGAAAATTGACAGGGTATATCACTGTTCAAGCTTGGGGTTTATGAAGAAATATTTTACGGTTGATTTATTTATGATAGCTTCGTCTTACTTTAAAAAACGCAAAAAAAATTACCGTACCGTAAAGGATCAGCAGCTTACAATCGCAGCAAAAGCAAATATCTTTATTTGTATTATTTTTTGTTTGTTTTGGACCGTATATTTTATATTTGCAAAAATGTGGTTAATTGTGGGTATGGATATCTTTTTTACACTGATCTCCATCTTTAGCCTTTTTCTCATTTATATAAACCGCATTTCAGCGGGTATACTTTTATCTCAAGTCGTTCTGCTTGTTTTTCCAGTCATTTTTTGCTTATTTTTTGATGTCGCTACAAGTGACCGTCCGCAAGTGGCTCAATTGTTTTTACCCGCTGGGGCGATATTGGGATATTTGAATTACCGTAGAAATCCAAGCTTTTTACAAGCTGCTTTAATTCTTTTGTCGATTGGATGCTTTATATTTTTTAGTGGCAGCTCTTTTAATCTGGAGAGCGCCATACCTTTACCTGAAGATATTCGTGATCATGGGGGATGGGTTGCAACTTGTGTCGCTACGCTCATGATCTGTATTTCAATTTACACCATGCAATTAGAGATACAAACCGAAAGCACTATGGTGCAAGACTTACGCTTAGCGCTTATTAAAGAACAGTTTGAGCTTTTTTATCAACCGCAAATTAATGCTTCTGAAACGCTAATTGGCGCAGAAGCTTTATTAAGATGGCATCATCCTGTTTTAGGATATATTCCCACAAAAGATTTTATTCCAGCAGCCGAAACTTTTGGGTTAATGCCAGAGATTGGAGAATGGGTATTGGCTCAAGCCTGCAAAGTTCTACAAGAGTGGAGTAAAAAAGCCGAGACCAAAGATCTTACACTTTCAATTAATATTAGTGCTGATCACTTCATGCAACCAAACTTTGAGCAAACTGTGATTGAGTTGATTCAGCAATATCAGGTCAATCCATCTCGGCTCATATTAGAAATTACTGAAAATATTGCTTTAACGAATTGTGTAAGCATGATCGAAAAAATGAACTTTTTATCTAATCAAGGAGTTCAGCTTTCTCTTGATGATTTTGGTACAGGTTATTCATCTTTAAGCTATCTACAAAAAATGCCCATCAGACAAATCAAGATTGATCGTAGCTTTGTGCAGGCAGCGTTGGATGATAAACGCAGTAATAAATTAGTCACTGGCATTATTAAAATTGGACTGGATTTAAACCTTCGCGTGTTAGTTGAAGGCATCGAAACTCATGAACAATTTAGTGCTTTTAAAAACAATGGATGTACTGAGTTTCAAGGATATTTGTGGGGCTGCCCCATGCCTTTAAATGACTTTTTAAAACTATTATCCCATTTCAAAAAATAGGCAAAAGTATAATTAACAATCTTAATTTAACAGCAGAACTCTAAATATAAGAGATCTGCCTTACATTAAGTTTAATTAATCAAACTTAGTAACGTCTGGTACTGACTCTAAATAATCAAAGAATTGTTGTATTTGTTCTTCTGTTACACGTGCTGTAGAAATAGGTGGTAACTCATCTCTACCAAAGAATCCAACTTCGGGTGTTTCAATACTTGGTGTCAGTTCACCATCAATAATTTCACACCAGAAGAAAGCCTTATACACATGTAAAAACATCGGAGGGTGTGGGTGCTTGGTTCTATCTGTTAAAGCCAATAACTTAATCGCCTTAACTCGTAAACCTGTCTCTTCTATAACTTCTTTTTCAGCATTTTCCGATGCTGAGTAACCTACGTCAGCCCATCCACCCGGAACAGACCATCGCCCATCTCCGATTTCTTTTGCTAATAATAATTTATTTTCTTTAAAAACAACTGCTCTGACATCTAATTTCGGAGTGGCATAACCTACATCTTGGAGCACGTTATTAATAAAATTTTCTGTTTTGATTTCTTTTAATTCTAATAAATATTCAATATGTCCTAAGAGTTGTTCATAACGTTCTTTGTCATAAACATCTTTTGAATAATATAAACCTGTTTGAGCAATACCAGTAATTTTATTTAAAGTTTCTAACCACTTCACTGAGTCATTCATTGCAACAGATGCCTTCAAGCTTATATCTTTTAGATATGTTAAGACATACTCAGCCGAAGCACTATTAAACAGTTGTTAGCTGAGATTTCATGTGAAGTCTTAAGATGTTTTCGATAATCAATGTGAGTATAAGATTGGTGTGATAGCTGTCTAAAATGAGCTGAATCATTTGTTGTATTGGATACAAATTTGGAATATGCGGATATAAAAAATACTTAGCCCATATTATAAATTGCTTATCGACTGTAATTATCGATAACTCAATTACCTCACAGATGGATATAACTATGAAAAATGGAAGTTTTCGTTTAGCAATTGGTTTATGTACAACTATATTCATGGGAATGAATACTGTTAATGCCGCACCTGAGGGTGAAATGAAAGTCACTCTACTCGGAACAGGAACTCCGATTGTTAATATCAATAGATTCGGTATGAGTACTTTAGTTGAGGCTGGCAATCAAAAATTATTATTCGATGTAGGACGAGGGGCGGTTATTCGTCTTCACCAAATCCAAGTTCCTTTAAGAGATATTAATTCTATTTTCTTTACGCACATGCACTCAGATCACTTAACAGGCTTCCCTGATTTATATGCATCAGCTCCATTACCGACTGATGACGGGCGTAGTAAAACTCCAATTTCAATTTATGGGCCCGTTGGGATAGATAATTTTGCACGTGGAATTGAGAAAGCTTTCACCGCCAATAATGAAATTCGCTTAAAAGGTGGGGAAACAAATGAGCCAGCTACTAAAATTAGTGATCACTTTTTACCGCAAAAAGGTGGTGTTGTTTATGATAAAGATGGGGTAAAGGTTACCGCTTTTCTTGTAGATCATGGTCATGTTGAGCCAGCTTATGGATTCCGTATAGATTATGCTGGACATGCAGTTGTATTATCTGGCGATACAACTTATTCCTCAAATTTAGTTAAACAAGCGAAAGGTGTTGATTTATTGGTTCATAGTTTATCGATTGGTAGTCGTGAACTTGAAAAAGCTTATCCAGATTATGTACAACACTTCTATTCATACCTTGCGAATACTGAGAAATTAGGTCAAGTACTCAACGAAACCAAACCTAAAGATGCCGTAATTTCACATATTTCTTTATACAGTAAAGGCAATATTGGTAGAGCTAGTGAGAAAGAAATTCTTTCGAGAGTTAGCGAAAATTATAAAGGTAGATTCTTATTAGGACAGGATCTAATGAGCTTCGTTATTAATGACAAGGGAGTTACACGAGTAGCATATGATCCTAATATTCGACAATTTGAACCTATCAAACAAAATTGATTAAAGGAAATCCCTCGTATGAGGGATTTTTTAATTCTAACTTCGGGTGTTTCAATACATAGTGTCAGCTCGCCATCAATAATTTTATATTCATAGTCATTTGATCTTATATAAGCATTTTATAAACCCCAATTTAACAATAAATTTTAATTATTTATCCTTACTTTTTAATGATCTATTTTAAAGCAAATGTCATTTTGTGTGCTTGACTGAAAGAGATCTGAATATTATTCTTCGCCTGCTGGCCACATTGCCAGTCGGTCGTCGCGGACCGCTTTTTTCGACCACATCAGGATTATTTCTTCTGAGGAATAGTCTTGTGTGCATCTCGTTCCCTCCCGTAGCGGTAGGACGGGAGAGGGACACCCTCGGGTGTGCTGGAGTCGAAACCAGTCCGCGAACCCTCTTCCGTTCTGCCACCATAATTCTAATGTCTGGCAGAACTCCCAATAAAAAGGAGTTGGCTTTGCACATCCATTATTTCTTGGCAGCCTTTGCCAAAAGCTATAACGACACAACTTAAACGTTTAAAGCAGTTTGATCGCCGTAAGGTTTTCAGGCTTTAAATTATTTCGTCTTAAAACTTAATCAACAATAAAACTTGAGATGTGCCAAGCACAGTCTTACGGGCTTTGCTGTGCCTTTTTTTCTCCCCAAAAAGTATCTCATTTAGAAACAACAAGAATTTATAACGGTAAAACTATGCCAAAGTTAGTGCTTTCTTCCCGTGCCATACAAGTCATCAATAAGTCGATTGATTTATTTCACCATCACGGATTTCATACGGTTGGAGTCGACCGAATTGTCAAAGAGTGTGAAGTGACCAAAGCAACTTTTTATAACTTTTTTCATTCGAAAGAACGATTTATTGAAATCTGTCTAATTGTGCAAAAAGAACGTTTAAAAGAAAAAGTAGTTTCAATTGTTGGGTACGACCAGAACACAAGCGTGAAGGATAAACTCAAGAAACTTTATTTGTTACACACCGATTTAGAAGGGACGTACTACCTTTTATTTAAAGCAATTTTTGAAACGAAACTGACGTATCGAAAAGCCTATATCACCGCGGTGAGATATAGAACATGGCTGCTTAATGAAATTTATAGCCAGCTTATAAAACTCAAAACCGATGCTACCTTTCAAGACGCTAAGCTATTTTTATATATGATTGAAGGTGCAATTATTCAGTTTCTAAGTTCGGATGGGGCAATCGAGCGGGAAAGAGTGCTTGAGTGTTTTTTGCTGGGGTTTAGATGAGAGAGTCGGACTCTAAATTTGTTGATCAAAGTTAGATGATCAATCGTGAAGCGAGTTTAAATATGCTGAAATTTGCTTATACAACTAAGTCTGAACGAGGCTGCTTTTCTAATAACTGAGATATATTATTTTCAAGCCAATCAGTTAAATCAAAAAGGCGTTCGGAAGCTTCTCGACCAAAGTCCGTTAATTGATAATCTACTCGAGGGGGCACTTCGGCATAATCCTGACGATAAATAAAACCATCTTGCTCAAGTGACTTTAAGGTTTGTGCCAGCATTTTTTCACTAATGCCATCAATTATTTTTTTTAATTCATTAAAGCGTAAACGTTGATCACGTAGCGCAACTAAAATTAAAACACTCCAACGGCTCGTTAGTGTCAACAAAATTTTTCTAGATGGACAATCTGCTGCAAAAACCTGACCTTTCATTGCTCATTACCTGTATTACAAAAGTTTACATTTAATGCTGAACTTACTTTTAGGTAAGTACTTACTTTTAGTAAGTGAAGATACTACGATGATTGAAATATTTCAACTACATCAGATGGAGATCACCATGCGTATTGCAGTTACTGGTGCAACAGGTCAACTTGGTCAATTCGTTATTTCTCAATTACTTGAACGGACTGAAGCAAAAAATATTGTGGCATTAGTCCGTAATCCAGAAAAAGCTATGGATTTAAGCTCAAAAGGAGTAGAAGTTCGTCCTTTTGATTATGTTCATGACGTAGAAAAACTTTCAGAGCAACTACAAGGTATTGATAAGCTTTTATTAATTTCATCAAATGAAATTGGTCAACGTACGGTACAACACCAAAATATTATTAATGCAGCAAAACTCGCACATGTAAAATTTATCGCTTACACAAGTTTATTAAAAGCAGATGTAACACCACTTTTACTTGCACAAGAACATGTTGAAACTGAACAATATTTAAAAGCATCAAATATTCCCTACACGTTATTACGTAATAACTGGTACAACGAAAATTATGCAATGGGTCTTAAACAAGCGGTAGAGCATGGCAAAATTTTTGGGGCAACTCATCACGGTAAAATTTCTTCTGCTTCACGTTTAGATTATGCAACTGCGGCCGCTGTGGTATTAACGCAAGATGGGCATGAAAATAAGATTTATGAGCTTGCAGGTGATACAAGTTACACGCTTGATGATGTAGCAAAATGGACAAGTGAAATCACTAAAAAAGATATAACTTATCAAGATTTACCTGAAGCAGAATATAAAGCACTTTTAGTGCAGGTTGGTGTACCAGAAGGGTTTGCTCATATATTGGCAGATTCGGATGAAGGCGTATCTAAAGACGGTTTATATAGTGATAGCAAAGATCTGCATCAGCTCATTGGCCGTGCAACGACAAGTATGCAAGAAACTGTGAAAGAGTTTTTAAAATAAGCTGTTTTTCTATCGCTTAGACTGACACGAAATTTTAACTTGATATTTAACAACGGTAATTTTAGAATCCGCCCAACTAATTTTTAGGAGCTTCAATGTGAGTACTTGCTCGAGTGACAGTAGTCGATCGATAATAGTCTAAGTATCCACTGAAGTCCTGACAGACCTCTTTTTGTGGATGCAAGAAGAGGTTTTTTATTTCCATCTTTTCATTTCTATTATTAACCCATGATTTATTCATGACGGGTTGCAGTACTTGTATGTGCTCCATGACTTATGGGAGTGATGCCAGTGTTATTTACTTTAAAGAAACGCTCACTTATTTCTGGTTTCTGTTTATTCGCATTATCTAGCGCGAGCCATAGTGGACGACCTATGGTTGTTGACGATGCTGCTCTAGTTTCTCCAAAAACCTGCCAGCTAGAAACATGGGCGCAGCATAACTCTGACAGCAAAGAATATTGGGCAACACCAGCCTGTAATTTTGGTGGTAATTTTGAATTTGCTGTAGGGATGGGGAGAGTAAATGATGATACTGAGCATGTCAGTTATGCAACTCTACAAGGCAAGACCTTATTAAAACCTTTAGAAACTAATGATTGGGGAATCGGCTTTTCTTTTGGCACTCAAATCAATACTAAGGATTCTTCAAAGAAAGATTGGACGGTTAATGTTCCTTTAAGTCTTTCTACTTTGGATGATAAATTTTTAATCCATGCCAACCTTGGTTGGTTACGTGAAAATACCACACATAAAAATCAAACCACATGGGGAATTGGAACCGAAACACAACTTACCCATCCATTAACATTCACTGCCGAAGTATATGGCAATGATCGAAATGATGCTTTTTACCAAACAGGTTTTCGATACATGATTTATAAAGACTTTGTTCAATTAAATGCAAGTTATGGCGACCAAATTTCTCATCACGATAATGCTTTTTTCTCTGTCGGGTTTGTATTTTTAACAAAACCGTTTTTACATTAATAACTTAGAAATGTCTCAAAGTTCCCTTTAAAAAGTGCTCTTTTGAATATAAAGAGCACAAGTAAAAATAAGTATATATTTCATATAAGGAAACTTTCTCTCTCATCTTTTGATTTTATCTAAAACATAGAGTAAAGTTCGTTCACAAGATATTAAATAAAATGAATGACTTTTTATGAATACTATAAAAGCTTTTAATGATTTTTATAAGGTTAAAGAAGTGATTCCAAATTGTAAAATATAGATATGGCTTCTAAAAATTTTCTTTCTACGCTTGCACGGAAAAGTAAGGAGAACAAAGGAAATATAGCTATATGTTCCATTCTTTTTATTATTCCTTTATTTGTATTTCCTGCTTATCCAAAAAATGAATGGCAGTACGAGCTATATCAATACATCACACAAACTATGCATGTGACTGTTGGTACGAAAGGTCCACTACCGTTTTTTACGATTCTTTATAGCATTTATATAACCATAGTCATGTTCTTTGTGGGTTGTGTTATCTGCTATTTTTTTATTAAAAAATATGGGGTTAATAAATCTTATCAAGAGGAAATTTATAAAATATTTTTTAAAGCCGAATTTGAGTCTTCAAAAAAATACCCTTGGTTAGAGAAACCTTTAATCAAAAAGACATTAGTCTCAAGTTTATTTGCCCTATGTTTTGTCATGGGAATACTTCACTTTATTTATGATGATATTACTCAGCAGAGGCCCAGACGTAGAGGTGGGCTTATAGTATTGGGGTATAATTACAGAGTCGGAGTGATGTTTTGGGAAATAGTAACAACTGTCTTTAGTATTTTTCCGATTTTTTATTTTGGCTTGTTATTCTTATATATCATTAATTATTTTTTCCGCGGGTTGGGTACAGGTAAGGTGGCAATTCCTTTAGAAGTGCCAAGCAAAAAACGAAAGAGAATTAGGAAGGTCTGATATTTTTCTTTTGAATTGATAAAACACATTTCACTTAACCTATCAAAAAATGTGACAGAATCTAACTTTTTATAACCTATAAACGCGACTATCCTAATTGGGCTTGAACACAATCTTTTGAAGTGCTCCTTTTTAGTTTAGTTAGATTTTTTAGGTATTTAAAAAATGAATAAAATGCACGTAACTTTAGCGGTGATTATTGGCTTAATTATTGGTGGTGTAATCGGTGCTCTAGGTTACTCTAAAACTGCTGCACGTTATGACGCAATGACCACAGCATGTGTCATGGTAAATCAAGCAGTTGAACATGGCATCTTGCAACCAGAACAAGTCAAAGAGCTTGGAGAGTTAACTGGCCAAACCCTTAAAAAAGATTACGAGTCAGTTGCCTCTAAATTTAAATTCTCTGAAAAACAATTAGGCAATGCATCTGAAGGCTCTAATTGTAGTCAGTTTATTGTTGGGGTAAATGCCGCATAATAACCATTAAGAAGCCCACAGTGAGTGGGCTTTTTTATAATGTTTAGTTAGGGCAGCTACAATATTAACTGAACATATCATGTATAGACTGCTATAATAATAACCAATTCAAAACCTGAAATATAAGCTTGCCTAAAGGCAGGCTTTTTGTATGTGTAAACAAGTCTGCTAGGAAATATGAAACGCTACTTAAAACAAACTGAATCGACAACGTCTAATTGGACAACAGAGCAAGACTGTTTCTTGATTGAAAATAATTCTCTCTCAATTTACGAGCTCATCGAGCATTTACCTTTTTCTGAAGAAGAAATACGAGTGCGTCGAGCTGTTTTAGGGTTGGTAAGACGAGATAAGCAAATGAAAACATATTAATTTTACCAAATGGTCAAAATAATATGAAAGTAAATATTTCTGACGATCTCTATTCAACCATGCTTTTTTGCGGATAAGTTATCAAAACCATAATTTTTTTAGGTGTTTTTATGAAGTGTTTTACATAAAGCGCAAACTACTTACAAACCACTCTAATAAGGATACCTTTAATTACACTACTTTAAGCATAATCAAAGACAGAAAACATTCATAGATCAGAACTTTATAACAATAGTATGGAGAGAGGTTAATGCCAAAGTATCTAGCTGTAGCCGAAAAGGTTTATAAAAATATTAAAAAAGATAGCTTATTCACTGATGACATTACTCAGAACCTTAACTGTTTAATTAGTCAGATTCGAAAAGCCATCAAAGGAACAGAGTTTAAGCTCAAGTTCAACTATATCGACTTTGAAGAAAACTTAACGAAACCGTTAAGTGAATGCAAAGTTCAAATTGATCTGAGTGTTATGCCAAAGTTCGTAAATGAAGGTGAATATCTTCTTTGGTTAGCTGGATTTATTGAGCGAATCACAGAAGGTGGAAAACCGAAACTACCGCCAATTTCGCACTTTTTACCCCCAGGTTTTAAGATGTCGAAAGAGGCATTTCCTATGACTGTCACTCCTCCAAAAGAAGAGCATGCAGACATGATTATCAATTATTTTAAATCTGAGGATTTTATTAAAATCAATAAAACTCCTTCATAAAAGAATATAGAAGTAAACGTCCACCTTACTTCTATATACCTGCTGGTTTTAACTCAGCGACCGCCTTCTGGGGCGGTTTTTTTTATCTAAAAATAAATGAAGACTGAGTTATTTTGATAACCAAAGTTTAATATTCTGAAAATCTTAAATGTATGCAAATGTGAAAATATAAAATGTTTTTTATAAATATCAAAATCTTAAATTAATCTTTTGGTAAATGAAAATATACGTTTTTCACATAACCCACGTGCCAAGTAACGCAATTAAACATTTAGCTGTTCATAATTTTAAAAAAAAGAGAGTATGAATGAGATGAATGAAAACGCAGAGCTTATAAAATATATAGACGTTGCTGAAAACGTCTATGAACGTGTCTATGAGAACAATCAAATTTCAAATGATTTAATCGTTAACCTTAATCGAATTATGGCTGAAATAAAAAAACAGGCCGCAGAAAAAAATCTGAGATTAAAATATAACTCGATCGACTTTGAATATTGCTTGAGTTTGCCTATAGCAGATCGGGATATAAAAATTGACCTAAGTTTGATCCCTCACTTTGAACATCGTGATGAATGCATTTTATGGTTAACCAACTTTATTGGAAAAATTAGTGTGCCTAAAAAGATGATGAAACAAAAACTAAGCTTTAATTAACTTTTTATAAATTTTAAAGAGATAGATGAGTCACCACTAAAAAATCAACAACGTTTACGCTTAAACAGTTATGCTTTATTGCAGATGGATATTTCATAATTAGAAAATGACATAGAGCACTTTAAAATGAAAAAACTTGCAATAACCTTTGCTGTTTTAGCTTCGCTATCTACCTATGGTCTAGCCAACGACTCTACGGGTTACGTGGGTACAGGTGGGATTCAATATCTCAAAAATTCGCAAATTGCCATGCAAAGCGAAGATCTATTTATTAGTAAAAAGATTATTAAGGTCGACTACCTCTATAAAAACTTAAGCAATAAAGACGTAACGGAAACGATTTTATTTCCGTTACCACGCATTGATAATTTTTTTGAATCTGATTTTGCACATACTGAACAGCTTTTAAAAAGCTTTAAAATTGTGGTAGATGGAAAAAATATAAAACCCGAGATACATGTCAGAACGTTTATTCAAAAAGATGAAAAATCGCCACTGATTGATGCAACGGATGAGTTTAAGCAATGCGGTTTTAGTGAAAAAGAGATGCTAAACCCATGGACTCGCACTAACTATGATTATGAATATTATGTAGATAAGCTAAAACAATGTAATAAGCCGCAAATACAGAAAATTTTAGCCAAATTTAAAAAAGATGATGTAATCCCGTGGTCATCTCAAGTGGTTTATAGTTGGAAGCAGACTTTCAAAGCCAATAGTTTGACTAAAATTCATCATGAATATAAACCTTTGGTCGGTGGCTCTGTAGCTCTCTATCCAGATGAATATAACCAGCAATTTTGTATGGATAAACAATTTAAGCAAGGCTTAAAAAAAGCCAGTGCAGAAAATTCGCCGTTTAGTGCTTTGGGCTATATTTTAACGACGGGTGCAAATTGGGCAAAACCAATTGAAAACTTTAAGCTCACCATTGAGCGTGATAAGGATGAGCTGGTTTCATTTTGTTGGGATGGGCCAGTTAAAAAGATTAGTCTAACTCAATTTCAAATGACCAAGACTAAGTTTGTACCCAAAAAAGACCTAGATATTATTTTTGTGAGAGTTCGATAATTTGATACCAGCTTCTGGTTTGACCAAATTGCCTCACTATCAATTGTGTGTCATGAGCTAAACATGGCACACAATAAGAAAAAGATGCCCTATGTTGCTGTCAGTAGGATTTTTAGCGTAATGATTAATTAGAGCAGTTTCTTTTTAATCCAATAATCTAAACTGAAATAACGGCCGCCTCCAAGAACAAGCAGTGCGAGTAGCATGACCAAATACGTAGCGGCAAACTCAATTCCATTATTTAAAATTACAAACGAACCACTAGACGTGAGCCAATCATAATTGCCGTAGATTTGTAATATTTCGCGAGCCTTCTCTAACTTTTCAGCCGAGGCCAAGACCTGCATGTTTGCAAAGGGTGCATTCGGATCAGCAATCGCTTGCCATCCATTTGGTATATGGACAGTAAATATGGCAACCAACATGGTAATCATGAGCGGGATGCTAATTAAGCGAGTAAAGAGGCCAAATGTTAATAGTATTGCACCTGCTAGCTCAGCCGTTGTTGCAAGTAATGCCATTAAATACGGAAAAGGAAGTCCTAAACCTCCATCTGAGTTGCCAAACCATTCTACAATGTCGTTAAAGTGCATTAATTTATTTGTGCCAGCCATCCAAAATATAGGAACTAAATATAATCGAAGAGCCAGAGCTGCGATGCCGTCCGCATGTTGTAGAGTTTTACCCAGTTTTTGATAATATTGAGATAAGCCATAAATAAAATTCTTCATGATAATTTCACATCCGATGCGATTGAATATTAATTAGTCGGATAAAAACTGTATTTCTTACATAAAAAAAATTTTATTTACGGTGTAATAAAAAAGGATTTGGTCCGTCTAACTATACGTACAAATGTACAAACCGAGAATTTATCTTTAAAGGAATACTAACATGTATAAGCTCAATTCAATGACTTCAGTGGCGGCATTATTAGCACTATCAGTTGCTGGCGCTACACAAGTGGCGGTAGCAGCAACCCATACAACAACCGAAGCACATGCAACCAAAGCAGCAGATGGAAAATGCGGTGAAGCAAAATGCGGTGCTAACAAAATGAAAAACCATGAAAAGTCTGCCGAAGCAAAATGTGGTGCAGATAAAAAAGCAGCAGATGGAAAATGTGGAGCAACTAAAAAAGCAGCGGACGGCAAGTGCGGTGCAGATAAAAAAGTCGCTGACGGTAAGTGCGGCGCTAAGTAAACAATCTGATCATGGATGATGTCGGCCTTCTGGTAAGTGTCGGCATCGTTTCCAAAAGGAGAAATCACCATGATGGATTTGTCAGGCGTAGGACTTGGTTTAAGGCGTGATTTTATAGACTCGTTTTTAGATGCAAAAACATGTCCAGATTTTATTGAAGTTGCTCCTGAAAACTGGCTAGGTTTTGGTGGACGACACGCGAAATTACTCGCACAGTGTGTTGAAAAAGCTCCATTAATTTGTCACGGCTTGTCATTGTCTATTGGCGGTCCTCATCCACTGAATCTTGAATTTATCGAAAAAATAAAAAACTTTTTAGAACAATATGATGTCTCGATTTATTCTGAACATTTAAGTTATACAAATGATGGCGGCTATTTATATGATTTGTTGCCCATTCCTATGACTGAACCGGCTGTTCAATATGTCGCTGAACGTATTTTACGTGTTCAAGATATTTTAGGAAGACGATTAGTCATAGAGAATGTTTCTACTTATTTAATGCCCAATGCTGAAATGAGTGAAGCGGAGTTTATCCGTGAGGTTCTTCAATATGCAGACTGTGATTTGCTTCTGGATGTCAATAATGTCTATGTCAACAGCATTAACCATGGCAGTGATGCATTTGGATTTATTCGGGACATGCCAAAAGAAAGAATCCGTTATATACATATTGCTGGACATGAGCAAGTTCAGAAAAATTTATTAATTGATACGCATGGTGCAGAGGTTTGTGATCGCGTATGGGAACTATTGAGATATACCTATCAAGTGTGTGGTGTGAAAGCAACTTTACTTGAGCGCGACTTTAATATTCCATCATGGCGAGAGCTAGAAGAGGAGCTAGCCAAAATTAAAATAATTCAACAACAGGAGAGTGGCTATGAAGGAAAATCAAATATCCTTTCAGACCATGCAACAACAGTTTTGTGACTGGATTAGAGATCCTGATTTGGAATTACCTCAAGCTCTTCCTGCCGGACGAATGCATATTTATCGAGACTTACTTTTTAATAATGTCTGTTCATTTATTGATTTAGTTTATCCCGTGGCTCGTGCGATGTTGCCAGAGTTAAAGTGGCAACAATTACTCTCGGAGTTTTTTCAAAAAACCCAGTGTCGCTCGCCTTTGTATAATGATATTTCTCTTGAGTTTAGAGAGTATTTGACAGATCAGCAGCACCCGATATTGCAAGAATACCCTTGGTTGGCTGAGTTGTTGCAGTTTGAATGGCTTGAGTTGTATTTAGACACTGTTGAAGTTGAAAAAATAGTTTTGCAGGAAAACTGTGATTGGCAGTTAACCACAAAGGTATGGGTATTGGTTTATCAATATCCCGTTTATACATGGACAATTTTAATGACTCCAGAACAGGCTGAGCCTATGCCTGGAGCAATTATGGTTTGGCGAGATGAACAAGACAAAGTGTGTATTGAACAGCTTTCGCCTTTGTTTGCTATGGTGATTGAACAGTTGACTCAAAATGTAAAGTTAACTGACCAAGATATTCATACACTGATTCAATCTGTACTCACTGATTTATCTGAACATGATATTTATCTGCAGATTCAAGAACTAAAAGCACTGTTAACTCGAATGCGATTGATTCAAACTCCCCATGATTTTAAAGAGGTATAAGGATGACTTCAGCCGTGGCATCAGATCATGAAGAAATAGGGGATCAGCTGCATAATCCAGCCTTTTTACAAGACTTAAGACAGCAAATGATAAAATTTGCTTTTTTACAGCTTTCTTCTCTTCCTCAAGCTGAAGATGTGGTGCAAGAGGCATTAACGAGTGCTTTCCAGCATTTAGATTCATTTAAAGGACGTGCTGCGTTTAAAACATGGGTGTTCGCGATTTTAAAAAATAAAATTATTGATGTGATTCGGCAAAAATCGCGTTTGGTCTCAATGACAGAATTATTTAAAGATGAGGAAAGTGAACTGAGTATTGATGCACTGTTTGATGCTTCCGGACATTGGCATAAATATGAAGCGCCTCAAGCATGGCAAAGCCCTGAAGAAATGATGGAGCAGGCAGATTTCTGGATGATTTTTGAAGCTTGTTTAAATCATTTACCTGCCAAATATGCTCAAGTTTTTATGATGAGAGAGGTGATAGAGCTGAGTTCTAATGAGATTTGTAGCAAGTTGGAATTGTCTATCTCAAACTTTAATGTGTTGATGTATCGGAGTCGTACCCGACTACGTGAATGTTTAGAAAATAAATGGTTATTGAAGGAGGATTGTTCATGCTGACATGTCGACAAGCCACTCAACTGTTGTCTGAAAAGCAAGATAGACCATTGTTATTACGTGAGCAAAGTGGTTTACAACTGCATTTATTGGCGTGCCGCTCATGCCGCCGTTATTCAAAACAGATCAAAACAATTAGTCAGCTTTCTAAGGCATTTAAAAGTTTTGATGGCTAATTTTATTTAAAAATTTATTTATTGCTAGCCTAATTACGCTAACAACTCCCATACTATAAAAGTAAAGGAGTTTTTTAAGACAGGATGACACGTGAATTTAAAGAATCTTGAAGCATTTTATTGGGTTGTGACTTTAAAGAGCTTCAATAAGGCCGCGACTAAATTACAAACCACCCAGCCTGCGGTCTCTCAAAAAATCACAGCTCTTGAAAATGAATTAGGCTTTAAAGTTTTAGATCGAAGTTATCGGCAGCTTAAACCAACACACAAAGGCTTAACTTTATTTAAGTACGCCGAAAAATTTATGCGACTAGAGACCGATCTGGTGGCTGAACTGACTGAAAATCAGCACCTGACTGGCACCATTCGTTTGGGAGTTTCCGAAACTATTGTTTATACATGGTTGGTTGAATATATCGAAAAGGTTCAGCAAGAGTTCCCCAAAATTTCAGTAGAAATTGTAGTGGACCTTACGCCTAACTTACAAGAAGGTGTTCGGACAGGTGACTTAGACATGGCTTTTTTACTTGGGCCAACTTTAGCTTTTGAGTGTATTGAACAAGCTTTGTGTGACTTTGAATTAAGTTTCTTGGCTTCACCTTCATTTAAAGGGGGTGTTGCTCAAATGTCTTTTAAAACTTTAATGTCACATACCATTTTAACTTATCCAAAAATTACCTATCCCTATAAAGAATTGAAAGCACGAATGAAAGAGCAAGGGATTGATGAACCACTTTCAATTACCAGTTATTCATTGGCAACTTTACTGCGTTTAGCCGAGCAGGGCTTGGGTATTGCTGTGGTGCCGACCTTAACAGCTCTAAAAGAAATTACTGATGGTCGACTAGAAATATTAAATACGCCTATTCAATTAAAAACGTTCCATTTCACCTCGATCTACATTCAAGGAAACGATGTTGCGTTAAAAGAGAAATTGACCGAAGTTGCAGTTAAGGTCTCTGAATGTGCTATGAAAAGGCTCAATGAGCAAATTAAAAAATAAGCTGTTTTTGTGTGTCTTTTATCCCTATTTTTTCTTATTTAAAAAAGCTGTTTTATATGTAAAACCATAAAAGCAGCTTATTAACTTCAATAAGTAAAGCTTATCTTGATTTTTTAATAAATACTAAACTATTTAAAATCAATTATTTAAATTTATAACTTAATGTAAAAAGTCTTATTGTCCATAGGGATTAGCTATGTTTTTATTTTAGACACAAGATTTGATCACCGATTGTGTTGATTGGGGAACAGGGAATCTTTGTCATTTTAAAGGATTAAAGAATATCGTTTGGGACAAAAAATGGTGTTCTTGGTTCAACTTGAAAATAGCGTTGTTAAGCTCAAATGGATGAGGAACGCATTAATATGTCTTTACTGAAATCTTCTTTTTTATCAGATCGCCAATGGGCCATTGTGGCCTCGATCTTTATGATGGCGACCTCTGCAATGGGGCCAGGATTTTTAACCCAAACTGCTGTATTTACAGTCAAGTTAGGCGCGGCATTTGGCTTTGCCATTTTAGTTTCCATTCTGATTGATTATGTGGTTCAACAAAACATTTGGCGTGTGGTGACACTTACTCAAATGCGTGCATCTGATATTGCCAATAAAGCATTACCGGGTAGTGGTTATTTACTGGCGTTTCTGGTGATTTTAGGCGGGTTTTTCTTTAGTGTCGGTAACATTGCCGGTGCAGCTTT
Organism: Acinetobacter pittii ATCC 19004 = CIP 70.29; assembly: GCF_000369045.1. Taxonomy (GTDB): domain Bacteria; phylum Pseudomonadota; class Gammaproteobacteria; order Pseudomonadales; family Moraxellaceae; genus Acinetobacter; species Acinetobacter pittii. The sequence continues at coordinate 587,897 of NZ_KB849790.1, read as the reverse complement.
AGGTTTAAATGCGCTTTTTGGCCTAGACACAAAGTGGGGCGGTATTTTAAGTGGTGCATTAGCCATTTTGATTTTTGCATCAAGAAAAGCAACGCTTGCCATGGATAAAAGCATGATCGTGTTGGGATTACTTAAAATCCTCCTGATTATTATCGTTGCTGTCATTGTGATGCCTCCTGTCGGGCAAGCTGTACATCAAACTTTTGCGCCAGATCAGATCGACTTTGCCATTATTACCACCATTGTTGGCGGTACGGTTGGTGGCTATATCTGTTACGCGGGAGCACACCGTTTACTCGATAAAGGTGCTGTTGGCCCTGAAAATATTGATGAAGTTGCTAAAGCTGCGACCAAGGGCATTGTTGTGGTCGGCATCATGCGCTATGTGTTGTTCTTGGCTTTTTTAGGTGTGGTGGTGAGCGGTGCAACCATTGATTTAGCCAGCCATGACGCCAATCCAGCAGCTCAAGCATTCCAATATGCAGCGGGTACATTTGGTTTTAAATTATTCGGCTTAATTTTCTGGGCAGCGGGTATTAGTAGCACGATCGGCGCAGCATATACTTCAGTGTCATTCTTTACTGCATTTAAAAAGAACTTAACACCAAAACAAACCAACTATACGACCATTACCTTTATTGCATTGGCTTTATTGCTCTATGTGTTATTGGGTGCAACTCCGGCAGGTCTACTTATTTTTGTAGGCGGTTTTAACGGTTTGGTGTTGCCAATTGGCCTTACAATTTTTGTGTATGTTGCCGCGTGCCGTAAAGATTTGATGGGTAATTATAACTATCCAAAATGGTTGCTTATTTTGGGTGGGTTAACATGTCTGTTAACGTGGTGGATGGGCTACATGTCGTTTACGACTGTGTTTAACTATTTGACCAAGCTTTAAGCCAGACTGCGTGAAGTGATAAAGGAATAATGCCATGTTTGTAGATTTAAATAGTGATTTGGGTGAAAGCTTTGGCTCATGGAAAATGGGTAATGATGACCAGATTTTACCTGTCGTGACCAGTGCCAATATTGCTTGTGGCTTCCATGCTGGCGATCCACTCGGCATTTTAAAAACGGTTCGTAAAGCCGTTGAGCTTGGTGTGACCATTGGCGCTCACGTGTCTTATCCAGACCTTGTAGGCTTTGGCCGCCGTAATATGGATTTGTCACGTGACGAATTGATTGCCGATGTGCTTTACCAAATTTCTGCACTCGATGGTTTGGCTAAAGTGGCAGGCTCAAAAGTGCAATACGTTAAACCACATGGCGCGCTTTATAACACCATTGCACATGACCAAGCTCAGGCAGCAGCCGTGATTGATGCCATTAAAATGTATAACCCTGAACTGGTTTTAGTGGCTTTGGCAGGTTCTAACTTAGTCGAACAGGCACGAGCAGCGGGTTTAAAAGTTGTATCAGAAGCATTTGCTGACCGTGCTTATAACAGCGATGGTTCATTGGTTTCCCGCCGTCTAGAAGGTGCGGTTTTACACGACTCGGCATTTGTTGCGACCCGTGTGGTGTCTATGCTTAAAAATGGTGGAGTTGAGTCAATTGATGGCGTATTTACCCCAATTCAAGCCGATACCATTTGCCTACATGGCGATACCGACGGTGCGCTAGAGATGTCGGCTGCCATTAAAGCCGAGCTTGTAAAAAATAATATTGAAATTCGCCCGTTTGTAAATAAAGCATAAGGATGAGCATCATGTATAAGGATATTAAAGTCGACCCAGCTCAGCGTGAAGCCGCGTTAGAGGCGCGTTTAAAAATCCGTGCAGGTTTTGATAAACCGACAGCAGGCATGGCTGCGGGCATGACGCAAGTCAACATGATTTCGGTGCCAAAAGAGTGGGCATATGACTTTTTACTCTATGCACACCGTAACCCGCAAAGCTGCCCAGTGCTTGATGTGCTCGAAGAAGGCATCTATGCAACTAAGCTTGCAGCTGACTCAGACATCCGCACTGACTTCCCACGTTATCGCATTTGGAAAGATGGCGAAATGGTCGATGAAGTGACCGATGCAAGAGAGATTTATAACGCTCATCCTGATTTGGTGACATTCTTAATTGGCTGTAGTTTTTCATTCGAAACAGCTTTGCAAGAAGCGGGTATTGAAGTTCGCCACATTCATGATGACACCAATGTGCCGATGTATTTGAGTAATATTCAGTGCGAACCAGCAGGCCGTATTTCAGGAAATATGGTGGTTTCCATGCGACCAATTCCATCGCATCAAATTAGTGAAGCGGTAAAAATTACAGCACGTATGCCGAGTGTACATGGCGCGCCTGTACATATTGGTCACCCTGAAAGCTTAGGCATTAAGGATGTAAATAAGCCAGACTTTGGCGATGCTTCTCGTATTGAAGCGGGTGAAATTCCAGTGTTTTGGGCGTGTGGAGTAACGCCGCAAGCTGCCGTCATGAACTCGAAAATTCCTTTTGCGATTAGTCATGCGCCGGGTTACATGTTTATTACCGACATTCCTGACCGTGCTTGGATTGACTAACTGGACTAAAGAAGAATTAAAAGGATAAGCAAATGCGTTTTTTATCGGTAAACGCCGACTGTTTCCTGATTGAGCTTGCGAGCTTAGAGGAAACTTTGGCGTTGTACAATAAATTGCAAAATACGCAATTGAATGGAATTAAAGACTTAGTCCCCGCTGCAAAAACAATTTTGGTTTTCTTTAATGAGATCGAAACCAACTTTAAAACGCTGGTTGCTTCAATTCAGAGTCTCAAAATTGATTCTGGATTTGAGCGTAGCGACCAAGAAGTGATTGTGCCGATTTGCTATAACGGCGAAGACCTTGCGCAGGTTGCCGAGTTGCAAGGTTTATCTGTTGCCGATGTGATTAGAAAACATCACCAAAGCGTATGGAATGTGGCTTTTATTGGTTTTGCACCGGGTTTTGCTTATATGAGCAGTCCCGATAAGCCTTTTACTGATATTCCGCGCTTAACGGTTCCGCGTAAAAAAATACCGTCAGGTTCTTTGGGCTTGGCTGGAAAATACTCTGGTATTTACCCAAAAGACAGTCCGGGTGGTTGGCAGCTGATTGGTACTACATCAGAAAAAATGTGGGATTTAGAGCGTAAAAATCCAGCACTACTTTTACTGGGTATGACCGTACATTTTGAAGATGTGACGCATAGCCCGACAACCGTAAATATACCACAGCAAATCACGCGTACGGTTGAGCCGAAACAATCGGTGCCACTATTTACGATCACTGCGCCAAGTTTACAAATGCTTATTCAAGATGAAGGGCGTTTAAACCAGACCAATATTGGGGTTGGCGTAGCGGGTGCAATGGATTTATCTGCCATGCACAGTGCTAATCGTATTGTCGGTAATCCAACCAATACACCCGTCATTGAAGTTTTAAATGGCGGTCTAAAAGCAAAGATGCAACATGCAGGTGTTATTGCGGTGGCTGGGGCCATCTCAAACATTCGTGTGAAATTTGCGGATGGTCAAACCGCAGACTTTGCAAGCTATCAACCGATTGATTTGGATGAAGGCGATGAATTTCAAATTCAGCCACCAACAGCAGGCTTAAGAAATTATTTGGCTGTTCGTGGAGGCATAGACGTTGAACCTGTACTCAATAGTGCCTCATTTGACAGCTTGGCAGTGTTAGGGCCAGAGCCTTTAAAACTTGGAGATACCATTTACCAAGGGCAGGTAAAGGCAGCCAATATTAGCGTAAATGAAGTGGGCAAAAGTGACTTACCGCGAGCTGGCGAAGTCGTTGAGCTAGATATTGTGATGGGCCCACGTACAGACTGGTTTGAACAAGACAGTATTGAACTACTCTGTCAGCAAGAGTGGCTGGTAACAAATGAAAGCAACCGAGTCGGGCTAAGACTTTCAGGTGAACAGCCTTTAACTCGCAAAATTACCCATGAACTGGAAAGTGAAGGCACTTGCATTGGCGCTTTGCAGATTCCACCGAGTGGCCAACCCGTTTTGTTTATGAATGATCACCCTTTAACGGGCGGATATCCAGTCATTGGCTCTGTTGCTAAACACCATTGGGATTTGGTGGCACAGATTCCGGCAGGTTGCCGCATCAAATTTAAAAAAATTGCTGAATTTACAGATTTTGAGAATGAAAGATGAATACAGAAAAATTATTGATTGCTAACCGTGGTGAAATTGCCGTTCGTATTATTCATGCCTGCCGTGACATGGGAATTTCATCGGTCGCATTATATGCAGATGACGATATTGGCAGCATGCATGTCGAACTTGCAGATGAAGCATGGGGCTTGGCTGGTGCAACTGCTATCGAGACTTACCTAAATATTCCTGCGATTATTGAAGTTGCAAAGAAATCGAAAGCAACTATGGTGCATCCGGGTTACGGCTTTTTATCTGAACGTGCTGAGTTTGCTCAAGCCGTGATTGATGCAGGCTTAAAATGGGTCGGGCCATCACCAAGTGCGATTGAAAAACTAGGCGATAAAATCGAAGCACGTAAAATTGCAGCTTCGGTTGGTGCGCCCTTGGTTCAGGGTACGCAAGACCCACTCAATAATGCAGATGAAGCTTTAGAGTTTGCCAAACAATATGGTTTACCAATTGCAATTAAAGCCGCATTCGGTGGCGGTGGGCGTGGCTTAAAAGTCGCGTGGAAACTCGAAGAAGTGAAAGAGCTTTATGAGTCGGCAGTACGAGAGGCAAAAGCTGCTTTTGGTCGTGGTGAATGTTTTGTCGAGCAATATCTTGATAAACCGCGCCATGTAGAAGCGCAGGTGATAGCAGACCAACATGGCAATATTGTGGTGCTTGGCACACGTGATTGTTCATTGCAACGCCGTAACCAAAAATTAGTCGAAGAAGCACCAGCACCATTTGTTAGCGATGAGATTTACCAGCAAATTTTAAGCTCGGCAAAAAACATTTGTCAGGCCGCAAACTATGTGGGTGCGGGAACAGTTGAATATTTACTGAGTCGTGACGGTAAGCTTTCATTCTTAGAAGTAAACACTCGTTTGCAAGTTGAGCATCCTGTTACCGAAGAAACGTCGAAAGTCGATTTGGTGGTGGAACAAATTCGTGTTGCACAAGGTGAAGCGCTTTCTATTAAAGAAACACCAAAAGCACAAGGCCATGCCATTGAGTTTCGTATCAATGCCGAAGACCCAGCACGTGGTTTTATTCCAGCCTTTGGTGTGTTGAGTTTATTTGAAGCGCCGTTTGGTAACGGTGTACGAGTCGACACAGGTGTTCGCACTGGGTCATTAGTGTCTAGCCATTTTGACTCACTCATGGCAAAGCTAATTGTGATTGGTCCAACCCGCGAAGTTGCAATTGCTCGCGCTAAACGTGCTTTAAAACAATTTAAAATTGAAGGCGTAGCTTCGGTTTTAGATTTTCACCGCGCGGTACTTAATGAACCTGACTTTACAGATGAATTTAATGTACACACGCGCTGGATTGAAAACGACTTTAAACAAGAATTAAAGCCAACCAAACGTGGCATTCCAAACCATCAACAGCCAATGCTGCTCAGCTACATTGAAATTGATGGCAAATTACACCGTTTAGGTTTACCTGCGGGTATGTTTGCACAAGGCCCAGCAACTGCAGTTCAAGCGCAGACTGCCGAGCCAGAAGTAAGTGCCGAGCATTTACTTGCTCCAATTAATGGTGTGATTAGCGCTTGGAAAGTCGAAAATGGTGAGCAAGTCACAGAAGGCCAAGTGGTTGCCATTATGGAAGCCATGAAAATGGAAGTACAGGTACTGGCACACCGCAGTGGCGTTATTCAGATTGGCGCAGAGAAGGGCGCGACCTGTCATGCAGAAACTGTGATTGCGAGTATTAATTAAGTTTTGAATAAATGATTTGGCTCACTTAAGCATCAGTTTAATTGGGTCAAATCGAATGCTTATTTATTCACTTAGTTCGTTATTTTTCGCAGTACTCGTTAACCATTTTCAGCTTGAAAATTAGCACTAATTATGAGATATTCCTCACAGTTTAGTGATGTGAAAATTAATCACTGTATTGAAAGCTCGCTTATGCGGGCTTTAATTTTTAGCCCAGTTTAAGCATTTCTCACTTAATGAGCTGGCAGCATAAAAACAATTTGAGAATTTGGCACTCACTCAAAGGCGAATTGAAGAAAGCGAATGAAAATTCTACCTTCATCTGAATATGATCAAATTCTAAAATACAGTGTCTATTGGCTCGTCATCTCGATCGTGATTGGAGTCGTAGCAGGGCTAGCTTCGACCTTAATTTTTGTGGCTTTTGATATTTCAAACAAAGTTCGAAGTCTGCATCACTGGCTGATCTACTTTTTACCTTTTGTGGGTTTTGGTATTGGCTATCTCATTAAAAAATATGGATCACCGATTGAGCGGGGAACTCATTTACTGATTGATGAAATTCACCAGCCGAAGTCGTTCATTCCAAAACGAATGAGCCCCATCATTTTTATCACCTCAATTTTAACGCAGTTGTTTGGTGGTTCGGCAGGGCGTGAGGCCCCAGCGGTTCAGCTTTCGGGTGCCTTAATTGACCACTTGAGCCATATATTAAAAATCTCGGAAGACAACCGAAAAATCTGTTTAATCGCCAGTATTGGTGCAGGCTTTGCAGGGGTGTTTGGCTTGCCTCTAGCGGGTGCAATCTATGGGTTGGAAATTACTGCTTTAGGTAATTTAAGATACTCAGCTATTTTTCCATGTTTTGTGTCGGCGCTGATTGCATCGGCCATCCCTGAGCTATTTGATATTGTTCATCCGCATATTTTCTATGTGATTAGTGAGTTTCCGGCCATTCATTTTGGCACGCTTATGAACTTAATTGTGGCAGGTCTGATCTTTGGTTTAGTCGCACGTTTCTTTATTGCTGCCATTCATTTTGCGAGTGACGTCTTTTATAAATATGTGCGTTATTTGCCATTAAGAACGATGGCGGGTGGTATTGTCATTATGCTACTTACCTTGTTCACTGCGCATCAGCAATACAACGGTTTGGGTACAGATAAAATCATTTCATCTTTTTATGTGCCGATTGAGTTTTACGACTTTTTTAACAAGACTGTTTTTACTGCCATCACTTTAGGTTCAGGCTTTAAAGGCGGTGAAATTACGCCGTTGTTTTATGTAGGTGCGACGTTAGGGAATGCTTTAGGAGCAGTTTTAAACCTGCCAATTTCATTGCTTGCAGGCTTAGGTTTGGTGAGTCTATTTTCTGGGGCGAGTAAGGCACCGTTAACATCTATTATTTTAGCTGTTGAGCTATTTGGAATGAATGTTGCCACTTACGCCATTATTACCTGTTTGTTGGCAGCGCTATTTTCAGGGAATTGTGGGTTGTATCGCCGTAAAAAGTTGATGGATTGATTAAGCATTTCTAAGGAGTTGAGTGATTTCAAATTGCTTAACTCCTATTAAATCTTCTTTTTTTAATAATAAAAATTGGCCTAGTAAATGAAATACTTCTAAAAATATGAAAGAATTGAATTTATATCTTTATAAAAGAAGATATAAATTAATTTTAATGAACAACTATTGTTTCCTAAATATTTAAACTATAGATATACATTAATAAAAATTAAAAATATTTAAAAAATTTCCAAAATGTTTCAATTATGAATTTTTTATGACATTTATTGTTGATTGTGAATGATTCATGTAGTTTTTGTTTGATTTTTTATCCATTTGGTAAATTAAAAATAACATTTTATGCAAAACAAAATTTTTTTTACTCACGCTTTTTTTCTTTTGTATGGGTTAGCTACACATGCTTATGCTATCGATGATATTTCTTTACCAGATCGTATACGTCAGGAACAACGTTTAAAAGAGCTTAATCAACAATTAGAAGAGCAAATCACTCAGCTTGTACCTAAACCTGTCACTACCCAATTGCAGGATTTTAAAACTATAGTCGTTTCGGAAGAGCCATGCGTTAAAGTCAAGAATATTGATTTTGATAGAAAGACGTTACAGGACCCTGAACACTATAAATTTCACTTTATGCTTCGGGCAATCTGGAATCATCCGCAGAAGATTATTGGCAAGTGTATTGGTACGCAAAGCTTACGTAACCTCGTTAATTTCGCCCAAAATGAATTGATTAAAAAGGGTTTTATTACCAGTCAGGTTACTGTTGCCCCCCAAGATATTCAGCAAGGTTCTTTGCGACTTGGTGTGCAGATTGGGCGTTTACGTAAGATCATCGTAGAAGGTGAGCAACTCTCCTTATTACAACTTAAAGCATCTTTACCATTTAAAGAAGGCGATGTCCTTAATCTACAACAACTTGATCAGGGTCTCGAAAACTTAAAACGAGCTTATACGGTAGATATACAAATTGTGCCGTCAAATGAGTCTGTTCAGGAAGCTAAAGGGTATAGTGATCTGATTATTAAGTTACAGCCACAATCAAAAATCAATTTAAATTTTGCTCTGGATAATTCAGGGAGTAAAGATACAGGTCGTTATATAGGTAGTCTAGGACTCAATATTAATAATCCATTCTATTTAAGTGATTCTCTTTCTTTTAATTTTAGTCATTCATTAGATAACTTACATCGAGACTTAAATAAAAACTACTTTGTAAGTTATCAGCTTCCGTTAGGAAATTATGATTTCAGTACTAGCTATAGCCGTTATCAATACGAGCAAAATGTATTGGGTGCAAATGGTGTACTACGTTATCACGGCTTAAGTCAGCAGGGTAATTTGAATGTATCCCGTGTACTTAGCCGAAGTGGGCAACATAAAACCAGCCTCTATGGCAAGCTCTACCATAAGCAAAATTCAAACTTTATTGATGATATTGAAATCGAAGTACAACGTAGAAAAACTTCAGGCTGGAATGCCGGGATACAACATCGCCAATATCTGGGTGATGCTGTATTAGATGCGGGTTTGGATTATCGGCATGGCACAGGCGCATTTGATGCGTTGTTAGCACCAGAAGAACAAATTAAGGACATTGATAAAAATCCATTACCGTCAGAAGGGTATTCCCGTGCACCGATATGGAGTGCCGATTTACGTTTTCAAATGCCATTTTTGCTTTTAGATACGCCTGCTCAATACCGTTTGAACTGGCGTGGACAATATGCTCCACGAGTTTTAGTACCTAATGATCGTTTTTATATCGGTGGTCGTTATAGCGTTCGAGGTTTTGATGGTGAACTGATGCTATCAGGCGATAACGGACAGTATTTACAACAGGAAATCAGTGTAAATACACAAATTCCTAATACTCAATTTTACATGGCTGTAGATCAGGGATGGGTGAACGGTGAGAACAGTATTGCTGGGCAGCGTCATCTGATGGGAAGTGTCGTAGGACTACGAAGTTATCTCAACCATTTTTATATTGATGCCTTTACAGGGCGAGGCCTAATCGCACCTAAAAATATAAAAAAAGACTGGATTTTGGGATTTAGCCTAAATGCTTTTTATTAAGTTTCCTTAAGAAACAAAATTAATTTTAATTAGAGAAAACTGACTTATGAACAAAAATCTTTATCGAATTGTTTTTAACAAAGCCCGTAACATGTTTATGGCAGTTGCCGAGAATGTCAGAAGCCAGAGCAAGGCGGCAGGACAATCTACCTCCTCAGAAATAGTGAGCTCTGGGCAATCACTGGTGCAAGAAAAATCATTTCATCAACTGTGGCACGTTAAGGCATTGGTGGCAAGTATCAGCTTGTTGGTGCCATTTGCTCCGGTCTATGCTGCTATTGTTGCAGATAGCGCAGCGAATGCTGCGAATCGGGCTGTCATTGGTGCTGGTAAGAACTCAACAGGCACAACAGTTCCAGTGGTTAATATTCAGACTCCCAAAAATGGTATTTCTCACAATATCTATAAACAGTTTGATGTATTAGCTGAAGGTGCTGTTTTAAATAATAGCCGAACAGGAGCCACCACTAAAACTGTAGGGACAGTGGGAGCAAACCCATTTTTAGCGACTGGTGAAGCGCGAGTTATTTTAAATGAGGTAAATTCAACAGCTGCTTCAAGATTTGAAGGAAACTTAGAAGTCGCAGGGCAAATGGCAGATGTCATTATTGCCAACCCTTCTGGTATTAACATTAAAGGTGGTGGTTTTATTAATGCCAATAAGGCAATTTTTACTACGGGTAAGCCTCAGTTAAATGCCGATGGCAGTATCAAGCAGTTTACGGTTGACCAAGGAAAAATTACGGTCTCAGCGAACCCTAATTCTAAATTTGGCTTGGGGGGAAATAATAATGATGCAAATTATGTAGACCTCTATACCCGTGCATTAGAGCTTAGTGCTGAGCTACGTGCTAAAAATGATATTCAGGTCATTGCCGGAGCAAATAATGTCAGTGCAGATTTACAGGATGTTACTGCTAAAACAGGCACAGGAACCGCACAGACATTGGCAGTAGATGTTAAAGCGCTGGGTGGAATGTATGCCAATAATATTTATTTGATGGGTACAGAAAAGGGCCTAGGCGTTACTAATGCGGGGACACTTCAGGCAGTCAACAATCTGGTGATTACCAGTGCAGGGAAAATTGAGCATAGCGGTACTATCAGTTCGACCAGTAAAACCCAAGGTTTAGTGAGTCTACAAACAACAGGCACTGGTGCTGTTGCAGATATCAACTCATCAGGCAGTATTAATAGTAATAGCATGTTAAATATTGATTCAGGTAATAACCTGAATGTAAATGCTAAAGAAATTATTATTAATAATGGTAGCTTGGCTGCTTCTCCTTTAATCATTAGTAGCAAAGGGAATTTAAATTTAGCGGCAAATAGTCGAATTTTTAATGATGCACAGAGTGGAGATGTATATGTTGATGCAGCGAACATCAATCTGGCAACTAATGCAGGCATTACCAGTAATCGGGGTTCTGCTTATATCCAGTCGCAAAAAGATGTAGTTGCAGCTCAAGGTGCAAAATTAATAGCAGCACAAAATTTGAATGTATCCGGAAAAGGTAAGCTCTCACTGAACGAAAATCAGATACAGGCATCCTTGGGTTCAATAAACCTACAAGCAGATTCTTCAAATACAGATGGTTTAATTGATATTCGAGGTGGGACTATTTATGGGGGTAAAGATTTAAACTTATATAGTTCAGGAGATGTAAATTTACAAAATCTTGGATTTGCACTTGAAAATTCTGCAACACGAGTCAAGAACATTAATGCTCATAGTGGACGAAACTTGGTTTGGAACAATGCAACAAAAGTTCTACCCCAGATTACAGGGAAAGTTGCATTGGATGCCGAGAATAATTTAAGTATTTCAGCTCAAGGGGTCTCTAGTAAAGATAGTATCCAGTTACAAGCAGGTCAATTAACATTAAATACGAATTTCACCTCCCAAAAAGATATTAATCTGATCACAGAAACAACTGATTTATTTCTAAATAATGTATTAAATGCTCAAAATGATATCAACATTTCAGCTTTAACTGGTGGGATTACTGCCAATAGCCTCAAAGCCAATTCTAATGCTGGCAAAATTTCGATTCTTGCGAATAAAAATCTAGTTTTAAATTCACTGCAAGAAATAGAATCAGCTCCTTGGGCAGATCAAGATGGCGCAACAACTGATATGACCTTCATTAATGGTAATAAAGGGGTTACATTAGGGTCAATTGGGGATGGGAATGTACAATTAAAATCTACTCGTATTACTGCTGAACAGGGTGATATTCAACTAGTTGCTGGTAATGGTGTTTCTTTACAGGCGAATACCGATGTTACGATTAGTGGTGATAGTGGATATGACAATGTAAGAAAGAATGTTTTACAAGGACAATCCTTACAGATTCAGAATAAGAAAGCAGATATCGTTATTGATAGCACCAATTTAACAACTTCTGTTGGTGGTTTATCTATTAATGGCGAGGGTAAAACGACATTATCAAATAGCGAATTAAACTCTAAAGGGAATATTGAGCTTTCCGCCAAAGATCATTTGACTTTACAAAATATAGAAGCGAATGCTGATAAACACATGGCGCTTAATAGTCAAAAAAATATCTATTTGAATAGTGAACAGGGCCCTACAGTAACATCTACAATTTGGGAATCTTATAGTTTAGTTAATTTAAAAGCAGCTGGTTTATTATCATTAAAAAGTAAAGGCTCACAAGCTCTTAACTCTACTAGCATTAAAGGAGGAGCAATCAATATTGAAACTGATGGGTCATTTAATATAAATAAGGATGTTCAACTAAACTCAGCAAGGAATATATTTTCTAATCAAGAGTCTGATAAATTTTTAGCAAGTGATCCTCAATTACAGAAGATACAGGGAAATCTTTCAATTCAAACAAATAATACTCTTGTATTGGATCCAGAAAAAATTAAAATTCAAGGTGATAATAATATTGAGTTAATTTCAAAAAATGGAGATTTAACCTTACTTGGATATGGGGGGAGTAAAGGTAATGGTTCTGAGAGGAATTTTACTATTAGTGGTACAGGAGATATTCACGTAGAAGGAAAAAAAGTAGATATTCAAGGGGCTTTTATTTCTGGTCGAAATATAAATATTTTTTCTAGTTCAGGTGATATTAATATTGATGGAATTAAGAATAATTTTAATAATTATGCTAGTAAAAAATATAGCTCTGAATTGTTTGAAAAAATTTTTAATTTGACAATGATCTTATCTAATACTGAAAGTTTAAAAAAATATAGTGCTTCAAGAATTAGTCAAATGCAAGAAGAATTAGCAGATCTAAAAGATGCCTCCACATTTTTAGAAAATGGGACAAATGGATTCGAACATGCAGAAACTGTACTTAGAACAAGTCTAGGTGATGGAATTATTAACCTTATTTCAAAAAAGGGAATAAAAATTACTGGAGCAACAATCCAGGCAGGATATGATGGAAAAGTAAATATTGAAGCTCAAGGGGGAAGCGATAAAATTTATAATTCTACGGTTTTAAACAAGAATAACCAGCCTATAAATATGAATGCTAGTATTATTATAGCTGGACATAATGACTTTTATGACAAGGGTAATGATACAGATTCTAATTATAAAGCAATTTCTTTTGTAAGCCCTACTACTATTGAAGGAGCTGATATAAATATAAAAACAGTAGGAAATAGTGCAGGTGATAATCTTGTACTTCAAGGAGTGGGTATTTCAGCTAAAAATCAAGTAAAGATAGAAGCGAAAAAGAATATTCTGTTTGATGTAGCACTCGAGCAAATTTTTGATCGGTCAACAAAGGTACAGAAGAAAAAATCTTGGGGTGGATTAAAGAAAAAGACAATAACAACTGTAATGGAAAACGAGTTAATAAGACCTGCTTCAGTTGATATTGATGCAAAAAATATTTATATAGAAAGTAAAGAAGTAAATCCACAAAATAGTATAGATATTTATGGAGGTAAGCTCACAGCGAATGGAGGGATGATTTCAGTTCGTTCAGGTGGTAATTTGAATTTTTATACAGCTCCTGAATCTTCAAAAACAACAATTGATGTGAATAGTAAATCATCAATAATGGGGATTAAATATAATAGTTCAAAGACAAATTCCACTCATAATGTAGTAACACAAATACCGACGAAATTAGTTGCTGATTATATCGGTACAAAATCAGGCTTTGATACACGATTAGTAGGGACTGATTTTGAATATTTAAAAGGCGCAACAATTGAATCAGGTGGTAAAATCTTTATTGAGCCTGCTATTACTAATATTTCGACAAAACTAAAGAAAGAAAGTAATTCTGTTGTTTGGCAATCTATGCAAGATAAAGGCTCCATTACAGAAACAGCCAAACTCCCAAATTTTAATGGACCTGTTGCGCCTACATTTAAGGCTGCTGGTGGGCTGAGCGTACAAATACCGATAAGTGAAAAAGATGCCAATAAAATAGTACTTCGGGATGAAATTTTAAAATTAGCAAACCAACCTGGAAATACTTACCTTAAAGATTTAGTCAATCGTAATGATGTGGATTGGCAGAAGGTCCTCCTTACTCAAAAGGATTGGGATTATAAATCACAAGGTCTAACTGGAGCAGGAGCGGCTTTAATTGTCATCATCGTCACTATTGCGACAATGGGTACTGGTACAGCAGCGGCGGCTGGAGCAGCAGGAGGAACAGCTGCTAGTGGTACTACGGTCGGTCTTGGGGCAAGCATGCTTGGTACGGCTGGGGTGACTACCACAGCGGCAGGCGCAATTGTTCCATCAACATTAGGGGCAATGGCAAATGCAGCAGTCACGAGTCTAGCTGCTCAGGCAAGTATTGGTCTGATTAATAACGGTGGGGATATTGGCAAGACCCTAAAAGAGATGGGAAGTAAAGATTCCATTAAAAATCTGGCTGCATCTGTGGTAACAGCAGGTTTATTAAGTCAAGTTGGTACTGCTCTAAATTTAAAACCAGACAGTACTCTCCTATCAGACCGATTAGTAAATAATTTTACCACTTCTGTAGGATCCACCTTAGTACAAACTGCCATTAATGGTGGGAATCTTGGCGATAATTTACAAGTTGCATTACTAGCCGGTTTAGCAGGGGCCTTACAAGGAGAGTTGGCTAGTCAGATTGGAACGAGTTTAGATAAAGTCGATCCGAATATATTTGAATATACAATTCATAAAATTGCTCACGCCGCTGTTGGATGTGCTGCTGCTGCTGCAACGAAGTCTAGTTGTGAGGCAGGTGCGATTGGTGCCGGTGTAGGTGAAATAGTTGCAGGGTTAATGCCAGAACCAGCCAATGGTATTGAATATACTGATGCAGAAAAACTAAAAATCCGGAATATAGGTAAATTAGTTTCTGGAACGGTTGCAGCATATACTGGTTATGATGTAAACACTGCTGCGAACAGTGCTGATACTGCGATTCAGAATAACTCCTTAGTTAGATTAGCAACTACCACAGGTAAGCTATTAGTAAAAGCAGCTGAAATTTATGGTGATATTAAGAAAGCAAATAAGGGTATAGTCGATTCAAAGGTTTTTGTACAAAAACTTAAAGATCAAGGCGTAAGTGAGCTTGTTGGAATAGCTGATGATTTGGTAACTGTTTTTGGTCCTGCCAGTACTCCTTTTGATAGAGCTTTAGCAGCTTTTGACCTTATTATTGGAACAGATTTAAAACCGGGGAAGGCTGAATCATTAAAGCTTGCTCAAGCTGAATTGGATAAATTAAAAGTAGATCAAGCTTATACTTTAAAAGTTTTACAAGTAAAAAAAGACGTAGTTACCAGAAACCGATTAAACGGTAAAGAATTTGAAATGAGTGCTGCAAGTAAATTGGGGGTAAAGCGAAATACCGATCGACAAATGATTACCATAAAAACTGAGAGAGATGGACAGATTAATATTATTCCAGATGCATTCGGTAATGGTGGGACATTAGTTGAGTTCAAGAATGTCCAATATCTTACAGATACCCAGCAACTCAGGGGGTATGGGGCAACAGGAAAACCAGTTACTTTAGTAGTAAATATGAATACAAAGATATCTGAAACAGTGAAGAATAGTATTTTATCTAATAAGGGGACAATTCAAAGATTTGATCCTATCAAAAATACTCTCCACTCATATTAGGAAATTATCAAATGAAGTTTAAGCGTCCTATTTATAGCAAAATTTTTACTCCAAATA
This sequence comes from Acinetobacter pittii ATCC 19004 = CIP 70.29, assembly GCF_000369045.1. Taxonomy (GTDB): domain Bacteria; phylum Pseudomonadota; class Gammaproteobacteria; order Pseudomonadales; family Moraxellaceae; genus Acinetobacter; species Acinetobacter pittii. The sequence continues at coordinate 572,267 of NZ_KB849790.1, read as the reverse complement.
TGTTGAGAGATCCCCAAGAATTTTTTAAACGGATACACCACTACTGTAATTCCTTTCCAGAAATGCTTCCAGAAAAGTATGGTTTTTGGGAACCATTAAAAATCCCATTTTCACCTGACATAATAGAAAAACTGATTCCTAATGACAGAGGGGGAGCTGCTGATCGATTATTGTGCCAACGTTTAAAAAAGCCCCGTTATCAAGGAAGTTTTTGGCCTTCACTGCATGGAGAGACGCATAGTGAGGAATATCTTACCTCAGAGTTTACTCAAATTGATCAGCATAAATTGATAAATTATCTGAAAACTACTACCTTACAATTTAATGCGGACTTAGCAATTATTGATGCAAATCGGCATTCGGAACCACAGTTAGGAATTAAAGAAGGATGGCGTGGGGTAACACCTTTTTCCTATGAACTAAAACATTGGTTACCAGATATGTATTGGGGAACGGTATTTGGTAAACCTTATGTCGATTTATTTGGCTTAGAGTGTTTATTGTCTACCCCCGCGTATAAAGTAGAAAAGTTATCAGATGATGCTGTTTACATTCAATTAACTGAGCAAGTACAAGATATATTTGAAAAAACAGAACATGTGGATGAACAGCGTGAAATAGTTAAACATCATTTGGGTACTGATGCCTTTTGGTCACCAGAAAAGGCTTATGTAATAAACACGGATTATAGAGTTTTAAAAGGCTTATCTGAACATAATGTAATTAATATTCCTTTGCAGACTAATTATACTGATGTCTTCCGTGTGCCTCATTTTAATTTAATATCAGATGCTTATATGCAAGCAGAAGTGCCGCCGGAAAATATTTATACATATTTGAAGGGAATAAAGGAATTTGGTACCGATCAATGGATTGTTCAATTGTCTCAAGCATGGTTATTACGCATGTTTGATCCTATAGCGCTTGGTTATGGTGTTGAGGATGTTTATAATCATGGTGAGGTAAGTGAAATAGAGTTTTTTTATAAACCCGATGGATATGACTCTCCTATAGAAAAGGAACTATTTATTGGAGCGTGGGATCGACCAGAGCAAGAAACAATGAGCCGTCAGAAGTATGCTGAATCCATACTTCAAGTATTAGCTAGTAATTACCCATTAGCGCAATCAGAATGGTCAAATGTAGAAAGTAAAGTTGATCATTTTGAGGGGCATTCAGAAGTTTATTTAGACCAAATCGATCCACAAGAGTTTAATTTGTTTCGTATAGCAATTAAAGTAATTGTATTTGAGCGGTTTTTTGTTAAAGTCACTTTCATGGATTATTGGTGTAATGACTTGAGTGAATCTCAAGAAATTTCTAACCCAATTTTTAACTTGTTTAAAGCTAAGTAATATTTATATAAAAAGACTTTTATTGATAAAAATAAGGGGATGAAGCCCCTTATTTTTATTCTGTACAAGAAATATATAGCAGCGAATATAGCTGTTGAATGTTCTGTCATCCACTATGGATGACAGAACATCTGCTTTAATTGAATTATCAATACGTGTGGATTTAAAGGCAGCTAAAAATGTTGATGCCTTAAAAAGCGATCAAAAAATTCTTGTGAAGAATTTAGGGACACCCTTAACAAGAATTTAATTCTTTTTGGAGAAAAATGTGAATGAAGCATTAAGAAAAATAGAGATTCTTTGGAGTAAAGAACTAAAGCACGCTGTTCATAGAGGAGAAAAAACTTTTTTTCAGTTTCGTTGTATTTTGAATAATGGTATTTCACCAGATAGATTTGATGATATCGATTTGCAATTACCCACAGAGTTTAAGGAGTTCCTCTTAGTTAGTAATGGGGCTGATTTATTCAAGGATGAGGAATATGGGCAATGGGGAGCGAGAATATTTAGTATTGATGAGTTACAGTCATCTAATAAATATTATAGAGAGTTAAGGCCTAAAGACTTCACTAAGGGGGATTTGATAATTGGTGAGTTTTATGGTGATTCAGATTTGTTATTGTTAAGGTGTGATCCTGAAAGTAAGGATTATGGCGTTGTACTTATCGCTTTACCTTTTGATAATCGCTCAGATTGGTATTGTTCAGTCAACTTTGAATATTTTATAACTGACTATGTTAATTTTGAGGGCGATAAATTCTGGGAGATGCGAACAAAAAAATAATTTTATTGAAGCTCTAACAAGGGCTAGTTTTTTTAGCATATCCCATTTTATTTATTATTCTAATTATGTTGCAAAGATTAATGCTTAAAATTAAATATATAAGTCATCTCTAGAGCTAATCTATAGTTTGCTATGTAGTTACTAAATTAATAAAGCAAGAAAGGTATATCCTTATTTTTCTATGAATATATAAGCCCATTTCCGATGGCTAATTTCTTTCTTTTTAAGGATCTATTTTAAAACAAATGTCATTTCCCACGCTTGACGACAACAAAAGCGGATACTATCCTTTGCGGGCTGGCCTACATTGCCAGTTGGTTTTAGCAGACCATCAGCCAAAGTACACGAAAAAGTCTAACTTTTTTGTGGAAATCCCTGTGTGCCCCCTTTGCGGTGGAACGGAAGGGGGACACCCTCGGGTGTGCTGGATTCTTTGGCTCCAGTCTGCTAACCCTCTTTCGTTTCACCACCATTATTTAGCAGTAATGCGGTGAAACTTCTTTATAGCCAAAGGAGTCCGCTATGCGTACTAATTCTTCTCAATTTTTGGCCTTTCCCAAACTCTTTCTATTCATACCGTTTAAACATTCTATAAATCGGTTTTGACGACTCTAGGTTTTTACGCCTAAACATCATTACGACTCAAAAATCATAGCAACAATAAACCAGAGATAGGCGAGCACACCATTTTGTGCCGCTTTTGTATGCCTGTTTTTAGCACTCAATTTAAGAGTGACGGCATTTCTATCTCTTTTACATACAACAAAAAATTATTTTAAGCGGTATATATGAACAATTTAGAATCTTCATTTAGAGCACTACGAGTGCTGCACACAGCAAAAGATTTATTTAATCAAGATGGATTTAACAAGGTCGGGGTTGACCGAATTATTGCTGAAGCCAAAATCCCCAAAGCGACTTTCTATAACATCTTTCATTCAAAAGCACGACTGATCGAGATGTGTTTAACCTTTCAAACGGATGCGCTCAAAGTAAAAGTCCTTTCAATTATCAATTCATACAGCGAACTTATGGTGTTCGATAAACTCAAGCAAATTTACTTTTTACATGCCAATTTAGAAGGATTTTACCGTTTACCATTTAAAGCAATTTTTGAAATTGAAAAGTGTTATGCAACGGCTTATCGAGTGGTTGTTGCTTATAGAAACTGGTTTATAAATGAGCTTTATAAGCTGCTCCTTACTGTAAAAACTACCGCTTCAATAAAAGATGCCCACATGTTTCTATTTGCAATTGATGGGGCAATGGTTCAGCTGTTAAGTGCCAATAGCGTAGATGAACGAGATAAATTATTAGATTACTTTTTATTTATGCTATCTGAGCATTCAACTTAAACCTTAAAACAAAAAGCCCGTGATTGGGCTTTTTTGTAGATATTGGTCGATTAAAACTTAAGTTTTTTAAGTCCGCGACTCACACCATTTTGTAGAGCGGCTTTAATAATAGGGCCAATAAATGGTACGCGGCCTTTAAAGCTAATGGTGTAATCCAAACGAGTTCGATTATTTCCCAAGTCAGTAAATTTCATGACACCACGGTGACCTTTAATTGGGCTAATCCCGCTCGTAATTGCGTATTCAATCAGTTCATTTTCTTTGTAGACTAAATTGGTTTCTACAAATGAAGGGGTCAATGGAATAGACATTTTGCGCGCAGAGCCAACACCATTACGAGCGTCTTTTCCGTTGCTAATGCGAGTCACTTTAGCAGGAGCGAAAAGTTTACTTAGGTTTTCATGCTCACTTAAGGTTGCAAAGACTTTGTCTACGGGTGCATCAAATTCTTGTACGATGTTGATTTTTTGAGTTTTTAACATCTTATTCCCTCTAGAAATTATTTTGACATTGGTAATTGTCAGAATTTGGATGTTAGCATGCTTTGGGCAATGGGGGAATTCTTCTTCGTCGGAGTTATCGCATACTTAAAAAATTCACTTTGGTACATCTACAATGCTTTTTGGCCTTTTCTTAATTTTTTAAAGAAGGGCTGAATCACAGACCAGTTGGTTGAAACCCAGCAAATAAAGGAACCAGCCGTCACCATTGCTGTTCCTTGCCAAAAGCTCATCGATAATTGAGTTTGTAAAACAAACATCGCCAAAATAGACGAAATGATCGGGGTGAAATAAGAGGCCACCACAAGCACGGTAATGTTTCCATGAATGATGCCAATGTTCCAAGCGGCATAACCAAAACCCATGGCAGCAGAAGCAACTAAAAGGGTGAGGAGAGCTGGAATATCCATTGAAGGGATGGCAAAGTGCCCCGAGACAAGCAGCTTGAGCCAGAGAGTGAGCGCGACACCAACAAAGAAAATGGAAATTGGATTTTGCCCATTACTTAATTTTTTGGTGAGTACACAGTAAAAAGCCCAAATGATGGCACCTGTAAATGCCAAAATATAGCTAAGTGGGTTGCTATGAAAATTATCGACAAGACTATTTAGACTAAAATCACCGCTTCCAGTTTGAATAAAAATAATGCCAGAAATTGAAATAAGTAAGCCGAGAATAATAAGAAAATTAAACTTTAATTCTTTAAAAATAACGAAAGCCAAAACCGTTAAACTCGGCCACAGATAGTTAACAATACTAATTTCAATGGCTTGTCTTGCTGTCTGAGAATAAGCAATCGCAAATGAAAAGCACACCTCATAAGCGACAAATAGAATTGTGCCAAATATTAAGTATTTTTTAGAGATCTGCTTAAAATCTGGAACTTTGAAAATGGCAAGCAACAGTAGCGCACTTAAAGAATAAATAAACGTAACACCTAGCTCAGGCCCAATGGCGGCACTGACTTGCTTCATCAGACCGACCAGAGATGCCCACATGAAAATGGCGCTTAAACCAATCAATGTTGCTAGATTTTTTGACATAAAATTCAGTAAATAACGGTAAAAAAATGGTAAAAGATGAAGCTATATAGATGAAAGGAATCAATTTTCAAGCTAAGGAATATAGGACAAATTATATAAAATATAAACAATTAAATTTATTGATTGGTTGAATCTGCTATGTTTATTTAGCATTCAATTGAGTAACGAAATTTCGGATAAAACAACATTTGTACGAGGAAAATATGGAAGTCATTAAAACGGTTGGTGTTGTTGGAGCAGGTGTAATAGGTGCAAGTTGGACGGCCTTATTTTTATATAAAGGATTTAAAGTTAAGGTTTACGACCCGTATCCTATAGATGAAGCGGTCTTTAAAAAAAGAATATCTGCAAATTTAAATGATTTATTGGCTTTAGATCAAAACGCGGAACACACATATTCTCAGCAAGATGTACTACTTCATCTGGAAATTTTTAATCACTTAAAAGATGCAGTTTCAGATGTAGATTTTATTCAAGAAAATGCCCCAGAACGTCTCGATGTAAAACAACAGCTATATCAAGAAATCACAGCATATTGCCCTGAACATACCATTATTGCTTCAAGTTCATCGGGCTTAAAAGTGTCTGATTTTCAAAAAGAGGCCAAACATCCTGAACGTATTTTATTAGGTCATCCTTTTAATCCGCCTCATCTTTTACCTTTGGTCGAGATCGTTGGCGGTAATTTGACAGCTCCTCAAATTTTAAAACAGGCTTCTGAGTTCTATAAACAACTGGGTAAGAATCCAATTATTTTAAATAAAGAAGTAAAAGGGCATGTCGCAAACCGTTTGCAGGCTGCGCTATGGCGAGAAGCTTTTTCATTGGTTGAACAAGGCGTGTGCTCTGCCGAAGATGTCGATGTCGCGATTACCAGCGGGCCGGGTTTAAGATGGGCGCTCTTTGGCCCCTACATTAATATGCAGCTTGCCAACCAAAAGGGCTTTAAAGAAGCAATTCATCATTTAGGCCCACCAATGACAGAATGGTGGAATGATATGCACGCATTTCAACATTCAGATGAGATCACAGAGTTGTTGGAAGCACAAACCAACCAGCTATTAACACAATATAAAGATATCGATTTATATGAAACCAGAGATAAAGGTCTGGTCGATATCTTGAAGCTTAGACAACAACTTAAGTTAGATTAATTCAAAATATTAGAATAGAGCCAATCATTTTATTGCAGAGATGATTGGCTTTTTTTGTTGGGGTAAATAACAAAAACATTCCTAGCTGAAACAATCCTATATTCATTAAATGTTACTGAAATTCCTATTGCGTTGCATTTGAACTATATGCCTTACGTGAAAAGTAAGAATCGTTGCAAACCGTAAAGAAAGCCTCCTCATAATCAAAGGACATGATAGAAAATAGAGGAATAACAATATGCGCGCTCTTACTTACCACGGTGCAGAAGACGTTCGAGTAGAAACAGTAGCAGACCCTATTATTCAAGAACCGGATGACATTATTTTACGCGTGACTGCCACAGCGATATGTGGCTCTGATTTACATTTATATCGAGGCAAAATCCCTAGAACCGAACAGGGTGATATCTTTGGGCACGAATTTATGGGCGTGGTTGAAGAAGTTGGTCCAGCTGTCACCGCAGTGAAAAAGGGTGATCGTGTCATTGTTCCTTTTGTGATTGCCTGTGGCGAATGTTTCTTCTGCCAACTAGACCTGACCGCTGCCTGCGAAACAACCAATACAGGGCGCGGCGCAATTATTAATAAAAAGCAGATTCCACCAGGTGCGGCTTTATTTGGTTATAGTCATCTTTACGGCGGTGTACCGGGCGGGCAAGCAGAATATGTGCGTGTACCAAAAGCCAATAAAGGTCCTTTTAAGGTGCCAACTTCACTGTCAGATGAAAAAGTACTTTTCTTGACTGATATTTTACCGACTGCTTGGCAGGCAGTGACCAATGCCCAAGTGACTCATGGCTCAACCGTTGCAATTTATGGTGCTGGTCCAGTCGGACTGTTAAGTGCTGCTTGTGCCAAGATGCTCGGTGCTGAAAAGATATTTATGGTCGATCACAATGACTATCGATTGAACTATGCAGCGGCAACATACGGTGCCATTCCGGTTAATTTTGATGAAGTCGATGCGGCCGAATTTATTATTCAACATACCGACAATTATCGCGGTGTCGATGCTGTGATTGATGCGATTGGTTTCGAGGCAAAAGGCAGTGTAATTGAAACAGTCCTGACCAATTTAAAACTAGAGGGTTCAAGTGGTGCAGCACTGCGTCAATGCATTGCGGCAGTTCGCCGTGGTGGGGTGGTCAGCGTACCAGGTGTATATGCAGGCCCGATTCATGGTTTCTTATTTGGCGATGCTTTTGATAAAGGGCTGACTTTTAAAATGGGTCAAACCCATGTGCATCAATATTTACCGCAACTGTTAGAATTGATTGAGCGTGGTGAATTAACACCCGAAACGATTATTACTCACCGAATGAAATTGGAAGATGCCGCAGATAAGCCAACAGATAGTAAAGATTGGGTGCTAAATAGTCGTCAATCTGATGATTTAACTTTCTCAGGTAGTCCAGAGCAAATTAGAAAGCAACTGACTGCTCTTTATAAGCAAGAATATATTGCGGAATGGAGAAAATTCCTAAATGGTATTCACTATGCTAAAGCTGGTCAATTTGCTCAGCAAGTTAAAAATATTGATGTTTTAGGTGAACCACAAAATTCTCCAATTAGAACATTAATTGAAAGAGTAGCAGTCGAAACAAACTGGGATAATCCGGTTGTTCAAGCTGAGCTCGCAGCTCCACAAAAAGGATTTATTGCGTGGTTTAAGCGTAAAGTTTTAAATCATGATGACAAGCAAGTTGCTAATCAAGTGGCAAACAATGCTCAAGGCGCTATTTCTCAAGAATACCAAATGTTCTATCAGTTGGTTCGCAAACGTGATGACCAACAAGGTAAGTCATTGCTTGATGAATATATGACAAATTTAGCACTCGTTCGTAGTAAGTTTAACGAGCTTAAGAATGCGGGTGAAATTGGACCTAATGCGATGACATTAGTCAAGCAAACCCTTAATGAGCAAACGTCTGTATTTAACCAAACTCAAAAAATTGTCGATGAAAAAATGGCGGTTGGTTTCAATGAAATTGATCAACGATTACTACAAAAATTGGTAGTTAGTCCACTTACGCAAGCTTTTGAGAGTTTAATTACACCGACCCAAGACGAAATTAATAAATTATGGGTAATGCAAGCCTATCAACCATTTACAGCAAATCTTGCTAAGAAATATCCATTTAACTCATCAGCTTCTTTACAGGCAACAAGTAGTGAAATTGGTCAAATCTTGGGTGAGAACGGTAGTATTTCTCGCTTTGTAAAAGAAAGCCTAGATCCATTTGTGATTCGTCGTGGATATACATTAACGTCTAAAACCTGGAAAGATTTAGGCATTAGTTTAAATCCTCAATTTGTTATGAATTTCCAAAGATATGTTGCGCCAGCCAATGGTATGGCAACTGGTGAGTTGAATGCTCAAGCGCAAGCGGCACCAGCGACTAACCAATCTAACTTCCAGTTCTACCCAATTCCAAACCCACAATTGCTTTCATATACCGTTGATATTGATGGTCAGCGTATGACTTATGAAAATGGTGTTCAGCAGTGGGTTAACTTCATTTGGCCAAACCAAGGAAGTATTCCGGGCGCTCGTATTACTGCAGTAGATTTACAAGGTCAAACGCATACGATTTTTGATGAGCCAGGCGAGTATGGTATTAACCGTTTAATTGATAGCGCTCAACGTAAGGAACAAAATGGCGGATTTGAAATGCTTTGGCGTAGTAAAACTGATCCATCATTATTTGTAAAAATGAATTTCCGTCTAATTAGCAGTAATTCAGGCAGTATTGGTTCAAGCCGTGGTTATGCAGGTATGCAACTAGTTGATAAAGTCACTGCCGACAAAGCAGCTCGTGTAGTATCTGCTCAGCAAGCGCCAGCTCAAGCTGCTCCAGCAAGAACTGAGAATCCTGTTTCAGCACTTGCTCAGCCTTCTGCGGGAGTTAAACCATGACATGGAAAATAACCTCTATGCGAAAGGAGGAGCAATAATGCAAACATTAAAAACAACTCCTTTGTATTACGGCAAAAGTCCTGCACGAGGCGACTTTTTAAAAACAAAAGGTCAGAATGCTCTAATACAGTTGCTTGATCAGTGGATTACTGAAGCATTGGAATATGCAATGCAATCAGGTAGCTTTAAACAAGCTTATAACACGTTACCTTCACTGGATTTCTTTATTGCGAATCCGAAAGAAAATATGTTTTTAGCGGCAAATTTGCTCGCAAGTGAAGATAGTTCAGGTCGATCTTTTCCAATGGTACTGAGCCATTTATTAGAAATTGATTTACCGTATGATAATTTGTTGTACGCACCATATAGCTATAAACATGTATTAGTTGATTTATTTCAAAACAATCGTGCTTTAAAAGGAATTAAAGATTCAGATCTGTTACTTGGAAAATTAGGTCACTTACAAAATCAAATTCAGGTTTTAACTGAACGCGAGTGTGTAGGTTTCTATGAAAATCATACGATGCATTCATTTGCTCAACTCATGAAGTTAAGTATTTATGAGTTAGCGCAAAGTATGATTGGGCTGGGATTATTGCTACAGCCAATTTTACAAAATGGAACGAGTCGCTTAAATAAAGTTTTAATTTTGCCTATTAATAATTCTGCTTACAGTTATGAAATAGCAGCATTTTGGGTCAGTATTATTTGTCGCTTTTTAAAAGAACATAATACTGAGGTGCTGATAGGTTTGTTACATCGAGATCAACCTGTATTATTCTTCGGTTTTCAAGGGGCTGATATTTTAGCCCTGAGCGATATTTTTACTCAGAATATGGATAGTAAACACTGGGTTTCTTTAATAGAAGCTCAGTGGATTGATACTTATTTGGAGCAGAATGCCGGTTTAGCTACGCTAGAACAATCATTATGCCAACGCCAATTAAGTTTAAATCAAGGCTTAAAACTATTTAGACAGACTTTTTTGGGTGAATAATAATGAATCAACGATATCAAACTAAACTTTCACAGCTCATAAAAGGCTGTTTTATCTATGCAATCGCTAACTATGCTTTAGCTCAGCCGATTGTCGTAGAAGGTGTGGTCCCTAACGAAGCAAGTAAACAGGCTATCTTATTAAAAATGCAATCTGTTTATGGTGCTGATCAGGTTGTAGATAAAATACAAGTGAGACCCGTAGCTGCTCCAAATGGGTGGAGTGACTCGGTGACGCGAGTGATTACCCCTGATCTTAAAAAGGTTTCGCAAGGGAAATTAAGCGTAAATGGTACTCGATTTGAGCTAAGTGGAAAAATGCTGAATCCAGCAGATATCCAGCCTACAATTCAATCTTTTCAAGGACTAGTGCAACCGCCGTATCAACTATATTCACAATTATCAGTCAATCAGGCTGAGCAGAAAATTATTGATGATGCACTTAAAAACCGAATTATTGAGTTTGAATCTGGTAGCGCAGTTTTAACTGATGCAGGTCAAAAAATTCTAGATGAGATGGCTATTGCTTTAAACAAAGTAGGTGGTAAGAAAGTCAAAATCGTAGGACATACAGATAGTTCTGGTGATGCGAATAAAAACTTAAAACTTAGCCAAGACCGCGCATTAGCAGTTAAAAACTATTTGATTAGTAAGAGTATTCCCGCCGACCATTTATCTACAGAAGGTTTAGGTTCATCTAAGCCAGTTGCAGATAACACTTCTCCAGAAGGAAGAAAGAAAAACCGTCGGATTGAGTTTACTGTTCTATAAATATAAGGAGAAGAACATGGCTAGCCCTTACATTACGATTGGATGCCCAACAACTGGTGGAGGGCAAGTCATTTCAGGAAACAGTACATTTTTAATTGATGGAATTGCAATTGCCTGTGTAGGAGATAAGGCTACTTGTCCGTTACACAAAACGGTTTCTACGATTGTATCGGGAGACCCAAATATGCTTGTCATGGGAAAATCCGCAGCACGTGTAAATGATTCATTATCATGTGGCTGTAAATTATTGCCAAAACAGAGTTTAGTTAATCAAGGATAAGGGTAGAGATATTTTTATATAGATATAAATATCTACTAAAACATATTAACGCTTGAAATGATGAGTAGTTTGTCTGATAAAGCTGAATTTTGTTAATATACAGGCATTATGATTTTAAGCATTAAATTATTTAAAAATATTGAGAGTAATGATGAGTAATTTAAAAATTTTAATTACAAAACTTTCTACAGTTGCGCGAACTGCTTTAGAAAAATCGGCTAATGCTTGTGTTATTCAACAAAATTACGAAATTGAAATTGAGCATCTATTTTTAGAATTACTTAATCAATCTTTAGAGAATGATTTAAAAATTTTATTAAAGAAATACAAAATTTCATCTGAAGCTTTAGTTGATGATTTAAAAGAAACAATTTCTCAATTACCAAAGGGTAATACTCGAACTCCTATTTTTGCTAAATCTATTGTTCGTTTGTTTGAACAAGCTTGGTTATTAGCTTCGGCTGAACAAAATCCAGTTATTCGTAGTGGTCATTTATTAGTTGCTTTATTAACTGCGCCTGATTTATATCAAATTGCAACAAGAGCTTCGAGTTTATTTGATCTTTTACCAATTGACTCAATGAAACACAAGTTTCTTGAAATTTGTGAGAAGAGTGTTGAACAACAAGATGAAACAAAAACACCTCCTGATGAGGTGGAGTCAACAGAGGCGACTGTAGCAAATACCAAAGTAGCTAAAACACCTGCACTTGATCAATATACGATTAATCTCACTGAAAAAGCAAAAAAAGGTGGTATAGATCCAGTTATTGGACGTGAATATGAAATTCGCTTAATGCTCGATATTTTAATGCGTAGACGCCAAAACAATCCGATCTTAACCGGAGAGCCAGGTGTTGGTAAAACAGCTGTAGTGGAAGGTTTGGCTTTAAAAATTGCTCAAGGTTTAGTACCAAACGCCCTAAAAAATGTCCATTTACATGTGCTGGATATGGGACTTTTACAGGCGGGTGCAAGTGTTAAAGGCGAGTTTGAAAACCGTTTAAAACAGGTTATTCAAGAAGTTCAAGCTTCTACTCATCCTATTATTTTATTTATTGATGAAGCGCATACTTTAATTGGTGCAGGTGGACAAGCAGGGCAAAATGATGCTGCAAATCTTTTAAAACCAGCACTTGCACGGGGTGAGTTGCGCACAATTGCTGCGACTACTTGGGCAGAGTACAAGCAATATTTCGAAAAAGATGCTGCATTGAGCCGACGTTTTCAGGTTGTAAAAGTAGAAGAGCCGACCGAAGAAGTTGCGGTAGATATGTTGCGTGCGATGATTCCTGTCATGCAGCAGCATTTTAAATTGCAAATTGATGATGAGGCGATCGTTACAGCAGTTCATTCTTCACATCGATATATTAGTGGACGCCAACTTCCAGATAAAGCAATTAGTGTGCTTGATACGGCTGCAGCACGTGTTGCGTTGACCCAAAATGCTCAACCTGTAAAGCTTGATCAGTTAAAGGCCCAAGAACATAACTTAAAGCTTGAACAGCAAATTTTAGAAAATGAACATCGTCAGATTCCAATTCATCATGAACGATTGGAAACTTTAAAAGCTAATTTAGAATCTTTACAAGAAGAGATCCAAGAAACCGAAGAGCAGTGGCAAAAAGAATTAGAACTTGTTCATAAAATTCAAGAGTTAGAAGCACAGAATCATGCTAATGAGTCTGAAGCTTTCGATCAGATTAATCTACTGCGTAAAGATCTTGCCGATATTCAAGGTCAGCAACCATTAGTATTTGAAAGAGTAAACTCTCAAATTATTAATGAAATTATTTCTGACTGGACAGGTATTCCTGTTGGAAAAATGGTCAATGATGAAATTAAACAGATATTAACGCTTGAAGATAAATTGGGTGAGCGTGTAATGGGGCAAGATTATGCACTCACACAATTAGTTCAAGGCATTAAAACTTCAAAAGCAAAACTTGAAGATCCTAATAAGCCACAAGGTGTATTTCTTTTGGTCGGACCGAGTGGTGTAGGTAAAACTGAAACAGCATTAACTTTGGCAAATGAGTTATATGGTGGTGAGCAGCACTTAATCACAATTAATATGTCTGAATATCAAGAAGCCCATACTGTATCTTCATTGAAAGGTGCACCTCCAGGATATGTCGGATATGGTCAAGGTGGGGTTTTAACAGAAGCGGTTCGCCGTAACCCATATAGTGTTGTGTTGCTTGATGAAATTGAAAAAGCTCATAGCGATGTTCAGGAACTGTTCTATCAAGTATTCGATAAAGGTACTTTAGAAGATGGTGAAGGACGAGTAATTGATTTTAAAAACACGACTATTTTGTTAACTTCAAATGCTGGTTCAAGTGCCATTATGCAGGCTTGCCTAAATAGACCTGTAGAAGAGTGGCCTACAGCTGAAGAGTTGATTGAGCACTTAAAACCAAGTTTATATAAACAATTTAAGCCTGCATTTTTAGGCCGAATGAGAGTTGTACCTTATTTCCCACTGCATGATGATCTACTTGTACGAATCATTAAGCATAAGTTAGGCAAAATCACAGCAAGAATTGAGAAACAATACGGGACACAAGTCCAGTATTCTGATGATTTGGTAGAGCTCCTCTTAAGCCGTTGTACAGAAGTCGATAGTGGTGCGCGTAACGTTGATAATATTTTAAATTCTACAGTGTTACCTGCATTAGCTACAGAAATTTTGGTGGCTTTAGCAGAGCAAAAACTACCAAAAGTTATCATGATTGATGCTAAAGATGACGAAATTCAATATGTACTAGACCCAGTTGTAAAAGCTGCTAAAAAAAGGACTAGTAAAAAATTGAAGTCAGAAGTTTAAAATTGAATAGAGCTAAAATTAGATGAATATTGATATTTCTGAACTACTCGAACCCATTAGTGATAGTTTACCTTGTGGTGATGACTTTTCGTTTTCTAATGAATTTCATGAAATTAAAAAAGCGAAGACACAAGATGATCTATTACTAGATCAAGGTGATTGGGTTGCTGAGCGCAAACAAGCCGATTGGGACTTTGTAGCAAAGAACACGAGTGTTTTGCTAAAAGATAAAACGAAAGATATTCGTCTATTAACTTGGCTCTTAGAGGCTTGGACTCATCTTTATGGTTTTGAAGGTATGGCTAAAGGTTTAACTTTAAGCCATACCATGCTGAATCAATACTGGCAGGAAATTCACCCTGTTATTGAAGATGATGACTTAGATCAACGCATTGGTTTACTACAGGGTTTAATTAATCAGTTGCCTGGCTTGTTGAAGAAAGTTTCTTTAACCAATACAGCTCCTTATTATAATTTGCTTGATTACGATAATTTTCTATATCACGAAAATGTTCGCCGTAAACAAACTGAAGAGTATGACAGCCAGTCGGGACCATCTGAACTAGAACAATTCGACCAAGCCATTTTTAATACTTCTAAAACTTTTCAATATTCTAATTATCAAGATTTTAGTTCAGTCTTAACCGAGTGGGATGTTTTAAAACAGACTCTTGATCATTTAATGGGATTAGATTCGCCGAGTTTTGCTGCTATTGATTCGGCATTTGAGACTATTCACAGCACATTACGTAAGATTTATAAAGCAGAAGCTTTTGGTACAGGGCTTGCGCCAATCCAAGAACAAGCTACTGTTATCACGAGTTCATCTATGGAAAATCAAGTGCCTGTACAAGTTGTTTCAGATCAGCCAGCTTTTCAGCCTCAAGCACAAACGCACTTGGCTAACCGTGAACAAGCAATGAAAGTGCTGCAAGATATTGCCGATTACTTCCAAGCAAATGAACCGCATAGCCCTGTGAGCTATATGCTTCAAAAAACGATTAAATGGAGTCAAATGCCATTACATGAATGGTTAGCGCAAGTCATCAAAGATGAGCATCCATTACAAATGGTTCAGGAAATGTTAGGTGTGCAGCCTAAAAATGAATATGAATAAAGATTGGTAAAGACATATGTTTAAAGCTGAAAAAGTCCTGTGGGGCGAAGGTTTATTTTTAAGACCTCAACATTTCCAAATTCAAGATACGTATCATGAACAACGCCTAAATCATACGGTTCGCGCAGTTGTGCCTTTTTCGTATGGCATTCAAAAGTTAAGTTTCGATGAAGCTCAGTTGAGTACGCATATTCTTGCTCTTGAGTCTGTAGAGATGATCTGGCAAGACGGTGAAATTTATCAGGCACCTGCATATGATCTATTGCCTGAACCAATTTTATTAGACGATCTTAATTTACGTGGTGAGATGCTAATCTATTTAGCATTGCCGCTTTTACAAGCAAATAAGCAAAATCTAATTGATCAAAACCAAGCGCAAAAGGGTAGATATCAATCTCACCTTGTCGAAACGCATGATCTATTTACTAATGCTACTGAAGCAGATATTAGTTTGCTACGCCGACGTGCTGTTTTTAAATTATTAGATGTACATAGTAATCCAGACCACAATCTAGATGGTTTCTTATATCTGCCGATTGGAAAAATTAAGCGTCAAAGCTCTGGTGCTTTTGAAATTGACCGAAAGTTTATTCCACCAATTTTGCATGTGGATGCCTCTGAATCACTCATTTCAAACTTAAAAAGAACACTGAATGTGATTAAGGCAAAAATTAAGACTATTCAAACCAATAACCGAGAAAATGAACAGAAGTTAATTGAATTCCGTTCAGGTGATATCGTTTCATTCTGGTTAGTAAATGCCTTAAATACAGCTCATGCTGGCCTGAATCATTTTGTGCAATATCCACAAATCCATCCAGAACGTTTGTTCTTCGAATTGTTACGTTTAGCAGGTTCTTTATTAACCTTCTCGACGGCGTATGATGTTGATCAGTTGCCTGCCTATAAACACCATAATTTACAAGAAAGTTTTTCGCAGTTAGACACGATTCTACGTGATTTACTCGATACGATTATTTCGAGCCGTTACATCAGTATTGCACTTAAAGAAATCCGCCCTTCATATTGGGTGGGAAGTCTTGAGACCGATAAGATTACTCGAGATACTCGACTTTATATTGCAGTATCAAGTAGCGCAATGCAGACACATGAGTTGATCCAGATTGTACCTTTACGATTCAAGATTGGTAGCACTTTAGATGTAGAGCAACGTGTAGTTGCAGCATTACCTGCAATTCCATTGCATCACTTGATTCAGGTTCCAACAGCGATTCCTGTACGTTCTGGTGTGAGCTATTTTGAAGTTGAACCCCATCATGAATTATACCAACGCATGTTAGATTCAGAGACGATTTGTATTTATGTTCCGGCTGGCTTCCAAGATATCAGTATTGAACTGATTGCGGTTATGAACGCTTAAGGGTAAAGGAGAGAAAAATGTCACAATCCACTGGTGCTCCTTCTTTATTTGACGATGGGCAAATTGGAACGGGTGGGAACAATAATAGCCAGTCTCAGGCAAAGCTACAGGCAATCAATCTTATTGATTTATTGCATGATGGCTTTTATTTGGTTTTTTTGATTCGAAATCAGTATGTGCCGGCAGACGCTCAGCAGTTTCGTGAAAAAATCTTAAATTTACTCAATCAATTTGAGCAGCAAGCTAAAAAGTTACAATTTTCAGCTGATGATATTCATGATGCTAAATATGCATTTTGTGCTTTGATTGATGAAACTATCGTAACGCAACAAGACCCAAGCTATTTTAATTTACAAAATGCTTGGTTAATTAGCCCATTGCAATTGAGCTTGTTTGGTTCTCAGTTAGCTGGGTATCGTTTCTTTGAAATTTTGGAACAATTACGTAGTCGTGGAAAAGAACGTCTAGCTGCTTTAGAAGTATTTCATTACTGCCTTTTGCTCGGTTTTCAGGGTAAGTACCGAATTGAATCTATTGAAAGTCTCAACCACCTAGTATCAAGAGTGGGTGATGAAATTGACTATTTAAAAGGGAAAAAAGTTGCGTTTTCGCCGTTCTCGGCAATTCCCGATCAAATACGAAATATTATTCATCGCGAAGTACCTTTCTTTTGGATTTTGATCTTTCTATTGATTTTTGCATTACTTACCTTTGCGGGTTTAAGATTTATGCTGAACAATCAAAATGATAAAGCATTATCTAACTATCAAAATGTGATTTCTGCTCCTCAAGAGCAAGCACATATTACAATTTATTTACCTTGATGATGGAACGAAATGGCTCAGGAAAAACCAACTTCTATTCGAGTTTTACAATCGAATAAAAAAAAGCCGAAATCACCAGTACTTTATATTGTGATTGGTGTGATTGCAGGGGTGTTTGTCAGCATCTCGCTATTCCTGTTCTTGTCTCAACCGAATTCGCCAGAATCAGCAGCAATTGAGAGTAAATCAACGGAAGAGCAAATTTTAAATCAAGATGCTGTACATTCTTCAGATGAACAAAATCAGGTTGTTGTAAGTCAAGATAATGAGACGGACTCAATGAGTCGTGATGGCTTTGAACAGCCAAAAGATAATGAGTTAAGCAATATTTTTAAACCTGTTCCGCATAAAACTGTTGCTACGAATGAACAACGAGTTTCACCATTTGATGAACAGCTAACAGGTGAAAAGAAAGTTCAGGTTGTGCCTCAGCTACAAACGGGTGCAGCTAAAGCGGCTCAACCCAAAATACAGCCAGCTCAGCAAAAACCTGTGAGTAAGCCGCAGCAACAACAAGTGGCGCAGGCTAAACCAGTAGTTGAGAGTAAAGCTCCAGCCGAACCAGAACCTGAGGTTGAGCCGCCTAAGGCATCGGTAGATATTAAAATTACACGAAGTCCTTTTGCCGTGAATTAATGAACTGATGATAATCTTTCTCATTTTCTTTTGCTTTACATGTTTGGCAATTGGTTTAGCGTTTTTAATGTCTTATGAACTCAGGAGTAGAAGCAAAGATTTTGTTTTGTCATTACTGCCCCAAGGGCGTAAACAGCTTAATCAGGTTAAACAATTTGCTCAAACCATGAATCAGGCAGCTGCTCCTGAAAAATTACAATCTCATTGGCATTTACAGCAGTGGTGGATTGTTATTGCGGGCTTTTTCTTGTTTGCTAGTATTTTAGTGTTTGCTTTAACTCGGCCTATTAGCTCAACCCGAATTGAAGCTGAATATCTGAAAAAAACAGATCCTCAAATTTATGCACTTTTAAATGGTGAAATATTATCGCCACCGCCAGAAGTGGATGAGAGCCTAATTGAAGCTGCAATTGTTGAGGCCACGCAGTTAGAGCAGCAATATTCGTCTCAAAATAGTGGAGCTATTAATTCTTCACCGATTGATAATGCAAGTTTCGATGGTCGAGCTATTTTGGATACAAATTTAGTTGATCGTAAATGGGACAAAATGAACCCACGATATAAACAGCGTTTACTCATGGTCTTTAAAATCATGAAAGAACAGTACGGTTATGAGTTGGTTCTATTGGAAGGCTATCGTAGCCCAGCACGTCAGAACATGTTGGCGGGCAATCCTAACACGACTAGAGCGAGGGGGTATCAAAGCTATCACCAATTTGGTTTAGCAGCCGATGTAGCATTTAAGCGAAATGGAAAAGTGGTTATTTCTGAGCGAGATCCATGGGCAATGCAAGGCTATCGGTTATATGGGCAAGTCGCCGAATCGGTTGGTTTAACTTGGGGTGGACGTTGGAAATCTATCCAAGATTATGGGCATACCGAGTTCCGTATGCCGGGCTTAAGAAAAACTCAAGAAATGGCAGAAAAGCTGATTGCTGAAAGTTCGAATGATATAAGTTAAATATTGATTGATGATTGAAAACGTTCTTGTAAAACAGACGTCATTTTATCTACAAGCTGGGAAATTATCCCAGCTTTTTCCCATGTGTAAATTGAAACGGCCATAGGAGGCACATCTCCTAATGAATCATATCGACGTACTCTTCGTCCATTGGTCGTAGCTACAGGCAATAAAGATAATCCTAATCCTGTTTCAACACTGACTAACACGCTTTCTAGGCTACTACCCGTAAAGGCAATATACCAACGTCGCCGTTCGCGCTCTAAGGTTGCGAACATCTCATCCCGATAAAGTCCGCCTTGAGGAAAGGTCACTAAACTCATGGGATCAGACCATTCAGTTGTTGAATTCGAACTTTCAAACCATGCCATTTCTTCTGGGAATGTAGCGTGGTGATCAGCACTAGCAGCAGGTTCTTTGACAATAATAATATCGAACTCACCATTCCGATAACGTTCTGTTAGATTCCGACTTAAGCCAGAGGTTACATCTAAACGAATGGAGCGATGCTCTTTGGCAAATATACCGAAAACTTCAGCCATTGCAGGACTCATCATATCTTCTGGTAAACCAATACGAATGGGAATACTTCCTGCCGGATCTTTAAGTAGGGCCTCAGCTTCCTGTTGGAGAGTCAAAATCCTTTGCGCATAACCAATTAGATACTCTCCAGATGCCGTCAATTTGAAAGGTCTCGCTGTCCGATCTATAAGGGCATGACCGACAGATTCTTCAAGTCGTGCTAACTGCTGACTAACTGTTGATTGAGTCAGGTGTAATCGATCGGCAGCTGCGGTAAAACCGCCAGTTTCAAAAATAGTGACGAAAGCACGTAAAAGGCGAGGATCAAACATATTAGGTACCGCCACACTTAAAAGCCGATAAGATAAATATTTATAATCTTAATACTATCGATTCAATAATTTAATTTCCAAATACTTTTGGTCGTGTTTATTCTATTTGCAAAATGTTTAGCCAAAAATTTCTATTGGGAGGCCACCATGCGTAAGTCACTAATATGGATGAATCTGATTGTCGCATTAGGGGCGTCGGGTTTTACAAATATGACGAATGCAATGGGTGAGTATCCTTTACATCAGGCAGTGATAAATAATGACACACAATCTATCAAACGGATTTTATCTCAAAAAGCTTTAATTGATGAGCGAGATGAAACTGGTTCGACTGCTTTGATGGTTGCTACAAGAGCAAATAATGTACATGCTGCTCATATGCTGATAGAGGCTGGTGCCGATGTAAATGCAAAAGACAATATTCAAGACAGTCCATATTTATATGCTGGTGCACAGGGATATTTAAAAATTCTAAGAATGACACTCATGCATGGTGCCGATTTAAAAAGTATTAACCGTTACGGTGGAACTGCGCTAATTCCAGCAGCGGAACGAGGCCATGTTGAAACAGTCCGTACATTAATTGCGGCCGGTGTAGATGTTAATCATGTGAATAATTTGGGTTGGACAGCATTACTTGAGGCCATCATTTTGGGAAATGGAGAACCTAAATATCAACATATTGTAGAGCTTTTATTAAAGGCAGGTGCTGATCCGAACTTGGCTGATAAAGACGGCATAACTCCCTTACACCATGCGCGGTCACGAGGATATCGCGAAATTGAAAAAAGACTTCTTGCAGCTGGTGCAAAATAGAAAGTGAGAGTATGTGATGGAAAAAGGTGAACAGTTTTTACGTAAGGCGATTGAGCTTGCCTATAAAAATATTGAAAAAGGTGGCAGGCCATTTGGTGCTGTGGTTGTAAAGAATGGAGAAATTATTGCTTCAGGCGTAAATCAGATTCTGGTAACGAATGACCCAACCGCACATGCTGAATTACTGGCGATTCGTGCAGCCAGTCAAGTTTTAGGATCTGCCAACCTAGAAGGCTGTTCTGTGTATGCAAGTGGACATCCATGCCCAATGTGTATGGCTGCAATGCGTTTAGCAGGTATTAAGTCGGTGAGCTATGCATATTCTAATGAAGACGGAAGACCATTTGGTTTGTCTACAGCCGAAATATATATAGAGCTTGCCAAGCCCTTAGCTGAGCAATCAATGAAAATTCAATATATACCGATCAGAGTTGAAAACCGCACTGATCTTTATGCGCATTGGAAGAATTATCAAGCCAATCATTCAGGCTCAGAATAATGAAGCAGTCTGGAGCTTTTTTGACTCAGTCGATGCTCATTGTAACTGTGGCTTTGGTTGGGCTTAATTTAAGACCATTTATCACAAGTATTGGACCATTGATTGCCAATATTCGAACAGCCACTGGTTTAAGCTTACAAGGGGTAGCACTACTCACTTTGCTACCGATGATGCTTATGGGACTCATTGCATTTGTTGGCCCAATATTGCAAAACTTGATCGGTGAGCGAAAAGCTATTCTTGGTGCACTGCTGGCCATTTGTGGAGGATGTGCTGTCCGATTTTTATTGCCTACATCCGAAGGATTAATTCTTAGTGCAATAGTAATTGGATTCGGAGTTGCGATGATACAAGCGGCATTTCCCGGCATGATCAAAAGAGAATTTAGCCAATATATTGGTCCGATGATGGGGCTTTACTCAGCCATGCTTATGGGCGGTGGTGCCTTAGGAGCATGGTTAGCGCCTGTAGTTTCAAATATAACGGGTTTATGGTTTGTTGGACTGGCTTTTTTTGCAGTTCCAGCTTTATTTGCATTTATATTGGCGCTTGTCTTTTTACCAACAAAAGTTGGCTCATCCATTCATCATGCGCCTGTACGCAAGTTATTAAATCAACCTCGAACATGGTTATTAATGATGTGCTTTGGACTTGTAAATGGTGGCTACTCGTCAGTGGTAGCGTGGTTAGCACCTTCTTTTCAAGATCATGGTTGGAGTGCAGCACAAAGTGGAAAATTACTCGCTTTGCTGGCCTTGAGCCAAGCAGCTTCAGCGCTCATTTTGCCTGTTTTAGCTAGGAAATATAAAGACCGACGTCCATGGTTATGGTTTACGTTAGCAATGCAACTAGTCGGGTTCTCTGGAATGGCTTTTATGCCTGATTTTGCCTCTATGCTTTGGGCAATTTGTTTGGGCGTGGGTTTGGGAGGATGTTTTGCGTTAACGCTTATCGTTGCATTAGACCATTTTGATGAACCCATTCATGCAGGTGCTTTATCTGCACTGATGCAGGGTGGCGGTTTTTTACTGGCAGCAATCCCGCCGTGGATTATTGCAATTTTGCATGATCTTACGGGGGCTTACAAAGCAGGATGGCTTTTTCATTTAGTCAGTGTGATATTAGTCGTTATTTTAGTAATTAGATTGAATCCCAAAAGTTATTTTAAAGTGAGTCTTTAAAACGTTGAATTAGTCAAGATTCTTTTTAAGAATTGCTGCTCCTATAATCACAAGCAAATGAGGAAATAGTGATACGATAGAACTGAAAATTTCCGCTTCTAAATGAATACAACAATATTTGATTTCTATGACTTCTTCTTTGAAACAGCTCACTTTATTTAATCAAGGCTTAGGAAAAACCAGTCGATTTGCAAAAGGCATGGATGGAACTTTACAGGCTATTGAGCATTTAGGATATGTGCAGATTGATACCATATCGGTTGTAGAGCGAGCTCATCACCATATATTGTGGAGCCGAGTACCTGATTATGAGTTAAGTCATCTCAATAGTTTGGTTGGCGAGCGGCAGATTTTTGAATATTGGTATCATGCAGCGTCTTATCTTCCTATGAAAGATTATCGCTATGCATTGCCTGCCATGATGTCTGTCAGAAACGGAGAAAGCCGTTATTTCAATAGAGGTGATCAACACCTTATGAATGAAATTTTAGCCCGTGTTCGTGCTGAAGGAAAAATTCGCCTCCGTGATATTGATAAAAATAATAAAAAAAGTTTGGGAAACTGGTGGAATACCGGACCAGGCCGCCGTGCTTTTGAGCAGTTATATATGCAGGGTGACCTGATGATCTGTGAGCGTAACGGAATGGAAAAGGTCTTTGATTTGACCGAGCGCTGCTTGCCTGAAAATATTGATTTAAGTATGCCTGCGCTTTATGAATATGCGCAGTATTTGTTTAATAATACGCTTCGAGCGCATGGTGCATTTACATGGAAACAATTAGTTCATCTAAAGAAAAATGATTTAAAAGAAATTATGCGCATCGTTCTGAAAGAGCAGATTGACGCAGGTGTAGTATCTGTAATTAAGCTTGAGAATGGTCAAACTTTATATGTTGATGTTGCTGCAATGGAACAAAAGGTTAGTACTGATTTTGGTTTAAAAATACTTTCACCTTTTGATAATTCTCTTATTCATCGTGACCGTTTAGCTTCTTTATTTGAATTTGATTATAGGATTGAATGCTATGTACCAGCAGCCAAACGTGTATATGGTTATTTTTGTTTGCCGATCCTATATCAAGATGAGTTAGTAGGCCGAGTAGATTGTAAAGCGCATCGTTCTATCAAAGAATTAGAAGTGATTAGCCTACATCTGGAAAAAACAGTAAAAAATAAGGAGCTCTTCTTCTTCGAACTGGAACAAGAGTTCAAGCGTTTTGCTGCGTTTAATCAATGCTCAACTATTAATGACAAAGTGATTCAGCGTATTCGTACTAAAATTTAGACACCAAAAGCACTCCAGCTTTTGGTGTTTTCACTTTTTTAGTTCAAAGGCATACGATATTGAATAACTCCTGGTTTTTGTGCAATCCAGTCATAAAGCTTTTGCGCTGTTACATTGGTTTCTTGAGTATGCCAGTATAAACGGTCACAGTTGTGTTTGATTGCTTGCTTCTGCACATATTCAATGAGTTGCTTACCAATGTGTTGTCCACGAACTTCAGGTGAAACATAAAGGTCTTCTAGATAACAGTAATTATTTTCTGCCCATGTTGAACGATGAATAACATAGTGCACAATTCCTAAAACCTGCTCACCTTGTTTAGCAACGGCACAGTACATAGGTTCATTCTCATCGAAGAAACGTTCCCATGTTACTTTTGTGACATGAAGGGGTAAATTCACTTGATAAAAATTTTGGTAAGCAAGCCAATATTTTTCCCATTGTGAATAATCTTGCTGCTGAACAGGAACGATTTGAAGACCTTGATTTTGCATAATAATTACACTCTGTTTTAAAGTAATAAAAAATCGACAACTTGAGTGTAGTTTTGATAGTGGTATTTTTATAAGATACACTTTTGATATTTTTTACAGTACCAGTTTTGATATGGCAGCTTCGATTTCTGCATCTTTTCCCCATTTAATTTTGCCAAAAGGCCAGATTAAAGATGGGTTATATACGGCTTTGCGTGATGCGATTTTAGATGGAAGGCTAACTGCCCGAACAAAATTACCCTCAAGTCGTGCTTTGGCAGAGATGATGTCAATTTCAAGGAATTCTGTATTGGCGGCTCTTGAACGATTACTGGATGAGGGATATTTATTTACCAAACCAAGTTCGGGTACCTATGTTGCTGAGGTTGTGCCAGATCAGTTAATACATGTTCAAAAAAATTCAAAAGAAACGTCTAAAAATACTCATCGTTCCTTAAATATTAATCCAAATCTTGAAACTTTATTGGATTCATGGCGAAAGCAGTCATGGTTAAGTAAAAAGAAAAAGATGTTTCATGTAGGGGTAGGCTGTATTGATTTATTTCCTCATCAACTGTGGGGCAAGTTATTAACGCAAGCTTGGCGGCAGTCGTATTATCAGCTTGGTCAATTTTACGACCCACGTGGCTATCTACCTTTGCGTCAGGCAATTTCTGAATATGTTCGCTCCACTCGAGGGCTGAACTGCAACGAAGAGCAAATTATTATCGTAAACGGAACGCAGCAAGCTATTCATTTAACGGCCTATGCCTTACTTCAAGCAAATGATGAAGTGTGTTTGGATGAGCCGGGATATGATGCAGCTTTTAAGATTTTTCGAAGTTTTGGTGCGCAGGTAAATTTGATCGAAAGTGATGAGGAGGGAATGCAAATCTCTGACATTACAAATCATTACTTCAAAAGCAAACTGGTATATACAGCACCTTCACATCAATTTCCTTTAGGAGGAACTTTAAGTTTAGCTCGCCGTTTTGCTTTATTAGATTGGGCAAACAAACAAGAAAAATGGATTTTTGAAGACGATTATAATAGTGAGTTTCGCTATGGCACTCACCCAATTCAAGCTCTACAAGGTTTAGATCAGCAGCAAAGAGTCATTTATTCTGGCACTTTTACCAAGATGATGTTTCCAGAGTTTCGTTTAGGGTTCATGGTTGTACCTGAAGCATTAATTGAAACCTTTAGTGCAGCTAAATATTATACTGACGTGCGAAGTTCATATTTAGAGCAGGTCGCTTTAGCTCTATTCATTCAACAAGGCCACTATGCTCGACATGTACGTAAAGTTCGAAAAGCATGCTATGAGCGTCAACAAGTATTGATTAACGCTATTAATGAATACCTTTCAGATGTACTCGATGTTCAGCCAACAGATTCAGGCATTCATCTTATATGTTGGTTAAAAGCATCATGGACTGAGCAGGAGTTTATTTCTCATTGCTCGGCATTGGATTTGGAGATTCAACCTCTATCAAGATATTGTCAACTTGAGTCGAAAAAAGCAGCGGTTCTTTTGGGCTATGCTGCCCATCAACCTGAGGAAATGGTGAAAAATATTAAGAGACTAGCCATGAGTATCAAAAAGTAAAATAGCTAAACTTTTCAAAATTATATCTGGATTTTAGAGTGATTTTATTTTTAATGAGAAGGGTAAAGTATTTATTGATTTAAATATTTTGATGAAATTTTAAAAAATTTAAATTTAAAAGATTTATTAATCTTATTTTAAGCTAACTTCATTATTCTGATAATATCAAAGCTCAGTACAGTACACCTTTTGGCCACATTCTCCAGATGTGGCCTTTTTTTATTGGGAATAAATATAGCTTAGAATGAATTAATTTTTTAAGGAGAATAAGATTTAATCTTCTTCCATGGCATTACTATAAAACTTAACACCTAGTTTAATTCGATCTCGTCCATTACTCATACGCCAGCGATTGGTGTCACGTAAAGAATATACACAGCCGCAATATTCCTGTTGGTAGAATTCCTCTCGCTTACTGATTTCAATCATTCGACTAGAGCCACCATTTTTTCGCCAGTTATAATCCCAATATTGAATATCTGGATAATGGGATGCTGCCCGAATTCCACAATCATTAATTTGAGCCATATTTTTCCAACGAGAAATTCCTAACGAACTACTGATGAGACTAAAGCCGTGTTCATGTGCATAAAGGGCGGTTCGCTCGAAACGCATATCGAAACACATGGTACAACGAATACCGCGTTCTGGTTCATCTTCCATACCTTTAGCTCGAGCAAACCAATTATCCGTATCATAATCGGCATCGATAAATGGAATATTATGCTTTTCTGCAAAACGAATATTTTCTTCCTTACGGATGAGATATTCTTTTACCGGATGAATATTAGGATTATAAAAAAATATCGAAAATTTAATTCTAGAATCAATTAATGCTTCCATAACTTCTCCTGAACAAGGAGCACAGCAAGAATGAAGTAATAATTGATCATGTCCAGATGGGAGTTCTAATTTTAAACGTTGGGTTGACATAATAAAAAAATAAATTGCAATTCTAATAATTATATATTTTTATTTTGTATAATGTGAACTGAATTATTTTCAATTAAACATGAAATTTATTTAATATTTTAAAATTTATTTATTACTTTATTTGTGGTTTAGTTGAATATAATGAAATAATTAGATTATTAAATATTAAAATTATTTATATCGTCGCTTTTAAATTTATTAACCGAAATACTATATAGTAATATAAAATATAGATAAATTTAATATTTTTTAAAATAATAATATTAAAAGATAGCTAGGTAAGTGATTGATGTTTCTAAATATAATTTGAAATTTTTTTATGTTTTTATTGTGATGTGTGTCACAGATAAACCTTATTTTTTCAATTAAAATATTTCTTTAGATTTGTAGCTTTAATAAATCTATACTATAAAACTTGATGTGTTTTTAAATTTAAGTGTGTGATTATTTGAGATATGAAAGATTGGCAATGTAAGTATTGTAATGGTTACATTATGGTTAATCATTCAAAGATCAGTGTAGGAGAAAAAGTTTACTTTTTGGTATATAAATTTGATGCAAAGAATGAACGGAAAAAATTATATAAAAAGGGAATTGTAGTTGCTCGCTACGATAATATACTTCACATTGAGTCACGCAAAAAAACTTATAAGATCGAACAAGCTAAGGTCTATCCATTAGGAGCACCAATGCCTTTCGTTTACAACATGTTTTGGGTTTGCGGGTGCCCATGTACCCTAAAAAATTAATTTTTTTAATTTAAATGTCAGCAGCTTATTTTATAAATTTAATTGAATTAATAATCGTATCAAATTTATTTTCACAGCGTTTATAGAAAAGCCAAGACAGATAAGCTCATCAAAGTGGTTTTTAGCAGTTAAGGTGTTTGGATTTTTATTTGACAAAGTAAAGATGCTCTTTTATAAACCTCGAGTAACGTTGAGGTTAAGCATGATAAGTGAAAATAAAAAAACTGACTCTAGTCGAGTTTTGACGGTGGGGGAAGTTGCCAAAAGGAGTGGAGTTCCTGTCTCGACCCTACATTTTTATGAGGCGAAAGGGCTGATAAAAAGTATAAGAACCAATGGTAATCAGCGTCGCTTTCCATTAATCGTTTTAAGATATATTGCGATTATTAAAGTTGCTCAAAGAGTAGGAATTCCTTTAAATGAAATTAAAGAGGCTCTTAGCGCATATCCTATGGGGAGCAAATTAACAGCTAAACAGTGGAAAGAGTTATCAAGCCATTGGCGAAAAGATCTTGATGATCGTATTCAAAAATTAACGAGGTTACGGGATGAAATGGACTGGTGTATTGGTTGTGGTTGCTTATCACTAGAGCAATGCCCTTTAAGAAATCCAGAAGATGTTTTGGGGCAAGAGGGATCTGGACCACGAATTTTGGAAAGGCCTTAATTGCAATATTTCAATAATTATTTTTAGGAGGGAATATCTTAAATTCCAATAAATTAAATATATGGTTAATAGAACTTCTAAGTGAGTTTTTTATTGTAAACAAGTCACATGAAACATGAATTTTTTTGATATCTTTAATTTTTTTATTAAGAAGCAAAAATTTATGAAAAAAATTATCTTTCTTGGTTTAGCGCTTGTTTCGTTAACGGCTTGTTCATCTGTACAACATAAAGATCCAACTCCACCAAAAATTGGTTCACCAAACCCAGCTAGTCAATATTGTGTTGAACAAGGCGGGAAATTAGAAATTAGAAATGAAGCAAATGGTCAGGTTGGGTATTGTCACTTACCAAATGGCCAAGTCGTGGAAGAATGGAAATTATTCCGTGATAACCAAGCGAACTGTGTAGCAGAAGAAGCTCAAAAATTAGTGGGTCAATCTGGCCTTACTGATGATCAAATTAAACAAAAAACTAAATCAGAAATTGTGCGCAAAGTGGCTCCAGGTCAACCAATGACTATGGATTATCGTACAAACCGAGTTACAGTTACTATTGATCCTGCTTCTAAGAAAATTACTCAGGCAACCTGTGGTTAATATGTTTAATTAAAGTTTGCTAAATCAAATTTTAAAGAAAAGAGCCTGCTGAAAATGCAGGCTTTTTTTACTTTAATTTTCGGAATAATGGATAAGGGGATACTCTTTTTGTTGTGGCAGCTTCTGTAAAGCCTGATTAATTTTGATGAGAAAAATATCCACTTTGTATTGGCTTGGATTGTTGGTGTTGTATGAAGCTCTTTCTTGATAGTTAATTCCGCATCCAATAATTTTCATATTTGCAGGGTTAAAGCTCCAGTCATTTTTATTTTTGATCGAGATATCTAAATCACTATCACATTCTTTCCAGAGTTTTAAAAATTGATTGGAATATACAGCTGGAGCTTCTTGTGCTCGGTAGGCTGTAAATCCTTGCATTTCAGGATTAGCAAACTGAAGGAGATGATTGGTAGGCATTCCTCCCCAAAGTATAGCCGTATCTTTCGGTAGCTTTATCCACGTTATATTCTCTTCTTTAAGAGGTGCAGTTTGCTCATTTTTCTGTTTTGACTTTTGAGATTTGTAAACCAGTTTTGTTCCAACAGGAACCGTTACACCTTTGACTTGAGTGATTTGTGTTGTATAGAAATAAGGCGAATCATCACGGTTACAGCCTGTTGGGTTATAACAACCAATACAACCACTTAATAATAAAATAGGGCAACTTAAAACACTTAATTTGAAAACTCGATCCATTTTTCTTGTCTTTAATTATGTCTAGAAATTTAATATATCAGCTTTTAAATCAATAATAAAAAAAGCCCCTAGCGGACTAGAGGCAGAAAAACATCAGATGCAAGAACAGGTGAATTATGCATCTGAGTTAAGTAGGTTGTATCAAACCATGTAAAGCACTTTACCAGCAAAAATGAATAAAAATAGGGAGGTGCGACTAATGGCTAATATTTGTAGTTTTTTATTTGTACAACTTCCTGTACTTGTTTTAAGGAAGGGGGCGCTAATACATTTATATTTGTTAATAAAAACTACAAAAGTTATGGCTGTGAACAAAGTTATTTATAGTGATTGTTCAACCGTTGTCTTTTTGTGCTACTGCCGAAGAGTTATTCGTGATTTGTACTTGGCTTAATGATAATTTTAGAGCTATCCGAAAGGACAAAATAATGACGAACATACGAATAATAATGAATCGAAGGTAGGACCACGTGTTTATTAGTGTATTTGATCTTTTTAAAATTGGCATCGGCCCATCTAGCTCCCATACAGTTGGACCAATGCGTGCGGCATACAGTTTTGTGGAAGATTTATTGAAGCAAAACGATTTACAAGCCACGGTTAGAGTTCAGGTGAAGTTATACGGTTCGCTGTCGGCAACTGGTGTTGGTCATGCGACAGATAAGGCTGTTCTGTTAGGTTTAATGGGTTTTGACCCTGAACATATTGATACTCAAGTAAGTACAAGCTTGATTGAAGATGTTCTTGAAAATAAAGCCATCCAGCTTAATCAGCAAAAGAGTATTTCTTTTGACTATAAGCATGATGTGCTTTTTTTAGATGAATCTTTGCCTTATCACCCCAATGCAATGGAACTGATTGCGTATAACGGGGCTCAAGAAATTTTATATACAGAAACTTACTATTCGGTTGGTGGTGGCTTTATTGTCAGTGAAAGACAATTAACACATACCCAAACTGAAACCAACGACGTTAAAGTTCCATATCCATTTCACAGTGCGGCTGAACTTTTAAGCTTATGTAGAACTCATCATTTATCAGTGAGCGAGTTAATGCTTGAAAATGAAAAAAGCTGGCGTAGTGAAGCTGAAATTCGCAGCAAGATTATGGAAATCTGGAAAGTGATGCAGCAATGTATTCACAACGGATTAATTAATGAAGGCATATTACCGGGTGGTTTAAATGTAAAACGTCGGGCTAAAAAAATTCATGATAAGTTATTAAATAAGAAAAATTCAAACCTGATTGTGACGACCTTTCATGCGATGGAATGGGTCAATTTATTTGCCTTAGCGGTAAATGAGGAAAATGCTGCTGGCGGTCGAGTAGTGACGGCACCCACAAATGGGGCAGCAGGAATTATTCCGGCAGTTTTATATTACTATGTGACTTTCTCTAAAGACTTTTCCGAAGATAAAGTGGTTCGTTTCTTTTTAAGTGCAGCAGCCGTTGGCATTTTATGTAAACTCAATGCTTCTATTTCTGGTGCAGAAGTAGGGTGTCAGGGCGAAGTCGGCTCAGCGTGTGCGATGGCTTCGGCGGGTTTAGCCGAAATTTTAGGTGCCTCACCTGAGCAAGTGGAACATGCGGCTGAAATTGGGCTTGAACATAATTTGGGTTTAACGTGTGACCCGATTGGTGGTTTGGTTCAGGTGCCTTGTATTGAACGAAATGCAATTGCCGCTGTAAAAGCCATTAATGCAGCCCAAATGGCACTTCATGATGACGATGAACACTTTGTCACGCTAGATAAAGTGATTCAGACCATGAAAGAAACTGGCAAAGATATGTCTGAGAAATATAAAGAGACTTCAAAAGGTGGCCTTGCTGTTAACGCCATTGAGTGCTAAAAAAATGAGATGGGGACGAGGTGACCCCATCTCATTTTAACCATTAAGCTTCGCGAGCAACTAAAGTTAAAATATCGTAAGTTGCGACAAGTTCACCACGTTGGTTTTTGACTTTAATATCCCACACCACAACGCCATGCGCAGGCTGAGACGGGTCTTTTTGTGGCTTAGGTGTTTTTTGTTTACAGGTGAGTTCAACTTGGATTGAGTCACCAATTTTAACCGGTTCAACAAAGCGTAAGTTGTCCATACCGTAATTGGCAATCACAGGGCCTTGTGCTGCATCTACAAATAGACCTGCTGCGGCAGACACAATGAAGTAGCCGTGTGCCACACGTTCACCAAAGAAAGACTCGGCCGCTGCGATTTTGTCAGTATGTGCATAGAAGTAGTCACCGCTTAAACACGCGAAATTGACAATATCAGCTTCAGTGACTGTACGGCGTGCTGTTAATAGTCGTTCACCAATCACTAACTCATCAAAAGACTTTTTAAATGGATGTACGCGGTCTTCGTTAACTTTCGAGCCAGCAGTCCATGAGTGGGTAATTTGCGTTAAACTGTTTGGAGAACCTTGAATTGCAGTGCGTTGCATATAATGTTTAACTGCACGAATACCACCTAACTCTTCACCGCCACCTGCACGACCAGGGCCGCCGTGTACTAAATGTGGAAGTGGTGAACCATGTCCTGTACTTTCTTTTGCTGACTCTGCATCAAGTACATGCACACGGCCATGCCAAGGCGCAATTTTTTGAATAATTTGTTCAATATTCTCATCATTATTTTTAACGACAGAAGCCACTAGGCTACCTTCACCACGTGAAACAAGATCAGCTAGTTCTTCAATATTTTGATATGGCATGAGTGTACATACCGGACCGAAAGCTTCTGTGGTATGAACATTCGTCGCTTGTAAAGGTTGTTCGCACACCAATAAAGTTGGAGCGAAAAAAGCACCTTTTTCAGGATGGTCTGCATTAAATGTAAAGCTATCATTGCCACCAAAAACAATTTTTGCGTCTTTGCTGAGTTCGGCAACCTTTTCTGCAACGTCATGTTTTTGTTTAATACTGGCTAAAGCGCCCATGGTGGTTTCTTCTTTTTGAGGGTCACCCACCACAACTTTAGCAAGTTTGGCAGTTAGCTTCTCTTGCACAGTCGCTAACAAATTTTCAGGAACGAAAGCGCGACGAACCGCAGTACATTTTTGACCTGCTTTTGTAGTCATTTCACGGAAGACTTCACGCACAAATAAATCGACAGTTTCTTCATTTGCATCAGGGCTTAAAATTGCGCTGTTTACCGAGTCGGCTTCCATGCTAAATGGAATCGAATATTTATTGAGGTGAGGGTGGTTACGTAGTTTTTGGCCTGTGTAGGCAGAACCTGTAAAAGTCACGCAGTCTTGTGGGCCTAAGTGGTCGAACAAGTCATAAGTCTGACCACAAATGAGTTGTAGCGAGCCTTTTGGTAATACATGTGCTTCTTCAATGGCTTTTACAACAGCTTGAGTTAATTGAGAGCCATCGGTTGCAGGTTTTACAATACATGGCACACCTGCAAGTAGCGTCGGTGCAATTTTTTCAAGCATTCCCCAAATTGGGAAGTTAAATGCGTTGATGTGAACAGCAACACCTGCTTTTGGGCTTAAAATGTGTTTAGCGCCGAAAGTTCCATTTTTAGATAATTGAATCCAGTTGTCTTCGGTAATAATTTTTTCGTCATTGAGTTCACGACGAACCAGACTCGAATAAGCAAATAATGTCTGGATGCCACCTTCAATATCAATCCATGCATCTTTACGAGTCGCACCTGTTGCATAAGCAAGTTTGTAGAAGTCTTCCTTACGCTCAAGTAAATGTTGGGCAATTTGTTTTAACGCATTGGCACGTTGGTGAAACGTCCAGTTAGCCAGTTCTGAACCATTTTGTTTCGCATATTGAACAACACGTTTCATATCTATGCCATGACTACTTACGGCATAAATCGCTTCACCTGTAATGGCATTGTAAACAGGGCGTAGTTCTTCACCCGTCGAATGCCATGTTCCATAGACATAAGAAGCAAGATGAGGCAGTTGATGCTCAGACTGCTGAAAATCTGTGTCAGTTGAGGTTCCTTCTAGGTGTGCTTGTTCAAGCATGACCAAACTCCTTTTTTATGTGATACATCAATTATAAAAATTGTGAAAATATGATTCATAATTTCAGATTAATTTGTCTAAAAGTCAACTTTATTTTGATTTTTAAACATAAAAAGATTTTTTGTTTTTAATTAATATTTATTAATTTCAAATATTTAATTCTTATTTGTTAGTTGGATTTAATTTGATACTAAAAAAGTGATTGACTTTGTTATTAGTGTATCGAAAAATAGATTCAAGGGTGATGCCTACAGGGAATGAAAGAATGGAAAACAATTACCAGAAATTTGAACAAAATATTGCCAATGAAATTACGATCGAGGCTAAGGATCAAATGCCCGATGCCTACCGCAAAACATTAATTCGTCAAATTGGACAACATGGCCATTCTGAAATTGTAGGTATGTTGCCTGAAGGAAACTGGATTACTCGTGCGCCGACTTTAAAACGTAAAGCGGTTTTGCTTGCGAAAGTACAAGATGAAGCGGGTCATGGTTTGTATTTATATAGCGCGGCAGAAACTTTAGGTGCTGACCGTGATGACATGATGGAAAAATTAATTGATGGGAAAATGAAATACTCATCAATCTTTAACTATCCAACTTTGACTTGGGCAGATGTCGCTGCAATTGGCTGGCTTGTCGATGGGGCAGCCATTGTGAACCAAGTTGCGCTTTGCCGTACTTCATATGGGCCATATGCACGTGCGATGGTACGCATTTGTAAAGAAGAAAGTTTCCACCAACGCCAAGGTTTTGAAGCCATGATGGCTTTGGCAAACGGTACGCCAGAACAAAAACAGATG
Source organism: Acinetobacter pittii ATCC 19004 = CIP 70.29 (assembly GCF_000369045.1). Classification (GTDB taxonomy): domain Bacteria; phylum Pseudomonadota; class Gammaproteobacteria; order Pseudomonadales; family Moraxellaceae; genus Acinetobacter; species Acinetobacter pittii. The sequence goes on along the minus strand of NZ_KB849790.1, from coordinate 538,202 downwards.
GCACAAGATGCGGTAAATCGCTATTGGTGGCCAGCACTGATGATGTTTGGTCCAAGTGATGAGCATTCTCCAAACAGCGCACAAAGCATGGCATGGAAAATCAAACGCTTTAGTAACGATGAATTACGTCAAAAGTTTGTTGATAACACCGTGCCACAAGTGTTGCAACTTGGCTTGGAAGTACCAGACCCAGATTTAAAGTTCAATGAAGAAACAGGCCACTATGAGTTTGGCGAGATTGACTGGCACGAATTTAATGAAGTGATTGCCGGACGTGGACCATGTAATCACGAGCGTATCGAAGCACGCCGTAAAGCATGGGAAAACGGCAAATGGGTTCGTGATGCAGCAGTGGTCTACGCTAAAAAGCAGAAGCTTGAAGCGAACAAAGTGGCTTAACAAGATTTATGGAAAAATTTGAGGAAATCAAAATGGAAGATAAAAACAACTGGTCGCTCTACGAAGTATTTGTACGTAGTAAACAAGGCTTAAGCCACCGTCATGTAGGCAGCTTAAGAGCACCTGATGATGAAATTGCACTGCAACATGCTCGTGATGTTTACACGCGCCGTAATGAAGGAATTAGCATTTGGGTAGTTCGTTCAGAACTGATTAAGTCATCACAGCCAGATGAAAAAGCTGAATTTTTCGATCCTTCTTTAGACAAGGTTTATCGTCATCCGACTTTTTACCATATCCCAGATGGCATTGAGCACATGTAAGGGGAATGGCAAATGAATCATTCAGTTTTATCTAAATTCTTATTACATATTGGCGACAGTCAACTGGTTTTATCTCAGCGTTTGGCTGAATGGTGCGGGCATGCACCTGAGCTAGAAATTGATATTGCCTTAGCAAATATCGGCTTGGACTTGTTGGGTCAGGCAAGAAACTTTCTGACTTTGGCTGGTCAATACGATGAAGCTAAGCGTGATGAAGACCAACTTGCATATTTCCGTACTGAGCGTGAGTTTTTAAACCTATTGTTATGCGAACAACCCAATGGTGACTTTGCACAAACGATCGTACGCCAGTGGTTGATGGACCATTACCATCTTCATTTATTTACGGCTTTAGCGCAAAGCTCACTTCCTGAATTAAGCGCCCTTGCTGTGAAATCTTTAAAAGAAGTGAAGTATCACATCCGCTTTTCGACAAGCTGGATGGAACGTTTAACTTTAAGCACAGATGAAGCACATCAACGTGTACAAGGCGGATTAAATAATTTATGGCGTTTTACCGCTGAATTATTTGAACTGAGTGCAGACGAACAAGCATTAGTTGCAGAAGGTGTGATTCCAGATTTTTCAAATGAAAAAGAACAATGGAACCAAATCATTGCAGATGAGCTTAAGCGTTTTGAATTAAATGTTGCTGTGAACGGTGCTTATCGCCGTGGTGCGAAACAAGGATTGCATACCGAGCATTTAGGTTATTTGTTGGCTGAAATGCAATGTATTCAAAGAACTTATCCGGGAATGGCCTGGTAAGACAAGGAGGTGAGCCATGCAAATGATTCGTCATTGCATCGACCAATGTTGGGATGTTCTACAAACGGTCAGTGACCCTGAAATTCCGGTTTTATCGGTTGTCGATTTAGGCATGATCCGCGGTGTAGAGATTAACGATCAACAAGAAATTATTGTTCGTCTAACGCCAACATATAGCGGTTGCCCAGCAACAGATATGTTGAAAGCACAAATTGTTGAGGCATTTACCGCAGAAGCTTTGACACCAGTCAAAGTCATGGTCGATTTATCAGAAGCATGGACCACCGACTGGATGTCTGAAGCGGGTAAAAAGAAACTGCAAGTTTATGGCATTGCACCACCTGAAGGGTTGGCGCATCAATGTGGAACTCACGTTCATTTAAATGATGGTGTCGAGTGCCCACGTTGTAAAAGCCGACATACCCGACTGTTAACAGAGTTTAGTTCCACCGCCTGTAAAGCACTTTATAAATGTCAGGACTGTCTTGAGCCTTTTGATTACTTCAAATGTATTTAAGTCTTTAGATAAGGAAATCAGCCATGAGCCAATTTGTACCATTAAAAGTAAAAAGTATTACGCCTCAAACCGATCAGGCAATTTGTATTGCATTTGACGTTGTACCTGAACAACAAGAACAATTTCAATTTCAACCGGGTCAACACTTAACCATTCGCCATTTAACCGAAGCTGGTGAAATCCGCCGTTGTTATTCAATTTGTAGCTATGCGGGTAAAGAAGACATCAGCATTGCGGTTAAAAAAATTGATCAGGGTCAATTTTCAAACTGGGCAAATGACCATTTGAAAGTGGGCGATGTGCTTGAAGTCATGCCACCACAAGGCGTGTTTTTTCAAAAAGCAGCCAAGATTGGCGGACAAAACTATTTAGGTGTTGCTGCGGGGAGTGGTATTACTCCGATTTTATCGATTGTTAAGCAAGTTTTGTTTGAACAACCCGAAGCTAAATTTACCTTGCTCTATGGCAATCGCTCATGGAAACAAACCATGTTTGCCGAGCAAATTATGGATTTGAAAGATCAGTTTAAAGAACGTTTTCAGCTCATCAATATTTTTTCTCGTGAGTTCAACGATAGTGAGCTGATGAATGGTCGTATTGATGAAGAAAAGTTAAAAAAACTTTTTGATTATGAAGTGCTTGAAACAAACTTCGACCATGTTTTTGCCTGCGGTCCAGACGAAATGATGAATGCCGTAGAAAATACTTTACCGAACTTTGGTATTGCCAAAGAGCGCATTCACACCGAACGTTTCCATACAGGGCAAGCGCGTAAACGTAGTGTTGAAGCGGATGCAAACCGTAAAGAAGAAAAGGTCAACATCATTTTAGATGGCCGTGAACTGATTGTTTCTGTGGCTCAAGATGATGAAAGTATTCTTGATGCAGCTTTACGTGCGGGTGCCGACTTACCGTATGCATGTAAAGGTGGGGTGTGTGCGACCTGTCGTTGTAAGGTACTTTCTGGCGAAGTCGACATGTTCCTTAACTATAGTCTTGAAGAAGATGAAGTTGAAAAGGGCTATGTGCTGAGCTGTCAGACCTTACCAAAAGGCCCAAATGTTCGCTTGAGTTTTGATGAATAGAGGCTGTCATGCAAGAGTTGATCAAAGCCAGTACAGCTGCTGACGGTGTTTTGTTATTAACCCTAAACCGTCCGGAAAAAAGAAATGCTTTAAACAATGCAACATTGCAGTGTTTATGCGAGTTGCTCGAAGAAGCTGAACATAATGCTCAAGTCAAAGCAGTGGTTTTAACGGGTAACGCTCAGTGTTTTGCGGCTGGAGCAGATCTTAGTGAGTTGGCTGCAATGGATGCCGTGTCTTTGCAACTCGATATTCGCCCGAAGCTTTGGCAAAAAATTGATGCGTTTAATAAGCCACTCATTAGTGCAGTCAATGGCTATGCCTTAGGCGCTGGGTTCGAGTTGGTTTTGCATTCAGATATGGTGATTTGCGGTGAAAATGCCCGATTCGCTTTACCTGAAATTACCTTAGGTATGTTGCCGGGTGCAGGCGGAACACAGCGTTTAGCACGCTTGGTTGGACAACAACTCACCATGCGCTGGGCTATGACAGGTGAGATGATTTCGGCAAAACAAGCCGAGCAACATGGCATTTGCAGTCAAGTGGTGCCGACAGAATTAACCGTCGAATACGCCGTTCAACTTGCAGCCAAAATTGCCAAACAAGCGCCTTTAGCGATTCGCGTCATTAAACAATCAATTAAAAGTATTCATGAAACAACATTAAGTCAGGGACTCAAGTTTGAACGTCAAAACTTTGTCTGGCTGGCGGCTACAAAAGATCGAAACGAAGGGATTAACGCTTTCTTTGAGAAAAGAAAGCCAGTGTTTAGAGGTGAGTGATGGACTATCAAAATATTATTGCTGAAGAAAAAAATGGTGTTGGCTACCTGACATTTAACCGCCCAAAAGCACTGAATAGCTTTAACGTTGATATGCACCGTGAAGTGGCTGAGGTTTTAAACCTGTGGACCAAAAATCCGGATGTTCGCTGTGTTGTGATTAGTGGTGAAGGCCGCGGCTTCTGTGCAGGACAAGATTTAGGTGATCGTGTAGTAGACCCAAATGCTGAAGCTCCAGATTTAGGATATTCCATTGAAACTTACTATAACCCGCTCATTAAAACGATTGTAAATATGCCAAAGCCTGTGATTTGCGCGGTAAATGGTGTGGCAGCAGGTGCAGGGGCAAATATTGCACTGGCGTGTGACTTGGTGATTGCAGCTAAATCGGCAAACTTTGTACAAGCATTTTGCCGTTTAGGTTTAGTTCCAGACTCTGCGGGTACATGGTTTTTACCACGTGCTGTAGGTCATGCGCGTGCTATGGGACTGACTTTGTTAGGTGACAAGTTGCCGGCAGAAACCGCAAAAGAATGGGGCATGATTTGGGATGTCGTTGAAGACGCTGAACTTAAAACAAAAGTGACTGAACTCGCTGAACGTTTAGCGAAACAGCCTACATTTGGTCTGTCTCTCATTAAAAAAGCCATTCATCAATCAAGCAACAACACCTTTGACGAGCAAATGCTGTTAGAGCGAGATTTACAACGTATTGCGGGTCGTTCCGAAGATTATCGTGAAGGTGTACAAGCCTTTATGAATAAACGTGAACCAAATTTTAAAGGGCGCTAAGCATGACAGATTTAGACTTATCTCGTGCCCGAATTGCCGTTATTGGTTCTGGCACCATGGGCATCGGCATTGCCCAGTTAGCCATCGTCAATGGACACTCGACCGTTTTATATGATCTAGATGCTCAAAAAGCGCAACAAGCCGCTCACGGCTTAGGGCAGACGTTTAAAAAACTGGTTGAAAAGAGCAAGCTCACTCAGCAGCAAGTTGATGAAGCCTTAGCGCGTTTAACTGTGGTCAATCAAATTGAAGCACTGCGTGATGCTGACTTGGTGATTGAAGCAGTCGTTGAGAAGAAAGAAGTTAAACAGTCTTTATTCAAACAGCTCGCTGAAATTTGTAATGCGCAAACCATTTTTGCAAGTAACACATCTTCAATTTCAGTGACTGCCATTTCGGCGGGCATTGCTCACCCAGAGCGTGTAGTAGGTTTACACTTTTTTAACCCTGCGCCAGTCATGAAACTGGTTGAAATTGTACAAGGCTTAAAAACACCAAACAGTTTATGTTTAGCTTTAAAAAACTTGATGTTGAATTGGAAAAAAATTCCGGTACTCACCAAATCGACTCCCGGGTTTATTGTGAACCGAATTGCTCGTCCGTTTTATGCAGAAGGCTTTAGAGCACTGCAAGAACAAGTCACCAGCTATGACCAGCTAGATTATGCGTTAAAGCACTGTGGCGGTTTTGCGATGGGGCCTTGTGAACTTACCGACCTCATTGGGCAAGATGTTAACTTTTCGGTAACCCAAAGCGTTTATCAAGAGTTCTTTTACGAGCCACGCTACCGCCCAAGCCTCATCCAAAAAGAATTGGTCGATGCAGGTGCTTGGGGCCGTAAGTCAAAACAGGGTTTCTATAATTATAACGAAAAAAATCAATACGAGACATTTCAGCCTCAAGCTGTGGTTGCCAAGCCAGTTGATGCACATATTCAGCTAAAAGGGACTTGGTCTCAGCTACCTGCTTTTTTAACGCGTTTGGGTTTAAAAAGCGGATCTGTGAGTGATGACAATATCCTTCAAATTGATGATATCGACTTACGTTTAAGCCAAGGTGAGTCAGCCAATATTCATTACTTAAGCCGTAAAGTGATTTTAATGGATTGGCACCATGATTTTGAACAGGCGGAGGCTTTAGTACTCAGCCATAACGAGCTTTGTGAAGCAAGTGATCTGGCTAAAGTTGAAGCTTACTTTGCGCAGTTTGGTATCAGCGTGATGTGGATTAAAGACCATCCGGCCCTGTTAACCTTACGCACCATCGCTTTACTCATTAATGAAGCATGCGAAGCAAGTTTACATGGTGTTGCGAGTCTGGAAGATATTGATAATGCCATGAAATATGGAGTGAATTATCCTAAAGGCCCTTACCAGTGGTTGACACAAATGGGCGGTGCGTATGTGCTCCAAACTTTAAATAACTTATATGCACTGTATGGAGAGGAAAAATATCGCGCGAGTATCTACCTCAAGCAATATGTAGCGAAAACTCAAAACATTGCTACTCAATATTCAAGTGATATGGCCGAATTTGCATAATCAGGAGTCAACATGGAAGACGTTTTAATTTGCGATTTTATTCGTACCCCAATTGGACGATATGCAGGTGCCTTAAGTGCAGTACGTGCAGATGATTTAGCTGCATTGCCCATCAAATATTTAAAAGATAAACACCCGAACTTGCCGTGGAATACGGTAGACGAAGTGTTTTTAGGATGTGCTAACCAAGCAGGTGAAGACAACCGTAACGTTGCACGTATGGCAACACTGTTAGCAGGCTTACCTGATACAGTGCCAGCCATGACCGTCAATCGCTTGTGTGCTTCGGGTTTAGATGCGGTGGGACTTGCAGCACGCTCAATTAAAGCAGGTGAAGCACAGTTTGTGTTGGCAGGTGGTGTGGAGTCGATGAGCCGTGCGCCATTTGTACAAGCTAAACCGACCGAAGCGTTTAGCCGTACACCTGAAATTTATGACACCACCATTGGCTGGCGCTTTGTAAATAAGCAACTTAAAGCGCAATACGGCACCGACAGCATGCCGGAAACTGCCGAAAATGTAGCTGAAAAATATCAGATTAGTCGTGAAGACCAAGATGCTTTTGCATTGCGTAGCCAACAAAAAACGGCTGCTGCCCAACAAAACGGTTTCTTTAACGATGAGATTTTGCCTGTCGAGATTGTAGATCGTAAGAAAAACGTGAACGTTGTTAGCCGTGATGAACATCCGCGTGAAACGACACTTGAAGCACTTGCGAAGCTAAAAGCCCCATTTAAAAAAGAAGGTGGCTCGGTGACTGCCGGAAATGCCTCTGGTGTAAATGACGGCGCTGCTTGTGTGTTAATTACCAACCGTGAATTTGCAGATACACATGGTTTAAAACCTTTAGCACGTGTAATTGGCATTGCAAGTGCAGGGGTTGAACCCAAATATATGGGTATAGGTCCTGTTCCGGCTGTGCAGAAAATTTTAAAGCAAACAGGTTTAACGCTAGATCAGATGGATGTGATTGAGCTGAATGAAGCATTCGCAGCCCAATCTTTGGCTTGTATGCGTGAGCTTGGCCTAAAAGATGACGATGAACGCGTGAACCCAAATGGTGGTGCGATTGCGTTAGGACATCCGCTCGGTATGAGTGGTACACGTTTAGTGATTACCGCAACACGTGAGCTAAAAAAACGCGGTGGACGCTATGCACTTTGCACGATGTGTGTAGGTGTTGGACAAGGCGTTGCACTGATTTTGGAAAACTTAAATTAATTTAGACGGTTTTAAAAATTACATAATGAGGAGATAGGCGATGGACAGCCTTACAACGGATAATGTTGAACAATTAACACTTGCAGAGCTTAGAGAGCTGCAAACGAAACGGTTAAAACAAACCCTGACTTTTGTATATGAAAATAGTCCGGTCTATAAGAAAAAGTTTGATGATGCAGGTGTACATCCTGATGACTTCGTGACTTTAGATGATCTGGCAAAGTTTCCATTTACCACCAAACAAGACTTAAGAGACAACTATCCGTTTGGGATGTTTGCCGTACCGCAAGAGCAAATTGTGCGTTTACATGCATCATCGGGTACAACGGGTAAACCGACGGTGGTGGGTTATACCCAAAAAGATATTAATACGTGGTCGGACATTGTTGCGCGTTGCTTACGCATGGCAGGTTTAACCGCGAAAGATATGGTTCAGGTGGCTTATGGCTATGGACTATTTACAGGTGGTTTAGGCGCACATTATGGTGCCGAGCGCTTAGGTGCAACGGTTATTCCAATGTCTGGCGGGCAAACTGAAAAGCAAGTTCAGCTTATTCAAGACTTTAAACCGACTGCAATTATGGTTACGCCATCATATTGCGTGAGTATTATTGAAAAGCTCGAGCAACAATTTGGTACTGCACGTAATACCTCTTTAAAAGTCGGTATTTTTGGTGCCGAGCCATGGACTAATGAACTGCGCCGTGAAATTGAGGAACGCCTCAATATTAAAGCACTCGATATTTATGGTTTGTCTGAGGTAATGGGGCCGGGCGTTGCGATGCAGTGCTTGGGTGAGGGCGAGGGATTAACCATTTGGGAAGATCATTTCTACCCAGAAATTATTAACCCTGAAACAGGTGAAGTCTGTAAAGATGGCGAACTTGGCGAGCTCGTCTTTACCACCATTACCAAAGAAGGCTTACCGATTATTCGTTACCGTACTCGTGATTTGACCCGCTTACTACCGGGTGAAAATCTGGCTATGCGTAAGATGGATAAAATTGTGGGCCGTAGCGACGACATGCTGATTATTCGCGGTGTGAACGTTTTCCCGACTCAAATTGAAGAGCAAATTTTGCAAGTTCCACATTTAGTTCCAAATTATGAAATTTTGGTGACTAAAAAAGGCCATATGGATACTTTGCATATTCGTACAGAGATGTGTCATAACTGTACTATACAGGCCAATCAACTTGCTCAGGAGTTGATGAAACGCATTAAAACCATGATTGGGATTAGCGTTACTGTAGAAGTTGTGACAGAAGCGACCTTACCTCGTTCGGAAGGTAAGGCAAAGCGGGTAATCGATATGCGTCAGATTGCTTAACATCAAGATCATTCAGGGTATAGAATCTATACCCTGAAACTAAACGCCAAGACATGAGTATGAGTGCAAAAATACAGCAAATAATTGATTCTGTTGTAAAGAATGAAACCTTAAGTGGAACTTCGCTTATTTCGACAATTTTTGGAGATTCAGTACTTCATCGGGGTGGAAATATTAGTCTTGCAAGCCTGATTCAGTTATTAGAGCTGTTTGGTTTTAATGACCGCGCTGTAAGAACCTCTGTTTTTCGTTTAGTTAAAAATGATTGGTTATGTTCAGACAAAATCGGCAGAACCAGTTTTTATCGAATTACCGATTCGAGCCGTTCGACCTATTTGCAAGCCGAGCAACGTATTTATAACGACCAGATGAAAGAGTGGGACCATTATTGGGATCTTATTCTGATGTCTAGCCTCGACACTGAAAATAAAGCGTTGTTAAAGAAAGAACTCGAATGGTTAGGATTTGCCAATATTTCGACAAACTTAATGGCTTATCCGGGGTGTAACCGTATTGAACTGCAACGCTTGTTGGTTGACTTAAATATGAGTGAGCAAGTGGTGGTGTTTAAAGCTGAAACCTTGCAGCTCTTTAATAATTCGGTCGATACCATTGGTCGTATGCTCAGAACCAACTGGCCCATCGATGAATTACGCCAAAGATATCTACAGTTTCTCGATATTTTTAGAGAAATTGGCGTGTTGCTGATGCAAGAAAACGAACAACTCGAACCTGTTCAGGCCTTTCAAATTCGAACTTTGCTGATTCATTATTATCGACGGATTTTATTGAAAGACCCAGCATTACCGCTTGAATTGTTGCCAACTGACTGGCCTGCGATTAGTGCACGAACGTTATCAATGAATATTTATAAAAAAGTATTTGAACCTGCCGATGAATACTTCTTGTCTGTTGCCGCAACAGCAGAAGGACCAATGCCAAATGCCACAGCACATTATTGGCGCCGTTTCGGAGGTTTGGTGGCAACAAATGAGAGGTTAAATCATGCCTTGTTATAGTATTGACGGTGTTATTCCAGTCGTTAGCCCAGAGTCTTTTGTACACCCAACCGCTGTTTTAATTGGTGATGTAATTATTGAAGCAGGTGTATATGTAGGGCCATTTGCTTCATTGCGTGCCGATTTTGGCCGTATCCATATTAAGCAAAATGCCAATATACAAGATAGCTGCACCGTGCATGGTTTTCCGCAAAGCGTGACTTTAGTTGAGGAAATGGGACACATTGGGCATGGCACAACTTTACATGGTTGCCGCATTGGTAAAAATGTTTTGGTCGGCATGAACAGCGTAATTTTAGACTATGCCGAAATTGGTGAAAACACTATTATTGGCGCAAATAGTCTGGTCAAAACTAAAGATGTTATTCCGGCAAATGTATTGGCAATGGGCAGTCCTGCCAAGGTTGCGCGTGATTTATCAGAACAAGAAAAAAAGTGGAAAACCAGAGGCACGCAAGAATACATGGAGCTTGCACAGCGCTGCTTAAACTCAATGCAAGAAGTTCAGCCCTTAACCTCAGAGTCAGATGACCGCCTGACCTATAAGGACTTTCGTTCTTCAAACTATCAGATTAAACAAGATAGTGTTTAACGGCTTTTAATCAGTCGATTTCAATACATATAGGTTTAATACTTAAGGAATACTCGCACGAGTAGGGAGACGTTTGTGCAAAAAATGGAAACTACTGCGGTTGATCAATTCGCAGAATTATTAGGTGTTCAAGTGCTGCATCGCAGTTTTGATGAAGCGCGTTGTCAGCTTCATGTAAAAGACGAACACATGAATGCATTGGGCGGCGTACACGGTGGAGTCATATTTTCTTTAGCCGATATCGCTTTTGCGATGGCTTGTAATGCAGGGGATGCGCCATATACTGGCCTACAGGCGGATATTCGCTATATGAGCGGTGCGAAAGATAAGGTGTTATTTGCAACGGCTACCAAGGTCGGCAGTAGTAAAAAATTCGCGCATTATGAAGAGGTGATAACAGACGGTTTGAATAATAGAGTCGCTTTATTTACATCTACGTGTTACAGGCTTGCGCCGTGATATGGGGTTGTTTTTATAAAAGAGCCCCTGCAAAAACAGGGGCTCTTTTATAATCATTCTTTTGACTGTTTCAGCATGAACTATATAACAATTAATCCTACGACTTAATCTGTCGCACAATTCATTTGAATGTATTTGATATAGATTCAAATATGGTAAATTAAAATTAATAAGTTAATAATTGCCTTGAATAAAAAGGAAAAATTAATGTCAGTTTCTCAAATGTTTCAAGATTTCTTGAGTAATATTAAAGTTGATAACGAAGCGCAAATTACAACTCGATATCAAGAAATTACTAAAGCTTTAAATCAAAAATTCCGTAATACAGAATCTAAAACTGATAATTGCTTACAGGTAGGGTCTTATGGACGCTGGAGTGCAATTAAAGGTATCTCAGATTTAGATATGTTATATATTATGCCTGCTTCTAAATGGAGTGATTACAATAAAGATGGGGGACAGTCAACATTATTAAAAGACACTAAAGAAGCTATTTTAGATAGATACCCCCGCACTACAGTTTTTGTAGATCGATTAGTGGTCTGCGTTCAATACACTAATTTTCATGTTGAAGTACAGCCTGTATTTAAAATGGATGATGGATCTTATAAGTATCCAGATACATATAATGGCGGCAGTTGGAAGATAACGAAACCACAAGATGAAATAGATGAAATGAAAAGTATGAATGATGCAAAAAATAGGAATTTGCGTCGTTTATGCAAAATGGCTCGAGCTTGGAAAAATAAACATGGAATATCAATGGGTGGATTACTCATTGATACTCTAGCTTATAATTTTATGAAGTCTACAACAGAATATGATGATAAAAGCTATTTATATTATGACTGGTTAAGCAGAGATTTTTTTTAGTTTTTAGCTGATCAACCTGACCGTGATCATTATCAAGCGTTGGGTAGTAACCAAGATGTTAAGGTAAAAACTAAGTTTCAAGAAGCTGCACAAGATGCTTATGAATTATGTCTTGAAGCAATACCATTAGGGTCTGATACTAAAGCATATTCTAAGTGGCGAATGATCTATGGTCGTAATTTTCCTAAAGCGCCTAGTCAACAAGCAAGTCTGTCTATCCGTATCGAAGATATGCGTTATGAACATACAGAACAATTTATTGAAGATCAGTATCCAATTGATATACGTTACAAACTAAAAATTGAGTCTAGAGTATCTCAGGATGGGCAATTTGTAGACTTTTTGAGAGGTTTTAAACGTAGAAATAAAAAATTAAATCATGGACGTAGTTTAAGTTTTTATATTGAAGAAAATACTACTCCAACAAATTTACAGAATTACTCAGTGAAATGGAAAGTTTTAAATAGAGGAGAAGAAGCCAAACGTCGAAACTGTATTCGCGGGCAAATTATTTGGGATGATGGAAGCAAAAGTATTAATGAATATTCGAGCTTTAACGGTGAGCACTTAGTTGAATGTTATATTATCCAAAATGGCGTAGTGGTAGCTCGTGATCGTATTCATGTGCCAATTGGGGAATAAAAATGAATAAAGCCGAGCTTCTTAGGTATATTGCAGAAACAGGCTATAACGTTGGATTTGGAGCAAAAAAACATTTAGCAACTTATGACCTTCTGGAGAAAATGCCGGGCTGGATTGGTTTTGTATCAACAGCTGTAGGTATTCTTGGGCTAATAATAGATGCTTTTTCAACAAAATTAGTTTCAGCGATCTTTGTCATAGTCGGAATTAGTGGATTATATATTAGTTTTTATGATAGAGATAAAAAGGAATATGAAAAAGCTGGCTCAGCTTTAACAAGTCTTTTAAACGAATTGAAATCATTATATTTTGATGTTAAATCTTTACCTGATAATTCAGATGTATCAACTTATCAAGTTAAGTTGCATGATATAGAGAAAAGGTATCTTCCTCTTTGTATAAGTAAACAGATACTTTTTAGTAATTGGTATGCACATTATAAATTTTTTTGGGAACATCAAATTGATTGGATGGATGAGCAATTAAAATTTAAATTTTTAAGAGATAAAGTGCCTTTATCTCTTATTTTTATTTTATTTATATTAGTTGTGGTGTTTTTTATTTTTAGATTTGGAAAATATTTATTTTAAATTTTTAATATGTTAATAATATTGATAATTTTTATTCTGTTATTTCTTGTTTTGTTGGTGGCTAAAGTGATATATAAGTTCTTATGCGAAATAAAGTGTTTTGCTCTTATTTAGCAATTGTTTATTAAATTTAAATTGTGATTAAAGGGGATAAGAATGCCTACAGCAAAAAGTGTAAGAAAAGATGGGGAGATTGATCTAATAACTTTTGTTGGTAATATATTTAAATATGATGAATTTGATTTTGACAGAGAACTAGAGGCGATTAGCAGCTCTAATTATGATAAGTATTTGGGGGAAATTAGTGATAATTATTATAGTTTTATGCGAGCCTCAGATTTTAGGGCATTAATTGTACATGAGCAGACACATTTTTTAGATTTAACAGCTACATTGTGGGGAATTGAATATAATTTAAGAAAGATTAGAGTGTTGGATGAAATAACTACAGAAAGAGTAGAGGTTTTTAAATTAAATTATTCAGAATTACAGTGTATGCATAATGAATATAATATATCTTTTGAAAATTTTAGTTATAAAGATATAAAAAGTTTTAAACATATATATGAATATTCGGAAAAGTTTGGAGTATTGCTATTCATTGTTTTAATCGATAAAAATGATATTCAAAAAAAAGTTCCTGTAACTATGTTGTCACTATTTGAGGGACATGCCTTTAGTAATGAAGAGCTTAGAAGAGTTAATGATATAAGAATAATTACTAATAGAGAAGTTAGATCTAAGTTTATTGATTTTATTGAAAGAGAATATTATTCATATCTCAATGATATAAATAATCATGAGTATAATATTCTTTTAATTCTCTCAACTATACATATGGAAAGGTTGGGGCTAAAGAGAAAAGAAATTCTCGCATTCTTTTCTGCTGTAGCAGGATTTACATTTAATCTTTATTCGGCTGGTATATCAATACTAGCTAATAGAATATTTGAATATATTGATTCTGAACTTAAATATTGTGTTAAAGCAGATCTTTGCCGAAATCAACTTAGGCATATTTTAGCCTTTCATACTATTTTAAGATCATATGAATTTATTAATCATCCTTATAATAGACGTAGAAGGAGAGATTTAATAGATATGATAAAAACAAGACCTCTTTCTTTTGTTTTTAATATGTGGGATGAAATTTCCGGAGGAGAGTTAAAAAAACATCAGTATTTAGGTGAAATTGAAATGCCTATTTATTTAAAATTTTTTGATGAATATAATTACAGTGCAACAAAAAAGATTTTTAAACGATCATCTGAGAATTCTAATAAATTTAAAAATAGTGGTTATATTTTGCATAATCTTGATGATTATTATTTACTGGATATGTATAGGGATTATATTAATTATGATATAAAACCTAAAAATAAAATTATCAATTTTAGTAAAAGTATTGATATTAATATTGAAGAATATTTTGAGGAAGATGAGGAACATTTGTTGTTATCATGTCTGGTCGAGAATGAAACTTTTAAAAATGCTACTAAATTTCACTTGGATTTAAAAGGTGCAATTGAACTGGATTTGATAAATAGAATGCAAGCCATTTCAAATCCAGATGCAGCTTTTAATGCAATGTTTTATTAACAAATAGTATTTTATAATTATCATAAAATAAATAAAGCGACTACTATTTTTGTAGTACTCGTTTTATTTATTCTAAAATAATATATTTTCACAAAAAAACAATTGCCTTCCCCTCTATAACCCCCACTTAACAATAACCCACTCATTATTTAGCCTTACTTTTCTAATGATTTAATTTAAAACAAATGGCATTTTGCGTGCTTGACTGCAAAAGGGTTGGGCACTATTCTTTGCCTGCTGGCCACATTGCCAGTCGGTCGTCGCGGACCGTCCCTTAGGAGCATTAAAGGTTTTATACTTTTAGTGTGTACACCCTCGTGCCCCCTCTATGGTGGAACGGAGGGGGACACCCTTGGGTGTGCTGGAGTCTTAAGGCCAGTCCGCGAACCCCCTTCGTTCTGCCACCATAATTTTAATGTCGGCAGAACTCCAATAAAAAAGGAGTTGGCTTTGCACATCCATTATTTCTTGGCTCTCAATGCCAAAAGCTATAACGACACGGCTTAAAAACTAAAGCAGCTTGAACGCCCCAAGGTTTTCAGGCTTAAATTCATTTTTACTCAAAATTTAGCAACAACAAACTTGAGATGTGCCAAGCACAGTCTTTACGGCTTTGCTGTGCCTTTTTTTCTCCCAAAAAGGGTACAGGCTTTTTATCTCATTTAGAAACAACAAGAATTTATAACGGTAAAACTATGCCAAAGTTAGTGCTTTCTTCCCGTGCCATACAAGTCATCAACAAGTCGATTGATTTATTTCAGCATCGTGGCTTTCATACCGTTGGGGTAGATCGAATCGTGAAAGAATGTGAAATTACCAAAGCGACTTTTTATAACTTCTTTCATTCAAAAGAGCGGTTTATTGAAATCTGTTTGATCGTGCAAAAAGAACGATTAAAAGAAAGAGTGGTCTCAATTGTAGAGTACGGCCAAGACACAAGCGCGGCCGATAAACTCAAACAGCTTTATTTCTTACATACCGATGTAGAGGGGATGTACTATCTATTATTTAAAGCCATGTTTGAAACGAAACTGACCTATCCAAAAGCCTATATCACCGCAATGAGATATCGCACATGGTTGCTGAATGAAATCTATAGCCAGCTTATAAAACTAAAAACTGATGCGACCTTTCAAGATGCCAAACTATTTTTATATATGATTGAAGGCGCAATCATTCAGCTTTTAAGTTCAGATGGGGCAATTGATCAGGAAAAGATGTTGGATTGTTTTTTTATGCAGTTTAGGTAGGTGATGTAAAATGCTGGGCTGATAACAAAAAATATTAGACCGGTCGTCTACTAATCTATATAGTGAGGTCTTACTTTGTTGACCTTCTAGTTTAAAAGAGAAAATTAATGTCTATTATTCTTCATCATTTAAATGCTTCACGCTCATTTCGCATTCTGTGGTTACTTGAAGAAATTAATCAACCTTATGAATTAAAAAGTTATTTTCGAGATAAAGCTACAAATCTTGCACCTCAAGAATTAAAAAATATTCATCCCTTAGGAAAATCGCCTGTGATTGAACTTAATGGAAAAGTAATTGCTGAATCAGGTGCCATTGTAGAAATTTTGATTGAAAAGTTTGCTCCTCAACTTATGCCCTCAAAAGATTCAGACAGTTATCTTGATTATTTACAATGGGTTCATTTTTCAGAAAGTTCGGCTATGGTTCCATATTTATTAAATATTTTTAATTCGATTGAGTTAAAAAATGGCACTCAATTAAAGTTCTTGGATCAATATGCGCATACTGAGTTGGATAAAGTATTTTCATATTTAGATCAACAATTAGTAGGCAAAAAATTCTTAGTAGGCAATAGCTTAACCGGTGCAGATTTTATGATTGGTTTCGTAGTCTATGGTCTAATTAATTCTTTAAATATTCGATCAAAATATCTCAATATTGAGCAATATGTAAAAAGTCTCGAAAACCTAGAAAGCTGGCAAAAAGCCATGTCTATAGAACAAAATCTTCATCACCAAACCAATGCCTAAAAACGAAATACCCTTAAGCAATTAAAAATAGAATTGATTTCCCAAGTTGCGAAATCAATTCAGCAATTTAGATCCCTTCAACAAAACTCACCATGACATCACAGCAGCCTTGGCGTTTACTTTTGGCAAGCTGATATTCAGGTGAAAAATAACATTCACGTGCAGTTTCCATATCTGGAAATTCAATGACCACGTGACGTTCAAACTCTTGTCCCTCTAAAACTTCTGAGGCACCACCACGCGCAAGAAACTTGGCACCATACTTTTGAAAAGCTTGCGGAGCAGTGGCTATATATTGTTTATATTGTTCCATATCATGAATGGTGACATGAGCAATCCAGTAAGCAGACATATCGTATTTCCCTATAATTCATTCAATAAAGGCCTATTTACCTTTTCCTAAAATTTGTGATTTCACGCATCTAAAATATTTTTTGCGACAGCAGCAGCTTCGGCAATATGTTCAGCAACCGCTTGTTTTGCCTTTTCAGGATCTTTATGAAGATAGATGGCTTCACACATATTTTTAATACGTTGATAACCTGAAATCTCACGCTTTGTCGATTTCATGGTCATGGCACGAAGACGGCTAATTCGGCCATTTAAGCGTTGCACCACTTCCCAAGCAATATGATGGTTTGCTGTAGTAAAGATGGTTTGATAAAGCTGGGTTGAGGTCTCAATAATCAGATTGATGTCATCGGCAGCAAAAGCAGCTTTAAGATCTTCTAATAGAAGCTTTAATTTTTCAGCAGTTTTCTCATCCAGGTTTTTAGTGCAGTCAGCCACAGCGCTTTGCTCTAACAAGAGACGAATTTCATAAATCTGTGAAGCGATGTCCCAGTTAAGTAGCGAAACAATAGGGCCTTTATTTGGCAAAATCTCGACTAAACCTTCTGCTTCCAAATAACGAATCACTTCGCGAACCACAGAACGGCTCACGCCGAGTTCTTCACATAACGTTCTTTCAACCAGTCTTTTTCCCGAAGGGAAATAGCCTGTAATAATGGCATTACGCACTTTATCTAAACACAGCTCTCGTAAAGTTACGGGCGGGTTTTCAATTTTAAGATTCATAAATAATTAAATTTTCCTGTTTTTTAACATGTTGAGTTTCATCACATGTTTTTCAATGAAAATTAGCATAGCAAACTCTTGCTTTTTTTTCAGTATGTATTATGGTATACCATAATACGAATGACAAGATAATTTACTTGCAAGGAAGAGCAATGGAACTTATACGTAAAACAGTGCTTCATGTAGAAACCACTTATGTAGATGGCGGTAAAGAAGCAGCAAAGCCTTTAAAAATGGTGGCAGCTGCAGCGGTCATTAAAAACCCGTGGGCAGGGCAAGGTTATGTAGAAAACCTAACACCGGAAATTCGCCGTATTGCGCCAATCTTAAGCGAGCATTTAACCAAACTTATTCTTGATGAAGTGGGTTCAGGTGAAGCCGTTGAAGCTTTTGGCAAAAGTGCAGTGGTGGGCTTAAATGGTGAACTTGAGCATGCATCAGCTTTAATTCACACCTTACATTTTGGTAATACTTACCGTAGTGCTGTCGGTGCGAAATCTTATTTGGCATTTAACAATACCCGTGGCCCAGCAAACGCGCCGATTTTAATTCCAATGATGGATAAAAATGACGAAGGCCGTCGTTCTCATTACTTAACATTGCAATTTGCAATTCCAGATGCACCTGCTGCTGATGAGCTGGTTGTTGTGATTGGTGCAGCAACAGGTGGTCGACCACATCATCGTATTGGTGATCGTTATAAAGATTTGGAAGAGTTAGGTCATGATGTCAAAAACCCTGCAGCTGTCAAATAACCGTATAGCTCACTATTTTGAGCAAGGCGAAGGAGAGCCTCTGGTTCTGATCCATGGAGTGGGAATGCAAGCTGCGGCATGGTATCCACAAATTGAATATTTTTCTAAACATTATCATGTAATTTCAGTGGATATGCCGGGACATGGTCAAAGTACCAAATTACCGGCAGACGCAAAATTACAAGATTTTGTTGAATGGACCATCGAATTTATTACAGCCTTAAATCTAGGACCTGTAAATTTAGCGGGACATTCAATGGGATCACTGATTACGACAGGGGTTAGCGTTACCCGACCTGATTTGGTTAAACGAATGGCGGTGCTCAATGGAGTATATAAACGTACAACACAGGCACGTAATGCAGTCATCCAAAGAGCTGAAGAGTTAAAAACAGGCCGTATTGATGTCGAGACTCCACTACAACGCTGGTTTGGTGAAAGTGAAGTCGAGCGTATAGCAGCTGCCAAAGTGAAAACTTGGCTCGAAAATGTCGACTTATCTGGTTATACCACTGCGTATTCTGCGTTTGCACAAGGCGATGAAACTTATGCAGATGACTGGTCAAAGATCACTTGTCCTGCTTTGGTGTTGACCGGTACGGATGATCCGAACTCAACTGCAGAAATGGCAATACAAATGGCAAAACAGGCAAAGCATGGCACTGCAATTGTCATTGAAAATGAACGTCACATGGTGAACTTAACTGCACCTGACAAAGTGAATAATGCAATGCAAGCGTGGTTGGAAACCAGCGTTTAATTTGCCACACATTGCTGAAGGAATATAACAATGAGTGAAATGGATACTATCAATAAAATGCGTGAACTACGTGATGCTTTCGGGTCATTTATGACAGGCGTTACCGTGGTCACAACCTGTAAAGAAGATGGAACGCCACTTGGCTTTACAGCGAACTCTTTTGCTTCGGTGTCTTTGGACCCAGCTTTACTTCTAGTGAGTATTGCCAAGACATCAAGCAATTATCATAACTTTGCAAATACCACTCATTTTGCAATCAATATTTTGGCAGAAGAGCAAAAGGATATTTCGAATACCTTTGCTCGTCCAAGCGAAGACCGTTTTGCAAATCTTTCATGGTCAAAAAGTGCTTGCCAAAACCCGCTGATCAATCATGTCAGTGCATGGTTTGACTGTATAACCTACCAAGTTGTCGATGCAGGTGACCATGCGATTTTAATTGGTAAAGTTGAAGATTTTGCTTCGACAGGTTTTGCAGGGCTTGGTTATTATCGTGGTGGATATTTCACACCAGCCAAACTTTCTGCCGAGGTGATCTCTGGCCCTAAAGTGGTGATGAGTGCAATTATTGGACATGAAAATACCATTTTGCTTGAAGAAACTGCCGATCATAAATGGACTATTCCGCATGTCATGGTAGATAAAGACGGTGCCGATAAAGCGCTTGAGAAAATCTTTGCACAATATCAGCCAGATGCTTCTGCCAACTTCATTTATTCTGTATATGAAAACGTTGAAAACCAGCAGCAATATATTTCATTTTTATGCAACACACCCGTAGCTCAAGCCACCAAAGGTCAGTTTGTCGATTTAAATGATCTTGAAAAGCTAGAGTTTGTAGACAGCGCTTTAGAAAGTATGTTGATGCGCTATCGCAAAGAAAACCATTTGAAAACTTATGGTGTTTATTACGGAAATCAGACAACAGGTACAGTTCGTCAAATCGTTAAAGAGGAAGTTTAATCATGCGTTTTTCATTATTTGTGCATATGGAACGTGTTTCTGATCAGCAAACCCAGAAGCAGCTTTATGATGAAATGATTGAGCTTTGTCAGATTGCAGACCGTGGTGGTATGCATGCAGTTTGGACAGGCGAACACCATGCCATGAACTTTACCATTGCACCCAACCCATTTTTAAATCTGGTCGATTTAGCCAATAAAACCAAAAATGTTCGTTTAGGTACAGGCACGGTGGTAGCACCATTCTGGCACCCGATTAAACTTGCAGGTGAAGCTGCAATGACCGACATTATTACCAACGGCCGTTTAGATATTGGTATTGCTCGTGGTGCTTATTCATTTGAATATGAACGTATGGTTCCGGGCATGGATGCATGGAGTGCTGGTCAGCGTTTACGTGAAATGATTCCTGCAATTAAAAATCTTTGGAAAGGCGATTATGAGCATAACGGTGAATTTTGGCAGTTTCCAAAAACCACCTCAGCTCCTCAACCGCTTCAACAACCGCATCCACCAATCTGGGTTGCTGCCCGTGATCCAAATAGCCACGAATTTGCTGTGCAAAATGGCTGTAATGTACAGGTAACGCCTTTGCATTTAGGTGACGAAGAAGTTGAAAAACTCATGGGGCATTTCAATGCAGCTTGCGAAAAGTTCAATGAAATTCAGCGCCCTGAAATTATGTTGCTCCGCCATACCTATGTGGCAGATAGCGAAGAAGATGCTCAACTGGCAGCAGATGAAATCAATACCTTCTATAACTACTTTGGTGCTTGGTTTAAAAATGAGCGTGAAATTAATCAAGGTTTAATCGCACCTTTAAGTGCTGAAGAAATAGCTGCACATCCTTTTTATACACCAGAAGCGATGCGCAAAAATAACGTGATTGGGCAGGCCCAAGAAGTGATTGACCGTTTAAAAGCTTATGAAGCGATGGGCTATAACGAATATTCTTTCTGGATTGATACGGGCATGAGCTTTGAACGTAAAAAAGCCTCATTAGAACGTATGATCAATGAAGTTATGCCGGCATTTGCATAGAGGCGAATATCATGACAGCAGATTTTCAGCTTTATATTAATGGTCAGTTTGAATCTGGTGCAGCAACGTTTGAAAGTATTAATCCTGCAACAGGTGAAGTCTGGGCACACATGCCGGAAGCTCGAACCGATGAAGTCAATCGAGCAGTTCAGGCGGCATCTCGTGCGTTAAAAGCACCAGAGTGGGCAGGTTTAACGGCCTCTCAGCGCGGTAAATTGCTCTATAAACTGGCTGATTTAATTGAAAAAGCTGCACCGCAACTGGCTCAAATTGAAACCAGTGATACGGGCAAGATTATTCGCGAAACATCGAGCCAGATTGCCTATGTCGCTGAGTATTATCGCTACTATGCAGGTATTGCCGACAAATTAGAGGGTAGTTTTCTACCGATTGATAAGGCAGACATGCAAGCATGGATTGTTCGTGAACCTGTGGGTGTGGTTGCTGCAATTGTTCCTTGGAACAGTCAGTTATTTTTATCGGCAGTAAAGGTAGGGCCAGCTTTAGCGGCAGGTTGTACCGTCGTGCTAAAAGCCTCTGAAGACGGCCCTGGGCCATTATTAGCTTTTGCTAAATTGGTCCATGAAGCGGGGTTTCCAGCTGGAGTGGTCAATGTGATTACCGGTTTCGGGCCTGAATGTGGCGCCGTGCTGAGTAGTCATCCTGATGTTGCCCATGTTGCGTTTACAGGTGGTCCAGAAACGGCACGGCACATTGTGCATAACTCGGCTGAAAATCTTGCAAAAGTTTCACTCGAATTAGGTGGCAAATCACCATTTATTGTATTTGCTGATGCAGATATTCAAAGTGCGGTAAATGCTCAGGTCGCTGCTATTTTTGCTGCAACAGGGCAGAGTTGTGTAGCAGGTTCACGCTTACTGGTTGAAGAAAGCATTAAAGATGAATTTGTTTGGCGTTTGGTTGAGCGTGTACAAACCATAAAAATTGGTTTACCTCATGAAATGGCAACTGAGTTTGGACCACTTTGTACCTTACGCCAACGCCAAAAAATCGAGCAAGTCGTTGCAAGTTCTATCCAGCAAGGTGCAAAACTGCTTACCGGTGGGAAAAGTCTTGAGCGAGCAGGTTATTACTATCCACCGACCATTTTAGATTGTACCGATGCACCTCAAGCAGATTGCATTACTACTGAACTATTTGGTCCGGTGTTATCGGTAGATAGTTTCAAAGATGAAGCGGAAGCTGTGCAAAAAGCCAATAGTACGCCTTACGGGTTGGCAGCAGGCGTTTTTACCACCAATTTAAGCCGTGCTCACCGCATGACTAAAGTGATTGGGTCGGGAATTGTTTGGCTCAATACTTACCGTGCTGTTTCTCCACTTGCACCTTTCGGTGGACATGGGCTTTCGGGACATGGTCGGGAAGGTGGTGCAAATGCTGTTTTAGATTATACCACCACAAAAACAGTTTGGTTACGTACCTCAGATGAGCCAATTGATGACCCATTTGTCATGAGATAAGTCATGACTTGAGGTATGAAAATATAACGGGATTTTAATTTCAAGGATGAAAAAATGAATCAGTCAAACCCAGTAATCGCCTAAAGCTTTAAATAGTTGAAAACGTAAAACTAGATGTATCGATGCTTAATCAAGTATTGATTGGACTGGCTTTACCTTTTTCTTGGCTAAAACAACACAAACAGAGAAATGAGCTGTTTGTAAAAGGAAATAAAAAGATGAAGCCGAGTCATATTGAAATGACTTTGGCTGGGTAGATTTTTTGATGTTGAGGAAATGAATTCCTCAAAGAGAGATTAAGGATATGAGCCAAAACGAAAATAGCAATAATGCTTTCGCTATCGAAAGTCATTCCATTGATTATGTTGCTCCCTCTGAACGTAATGGAAAAGTTCGCGATCTATTCACATTATGGTTTTGTACCAATATTGCACCGCTTGCCGTGATTACGGGTGCAATGTCAATTTTAACCTTTAACCTCAATATTGTAAGTGCATTGCTTGCGATCTGCTGCGGACATTTTTTTGGTGCAGCGATTCTAGCCTTAACCTCTGCACAAGGTCCGCAGGTCGGCATTCCTCAAATGATTCAGAGCCGCGCACAGTTCGGACGTTATGGAGCATTGCTGGTTGTACTGTTTACGACCCTCATTTATTTAGGTTTTTTCATCTCTAACATTATTTTGTCAGGGAAAACCCTGCATACTGTTGTTCCTGCCATTCCAGTGCCGACCGCGACTGTCATTGGCGCAATTGCAGCAACCACAATAGGCGTGATCGGTTATCACTTTATTCATAAGTTTAATAAAATTGGAACTTGGTTTATGGGTGGTTCATTGCTCATTGGCCTCATGATTATGGTGCCGCATATTAATGCAGATGTACTAGCCAAAGGCTCTTTCAATATGAAAGGCTGGTTTGCCATGTTTGGTTTGTGTGCGGTATGGCAAATTAGTTTCTCGCCTTATACCTCAGACTATTCACGATATTTACCGAAGTCGATTGGTATTTATAAGCCATTTATCTTTACCTATTTAGGCGCATCGTTAGGAACTATTTTTGCAATGGCATTTGGTACGATTGCGGTCAGCATTGGCTCAACCACAGATGCCATGGAAGCGGTAAAGTCGGGTACTGGGCTATTCGGTTATGTTCTTATGATTTTGTTCTTATGCAATATCATTGGTCATAATGCCATGAACCTATACGGTGCGGTTCTGTCTTGTATTACCTCAATTCAGACTTTTGCAGGGCAATGGATGCCAAGTCGAAATATCCGAGTCGTGTTATCAATCATTGTATTAGTTCTAGCGACTTTAACGGCACTTTGGGCATCAAGTAACTTTATTAGTTTCTTCTTGAATGTGATTTTTGCGCTGTTATTTATTTTGGTGCCATGGGTGTCTATTAATTTACTAGATTTCTATGTCGTGAATAAAAAGTCTTATGACATTCAATCCATCTTTGCACGTGATGGTGGTATTTATGGCAAATTTAATGCAAAAGCGCTTACAGCTTATTTCATTGGGATTGCGGTACAAATTCCATTCTTAAAAAATGCGTTTTTCACAGGTGCATTGGCCGATGTAATTCCGGATGCGGATATTTCATGGGTTATTGGATTGGTGGTGAGTCTGGCGGTGTATTACGTCTTTAATCTAGGAAAGATTAAATGTTCAGCACCGGCATTAAACGCAAAATTACCTCAATAAGCATTGTAGTGAAAGGAATCCCACAATGAAAAAAAGCTATTTACAAGCGGCTCTAAGCACAGCATTGATGGCCGTAATCTATCCAAGTTACGCAGGTGTAAGTTTTGGAGATACCGATGGTGAATACGGTAAGCTCACCGTATCGGGCTATGTTCGCGCTAATTATCAAGATAAACACTATGGAGAGTCAGTTTCTGATCAAAAAATTCGTTTTGATGCTGCGCAGTTAAAACTGGACTACGAGCGTGGATCGTTATTTGGTCACGCGGAATATCGTTGTTATCAATATGACCGTCTATGTGATTTTTCTATGTTGGTTGATGGTTATGTAGGGTACAAATTAAATAAAACAGATCAGGTGGTGGCAGGTGTTCAGCCGATTCCATTTGGACCGGGACGTTTTTGGGGTAATAGCCTATATGGAAGTATGAGCACAACCGCAGGTTTAGAAGATGTTCATAATCTTGGTTTGAATTATCATTTTGAATTGCCGACAGCAACCAAGTTTGATGTGGGTTATTTTGCGGTAGATGGTGGAAGCTACACAGGCTCTACCCAAGATTCAGGACGCTACACTGCAAACTATGTGAGTTCAGACGATCCGAATAAAACCGATTTGCAAGAAAAGAACATGTGGGTAGGCCGAGTGACTCAAGATATAAATCTTGGAATTAATGGATTAACCACACAGCTCGGTGGCTCATATTGGACATCGGATATTGAAAATAAAGCCACTTCGAGTGATGGGCGTCGTCATGCATGGGCACTTTTTGGTAAAGCCAATTATGGCAATTTTAATGTAACCCTTACTGGTGGTAAAAATGACGTAACTAATCAGGATCAGCTCAACCCTAATCAGTCACTTATGGGTTCCTACGACACTGAATATTATGTCGCGAATAAAGGAACGTTCTATACGGCAGATGTAGGCTACTCTTTCAAAAATGTTAAGCAGATCGGAAACATTACGCCGTACTTTATGTACAGTCAGTACGACAAAGATCAGGACAATATGAAAGATTCAATCCGTAATATTATTGGTGTGTCTATTGACCATAAACAGCTATCTTTGGTGGCTGAATACATCATGAGTAAAAATGACCCATTTATTGGGGGAACTCAAGATTCATTGGCAAAAGGGGATGATAACCAGTGGAATAAGTTGCTTAACTTAACGCTGTTTTATTATTTCTAAAAACACTTAAGCATTCGGGCATACCGAAAATTTTTTTAAATTAATTTTTGGTATGCCATAATACAAAGTTGATGATGAGCAATTTAATTTATATATCGCTCAACTATCAATGCAGAAGATCTCAACAGGATAATGATCATGCAGCTTAATGAACTCGCTTTATTTCATCAGCAAGCCTTTGTTGCTGGAAAGTGGTGCGATGCAGACCATCAACAAACATCCGAAATTTTAAATCCGGCGACATTAGAGATTATTGGTACTGTCCCAAATATGGGCAAAGCTGAAGCTGAACGTGCCATTGAAGCTGCAAAAGAAGCTTGGCCGCTATGGAAAAATAAAACAGCAAAAGATCGATCAATTATTTTAAAAAAATGGTTCGATTTAATCATTTCAAATACAGATGAATTGGCTTTTATTTTAACGAGTGAACAAGGAAAGCCTTTAGCTGAAGCCAAGGGTGAAATTTTATATGCTGCCAGTTTTATTGAATGGTTTGCCGAAGAAGCAAAACGAGTGTATGGCGATATTATTCCGAGTCCATATCCCGATGCTCGTATTGTCGTAAATAAACAGCCTATTGGTGTCGTTGCAGCCATTACGCCGTGGAATTTTCCCGCTGCCATGATTACGCGTAAGGTTGCTCCAGCCTTGGCGGCAGGTTGTCCTTGTATTGTAAAACCGGCACCTGAAACACCTTTTACTGCTTTGGCTTTAGTGGACTTAGCTGTGCAAGCGGGTGTGCCTGCTGAAATCTTCAGTGTGATTACAGGCGACGCGGTTCATATTGGTGATGCGATTTTTGAAAGTGATGTCGTACGCAAGTTTACTTTTACTGGTTCAACACCAGTTGGCAAAATGTTGCTTGAGCGTTCAGCAAAAACCTTAAAAAAAGTTTCCTTAGAGTTGGGTGGCAATGCGCCGTTTATTGTATTTGATGATGCCGATTTAGATGCAGCAATTGAGGGAGCACTCATTGCTAAATTTAGAAATGCAGGGCAAACCTGTGTCTGCGTTAATCGATTTTTAGTGCAGGCAGGCATTTATGAAAAATTTATTGCTGCCTTAAGTCAAAAAATTCAAAACTTTAATATTGGTAATGGATTAGAAGCAGGGCATGACATTGGGCCATTAATTAATGCCAATGCAGTGAAAAAAGTTGAAGCTCATATTCAAGATGCATTAGATAAAAATGGTCGTCTTGTGGTTGGTGGTAAAAAGCATAAAGCGGGTGAATTGTTTTTTGAACCGACACTGATTGCAGATGTTACCGCTGATATGGATGTGGCAACTCAAGAAACGTTTGGTCCACTGGCAGCCGTATTTAAATTTGAAACCGAGCAACAAGCCGTTGAAATGGCAAATGCAACTGAATTTGGTTTAGCTGCATATTGTTATACCAAAGATTTAGGCCGTGCTTGGCGAGTGAGTGAACAGCTTGAATATGGCATGGTCGGAATTAATAAAGGCCTTATTTCAAATGAAGTTGCACCGTTTGGTGGAATTAAACAGTCTGGTTTAGGGCGTGAAGGTTCTAAATACGGTATTGAAGATTATCTGGAAATTAAATACACCTTGTTTGGAGGATTGAATATATGAGTAATGAAAAATTTGAAAAGGGTTTAGCAATCCGCAAACAAGTTCTTGGTGAAGAATATGTAAATAATTCAATCAACAATGCCGATGAGTTTAATCTTCCTCTTCAAGAATTAGTCACTGAATATTGCTGGGGAGCTGTTTGGGGGCGTGAAGAATTAAGTAAACCTGAGCGTAGCTTAATTAACTTGGCAATGATCTCAGCTTTAAATCGTCCACATGAACTAAAACTACATGTTAAAGGTGCACTTCGAAATGGCGTACCTAAAGAGAAAATTCGTGAAGTGCTTTTGCAGGTTGCAATTTACTGTGGCGTACCTGCTGCTGTAGATAGCTTTCGTATTGCTAAAGAGGCAATTAAAGAATTTGAATCTGAGCAATAAACATTAGCTTTGAATATTAAAAAAGGCCTTGTTCAAGTGGACGAGGCCTTATTTATTTTAAGCTTATTAGTTCAGTTCAGGGGGTAAATGCTGCGCCAAATAATCAATTGCAAGGCGGGTTTTGAGTGGCATAAAAGGCAGTGTAGGCCATACCAAATGAATTGGAAAAGCAATGCTCGACATGGTTTCTAACACTTGTACCAGCTTACCGTCCTGTAATTCATTTTGAATGAGCCAGTCGGGTAGCCAAGCGATACCAGCTCCAGCAAGCGCTGTATTTTTAATGGCTTGCAGGTCATTTAAAA
Source organism: Acinetobacter pittii ATCC 19004 = CIP 70.29 (assembly GCF_000369045.1). GTDB lineage: Bacteria > Pseudomonadota > Gammaproteobacteria > Pseudomonadales > Moraxellaceae > Acinetobacter > Acinetobacter pittii. The sequence goes on along the minus strand of NZ_KB849790.1, from coordinate 510,406 downwards.
GAAGTTTTGCTTTAGGTTTTATAAATAAAGGTTCTGCATTTTCCTTTTGAAGTCGCCATTTTTGCATTTGTCCAAAATGCGGATCGGCAATCGTGGCGTGATGGTCTAAGTCTTCAATATTTTGTAGAGGACCTGCTTCATTTAAATAGTCAGGTGAGGCACAAAGTAGCATTCGATGTTCACCAATCGGTTTGGCAACGAGCTGAGTGGTGTCAGGTAACGCCCCAATTCGGATGCACAAATCAAAACCTTCTTCGACCAAGTCTACATTTCGATCATTAAATGAAATTTCTAGCTGTAAGTCCGCATGCTGTTGAGCAAATTTAACCATGAGTGGGGCAGCAAAGAGTTGTCCGAACAGTACTGGCACAGACATTCGTAAACGGCCTGTTGCGTTTATTTTCCCTTGGTCTAACAGGGCCGCTGCATTTTGTATTTCACTTAACGCTCGGCGGCTATGCTCATAAAACAAAGCACCTTCATCAGTTATGCTGAGCGAACGTGTTGTTCTTTTAAATAAAGCCACACCAAGTTGATCTTCAAGCCGAGCAATATTTTTACTAATGGCTGAGCGAGTTAAATGCAATTGCTCAGCAGCTTTTACAAAACTTCCAGCTTCAACCACAGTCACAAATATAGATATTGCACTTAGCTCATGTTGCATGATTGTTGCCTAAAAGGAACCAATGATAAGAAATAATATCACCACTGTTGAATTTGTTGTGGGGTTAATATGGCTTCATCAAAAACGTGGAGACGGTCATGGCTAAAATATTGGTATTAAAATCTAGCATTATGGGTGAGGGTTCACAAACCAATCGCCTAATCGATATCATGCTTGAACATCGAAAAGACCAAGGTTTGCAAGATGACATCACCATACGCAATTTAGCTGAAACGAACCTGCCTGTATTAGATTTAGAAATCTTTCAGGCGCTGCGTGGGGCTGAAAATGTAAATCAAGACATTCAACAAATCGTTGCTTTGTCGGACGAATTAATTGCTGAATTAAAAAATACTGATTTATTGGTCATTGGTGCACCCATGTACAACTTAAATGTTCCGACTCAACTCAAAAATTGGTTTGACTTGGTGGCACGAGCAAGACAAACATTCCGCTACACCGAAACTTATCCCCAAGGTTTGGTTGAAGGGGTAAAAGCTGTGGTAGTAAGTAGTCGGGGCGGTATTCATGTTGGTCAAGAAACTGAGGCAGTCACGCCTTATCTCAAAGCAGTGTTAGGGCTAATGGGTATTCATGACGTCGATTTTATCTATGCAGAAGGCTTAGACATGCAGGCCTATCGCAGCAACGCATTAGATCTGGCAAACCAGCGCGTTAAAGAGTTCGCCATTTAAAATCATGAGCTGAAACTCTTGTACCTCTAATTAATGACAAGAGTTTCAGTTTATTTAAATCACATTTCTAAGTTCATTTGCTGTGTTGCGCAGCAATGGCAAAATTTGCTGAACCAAATAGTCTTCTTGTACTCGGTTGGTTTGAGACATGCAGTTAAGCGCTGCTATGGCTTGACCTTGTGCGTTAAAAACGGGCACAGCAATCGCAATTACGCCAAGCTCATGTTCTTCTTTAGAAAGACAATAATCCGATAACGAAATACCTTTAAGCACTTCAAAAAACTTTGACTCATCTACAATGGTAAACGGGGTCAAACGCTTTAAACCATAATTTTTTACCCACGCGTGCTGAGCTTCTTCGGGCAGTGCTGCCAGCAATACTTTACCTGTAGACGTGGCATGGGCAGGGAGTCGGTTTCCTAAGTGCATGCCATAAGGGCTTACACGTAAATTATCTTGTTGTGGTAAATAGCTACGCGCAATTGGCACCACTTCGTTATCGTCTAACACCACAATCGAAAAAGTCAGCGATGTCTGCGCGCACAAAAGATTTAAAAATGATTGAGCAACTTTAGGCAGGTGGGCAGAGCTTAAATAAGAACTCGAAAAGCGCAGCACACGATGAGTGAGCCAAAAGTAGTGTTCATCTGTTTCTAAATAGCCTAAGTATTTTAAAGTTTTAAGATAACGCCTTGCTGCTGTTCGGCTAATACCGGTTCGTTCAGCCACTTGAGTAACATTGAGCCGCTGGCGATCTGTTCCAAAAGCTTCGAGTAAAGCCAAGCCTTTTGCTAACCCTGCAATGTAGTCTTCTTGACGAATTTTCTCATGCGAATTTGGGTGCTCTAAAAAAGCATCGAGAGAAGGCATCCTTTCATTCCTGTTATTTTGGTTGTTTCTGTCCGCTATTCGGACAAACTAAATGATAAACGGTTATTTTCGTCTTGGATACATAGTGCACAAAACTTAAAGCCAGTAATTTAAAAGTCAGGATGAAACAAGGATGAAGTTATGGATATTTTAAAGACACAGGTTGCAATTATTGGTTCTGGACCAGCAGGGTTATTGCTTGGGCAACTTCTATATAAAGCTGGCATCGACCATATTATTGTTGAGCAACGTAGTGCTGAATATGTGGCTTCGCGGATTCGTGCAGGAATTTTAGAGCAAGTTTCGGTCGACTTACTGAAACAAGCAGGTGTTGACCAAAATTTAAAAGACAAAGGATTACCACATTCGGGCATCGAAATCTTAACCAATGGTGAATTGCATCGAGTTGATTTGGCAGCACTCACGGGTGGCAAACAAGTAACTGTATATGGTCAGACCGAAGTGACTAAAGATTTAATGACTGCGCGTGAAGCAGAGCAGCTCACTTCATTTTATGAAGCTCAAAATGTACAAGTAAAAGATTTTTACACTGCACCAAAAGTTGAGTTTGAATACCAAGGTAAAGCCTTTCAAATTCAGTGTGACTTTATTGCTGGTTGTGATGGCTACCATGGTGTCTGCCGTGCCAGCGTGCCAGAAGATAAAATTAAGACCTTTGAAAAAGTTTATCCGTTTGGATGGTTAGGGGTGTTGGCAGACGTTCCACCTGTAGCCGATGAACTCATTTATGTGCAGTCAGAGCGTGGATTTGCTTTATGTAGTATGCGTTCAGAAACGCGTAGCCGTTATTATTTACAAGTCCCTTTAACAGATCACGTCGAAGATTGGTCAGATGAAAAGTTCTGGGATGAGTTAAAAAACCGTCTAGACCTTGAAAGTCGTGAAAAGTTAGTCACAGGACCTTCTATTGAAAAAAGTATCGCGCCGTTACGTAGCTTTGTGACCGAACCAATGCGTTTTGGAAAACTATTTTTAGCTGGCGATGCTGCGCATATTGTTCCACCGACAGGAGCAAAAGGCCTCAATCTCGCGGCTTCTGATATTGCTTATTTATCAAGTGCGCTAGTTGAATATTATGTCGAAGGTTCCGAGCAAGGTATAAATGAATACTCAGAAAAATGCCTACAACGTGTATGGAAAGCTGAGCGTTTTTCTTGGTGGATGACTCATTTATTGCATCGTTTTGAAACTGAGAGCGAGTTTGATCATAAGATTAAACAAGCCGAGTTAAGTTATGTGCTTGGCTCGATCGCAGGTAAAACTACATTGGCCGAAAACTATGTCGGTTTGCCTTATGAGATTAAGCAAATTGATAGTTTTAAGCACGCAAGCTAAAGACTAGATAAAAAATAAAAAGGGCATGCAAATGCTCTTTTTTTTTATATAAAAACTGGATGGAATGAAATCGCTTAAAAGATGTGATTCAGCTAAAAGTAGCCCCAATACTTTTTAGAATATAGGGCTACCTATCAATTCACCTAAAGTTTAGTTGGCCTTTGCCGCAACTTTATTATTGGTTAATATTACTTGTTGCTGAGATTGAAGGGGTTTAACCACTTGTGGATTAGAGTTACTCCAAGGGATATAGGCTTCTGTCAAAATATGGCCTGTAAGACTCGTTAAATCACTCGTTTTAACTTCTGCATTGCCTTGATGACCAAATAATACAACTTCATCACCTGCTTTGGCCTCTGGAATATCTGTTACATCAACCATAACAGTATTCATTGATACTCGACCCACCACTGGCGCTTTTTGTCCATTTATTAATACAAAAGCCTTATTACTAAAACTACGACGGTAGCCATCCGAATAACCTACAGGGAGGTTTGCAAGTTTAGAGTCACGTTTCAACGTATAGGTTTGGTCATAACCTACAGTTGAATCTTTCAGGTAATTATTCACTGCGGCAATTTGTGTTTTAAATGCCATCATACCTTTAAATTCAGGGTGATTAGGAAAATCACCATATATAATTGCGCCTGCACGAACCATATCTAAATGTGATTCAGGAACATTTACAGTAGCAAATGAATTAGCTGTATGTAATGTTAATTCTTTACGATTCAGTTTGGCTTTTTTAATCAACCATGCGGTTTGTTCATTAAATTGCGCCAGACGCTCACGGACAAATTTTTCATCTTCTACAGCATAGTGGGTCATAATGCCGTCAATTTTAAGATGTGGAAGTTTGGTGATCGCCACAGCTTGTTCTTTGCCTAGAGCCGTAGCCATTTCAAGACCATTACGGTCCATACCGCCTGAATTTAAAGCCAAGCTGTAATGAACAGTTGTATTGTTCGCTTCTGCCCATTTAGACATACGAGCAGCTTGGTCATAATTACCTAAAAGCTCTTCAATATTTAACGCCTGTGCATTGATAATTTCACTATCTGTGGCGGTACGTAAACGTGTAATTTTGCCTTTATAGCCATGCTTACGCACCATAGCCGCTTCAGCATTACTGGTAATGCCAATACAAGATACGTTTAACTTCATAACACTTGGCATAAGTAGATCAATACTATGGCCGTATGCGTTAGCTTTCATGACTATACAAAGTTGTGTTTTGCCATTAAGTAACTGATTTGTCCTTTTAATATTATCTTCAAAAGCTTGAGTATCAATTTCAATCCATGCATTTGCTGTAGGAGCAGGGCTTACTTCATTTGTAACATGGGGAGTAAGTAAAGGAGCTGCATGAGCAAATTGCACCGAACCGAATAATATTAATGCACAGCTATAAGCGAGATGAGAAAATTTTGTTTTAAGTTTCATGAGTTTTTTAATCTTTCCTGGCTAAATATAATTTAATGCTGGGTGAATTTTTATGGTTAAGTACTGAAATATAATTGATTTAAAATGTCACACGATTTGGTCTTAATAATACTTTCTCCTTAAAATATTATAGTCGCTATTAAGTAAAGTTTAATTTTGCTTAAACTAAATTGAAAAAATACAAATCTAATTTCAATTAATCTTAATTAAATCTAAATATACATTCATAAAAAAACAAGAAGAAAAATTATTATAATTTCTTGAATGTTATTTTTTTAATCTATTTATTGGTGCTGTTTTTAATAAAATTTTTTAAAATATAACATTTGGTAAATAATTAACTTTATTATTACAAGAGATTTTTTTATTTTTTAAATGTGTTGGATTGTGATTTTTATCAGTTGGTAAAATATAAAAAAAGGTGAAATAAATAGCCATAATTTTATTCAATAGAATATAAAAAATTAAAATTACTATATTTTTCATAAGCTTATTTATTATTTATTAAAGCTGTTTTAAAATTTTGGATTATGTCATGTCAATTTTTAAGCATCTAATGTCATGTTTAATAGTTTTTAATAAGTTAATTTAAATTTTATAAATAAAATATTAATTAGATTGAATGAATAATTGGATGGTATTTAACCGCAAGTTTTTAGTTTTTGTTTTGTGCAATAAATGAGCTAGTATGTTTTATATTCTTTTTTTAATTAGATTTATTGTTTAAGGTTTTAGTTAAATTAAAATTTTATGTTTGTTTTGAGGTTGAGTGATTTTCTTAATATTTTAGTTTTTATTAAATGAATAATTTTATATTAAGACTTTATAAATATAAGATGATGAATGTATTTTTTTATTGCTTAGGATGATTTGGGTTTTTCTTGATCATGTTATTCTAATTCTACAAGAATGTAATATAGGAGGCGTGATATTGATTTTTAGTGCAAACCGTCAATTCCTGTGTAAGAGTCCGTACAGAAATATGAATTTTTATCTTAAAAAGTGTCTAACTAAATATGATGTAATGGCTATGCGATGCCGATTTTTCTTGATGAACAAATGAGCTAAGGAAAATTTTCAGAAGCTATTGTAGGCGTGAACACTCGATTTTTTTTATGAAAAAATGAATTGGAAAAAGCGGGGAATAGGACGCGTTTTGCTTAAAAGATCAGCATTAATAAAAGCTTTTGTCACATTTTTTCAGTATATTGCTATTAATTTCTTTATTTATAAATTCTAAGTTTGTATGGAACAGGACCAAGCTCGCATACCTAAATATATTCCTATCCGCGATACAATTGCCCACGATATTGAATCTGGCTTATTAAAAGCCCACGCAAAACTCCCTTCGGAAAGAGTGCTTTCTGAACAATTCCAAACTACTCGCGTGGCTGCGCGTGAAGCTTTGCTGGCTTTGGAAACCGATGGTTTGATTTATCGTTTAGACCGCCGTGGTTGGTATGTTCGTTCTCCTCGTATTATTTATCACCCGCAATCTACAAAAAACTTTAATCAGTTTGTGATTGAACAAGGCTATGAACCTTCGACCGAAGTGATTTCGAGTGAACTGACTCAGGCTACTTCTTGGGATGCCAAGCTTTTAAAAGTTGAAAAAGGGCATCAGATTTATTCGGTTTGGCGACGTCGTTGTATTAATGGACGACCTGTTTTGGTTGAGCATTTACGGGTGAATGCCGAACTTTTTCCTGAGTTTTTAACTCATGATCTTAAGCAATCCATTACTTTACTGATGGCAAATCAATATAACTGCCATATCACCAGAGCTGACATTAATCTGTATCCAACCGCTTTATCGGAACAGCAGGCCAAAGCACTTCATGTCAATGTAGGCGCGCTCGGTTTATATATTCGTCGTAGTAATAGAAATGAAGAAGGCGTAATTACTGATGTCGACCAAGAATATTGGCTACATGATGTTTTAGATTTACATTTCGAAGCGCGAGCATAAAAATACAATCTGGTTTAAACCAGATTAATTAAACTGTCATATAAAGCTGTTGAAATACGATCATCAAATAATTGCATTCGATGGTTTGCAGATGAAACAGTATGTTCAACAGACAATCAAACTCGGCACTGCATCAGTTTTAGGTGTAGTGGTCGCTATTCAAATGGGATGTTCATCAGCAACATCAAAAAACTCAGAAGAAATTACAGTCTATACGGCAGTGGAAGCCGATCAGCTTAAGCAATACCAAAAAGAATTACACAAAGCCTATCCAGAGCTAAAAGTAAAATGGGTACGTGATTCAACAGGTGTGATCACCGCTAAACTTTTGGCAGAGCAGAAAAATCCTCAAGCGGATGTGGTTTTTGGTGTTGCTTTAACCAGTTTGCTGGTCATGGAAAAGAAAGACATGCTTGAGCCTTTCAAACCTGACGGTGTGCAAAATTTAAAACCAGAATTTGTAAGCCAAAAACCTGTACCGACTTGGACGGGTATGGATGCATGGGAATCTGCAATCTGTGTAAATAAAGTCGAATTAGAAAAACGTAAGTTACCAATTCCAAAAACTTGGAAAGATTTAACCAACCCGATTTATAAAAACCTGATTGTGATGCCAAATCCAGCTTCGAGTGGCACAGGCTATTTAGATGTCACGGCTTGGATGCAAATTTGGGGCGAAAAGCAGGCATGGGACTATATGCAGGCTTTAGATAAAAACATTTCACAATATCCTCATTCGGGCTCAAAACCTTGCAAGATGGCTGCACAAGGCGAAATTCCAATTGGAATTTCTTTCGGCTATCCGGCATTTAAATTAAAAGCAGAGGGTGCACCTTTAGAAGTGGTTTATCCAACTGAAGGTTTAGGCTGGGAAATGGAAGCCTCAGCAATTGTGAAAGGAACCAAGAAATTAAGTAGCGCACAGAAATTTATAAATTGGTCGGTAAGCAAAGCGGCAAATGAAGCCTATGCCCATAACTTTTCAATGGTGGCCTACAAAGGAATTGAAAATACCACTATGGACTTCCCGAAAAACCTTCCTCAAATGCTCGTAAAAAATGATTTTTATTGGGCGGCCGAGCAGCGTGAACGTATTTTGGCTGAATGGTCAAAGCGTTTTGAAAAGTGATCTTTTGGATAAAGGCCTCATTATGCAAATTCCTTCGTCATTGCAATCATCGCTGCTAGGTCAAAACCAAAAGGCTGAGTTAGCAGGGCATTTATTGTCGACATTAACGACCTATAAATATCCTGAACATGGCCCTTCGGTTTTAGAAGTGATAGATATTCAAAAAAAGTTTCAATACTTTCAGGCCCTAACGCATATTAATTTAGACCTGAAAGCTGGCGAGTTCGTGAGCTTTTTGGGACCTTCTGGATGCGGTAAAACCACATTGCTACGCATAATTGCGGGTCTAGAAAAACCTGACTATGGAAAGGTTATAAAAAAGGGCGCAGACATTACGTTGTTGAGTGCTGAAAAGCGTCACTGTGGCATTGTGTTTCAGAACTATGCATTATTTCCAAATTTAAGCGTTGAAGAAAATATTGCGTTTGGCTTAGACAAAAAAAAGTGGGATAAGGCACAGCGTAGTCAACGAGTTCAGCAATTATTAGAACTGATTGAATTACCCGATATTGCTAAAAAATATCCAAATCAATTGTCGGGCGGGCAGCAGCAACGTGTTGCGCTTGCACGGGCAATTGCTCCGAATCCAGATATTTTACTGTTGGATGAACCATTGTCCGCACTCGATGCTCAGGTACGTCTAAACCTAAGACAAAAGATCCGTTCGATTCAATCGCAGCTTAATTTACCAACCATTATGGTCACACACGATCAAGAAGAAGCATTAAGCATTTCTGATCGTGTGGTGGTGATGAATCATGGCGTCATTGAGCAAATTGATACACCGCATAATATTTATTACAAGCCACAAACCCAATTCGTTGCTAAGTTTATTGGCACCATGAACTTTTTAAAAGCCACTTGTTCGGTCGTTAATCAGCTCGAGGTTTTAGGTTTTATTCCTCTAAATTTGGAGCAACAAAAACTTAAAGCAGGGGAAAATTACAGTACTGGTTTTAGACCCGAAGCTGTCGAGTTGGTTGATGATTTCGGTAGTGATAAAGAGTCTTTGTATTTGCCGGTTAAAGTAATAAGCACAGAATTTTTAGGCGCGAAACGTCGTTTGTTTTGCACTATTCATATCGATGGAATTGAGCAAGCAAAACATCTTTTACAAATTGAAATTGAAAATACCAAGTTCAAATCTTTGCAAGAACTGATGTTTATAAAAGTACCTAATCAGCTCATCCATGTCTTTGACGAACAAGGGTACGCACTATGTTAAATGAAGCTGCTTCAGCGGTTTTAAAAACACAGCCGCGTCGAAAAACTGAAAATTCATTAAGATCAAATATTGCTTTGGCTATGGTCGCAATCGCTTTGACTTTAGCGATTATTGCTCCATTAATCATGCTGTTTGAAACTGCATTTTTTGATGAAAATCAAAATTTTGTTGGTCTTGAAAATTTTTATAACTATTTTGCAAGTCCAGCTTTACTCAGTTCTGTATTTAACTCAGTGTGGGTTGCTTGTGCTGCTACTGTCATTACAGTATGTCTTGCCAGTATTTATGCTTTTGCACTCACCAATGTAAATATAAAAGGCAAAGGCTTCTTTAAATTGGTGGCTTTTTTACCGATTTTAGCGCCATCACTTTTGCCTTCTTTGGCATTGGTTTATTTGTTTGGTAAACAAGGTATGTTTAAACCTTTGCTGGGCGATATACAAATTTATGGTCCGATCGGTATTTTAATCAGTTATTGCTTTTGGCTATTTCCAGCAATTTTAATGTTGATGATGGTGTCTTTTCGCAGTGTCGATCAGCGTTTAATTGAGGCATCTTTGTCGCTGGGTAAAAACATCTGGAAGACGCATTATCACGTCACATTACCTGCAATTCGTTATGGACTCATCAGTGCAAGTTTAGTGGCTTTTATTTATGTGCTGACCGATTTCGGAATTCCGAAAGTCATTGGCGGTTCATTTAACATGATGGCGCTTGATGTCTATAAGCAGATTATTGGTCAGCAAAATATGAGCATGGGTGCGGTGATTTCCATCTTGTTATTGCTACCAGCAGTGTTCGTATTCATTTTCGATCGAATACAAAGCAAGCGCCATGCACGGTTTCAAGCCTTTCAGGCTAAACCTTATGTTTCAGCATCGAATAAAAAACTTGAAGTTGTTCTGAGCCTATTTTGTGGGTTGGTTTCAGGGGCAATTTTACTGATTATCTTTACGGCTGTGCTCGCATCATTTATTCAGTCTTGGCCTTATGATTTGTCTTTGACCTTAGCACATTACAGTTTTGAATATGTCGATGGCGGCGGTTGGGCAGCGTACTTTAACTCGGTTCGCATGGCACTCTTTAGTACGGTTTTTGGAACAGCACTGATTTTTATGGTGGCGCTATTAACCGAACGTTTTAAAGCACATCCATTGATTAAAAATTATGTACAAGCTTTGGTTTTACTGCCACTCGCTGTGCCGGGATTGGTCTTGGGTATTGCTTATATTTTGTTTTTTAACCAGCAGAGTAATCCGTTAAATGTGCTGTATGGAACCATGACCATTTTGGTGATTTCAACCATTGTGCATTATTACACCGTGCCACATCTGACTTTAACCAATGCGATTAAACAAATTCCGCTACAGCTCGACCAAGCAGCACAAACTTTAGGAACATCGAAGTGGAAAACCTTTTGGAAAGTGTATTTGCCCATGTGTTTTCCAGCGCTATGCGATGTATCGGTCTATATTTTTGTGAATGCGATGACCACTGTGTCGGCTGCCATTTTCCTCTATTCACCAGACACCAGTTTAGCTGCGGTAGCTGTTTTAAATATGGATGATGCGGGAGATACCGTTGCCGCTGTTGCGATGAGCATTCTCATTTTAACCACCTCATGTGTTGTAAAACTCATTCACTGGTTATTTACCCGAAAAATTATGGCAAGAAGTCAGCAATGGCGTGAAAGTTCTCACTAAGTTTTAGCTAAACACAATTTTTATTTAACCGACTGAAACGAAATGCTTTGTTCAACAAGGCAAGGGTTTATTCATCCTAAATTTCGCAAATTGGAAGTCTTATGAATAATGCACAGTTTGATTTAATTGTTGTCGGAGCCGGTATTTTAGGTTTGTCCGCTGCAATACAGGCACAAGAACAAGGCTTGAAAGTTTGCATCTTCGAGAAAAATGCCAAGCCTGTGGGGGCAACTCGCCGTAATTTCGGCATGGTTGGAACTTCGACATTAACCCATCCAGAGCAACAGTGGCGAAAGTACGCTCTTGAAACGCGTTCTTTTTATCAGCGTATTCAAGCTGAAACCGATATTTCATTTGAGCAAAGACAAGGTGTGTATCTCGCCAATACGGCACTTGAATGGCAGGTTTTAAATGAGTTTGCCGAGCGTGCAAATAATTACCAAATTCCAGTTCATTTGCTAAACCATGATGAACTGGTCACCCAATTTTCCTATTTAAACCCCGAGCAGCAGTTTCAAGGTGGTTTGGTTTTTGAAGAAGACTATTCGGTCGAACCGCATGTGATTGGGCAGCGACTATTGGCATATGCACAAAGAAAAGGCGTAAAGATTTATACCAATGCTTGTGTCGTACAAACCCAATATCAACATGAAATTTGTCAGGTTCGTTTGGCAAGTGGCGAGGCATACCGGGCAAATAAAGTTTTGATCTGTCACGGTGAAATCATCGATGTTTTATATCCAGATCTCTTACAAAGCTTGAATCTGAAACGTTGTGGTTTGCAAATGGCCCTGACTCAACGGTTTCACCAAAACTTAAATGCTTCTCTTTATTCGGGCTTATCCATTTCACGTTATCCAGCTTTTGAAATTTGCCCAAGTCATGCAGAGCTGGTTAAAGCATCACAACAGGGTTTCATTAAAGAATTCGGTATTCATATTCTGATTAAACAAAATGAATTTGGCGAACTGATCGTAGGAGATAGTCACGAATATCATTCTATTAACGAAGCGCCTCAGTTCGAGCAACGCGAAGAGATTAATGAGTTTATTCAAACGTACTGCCACGAAAAACTAGGGCTGACTTTACCTCCAATTCAAAAACGTTGGAATGGTTATTACCTGGCCCATGAACATGAGTTGGCCTGTGTCGCTGAAGCTGAAAAAAATATCTTTCTGGTGAGTGCGATTGCTGGCAAAGGCATGACTACAGGGGCTGGCTTTATGAAAGAAATATTAGAACAAAATATTTACTAGTTTGTCATCTGGTTTAAACCAGATTGGTGTATATTGAAATTAACGCAAAAGAAATGAGTAACATTATGAACATGCAACCCCAACTCGATATGGATTTAGAGAACAAGTATTTGCTTCTTACTCCAGGACCATTATCAACATCGGCAACAGTACGCCGTACCATGCAAAAAGACTGGTGTACTTGGGACCAAGAATACAACTCACTGGTACAAGATATCCGTTCTCGTCTAGTCAACTTAGCGACCAGGCAACCTGAAAAATATACGGCTGTGTTAATGCAAGGCAGTGGAAGTTTTGCTGTGGAGTCTGTACTTGGTTCAGCTATTCCGCGTGATGGCAAAATCTTGATCATTAATAACGGCGCATATGGTGCACGTATGGTGCAAATGGCGCGTTGCTTAAATATTGAAGTTGTAGAGCTGAACTATTTAGAAACCCAAACACCAGATCTACTAGAGATTGAGCGCGTTTTAGAAGATAAAACCATTAGCCATGTTGCTTGTGTGCACTGTGAAACCACCACTGGTATTTTAAATCCGATTCAAGACATTGGCCGTTTAGTTAAAGCAGCAGGAAAAATCTGGATTGTGGATGCCATGAGTTCATTTGGTGGAGTACCTATGGATATGGCTGAGCTTGAAATTGATTTTCTAATTTCAAGTGCAAATAAATGTATTCAAGGTGTTCCGGGTTTTGGTTTTATTTTGGCAAAGCGTGATTGCCTAGAAGCATGTAAAGGTTTAGCTCGTTCGGTAAGTCTCGATTTGTATGACCAGTGGAATACGATGGAGCAGCATAACGGTAAATGGCGTTTTACCTCGCCAACCCATGTGGTACGTGCATTTTATCAAGCATTACTTGAGCTTGAGACAGAAGGCGGTGTTGCTGCACGTTATCAACGTTATTTACAAAACCAACAAACCTTATCTAAAGGTATGCAACAACTTGGCTTTGAGTTGGTACGTGGTGAAGAGAGTCCACAATCACCCATCATTACCACTTTTCTTTACCCAACAGCCGAGACATTTAGCTTCCAGTCCTTCTACGAAACCCTGAAAAAATCAGGCTACGTAATTTATCCGGGCAAAGTCACTGACCTTAACTGCTTCCGTATTGGCAATATTGGCGAAGTTTATATTCATGACATTGAAGGGCTTCTTGCTGCGATTGCGAACTACTGTGAAAACCACCTAAACCAAGCTGTAACAGCATAATTTTTATTAAATTAAAGGAAATACATCATGACAACCAACAATACACAAATTCAGGCTGTGGTTTTTGACTGGGCTGGCACAACTGTAGATTTTGGCTCACGTGCACCAATTTTGGCTTTTATGGCTTTATTTAAAGACAATAAAGTTGAAATTACGGTTGAAGAAGCTCGAGCGCCAATGGGTTTAGAAAAACGTGACCATATTGCTGCCGTTTTAAAAATGCCGCGTGTCGCAGCGGCATGGCAGGAAGTCTATGGGAAGCCTGCAACTGAAGCAGATATTGACCGTTTATATAAAGACTTTATTCCCTATCAGTTAAATTCTATTCCAACATGTTCTGCTTTAATTCCGGGCGCATTGGAAACGTTTGAAAATATTAAAAAGCGTGGTGCAAAAATTGGGAGTAACACGGGTTATGCATCCATGATGATTGGTCGTTTGGTCAAAGATGCTGCCGATCAGGGCTATCGACCGGACTGTATCGTTACGGCAAGTGACGTGAAATATGGCCGGCCATATCCTGAAATGCTATGGAAGAACTTAATTCAACTCGACGTATCCGATATCAAAACCGTTGTAAAAGTAGATGATACCGTGGTGGGTATTGACGAAGGTTTAAACGCAGGGTGCTGGACAGTAGGACTTGCGATTAGTGGTAATGAAGTCGGTTTAAGCTATGAAGAGTGGAGTTCGCTATCGGCCGATGAACAGATTATTCTAAAAGATAAGGCATACCAAAAAATGAATGCGTCGGGCGCTCATTATGTGATTGATAGTGTCGCTGATTTGCCAAATGTACTAGATGATATTGAACGCCGTTTGGGGCAGGGTGAACGACCTTAAACAAAGTTTAGGTCTATATCTTTTTAAGCTTAGCTCCCAAGGGAGCTAAGCTTACCTAAAAAATTAAAATGAAGAGTAGATACACTCTACATATGTGAAAATAAGGATTAACTTTGAGGAGTAAATTCCTTATTTTTGGCTAACGATTTAAAACACATGTTTCGATCGTTAGCACCATCAACCAGATAGGCATATGACCTATTTGATAGATCTATTTATGACTTTTGAGGGTCATATAATTTTTCTTTAATAAATAGGGCTGGTATCACGCCACAAATCAGGTAGGCAGCACCCATCACGACAAAACCTAAACCAATTGACCCGCCAGAGGCTAAGAAACCAATCGTTGCAGGGGCTAAAGCAGCACCTAAACGTCCAACATTATAGGCTCCACCAATGGCTGTACCGCGAATAGCGGTCGCAAAGCTTTCGGTCATGTAGGTGGCATTTACGCCATACGGAATGCCGTAGAGGAAACCAAAAGTGACCAGTAAATATAGAATGTTGCTTGGCGAGTTATAAAAAACAATTAAAGGTAGGAAAATAGCAGTACCAATTGCACCAAAGGCATAGGTAAAGCGACGCCCTAATTTATCGGCCATCATGCCCGCAAGAACTTTACCTAAAATCATGGCGGTATATGTACCTACCATATAGGCAGTCATTTCTTTAAACTTCATACCGAGTTCGCTTTCAAG
This sequence comes from Acinetobacter pittii ATCC 19004 = CIP 70.29, assembly GCF_000369045.1. Lineage (GTDB taxonomy): Bacteria > Pseudomonadota > Gammaproteobacteria > Pseudomonadales > Moraxellaceae > Acinetobacter > Acinetobacter pittii. Next base: position 495,341 of record NZ_KB849790.1, on the reverse strand, counting down.
GTATGACGGCATCCAGTTATTTACGCCATAGTAACCAAACTGTAAAAAGCCAGCGGTTAACGCCCACAAGATAAACATATTGCGGTTTCGTTTATCTTGGAAAATAAGCTTAAATGCCGAAGTTTTCGATGCGTTTTGAGCTACAACAGGTTGTTGTAGTCGAGATTTTTGCCATGCTTCTGGTTCGGGTACAAGAATATGCATGAGGACAGCAATAACAACAGGAATAATCGCAACATAAAACAGCATGCGCCAGCCATGATCAGGAATAATCCAGCCTGCAAGCAAAGTCGCAACAATATAGCCAACCGTCCAACCTGCTTGTAGGGTACCCAGTACTGTGGTGCGGTAACGGGTTGGGACATATTCGGCCATGAGGGTATTACAGGCGATATAGAGTGAACCCAAACCCAGTGATGCAAAAAATCTTAAAATACCAAACTGAAGAAAGCTTTGAGTGAAACCTAAGCCACAGGTGAGGAGTGAGAAAGTTAAAATAGAAATAACAACAATGCGCACGCGACCAAATTTATCGCACGCCCATCCCCCAAAAATCCCACCAACAGCCATGCCTGCCAATGTGAAACTGCCAAGCATACCTGCTTGTACTGAACTTAATCCAAAATCTGCCTTAATACTATTTAAGCTATAAGACAGCATCATCAAATCTGCACCATCTACCAACAGTGCTAGAAAAGCAAAAATAAAAGCTATTTTCCACGTATGAGGCTGTATACGAGAAAGACCTTCTTTGTAATTTGTAGCCATAATCCATTACCTACATTTGATAAAAAGCACTTCAAGTCGTTTTGAAGTGCTTAAAATTTGATTAAGACGCAGCGCGAATCATGTTTCGGGCAATAATCACTTGTTGAATTTGAGTAGTCCCTTCATAGAGACGGAACAAACGAACATCTCGATAAAAACGTTCAATGGCATATTCACTGATGTAACCCGCACCGCCGTGAATTTGTACGCAGCGATCAGCAACGCGGCCACACATTTCGGTTGCAAACATTTTTGCGCATGAGGCTTCAGTGCTAACGTTTTGTCCTGCATCGCGTAGGCGTGCAGCGTCTAAGACCATACATTTAGCGGCATAAATTTCAGCTTTTGAATCGGCAAGCATGGCTTGAATGAGTTGGAATTCGGCAATCGGTTGTCCAAATTGCTTGCGTTCGATGGCGTAATTTAAAGAGTCGTCTAGCATTCGTGTTGCTGCGCCGACACTCAAAGCCGCAATATGCAAACGGCCTTTATCGAGTACTTTCATGGCCGTTTTAAAACCAACACCTTCTACACCACCAATGAGCGCTGAGGCTGGAATGCGACAATTTTCAAAAATAACGTCACAGGTATGGGCGCCTTTTTGTCCCATTTTTTTATCGCGTTTGCCAAGAAAAATGCCCGGAGTTTGGCTATCGACAATAAAAGCAGAAATGCCCCCAGCACCTTTAATATCAAAGTTTGTACGAGCCATGACTGTAAATACACCAGCGTGAGGGGCATTGGTAATAAAGCGTTTAGTACCATTTAAAATATAAAAGTCACCCTCTTTTACAGCGGTGGTTTTTAAAGAGGCAGCATCAGAGCCTGCATCTGGTTCGGTTAAGCAAAAAGAACTGATCACTTCACCACGTGCTAAACGTGGCAAGAAAAATGATTTTTGTGCTTCGGTCCCATCAATAATCAGGCCACTTGAGCCAATGCCATTATTGGTCCCAATGAGAGAGCGAAAAGCCGGAGAGGTACGACCTAATTCAAAAGCCACATAGACTTCTTCTTCCATCGTCAGGCCAAGACCTTCGTATTCTTCAGGAATGGTTAAACCAAATAAACCGAGAGCTTTCATTTGCTCAACGATATCTTGAGGAATTTCATCCGTTTCAGCGACTTCATTCTCATGAGGAATTAATACACCTTCAACAAATTGTCGAATCATATCAACAAGTTGATCTAAGGTTTCCTGTTCTCGAATCATAGTCTCGTCCTTTTACTACATACTAAAAACATCAATGTGATGTTCGTAAAATCACCAATATTTGAAGCGATAGTAATCAAAGGATAAACGCAAAACAATACATTTTGAAAATTAATTTCGCAATGCGATACTTTGTTGTTGATTTGTGTTTGGCTAATTTATTGATTTATTTAAGCTATATTTCCTTATAAAAAATCATTATTTTTAGTGGAAAATTAAAGTTTGATTTTTAAAAAGAGCTGTGTATATTAAAAATATATATCGCTATGCGAAATTTTAAATGGATAAATTTTCCTATAGGAAATGAGTCACAAAATATAGTGGGATGAAGATGGGTGCTTTAAATGGAATTCGGGTGCTTGACTTAAGTCGGGTATTGGCTGGACCTTGGTGTGGGCAGATTCTTGCCGATTTAGGCGCAGAAGTCATCAAGATTGAACGACCGAAAGTCGGTGATGATACCCGTTCTTGGGGGCCGCCTTGGATGAAAGATGACTCAGGCCAAGACACTCAAGAAGCCGCTTATTATCAGTCGACCAACCGCAATAAACTATCGGTTGCCATCGACATTGCGAGTCCTGATGGTCAAGAATTGATTAAAGCCCTCATTCAAGACACCGATGTCGTGATTGAAAACTACAAAGCGGGGTCTCTAAAAAAGTACGGTTTGGACTATGAGTCTTTATCTGCGATTAACCCTAAACTGGTGTATTGCTCGATAACAGGTTTTGGTCAAAATGGTCCCAGAGCAGAAGAGCCCGGTTATGACTTTATTATTCAGGGCATGGGCGGTCTTATGTCAGTTACGGGTGAGCGAGATGATTTGCCGGGTGGCGGTCCACAAAAAGTAGGGGTCGCATTTTCTGATTTAGCCACGGGACTTTATTCTACGATTGCCATACAGGCTGCTTTACTCAATCGCCATGTGACAGGTTTAGGCCAATACGTTGATATGGCTTTGCTTGATGTTCAAATTGCCACAATGGCAAATCAGGGAATGAATTATCTTTCATCAGGAAAAATCCCTAAACGTTATGGCAATGCACACGCTAATATTGTGCCTTATCAAGTGTTCAAAGCTTCTGACCGTGATTTTATTATTGCATGTGGAAATGACACTCAGTTTATTCAACTCTGTCGAAGTATTGGGTTACCCGATTTACCAAATGATGCACGTTTTGCTCGAAATGCGGACCGAATCAAGCATCGTGATGAAATTATCGAAATTTTACAAACTCACTTTTTAACAAAAACAGCAGATGAATGGGTAGGTGCAATTTATGCCGCTAAAGTTCCCGTCGGTGTGATTAATAACTTGGAACAAGCTTTTCAAGAGCCGCAAGTCATTGCCCGAGAAATGCTGGTCGAGATGAACCATCCTCAACGTAAAAAATTGAAGGTAATTGGCTCGCCAATCAAACTTTCTAGAACACCCGTTGAATACAAAACAGCACCTCCGCTGTTGGGTGAACATACGCAGGCGGTTTTAGGTCGAGTAGTTTCTCCAGAAAAACTGGCTGAGCTCAAAGAAAAAGGTGTAATTGGGTAGGTGGCTTAAAAGCGGAAGGTTAAAATTATATTTAAAATCAGAAAATAAAATATTTAATCTTTCGCTTTAATGAGTTAGAAGTTATCTTTTAGATGCAGACTCGGATGTTTGCTCTTTTGCTATTTATAGAAAAAATAGATTATAATTTTCGCAGTGCGAAACAAAATATGGATTGGTATGACAATGAACGATGCAGTAGATGCAGAACAGACAGAAAAATTATTAGCGCCTTTAAGGCATGAATTATTACATCCGATTGAAGACATGCAGGATGAAAATGATCGCCAATTTATTACTGCATTAGCACGTGGTTTAGAGCTATTACGTTGTTTTACTCCTAAGCATCAGCATTTGGGTAACCAAGAGCTTGCTCAGATGACAGGTTTACCAAAACCAACCATTACTCGCCTTACACATACCTTGTCGCGTTTGGGTTATATCAAACAAGTACCTAACTCAAGCAAATTCCAGCTTTCAGTAGGGGTTCTTGCGTTTGGTTATTCCATGCTGTCTAACGTATCGATTCGCTCTATTGCTCATCCATATATGAAAAATTTGGCAGACTATGCTGGCGCTGCTGTAGCGATGGCAACACGCGATCGACTGAACATGATTTATCTTGATGTGGTACAGGGTAAAGGCAATATGACCATGCGCCGTCAAGTTGGAACTTATTTACCGATTCATTTAAGTTCTATGGGGCGTGCATGTTTAGCTGCAATGCCTGAAGACGAAAGAAAATTTTTACTTGATGCCATCCGTAGCAAACACAAAGAAGACTGGATCAAAATTAACCGTGATCTAGACAAAGCGTTTAAAGACTACCAAGATTTCGGATATTGTTTTTCAATCGGTGAATGGCATAAAGATGTAAATTCGGTTGCAGTCCCACTTATTCATGAACAACATGGTTTGCTGGTGTTTAACTGTGGCGGTCCAAGTTTCATTATGAACCGTGAAAAACTCGAAGAAGATATTGCACCGCGTCTTTTACACATGGTGAATAATATTCGTACTGAGATTAGTTAAACGTATTTAATTTATTTATAAGAGCCAGCTTTGTTTTTCAAGGCTGGCTTTTTAATGGGCGAGTTTTAGGTTGTTTGGCTGTGAAAGTTCGGTTTTCGTTTTTCTTTGAAAGCATTTAATGCTTCTTTAAACTCGGAACCCTGTAAACAGTGTGAGAAAATAGTCGACTCATGATCAATACGATTGAGTAGATCATCAATTGGTATATCTCTTAGTAACTTTTTACTGAGCTGTAAGGCTTGGCTTGGTTTGTGAGCAAGTTTAATAGCCACATCTTCAACCGCTTGATCCAGCTCAGTTGCCTCAAATATTTCATTTACCAGACCATAATTCTTTGCTTGGTCTGCCGAAAACTTTTCACCCAATAAAATAATCTCAGAAGCACGAGCAAAGCCCAATAGTCTTGGCAAGATGTAACTTGAACCCGCTTCAGGTACAAGTCCCAAATTCACAAAGGGGAATTGGAAAATAGAGTTTTGGCTTGCATACACAAGGTCGCAATGTAGAAGCATGGTGCTGCCAATACCAATTGCTACACCATTTACTTTAGCAATAATCGGTTTTGGAAACGTTGCTAAGCTTTTTAAGAAAACAATCGAAGCGGGTGGTTCTGAAGTGGTGGTATCGCGTTTTTCAAATGCGTTTACATCATTGCCGCTGGTAAATGCGGAGTCTTCACCAGTCAGCACAACCACATGAATGTCTTGATTAGTTGCAGCCTTATTTAAGGCCTGACTTAGGGCCGCATACATTTCGTAATTAATTGCATTTTTTTTAGTGGGATTACTCATGGTGAGCGTTAGTATATTTCTATCAAAAGATTCATGAATTGTGCCTGTTTTAAGCTGGTTTTGAGTTTTGTTGTCCTGCTGCATCATTCATTCCTTTAATTAACTTTCTGTCTAAAAATTAAACTCATTAAAATAATGCTATCGAAAAATAATTCCGCTATCAATTATTTTGTTTTATATTATGGTATAAAATTTTGTATTGTGAAATTTTACCTTAATTCGCTTTAAATGTAGACAGGATTTATGCGTTAATAAGTATCTAGCTCTGCTAAGGAAATAAGAGGCTAGCTATAGAACAGTGAGTGGAAAGAATATGAAGACCAAAATTACAGAATTATTTGAAATTGAGCATCCAATTATTCAAGGCGGTATGCATTATGTTGGTTTTGCAGAGCTTGCGGCTGCGGTTTCAAACGCGGGTGGGTTAGGTATTATCACTGGCCTGACTCAGCGTACGCCTGAAAATCTGGCAAAAGAAATTGCACGTTGCCGAGAAATGACCGACAAGCCTTTTGGGGTAAATTTAACCTTTTTGCCTACGGTAAATACTCCTGATTATCCGGGTTTTGTAGAAGCAATCATTAAAGGCGGAGTAAAGGTTGTAGAAACAGCGGGGCGTAATCCTGAACAAGTCATGCCATATTTAAAGGCTGCTGGTATTAAAGTAATTCACAAATGTACTTCGGTTCGACATAGCTTAAAAGCTCAGCAAATTGGGTGCGATGCGGTTTCTGTAGATGGATTTGAGTGTGGTGGTCACCCCGGTGAGGATGATGTGCCCAATATGATTTTATTGCCTTTAGCTGCTGATGCATTAGAAATTCCGTTTGTTGCCTCAGGTGGGATGGCAGATGGACGCTCACTGGCTGCTGCATTAGCGATGGGAGCCGATGGAATTAACATGGGAACGCGCTTTATTGCGACTCAGGAAGCTCCCGTACATGCAAATGTGAAGCAGGCGATTCTGAATGCAACCGAAAGAGATACACGTTTAATTATGCGTGCTTTGCGAAATACAGAACGTGTCATGAATAATGCTGCTGTAGAAAAAATCGTGGCAAAAGAAAAAGCACTCGGCGATAACATTAAGTTTGAAGATATTATTGAAGAAGTTGCAGGGGTTTATCCAAAAGTCATGATTGATGGCGATGTAAATGCAGGTGCATGGTCATGTGGGTTAGTGGCTAGCTTGATTCATGATATTCCGACATGCGATGAACTGGTTAGTCGGATTGTCAAAGAGGCAGAAGACATTATTCGTGGTCGATTATTAGGGCTTTTATAACGAACCATTAACCTACTTTATATAAGATCAGCACAAGCTTTAATTGTGCTGATTTTTTGCATCATGTACACAATAATAAAGACATAAAACGGCAAAAATTAAACCCAAAATACAGACACCTGTCCATCCGAAGTGTTTCCAAGCATAACTTCCTGCCGTTGTGCCTAAAGCGCCGCCAGCAAAGTAACCCGTCATATAAATCGCGTTAAAACGTGAGCGTAGTTCTTGATTAAGTTTAAATACAATACTTTGGTTGGTGACATGCACAGCAGAAAGAGAAGCGTAGAGAATGAGTAAGGCAATAATATAAAAAGCGAAATGGTAGGGTAAAAGTGAAAAAAGAATCCAACTTAAAATAAGGCCAATGCCGCAATAAATTGAAATTTTATGAATGTAGCCTTGATCAATAAATTTACCTGAAAAATTGGCAACGAACGTCCCTAATACCCCAACAAAACTGAAAAGGCCAATGGTAAAGTCGCTAAAAAAATAGGGTGCTGGAGCCAAAAGCAACGACATGGTGGTAAAGGTTAAACTTACACAAGCAAATGTAAAACCACCAATATAAGTTCTGGTTCTTAACCGCCGATTTTGAATAAAAATCTGTGGTAAAGAGCGAATAGTTTTTGCATAGTTTTCAGATTTGGTTGGTGGAAATAACCCGATATTACGATGCAAAATAATGGCAATGATGAGTAACAGAAAACCACTGACCAGATAAATAATATTCCATGCAAAAAGTGTAGACATTAGCCCAGAAAGGGAGCGGGCGAGTAAAACCCCCATCATCAGTCCACTCAGTAGAAAGCCAACGACACGACCGCTTTGTTGAATTGGAACCAGACTTGCAGCAAGCGGTAACAACAGTTGGGCTGCACTAGAAAATAGGCCAGTAATGACAGTACCAAGCAGTAAAAGATAAATATTGTGCGAAAACCCGCTAATAATTAATCCGCTTGAAGCCAATAACATAAAGACAAATAGCAGCTTGCGCTTTTCTAATATGTCACCCAACGGCATTAAAAAGAGTAAGCCACATGCGTAGGTGATTTGGGCTAGAGTTGGCACCCACGCTGTAGTTGTTTCAGTTAAATCTAGGCTTACACTAATTGAATGAATAAGTGGCTGACTAAAATAATTTCCACCTGTACAAATGCCTGCGGCAATTGCCATTAAAATAATGGTTGGGGTATAGAGTGCGTTTTTCATCATGCCTTAGTCATAATGAAAGTGGAACTTTAATCAACACAACCATGATTGTTTTAAGCACGACTGTTAGTGCGTTTCATTCAAAGCATCTTGAATATTGTGCACCATGTGGATTAAACGTGGTCCAATTTCACCTTCAAGTTTTTCCGGATTTAAATGAAAACTTGGCGCACCACAGTTAAAAACATAAAGACCGTGTTTCGAGCTGACCAAAGGTACAGCCACTGAGTTCACTTCTTTATGCCACTCACCTAAAGACAAACAATATCCATAATCTTGGTAATCACGGAAAGCTCGTTCTAATGAGCGTTTTATGGCTGGCCAGTTTTCGGGATTTTTTTGTTTCAACGCATCAAGTAGAAAATTGCGCTCACGTTCAGGGGTCGCAGCCAAGCATGCTCGGCCCATAGAACTACTATGAATTGGCAAAGTCGAACCAATTGGACGGCGCATATTTAATGCAGTTTCAATTTGCACAACATCGATATACACCATATTTAAGCGATCACGCGTTGCCATTGCTACAGGCGCTTGAACATACTGACTCATCTCTTCCATATATTGATGAGCAATATTACGAATCGAGATGTTAGATAATGCTGCGTATCCTAAAGATAAGACACCAATATCTAGTGTGTATTTGGTCGAGTTAGGCAATTGTTTTAAATAACCTAATGACACAAGGGTATTGGTAATACGTGCAATGGTCGGTTTAGGTAAACCTGTCATTTTTGCTAATTCTTGGTTACCAAGCACCTGATTGTTTGCAGAAAAGCATCTTAAAAGTTCTAAACCGCGTGCTAAAGAAGCAATAAATTGCGGGTTATTTTCCCGATGTATATGCGAAATAGGATCCAAACGTATCTCATCAAAATTTATTGGTTTTTCAGTTTCCGTGTTTTGAGACATTCGATCCTCAAATATAATTAAAGCAATAGTTTTGCCATTATATTTCGCTCTGCAAAATAAATCCATTCATCACTGCGCTGTTGTGATGAATGGATATCTGGTTCAATGGTTATGAAACGTTTTCAATCACCATCGCAAGACCTTGACCTACACCAATACATAGGCTCACCACGGCATATTTCTTCTTACGGCGAATTAACTCGCGCGCTACTGTTAAGCTAAGACGAGCACCAGATGCACCAAGTGGATGACCAACAGCAATCGCACCACCGTTCGGGTTCACACGCGGGTCATTAAAATCAACATTTAAACCTTTTAAACAAGATAAAACTTGTGAAGCAAAGGCTTCATTAATTTCAATAATGTCCATGTCATCTAAAGTAAGGCCAGCACGCGCAACAGCTTTTTTAATGGCTTCGATCGGACCTGCACCCATAATGCGTGGCTCAATACCCGCAGCTGCTGCTGACAAAATTTTAGCCATTGGTTTTAAGCCATATTTTTGACCTGCCGCTTCAGAACCAATCAAAAGTGCTGCTGCACCGTCATTAATCCCGGAGGCATTACCAGCAGTGACAACGCCGCCTTCAAATAGCGGTTTTAACTTTGTGAGCGCTTCAACAGTTGAGCTTGGACGAGGGTGTTCATCTTCAGAAACGAGTTTAGGCGGTAATTTTTTGCCTTGGAAAACCTCAATTGGGGTAATTTCATCGGCAAAGAAACCTTCTTCTTTGGCTTTTTGATATTTGGCTTGTGATTGGGCTGCAAATAAGTCTGCTTGCTCACGGCTAATCCCAAAATCGGCTGCAACGTTATCACCTGTTTCAGGCATTGAATGTCCGCCGTACTGAGCAATAATTTTTTTATTTGGAAAGCGAGAGCCAATGGTGGTGTCATAAATTTTTGCATCACGGCTATAAGCACTTTCTGCTTTACCCATCACAAAGGGAGCACGTGACATACTTTCTACACCACCTGCAATATACAGTTCACCTTCACCACAAGTAATGGCACGTGCCGAGTCAATCACAGCACCTAAACCACTAGCACATAGGCGGTTTACCGTTTGGCCCGGCACAGTGACAGGTAATCCCGCCAGTAATAGTGCGTTTCGTGCCACATTACGGCTATCTTCACCCGCTTGGTTGGTGTCGCCTAAAATCACATCTTCAATATCCGCTCCCGGAACACCAGTTTTTTCAAGTAGTTTTTGAATGACAGTTGCGGCCAAATCATCAGGACGAATTGAGGCAAGTTCACCTGCATGACGGCCAAATGGACTACGTAAACCATCATAAATATATGCATTTAACATTGAGAAATTCCTTTTCAAGACTCATGAGTAAAAGTAAGAGGTAAATGAAGTGCGACACGACGCTGTAACCACGGGCTAGGGCGGTAACGCGGGTCATGCGTAAGTGCGGTTATACGGTTCAGAATGAGTAAGATTTTTTCACTGCCGACTTGATCGCCCCATTCAATTGGACCAAACGGATAGCCTAAGCCAAGACGTACCGCGGCATTAATGTCATCTACCGTGGCAACATTTTGCTGCGCAATATCGCAGCCTAAATTAATCACCATTGCTAAAACACGCTGTGCAACAAAGCCAATACTTTCAGCAATCATGCTCACCACATTTCCGTCTAAATTGAAAATTGAGTGAGCGGCTTGTCGGTATTCAGGTTTGGTAACAAGTGAAGGCATCAAGGTTCGATGCTTTGCAATGCCATAAAGCATGTCTATAGCAACAGCTTGTTCGGGGTTAACCCCTAGGCGGGTCGCCGCTTGGGTTGTGTCTTCACCGTAACAAGCGAGCAAACATAAGCTATCTGTTTGTGGTTCAGGACTAGCATCTAAGGCAATATTTTGCTGAGTCAAATAATCTTCGAGCTGTTTTTTATCGTCTAAAAAATCTGCCGCAATCCAAACTTTTGGATATTGTGCTAAACGCTCTACAAACTGAGCAGGTTGTTCACCTGTTTTTGAACCGGTTTCATAGTTATAAAAACCTTGATTAACCTTACGTCCAAGTTGCTTGGCATCAAGCATTTGTTTGGTGAGCGGGTTTGGTTTGTAGCGGGCTTCTTCATAGTATTGGTGATAAATCGACTCCATCACAGGATGCGAGACATCAAGGCCAGTTAAATCGAGTAATTCAAAAGGACCCATTCTAAAACCAACGCCGTCACGTAAAATTCGGTCAATTTCACTAATATCACAGACATTTTCATTTAAAATTTTGAGTGCTTCGGTGCCATAAGCTCGACCTGCATGATTAATAATAAATCCAGGGGTGTCCTTCGCTACGACAGGGCGGTGACCAAATGCACGAGATAAATCGTTTAAAGCATCAATAATAAGTAGGTCTGTTTTTAAACCACGAATGACTTCGACCACTTTCATGAGTGGAACTGGGTTAAAGAAGTGATAGCCTACAACACGCTCAGGCTTTTTACAGTTTGCAGCAATGGCTGTAATAGAAAGAGAAGAGGTGTTTGAGGCTAAAATGGTATTGTCTGAAACGACCTCTTCAAGCTGCTGCATTAAGCTTTGTTTAATATCAAGGCGTTCAACAATTGCTTCTACAATCAGGTCACAATTTTTTAAATCTTTAATTTGATGAGCAACAATTAAATGGTTATTTGCTGCTGTTGCTTGCTCAGATGTAATTTTATTTTTGTCGACTAACTTTTGAAATGTAGCAGCCAGTTTTTCTTTAGCCTGTTCTGCTGCACCTGCTTTGGCATCATATAAATAAGTGGTATGACCTGACTGTGCAGCAATTTGAGCAATACCACTGCCCATGACACCTACACCAATCACAGCCATGCTTTTAATATCATAAGTCATGTCGATCATCCTGATGATTAATCTATATTTGAAATTAAACGGAAAAATAGGGTTGGGTGATTTAGCTTAAGCATTGTTTATCACCATCAATGGGTAAGATTTGTCCTGAAATTGAGCGACCACTGTCTGACGCTAAAAATAGGCATAAATCTGCAATATGCTTTGGATTGACAAAATATTTGAGCGACTGATTTTTCAGTGCGTTTTGAGTCACTTCTTCAAGTGAAGTATGGGCTACATCGGCACGGGCCTGTAATACACGTTGAACTCGATCACCATCTACCGCACCCGGAAGAATAGCGTTAACTCGAATATTGTCTGTACCGAGTTCCATAGAAAGCGTTTTGGTAAAACCGATCAGCCCCCATTTCGAAGTGGAATAGGCTAATCGGTACGGATAGCCTAAGCGTCCGGCAATAGACGACATATTTATAATCACGCCTGCCTGTGCTTGCTTTAAATAGGGAATGGCTAACTGGGTAATTAAAAAAGTGCTATTCAGGTTTAAATTAATCACCGTGTTCCAATCTTCAAAACTTAACTCATCTGCTGCAATGGTCGGGCCTGAAATGCCTGTGTTATTGACTAAAATATCAATACCGCCAAGTTTCTGAACTACATGACTAAACATGAGTTTAATTTGCTCATGATCAGCCAAATCACATGTATATATATGTAGTTTTGGATAATCTTGTTGAAATTTTTCTAGGCTTTTAGCATTAATATCACAAACGAAAACTTCATCCTGATTGTTTAAAAAGATTTCAGCAATGCATCGTCCAATCCCTGAACCACCTGCACTAATCAATACTTTTCTGGCCATTTTCATTCCTTTGTTATTATGGTTTTAAATTATTTACCTTGATACGACGGCTTACGCTTTTCGATAAAAGCTTGAACGCCTTCATTTTTATCTTCGGTCGAAAACAGTAACTGGAATGCTTTTCGTTCTAGAGTTAAGCCTGCATTTAATGGAACGTCTTCGCTCATTAGTGCAACTTCTTTAATTTGTTGCAGGGCAATAGGAGGCATTTTTGCGAGGCTTTGTGCCATTTGAATCGCAGTTGGAATGGTTTGGTCATCTTCTGTGACTTGTGAAACAAGACCGATGATATAAGCTTCTTCGGCTTTTACCATGGCACCCGTCATAATCATGCGCATGGCATGGAATTTACCCACAGCACGGAATAAACGTTGTGTACCACCAGCACCCGGCATTAAACCAACTTTAATTTCCGGCTGGCCAAAGGTTGCGCCTTTACCTGCAATAATAATGTCAGCATGCATTGTAAGTTCACAGCCACCACCTAACGCATAGCCATTTACAGCAGCAATCACGGGTTTAGGACACTGAGCAATCGCATTCCAATAACGTTCGGTATGGCGCAATAACATTTCTGTTGAAGTTGCGGTTGCCATTTCTTTTAGATCTGCACCTGCGGCAAAGACCTCTTCACCACCTGTGAGCACAACCGCATTGATCTCATCGTTAAAACTTAATTCGGTAAAAGCTTGTGCTAGTTGTTTGCGAACCTCTGTATTCAATGCATTTTTTGCTTCAGGTCGGTTTATTTTTACAATCGCTATTTTTTGAATAGAAAAGTCGACTTCTACGAAATTATCCCCTATTGATACACTCATTTTTGAATTCCTTGTTTCGCACATCAAAACTATATTCCTTTTATGATGCTTATTTTGGAATTTATTTCAAGTCTTATTTAGTTCATTAGAGCAATTATGATTTATTAAATAAGCTAAGTGTTTGATATTTCGTAATGGTGTATTTTTAAATTTCGTTTAACGAAATTAATTTTCAAAAAAGCTTGAAATTTGTATTTTCGTTCTCGTACTATGAAACACATCCGCAGTAAACAAGATTTAAAACATGGTATCCAGACAAGCTGGAGATGGCTGATGGGTGCGATGGAAATACATAAAAAGGGAGATCACAGATGATCCGTGATGAAGGGATGTTGGAGCAGTTACTTTCAACAATTCGAGATTTTGTAAAAAATGAATTGATCCCTCGTGAAAACGAAGTGGTAGAGAAAGACAAAATTCCAGATGACATTGTGCAGCAAATGCGTGAGCTAGGTTTGTTCGGGCTCACAATTCCCGAAGAATATGGTGGCCTAGGCATCACCATGGAAGAAGAGGTCAGAGTTGCATTTGAACTTGGACAAACTTCACCAGCTTTTCGTTCTTTAATTGGGACTAATAACGGGATTGGCTCAAGTGCAATTTTGATTGATGGCACAGAAGAGCAAAAGCAAAAATATTTACCTCGTTACGCAAGTGGCGAAATTATTGGATCATTCTGTTTAACCGAGCCTGAATCTGGCTCTGACGCTGCCTCTTTAAAAACCAGTGCAGTAAAAGATGGTGACTTTTATGTGTTAAACGGCACCAAACGTTTTATTACCAATGCACCTCACGCTGCCACTTTCACTGTAATGGCTCGAACCAATCCTGAAATTAAAGGATCAGGTGGCATTTCAGCTTTTTTAGTTGAAGCGAATACACCGGGCATTACATTGGGAAAAATTGACCAAAAAATGGGGCAAAAGGGTTCACATACCTGTGATGTGATTTTTGAAAATTGCCGTGTGCCTGCTTCTGCACTGATTGGTGGAGTAGAAGGTGTCGGTTTTAAAACGGCCATGAAAGTGCTTGATAAAGGGCGTTTGCACATTGGTGCCTATAGCGTGGGTGTTGCCGAACGTATGTTAAACGACGCATTGCACTATGCGATTGAGCGTAAACAGTTTGGTCAACCTATTGCGAACTTCCAGTTGATTCAAGCGATGCTTGCCGACTCAAAAGCCGAGATTTATGCAGCTAAATGTATGGTTTTAGATGCAGCTCGCCGCCGTGACAATGGCGAAAATATTAGTACAGAAGCATCTTGCGCCAAAATGTTTGCAACTGAAATGTGCGGACGCGTTGCTGACCGCTGTGTACAGATTCACGGTGGTGCAGGCTATATCAGTGAATATGCCATTGAGCGTTTTTATCGCGATGTTCGTTTGTTCCGTCTCTATGAAGGAACCACACAAGTTCAACAAATTATTATTGCCAAAAACATGATTAGGGAAGCTACGGCCTAATAAAAAATCAAATGCCATGAGGCATTGGATGCCTCATGTTCCTTCTGAGGATATGGACATGACAACAGAAACAGTTACCCAAAATACGGCTAGCAGTGAAGCTATCCAAACACCAAAAAAGATTTGGATTACCGCATTTATATTCGCTTTTTTAACATTGTTGTGTGATGGGGCAGACTTAGGTTTTTTGGCATTGAGCCTGACCAGTCTTAAAACAGAATTTCATTTGACGGGTGTACAAGCTGGAACGCTAGGCAGCTTAACGCTTTTCGGTTCCGCTGTGGGTGGTCTGATTGGCGGCTGGGCGTGTGACCGTTTTGGGCGAGTTCGCATTATTGTGTTCTTTATTGCTTATTCTTCAGTTTTAACCAGTGCGCTGGGTTTTACTGATTCTTATATGCAATTTGCAGTTTTAAGAACATTTGGAGCGATGGGCTTAGGCGCACTTTATATTGCCTGTAATATTTTAATGTCTGAAATGGTGCCAACCAAACATCGCTCGACCGTTTTGGCTACTCTCATGACGGGGTACACCTTAGGTTCTTTACTCGCGACCTTACTAGCTGGACATATTATTCCTGAACATGGTTGGCGTTTCCTTTACTGGATTGCAATTGCGCCTGTGTTGTTGTCAGTTTTAATGCACTTTTGTGTCCCTGAACCTGAGTCTTGGAAAAAAGCGCGTCAATTAAAAGCATTAGAAGTTGCTCAAAGTAACCAACCTAAAAAACGTCAAAATCCATATTTTGAGATTTTAAGAGATAAAAAACATGGCACCATGTTTGTTCTCTGGATTATTAGTACGGGTGCATTGCAGTTTGGTTATTACGGCGTAAGTAACTGGTTACCTGCTTATTTAGAGTCTGATCTTGGCATCAAGTTTAAAGAAATGGCCATGTATATGGTCGGTACTTTCCTGATTATGATGTTTGCCAAAGTAATCGCAGGGATCGTTGCCGACAAATTAGGACGCCGCGCTGTATTCGCTTTTGGAACCATTGGCACAGCCTTATTTATTCCAGTGATTGTCTATTTAAATACACCAACCAATATTTTATGGATGATGCTGTTCTTCGGTTTCCTTTACGGTATTCCATACGCAATTAATGCCACCTATATGACAGAAAGTTTCCCGACTTCAATTCGAGGTTCGGCAGTGGGTGGTGCTTATAACATTGGCAAAGTACTTTCAATTTTCTCTCCATTAACAATTGGTTTTCTATCGCAAAACGGTTCTATTGGCTTAGGGCTCTTGGTGATGGCTGCGGCTTATTTTATCTGCGGTGTAATCCCATTGTTATTTATTAAAGACCGACTATTTAACCCGCAAAAGGCAGAGTGACAGATCAATCTGTCACCTTAAATTAAGGATGAAAAGGGACAAGTGAGATGATAAATAAAATCACCAGTGACATTGAACCGATTTTAAAAGCTATTCCTGATGGGGCAACCATCATGACAGGCGGGTTCGGTGTGACGGGGCAACCTGCTGAATTAATTGAAGCCTTAATCGATTTAGGAAAAAAAGAACTTACCATTGTAAATAACAATGCGGCTTCTGGTGACCGTGGCCTAACCAAGCTCATTATTGCTGGCTGTGTAAAAAAAATGATTTGTTCATTTCCGAAATCTGCTGGATCAACCGTTTTTCAAGACTTATATAGAGCGGGAAAAATTGAGTTAGAACTGGTTCCGCAAGGTAATTTGGCTTGTCGTATTCAGGCCGCAGGGGCTGGTTTAGGAGCTATTTTTGCGCCGACTGGTTATGGCACTAAGGTTGCCGAGGGTAAAGAGACCCGCACCATTAACGGTAAAAACTATGTGCTTGAATATCCACTTGAAGCTGATTTTGCACTGATTTATGCCGATAAAGCCGATCGCTGGGGCAATTTAACTTACCGCAAAGCGGCCCGCAATTTTGGCCCAATTATGGCAAAAGCCGCCAAGACCACAATTGTTCAAGTGAATGACACCGTAGAGCTAGGAACGCTTGACCCAGAGTGCATTATTACACCGGGAATTTTTGTTCAGCACGTTGTAAAAGTAGGAGATATCTAATGTCAGTTCAAAAGCGTTCTCGTGAAGATATTGCCAAACTCATTGCCAATGATATTCCGGAAGGTTCTTATGTCAATTTAGGAATTGGCTTACCGACCAACGTTGCTAAATTTTTGCCAAAAGACAAAGAAATCTTTTTACATTCGGAAAATGGGGTTTTGGCTTTTGGCCCACCACCACAACCGGGTGAGGAAGATCAAGACTTAGTGAATGCCGGAAAAGAACTTGTCACTTTATTAGATGGTGGATGTTTTATGCATCATGGTGACTCATTTGACATTATGCGTGGCGGCCATCTGGACATTTGTGTGATTGGTGCATTCCAAGTTGCGGTAAATGGAGACTTAGCAAACTGGCATACCGGTAAAGCAGATGATGTACCCGCGGTCGGCGGTGCTATGGATTTGGCAGTCGGCGCGAAAACGATTTATGTCTATATGGAACACGTCACTAAAAAAGGTGAGTCCAAAATTGTAAAAGAACTGAGCTATCCAATGACGGGTGAGCAGTGTGTAAATCGTATTTATACCGATTTATGCATTATTGAACTCAAAGACCAAAAAGCTTATGTCACAGAAATGGTGGAAGGCTTAACTTTTGATGAGCTACAGGCAGTCACAGACTGTGAACTAATCGATGCACGTGTAGCCTAAATACACACGGAAAAACGCTTCTTTAAGGATTAAAAGATGAAAAAATTAATATTAGCTGCAGCTTGCGCTGCGGCTTCAGGGACTATTTTTGCAAATTCTTCAGATACCACAGAACAAAGAATTAATTTGCTAGAAACCGAGCTGCAAAAATTAAAGGCAGAACTTGCTGCTCAGAAACAAACTCAAAATAATTTACAAGTCAAACAGGTAAAGATTGAAGAGAACATCGAAAAAACTAAAGCGACTGTAACAGAGAAGCCTGTTGCTCCTTCGTGGGTGACTTGGACAGATAATGTGAAGGTTTACGGTATTGCCCGTATTGATGCAGCGGTTGATTTTAAATCATCACCAGACTCGGGCGGTAGAACGACCAGCAGTCTGTACCGAACACCTTTTGAAAGTGAAAAACGTTCAAATCATGCACGTTCCGATGCCATGATTAATGCAAGCCGATTAGGTGTTTATTTTAATAGCCCAAATAAAGTGGTTACAGGGAATATTGAAGCCGATTTCTTTGATAGCTCTAACATGGGAACGGGGGATGGTAAATTCCGTATTCGTCATGCATTTTTTACCTATAAAGACTGGACTTTTGGTCAAACATGGTCACTCATGTCTAATATGGAAACCCGTACAGAATCTGTGGATTACACGCAATTTGTGGGAACCTCTTATACGCGTACCCCTCAAATCCGTTATGACTGGAAAATTGATGCCAATAATG
Source organism: Acinetobacter pittii ATCC 19004 = CIP 70.29 (assembly GCF_000369045.1). Lineage (GTDB taxonomy): Bacteria > Pseudomonadota > Gammaproteobacteria > Pseudomonadales > Moraxellaceae > Acinetobacter > Acinetobacter pittii. The sequence continues at coordinate 477,193 of NZ_KB849790.1, read as the reverse complement.
ATTTGAAAGTAGCTTTGGAATATACAGGTTCGAGAGTCTCGGCTTTTCCAACTTTAACGGGTCGCTATACTTTTAAACAAGGCCCTTTAACGGCACTTGCTCAAGCCTTTATTAATGAAAAGTCTACAGATGTCGCAACTGCCACGGTGAAGAAAGTAAGCTGGGGTGCAGGAGGCGGCTTAAAATATCAACTCACGCCACAACAATCAGTACAAGCAAATTATCAATATATTGTTGGCGATCAAAAATTTATGCCGTACACCGCCCAAAGTGGGTTGGCAAATTCAACAAGTTTAAATGCCGCGGGTGATTTCTCATTAAACGAAGATAAAACAGATTTGGAAATGAATAAGTTGAATAGTGTAAATATTGGTTATTCATATAAATTTAATGAGCAATGGCGTGCGAACTTATCTGCTTCAATGTTTGATTATGATGATGAAACGGCATATGCCAAACTCAACCCAGATGCTAATAAGCGCTTAACGGACTACGCAGCTAACGTTTTCTATTCACCAATTGAGCAAATGGATATTGGGATGGAATATCACCAAGGCAAACGTGAAGTGTTTGATGGTCGAACCGCTGATGTGTCACGCATAAATTTTGTATCGATGTATAAATTCTAAAATGGGGCGTAATTAAAAATGGAAAAAATAGTTGAGCCCAATGCAGAAAATATACTGTCAAAAAGTTTCATTTTTATCATGGCAATGACATGTGGAATTTGTGCGGGTTCAAACTATTATAACCAGCCCTTAATCTATTCAATTGCAGAAGCATTAAAAGTTAATGCCGATCAAGTCGCCTTAACTATTGTGATTAGCCAACTGTCATATGCAGTTGGCCTTTTTATATTGGTTCCCTTAGGCGACTTTTTTGAAAAGCGCAGTTATATTTGCTTGCTCATGTGTTGTACGGGGCTTGCACAAGTAGGGCTATCCTTAAGTCAAACCTTGCCAGTTTTATATGGCTTTACCTTTTTAGCGACATTCTTTTCGATTGCGACTCAAGTGTTGGTTCCTTTCGCCGCAGGTTTAGCCAGCCCGAAAAAAAGCCCTCAAGTTGTAGGCACTCTCATGAGTGGTTTGTTCTTGGGAATATTATTGGCGCGCTCTATTGCAGGCTTACTTTCTACAGTCTGGTCTTGGCATGCGGTTTATTTAATTAGCGGAATTGTCATTTTGGTGTTTGCTTGGGTAATGTGGGTAAAGTTACCAGTTGCGCGAAAATCCCATCAACTTAATATTCTACAGATCTATGGTTCACTATTTTCATTAGCTGTTCATCAGCCTCATTTACTACGCCGTGGTTTGGCAGGGGGAATTGGCTTTGGTATTTTGGCCCTCATTTTTACTACCATGACTTTTATTTTGGCGAATGAGCCTTATCACTTTAACGATTTCCAGATTGGTTTATTTGGAATTGTGGGCTTGGCTGGCGTATTTGCGACTCCTTGGGCAGGTAAGAAAATTGCAGCAGGTCTTGAAAATAAAATTGCAGTGATTTGCATGGGGTTATTAATGAGTGCATGGATACCACTATTTTTTGCTCAGCAGTCTCTGGTGGCCTACGCTGTTGGTGTGATCATGGCGTACTTCGGTTTGTCAGCATTTCATGTACTCAACCAAAATCTGGTCTACCGAATCTCGGCCGAGGCCCGTTCTCGTATTAATTCAATTTATATGACCTTATATTTTGGTGGGGCTGCTTTAGGTTCTTTTATTGCGGTATATGCATGGAAACACTGGGGATGGGAAGCGTGTGCAGCCTTAGGTTTAGCGATGGCAATATTAAGTTTTATAATTGATCGCTTAGATTTTTATGAAATGAACAAGATTGCAAAACAAGAAAAAGCTCCATAAACAGGAGCTTCAATATTTTATTATTTGCGAATAATCATTAAGGTTGCCGAAGCAAAAGCATACACTTTGCCGTTCTCATCTACGATTTTTCCTTCGGTACTAATAATGTTACGGCCTGCGTTAATCAACTCGGCCGTCGCATAGTAAGACGTGTCAACCTGCATGGGGCGGATCATTTTTACATTTAAATCAATGGTTCCATAGCCAACGCCATGTTCAAGTAGGGTATGGGCCGCACTGCCTGTCGCCGTATCTAAAGCTGTGGCACAAAAGCCGCCGTGTACACCGCCTTGTATATTTCTATGTTCTTTGCGGGGAGTAACTTTATAAGTTGCTTTACCTTCGGAAACTTCAACGAGTTCCATCGGTATGGTGTGAGCCATAGGTGATGGAGAAACTTCACCATTTTTTAAAGCGGTTAAAAATTCAAGACCTGTGTATTTCGGGCTTTCCATAAATCGTCCTTGCATGATTAAGCAACCTAATCACCATACTATAAATCGATTTTTTACGGAATAAAATTTTGCAATACAAAATATAAATTTATTCTAGTTAAACAAGACTAATAACTTTTTATCTTATATTTGTATTTAAAAACATATGTTTATATTCTATCTCTATAACTAATTTAGGATAATTTTATTAATTTAGTGAAAATATATTTTGCTATAAGAAATTTTTTGATATTTTGGTGAGATTGAAACAATAAAAAGTCCATTTTAAGGAAAAACGATATCTGCCCATGACACAGGCAGTGAGGTGAAAGGAAAAAAACTATGCCTTTATACAAAGCTCCATTACGCGATATGCAATTTGTACTGCATGAAATGCTTCAAACAGAACAGAACTATCAAGGTTTAAGTAAATATCAGGAAAGCGTAAATCGAGAATTAATTGATCAATACTTAGAGGCAGCAGCAGATTTTTGTGAAAATGAATTGGCGCCCATAAATCAAAATGGCGATCAGGAAGGCTGTCATTTAAATCAAGGCGTAGTCACAACACCGAAAGGTTTTAAAGAAGCCTACCAAAAATATGCTGAGCTTGGATTTACCTCACTAACCGCCGATCCGGAATATGGTGGGCAAGGCTTGCCTACATTGCTGCGGATTGCTATTTCTGAAATGTTATGTGGTTCTAATTGGGCTTGGGCGATGTATCCCGGCTTGTCTCATGGCGCAATGAGAACCATTGAGCATCATGGTACTGAGCAACAAAAACAGCAGTATTTGACTAAACTCATTAGTGGGGCTTGGACCGGAACCATGTGTTTAACCGAATCCCATGCAGGCTCAGACCTTGGGTTAATTAAAACGAAAGCAGAACCAAATCCGGACGGTAGCTACTCCATTACAGGTGAAAAGATTTTTATCTCGGCGGGTGAGCATGATCTTTCTGAAAATATTATTCATATTGTTTTAGCCCGTTTGCCTCAGGCACCTGCAGGGACCAAAGGCATTTCTTTATTTATTGTGCCTAAATTTAATGTGAGTGACGACGGTCAGGTGCTGGACCGTAATAAAGTCGTCTGTAGCGCGATTGAACATAAAATGGGGATTCATGGCAATGCCACCTGTGTACTTAATTTTGATGGCGCCAAAGGTTATTTGATTGGTCCGGAAAATCGCGGGCTTAATTGTATGTTTACCTTTATGAATACCGCACGTATTGGAACAGCTGTACAAGGGCTTGCTGCTTCTGAAATTTCATTTCAAGGCGCATTAAGTTATGCCAAAGAGCGCCTCGCTATGCGTTCGTTATCCGGTCCTCAATATCCTGAGAAGAATGCCGATCCAATTATTGTTCATCCCGCTGTACGTTCAATGTTAATGACACAAAAAGCTTTTTCCGAAGGTGGTCGTGCTTTAGCTTACTTTTTAGCTCAGCATGTCGATATTGTGGAAAGTTCAAATGATCAGGAACAGCAAAAACACTCCGACGAATTACTGGCTTTTTTAACGCCAATTGCTAAGGCCTTTTTAACAGAGTCGGGTAATGAGTCTGCAAAGCATGGCGTTCAAGTATTTGGCGGCCACGGCTTTATTGTTGAGCATGGTATGGAGCAAATTGTACGTGATGCACGTATCTCAACCTTGTATGAAGGAACAACAGAGATTCAGTCTCTAGATCTGCTGGCACGTAAAGTCCTCAAGTCAGAAGGTAAACTTCTAAAAAATATGACCGATCTAATGGATCAATTTATTGGTCAACAGCAATCTAGTGAAACCCTGAAACCTTATCTAGAAAAATTAGCTGAGCTTAAGCAGCAATGGCTGTCCCTGACCAAATCGATTGCAGAGAAAGCCAAGCACAACCCTGAAGAAATAGGAGCCGCTTCAGTAGATTATCTTTATTTTTCCAGTTACGTTGTGTTCGCGTATTTGTGGGCACGAATGTCACAAGTTGCCCATGAAAAATTAGAATCGGGTACACAAGAGGAAGATTTTTATAAAGCAAAATTAACGACAGCTAAGTTTTTCTATCAAAAGCTTTTGCATCGTACACAGAGCCATGCCGCTTCTATTGAGTCAGGAGCTGAATCTGTGATAGAGCTCGATCAAGATGCTTTTGCATTTTAGTGAATAGTCATTTTTAGAATCACTAGGTGAAATTTATGTGCGGAATTTTACCTAGTGATTAAATTTTTAATTTTAGAATCATCAGTTTTTGGTAGGAAAAACCAGTTGAGCCAAAGAAATAGAGAGTTAACATAAGCATTAAAACGTGAATTTTCATCAAATATAGATGTTGCATAAGGACTACGGAAAGAAAATCATGAATGCTTATTATCAATTACTGAATAGAACAATTGGTCCTCAAGGTGAAGTTATTGCTCATTATTGCTCAACTGTCCATGCACAAGGGGCTTGGAACCCTCATGAACAGCACATGGCACCTGCAAGTGGTGTCATCGCAGCAGAGTTAGAGCAATTTTCACCACGACAAGATATGCGAATTGGCCGAATTAGTTTTGATATTTTCGGATTGATTGCATTTGGTGAATTTACGATTAAGACACATGTAATTCGTGCCGGTAAAACCATTGAACTGATTGAAGCTGAAATGCAGGCACAAGGTAAAACCTGTATTGTGGCTAGAGCATGGCGAATGTGCACTCAAGACAGTTCCGATATTGCTGGGCTTGAAGATCAGCCAGTTCATCATCCAGATACCTTTACAGAGTGGACAGGTATGAAAAGATGGCCAGGTGGTTTTATCCAGACATTAGTCACTAAAACTGATGATCAGCATCGTGCGGGCAAAGGAATTGTTTGGCTAAACAATGATAAAGAAATAGTTGAAGGGCAGCCGACGACAGATTTTGCCCATTTAATTGGCATGATAGATACAGCAAACGGAATTGTACCAAGACAAGAAGGCGAATTTACGTGGGGCTTTCCAAATCTTGATTTGCAAGTTCACATGCACCGTTATCCGCAAGGGAAATGGCTAGGTCTGGAAACCGTTCAGCAATATGGGGCTGATGGCATTGGTTTAACTAGTGCAGTTTTACATGATGTGTATGGTCCATTTGGACGAAGTGAACAGATTTTGACGTTACGTAAAATGACTAAATAAATTTTTGAGCCAATAAAAAAGTCATCCCTAAGGATGACTTTTTTATTTTGAGATTTAATTTTTAGTTACGGACTTTTAACAGTGTTGGTGTAAGTTCATCCCAACGTTGTTTTGCAGCGTCCATTGCTTTCATTTTGATATGACCATAACCACGAACTTCTGCCGGTAATTTTGCAATTTGTTCAGCAACTGCCAAGTTATGATTGTCTGGTGCTTCAACAAGTGCTTCAACAAATGCGATGTAACGGTCACGCCAAGCTTGTTCGTGTTGACGCTCTTCTTGACGTGCAAATGGGTCAAGGAAAGTTTCACGAAGCCATTGTAAGCGAGCAAGCATCATCATTGGGAAGCGCATCCAGTAACCAAACGCACGTTTACGGACATTTTTTAGACCACCGAGTAATGCTGGTGGGGCAAGGTGATACGTTAAACGTAAGCCTTTACCAAACTGGGTTTCAATTGATTCTTTGAAGCTTTTACCTGTTAAAAGACGTGCAACTTCATATTCATCTTTATAAGCCATGACTCTGTATAGCTGAGTTGCAATTGTACCTGTTAACTCTTCTGGTAACTTTTTAGCTGCCAATTCTACAAGTGTGCGGTATTTAGCTGCATAAGCTTCATTCCAGTAGTCTGTTAGACGAGCAGAACGATCTTCAACAAGTTCAGCCAAAGTTTGCGGAGTTTTGGTTTTTGGCATTGCCGCAACTAAGCGTCCAGCTAAAGTTGGGTCACTTGCAAGATGACAACCCACACGGAAAGCTTCGAGGTTCTTTTCAACGGCAGTACCATTTAAGCGAATTGCTTTTTCAATACTTTCACGTAATAGCGGAATGCGTCCAGACTGCCATGCCATACCGAGTAATAACTGGTTGGTATAGATTGAATCACCTAAGAGCTGAGTTGCAATTCGAGCCGCTGGCAGAGAAACCAGTTGACCTTGACGAACACGACCACGAAGACGATCAATTAAATCACTAATAGGCGCATACCAGTCACGAGATTTAATAAACTCAGAAGTAGGAGTGCTGTCTTCATTCACAATAACTAAAGCATCATCTTTTAAGCGAGATAGAGCAGCGCTACCACCAGCCACTACGGCATCTGCACCGATGAGTAATTCACATTGTCCTGCCGGAATTTTGGTAGAAGAAATTTGCTCATCACTTGCCGCAAGTTGAACGTATGAATAAACCGTACCACCTTTTTGGGCAAGACCTGCCATGTCCATAACACGGGTTGCTTTACCTTCTAGGTGAGCCGCCATACCAAGCAGTGCACCAATAGTCACAACACCTGTACCACCAATACCACCAACCATAATACGGCTTGGAACGTCATATAACTGAGGAATAACGGGTGATGTCGGCCAGCCTGCACCAATACCTTCAAATTTAGCTGGACGTTTCATATCACGTGTATGAACAGTTACGAAACTAGGGCAGAACCCTTCGGCACAAGTGAAGTCTTTGTTACAGCTACTTTGGTTAATTTGACGTTTAGTCCCTAAAGCTGTTTCTACAGGTTCAATAGATAAACAGTTTGATTTTTTCGAACAGTCGCCACAGCCTTCGCAAATATCACTATTAATGTATAAACGCTCAGCCGGATCAGGGTAGGCATCACGTTTGCGACGACGGCGTTTTTCGCTGGCACATGTTTGTACATAAATTAAAGCGGTGACACCTGTAACTTCACGAAGCTCACGTTGAACTGTATCGAGTTCATTACGGTGGCGAATTTCGACACCCGGTGCAATGCCATCTTCTTCGTTTAATAGTTTAACTTCATCCGTCACGATGACTTGTTTTTTAATGCCTTCGGCAGCAAGCTGACGAGTTAACTGCGCAACGCTCAAATGTCCATCTACATGCTGACCACCTGTCATAGCGACTGCATCGTTGTAGAGGATTTTGTAGGTAATATTGGTTTTTGCAGCAATAGACTGACGAATTGCTAAATAACCTGAGTGGAAGTAAGTTCCGTCACCAAGGTTAGCAAAAATATGTTTTTCATTGGTAAATGGTGATGCACCGACCCAACTTACACCTTCACCGCCCATTTGAGAGAAAGTTTCTGTACCGCGGTCAAGTGAAACTGCAATATAGTGACAACCGATACCGCCTAATGCACGGCTACCTTCAGGGACGACTGTTGATGAGTTATGTGGGCAACCACTACAGAAATATGGTTTACGTTCTGCAAGATCAATTACACGTTTTGATTCTTGCTCTGCTTTTAGCAGTAAGTCGATTCTGCTTTGGATTTGTGCTTTTAAGTTTTCTGGAATATCAAGTTTTAAGAAGCGAGCAGCCAACATTTTTGCAATCGGTTCAGGCTGATACTCATAGTGACCAATGAGCGGTGCTTCTTCAATAGAAGTACTCCATTCGCCTTTGCCGTCAGTTGCTTTACCAATAACATGTGGACGTTTGCCATCAGGAAGTGAGTACAGCTCATCTTTAATTTGTGTTTCAATAATTGGACGTTTTTCTTCAATAACGATCAGTTCTTGTAAACCTTCGGCAAACTCACGAACGCCTTGTGGTTCTAAAGGCCAAATCATCCCAACCTGATAAACACGTAACCCAAGCTGTTGGGCAGTTTCATCTTCAATACCTAAAATGCGTAAGGCTTCAATGGTATCTAAATAACCTTTACCACTTGCAGCAATACCAATACGGGCATTTTCACAAGGCCATGTAACGGTGTTGATTTTGTTGGCACGGGCATAGGCCAAAACAGCAGGTAAGCGATATTTATAAAGACGTTCTTCTTGCTGAATGCCGTGGTCTGGCCAACGAATATTGACACCACCCTCTGGGAAATTGACATCTTCTGGTATAACCGGAGTAACACGGTCTAGGTCGACATGAACAGAAGCAGAAGTCTCTACAATTTCACTCACCAGCTTCATTGAAGACCAAAGGCCAGAAAAACGTGAAACTGCAATGGCGTGAACACCAAAGTCTAAAATTTGTTGAACGGATGTTGGATAGAAAATGGGAATACCGCAACCAATCATGACATGTTCAGACTGATGCGGGATTGTAGAAGATTTACATGAGTGGTCATCACCAAATAAAGCAACCACACCACCACGTTCAGAGGTACCAGCTAAGTTCGCATGGCGGAGTACATCGCCTGAACGGTCAACACCCGGGCCTTTACCATACCACCATGAAGACACTCCATCATATTTGCCTTGGCCTGAAAGATTAACTTGTTGGGTACCCCAAATAGCGGTAGCAGCCAAGTCTTCGTTTACACCAGGTTGAAATACAACATCATGGGATTTAAGTAATCCCTGAACTTGCCAAAGGAAACTATCATAGTTACCAACAGGAGAACCGCGATAACCAGAAATAAAACCAGCAGTATGATAACCATTCATCGCGTCACGGCGAGTTTGGGCAAGAGGCAAACGAACAAGTGCCTGAATGCCGGTCATATATGCTGTACCGTTATCACTTACATATTTATCTTCAAGTGACACATCCTTTGTTGCAATAATATTTGGAGTGACTTTTGTAGCTATATTCATTTATATCTCCTTAGAATTTTTAGTAGCTCGGACTACTTTCTTTTTTCAACATCCAGTTGAATATTTGGAGCAAGTGACATACGAAATAAAAAAAGATCGGTTCCTCTTCTTAAAAAGAATTAGTGCCAATGTATGTACATTTAGTCATTGTGGTTGATCTAAACTGGTGCAACAATCCGTAATTTAGGAAAACATATTTACGTTATGCGCAAAAATCTCGATGGTGGACTATTGCATGCAATGCATGCATTCCTGAAAGTGATTGATAGCGGGAGTTTCACAGCAGCAGCTGAGCAGATGGATCTGACCACAGCACAGGTTTCACGTCTTATCAGCGAGCTAGAAACACGCTTAGGTACAAAATTAATACAACGCTCAACACGCCAGCAGGCACTGACCGATATTGGTGCGACTTACGCAGAACGCTGTCGGCAAGTCATTTCAATGGTGGATGAAGCAGAATCAGAAGTAACAGGAACAGCATCTAAACCCAAAGGCCGTTTACGTGTATTAAGCATGGGAAGCTTTGGGCATCATTATGTTTTTCCAGTGATGGCCGAGTTTTGTAAGCATTACCCCGAATTAACAGTGGAATATACGACTTCACAGTACGTTCCAGACTTGTTGGCAAAAGGGGTGGATGTCAGTCTTTATCTGACTGAATCATTAACAGACTCTCGTTTTGTCGCACGCAGAATTGGCACTATCTTTTCTGTTTTATGTGCTTCACCTGCTTATTTAGAAAAGCATGGTATGCCGAAGTCCCCAGAAGACTTAAAAGATCATGCCTGTTTACGCTTGGTAAACCCGTCTATTACACCAGATTGGCACTTATTAAATACAAGTGGTGAGTCTTACCAAATCGACATTGGCGGGCAACTCATTGCAGATAACCCTGAGTTATTATTAGATGTAGTGCAACAAGATATGGGCATCGCATTATTGCCGATGTTTTCGGCTTTAGATGCGGTTCAAAATGGAAGATTATGTCATATCTTGCCAGAGTGGCGTTCGCCCGATATCGGAGTTTATACCTTGTTGCCTTCACGCCATTTTATCGATGCCAAAACACGTGCATGGTTAGATTGGGTGGAAGAATATATTTCTCCAAGAATTGAAATGGATGCATCTTATTTTTATAAATAATGAGATAAATTTTTTAAGGACTAAGATAAAAAAGTATGAAGAATAATACAGATTAGAATAAAAATAGGGTAGAGAATGCTTCTTTTGAAAGAGGCATTTAATACAGAGATAAACGATAAATTTTAAAAAAATTGCATAAGGGAATTAGTCCCAATTCCTGAACGAAATGAGATAAAGATGAGATAGGATGATCTGGTACTCAGCCTAATATTAAGTTTTATACCAGATGCTGAGCTATTTTAATTAATGACTACGCACACTTGGTTTGCCAATAAGCATTTGCATAATTCGACAAGCTTTTTCGGTTTAATACATTGCTAATATTTTGACTGGCTTGCATCAGTTTTTCTAAGTCAATGCCAGTTTCAAACCCCATGTGCGACAACAAATAAAACAAATCTTCGGTCGATACATTACCAGAGGCACCTTTGGCATAAGGGCAACCACCGAGTCCTGCAAGGGACGAGTCAAAAACACGAATGCCTTGCTGTAAAGACTGATAAATATTGGCAATCGCCATGCCATAGGTATTGTGGAAATGTCCTGCCAAAACCTTGCTGTCGAGTTCAGCAAGACAGGCTTGCCAAACCTTTTGAACGCGATCTGGTGTTGCGGTACCAATAGTTTCACCTAAAGACACCTCATAGCAGCCCATGTCATAGAGCCGTTTAACAACTTTTACCACTTGTTCAGGGGCAATTGCACCTTCATAAGGACAGTCGACAACGCAAGAGACATAACCGCGCACACGGATGTTATGCGCTTTTGCCGCGCTCATGACATCGCTAAATTTTTCAAAGCTTTCATCAATAGAGCAGTTGATATTTTTGCGGGTAAAACTTTCAGAAGCTGCGGTAAACACCGCAACCTCTTTGCATCCTACCGCTTGAGCAGTTTCAAAACCTTTGATATTGGGGGTGAGCAGGCTAAATTGCACATCAGTTGTTTGGGGTAACAGCTTAAATAGCTCATCACTTTGAGCCATTTGCGGTACCCATTTTGCCGAAACGCATGAACCGACTTCAATCGATTTCAGACCTGCATTAATAAGGTCATTAATAAAGTTTAAGCGTTGTTCGACAGTCAAAGCCTGCTTTTCATTTTGGAGGCCGTCTCTGGGACCGACCTCCACGATTTTGACAAACTCACTCATGCAACTTCCTCCTGTGCAGGCTGAAATTCAACAAGCTCGTCGCCAGCTTTGACCTGATCACCGACTTGGAAATAGGAGTCTACAATCACGCCGTCTTTAGGCGCACGAATGGTATATTCCATTTTCATGGCTTCAAGCGTCATTAAAATATCATCTTTCTTTACGCTATGATTTGCACTGACTAGCACTTGCGTGACTACACCCGGCATCGGTGCTTTTAAGTGACCTTCATCGGCTTGGCTATCTGCTTGATTAAAGTCTTGGCGAATATATGCAAACTTATAGCTTTGTCCATTTTGGAACAAGGTAATGCCTTGCTGACTTTGGTTAAAAGATAGCTTTTGCTGAGTCCCACCAATTTGAACAGATGCCATATGCGCATCAAGCAATTGACCTGAAATCGGGTAGCTTTGACCGTTATATTCTGCGGTGAAGCCATGTTCATTTGAGGCAAACTTGATTTGGGTATTTTGGTTTAAATAATTCAGTTTGATGCTGTGCTGATAAGCAATATTTAAACGCCAAAGTGGCTGAGTTTGCCAAAGCTGTTTTTGGTTTGAGCTGTTGTTATTAAGTTGGCTTAAAAACTCAATAAATGCTGCTGCTACCACCAGTTCCGGTTTAATTTCTTCAGGACTAAACAAGAAGTTTTGTTCACGTTGAATCAGGTTGGTATCAAGCTTGGCTTGTTTAAAAGATTCACTACGAACAATCTTTTCCAGAAAGGCAATATTGTTGCCTAAGCCATCGACATGGAATTGGCTTAAAGCGTGTTGCATTTGAATGAGCGCAGCTTCACGGTTTTTACCCCATACAATGAGTTTGGCAATCATTGGGTCGTAATAGGTCGTGATTTCATCGCCTTCAACAATACCGCTGTCTACACGCACATATTGGTTTTGAGTTGGGTAACGCAAATAGTCAATTTTACCAATGGCAGGTAAAAAGCCTTTTTCAGGTTCCTCAGCATAAATCCGTGCTTCGAGCGCATGTCCGTGAATCTGCAATTCGTTTTGTAGTTTAGGTAAAGGTTCACCATAAGCCACACGAAGTTGCCACTCAACCAAGTCTTCACCTGTAATCATTTCGGTGACAGGGTGTTCGACTTGTAAACGGGTATTCATTTCCATGAAATACGCCGTTCCATCTTGTTCCACAATAAACTCAACTGTACCAGCACCGACATAATTTACCGCACGCGCAGCATCAATTGCAGCTTGGCGCATTGCATCGAGCTTCTCGCTTGGCATTTGTGGAGCAGGGGCTTCTTCTAACACTTTTTGATGGCGACGCTGTACCGAACAATCACGTTCAAACAAATGTACATAATTGCCATGTGTATCGCCAAACACTTGTACTTCAATATGGCGAGGTTGAATCACATAACGCTCAATCAAGACATCATCATTACCAAAGCTCGATTTAGCTTCACGTTTACAAGAGGCTAAGGCATGCAAAAAGTCTTCACTGCGTTCAACCAGACTCATACCTTTACCACCGCCGCCCGCACTGGCTTTAATTAAAACAGGATATCCAATTCGATCTGCCTGCTGTTTTAAAAAGTCGGCATCTTGGTTGGTTCCGTGATAACCCGGTGTTAAAGGAACACCTGCTTTTTCCATTAAAGCTTTTGAGGTCGCTTTTAAGCCCATCGCTAAAATGGCATCTACTGGCGGGCCAATAAAGCAAATGTTGTGTTGTTGGCAAGCGAGCGCAAACTGGTCATTTTCAGAAAGGAAGCCGTAGCCTGGGTGAACCGCTTGGCTGCCTGTTTCAATCGCTGCTTGAATAATGCGGTCGGCTTGTAAATAACTTTGCGTTGCAGGGGACTGACCAATATAAACCGCTTCATCTGCAAGTTTGACATGTTGTGCATTTGCGTCTGCATCTGAGTAAACGGCAACCGTTGCAATACCTAATTTTTTAGCTGTGCGAATTACACGGCAGGCAATCTCGCCACGGTTCGCAATTAAAATCTTTTCAAACATGATGATCGTCCTTAATTGTTGTTATTCGAGTTAGAAACCCAAGCAGGCTGTTGCTTATTTAAAAAGGCACTCAGACCTTCTTTTGCCTCACTGCCTTGACGAACTTGAGCAATATGATGTGCTGTCTGTTGTAGCAAGTCATTGCTCATGGTCTGGTTGCTCACCATTTGAATGAGTTGTTTTGATGCCGCTTGAGCATGCGGGCCACCGAGTAATAGCGCATCAACAATTTCTTGAACTTTTTTATCTAAGTCTTCGGCATCTGCAACCTCGTGTGCTAAACCAATATGCTTAGCATCACGTGCTGAAATTCGCTCGGCAGTTAAGAAATAGCGAGAGGCTTGTCTTGCGCCAATTGCACGAATTACATAGGGACTAATGGTGGATGGAGCAAGTCCTAAACGAACCTCGGAGGTTGCAAACTTGGCATCAGTGCTGGCGATGCAAATATCGCATGCCGACGCCAAGCCCATACCGCCGCCAAAGGCAATGCCATGTACACGAGCAATAGTTGGTTGTTTTAGCGTTGCAAGTGCATCCAACATTTGCGCAAGTTTTAATGCATCTGCTTCATTTTCTGCTGAAGATGCCTGACCTGCCTGTTTCATCCAGTTGAGGTCGGCACCTGCCGAAAAGCTTTTGCCGTGACCAGCTAGAACCACAACACGAATATCATCACGTGTATTAATTTGCTTAAAGCAGGCATGTAGTTCTTCAATGACGATTGTATTAAAAGCATTGTGCAATTCAGGGCGGTTCAGCCAAACGTAGGCAACCTGACCTTGTTGTTCGAGTTGTAAAAATTGATAGCTCATATACACCTCTTACATGCGGAACACGCCAAATTTGGTTGGCTGGATTGGGGCGTTCATGGCCGCAGCCAAACTTAAACCAAGTACCTGACGAGTTTGCGCTGGGTCAATTACGCCGTCATCCCAAAGGCGAGCAGAAGCATAGTACGGATGACCTTGACGTTCGTATTGTTCACGAATTGGCTGTTTAAATTCGTCTTCTTGTTGCGCTGACCACTCGGCACCTTTTTGCTCAATCTGATCACGTTTTAAAGTCGAGAGTACGCTTGCCGCTTGCTCGCCGCCCATCACTGAAATACGCGAGTTCGGCCAAGTCCATAAAAAGCGTGGTGAATAAGCGCGGCCACACATCCCATAGTTACCTGCACCAAACGAACCACCAATAATTAGGGTGAGTTTTGGTACATTTGCGGTTGCAACAGCCATCACCAGTTTCGCACCGTTTTTTGCAATCCCTTCATTTTCATACTGGCGACCAACCATAAAGCCCGTAATGTTTTGTAGGAATAACAATGGAATATTGCGCTGAGTACATAGCTCAATAAAATGCGCACCTTTTTGTGCAGACTCGGAAAATAAAATACCGTTATTGGCAATAATGCCGACTGGCATACCGTAGAGTGAAGCGAAACCAGTAATGAGGGTTGAGCCAAAGCGTGCTTTGAATTCATCAAAACGCGAGCCGTCTACAATACGTGCAATGACTTCACGCACATCAAAAGGCTTACGCGCATCACTTGGCACCACACCATAGAGTTCAGACGCATCAAACAATGGTTCATCAACTTGTTTATTTAACTCGTTTGGCTTCTTATTTAAGTTAGCGACAATGTTTCGCGCAATCGCAATTGCATGTTCATCATTTTCGGCTAAATGGTCAGCCACACCTGAAAGACGTGTGTGAACATCACCACCACCTAAATCTTCACTGCTTACGACTTCGCCAGTTGCAGCTTTTACCAGAGGAGGGCCGCCTAAGAAAATCGTACCTTGGTTACGTACAATAATGGTTTCATCAGACATAGCAGGCACATATGCACCACCTGCGGTACAACTCCCCATCACCACAGCAATTTGGGCAATACCAAGGCTCGACATACGTGCTTGATTGTAGAAAATACGCCCGAAGTGATCGCGGTCTGGGAAAACCTCATCTTGCATTGGTAAATAGGCACCGCCTGAGTCCACCAAATAAATACAAGGCAAGTGATTTTGTTCAGCAATTTCTTGTGCACGTAGATGCTTTTTAACTGTAAGGGGATAATACGTTCCACCTTTAACCGTTGCGTCGTTGGCAACGATCATGCAAGTGATGCCGTTGACTTGACCAATACCAGCAATTACACCCGCAGCAGGAACATCATCTTCATAAACGTTGTACGCTGCCAACTGACCAATTTCTAAAAATGCCGTGCCGACATCAATCAGTTGATCAATACGTTCACGGGGTAAAAGCTTACCTCGAGCCAGATGTTTTTGACGGGCATTTTCACCGCCGCCTAAAGCAATACGCTGGGCAACTTGTTTGAGATCTGTGACCAATGTTTGCATGGCTTGCTGGTTTGTTTTGAAGTCTTCACTTCGAACATTAATCTTGCTTTGTAATTGGTTCATAAGATGCGTCCTTATTTATAATTATTATTTGGTTTCATTGAAGAGTTCGCGGCCAATCAGCATGCGGCGAATTTCAGAAGTTCCTGCACCAATTTCATAAAGTTTTGCGTCGCGCCATAAACGGCCAGCAGGGAATTCATTGATATAACCGTTGCCGCCTAAACTTTGAATTGCTTCACCAGCCATCCATGTTGCTTTTTCAGCAGCATATAAAATGGCACTTGCAGCATCTTTACGTAGGCTGCGGTCATGGTCAGCTTTATCACAGGCAGCACCAACAGCATAGACAAGAGCTTTACATGCCAACCAAGTTGAATACATATCGGCAAGTTTGCCTTGCATAAGCTGGAATTCACCTAAAGCTTGGCCAAACTGTTCGCGTTGATGTAAATAAGGAATTACCACATCCAGACAGGCATCCATAATGCCTAAAGGGCCAGCACTTAAAACTGCACGTTCATAGTCCAAACCACTCATCAGTACTTTTGTACCGTTACCCACGCCGCCGAGTACGTTTTCAGCAGGTACTTCTACATTGTCAAAGAACAGAGGGTAAGTGTTAGAGCCACGCATACCGAGTTTGTCTAAATGGTTACCGTGACTAAAGCCTTTCATGCCTTTTTCAATTAAAAAAGCTGTCATGCCTTTCGCGCCAGCTTGCGGATCAGTTTTAGCGTAAACCACGAGTACATCTGCATCACCGCCGTTAGTGATCCACATTTTTGAACCATTTAAAACGAAGTGATCACCTTTTTGCTCAGCACGTAATTTCATGCTAACAACATCAGAACCCGCATTCGGTTCAGACATCGCAAGGGCACCCACATATTCACCGGAAATCAATTTTGGTAAATATTTCTGTTTTTGCTGCTCGTTACCGTTACGGTTAATTTGGTTTACACATAAATTAGAATGAGCACCGTAAGACAAACCAATGGCTGCCGAAGCGCGCGAAATTTCTTGCATGGCAATAATATGAGCTAAATAACCCATATTAGCGCCGCCATATTCTTCAGAAACTGTCATGCCTAAAAGGCCCATATCTCCGAATTTTTTCCAGAGATGTGCAGGGAATTTGTTGTCTTGATCAACTTGTTGGGCAATTGGTGCAATTTCTTTTGCACAAAAAGCGGCTACCGAATCTTGAAGCGCAATTAAAGTTTCATCTAGACCGAAATTCAAGCTGCGTAGGTTCATGATATTTTCATCCTATTGGTTATATTTGTTGTCCATAAAATATTTTGTGGGTATTTGATAATTACCATACAATGATTTTTTGAAAAAGTGAATACAGATTCATAAAATGATTTACAATTCATTTTATTTGTTAGAGAATAAATTATGAGCTATAAACGATCATCTTTAATGCAAGAGCGGATGGAGCAAAATCGTAAATCGATTTTGAATTCAGCCAGAAAAATAATTTCAGAGGGAGGATTTAAAGACGCGCAAATACAAACAATTGCAGAGCAAGCGGGTGTATCTAGTGGATTGGTTTATCGCTACTTTGATAATAAGAGCCAAGTGCTGATTGAGGTTTTGTCCGAGGCTATTAATACAGAACTATTGGTGATTGATTCGATTACCGAAAGTGAGTTATCGGCAAAGCAGAAATTACACAAGGCGGTGGCAACCTTTGTAAAACGGGCACTGAATAGTCCTCAGCTTGCATATTCACTCATGTTTGAACCCGTCGATTCAACGGTTGAACATGAGCGTTTTCGTGTGAAGCAATTGATTAAACAAAGTATTAAAAAAATACTTGCGGATGGAAATGCAAGTGGTGAGTTTGTCTTGGACGATTTAAATACAGCAGCACTGTGTGTTGTCGGTGCCATGACCTATGTGGTGGTTGAACCCCTAGACCCAGCTCAAAATACAAAGTTTGATCATGCGCACAAAGACTATTTTTCAAAACAGATTGCTGACTTTTGTGTAGATGCTGTGCAGAAGAAATAGGGCATATAAAGGATAAACATTACAAAGTAGGCGGTTTGGAAAAGTAGTTGCAGTAACAACAATTAGATCAGGTAAGAAGAGAATTAAAAGAATCAAGGAGAATGATTCAATGCAACAAGAACGGTTAAGCTACGCCTCGGGACCAAGCACACAGCCCTTATTGGGTATGACCATTGGTGAACAATTCGATCAGGCCTGTTGGCAATATGCAGAAAAGGAAGCAATCGTCAGTTTCCATCAAAACAGACGATTAACCTACAAAGCTTTACAGGATGAAGTAAACGCTTTTGCGTGTAGCCTTTTAAAATTGGGATTAAAAAAAGGAGATCGCTTAGCGATCTGGTCACCTAACTGTGTGGAATGGACGGTAACCCAATTTGCAGCTTTTAAAGCAGGGATTATTTTAGTCAATCTAAATACAGCTTATAAAAGCCATGAACTTGAATATGTGTTGAATAAAGTCTCATGCAAAGGATTGATTATTGCTTCTCAATTCAAAACGACTGATTATCAAGAATTACTGACAAAAATTGCCCCTGAGTTAGCCAACAGTCCAGATAAAGTGCTCAGTTCAGCGCGACTGCCACATTTAAAATTTGTCATTAAAATCGATGATCAACAACATACGGGTATTTATCGCTTTAGTGATTTAGTTACTACACCAACTTCTGAACAGCTAGAACAATTAAAACAATTAGCGAAGCAACATCAGTTTGATGAAACCATTAATATCCAATTTACTTCAGGTACAACAGGTAACCCTAAAGGGACCATGTTGACCCATCATAATATTTTAAATAACGGTTATTTCGTGGGGGAAGGCATTCGTTTAACCCCTCAAGATAAAGTTTGTATTTCTGTGCCGTTGTTTCATTGTTTCGGCATGGTCATGGGGAATCTGGCATGTGTGACACATGGTTCAACCATGGTCTATCCATCGGCGGTATTTAATCCTTTAGAAACTTTAAAAGCGATTCATCAAGAACGTTGTACGGCAGCTTATGGCGTGCCGACCATGTTTATTGCCACTTTAGAACATGAACAGTTTAATGAATTTGACCTGTCGAGCTTAAGAACAGGCATTATGGCAGGTAGTCCTTGTCCACGTGAAATTATGCAACGTGTCATAGACCGAATGCATATGTCTGAAATCACCATTTGTTATGGTATGACTGAAACCTCGCCAGTGAGTGTGCAAAGCTCGGTAAATGATTCGATTGATAAACGAGTAAGTACAGTTGGGCATGTTCATCCGCATGTTGAAATTAAAATTGTCGATTTAGAAGGCCAGATTGTTCCGCAAGGAACTTTGGGTGAGCTATGTGTTCGCGGTTATTCAGTCATGGCTGGCTATTGGGGCGAAGAAGAAAAGACCAAAGAGGTCATTGATTCAGCTGGCTGGATGCATACGGGTGATATTGCCGAAATGGACCAAGATGGTTTTATTAAAATTAAAGGCCGTATTAAAGATGTGGTGATTCGTGGTGGGGAAAATCTGTTTCCAAAAGAAATTGAAGACTTTTTATATACCCATCCAGATGTGAGTGATGTCCAAGTCATAGGCTTACCAGATGCCAGATATGGTGAAGAACTTTGTGCTTGTATTATTTTGCATGAGCATCATCAAATTGATGAAGACAGCATTCGCCAATTCTGCAAAGAGCATATTTCTCATAATAAAGTGCCGCGCTATGTCCGATTCTTTAATGAGTTTCCAATGACAGCTTCAGGCAAAGCGCAAAAGTTTAAATTGCAGGAAATTATGCGAGCTGAACTTAACTTAACTGGAAATGTCTTTGATTAAAGAAGTCGAAAGTCAGGTCAAAGTGCAGCAAACTATAAGTTGAAAGGCAGTTTAAATAGAGGATAAACAAAATGGCAAAAGACTTTAATAGCCCAAAGGTAGTCGAAGGATATGACGAACATATTCGTAAATTAATTCCGGGTTATGAAGTGATCCATCAACAGGTGGATGCCATTTTGCAATCAGTGTTGCCGCCAAATGCTCATATTTTAATTGTGGGTTGTGGCACGGGGTATGAACTCGAATATTTACTTAAACGTCATCCAAACTGGAAATTTACAGCAGTTGAACCATCTTTGACTATGCTGCAAAAAGCTCAGGAACAGGTTGAACTTTTAGATAAATCTTCTCAAGTCACCTTTGTTCACGGTGAAACGTCAGCTTTACCTCTTGAGAATTGCTTTGATGCTGCACTTTCTATTCTCGTAGCTCATTTTATTGCAGATGACATAAAACCTGTTTTTTTTAAGGGTATTTATGATCGCTTAAAAGAAAAAGCGATTTTGCTGACCTACGATTTAATGAGGTGTGTAAATCCACAGCATCTTCAAGCTTTACGTTATTTATGTTTGGCACAAGGCTTAACAGAAGAACAATGTCAAAAAATGTTAGAGCGTATGGCGCAAGACTTTTTTAGCCTAACCACTGAAGGATATATAAAACTTTTAGAAAAAACTGGTTTTGAAAGTGTGCATCCTTATACGCAAATTTTGACGTATCAAGGGTTTATTGCAAAAAAATAATGGATTTGGGAAAGCATTAATACGGATATAAAACCTGCATATTCTCAATGAGGACGAGAATATAAAAACTGAAAAAAATTAGAAGATTTAGCTTTACTTAAAACAAATTAAAAGTGGTTTTCAGGCTGCTTTAGGGAGGTTTTGTCTAAAAAATATGATCGAAGGTTTTTCTTGTGAAAGAAAGACAAATTTTAAGCACCTATTTTAGATGGGTACATAACAAAAAGGATGTCGAGATCTTTAAGTCGAATTAAAGATCAAAAGGAAAATTTCATGATGAAAGTTTTAAATACAACGGTTCAAAAAAGCCTGTTGGCTGCTTCTGTGACTCTGCTTGTGTCCTCGGCTTTTGCAGGTCAAACAGATCCTGAAATAGCACAACTTCGCCAAGAAGTGAAAGAACTTCGGGCTATGTTACAAGCCAATATGCAGGTGCAAAAATCTTTATCGCAAGGACGAGTGGAGCTAGCAACTTCTGCAACGCCCCAAGCTATTCAGCCTACAAAACAAGGGTTAACTAAGTCTGGCGCAGAATTTAACTTATATGGTTATATACGGGCAGATGCTTCTTATCAAATGAAGGGGGCATCTACCATGTATAACAATATTAGCGGTGTTCCACTTGAAAACACGCCAGAAGAATCTGCACAAAAAGACCAGTTGCACAGCACCGTTAATGTGACACGTTTCGGGTTGAATTTTAAAACCCCGACGGCCGCGGGTGAGGTGGGCGGAAAGTTGGAAATGGACTTCTTTGGCGCAGCCACTCGTGATCAGTTTCGGATACGCCATGCTTATTTAACTTTTGATAAATGGCTTATCGGTCAAACGTGGTCAACATTTATCGCACCCGAATATTATCCGGAAACGATTGATGCGGGCACATTTGTAGGCAGTGCATTGTTAAGATCACCGCTAGTTCGCTATAGCGATAACTTAACGGCAAATACAAGCTTTGCAATATCGGTTGAAGATCCGAAATATACTGCGAGCTCAGACCCAGATAATAAAATGCGTTTACCAGCGTTGGTAGGTCGCTTAAATCATAAATTTGCCAATGGCTCGATGTTGTCGGGACGTAGTTTTGTTGCCGAAAAGAGAACTAATCATGATGAGGAAGTCGCTTGGGGCGTAGGCTTCGGCGGTAAATACCAAATTACACCTGATACATTACTCAAAGCCGATTATTACCATGTCAAAGGAGATGGGCGTTTCCTACTATGGAGTAACAGCGGCTATGTAATAGATGATCAAAACAATATGCATAGCAATGAATTTGACACCGTTTCTTTAGGTATTACTCATCAATTTACACCGCAAATTCGCTCGACTTTAGGCTACGGCTATATGAAAGCCAAAGATGATAACCGTTTTGCCGAATTACAACGTAATAGCACTACCCAAAATAAAGAGCTTTGGCAGGGCTGGGTGAATGCACTTTATAACCCATACAAACCAATTACCTTGGGCGTCGAATATGTGTATGGCGAACGAGAAACTTTTGATGGACGTAACGGGATTGATAACCGCTTCAATATGATGGCGAGTTATGACTTTTAATTTATTCAATAAAACCTTGAATAATTTGTTTTTTCTTTAGGGTGCAGTATGTCGTTTTAAAAAATTGAATATGAATTTATCTCACAAAGGAGGTGAGTAAATGACAACATCTAAATTAAATGTAAATGAAGTTATTGATCAGGCCAGATTTACCCCTTTTCACTGGAGTATTTTACTTTGGTGTTTATTAATTATTATTTTTGATGGTTATGATCTGGTGATTTATGGCGTGGTACTGCCTTTGCTAATGCAAGAGTGGTCGTTAACAGCTGTACAGGCGGGGATGTTAGCAAGTACAGCACTATGCGGAATGATGTTTGGGGCAATGTTCTTTGGAACATTGGCAGACAAAATAGGCCGTAAAAAGGTAATTTTAATCTGTGTGACTTTTTTTAGTGGTTTTACCTTTTTAGGTGCTTTTGCATCAAGCCCACTTGAGTTTGGGGTACTTCGGTTCTTGGCGGGACTAGGCATTGGTGGGGTTATGCCAAATTTAGTTGCACTTACATCAGAATATGCGCCTAAACGTATAAGAAGTACTTTGGTGGGAAGTATGTTTAGTGGTTATGCAATTGGGGGAATACTTTCAGCATTGATCGGTAGTTATTTGGTTGAAAGTCAGGGGTGGCAAATTATGTTTTTAATTGCCGGTATTCCATTATTTTTATTACCTGTCATTTGGAAGTTTTTACCTGAGTCTTTAACCTTTTTAGTTAAGACGGGTAAGACTGAGCAAGCACAGCGCATTATTCAAAAAATTTCGCCTGAACAAAACCTAACGATCACTACGCAATTAGTGCTTAATGAAGATAATGTTCCAACAGGTAGTTCTGTAAAGGGATTATTTCAACAAGGCCGTGCTTTCAATACACTCATGTTTTGGCTCGTGTTCTTTATGTGCTTGCTCATGGTGTATGCCTTAAGTAGCTGGTTACCAAAACTCATGCTGGCAGCAGGTTATTCACTCGGAAAGAGTATTTTGTTCTTGCTTGCTCTAAATGTTGGCGCAATGATCGGTTCAATCGGCGGCGGTATTTTGTCTGATAAATTCCATTTAAAACCGGTAATTATGGGAATGCTACTGGCGGGAGTTTTAGCTTTAGTCGGTTTAGGCCTTAAGTCACCCGCCTATGTTTTATATGGTTTGGTGACCGTTGCAGGAGCTGCAACGATTGGTACTTCAATTCTTCTTTATAGCTATGTTGCACAATATTATCCACTAAGTGTGCGTTCTACTGGGATTGGCTGTGCCTCTGGTGTAGGTCGAATTGGGGCTATTGTTGGACCTATCTTAACGGGCCTGTTATTGGGTTTAGAGTTACCACATAAGATGAACTTTGTGATGATCGCAATTCCTGCAATTTTAGCGCTTTTCGCCGTCATGGTTTTAAGACGATATGCAGCTGAAAAACAGCCTATTACACCAAAACTTAATGTCGAGTTAGAGGGGAATTAATCCATATTGATACAGGTAGGAAGCAAATTCCTACCTGTATCTAGACATTAATTATGGAGTAACTGGTTTACATCAACCAGATTTGCCATTTGTTGATTCCCACGGTCATTCGGATGTAAATGATCTCCCGAATCATAAATTGGATTTAATCGGTCAGGATGCTTAGGGTCTTTTAAACCTCGCTCAAGATCAAGTACGCCGTCAAATGTATGGCTGGTTCTGATCCAGTGATTAATGCGCTGACGTAATTCATCTTTATTCGGTTGATAGTAGTTATCAAGAGGAGTATTTGGTAAAGCTCCTGAAAATGGTAATAAGGTTGCTCCAATCACTTGAATACCTTGGCGATGTGCTTCATCTACAACACGTTTATAACCTTGAGTAAGTGCTTCAAAAGTCGGTATTTGTTGTTTAGGTGCAAAAGCAGTACCGGGCCATGAAATATCATTAATACCCACCAGAACAATTAATGTTTTCACACCTGAATATTGAAATATTTCTTTTTTCAAACGATCTAAAGCACTGTCACCCATACCGTCTGTGAGTAGTCGATTTCCTGAAATTCCACTGTTAATGACCGCGACTTGATGTGGCGATAAGCGCTTAGCTAAAAAGTCGGTCCATCGAGTATTTGCGTCTAGAGTTGCAGTTGCACCATCGGTAATTGAGTCGCCAATGACTGCAACAACATGGGCTTTACGCTTTGGTTTTACTTCGATAGACGATAATAATAATCGTGCGGTTGTTTTTTTTGCACTGCTAGGCGTATTTAAGTTCGCGGTCTGGTTACCCGTAATGAGCCAACTGGTTTGTTTCGCATCCCAATGAAAAGTTTTAAATGTAGTTGGCCTTTGAATAAAGGTATTTACCATTAACTGCCCATGATCTGGAACAGGGAGCTGGATTGGATCACTCATCAGTTGTTTGCCTGGTAAAATTTGTGCTTTAAGCTTTCCAGAGAAATAAACTGGATAAGCACTCTTTGATTTAAGACTTTGTCCTTTGACTAGCCCCACGGTAGTTTTATCAATATAGAGCGGTTGATCGCTATATTGATTGGTAAAAACGAGTCTAATAGCTTCACCACCTAAACTAATTTGACTAATTTGTTTAATGGTCTGATTCGATATTTGATCTGGAATATTGGTCGGGAAAACGAAATCTTTATTCCAGACTTTTTGTGGACTAGCTGCCCAAGTGGTAACCCACTGGCTCTTTTGTACTTCTGCTTGTGCAAAGCTCGTAAATAAAACAAGAGAGAATAGGGCGGGTTGATAAAGTTTCATCTCGTGAACTCTTTAAAACGAATTAAAGTTATCTTGAAACAAATTGCTGGCTTGTTATAGCGACCTAAGCGGAATAAGATTTGTGAATGAAATTCATAAATAGATTTTGTTATGTCATATTTTGATATTAATCGGTCTGGGGAGTTGGCAATTTTTATTCGAGTGGTCGAGTTAGGAAGCTTTTCAGCAGTCGCAAGAGCTTGTGACATGACGCCGTCTGCTGTGAGTAAGTTAATTTCACGCTTAGAAAAAAGACTTGGCGTCAGACTACTGAACCGTTCAACACGCCAGTTTCAGCTTACCAGTGAAGGATGCCAATTTTATGAGCAAGGCATTCAAATACTTAATAATCTGGATGAACTAGAACAATCTGTTACTGCAAATCACATGCCGCAAGGGCGTATTAGAATTCATACCAGTCTTTCATATTGGACGCATTTTTTATTGCCTTGTATTTCTCTATTTAACGAGCGCTACCCACAAATAGAATTAGAAGCTCATTTGAGTGATGAAGTCATTAATTTAGTTGAACAAAGAATTGATGTTGCAATTCGCACGGGACCTTTGAAAAGCTCAAATTTGGTTGCTCGCTCACTCGGACGCACTCAGAAACATTATGTATGTTCACCTACATATATTGAAAAGAATGGTTATCCGCAGCATCCAGAACAGTTATACGAACATCAGCTTTTAGACGTAAGTTACCAACGTCAAAATAAAACGTGGCTTTTTAAAAAAGACGATCAAGAAATCACACTTGCTCCCACTAAGGTTTTAAGAATAAATCATGGAGAAGCCATCTTGCAGTTAGCGCTTGCAGGTGCTGGTATTGCACAGCTTAACCAATTCCAAGTCAAAAAAGCTTTAGAACAAAAACAGTTGGTCAAAATCCTTGAAGACTGGAATATCAAGGCTTCAGAAGAATTTCATGCTGTTTGGATAGGACATGATAAATATGTCCCTAAGCGCGTAAGGGCTTTTTTAGATTTCTTGGTAGAGCATGCAAAAGTTAGTTAATTGAGTCTTTTCTTGCGCTTAACTGACATTGGTGCATAGTTTCATTCATAGTTTCCACAAAGTGCATATTCGCATTAATATTTTGTAAGCTTACTTTGGGTAAGTTCTCTACAAACTGCGGCGAATAATGTTTTTCTAAAGAGTTATAAATACAGTTGCATTGTGAAAGTGCACGACCTGCCCAAACACAATGTGTATTAAATTCATTTTTACTGATAGACCTGCAACCTAATAAACTTATAGAACTTATTAATAGGGTGCAGATTAAAACAATACGATATAAAAAAAACATCATTATTGCTCTTCATTGGTTGTTGTTATCGTTAAGTCATGTTTATAGAAATTTTCTAGTCTTTATCGAGCGTTAAATATGGAAATATTTACTCTGAAAAGATAGGAAAGCAGAAACATAAAACTGTAGGATATTTTCTTGAAAATAGTTTCAGTTAAGTCGATAACGTGATGAAGAGTAGAAGAAAAAACACGATATAAAATAATAGTCATTAGAGACTCCTTGATGAAAGAAGTTGCGCCCAATCACTGCTATTAATTATGGTGGTGAAACGAAAGAGGGTTAGCAGACTGATACCTAAGAAACCAGCACACCCGAAGGTGTCCCACTCCCGTTCCTCCGTCAAAGGCACGAGGGGCTACACACCAAAAAACTTGTTTTTAGTGCGCTTAGGTAGACGGTCTGCTAAAACCGACTGACAAAATAGGTCAGCCGGAGCATCATAAGCTGAGCCTTAAAGCGGGTCAATTGCAAAAATAAAAGATTGGTTTATATAAACAAATATTAATATTTTTAAATTTTCATTAATAAAATAATGAGTTATTTAGAATTGAAAATATTGAATAATGGTTCAATAGAGGTTAAAAAATAATTTTTAATGTTTATATATCAAATATTTATTAATTGTTTATTTATATAGTGTTTGCAAGTAATGACTTATTTCAACATAAGTCAAAAAAGAGCGGGAAATTTTGATTTTATGAATATCATGTAATTAAATAAATAGCCGTTGCCAAATTTTAATTAAAATATCAATTGCAAGAAAAGTAATTTTTTAACATTTATATTATTTAGATTTTTACAAAAGCTTGCACAACCTACAAAACTTAAGAGAACCACAGCGGTAGGCCAACATAAGATAATGTTATTCATAAGCCTACATCTTAAGATTTATAAGGGTGACCTCAATGTTAAGAATTTTTTGTGCAGTGAGTATGGTAGTTGCAATCGCAATGGGTATGAGTGCCTGCCAAGATCGAAATTCAACAGATGATGATGGAACACATGGCTCGAATGACCCAGCAACTACTCAACAAATGGATAAAAACTCATAATTATTTCACTTAAGAAAACCTACATTTATGTGGGTTTTCTTATCGTTATTTTCTATAAAATATGTAACATAATAAAAAAAGCAATTATATAAAAATATAAAATTAATCAATAAATTAGTGTGTTATAGCCTTTATATTAATTTGTTGTTAT
This sequence comes from Acinetobacter pittii ATCC 19004 = CIP 70.29, assembly GCF_000369045.1. Classification (GTDB taxonomy): domain Bacteria; phylum Pseudomonadota; class Gammaproteobacteria; order Pseudomonadales; family Moraxellaceae; genus Acinetobacter; species Acinetobacter pittii. The sequence continues at coordinate 450,169 of NZ_KB849790.1, read as the reverse complement.
TGAATTGTTTCCTCAGTAAATTATAGTTTCAAAAAATTAATAAAATAAACACAATAAATTACTTATATTCATCCAAAATTCATTTTAGTGAAAACAATTTTTAAAGGTAAGGATATGCCCCAGTACTTAAAAATAGCTGAGAAAATCTATCAAAATGTTAAGGAAAAAAAAGGGTTTGTAGATGATCCTATGGAAGATCTTAACAATTTAATGATTGAGCTTAGACATGAGATTAAGGGGACAAAACTTAAACTTTTATACAATTATATTGATTTTGCTGAATTGCTGATTAAGCCTCTTCAGGAATCTAAAATTAAATTAGATTTAAGTATTATTCCGAAGAGTAAAAACACACAAGAATTTGTATTGTGGCTTGCAGGTTTTATTGAGCGTATTACCACAGGTGGCCAAGAAAAGTTACCGCCAATTCGCGATAAAGTTGCATTACCTGCATATGCTTATGAAGAAACATATGCAGGTAAAGAAACTCCCGTGAATAACGGGGAAGAAATTATTGAATATTTTAAGAAAAACCAAAATTGATATTTTGTTTACGTACGGCTCAAGTTTATTGTTAGGCTTTTACGTTAAATAAATGGGAAAAACCAGTAACTTTAGTTAAGAGATAAGGTGGCGGTATGTTTGTATATTTTACTGATGGAACTTGCATTAATGACTCTGAAATTTATGGTGTGAAAGCTAAGCAAGAACAAAACAGATATGTAGTAGAAGTTACGATCAAACCAACACATACTCTATCTACAACGCCGGATGTACAATTTAAAAAAGAAATTTTTGATGATCCGCACCAAGCCAATCAATATCTTAGTAATAATTTTAATATGCCGCCGTTTTTCTAATATAAATACTTCAAATAATAAAAAAGCTTATTTCCCAGGGCCAATAGGAAATAAGCTATATGCTTTGGACCAATTAAGGATGTTACATGTCATCCCATGCATCTTTAATGGCTTGTTTTGCATGTTCCCATTTTAATCGGGACTCAGCTTTGAGCTCTTCCCATTTTTGTTGCAAGCTACCTTCCATCTCTTCAAACTGAGTTCCTTCTTTAGATTCTGAACGGGCACGATGACCTAGTTCATAAGCTGCAGAAAAATCACGATCATAATCCAGATCTGGCGTAGTTAATTGAGCTTCTTGATAATAAGGTCGAGTAAGATAACTTTCCCGCCAGCGAGAGTCAGAATAATTATGGTCGCCAGCTACAAGTTGAGCATGGTCTGTATTTTGATCTGTCATCAGTTTTTCCTCTTCTCTTATTTAATTTTATGCTTATGTTAAATTTAGGAAGGTGAGGCCACCTTCCTAAATAAAATGAATGACCGCATCAAATGACATTTAATTCAACAACGGATTAGCGTTGCTGATTATTGTTATTTGAGTTTTGTTGGCCTGAATCTTTTTGATTAGAGCCTTGTTGTTGGCGGCGGTTGTCATTTTGCTGTTGTTGCTGATTGTTTTGTTGCTGTTGATCGTTTTGCTGTTGGTTGCCTTGTTGCTGCTGGTTGTTACGGTTGTCGTTTTGCTGTTGTTGTTGCTGCTGATTGTTGCGTTGATTGCTTTGATTATTAGTAGTGCTCATCTTTAATTACCTCATATCATTTATGATGTGTGTTTTATCTGAGAGCTTCAGATAGGTTCATTAAAACATGAAAATTTTTAATGTGTAGCGTTGGGGTGTTACCCTATATTTAAATGTAAATTTAAAAATTAAATAAAACCTTGATTTCTATAAAATGTAATTTTAATGATTAAACATAATTAATATGAATATAGTTAAAATTACATTTGGGTACATAGAGGTTAAATAAAAACTATGATCATTTCTAAATGTGTATTTGTTATCTTTTATAAAAGAATTCTATTTTTTATTATCTGATATTATGCATTTAATATCTTGTGTAATGTAATAGAGTAATTGTATAAGCTTAAGGCTAGGAGGTCCTTTAAATATACGTCTAAAATTATAAAAATTATCTTTATAATAAATAGAATAAAAAAAGGTGCCTACAGGTTTTTCTTGAGTTTCTGAGCCTCCTTTTTTTAATAACCCGGTACAAGCGATATAAAGGTCGGCATGTAAAAGTTCTTTACCTTTTTTGATCATTTCTACAGTGACTTGCATCGACTCAGGTGTATATTTTTCAATGAGTTCAGGTGAAATGTGAAGTGTATTTTCTTTTACACGTAAGTCGTAGCTAACTAAGCTTCCAATAAGAATGTTACCAGAATAGGGGCTTAAAGAAAAACGGTAAGCGAGATAACCCGCCGAAGCACTTTCAAAAAAAGCGATTTTAATTTTTTCCTGTGCTAGTAATTTGCAACATGAGTTAAACATTTGTTTTCTCCCTAAAACTGTTTTAATTTATTTATAAAATTATTTTTAATTTCTTTTTGTTAAGTTTTTAGCCTTTATAATTTTAAAAGTAACTCAAATGTAAGTTTAGTTTGTTATTTATATATTTTTTATAAAAACAGATAGTTAAATTATTCTAAAGTTGAGAATGTAAGTTTGTGTTATTTTTTATGTTATTGAATTTTAATGATTTAAAAATATATGAGATTTCTTAATAACGTAATATAACAAAGATAGGCTGGGATTATAGTTTGGTTAAAGTATGGTAATTTATATCTCACTAAAGGAGAATAGAAATGCCTGTTGTAGTGAAAAAAAGATTATTAGACCTATTACAAGATAATCAACAGAACTATTACGAATTATTCGTTTTTTTCCTTGATCCTGATATTTCTAGTTTTGAAAAAGAGAAGAAAGCAAGAGATTTCCTTGTTAAAGAAATAGATAAAATAAATGAAAATGAAATAGATTTTCCTGCAACTATAAATACGGTTAAAGAATGGTGTGTAAATGACAATAAACAAAATTGTGAGTTATTTCAGGCTTATTTAAATCGTAGACAAAGTGGGGGTGAGAGAGAATACTTCCAGAATGTCGGTCAGGCATTTGAATTTTTAATTAAGGTCTCTCCAACTAAAAAGGTCGACGGTGCATGGCTCTATAGCTCAGTTCACTACTGGAACGATCCGGTTTTTCATGACCTTATTATTACCTATCTAGAAGAGCTTGGACTCGGTGAGCCGAAAGCAAATCACGTCTGTATCTATGAAGACTTACTGCGTAGTCTAGGACTTGATAGTTTTGACCTGCTTTTAGAGGATGAATACTATCATAATGCCGTGATTCAGCTGGCGCTTGGCTATGCTCCACCTGAGTTTATTCCCGAAATTGTCGGCTTCAATTTAGGTTATGAGCAACTGCCACTGCACTTACTCATTAGTAATTATGAGCTGGCAGAACTGGGTATTGATTCTAAATATTTTAATTTGCACATTACTATCGATAATATTGATAATGGACATGCAGATAAAGCAATTAAAGTTATAGAAAATATTTACGATAAATACAGAGATAAAGAAGCTTTCTTTAATAAATTAAAACGTGGTTTTGCTCTTAATAACCATGGCGTTTCTTCTTCAAAAATTATTAAAAATTTAAATCTTGAAGATTTAGTCCTTAAAATTTTAAAAAGAAAAGCGCTCGTGGGTCAGCTAATACATAACGAAACCAGACAGTTTGGATGCAAAACCATTAACCAATGGTTATCAAATCCAGAAGACGTTAAAGGCTTGGTTACACATCTCATTGATCACAAGTGGATTAAATTGAATACCGATCCTGAGCAGAGCGTGTTCTGGCGAATGATTAATGAAGAAAATGGAAAAATGTTTGGGGTATTTAACCCTGTAGAACGACAAATTATTCATGACTGGATTGCAGGTAGTGATCATTCTTCTAACTACTTGGCCTACAGCAGGGAGCTTAAGAATAGCCAGCGTATTCAAGATTATCTGTTTAGCTATATTTCTGATGGCGAACTGGATGCACTCCAAGAGCGTATACGTCAGACACCTGATCTTGCAATAAAAATATGCAAGCTGACTCCGTTTTTGGCTCCAGATTCACACCATAAAAGCATTGGGCTTTGGAGCACACGTAAATATGTCGAGCTCCTTTTTCCATATTTAAGTTCCTTTAACAAAACTAACTCTTGAAGTTTTTAATTCACCCCACGTTTAACTTTAAAACATAGGTAATGAACATGACTGATAATGTTAAATCAACAAATAAAACAAGTGAAATGGCTGGTGCTGACGCTGCAAATAAAGCCAATACTACCCAAAAAACTGAACAATTAGACTCAGTCAGAGACGATGCAACCAATGAAGCATTAACCACAAATCAAGGGGTTAAAATTGCTGATAACCAGAATAGTTTAAGAGCAGGTATTCGCGGTTCGACACTATTAGAAGATTTTATTTTACGAGAAAAGATCACTCATTTTGACCATGAACGTATTCCTGAGCGTATTGTGCATGCACGTGGCGTGGGCGCTCATGGTTACTTTCAGGCTTATGAAGGAAATGAGCGTTTAACAAAAGCAGGTTTTTTGACTGACCCAACCATTCAAACTCCAATTTTTGTACGCTTCTCAACAGTGCAGGGACCACGTGGTTCTGCTGATACGGTCCGTGATATTCGTGGTTTTGCCATTAAGTTCTATACCCAAGAGGGCAATTTTGATTTAGTCGGCAACAATGCGCCTGTGTTTTTTGTGCAAGATGGGATTAAGTTTCCAGACTTTGTTCATGCAGTAAAACCTGAACCAGATACAGAAATACCAACAGGAGCAACTGCACATGATACTTTCTGGGATTTTGTGTCTTTAGTACCTGAGTCAGCACACGCGGTGATTTGGGCTATGTCAGACCGTGCAATTCCACGTAATTTACGCTCAATCCAAGGGTTTGGGGTTCATACATTCCGTCTCATTAATGCCGAAGGAAAATCACATTTTGTGAAATTCCACTGGACCCCTAAACAAGGTTTAAGTGCGCTAGTATGGGATGAAGCTCAAAAGCTTGCTGGTAAAGATCCAGATTTCCACCGTCGTGATCTTTATGAAGCTATTGAAAATGGGGTTTATCCTGAATGGGAACTCGGTGTACAAATTGTTGAAGAAGAAGACGAGATGAACTTTGACTTCGACTTATTGGACCCAACAAAAATTATTCCTGAAGAGCTGGTTCCAGTGACACCAATTGGCCGATTTGTTTTAAACAGAAATGTTGATAACTTCTTTGCAGAAACAGAGCAGGTGGCTTTCTGTCCGGGACATATTGTGCCGGGAATTGATTTTACAAATGACCCGCTTCTACAAGCACGTCTATTTTCATACACGGATACACAGTTAAGCCGTTTAGGTGGACCAAACTTCCATCAAATTCCGATCAATAAACCTGTGTGCCCATTCCACAATAATCAACGTGATGGTATTCACCAGCATACGATTCATAAAGGGCAGGCTTCATATCAACCAAACTCAATTGATAATGATTGGCCAGCCGAAACCCCTCCTGCTGCTTCAAACGGCGGTTTTGAAAGCTATCCTGAACAGATTAGCGGACATAAACTTCGTCAAAGAAGCGAAACTTTTTCTGATCATTTTTCTCAACCGCGCCTTTACTATAAGAGCCTTGCGCCTCATGAGCAAAAGCATGTGGTCGATGCCTATACTTTTGAATTAAGTAAAGTGCAACGAAAACACATTCGTGAGCGTCAAGTTCAACAAATTTTAGCAAATATTGATCTTGACTTAGCACGACAAGTAGGCGCTAATTTAGGAATTGAAGTGCCTGATTTGACGCTAGATTATAAAAAAACTGCAGTTGAAAAATCGGCTAAATTATCTTTCTTGGCTTTCCCGCCCCAAGATATTCAAGGTCGAAAAGTTGCAGTACTTATTCATAATTTAGTGAAATCTGATGCATTAGAAGCGATGAAAAACTGGGCAATTAAAGAAGGGGTAACTCTTCATTTATTAGCGCCAAGCTTAGCTCCTGTAAAAGATCATCAAGACAGTATTATTACGGCTGATGGTATGCAAATGGCTGAACCTTCAATTGCTTACGATGCGGTAATCATTCCTGATGGCGATAACTTAAATGCCGTCATGCAAGATGGAGTAACTCGCCATTATCTATTAGAGGCTTACAAGCATTTAAAACCAATTGCGTTTTTAGGTAATAAATCTGATTTACTTGAACCGCTAGGTTTAGTTCCCGATGAAGGCACTCTAGTTGGAGATGAATTCCAGCCGATTGCTGAAAAGTTCAAAAACCTGATTATGGCTCATCGTGTTTGGTCACGAGAACCAATAGCTGCCCACATACCAGCTTAACAAACAAAAAGCCCTGAAAGTTTTAACTTTCAGGGCTTTTTTATATTTTAGGGATTAACCATTTACGATTTGACCGCCATTTACATGAATAACCTGACCTGTAATGTAACTTGCATCATCTGAGGCAAGAAAAAGATAGGCGGGAGCAACTTCACTTGGTTGTCCCATTCTTCCCATTGGGGTGTCTTTACCAAACTCTTTAACGGTTTCTGCATCGAAACTGCTTGGAATTAATGGTGTCCAGATGGGTCCTGGTGCAACACCATTTACCCGAATTCCTTTTTTCTGTTTCATTAAATTGTTCGATAAGCTACGCGTAAAAGTCGTAATCGCACCTTTGGTACTTGCATAATCAATGAGCTCATCATGGCCTTGATAGCTGGTAATACTGGTGGTGTTAATAATACTGTCACCTTCTTCCATATAAGGAATGGCTTCTTTAGTAAGATAAAACATTGGGAAAATATTAGTTTTAAATGTCTTTTCTAATTGCTCATTACTAATACTTTCAATTTCTTTTTGTTGATATTGCACACCAACGTTATTCACTAAAATATTAATTTTGCCGTAATGTTGTAGAACCTTATCAATATCGAGTTTTGCAACATCTGGGTCAGAAATATCACCTTTTAATAAAAGGCAATGTTGTCCTTCTCTTTCAACGAGTTGTTTAGTGATTTCGGCATCTTGATCTTCTTCGAGATAAAGTATCGCAATATCAGCGCCCTCACGAGCAAACAATACTGCGACAGAACGACCTATACCGCTATCGCCACCACTAATAACGGCAACTTTATCTTTTAGCTTATCGCTACCTTTATGGGTACTTTTTATTATCTCAGGTTCAGGATGCATTTTTTCCTGATCACCTGGTTGATGAGATTGAACTTGTGCGGGGGCAGATGTTGGATACTGGTTTGTTGAGTTTTCCATTTTTAAATACCTCGGTTGTAATATCTAATTTTCATATAGTGTGCTGTTACCGCGTAAATGTGAGTAAAATGAATTTTTTAATAAGTTATCTTTGTTATTTTATTTGTAAGGATGTAAAAAACTATTTTATATTTAAGGACTAAATAATATCGATTAACTTGATTTTGTTTTTATCAATCATGCTTTCAATAATAGATCTATTTCCTGTATCCTCTAACCAGTTTTCTATCGGTATATTATTAGATAAATCTAATATTTTTTTAATAATTTCTTTTGCTCCATCTATATTTTCTGAATTTTTATTATTTTTAATAGCTATATTATCTAGCAACAGTTTTATATCTTCATGTTCTATATTTTTTGATTTAATAATATATAAGTCTCTTTGGAAGGGATGACTTGCATGAGGTGGGTCTAATCTATAGCTCCATTCTTTGTCATAGTCCTGCCATGAGTTTTTGGACTTAATATGTCCTAGTAAAATTTCAGGGATAGAAATATGGATATATTTTAGAGCTGACTGTTGATTTTTTAATTGCATAGTTAAGTTACTCAAACCATCTTATTAAAAATAGTTTTAAATATTCATATTAATCTCTCAAGTAAATTAATTCTGAAAATGTAATGATATATGTTATTGTTTTTTAATTAAAATAATTGTTTGATTGTTATTTTCTCAATAGATCTGATGTTGTGTTAGTTTACTGTTTTGTACATTTTGAAATTTTTTGTTATCAGTTAATATATTTTAACTGTGTTTGTAAAAATATATTGTAGTGTGCCCTTAGGTAATAATGAGTATATCCAATATTTAAAGAGTAAAATTATTAATAATTAAAATTTTTTAAAATATTTTAAAAATAATATGTTTATAAGAAATTTCATTTTTTGATTGATATACATTTAAAAGGATTGATACATCACTTGGGTGGGAAAATATTATAGATATTCTATTGTTATTAAATCCGTTAACTAAAAGCGGTAGTGACTATAATTAAATATAGGAAGATATAACTATGGCTAATACTAGATATGAAGATGATGATAACAATAGAACAGGTACTTCAAATCGTGGATTTGCAAGTATGGATCCTGAAAGAGTACGAGAAATAGCCAGCAAAGGTGGGCGAGCTGCTCACGCGAGTGGTAATGCACATGAGTTTACCTCTGAAGAAGCTCGTGAAGCTGGCCGAGCAGCCCATGCAAGTGGTAACGCTCATGAATTTACGTCTGAAGAAGCGCGTGAAGCGGGTGCATTAAGCCATAAAAATGATGGCCGTAATGGTCGTGGCCGCGGTCGTGATGATGACGACGATGATGACGATCGCGGTAGCCGCTCAGGTGGTCGAGGCCGAAGCCGTTACGACGACGATGACGACGATGATCGCGGTGGCCGTTCAAGCGGACGAGGCCGAGGTCGTAGCCGTGATGACGACGATGATGATGACGATCGCGGTGGCCGTTCAGGTGGCCGAGGCCGAGGTCGTAGCCGTGATGATGACGATGATGATGACGATCGCGGTGGCCGCTCAGGTGG
>NZ_KB849790.1:440802-441411 GCF_000369045.1 Acinetobacter pittii ATCC 19004 = CIP 70.29 | reverse complement strand
CGAGGCCGAGGTCGTAGCCGTGATGATGACGATGATGATGACGATCGCGGTGGCCGCTCAGGTGGACGAGGTCGTGGCCGCAGCCGTGATGATGACGATGATGATGATCGTGGCGGTCGCTCAGGCGGACGAGGTCGTGGCCGCAGCCGTGATGACGATGATGATGACGATCGTGGTGGTCGCTCAGGCGGACGAGGCCGTGGCCGCAGCCGTGATGACGATGATGATGACGATCGCGGTGGCCGCTCAGGCGGACGAGGTCGTGGCCGTAGTCGCGATGATGACGATGATGATGACGATCGTGGTGGCCGCTCAGGCGGACGAGGCCGTGGTCGCAGCCGTGACGACGATGATGATGACGATCGCGGTGGCCGCTCAGGCGGACGAGGTCGTGGTCGCAGCCGTGATGACGACGATGATGATGATCGCGGTGGTCGCTCAGGTGGTCGAGGCCGAGGTCGCAGCCGTGATGACGATGATGATGACGATCGCGGAGGCCGTTCAGGCGGACGAGGCCGAGGTCGCAGCCGTGATGACGACGATGATGACGATCGTGGCCGCTCAGGTGGACGAGGTCGTGGTCGCAGCCGTGATGACGACGATGATGAT
>NZ_KB849790.1:0-440792 GCF_000369045.1 Acinetobacter pittii ATCC 19004 = CIP 70.29 | reverse complement strand
GTGGCCGCTCAGGTGGACGAGGTCGTGGTCGCAGCCGTGATGACGACGATGATGATCGCGGAGGCCGTTCAGGCGGACGAGGCCGAGGTCGCAGCCGTGATGACGACGATGATTATGATGGCCGTGGTCAAAACTCTCGTAATCAAAAACGTGATGCCTACGGACGTTTTACGTCTTAAGCAGAATGTTTTAAAAACAAAGGAGGCTTTTGCCTCCTTTGTTTTTTAGCTTACTTATTTACTGAGGGAGAGGTTGTAGGCCTTTTACAATATCAAGGTATTCAGAACCGTTTAACCAAAAAGATTTTTTCAAAAAAAGTGTCGTCATAATACTTTCGGCTGCTTCGCTATCCGGATTTTCACAAAATAATCCGTAGCTTTCACCTAAAACCGCATCATTTTCAATTAGGCGGATATAATAAGCATGTTGCTCATTTGCATAACCTAAAACCGCATCACGTTGATTTTTCATTTCGCATGCCTCCATACCAAAAAACTGAATTTAACCAGAATGTTAAGTGTTCAGAATCTCATTTGATAAAAATCAAAAAACAGTCAGCGATAACGACTATTTCGAAATAGGTTTTGATTTTCTTCAAATTGCCATTTTGGTTAAAACATCCCTGTTAAAAACAAAATGGATTAAAATCTGATCATGAGATTTATTGTTATGCAAAAAAAATATTTCGTCAACTTGAAAATGTAACTTTTTCAAGTTACATTGTTTGTGTAGGATTTGAACAGTGGAATGGAGGCAATATGCCAAAGAAAAAAGAGTTCGAGCATGGCGGTGTACGAGAAAATGCCGGACGTAAGGCACAGTTCAATGAACCCACCAAAGTCATTCGTGTTCCTGAATCTCAAGTCAACTTTATCAAAAATTGGTTACTGAATAATGTCAAAACCAATAACTTGACCGACTTTAACTCAAAACTTAATGTCCAACAGGTCCACCCGAATAACGATAAAATTTACCATATTCCTTTGGCAACTGAACGTGTTGCGGCAGGTTTTCCTTCACCTGCGCAAGATGATATTGAGCAAGCACTCGATTTAAATGAATATTTAATTAGAAATGAAAATGCCACGTTTATTGTCAAAGCCAACTCTTTGTCAATGTTAGATGCTGGAATTGATATTAATGATCCGCTTATTGTGGATCGTAGCATTCCTGCTAAATCGGGTGATATTGTGATTGCACTCATCGATAATGATTTCACTGTGAAGCGCTTAATGATTGATACTCAATTTCAGCCACCTAAAGTTTGGCTAAAAGCAGAAAATCCTGATTATCAGAATATTTATATTGAAGAGGGGCAAGAACTGGTGATTTGGGGAGTCGTGACTTATAACCTCAAACGAATGAGATAATTTTTCTTATATTTATTATTTAAGTTACTGACCCGAAAAGTGAGTCAGTAACTTTTTGCTGAATGACTTTTAAATTTGTCCAATCAATAAGCACGTTGCGATAACAACCATCAAACCACCTGAAAAACGGCCGACTAACCGTGCTGCTTGTGGTCTGGTTTTTAAAATAGCCTCTGAACCATAACCTACCATTAAGTAAATTATCGCGCAGCTAATCATGTGAACAACACCAAAGGCAAGAATTTGTGTTGTCACTGACCATGAAGCAGTCGTGTCAATAAACTGAGGAAGCAGCGCTAAAAATAGCAAAAAAACTTTCGGGTTTAAGCCACTCACATAAACGCCTTTGGTTGCCCAGCTCAACCATGACTGAGCTTTTTCAGAACCAGATTCGTTCGGAGTAGGGGGGGTAAGTAATAAATTTATTCCCATCCATAACAAATAAGCAGAACCCGCAACAGTAAGAATCATTAGAGCAGTTGGATTATTTGCTACAAGCAGACCAACACCAGCTGCTACCAATAAAATCGTAATAAAGTGCCCAAATAGCATGCCTGCAACAGCGGGTACGACGACTTTGCCTTTAATCCCTGCCGAAATGGCATAGGCCCAGTCTGCCCCTGGCGTAATAATAAAAAGAATGGAGACACTCCAAAATGCAATAAAAATGTTAAAAGCCATATGCTTATCTCGGCAAACTATTTTCCAAAGGTTTCGCTCGTGGTTTAGAAAAAATCCCTATTTATGCGAGCTTGTTGAAAATAATATGCTCATATATTTAGAATGTGCTTTTAAATGTTTGCTCATATCACACTTATTTAGGGTAAATTTTTCTAAATGGATCGCACAGATAAAAAGATTCTTGCTGAATTGCAATTAAATGGCCGATTATCTATCACCGAGTTGGCAGAAAAAGTCGGTTTGAGCATTTCACCTTGTCATAGACGAGTGAAGGCTTTAGAAGAGTCAGGAGCTATCAAAGGTTATCGGGCAGAACTCGACCCAAACTTAGTGGGATTTGAATTTTCAGCGATTGTTTTTATTACGCTTAAAGAGGGCGATAAACAGGCAGTCGAGAAGTTTGAAAATGCCGTGATAGACATCCCACAAATTATTCAGGCACAGCGTTTGTTTGGTGAGCCAGATTATTTACTACATGTGGTGGCTAAAGATTTACCTGCTTTTCAGCGTTTGTACGATGAAAAATTATCTGCTATTCCAAGTGTGCAACGACTCATCTCAACCATTGTGATGAAAGATGTAGTGCCTGAACGTTTATTCCCGATTGGCTAAGAATCATCAGATATAAAAAAAGAAGCTTTAAAGCTTCTTTTTTAGTTTCGAGAGTATTTAAGCATCGAGTGTTTTACATAAAGAACAGATCGTACCGTTATGTTTGTGAGAGAACATAATATCTGGACGCTCATAGCCTTGCTCACATACGCGGCAGTGATAGACGGTAGCAACAGGAGTGCCTTCAGCATCGTAACGTGGTTCTTTAATACCGTCATCGTGTGACTTGATGTAGTATTTTCCTTTGGTTAATAAGCCCATGATTGGTGTTAATACAAAAGCAAGCACAAGTGCGATAAGCGGTGAGTAAGGCGCCAAGAAACTACCGAGTAAGCCGAAGAATGCTGCAATTGATAAGCCTGCTGATACAAGGAACGCAACCATACCGACAGGGTTTACGTTGTATAGCATGTCACGGCGATATTCCGGCTCTTTCGGTGAAAGTTTTAAAACATATTTGTTGATTGAAATGTCTGTTGCAACAACCACAACCCAAGCAATTGCAAAGTTTGAATAGAACCCTAAGATTTTACTCAGTACCGCGAACATGTTGCCTTCCATCAAAGCAAGCGCAATTGCTAAGTTCACCATCACAAAGACAATACGACCAGGATAATGTTTGCTAATACGAGTGTAGGCACTTGTCCATGCAAGGGAACCAGAGTAAGCATTGGTCACATTAATTTTAATTTGAGAAATAACCACCAAAATAACTGCAAGTGTTAAAGCGGCCCAACCCGGAAGCATGTCATGAAACGCCGCATTAAACTGTTGAACAGGTTCAGTACTGTTTACGCCCGGTATTTTAGTGAGTAAATAGAACCCTAAAAATGCCCCAATAATTTGTTTAATCGCCCCTAAAATTACCCAACCCGGACCCGCTGAAATAACCGCAGCCCACCATGCTTTGCTATTTTCTTTTGTTTTAGCAGGCATGAAGCGTAGATAGTCAATTTGCTCACCGATTTGCATGATTAGCGATAAACATATACCAGCACCTAACATGATTGCAGCCATGTCTACAGTTGCAAAACCTTCGTTACCTGTGAAAGTTGCAAACTGGCTGACTAAGGTAGGTTCTTGATAAATCAGATAGGCCACAGGACCAATCATCAGAACGAGCCAAAGCGGGGTAGTCCAGACTTGTAATTTACTTAAGGCTTTCATACCGTAAATCACCAGCGGTATGACCATAACTGTTGAGATGAGGTAACCTGCCCAAAGCGGAATGCCTAAACCGAGCAATAACCCTTGCGCCATGATTGAACCTTCAAGGGCAAAGAAAATAAACGTGAAACTGGCAAAAATGATACTGGTCAGGACTGAGCCGATATAACCGAAACCTGCGCCACGAGTAATCAAGTCAAGATCGATGTTATAGCGAGCTGCGTAGTAGGCTAAAGGAATGCCGGTTAAGAAGATAATAATCGCTGCAAATAAAATGGAGAAAACAGCATTGGTTGTTCCGTAAGACATACCAATACTGGCGCCAATAGAAAAGTCAGCAAGATAGGCAATACCACCAAGAGCAGTAATAGCGACAACTTTGGGACTCCAGCGCCGAAAGCTGTGTGGAGCATAACGTAAAGTATAATCTTCTAAGGTTTCATTCACTGCTTTTTGTGAATCTGTACCTTGCACAGTGTCCAGATTTGGATGTTCAGATACACTCATAACATCAATCTCCCAATCATTTTCGGTCAATCAACACAAATATTGATCATTGTTTTTTGATGGATTTGAGTGTGTGATTTTTGGGAAAAATTGAAAATACGTTATTTTGCGTATATGTGCGTATTCGAGAAAATCGCCATGATAATTGACTTTTGGCATAAGGATTGCTGGGTTTAATGCAGCCCTATCCAAAACATGAGTGTTATGCCAGATTCTTCACGCCCCCAACAAGCGCCACAACGTGTGATCAAAACACGCCGTGAATATAATATTTGGGTGGCAGATGAAAGTATTGAAGATTATGCGCTCCGCTATGCACCCACCTCTGTACGTAAATGGTCACCTTGGACAGTTACCAACACCGCAATTTCGACCGTTAGCTTTTTGGCGATGGAAGCCATTGGGGCGACCATGCTTTGGCAGTATGGCTTTAGCAATGCAGTATGGGCAGCAATAGTCGTATGTACGATTATATTTTTAACCAGTTGGCCGATTAGTTACTACGCCGCAAAATATAATGTAGACGTCGATTTGCTTACTCGTGGTGCAGGTTTCGGCTACATTGGCTCAACCATTACATCTCTGATTTATGCCAGCTTTACCTTTATTTTGCTTGCCTTTGAAGCCGCAATTATGGCAATGGCACTTGAGCTTGCTTTAGGCATTCCGCAAGTTATTGGTTACTTAATTTCTGCCTTAGTGATTTTGCCTTTAGTAGTCAAAGGCATTGGTTTTATTAATAAAGTTCAGGCGATCACACAACCAATCTGGCTCTTATTGCTGTTGTTACCGTGGTTTTTTGTACTTTGGAAACAACCACAAATTTTAAGTAGTAGCCTGCATTTTGTTGGGGCAGTTTCAAACTCAACCGATTTTAATCTGTATTACTTTGGTGCGGCGTGCACTCTTATTTTTTCATTTGTGATCCAAATTGGTGAGCAAGCCGACTATTTACGTTTCTTACCGCAAAAAGAAAAGAATAGAACTGCATGGCGTTTTGCCGTTTTTTTAGGTGGTCCATCTTGGATTATTTTTGGATTTCTAAAAGTTTTGATGGGCATGCTGCTGATGGTGTTGGCTTTTCAGCTGTTTATTCCTGTCTCTGAACTAGACAATCCGACTTATCTGTATTGGGTCGCCTATCAACAGTTTATTCCAAACCCTCAGCTTGCTTTAATATTGACTCTAGCACTGGTTTGCTTGGCACAAATTAAAATTAATATGACCAATGCCTACGCTGGCTCTTTAGCTTGGTCAAACTTTTTTGCTCGTTTAACTCATAGCCATCCGGGACGAATTGTCTGGCTTCTTTTTAATGTGTTTATTGCCATTGTTTTGATGGAAATGGGAATTAGCCATGCGGTTGAACGCATTTTGGGACTATATAGCAATATTGCTTTGGCATGGATTGGCGCCGTTGTTGCCGATTTAATTATCTGTAAGCCTTTAGGTCTAAGCCCGAAAGGAATTGAATTTCGCCGTGCTTATTTATATGACATTAATCCCGTAGGCGTGGGCGCCTTACTGATTGCTTCAGTGTTATCGATGCTGAGCTATTTGGGTTTTTTCGGACTCATGGCAAAAGGATTGGCGAGTTTTATTGCTTTGGGGAGCGCGGTGTTATGTGTTCCCGTTATTGCTTACCTAACTAAAGGCAAATATTACATTGCACGCCAACCTGAAAAAATTCAGGCGACTTCGGTTGCTAACTGTGTTGTGTGTGAACGGGACTATGAACTTGCCGATATGGCGGGTTGCCCAGCCTATAACGGTACGATTTGCTCTCTATGCTGTTCACTTGAAGCACGCTGTCACGATTTATGTAAACCCGATGCACGTTGGTCAGTACAACTCAAAAAAGCTATTTGGCACTATTTACCAGAACGTTGGGCTAGCCGTTTAAATAGCAGGGTTAGTTTGTATTTATTATTGACTTTAGGGCTGTCTATTGTTTTGGCAGTGAGTTTAAGTCTGGTTTATATCCAAGAAAAAACCTATTTAGAAACCATTAATGCCGCAGCCGTTCCTCAGCTATTTACGCTGTTTGTCAAAATTTACACCATTTTATTTTTATTAATGAGTGTTGCTGCATGGTGGTTAGTGCTAAACGATGAAAGTCGTCGTAATGCCGAAATCGAGACACATCAGCAAACAGCATTATTGATTGATGAAATTGCTGCCCATGAAGTCACTTCAAAAGACCTGCAAGATGCCAGAATTTCAGCAGAGCGAGCAAATGATGCAAAAAGCCGTTATGTCATTGGTATTAGCCACGAACTAAGAACACCTCTAAATAGTATTTTGGGCTATAGCCAATTGCTTCAAAAACAAGAGCAGCTCTCAGAACAAGGCAAAATGGCACTCGGGGTGATTAGCCGTAGTGGGCAGCATTTGACTTCATTGATTGATGGTTTACTAGATTTAGCACGAATTGAAACAGGTAAAATTTCTTTAAATGTAGTGGATGTTCATTTCCCCAATTTTATTGAACAGATTATTCAAATGTTTCAGCCTCAGTTTGAACAGAAGAATTTACAGTTTGTTTATGAAATTGGTGAAAACCTACCGCATTATGTTCGTACCGACAAAAAACGCTTAGAGCAAGTGCTCATCAATTTGCTGGGCAATGCTTTAAAGTTTACGACAAGCGGTACAATTACTTTAAAAGTCGAGTACCGTTTTCAAACGGCTTATTTTGAAATTAGAGATACGGGCTGTGGTATTGCCGAGGCAGATTTAGAGCGAATCTTTAATCCGTTTGAACGGGGCAGCAATGTAGTGCAAGGCGGATTTACCGGAACAGGACTCGGGCTACCCATTGTAAAATTGTTGGTCGATTTACTCGGCGGCCAACTATCTGTGACTAGTCAGCTCAATCAGGGTTCACAATTTAAGATTAAGTTTTACTTACCTTCAAAAGAAGTGGTTCATCCAATTTCTAATATTTACTCTAACCAGATTACAGGCTATCAAGGCGAACGAAAACGAATTTTGGTTGTCGATAATGAAGCGGTGGATCGAGGCCTAGTCGCTAATTTTCTCAAACCTTTGGGATTTATGATTGAAGAAGCCGAGTCAGGCATTGACTGTTTAAGACGTGTACCTATTTTTCAGCCTAACCTGATTTTGATGGATTTAAATATGCCTTTGATGGGCGGCTGGGAAACAGCACGATTATTGCGGCAGAATAATATTACCAATGTGCCGATCTTAATTATTTCGGCCAATGCAGGTGAGCGTGAAGTCAATCCACAAGATGCGGTCTTAAGTGAAGACTTTATGTTAAAACCAATCGACCTCAATTTGTTGCTGAGTAAAATTGGAGACAAGTTAGGTTTGGTATGGATTGATTACAAATCAGAGACATTTCTTGAGAATAATGAAATTCAGTCACTTGATATAAAAGTGTTTAAGCAAGAGCAAGCTACTGTTCATACATCAATCCAACAACCGGAAAATAATGATCTGCTCGATTTACCGCAAAGCTTGCAGCAATTAAATGATTTGATTGGGCAGGGGTACATTCGTGGAATTCAACAGACTTTAACGCAATGCCGCCAAAATTTTCCGGAGCACGATGAATTATGGGAACAACTTGAACAGGCGATTCAAAAGTTTGATTTAAAACACGCGCAACGATTAATTCAGGATAAGCAATGAGTACGCAACATGTTTCTTTTCAGCAAGCTTCACCAAATGAGCAAGCTGTTATTCTGATTGTGGATGATGTGCCAGAAAATTTAGGCTTGCTACATGAAAGTCTGGATCAGGCAGGTTATCGCGTACTTGTCACAACCGATGGGTTAAGTGCTATAGAAATAGCACACCGATGCTTACCAGATATGATTTTGCTTGATGGGAATATGCCACATATGGATGGTTTTGAAAGTTGTATACAGCTTAAAGCGAGTCCAATTACGCAGTTTATTCCCGTTATTTTTATGACAGGCTTGTCTGAGACAGAACATATTGTGCGTGGTTTTCAGGTCGGCGGGGTGGACTATGTAACCAAACCGCTGAATATTGAAGAAGTATTAGCAAGGGTAAAAACACATTTGGCACATGCCAAACTATTGCAACAACAAAAACAGGTGATTGATGCAACGGAAACAGCAATTCTTGCACTAGATGTTCACGGTAAAATTGTTTGGAAAACTCAAAAAGCCAGTGATTTACTGAATCAATATTTACCTGAATTAGAAGGTTTTGAAGCAGGCTTAAAAGCTTGGTTTTCAGATTTAGAGCATGAAAAAGACCCCAAAAAATTAACCAGTTGTTCTTATTCAACGCCATCTCAGCAATTACAGCTTTTATTGCTTACGCCGTGGGAAACTGAACCAAGTGTGGCAAAAAATTATCTGATACAGATTAAGACTTCTACGCCCGCTTTGGAAATGGCTGATATTTTGAAATATTGCCCGCAGTTGACTCAACGTGAGGCAGAAGTCATGCACTGGTTGTTGTTAGGAAAAACCAATAAAGACATTGCAGAAATTTTGGAGCTTAGCCCACGGACGGTAAACAAGCATTTAGAGCATATTTTTGAAAAACTTTGTGTTGAAAACCGAACTGCTGCCGTGGCGCACATTAATAGTCTGGTGCAAGAGTTTCACTAATTTAATTGACGATTGTATTTAAAAAGCATACAGACTCACTGCTAAAAATAGTCTATTTTTTTACACTTAAATTTGTTCTTATAGATAAAGATATATAAAGTCATTTTTAAATAAATTTGAGCCATAATACGAGGAATTCATTGTGAATATTCAACAAAAAGATGATGCAAAACACGGCAGCTTTAGCTTACTTGATGGTGAAACCGTTGCGGGTGAAATGACTTATACATGGGCAGGCGAAGGCATGCTGATTATTGACGCTACAGATGTAAATGAAAATTATCGGGGACAAGGCGTAGGTCGCCAATTACTTGATGCTTTGGTGGCTTTTGTTCGTGAAAAAGACGTAAAAGTAATTCCGCTTTGCCCATATGCTAAATCGGTTTTTGATAAAGACTCAAGCATTGGTGATGTACTTAGAAAGTAAGCAATAGATTGAAAATCATTTAATAAAAATCGGGCCTTGGGGTCCGATTTTTTTATTCATCTTTGTTTTAGTAAATATGTTTTGAGCGGTTGTATTCAACTGATTTGAAGGTTTTCGATTGCCAAATCGAATTTATCAAACTTATAGAAAAGCTTATCTAATAAAAATAGTTTTAGACCAATTGGGAAAAAAATAAACTCTTTGCACAAATATTTAATGGCTGACGAAAGCTAAATATTTATAACGTTTTAATATTATTTTTTGGAATTTTCCTTGAACTGGCAGTATATCCATAGTGTGTTGCCGCAATTTTTCTCTGCAACTTTGACCACGCTGAAAATTTCAATTATCAGCATTATTTTGGCGATTATTGTAGGGCTGATTTGCAGCATTTTAATCACATATCGCGTGCGGGTGCTAAATAGAATTGCCCAGTTCTATATTGAGTTATCTCGAAATACCCCTTTATTAATTCAACTGTTCTTTTTGTATTACGGTTTGCCAAAACTCGGTATCAAAATTGATGGTTTCACTTGCGGTGTGATCGGATTGACCTTTTTAGGTGGAAGCTATATGGCCGAAGCTTTCCGAGCAGGTTTGCAGTCGGTGGCCAAAGGGCAGATTGACTCAGCAAAAAGTATTGGTCTACAACCGATTCAAATTTTTAGATATGTCATTTTTCCTCAAGCACTGGCTATTTCAATTCCGGCAATAGGGGCAAATTGCCTATTTCTAATTAAAGAAAGTTCTGTGGTCAGTGCAATTGCTGTCGTTGAACTGCTTTTTGTCACCAAAGACTTAATTGGCATGGACTATAAAACCACAGAAGCTTTGTTTTTACTCATCATGGCCTATCTCATTATTTTATTGCCCGTGTCTATTTTAACCAGCTATCTGGAGCACAGAAGTCGGAAGGTGAGCCATGGAACTTGATTATCTATTTCAAGCGAGTCACCTCGAACGCTTAATGTGGGGACTTTGGGCAACTGCAAAAATTGCTTTTATTTCGGTCTTTTTCTCTGCAATTTTCGGCACAGTTTTCGGCGTCATTATGACTTCTAAAAACATAGTCGTTAAATCGCTGTGCCGTCTGTATTTAGAAGCCATCCGAATCATTCCAATTTTAGTTTTGCTGTTTGTGTTTTATTTCGGCTTTGCGACATGGTTTAACTGGCAGTTTTCTGCAATGTGGGTGTGCATTGTTGTGTTTGTTTTATGGGGTACGGCTGAAATGGGCGATTTGGTCCGTGCAGCCATTACTTCAATTGATCAGCATCAACGTGATTCGGCCTATGCGCTTGGACTCACTCATGTTCAAGCTTTGATCTATGTCATTTTTCCGCAAAGTCTAAAACGAGTAACACCAGGCGCGATTAACTTATTTACCCGAATGGTGAAAACTAGCTCTTTGGCAGTCCTGATTGGTGTGGTTGAGGTCATTAAAGTGGGCCAGCAAATTATTGAAAATTCGCTGTTGACCGTGCCAAGCGCTTCTCTTTGGATTTATGGCTTTATTTTTATTTTGTATTTTCTGATTTGCTATCCCTTATCGCGTTTGGCGGCACATTTAGAAAAGGTCTGGGAGTAATTATGCCTTTGTTATCGATACAACAATTAGAGAAATCATTTGCACAAAGTCATATTTTACAGGGTATTGATCTGGATGTAGAACAAGGAGAGGTGGTTGTTATTTTAGGTCCATCGGGCTGCGGTAAAAGTACCTTATTGCGCTGTATTAACGGCTTAGAACCGATTCAGGGTGGCGAAATTCGTTTAACTGGCTCAGGTGTACTCGGTAAAGATGTGGACTGGACTAACGCTCGTCAAAAAATTGGCATGGTTTTTCAGAACTATGAGCTATTTGGGCATATGAACGTTATTGACAACATTTTGCTTGGGCCACTCAAAGTACAAAAACGCCACCGTGATGAAGCTGAACAAGTCGCAGATGAGTTGTTAAAGCGAGTGGGATTGTTTGAGCGAAAACTCGATTATCCACGACAGCTTTCAGGTGGACAAAAACAGCGTATTGCCATTGTTCGTTCACTGGTCATGCAACCTAAAGTCATTTTGCTTGATGAAATTACCGCTGCACTTGATCCGGAAATGGTTAGGGAAGTGCTTGATGTAGTACTGAAATTGGCAAATGAAGGAATGACCATGTTGATTGTGACACATGAGATGTCCTTTGCCCGTAAAGTTGCCGACCGCATTATTTTTATGGATAAGGGCAAGATTATTGAACAGGCTTCACCACAAGAATTTTTTGAACAGCCAAAAACAGAACGAGCGAAAGCCTTCTTAAATATTTTGTCGTACTAAATTTTTATTATTTGAATCATGAGGAAGTGAATGTTTAAACATAATTCAATAAAAATATTAAGCAGTATTGCCGTTGCTGGGGTGTTATTAACTGCATGTAGTAAAACGCCATCAACTGAACAGGCAGGTAATACTCAAGAAGACCATTCTTTAGAGCAAGTCAAAAAAAATGGGGTACTACGAGTTGCTGTTTTTGCCGATGATCCGCCGTTTGGTTACGTAGATAGTGCGGGGAATAATCAGGGCTTTGATGTGGCCTTAGCAAAACGTGTGACCAAAGACTTGCTCGGTGATGAAAAGAAAGTTGAGTTTATTGTGACTGAAGCTTCAAATCGGGTGGAGTTTTTAAAATCAAATCGTGCCGATGTGGTGTTCGCGACATTTACAGTAACCCCTGAACGTAAGGAAGTTGTCGATTTTGCCGAACCTTATTTAAAAGGGGCTTTTGGGATTGTCTCGCCTAAAGCTAAGCCGATTACCGACATTGCCCAATTAGAAGGTAAAACCTTAATTGTAAATAAAGGCACAAGTTCAGATACCTACTTTACCAAGCATTATCCGAAAGTAAATTTACTCAAGTTTGAAAGAAACTCGGATGCTTTTAAAGCCTTAACTGATGGTCGTGGTGACGCGATTTCACAAGATAGTACTTATGCTTTGGCATGGGCCGCGAAGAACCCAAGTTATGTAGCAGGCATTCAGTCTATTGGTGATCAAGAGTTTATTGCACCAGCAGTTAAAAAGGGCAATACCCAATTATTGAATTGGCTTAATACTGAAATTAAGCAGCTAAGAACTAGTGGTGAAATTAAGAAAATTTATGATGAAACCTTGAAACCAATTTACGGTGACTCGGTCAATCCGAATGTGTTTTTAGATGTAGGCCAATAATTTTTGATATCGCTAGAGCAGTGTCTAAACGTAGGCGCTGCTATTTTTAAATAAGACTTTTACAAGAACGAGAGGGTGAAATAATGACAACATTAACATTTCAAAACGTGAAGCATATTTTAGTTGCGTCTTTACTGAGTTTAGGTTTAGTTGCATGTGACAAAGGAACTCAGTCTACTGAAAAAACGGCTGATACCACACAAACTACGTCAAGTATTGAACAAATCAAAAAGAATGGTGTGGTACGAATTGGCGTATTTAGTGATAAACCGCCGTTTGGATATTTAGATGCTCAAGGTAAAAACCAAGGCTTTGATGTAGAGATTGCCAAGCATGTCGCTAAAGATTTGCTCGGTGATGAAAACAAAGTTGAGTTTGTTTTAACTGAAGCGGCTAACCGTGTCGAATATTTAAAAGCCAATAAAGTAGATATTATTTTTGCAAACTTTACCATTACACCTGAACGTAAAGAAGTGGTCGATTTTGCTAAACCTTATTTGAAAGTTGCTTTGGGCGTCGTTTCTCCTAAAAGCCATCCGATTATTGATGTGGCTCAACTTAAAGATAAAACTTTACTGGTCAACAAAGGTACAACGGCTGATTCATTCTTCACCAAGACTCATCCAGAAATTAAGCTACAAAAATATGAGCAAAACACTGAAACTTTTGATGCTTTAAAAGATGGTCGTGGTGCTGCGCTTGCCCATGATAACTTGCTGGTTTTAGCGTGGGCTAAAGAAAATCCAAATTACACTGTTGGCATTACCAATTTAGGTGAGCAAGACTTAATTGCACCAGCAGTGAAAAAAGGCGATAAAGAGTTACTGGACTGGTTGAACCCAGAATTAGAGAAACTGGCTAAAGAAGGCGTGATTCATCAAGCTTATGAAAAGACTTTAAAACCAGTCTATGGCGATACGATTAATCCAAAAGATTTATTGGTTGAGTAATCGTGCTAATAACCTCTAAAGATTAGAGCTCTAGATAGTATTTACTCGAGCTAAGATTCATCTACAGCCTGCCCATAATTTATAAAGATAATGTTTTTGCAATATTTTTTATAGATGTAAACAGTGGTCAGGTTCTGTAGATGAGAAAGTTTTTTGGTTACTTTTTTCAAAAAAAGTAACAGAATTAGCTGATTGCTTTAGAGGTTAAAAGGTTGGATTCAATCGTGCTAATTCTTTGACTTTATATTACTTTAACTTAAATAAAGTCGGCTCTGCTGCTAATTTATCTGCCAAATATTGAATCAACACACTCAATTTAGGCGGGACATGTCGTGTCGGTGGGTAGAGTAACCACAGCCCACCACTATAATAGGTCTTAAAATACCAATCTGGTAAAACCTGCACTAAGGTACCTTGTTGTAGAGCATGGCATGCAACGAAGTATGGCAAGCTCGCAATACCTAAATGCTGTAATGCGGCACTCAAACGCACACCTGTATGGTTTGCTGCATAACGACCACGCACGGCAACACTGATCGATTTATTTCCTTGCTGAAATTTCCACTTTGAGTCACTGGCTTGTTCACCCAAGTAAATACATTCATGCTGCTTTAAATCATGAGGGTGGTTCGGTATGCCATGCTTGGCCAAATACTCAGGCGTAGCACAAACCAAGTGATCAATATCAATGAGTTTTCGGCCCATAAGACCACCTGGTGGTTGCTCTGTAATTCGAAGTGCTAGATCAACTCCATCATCAATCAGGTCTACATAACGGTCTTCTAAAAGCATTTGTATATCAATTTTCGGGTAGCGTTTTAAAAATTCGGGTAAATGCGGATGAATCATAAAATGTCCCACAGCTTTCGGAACACTCATGCGAATAACACCTTCTGGTTCGACATGAAATTGCCCTGAACTTTCCATGACTGCTTGTGCAGCATTCACCATATCTAAACAACGTTGATAAACTTGTTGTCCACTTTCACTTAAACGAAGTTTCCGTGTGGTCCGATAGAGTAAGCGAGTGCCTAAAGCACGTTCTAAACGAGCAATTGCACGACTAACAGCAGAAGGTGTTGTACCAAGCTGGCGGGCAGTTTCAGAAAAACTTTCCGATTCGACAACCTTAACGAAAGTCGCCATTTCATTTAATAGAATCAGACTTTGATTTGTGCTCATGAGGCAAAAGTTATTTGGATTTTGATTGGATTATCGCGTCTAAAAAATCGCAATACAATCTTTTAGGTGATTTTCAGGAAACTAAATTGTTATGTGGCAGTTGTATGGACATGAGTTTTTAACGCTAGCTCTTATTCACTTTATGGCGGTGATTTTACCGGGACCAGATTTTGTAGTTACTGTAAGACAAAGTGTACGTTATGGCTACTTAATTGGATGTCTAACCGCAATTGGTATTGGTGTAGGGATTTCAGTGCATGTGTTTTATACACTTGTTGGTATTGGCTTTTTGATTCAGCAAAGTGAATGGCTCATGTCACTGATCAGAACAGCAGGGGCAGCTTATTTGATTTATTTAGGATGGCAGTGTTTACGTAGCCAGCCGAATACTAATATTGAAATTAATGGCCAAGCAAACGGTGATACGCCAAGTTTATTTAAAGCTTTTACTATGGGTTTTCTTACCAATGCATTAAACCCAAAAGCCACTATCTTTTTTCTGGCAATTTTTACGACGATTGTAAGTACCACCACACCAATGAAAGTTCAGGTTTTTTATGGGGTCTGGATGTGTATGGTCAATGCCATCTGGTTTATGGTGGTGAGTGTAATGTTTGCTCAGCCTATTGTACGTAAACGTTTTTTAGAATTTGGAGTTTATTTTGAGCGGGTGATGGGGGTGTTATTAATTGGAATTGCATTGAGATTGATTTGGGGATTGTTTGTTTAAGTTGGTTGTATTTATAAGTGGATGGGGTAGCACGACGGAGTCTTACCGTTTATACGTCATAATAAAGTAGCTAATTCTGTTACTTTTTTTGGAAAAAGTAACCAAAAAACTTTGTCATCTACAGAACCTGTTCACTGTTTTTCATCTATCAGGAAATGTTGCAAAAACATTATTTTTATAAATTATGGGCAGGCTGTAGATGACTCTTAGCACGAGCCGAAGGCTAATTCAGAAATCGAATTTAAAATAACAAGACTCTGAGGTGATAGCTACTTTGACTTGTTACTTCATATATAACTTTTGAGCTCAAGTAGCTTCAATAAAGAATCCATAAAAAAAGACCGCTCGAAAGCAGTCCTTTTTGCAAAAATAAATTTAACTCGTACGCCTATTACGCGTCAGTTGATGTAATACCGACACCAATAAATCAATTTCTTCAGTCGTATTATAAAAAGCCAAAGACGGACGCACGGTCTGTTCTACACCAAAACGACGTAAAATTGGCTGTGCACAGTGGTGCCCAGAACGTACCGCAATGCCATGTTGATTTAAAGCTTTACCGACCTGTTCAGTTGAATAGCCTTGTAAGGTAAAGGACATAACACTGGCTTTGTGATGCGCTGTTCCGATCAAGCGTAAACCAGACACACTGCTCAGTGCATTTTGACCATATTCGAGTAGATCATGTTCATAGCGAGCAATGTTATGAATACCTAGACTCTCAACATATTCAAGCGCAGCGCCTAAACCAACAGCATCGGCAATGTTTCCAGTTCCAGCTTCAAACTTGTTTGGTGCAGGTTGGTAAACTACTTGTTCGAATGTAACATCCTGAATCATGTTACCGCCGCCTTCCCAAACAGGCATGCTTTCTAGTAACTCTGGTTTTGCATAGACCACACCAATACCCGTCGGCCCAAACACTTTATGTCCAGAAAACACAAAAAAGTCTGCATCGAGAGCTTGTACATCGGTAGGGATGTGCGAAACAGATTGAGCACCATCAACTAAAACACGTACACCCTTAGCATGCGCAATTTTAATGACTTCAGCAACAGGTGTGACTGTTCCTAAAGCATTCGAAACTTGAGTAATCGACAGCAGTTTAGTGCGTTCATTAATCAGTTTTGGCAACTCTTCTAAAATAATCTGGCCCGTGTCATCTACAGGAATGACTCTTAATTTTGCTCCAGTTTTTTTAGTGAGTTGATACCAAGGCACAATATTGGCATGGTGTTCTAAGTGAGAAACGATAATTTCATCACCTTCACCAATATTTTGCTCACCCCATGTTTTTGCAATCAGATTAATGCCTTCGGTTGTTCCTCGAACAAAGATAATTTCTTTAGAAGAGGGTGCACCAATAAATCGGGCCACTACATTTCTTGCATGCTCATAAGCATCGGTTGCACGAGCCGCTAATTCATGGGCAGCACGGTGAATATTTGAGTTTTCATGCTGATAAAAATAAGCAATCCGATCAATCACGCGCTGCGGTTTTTGTGTAGTAGCTGCATTATCAAACCAGACCAAAGGTCGACCATTGACGCGTTCCTGTAAAATTGGAAAATCGCGACGTATGGCATGTACATCGAGTGGTTGAGCACTGCTTGCTACAAAGGTGGGTTGCGATGGTTGATAGTGACTATAACTTTGTCCAGTTTGAGGCAAGTCTAAAAAATAAAATGCAGAGCTTGCCGAACTTTGGGGAGGCGTGTTCGTTGCAAAACGATCTTCCGTCAGCAATGATTTCAGCTGATCACCATGTGGTAACTGAAAAGACTGTGCAACTGAATAATTATCTTCAACACCTTTAACAGACGGTTCTGCTGTATTAGGAGCAGAAAAATCATTTAAAAAATAATAAGGTGATTCACCTGCACCAGTGGGTAAGTTTGGTTCAATGCGTGGCACGTTGGGTTCACTATGAGCAGCTTGTGGCAAATGTGGTTCAAATGGTGGGCGTGGCAAATTAGCTCCACCAACCACAGGCGCAGACGCTACAATTCGGCGTTCAGGGTAGTCTGGCAAATTTGGAATATGCTCAGGATATTCCGGATTGAGACTTTTCTGAAAGGCGATATTGGGCGCACGACCACTGAGTGCAGAAAATGGTTCACCCGGTTGTGGTGGGTGCGGTGGCGCTCCGACAGGTAAATCCAAGTTAAGGCCCGATGGAGAAGCTGAACTGCTTGAGCTTGGTAATGCTGAAAAAAACTCATTAGCAAGTCGAGCAATGGTGGACTCATCAGGGAAGTTGGCTGGTGGGTTAACACCAGTCACTTCAGGCCCCGTTGGACTACCTTGCAGATTACTTGTAGTTAACTGGGTAGTCATGATATTTGTCCACCTCCACATCATCTAACACTGCTAAAGCATCGTCTGTTAATACTGCAAGTGAGCAATATAACGAGATCAGATATGACGCAATTGCGTTACGGTTAATGCCCATAAAACGTACTGAAAGCCCCGGTGATTGTTCACCAGCAAGACCTGGTTGGAATAAACCAACAATCCCTTGACGCTTTTCACCAACCCGAAGCAGCAAGATTTTAGTTTTGCCATCTTCTACAGGAATTTTATTTGATGGAATGAGTGGAATTCCGCGCCATGTAATGAACTGCGAACCAAACAGACTAACCGTTGGAGGCGGTACACCACGGCGTGTACATTCACGGCCAAATGCTGCAATTGCATCAGGATGCGCTAAGAAAAACCCCGGTTCTTTCCAGACTTTACGTAGTAAATCATCAAGATCATCAGGAGTAGGTGGGCCGTTTAAAGTCGAGATACGTTGGTCATCTGTCACACTTGCCAGTAAACCGTATTCAGGATTATTGATGAGCTCACTTTCTTGACGTTCTTTAATGGTTTCAATGGTTAAACGAAGCTGTTCTTTAATTTGGTCATGTGGGCTGCTGTAAAGGTCAGCAACACGTGTATGTACATCTAAAACAGTAGATACACCGTTTAAAAAGTATTCACGTGGCTCTGGATCATAATCAACAAAAGTCTGAGGTAAAGTTGCTTCATCACGCTGTGTGCAAGCTACTTGAATATCGTCGGTATTATTCACACGGTTTAGGCGATAAATACCTGCTTCAACAGGAAGCCATTGAAGTAAATGAGTTAGCCATCGGGGAGTAATCGTGGAAAGTTGGGGAGCTGTCTTGGTCGCATTAGCCAGTTGACGGGCCGCATGGTCCCCAAGTGCAAGTTGGGCTTTGTCTGTATTTTTCGCCATGAATCATTTTTCCTTATTACATTGGCTTTTTGAAAATAAAAATTCTAGGATGCATATAAGCTAGAATTAGTTCTGGTTTTAAAATTAAAATCGCGTTATAAATTTTTTAAATACTGAGCTTATTAATGAGTTATCTATTTTCTAAATAAAAATATATTTAAACTAGAAATAAGCATTTTATTAATCTGCACGTTCTTTATTTATTTATCTCCTTATCTATTTATTTCACATTTATAGTTTTTAACCGGCAATATGATTTTTTTGATAAGACTCATTAGGTGACTGTAAAATCTGGCTACCTGCGGCAACACTATGGGTTAACCAGACATTTCCCCCAATAATGGAGCCCCGACCAATCGTAATACGGCCTAAAATAGTGGCACCTGCATAGATCACAACGTCATCTTCAACAATCGGATGGCGTATATAGTCTTTTTTCAAACCACCATCATCATTGGTTTCAAAGCGTTTTGCTCCAAGGGTCACGGCCTGATAAATACGAACGTGCTCCCCAATTACACAAGTCTCACCAATCACCACACCTGTACCATGATCAATGAAAAATCCTTTACCAATTTGCGCACCCGGATGAATATCAATACCCGTAGCAGAGTGGGCCAATTCCGAAATAATGCGTGACAATAAAGGCACTTGAGCATAGAGCTGATGCGCAATTCGGTGATAAATAATCGCAAATATACCCGGATAGCAGAGCAGTACTTCATCTACACTATGTGCTGCCGGATCGCCTTCATAAGCAGCACGCACATCGCCATCTAAAAGGCGCCGTATAGAAGGCAAAGTGTTGGCAAAATCCTGCACAATAGTTTGGGCAAGTTCTTGTGGCTGCTGTACTGGGCTTGAATGACTCAAATGACGTTTCACTTCATAATTTAAAGCCAGTTGCACTTGAGCATGTAAAGCTGTTAGCACCCGATTTAAGGTATAGGCAATATAAGAATCTTCAGTTTCCTGACGTAAGTCGGCAGGGCCTAAACGCATTGGAAATAAAATCCCACACAGGTCATCCAAAATGACCTTTAAAGCTTCTTTAGATGGAAGTTCACGGCCCCCAAATTCTTTGGTTCTGTGCTGCTGCTGGCGCCAGTCATGCCTTGCTTGTTGTAAACCTTGTACAACCGCATTAATGTTCCATTGAGTCACAAGCTTTCCTTGATTCATTGAAAATTGGTTGAAGTATTAGTCTTGTTGCCAAGGAAGTTGGTGGATGCGCCAGCCATTTTTCTGATTACGCTGTTGCTGATCATTTAGATCGCCTTCGAAGCCTTCAAGAACGTTATAAATGTGCTCAAAACCTGCATTAAATGCGGCCTCGGCAGCTTGTGCTGAACGGTTGCCACTACGACATAACAAAAGAATGGTTTTATCTTTGCCAACTTTTGATTCGAGTTCTTTTAAAAAGCGTGGATTACGGTTAAACGATGTGCCTGTTGCCCAAGCAACATGAACACTTTCAGGGACATAACCTACAAATTTACGTTCTTCATTGGTACGTACATCAACTAAAACGGCTTCTCCTTGTTGTACGAGTTGCCATGCGTCAACAGGTGATAAACTGCCATTAAAATTTAGTTCGTGTTCTTGTGCATATTGCTGTGCTTTAGCAAGAATATCTTCGGCTGAAAAGGATGTATTTGAACCATTTGAAATAAAACTTTGCGGAGTTTCAGTATTTAATTTAGCGTTCATTGAATATATCCTTATCTTTGATTCAGATTGTTAAGGTTCAATTTACGCGTTTTTAAATATAAGCAAAAATAAGGAATATCTATTTATATATATTATTTTGATAAATAAGAGCGATGAATGTTTTATATAAAATATTATTAGTTAATTTTATAAGATTATTAAAATAAAATAGATTTAAGAAATTTTATTATTTAGTAAAAAGCGTGCAGATTAAAATAATCCACACGTTTTTAAACATTAAGCAAATCCACCATTTACCCGAATGACTTGTGAATTTATCCAACGCCCATCTGGGCCAGCTAGCATGGCAACTACTCCAGCAATTTCTTCAGGTGTTCCGATCCGTTCCAATGGAGCAAGTTTTGCAATAGCCGCTACTTGTTCATCAGTTTTTCCATTATAAAAAAGGTCAGTGCCTGTCGGGCCGGGTGCAACGGCGTTTACAGTGATATTGCGTCCACGTAACTCATTTGCTAACACATGTACCAAACCTTCGACACCTGCTTTTGAAGCAATATAAGGACCATATAAAGGAAAAGATTTGGCAATTACACTGGTTGAAAGCGCAATAATCCGGCCACCATCTGGCACTGTTTCGGCCGCATGCGCCAATATTAAAAACGCGCCACGTAAATTGGTATGAATTACTTTATCGAAATCTGGCAGGCTTTCAGGTGTAATTTTTGCCATAGGCATAATACCAGCACTATGAACTACCACATCTACTTGACCATTAATGGCCTTTGCCTCTTGAAATAAACGGCTCACCTCATGTTCATTTGCAACGTCCGCTTGAATAGCTGAGGCTTGACCACCTTGCTCAATAATATGTTCTATAGTGGCTTGAGCATGCACTTTATTGCCAGCATAGTTAACAATCACATAAAAACCATCTTGAGCTAAACGTTCTGCAATAGCACGGCCAATACCACGTGATGCGCCAGTAACCAGAGCTGTTTTTATTGAAATATTCATTTTTAGATTGCCTGTTTGAGTAGGTATGGCTTATTTTAATAATATAGAAATATGGGATAAATCATCAGAATTGGATAAGATAATTCCATATTTGTTAATAATAGATAGGGTTAAAAGCGAGCACTATGGATAAATTTGATACCTTGCAACTTTTTACCCGCATTGTAGAGCTGGGTAGTTTTAGTCAGGCAGCCGATCAGCTGAATATCCCACGTGCTACAGCAAGTAATGCCATTAAAGAGTTAGAGAATAATTTACAGTGCCGTTTGCTAGAACGGACGACTCGGCATGTAAGGCCATCACTAGATGGACAGGCATTTTATGAACGCTGCACACAAATATTATCGAAACTCGATGATGCCGAATCATCTTTACGTAATGTAATTGCACAGCCCCGAGGTTTACTACGTGTCGATTTATCAGGCGCACATGCGACTAAAATTGTTTTACCCAATATCGATCAATTTCACGAGTTGTACCCCGACATTGAACTGGTAATTAGTACAGGTGATCGCTTGGTTGATCTGATTAGGGAAGGGATAGACTGTGTGGTGAGAGCGGGGCGTTTAGATGATTCCACTTTAATTGCTAGACATTTGGTCGATATGCCGCAAGTGATTTGTGCAAGTCCTGACTATTTAAATAAACATGGAACGCCAGAGCAACCAGAAGATTTATTATCACATTATTGTGTCAATTTCTTTTCGACATCAGGCGGACGGAATTATCCATTTGAATTGATGGTGAATGGCAAAAAACAAGATTATTTTTTGAAAAGCTGGATCGCGGTAAATGACGCTGAAAACTATGTATTATCTGCCTTACAAGGGGCTGGCTTAATTCAAGTACCGCACTACCATGTGGCAAATGAATTAAAAAATGGGCGACTGGTTGAGGTTTTATCTGAGTGGGAAAGCCCGAAGATGTCAGTTTCTGCTTTATATCCGCAGCATCGGCAGCTCTCGCCACGCGTACGAGTTTTTGTCGCTTGGCTGAGTGAGTTATACACGGGCTATTTTGCCAACTTTGAATACCCGCAAAAATGAAATATCTTGCGGGTAAGTCAAAAACTAAATGATATTTTTAAGACTGATTCTGCAATTTATCTTGAGTCTTGGTCTCAAAATCACTCGCATCATGGCGTTCATGCAACTGCGTAGCTAAATCACCAAAAGTACGATTGACCATACGGCCACGTTGTACCGCAGGGCGCGCTAAAATCGCATCTGCCCAACGTTGAACATTTTTATATTGATCGACACCTAAAAACTCCGCGCCGTTATACACCCAGTTTCTAACAAGACCGCCATACCAAGGGAACGCTGCAATATCAGCGATGCTATATTCAGAACCCGCCAAATATTCGTTTTTTGCCAGATGCTGGTCTAATACATCAAGTAAGCGTTTTGTTTCCATTGCAAAGCGGTTAATTGCATATTCAATTTTAACAGGGGCATAAGCATAAAAATGTCCAAAACCACCACCTAAGTAAGGTGCACTGCCCATTTGCCAGAATAACCAATTGAGGCATTCAGTACGTGCAGCAATATCAGTCGGAATAAACGCTTTAAACTTTTCAGCCAAGTAAAGCAAAATTGAGCCAGATTCAAATACTCTTAATGGCGGGTTTTGGCTATGGTCAACCAATGCTGGAATTTTAGAGTTGGGATTAATGTCTACAAAGCCACTACCAAATTGCTGTCCTTCTCCGATTTTAATCAGCCAAGCATCATATTCAGCATCTTTATGTCCTAACGCTAAAAGCTCTTCAAGCAAAATAGTAACTTTTTGACCATTAGGCGTTGCTAAAGAGTAGAGCTGAAGCGGATGTTTTCCTACAGGAAGTGTATGTTCGTAGCGAGGGCCTGAAGTAGGTTGGTTTAAATCGGTTTTTTCTCCAGTCCATTGCCAAACTTGTGGAGGAATATAGTTTGAATCACTCATTTTTTATCTCGTGTTTGGTGTAAATATAAGGCTTAGTTATTTCGCAAGGCAAGCCATTTTTGTACGGTCGGTCTTTGCCATTGCTGTAATGCATAGTTTTTTAAACGTTCTGGTACAGCATCACCATTTTGAATAAGGCGTTGCAACATAAGGGCAAGTTCAGCATCGACAATGCTCCATGAACCAAAAAGAAATTCGGCATCAGACGCAAGAAGTTTTTCTGCAACAAAGAAAAGTTTCTCCGCAGCTTTTAGACCTTCTTCTGAAAGTGGAGTGGAGGTGGGCTGAATAAAAATAACATCGGTTGGACGCTCAGTTCTTAGTGCAACTAAGTCCGATCGGAGCCATGCCTGAATTTGTCTTGCTCTTGCGCGTGCTTGAATATCTTTTGGATAAATAGATGTGTTTGGATAAAGCTCTTCAAGATATTCCAAAATGGCAGAAGATTCTGATAAGGCAAAATCGTTATGCTCGAGTACAGGCACTTTGGCAGTTAATGACTTTTCTACATAAGATTTTTCAAACTGGCCTTGCTGGCCTAAGTTGATGGTCGCTATTTCAAATGGAATTTGTTTTTCATGTAGTCCTACAAAAACAGTAAACGCGTAGGGACTTAGAAATTGTGAATCTGTGTACAGCTTAAAATGTTCATTATTCATTGTTATTGTCCATGTCATAAAACAATCGGATCTAGTCTAAGTGAGCTGATCCAAGATTGGGTAGCTTTTTTGTGGAAAAGCTTTATCGGTTTTTGAATTAAGCTATTTCAACGTTAGGGCTTAATGTGCTGAAAATGTTGACGGACAATGCTAAGCCAAGCTTGTACTGCTGGTGAAACAGGAAGATTTTTTTTCCAAGCCATGACTAAGTGCCATTGAATATTTGGTTTTTCGAGTGGCACTGCTGCAAATAAAGTCGGGTCAAGCATGTCGGTATAATATTGAGGAAGAAGCGCGATCCCCATACGTTGTAACACCATGTCTGCTAAGAGGTGCCATTGGCTGGTCCGGCACGCAATGGTTGGGTAGAAACCATGCTGCTTACATGCATTGAGAATAATACTGTTTAAAGAAAAATTCTCTGGAAACATTAAAAATGATTGGTGTTGTAGCTCTTCTAGATTTATTTTTTTGCGGGTTGCCCAAGTCGCATCACGACGTAAAAGTACCATTAAAGGGTAGTTACATAACTCGATGCTATTAAAAGTTTGCTCATCAAAAGGCTGCAATAAAACGCCAACGTCTAGCTCATTATTGAGTAAAGCCTGTTCAATACCGCGTGAACCAACCTCCATAAAAGCCAATTCAATATCTGGCAATTGCTGATGATAATCAAACAGGGCAGTCGTCAGAAGCTGCGAACCTAAAGGTGGAACACCAAGTTTTAAAGTCCCAGTTTTTAATTGTTGGTAGTTTTCAATTTCAAGAAAAATGTTCTGTTCTGCCTGAAGAAGCTCGACCGCATGTTGATATATGCGCTCTCCAATTTCGGTTAATTCAATTTGTCTTTTTCGTCCATGATCGGGTTTAACCAAAAGCTGTACCTGAAGCTGCTCTTCAAACTGCTGTAATATTTTACTAATGGTGGGCTGAGTCAGATATAACTCTTCAGCAGTATGGGTAAAACTTTTAGTTTTTACCAGCGTAACAAAGCACTGTAATGATTTTAGTGAAAGCATAATAAAGAATAAATTATTCCATTTTGGAATAATATTAACATGAATAATTCATATTTAGCAGGTCTAACCAAGCTAGCATAATAGTGTAGTTAACCATTTAATTTCGCAAAATGAGTACTGAATCTGCTTCTGGAACACCCAAACAACCTTCACTTTTAGTTTTAGTTAAACAAATTTTGATTTTGGCTGGATTTTGGTGGATCGGGTATCTTTTACATCAAAAGCTCGGTGTACCTGTCTCGGCAGGTATTTTAGGTATGTTTTTATTACTTTTATGCCTGTTCTTTAAAATTATCAAAATGGATCAGGTGGCAATGGGAGCAACTGTGGTTTTAGGTGAGCTATTACTGTTTTTTGTGCCTGTAGTCGTTGCCGTAGTTCAGTATAAAACCTTGTTTATGACCGAAGGGTGGCAAATTGTCTTGAGCATTGCGGTTGGGACCATTTCGGTCATGCTCAGTACGTGCCTGACGATTCACTATTACAATCGTTTGAAAGCTTATTTACAGGCTCGAAAACGTCTTCAACATAAGCATATCTAAAGAGCAAACGACATGAATATCTGGTCAATTCTTTGTCTGATCTGGACTTTGGCAGCCTATATTGTGGCAAAGCGGATCTATCAGAAAAATCCAAAACTTTGGTTGTCACCCGCGATTAGTGTGCCTGTACTCACCATCATTTTGATGACGATTTTTGGAATTTCATACCAAACTTATTCAAAAGATACGCAGTGGATTGTTAATTTATTAGGGCCTGCAACGGTTGCGTTTGCTGTACCGATTTATCGTTATCGGGAAACGATTCGTAAAAACCTTGGAGTCCTTTCAATTGCGATTATTGTGGGGATGAGTGTAGGTGTGATGTCAGCCTATGAGATGGCTCAGTGGTTCCACTTTAGCCCAGAAGTGACCAACAGTTTAATGGCACGTTCTATTTCAACACCTTTTGCCATGATTTTAGCCGAAGATATTCATGGTTCGGCAGCATTGGTTTCACTATTTACCGTTATTACTGGTTTGGTCGGTATGATTTGTGGTGACGCAATTTTAGCGATTACTAAAATTCGTTCAAATGTGGCCAATGGGGCAGCTTTCGGAAATGCAGCCCACGGTTTTGGTACAGTGAGAGCACAGCAAAGAAATAGTGAAGAAGGAGTGATTGCCAGTTTAACCATGGTCATTGCAGGTATTTTAATGGTACTGATTGGGCCATTTGCGATTCATCTATGGCTGTTATTGTAGGCTTTGTCTAAGTCGGCTTGTCATATTGTTGAATAATCTTTGATAGTTTTTTTATGGCTTGTTGCATCAGTTCGGGTTCAAAATCGCCTAAGCCGACAATTAAACCCGAACGTTGCCGCTCTTTTGAAAATGTCGGTGAAATTGCTTTGATGGCAATGCCTGCATCGATTGCCGAACTTGCAACGTCAATATCATTAATATGCTGAGCAAGCCATAACACCATATGCATGCCTTGATCGCCTGGCTGTAACCAAGCCAGCTCTTGAGGTATGTATTTTTCAATCAAACCAATAATGTATTCGCGGACTTCTGCATAGACATTTCGAGTGCGTCGAATATGCCGTTCTAAATAGCCTTCTTGAATAAAAGCAGCCAAAACGTGCTGGTCGGCAGCAGGTGGGTGTCGATCAATTAAGACTCTAAGCCCACAAAAAGGTGCTACCAATTCTTTAGGTAATACTGCATAGCCAAGTCTAAGGGAAGGAAATAGTACTTTGCTGAAAGTACCCAGATAAATGACTTGGTCGGGTGCCATGCCTTGTAAAGATGGGAAGGGCTGACCGTTATAACGGAGTTCGCTGTCATAGTCATCTTCAATGATCCATGCATTTTGCTGTTTTGCCCAAGCCAATAAAGCAGTGCGTCTTGCTAGACTCATCGGCATGCCAAGTGGATATTGGTGAGATGGGGTTACAAAAGCAGCACGTGCATGTTTAGAAAGCTTAATTCCAGTTTCAACCTGAATGCCTTCTTCATCAACAGGAACACGTACCATCCGAATGTTTTGTACAGCATGTTCAAAAATAGCCGTTGTACCCCGATAAGCCGGATCCTCAATCCAGACTTCATCTTTTGCTTCAAATAAAATCTGACTGCAAATATAAAGTGATTGCTGGATGCCAGGTGTAATCACAATTTGGTCAGGTTCGCAGTGGACAGAGCGTGACCGTCGGACATAGTCTGCTATAGCGACTCTTAGTGATAACACGCCTTGAGGTTCGCCATAACCCGAAGGGGCACCTGCACCCCGAGCTCTAAATTTATTACCAAATTTACGCCAGATGTCGCTCGGTTGAGTCCGTCCAACGGGGACAGATACCGCAAAAGGAACATGGGGAAGTGGCTTAAATTCATCAAGCACTTTGGCATAAGAACGTGCCGATTTGGTCAAAGATATCGAGTTAGGTTTATTTTCTTTTGATGAGTGTTGTATTACAGATGTTTTAACCAAAGAATGAGACACATAAGTGCCAGTTCGTGGTTGAGAGTCAAACACACCTTCAGCTAAAAGCTGATCGTAAGCTTCAATAATGGTTCCGCGAGCGACACCTAGGGTTAAAGCCAATTCACGTGAAGAAGGCAATGGATCGCCAGGCTGTAAATCACCACTTTGTACAGCTTCGCGTAAAGCTTGAGTCAGTTGAGCACTTATCTTTCCTTGGCTTTTATCAATCTTTGCAATAGACGGAAGTTCAACAACTTTTGCCATTCTTGCCATAATTCTGGTCTACTTAAAAAAATACAAAGTGGTTCTTTTTAATAAACCACATAAACCAGAAAATTTACAACACAAAATATAAATAACCCTGATATTTACAGTGAGGTTTTAGCCATGTATATCCCTGATGATTTTGCAGAAAACAGTTTGGATGTATTGCATTCTCTTATTGCAGAACATCCATTTGGAGTGCTTTTTACTCATGGAAGTAATGGCTTAGATGCAAATCATCTTCCATTCGAATTACAGGCAAGCGAAGGGAACTTGGGTGTGCTACATGCGCATGTGTCACGAAATAATTCTGTTTGGCAGGATATTAAAAGTGGAGATGAGGTAATTGTCGTGTTCCAAGCAAGCGATGCTTATATTTCACCAAACTGGTATCCATCTAAACATGAACAGCACAGACAAGTACCGACATGGAACTATAGGGTTGTGCATGCTTATGGCAAAGTGACAATTCGGGATGATGAGCGTTATGTTCGTGGTGTAGTAGCTCGCTTAACCCGCACTCATGAAGCATCTCAACCTGAACCATGGAAAATGTCCGATGCACCAAAGGATTATCTTGAACCGATGTTAAAAGCCATTGTAGGTATTGAGATTGAAATTACCAAGCTGCAAGGAAAATCAAAACTTGGGCAAAACAAAGAACGCCGGGACATTTTAGGCGCGGCAGATGGCCTATCGAAATCTGGTCATCAAACTATAGCGAATGCCATGTACAGTGTGGCTGAGTTAAATAAATAATTTTGAAAATATAAAAGCTTAATATCAATTGAGGAGAAAAAGATGTCTTTGACTACACCTGTTGAATTAGTGGGTGAGCACGTTATTTTAAAGCCGCTAGATGTAACTCAAGCTGAAGCGCTCAAAGAGGCCGTTTGCGATGGGGAACTCTATAATCTTTGGTATACCCGTGTGCCAAGACCTGAACAAATGACTGCTGAAATTGAAAGACGTCTTGATTTGCAAAAAGCCGGCTCTATGTTGCCATTTTATATTGAAGACCGAAAAACGGGGCGAGCACTGGGCATGACCACTCTCATGCATATTGAAGAAGCTCATCGCCGTGTAGAAATTGGTTCGACGTGGTATCGAAAGTCTGCACAACGTACGCCTGTAAATACTGAATGTAAAAAGCTGCTATTGGCTCATGCATTTGAGACTTTAAACTGTATTGCGGTTGAGTTACGCACATCTTCTTTAAATGTTCAAAGTCAAGCCGCGATTGTACGCTTAGGTGCAAAACTCGATGGTGTGCTAAGAAGTCATCAAATTGTGAAAGATGATATTTTGCGGGACACTCATGTTTATAGCATTTT
Source organism: Acinetobacter pittii ATCC 19004 = CIP 70.29 (assembly GCF_000369045.1). Taxonomy (GTDB): domain Bacteria; phylum Pseudomonadota; class Gammaproteobacteria; order Pseudomonadales; family Moraxellaceae; genus Acinetobacter; species Acinetobacter pittii. The sequence continues at coordinate 411,719 of NZ_KB849790.1, read as the reverse complement.
GAAACATGAGTGGCCTGCGGTCCGTCAAAATCTAGAATGGCTATTGAGCAAACCGCGTTAAAAAGAATTTAAACAAACTGCTTTTCTCTTTTTTGGCTCAGCCAGAAGAGAGAAGCTGCGGCAATCATTAACCTGAAGTTAATAACAACTCATCTAGGTTGATTGATCGAAACTCCATAAAGCGTTTTTATAGATTCAGAACAAAACTGCGATCTATAGGTAAACACATGGAAGGCTCAGTTCAGAATAAAGAACGGTTATGGACAAAGCGGCGTCATGCCAAACAACTAAAACTAGAGATGGCAAACCAATATACAGATGGTGTGGTGATTCCAACTCAAGACATTATTAAAGTTTTAGAAACCCTGATTACTCCGGGTGACAGAGTTGTACTCGAAGGGAATAACCAAAAGCAAGCAGATTTTTTATCGCGCTCTTTGGCTCAAACCAATCCAGATATTTTGCATGATTTGCATATGATCATGCCAAGCGTAGGGCGTTCAGAACATCTTGATCTGTTTGAAAAAGGCATTGCACGTAAGCTCGATTTTTCTTTTGCTGGCCCACAAAGTTTGCGTATTAGTCAGTTAATTGAAGATGGTTTACTAGAGATTGGTGCGATTCATACCTATATCGAACTATATTCACGTTTGGTAGTCGATCTCATTCCAAATGTGGTGCTCTCAGCGGGCTTTATGGCAGACCGCCAAGGCAATATCTATACAGGGCCAAGTACTGAAGATTCTCCGGCACTGATTGAACCTGCCGCTTTTAGTGACGGTATTGTGATTGTTCAGGTCAATGAATTGGTCGATGACGTCTCAGAGTTACCCCGTGTCGATATTCCTGCTTCTTGGGTGGATTATGTGGTGGTTGCAGATCAGCCATTTTATATCGAACCGTTATTTACCCGTGACCCGAAACATATCAAGCCTGTGCATGTACTCATGGCGATGATGGCAATTCGCGGAATTTATGAAAAGCATAATGTGCAATCGTTAAACCATGGTATTGGTTTTAACACTGCGGCAATTGAACTGATTTTACCGACCTATGGTGAGTCTTTAGGTTTAAAAGGAAAAATTTGCCGAAATTGGACACTAAATCCGCATCCAACCTTAATTCCAGCGATTGAAACAGGTTGGGTTGAAAGCGTGCATTGTTTTGGTACTGAACTCGGTATGGAAAAATATGTTGCAGCTCGTCCCGACGTATTCTTTACAGGTCGTGATGGCGCTTTACGTTCCAACCGTATGATGTGTCAGCTTGCAGGACAGTACGCCGTTGACTTGTTTATTGGCGCAACTTTGCAAGTTGATGGCATGGGCCATTCTTCGACTGTCACAAAAGGCCGTTTAGCTGGTTTTGGTGGTGCACCAAATATGGGGCATGATCCACGCGGACGTCGTCACGATACGCTAGCATGGTTAGATATGCGTTTACAAGGTGCCAGTGAAACTGAAACTTATTTGGCACGCGGTAAAAAGCTAGTTGTGCAAATGGTGGAAACTTTCCAAGAAGGAGGTAAGCCAACTTTTGTAGATCGCCTTGATGCGATTGATGTGGCTAAAACGGCTGGTTTGCCTTTAGCACCGATCATGATTTATGGCGATGATGTGACCCATTTACTGACTGAAGAAGGCATTGCTTATCTATATAAAGCAAGCAGCCAAGAAGAGCGCCAAGCCATGATTGCTGCGGTGGCAGGTGTGACCAGTATTGGTTTAACTCAAGACCCTAAAACAACAGCACGTTTAAGAAGCGAAGGCTTGGTGGTATTCCCTGAAGATTTAGGTATTCTCCGTACCGATGCCACACGTGAACTTTTAGCTGCAAAAAATATTGCCGACTTGGTGACATGGTCAGATGGTTTATATCAACCCCCTGCAAAATTCAGGAGTTGGTAATGATGGCACAAGTTAAATATCAAACGCTCAGCGATAGTCAGCTTTTGGCAAGTTTAGCGGTTGAAGCGTTAATTGATGAAGTTAATCTGACACCGAAACCAGCTTTGGTCGATCGCCGTGGCAGTGGTGCGCATGATGACCTGACTTTGGAGTTAATGGAGCGCTCTGCGAAAAGTTTAGGGCTTATGTTTGATGCGATGGCGCAAGCTGCAAAGCATCATGGAAAAGTCTGTTTAGCTTTGCGTGAAGACATTGGAGAAATCGGTCGCCAAGGTGAAAAGACCATGATGTTGGCAACAGACGGTGTCAACACACACCGCGGTGCAATTTGGGCCTTGGGTTTAATGGTTACCGCAGCAGCATTAGCGCGCAGTAATCAGCAATATTTATCGGCTGTTGAGCTATGCCAGTTAGCAGGGCAGATTGCTCAGCTTGAAGATCGCTTTATTCCAAAGCAGGCTTTGAGTCATGGTCAGCAAGTACAAAAGAAATTAGGCATCTTAGGTGCCAAAGAACAGGCACAACAAGGCTTTCCAACTATTGTGAATTTTGGGTTAAAGCAACTTTATCAAAGTCGTAGTAAACCCATGAAAGAAGAGTTTGCTCGCTTAGATGCCTTGCTTGCCATGATGACAGATTTGACCGATACCTGTGTGCTTTATCGCTCTGGCACATCTGGTTTAAAGCGTATGCAACAAGGCGCACAGCAAGTATTGGATTTGGGCGGTAGCTCAAGCTTAGAAGGTCGACGTGCTTTGCATCTTTTAGAGCTTGATCTGCTTCGGATGAAAGCTTCCGCTGGTGGTGCCGCAGATTTGTTGGCAACAACACTGTTTATAGATCGTGCTCAGCAGTCATCTTTAAAAAATAAAGAGGGATTTTGATTATGGAAACACTTCATTTTGAATTTGTGGCGACAAAGCCACCTGTAAAAAAAGCATTGGTAGGATGTGTTGGCTCGGGCGATTTAGAAATTTTAATGGAACCTGGTGAAACAGGAAAAACTTCTATTCAGGTAGTAACTTCGGTAGATGGGAGTGCAGCACGTTGGCACAATCTTTTTGAACGAATTTTTACTGCGCAAATACCACCAGCGGTCAATATTGATATTCATGATTTTGGTGCAACTCCTGGTGTCGTTCGCTTACGTCTAGAACAAGCATTGGAGGAGATTGCTCATGACTGATATTCAGAGTTTGTTAAATAAACAAGATTTTATTGAACTTAGTGCAAGAGAACGTGCCAAAGCGCTATTAGATGAAGGGACTTTTCGAGAGTTACTCGACCCATTTTCACGTGTTATGTCACCTTGGCTCGTTAAGCAAAATATTGTCCCGCAAGCCGATGATGGTGTAGTAATTGCAAAAGGATCTATTCAAGAATGCCCAGTGGTTTTAATTTCAATTGAAGGCTTATTTCAAGGCGGAAGTTTAGGCGAGGTAGGCGGAGCTAAAATTGCGGGTGCCTTAGAACTTACAGTTGAAGACAATCTGAAAGGTATTCCAACAGCGGCAATTTTACTATTAGAGACGGGCGGCGTTCGCTTACAAGAAGCAAATCTGGGTTTGGCTGCAATCGCTGAAATTCAGGCTGCAATTGTGAACTTACGTCAGTATCAACCCGTCATTGCAGTAGTTGCAGGCAGTGTAGGGTGCTTTGGCGGTATGTCAATTGCGGCTGGCCTATGTAGCTATATTGTAATGACACAAGAAGGACGTTTAGGTTTAAATGGCCCGCAAGTAATTGAACAAGAAGGCGGTGTACAAGAATATAACGCTAAAGATCGTCCATTTATATGGAGTATTACTGGTGGTAATCAGCGTTTCGCTAGTGGTTTGGCAGATGCTTATGTTGACGATGATCGCCAGAAAATTCGTCAGCAAGTCATCGATTATTTAACTCAAGGCGTGCCTCATCAGCATCGTAGTTCAAATTACTCATTCTATTTAGCGAAGCTACAAAAAGTCGATACTGCTGAGCAAATTACCCCAGCACAGGTTCAAGCTTTGTATCAAGGAGAGCAAGCATGAATATCGCCGTTGATACATTAAAAGCATCTACTCGTGGTGCACATTGGTTTAAAGCATTTACACAGGACTTTAAGACAGTTGAAGGTTTTCCAGCTTCTGTTTGGGTAGCTGATGGTCAGATTGATCAGCAAGCAGTACGTGTAATTGCAGTTGTCCAAGACAGCAATAATCTGTTCCCGCGGGCAAAACAAGGTGAAGTTGGACTGCTAGAAGGCTGGAGTTTGGCAAAAGTAGTTGATGAGGTGATTCAAGCCGATGCACAGACTGAAAATAAACGCGGCATTTTATGCTTGGTTGATGTGCCAAGTCAGGCCTATGGGCGCCGTGAAGAATTATTGGGTATTCATCAAGCTTTAGCGGGTGCAGTAGATAGCTATGTTAGAGCCAGATTAGCAGGTCATCCTATTGTGAGTTTATTGGTTGGTAAGTCGATGTCGGGTGCTTTCTTGGCGCATGGATACCAAGCCAATCGTATTATTGCCTTAAAAGATTCAGGTGTTATGGTGCATGCAATGGGTAAGGAATCTGCTGCACGCGTTACCTTACGATCGGTTGATGAGTTAGAGCAATTGGCATCAAGCATTCCTCCAATGGCCTATGACATTGAAAGTTATGCAACGTTGGGTTTGTTGTCTGAACTGTTATCTATTGAAAACCCTGAACAACCGACAAACGATGATCTTTTGTTAGCGAAACAGGCAATTGCTCAAGCGTTTAAAGAAATTAATGCTGATCAATCGAGAGGACTTGAACAAAGACTTCATGGCCAAAACCGTCAAATGTCTAAAAAAGTCCGTGAATTATTGCGTGAGCAATGGTCATGAAACTTAAGCTTGAAGCCCATGATTTGTTGTGGGGCATGACGGTCGATTGCTTGGCCGATGATGCTCCGCATTGGGTGAGAGAGGTATTGCAACGAGGTGATCCTGTTGTGGTTCGACGGGCAATTACTCCTGAAAATCAGGTGGCTGTGGGTATAAGGGGGCAATTTCGTCATCAACGATATGCAGCTCAAATGCCAAGAATTGCTATTAACAGACAACTTAAACCCGAAGAATTGACTCATGTAGATCTGCAGCAGTTTGAGCACTTGGCAGAACGTTTACAGAGCATTTCTAGCATTATGAAAAACTTTTCAGGATGTTGGGGATATACAGGAAGTTTTGGGTTTGAACTGGCAACGGGCATTAAAACAGTAACCCAACAAAGTGACATAGATTTATTGATTCGAGCTGAACAACCTTTTGCCAAAAAGCAGGCAATTGAGCTACTCGAAAATTTTCAGCAAGCAGGGCTCAATGTGGATATACAGCTACAACTTCCGCAAGGCGGGTTGGCCTTAAAAGAATGGGCTGGGAACAGTGGAAAAGTTCTATTGAAACGTTCTGATGGTGCTGTTTTAGTAGAAAACCCATGGAATTAGGGAATAGATATCATGGCTTCAATTTGGGTATATCCGGGGCAAGGTGTGCAACGAAGCAATATGTTGCACGACTTACCTCAAACCGCTCTAGTTAAAGAATACCTTGAGCGTGCATCGGATGCACTCAAAGAAGATGTCTTGATGCTAGATAGTCCGGCTGCATTGCAGTCGACACGTGCAGTACAGCTTTGTTTGCTGGTTTCAGGTGTGATGAGTTCAGCCTTATTAACAGCGGAAAACTTAACACCAGATTATGTAGCAGGTTTATCAATTGGTGCATGGTCGGCTGCGGTTGTAGCAGGAGTTTTAGCCTTTGAGGATGCCGTTCGTTTAGTTGCCTATCGAGGTGAACTCATGCAAAACGCTTACCCCACTGGATATGGCATGACAGCTCTGATTGGTACAGATCGTGCAGCTGTTGAAACATGGGTCAAACAGATTTATGAAATAACGCCAGAGGTGTTTGTTGCAAATATTAATGCACATAACCAGATCGTTATTTCAGGAAGCTTTGAAGCCATGAATCAAGTTGCTGTTTTAGCAAGGCAACAAGGCGTGGTGGCAAAAAAATTAGATGTATCGGTGCCATCGCACTGTGAATTATTAAGTCAGCAAGCAAAGCAACTTGCAGCGTCTATGGAGGGAGTGACTTTAAAGCAGCCTAAAATACGTTATTTAAGTGGTACAACGGCTCGTATGCTTAGCAGACCAGAACAGATTGGTGATGACTTGGCTTTTAATATGAGTCGAACTGTAGATTGGGAAAGTACCATCCAAGCTGCATGGGAGCGAGGTGTAAGGTTACAGATCGAAGCTTTGCCGGGAACGGTGCTTACTACACTTGCACGCCGAACATTTAAAGATGGAACTGTATTGTCATTTCAGGGAATACGTTTAGACAGCATTCAGTTAGCAATGCAAAATGAAAATAACGCTTCTTTGTAACTACAATACAAATTAAAAATTGAGTAATAACCCAAGGATATGAGGGATTTACAATGATTATATATGGAACAGCAATATTAGCGATCTGCCATTTATTAGGCGACTATCTTGGCAACACCTTAGGCATGGTATTAGGCGTTAAAGCGAATGTCGGTGGCGTTGCTATTTCAATGATTCTATTGATTTTATCTAAAGAATTATTGGCAAAAAAAGGTTACTTACCTCAAGTCACACAATTTGGCGTCTTGTATTGGTCAGGTATGTATATTCCGATCGTTGTTGCGATGTCGGCAGGTCAAAATGTTGTTGCAGCATTATCGGGTGGCATGTTAGGGCTGATTGTCTCTATTGCATCGTTAATTGGCACGGTTTTAGTCATCCGTTATTTAAATAGAATGAGTGGTGACTATGAAACATATGAATGGACGATAGAACCCAAGGAAAAAATAGCCTAAGCAACATAAACTACAAAAAGTTCAATCAAAAAGGATTTAAATGATGGACGCTATAATTGCTGTGTTATCAAAAAATGCATTAGTTACTGCTCTTGCAGTAACGGGTTTAATGATGTTTGTTTCCCATCTACTCTCAAAATATTTGACGAAGGGAAAACTACAAAGTTCTGCAATTGCGATTACTTTAGGTTTGGTTGTTGCTTACTTTGCGGGAGTTTATACGCAGGGAACCAAAGGTGTTTCGGACATCGCTATTTTTTCTGGTTTTGCGCTGTTGGGCGGAGCCATGATTCGTGATTTAGCGATTGCTTCAACTGCATTTGAAGTTGATGTGAAAGAAGTGAAGAAAGCAGGCAAAATTGGTCTAATTGCATTAATGCTTGGTTGTGTTGTGCCTTTTGCAATTGGGGTTTTGGTTGCATGGAGCATGGGCTATCGAGATCCCATTTCGATGACAACGATCGGTGCAGGCGCAATGACTTATATTGTAGGTCCAATTACTGGTACTGCAATTGGCGCGAGTTCTGATGTCATCGCACTTTCTATTGCAATTGGTTTAATCAAGTCAGTTTTCTTTATGGTCGGGACGCCACTGCTTGCGAAATTTATGTATCTAAAAAGTCCACGCTCTGCCATGGTCTTTGGCGGTTTGGCAGGAACAACCAGTGGTACAGCTGCGGGATTGGCAGGTACAGATGTACGATTGGTACCTTATGGCGCTTTAGTTGCAACCTTCTATACAGGACTAGGGTGCTTACTTGGACCTTCTGTCTTTTTCTTAACGGTTAATGCGATTTTTGGATAAATTTTTGAAAATCCTATAACGGCAACTCATTATTCTTTAATAAGTTGCCGATATTTATCTTTTAAAATTAGTGGCGAACATGCGACATTCAGCAATCAGAGCAAGTAAGTTTGGGTCTCGTTCTTTGCTTTTTAGAAAGACCAAACCGATTTCTTGCTGCATATGATATTGCTGTTTTAGCGGAATGAGTTTGACTGAGCTTTCATAAACTGCAGAAATACGGCCGGGTAGTAGAGCAAAACCGACACCTGAGCTGACCATACTAATTAAGGTAAAAATATCATTGACCTGTAAAGCAACTTTTGGTGAAAAACCTGCTTTTTTAAAAATAATGTCGCTGTCGTTATGAGTTGCAAAACCCTTAGTTAAAGTTAAAAAAGTTTCTTCTTTTAAAAGGCTTAAATCAATATCTTTAAAATCGGCATATTTTGAATCTTTATTGACGGCCAAAAAAATGTCATCTGAAAACATCGGCAAAATTTCAAAGTCATCATCTTGAGTGGTTTCATTTAAAGCCACGATAATGGCATCCAGCTCAGTTGCTTTAAGCTTTTTCACCAAATCCTGATTCGAGCTCAGCAACAGTTGAATATCAAGCTCACTACGTCTGATTTTAAGGCCGCTAATCACATTTGGAATCGTATTTACAGTTAAAGAATAAAGAGAACCTAAATGTAAAACCTTGGCTGCAAAGCCTGCGGCTTCTCTGGTTTTATTTACGGTAATAAAAATGTCTTGTACGATTTTTTGTGCCCGTTCTTCAAAGACATAAGCACTTTTTAAAGGAATGAGGTTACGGCCTTCATTTTTAAAAAGAGGGCAACGTAAAGCACTTTCTAAAGAATGTAAGGCTTTATGAACACTGACATTACTCAACTGCATTTCTATGGCTGTTTTAGACAAATTTCCACAGCGCATAAAAGCTAAAAAAATCTGTATTTTTTTCAGGGTGAGTTCTTCATCAATTTCCATATTAATTCTTTGAACCTGTTTCCCTTAAAACTATAGATTTGAGTTATAAAGTTACCACAAAATAAAGACTATAAAATTGTGCTTAGGTCGAAGCATTTCTTTAGAGACTTGCTTCAACTCTTTGTTGAATGGTTTTGATAACCTGATCTAATGCGCTTTGAATTTTAGTGTTCCATTCAAAAGAGCAATTGATTCTCAAATAATGCTGCTGTGAGGGTAAAACACTAAATAGAGGGCTTGGCGCAACGCCAATATCTTGCTGAATCAACTCTTCATAAACTTGCATACTGTCTAGCGTACTAGGAAGTTTGACCCATAGAAAATAGCCACTTGGGTAGTAATACACTTCGCAAGAGCTAGGCAGATGTTGCTTTATATAGTGATAAAACTGCTTTTTATAACGCTCAAGCGAAAGTCTAAGTGTACGCAAGTGTTTTTCATAATGATGATGAGACAAAAACTCAACCAATGCATTTTGAATGAGTGCATTTACTGAAATGGTACTCATGAGCTGTAAGTGTTGAATATGGTCTGAAAATTTACCGGCATAGACCCAACCAACCCGAAAACCTGCACCTAATGTTTTAGAAAAAGAAGAGCAGTGCAGTACCAGATTTTGTTGGTCAAAATATTTCATCGAAAGTGGTTTTTGGCCGCCATAAAAAAGCTCTTCATAGACATCATCTTCAATCAAATAAATTTGGTGTTCATGAAGCAACTTGGCAATTTTATATTTAATGTCATCACTGACTGTAAAACCAATCGGGTTATGGGCATTCAGCATGAGCCAGCACACTTTGATTGGATAGGTTTGAATGACTTGTTCAAATGCCTCTAGGTCAAAACCATGTTGTGGATGTTCAGGAATGGTAATCACTTTAAGTCCTAAACGCTCGGCGGCTTGCCAAGCCCCATAAAACACAGTTTGCTGTAATAAAATATAATCGCCGGGTTGAGCGACAGCTTGTAGCGAAAGGTTCAGTGCATCTAAACCTCCAGATGTAATGACAATGTCATCCGGGTCTGTCTGTATGCCTTGCATACAGTAGCGTTGAGCAATTAGTTTTCTTAAGGCTAAATTACCGGGAGGCAAACTGGTTGTCTGGTCATAACTTTGTCTTTGACGGGCAAGCTGTCCCATAATTTGAATAAGTTTGGGTGCTGTTAAAAGCTGACTGTCCGGAAAAGCTGAACCAAAAGGTACGACGGACTCATGTTGAATTGACTTAAGATATTTAAAAACTAATGAATTAATTTCAATTTTAGAGTTCAGTGAAACAACTGAATATTGTTCAAGTGGCTTTAGTGCAATTTGCTCGGCAACGAAGTAGCCAGATTTTTCTTTTGAATAGATCAGACCTTGTGATTCAAGCTCCTGATAAGCATTCATGACGGTCATTAAACTAAAACCAGAACGTTGTACCTGATCTCTCAATGACGGTAATTTTTCATGTGCATTTAAAGTGCCGCTCTCAATGAGTTGGCGAATGCTATGAGCGAGTTGTTCTGATTTATACATGTATGAGCTGCACGAAATAACAAAATGAAAGAAGCACTTAATCAATAATAAATGCCGTTTGCAGAATCTACAAACGGCATTTGTTTAGAACAATAGATTTACTTTAAGTAAGGGGCTGCATAAATCAAGATAACTTTAAACAATCCCGCAATCACAGCTAAGGCTAAAAAACCACCGATCCATAGCAGAATAAACCATTGGGTTTGATTGAGTTTAACGGATGACTTTTTCATAAAACCCTCCATACTTAATGATAGCCTTCGTCACCTACACGAACTTTGTCTCTAAATACCCAATAAGACACAATGGTGTAAGCAATAATGATCGGGATTAAAATAAGTGCGCCGACCAAAGCAAACATCTGGCTTGAATGAGGCGCTGCTGCCTGCCAAATGGTGACTGATGGCGGAATAATATAGGGCCATAAACTAATCACAAAACCAGTAAATGCAAGGAAAACGAGGGCCAATGTATATGCAAATGGTTTGAGGTCATGATCCTGCTTTTTACATGCTGATAAAATCAGGCCAACAAACAATAAGACCAAAATCGGTACAGGACTAAAATAGAACAGATTTGGTAAAGAGAACCAGCGATCTGCAATTTCAGGATGCGTCAACGGCGTATATAAACTCACCCCACCAAAAATAATGAGCAGTGCAATAATCAGCTTTGGCATAAGCTCATACATACGTTGCTGCAAACCTTTTTCGGTTTTTAAAATCAGCCATCCACAGCCTAAAGTGGCATACATGGCAACTACGCCAATACCTGTAAAGATCGTAAACGGGGAAAGCCAATCAAAAGACCCACCAGCAAAAATACCATTTTCGGTTTTGATTCCTTGAATATAAGCACCCAAAATAATCCCTTGAAGGAAGCTGGTTAAAACTGAACCCCAAATAAAAGCCAAGTCCCAAAGGTGCTTGGTTCGATGAGCTTTAAAACGGAATTCAAAAGCAACTCCACGGAAAATCAAGGCAATGACCATGAAAATGATAGGCAGGTAGAGTGCTGATAAAACTGTTGAATAAACCAGCGGGAAGGCTGCATACAGACCAGCGCCACCGAGAACCATCCAAGTTTCGTTACCATCCCAAACAGGAGCGACGGTATTCATCATGACGTCACGTTCTTGGCTGTTCTTAATGAAAGGGAACATAATTCCGATTCCTAAGTCAAAACCATCCATGACCACGTAAATTAAAACACCTAAACCAATAATACCGACCCATATTAAAGAAAGATCAATCATGATGTTTCTCCCCAGATTTTTGATTATCGTCAATGTTTTCATCGACAGCACTGAGTGGACGCATTGGTGTTTTAAAGTGTCCAACGCCACCAGTTTCAATATTTGGTGTATCGATAAATACAGGGCCTTTATTAATGAGTTTTAAGGTGTAGTAAATACCGCTACCAAAAACGATGGTATAGACCACCACAAAAATAAAGAGACTAAGTCCAACCTGATCTGCCGAAACGGTATGTGAAAGCCCGTCTTTAGTGCGCATAATCCCGTATACAACCCACGGTTGACGGCCTACTTCGGTAGTAATCCAGCCAGCCAGCATTGCCACATAACCCGCAGGCCCCATCACTACAGCAAATTTATGGAACCAAGACGTTTCATAGAGTTTTCCACGCTTACGTAACCAAAGCGCAATTAAAGACAGAGTGACCATGAGCACACCAAGACCCACCATCACACGGAAGCTCCAGAAAACGATGGTTGAATTTGGACGGTCTTCAGGTGCGAAATCTTTTAAGCCTGTCACTTGGCCATCTAAGCTATGCGTTAAAATTAAACTACCCAAATAAGGAACACCCACTTCGAAGTGGTTACGTTCTTCTTTCATATCTGGAATTGCAAAAAGCAATAATGGCATTGGCTCATTGTGATTGGTTTCCCAGTGTCCTTCCATTGCCGCAAGTTTGGCTGGTTGATGTTCACGGGTGTTTAAACCATGGTTATCACCAATTACTACTTGTAAACATGAAGTCACAAGCACCATCCAGAGACCCATCGAGAACGATTTTTTCACCAATTCATCACGACGGCCTTTTACTAAATGCCATGCAGATGTTCCGACGACCAATAATGATGAAACTAAGAAGGCGGCAGCACCCATGTGGGCAAAGCGGTAAGGGAAGGATGGGTTAAAGACAATTGCAAACCAGTCTTTTGGCACAATAATGCCATTTTCGATGGCAAAGCCTTGAGGTGTCTGCATCCAGCTATTAGAAGATAGAATCCAGAACATGGAAATACATGTTCCGATGGCAACCATAAGTGTTGCGAAGAAATGGGCTCGAGGACCAACACGTCCCCAACCAAATAACATAATGCCTAAGAAACCTGCTTCTAAGAAGAAGGCACTCAAGACTTCATAGGTAAGTAAAGGACCAGTAATACTTCCGGCAACGCGTGAAAATTCACTCCAGTTTGTACCGAACTGGTAACTCATAACCACGCCCGAGACCACACCCATACCGAAGGCAACGGCAAAGATCTTAATCCAGTATTTAAAGAGATCTTTATAAATCGGGTTTTGGGTTCTTAACCATTTCCACTCTAGCACTGCTAAAAAGCAGGCAAGACCGATGGAAGTGGCCGGAAAAATAATATGGAAGGATACTGTAAAAGCAAATTGTATTCGCGCTAATTCTAGAGCGGTTAGACCGAGACTCATAAACTTTCCCCCTGTGAACTAGCTGATGATGATTGAATGAGTTAAATACTTATTTTCAGGCAACAAAGTATTTTGGCTATTAAACTTACTTCTGTGATAGATCTTCTTAGCAAGTAAAATGCCAACAGGGTTAAGCAATATAATTGCTTGATATTCCAAGAGAATAGACTGATTGATTGTTCTCAATCTGTTAACAAAGTTTATGCTTGATGTTGCATTTGTAAAAATGCATGTTGCATTGAAACATTGATGAAATATCTGGCGATATGCAATAGATCGTCTCATGAAAACTACCTACCTTAAGAAGTTTCCTTAATCATGCACTTACTAATTTTGTATATGTAGATACAGAAATTTTTTATAAAACTATAACAGTCTAGAGCAGTCATGAGGTGTGCTATAGTTTTTTTTCAATTATCTGTAGCTATGTATCCATTCTTCAAAAGTCCAAAATAAATGAACAAGATTTACGAATGGCCAAAATCACTCTCCAAAATACAGCGAATGCGACTTTGGGTAATAAGCGCAGAAGAATAGTTTCTTCTCTTTTATTCCTTTGTTGTTTTGCGTGAGGTCTGGTTGTTACGTAGGTTATTAAAGACCTGATTTAAGTGTAGCTCTTCTAAAATAGCTTGGATGTTAAAAAATGTTTATTACTTCTCAACTCAATGTCCTGCATAAAATTATTAAAAATCAGCCTATTCCTGTATCTATATTGGCTCAGTTAGAGCAGACTTACGTTAATTTTGAAGCTACCTTATTAAGAGCGAAAGTACTCAGAGACTTTTCTAAATCTGAAACTGTATATTTAATCCAATCTCATATTGAGCCACAGCAAAGTAGTGTGGCTTATCTATTTTCACCATTTATTTTTGCCAACTTAAACAAGGCTGCTATTTATACAACGCCTGCGACAACGCCTGTGCTTTCTATTCTGAATAAATATTACCAAGCTGAAAAAAAAGCACTATTCAAAGTAGATGATGTTTTAGACAGCTTAAAAATTTATATAGATTTGGAACTTACAGAGCTTAATGAAGTTGAGTTTATTTATTTAAGCCTAATCAAGGCACTGTGCCGAAGTGATCTTTCTACAGTTTTTTTAATTACGAGTTTAGCCATAGATGTCGAGCATTTGAAAGCACTAGAGCAATTTTTAAAGGTCAAAATTTATTGGATTAAAACCAGAAAAGATGATGACTTAAAAAACCTAAATAGCTTAGAAATGCGGAAATTATTATTCAAAAATAAAGATGAAACTTATGTAAAGCTATGCGCGAAATTTGCTCAAATGAATGCAGAGTTGGTAGGGCTGTGTGACACTTTCACAACGTCTCAAATGACACATTTAATTGATGATATGTTTTATTCAGAACATATTTTTGAAAAGTTATCCGTCTATTCAGAATATATACAAACCTTATTACAAAGCCAGCAAAGCATTCGGCAAAAAGAGGCGTCTTAGTCTTTGAGATACGAGCTTTTTATCTTTGTGTTTGGGTTCTTATATAAAGAATGAATACAGTTATAAAAAAATAATCGTTTTCATGTGAAATAAATATTTTATGGTAAAAGCAAAGCAATATTGGTTTTACTTACATGACAAATTTAAATTTTGAGCATCATCTCGGTTCACTAACGCATGCAGCACTTAGTCAGGCCTCAATTATTTCTCGTGTGTGGGGTGAAGGGCCAACTGAGCGTTATGATGAATTGGCAAAAAATTTCAGACCAACTTTTGCCCGCATTAAAGAAGGGGCTTTAATCCGTGAGCAACAGCATATTTTGCCCTATGAACAACTTCAATGGCTCAAAGATGTTGGTTTTACAAGGTTAAGACTTCCTAAAGCTCATGGTGGCTTTGATGCAACCATCCCTGAACTATTTGCATTGCTCATTGAACTTGCCGAGGCCGATTCAAACTTACCGCAAGCTTTGCGTGTGCATTTTGGTTTCACTGAAGATGTCTTGGTAAGTAAAGACAAAGCGTTTCAACAGCGTTGGCTTAGCCGAATTGCAAATGGTGAAACGGTTGGCAGCGCGTGGTCTGAAGGCGGGAAAGAGTCAATTGATCAGTTCGAAACTCATTTGTATCGAGACAGTGAAGGAAAAATTCGCGTTAAAGGGAAAAAATATTACACCACAGGGAGTCTATATGCAGACTGGGTGGACGTTGGTGTAACAGATTTAAAGGGTGAATCTGGCTCGGTCGTTGTTCGCCGTGAAGATGAAGGCGTTGAAATTGTAGATGACTGGAATGGCTTTGGTCAGCAACTCACCGCAAGTGGTACAGCATATTTCCATGACGTATTGGTCGACGAAACTGAAATTTTACCTGATGATGATCGTTTTAAATATTCAGCGGCTTACTATCAACTGGTTCAACTGGCAATCATTACAGGTCTAGGACGTGCTGCAACCTATGATGTTTCACAAGCTGTTGCTAAACGTACCCGAAACTACACGCATGCAAATGCTCAATTTGTAAAACAGGATCCGCAAATTTTACAAGTAGTAGGTCAAATCCGTGGTGCAGCTTACAGTGCAGGGGCGATTATTGAAAAAGTCGCACAAAGCTTACAACGTGCTTACTTGGCTGCATTTCAAAATAATGAGCAGCTTGAAGAAGAACAAAATGCACTTGCCGAGCTTGAAAGTGCACAGTCTCAAACGGTTATTACCGATCTAATTTTAAATGCTTCTACGATTTTATTTGATGCTTTAGGTGCTTCTGCAACAGACAAAGATTTAGGCCTAGATCGATACTGGCGTAATGTACGAACTTTATCTTCACACAACCCGAGAGTATTTAAAAATCGAATTGTCGGAGATTTTAGTGTAAACGGCACATTACCACCATATCAATGGCGAATAGGGAATGTTGCTAAATAATAAATTATAGTTTTAGATATTAAGCTGCTATTTTTAGTGGCTTAATATTATTTATGTTTTTTAGAAATAAATTATAAAAACCTATTAGAATAAAATCATATTTTGTTTGGGGTTTATATTATAAAGAAAACCTAAAAATTGCTTTAGTATAAAAATAAATAAAATGCTGGCGAATATTTTATGACTAAGAAAATTAGTTTTAATGCTTTTGAAATGAATTGTATTGCCCATCAATCTCCTGGATTATGGCGGCATCCTCAAGACCGATCTGTTGAATATAAAGATTTAGAATATTGGACAGATTTAGCACAAATTCTTGAGCGTGGTTTTTTTGACGGTATTTTTATTGCAGATGTGCTTGGTATTTATGATGTTTATCATCAAAGTGCTGAACATGCTTTAACAGGTGCAGTACAAGTTCCAGTCAATGATCCGCTACAGATCGTGCCTGCGATGGCAGCAGTCACCAAGCATTTGGGCTTTGGTGTCACAACTTCGATTTCCTTTGAACATCCTTATCCTTTTGCTAGACGTATTAGCACGCTAGACCATTTAACCAAAGGGCGAGTTGGTTGGAATATCGTGACGTCTTATTTGGAAAGTGGTTCGAAAAACTTGGGCCTAAAAACTCAGGTTAATCATGACAATCGTTATGATATTGCTGATGAATATTTAGAAGTTCTTTACAAACTTTGGGAAGGGTCTTGGGAAGAAGGTTCGGTACTTCGTGATCGTGAAAGCGGTATCTTTGCTGACCATAAAAAAGTGCATCCAATTCAGCACGAAGGTAAATATTTTACTGTACCGGGTATCCATATTTGTGAACCATCACCGCAAAGAACACCAGTACTTTACCAAGCAGGTGCTTCTTCACGCGGGCAGAAGTTTGCTAGTCAAAATGCCGAGTGCGTATTCATAGCGGCGCCGTCTAAAATTGCCACTAAAAAAGTGGTACAGGGCATTCGCCAGAAATTGGCT
This sequence comes from Acinetobacter pittii ATCC 19004 = CIP 70.29, assembly GCF_000369045.1. Lineage (GTDB taxonomy): Bacteria > Pseudomonadota > Gammaproteobacteria > Pseudomonadales > Moraxellaceae > Acinetobacter > Acinetobacter pittii. The sequence goes on along the minus strand of NZ_KB849790.1, from coordinate 395,100 downwards.
CAGGAAGGCCGTGACCCGTACTCAGTTAAAATTTATGCACTTTTGTCTATTGTCACTGATGAAACCGATGCAAAAGCACAGGCTAAGTTTAAAGAATATCAAAGCTATGGAAGCTATGATGGGGCATTAACATTATTGTCTGGCTGGTCAGGTGTGGACTTCTCACAATACCAGCCAACGGACAAAGTTGAATATATTCAAACCAATGCCATTCAATCTTTATTAGATTCTTATGTAAATGCGGACCCAGAACGTGTTTGGACTATTGAAGAAATTGCAAACTGGAACAGCTTAGGTGGGAATGGACCTGTGTTAGTGGGTTCGGCAGAAACAGTTTCGGATGCTCTACAACAATGGGTTGAAGATACCGATATTGATGGCTTTAACCTTGCCTATATTTTGGCGCATCAAACCTTTGCTGATGTAGTTGAGTTTATTGTTCCAGAGTTGCAAAAACGAGGGGTATATCAAACCTCATATGCACAAGGAACATTAAGAGAAAAATTATTTGGTGCTGGGCCATATTTGCCTGAAAATCACCGCGGTGCAAAATATCGTAATCTAAAGGAATTAAAACTTGCTGAGGCAAGTTAATATTTTGGAAAACCTTTAAATAAATAGCTGGTTAAATGCCAGCTTTTATTTTGTCTTTTTATATCCATTTTACTGCTGAGTTAATAATGAAAAGATAATTCTATAATTTAGATTAAAACATCAGATTAATTTGTTTTTGTATTATGTGAATAATCATTATTTTGTTCCTGTTATTAAAATTCAGGAATTATTAAGTGAGCACACAAGAACTCGATCATAACCATCGTTATGAAATTAAATCTCCCGATGATGTTTCACAATTAATTTCCAAATTTGCAGGGAAGGGTAAATCGAATAAAGTTATTTGGTTGGCACTGATTGGGGTGTTTATTGATGCCTACGATTTAACAACGCTGTCCTTTGGTATTGAGCAAGTTATCTCAGAGTTTTCTTTAAGCCCTGTGATGACTGGTGTGGTGGCTTCAGCAATTGTCTGCGGAACCATTGTTGGTAACCTGATTGGTGGTTGGCTGACAGATAAAATTGGCCGTTATCGGGTCTTTATGGCGGACATGGTGCTCTTTGTCATTGCGGCAATTGTCGCAGGCTTTGCACCGAATGTATGGGTTTTGATTTTAGCCAGATTTATTATGGGAATTAGTGTTGGTATTGATTTGCCTGTGGCAATGTCATACTTATCTGAGTTTTCCAAGTTTAATGGAAGTAGCAACAAGGCAGCGCGTTTAGCTGCATGGTGCCCAATGTGGTATGCCGCTTCTTCGGTCTGTTTTGGTCTAGTTCTGGCGCTTTATTTTCTTTTACCCCCTGAGCATAGCAATTGGTTATGGCGAGCATCTTTAATTTTCGGAGCAGTGCCAGCGTTACTCATTATTTTTATTCGCGGTAAATATTTAACTGAATCACCAATCTGGCTTGCAAACCAAGGCGATTTAAAAGGAGCCGCTCAAGTTCTACAAGAATCCTATGCAATTCATGCAGTCGCTACAGTTGAAAAAGTAAAAAGAACTGCTGAAAAGAAAAAGCGCGAGGGTTTTGCAGTTCTATTTAATAAAACCTATTTGCCAAGAACTATTGTGGCCATTGTGATTCATATTTCGGTGGCATTTCAGTACACGACCATTGCCTTCTTTTTACCTTCTATTTTAACGCGTTTCTTTCATACCGATGTCTTGACGACCATTACCACCACACTTGGGCTTAATTTATTGTTTGCATTTACGGGCGGGCTGTTAGGTGTATTTGTTGCCAGCAGATTTAAATCTCGTCATGTGTTGCTTACAGGCTTTTTACTCCAGTTTATAGCCCTCATTGCCTTGGCATTAATTGGTGAACCCGGTAATAGCTTTTTACTCTACACCGCAATTGGTATGCTCGGTTTGTGGCTTTTTGCCGAAGGCTTTGGGCCAGGGGCACAAATGATGGTTTATCCAACTATGGCTTATCCAGCTTCGATTCGTGGTGTTGGGGTTGGCTTTAACCGTGCGGTAACAGGTGTTGCTCAAGCCATTGCTTTGTTTGTTTTACCGATCTGGATGGCGGGATATAAAACCGATGTTTATCTGATTATTTCTATCTTTGCGTTTATTCCTTTAATTGTGATTGGACTACTAATTAAGTTTGAGCCTACCGCCCAAGATGTCGATGTTATCGATGAGGATAAAACAGAACTTCCTCTCAATAATTCACCAGTAATCGACTAGAGTAAAAATAAATATCTAGATAAAAATAAAGGCCAACATCTGTTGGCCTTTATTTTTAGAATTAGAAGTAATAAGCAAAAATCACAAATGCTTTTTTGTTCCATTTATCATTACTTCCACCAGCTGCAAGGCCTTCACTGTCTCCTAGATATGGGTCATGTTTACCCACCAGCAACTCGGCTTGTACTGTCAATTTTTGATAGTTAAAGGCAATGCCGGGAATAAAACGGGTAGAGTCTTTGAAACCATCTTGCTCTTTTCGATAAGAACTATAGTTTAGGTAAGGACGAACAGAGGTAATGGGGCCAAACTGCTGAGGAAATAAATAGCTCAGTTCGGCTGAATAAATCTGACCTTTGGTTGCCGAATTAAATGAATAATCGAAACCGCCCAAAGTCAGATGATCTTTATATTCAGTATCGGCATTATCAATATCTTGATAACCAGCCAAAAGCTGTAAATTCCATTGATTATAATTGGTATTGCTAAAAACCGAATAGACTTGGCGATCTCCATCTTGCCCTGAACGCTTGTTTTCAATAGTGGAATACCATGCAGAAGCACCCAGTTGGGTAGAGAAATTCTCTTGTCCTAATACGTTCTTAAAGGTATGAGCACCGCGAACAACAATGGAGTTCTTTTCTTTAGTATTGGTACCTTGTGGTACAGAGTCATCCGCATTGACAGGATTGATACTAAATCGACTCGAGTCTTTGCTTTTACCTCTATAGGTGCCACCATCGGTAGGATAAAAGGCGAGTTGTGCTTCATTGGTTCCATCATTGAAATCATATTTCACCCCAAGGTTGTGTACATCTTCCCAACCAGCACTATTGGCAATGCCTAAATAATAAGTATTTCCCCAAAAGCGACCCAAGCCAAAAGGAACTGGGTTTAAGCCTGCAATAATTTTACTGTTGTCATTAATTTTATAACCCATCCATGCATCGGTGAGCCAATTGGCATCGCCTAAATGCCCGTAATATTCATAAACCCGATAATCTAAGTGGCCAATCCATTTCGGGGAGTTGTAATCTAGCCATAATACGGCGTCATTAAAGGAAAATTTACTGGTTGTGGGTTCAGAATCAAAGTCATAAACATATTTAGCCCGAACAGTACCACTTACTTTAAGTTCACCTTCTTCAGCATTGCCAAAGGTAAGCGCTGCATGACTTGAGAGGCTAAATGTAATTAAAGACGTTGTAATTAATGTTTTTTTCAAAATTTGAGAATGTTTAAACAAAAGAATTTTTCTCCTCTTAAAAATAAAAATTAAATTTGCGTCATGTATAAACCAGAAAAAGATTTGCCCAAATCTCAATATTTGCAGAAGATTTAAGATAAAAAGATAATAAAATCTGAACTTTATATAAAAGAATGAAAATTAATTAGATGCAAAACTCTGGATGCAATAAGCAAAAATAAAAATGATCAAATATGAGAGGATAAAATACTTAGAGGGCATCTGTCAGGTTTTCCTAATCATATGATTTGTGAATATCATTTTTAGTTATTGATATATAAGTATTTTAATTTTATGGCTAATCTGTAAGTTTACTTGGAATTTGCTTTTTACCAAAAGATAAAAACTTATAAGGAAAAGTTATTTATAAAAATTAGATAAGCAACTCATATTTTTTTATTTTTCATTATAAAGCCGGATGCATACCATGGGCTTATATTATTGAAAGATCATGAAATTATGAGCACAAAGACCAAACCGTTGATTATCACGGCAATTGTGGTTGTAGCAATTGTTGCATTTATCGTATGGCAAAATAAGAAAGATAATAATACGGGTGCTTCAGTTCGTGACAACAAACCAGTCGTGATTGCTTATCAAACTGGGGTTGACCCAAGCAAAGTTGCACAGGCTAACGGAGATTATGAAAAACATAGTCAACGTACTATTCAATGGAAAAAATTTGATGCGGGTTCAGATGTTGTCAATGCGCTTGCTTCAGGTGATGTGGTACTTGGTAATATTGGTTCAAGCCCACTTGCTGCCGCGGCAAGCCGTAATTTACCGATTGAGGTATTCTTAATTACTTCAAAACTTGGTGCATCTGAAGCACTCGTAGTGAGTAATAAATCAGGCATTAAAACTCCTCAAGATTTAATTGGCAAAACCATTGCTGTACCGTTTGTTTCGACAACCCATTACAGCCTTTTGTCTGCACTTAAACATTGGAACATTCCAGAAGACAAAGTAAAAATTATTAACTTGCGTCCACCTGAAATTTCAGCTGCTTGGGAACGTGGTGATATTGATGCTGCCTATGTGTGGGAACCTGCTTTAAGTAAAGCCAAAGCATCTGGTACGGTTTTAACCGACTCAAAACAAGTCGGTGAATGGGGTGCTCCAACTTATGACTTATGGGTTGTACGTAAAGACTTTGCAGAGAAAAATCCTGACTTTTTGAAAGCTTTTGTCCAAACCACACTTGAGCAGCTTGAAAAATATAATCAAGATCCAGCCGCTTACGTTAAAGATGCCGATAACGTGCAAAAAATTGCGCAGCTCACAGGTTCTGATGCAAAAGATATCCCGCTTTTATTAAGTGGAAATATTTATCTTGACCACGCTCAGCAAAAACAAACATTAGATGGTGAATTTGCGCAAAATATTTTTGATACAGCGAAATTCTTAAAAGGTCAGGGCAAAGTCGATCAACTTAAAGCCGATTATAAAGGCAATGTGAATTCTTCATTTTTGCAGCCTTAAGGAGTTGTCATGAGTGTACTTGAAGCCAAACATATTCATCTGACTTTTCCTAAACAGCAAAAGCCAGTTTTACAAGATATTAACCTAACCATTGAAGAAGGTTCTTTAACCGTGATTTTAGGTGAGTCGGGTTGTGGCAAAACAACTTTGCTTAATATCTTGGCAGGGTTTCAAAAGCCGAGTTCTGGTGATGTGCTTGTAAATCATGAAGTCGTAACTGGACCAGATGTAACTCGTGCTGTTGTATTTCAAGATCACGCCTTACTTCCTTGGTTGAATGTTGCAGATAATGTTGGCTTCGCTTTGCAGTTAAAAGGTTTAAAGCGTGCAGAGATTGAGAAACAAGTGAGTGCAATTTTAAAAATTGTGGGTTTAAGTCACGTTGAAAAAGCCAATATCTGGGAACTTTCCGGTGGTATGAAACAACGTGTTGGTATTGCCAGAGCTTTGATCAGTCACGCGCCGTTTATTTTATTAGATGAACCTTTTGCCGCATTAGATGCTTTTACGCGTGAAAACATGCAGCAGTTAGTGCTCGATTTATGGATTCAACAAAATAAAAGCTTCTTTTTGATTACTCATGACATTGAAGAAGCATTATTACTCAGCAATCAGCTGGTACTAATGACAGCGCATCCAGGCAAGATTGTAGAAACTCTACACCTCGATTTTGCCCAACGGTACCGTCAGGGTGAGTCTATTCGCTCAATTAAATCGGATTCTCAATTTATTCAGCTCAGAGAACAGCTATTTGAAAGTTTAAGGGCACAAAAACAAAGCGGTAAGGAGGCGTTACCTACATGAACACTAAAGATAACGTCTATGAATATGACAAAGTAGAACTTAAACCTGAGTTAAATGTGCAAGCAGAAAATGCTTCATTTCTATCGTCATTCCTTGAGAAGCATCGCACTTTGGTGGTCAGCATAATCAGTGTGGGAAGTGTAGTTGCACTCTGGTTTCTTATTACTGCTTTGCATGTTGTACCTGAACTGTTTTTACCTAGCCCGCAGGCAGTCTGGCAAAAATTTATATCGGTCAGCCAAGAAGGCTTTATGAAGGCTACTTTGTGGCAACACTTGGCAGCCAGTATCTCGCGTGTGTTTTTGGCTTTGATTGCTGCCGTGGTGATTGGCGTACCATTGGGCTTATGGATGGGCCTGAACAAATGGGTTCGCGCTGTTCTAGATCCTTTAGTTGAATTATTACGTCCAATTCCGCCGTTAGCGTATTTGCCGTTACTTGTAATTTGGTTCGGTATTGGCGAAACCACAAAAGTACTTTTGATTTTCTTCTCGATTTTGGCGCCTGTCATCATTAGTAGTGCACATGGCGTGTTAAGCCATCAGCTAAATCGTGAACGTGCGGCATTGTCATTAGGGGCAAGTCAGTCACAAGTCTTTTGGCATGTCATTTTACCAACGGCTTTGCCTCATATTATTACCGGTATTCGTATTGGTCTTGGGGTGGGCTGGTCAACATTAGTTGCAGCTGAGTTGGTTGCAGCGGACCGTGGTATTGGTTTTATGGTGCAATCGGCAGCACAGTTCTTAATTACCGATACGGTGATTCTGGGCATTATTGTGATTGCGATTGTCGCAGTTAGTTTTGAGCTGTTTTTACGTTGGTTACAAAAACAGTTTTCTCCTTGGTATGGTCAGCAGTTGTAGTAAAGAAGATGAATACAGTAGTAGCAAACTTAAAGATAGAAGTGATCAAGCCTACCATTGGCGCAATTATTCACGATATTGATTTGAATGCGTTAAATGAACAGACAACGCAACAAATCCAGCAGGCTTTGCTTGACCATCAGGTCATTTTTTTTCGAAAGCAACAATTAGCACCGCAAGCACAAGCAGACTTGGCACGCAGTTTTGGTAGCTTACATGTGCACCCGATTTATCCTTCAATTGAAGATGTACCTGAAGTGATGGTACTCGATAGCTGGAAACAAGATTTGCGTGACAATGAACTTTGGCACACAGATGTGACTTTTAGTAAAACCCCGCCTTTAGGTTGTGTGTTGCAAGCCATTAAAATTCCACCTGTAGGCGGAGATACATTATGGTCGAGCAACACAGCAGCTTTTAAAGGGCTCCCATTTGAGTTACAGCAAAAACTACGTGGCTTAACTGCAACACACGATATTCGTAAGTCTTTTCCGCTTGAACGTTTTGCTCATAACGAAGAAGAACGTGAAAAGCTTTTGCAAACATTTAAGCGTAACCCACCAGTGGTTCACCCAGTGGTGCGTACCCATCCTGTTACAGGTGAGCCTTTGTTATTTGTAAGTGAGGGCTTTACCACTCGCATTAATGAGTTACCTGAACAAGAAAGTGAGCAATTACTTAATTTCTTGTTTGAACATGCGACCCAAGAGCAATTTCATTTGCGTTGGAAGTGGCAAGATGGTGATATCGCGATTTGGGATAACCGTTGCACACAACATAAAGCATTATTTGATTATGGCGATGCCCATCGAATTATGCACCGCGCAACTATTAATGGCGATGTGCCATTTTATAAAGAAGAACAACAGCCAGAGTTAGCAGAGGCTTAATTCCTTTAATTATTCTTTGTTTCAATTCCAACGTAGCGTTTTGAGTTGGAATTGAAACAGTAAGTTATCTCTATTGTGCTCCAAAACCCGACAATATACCTGTGTAGTTCTTTACAGGAGGTGAGGCCCAATCACCAACTTTGCTGGTTTTTAAATTTAACTGAACTAACATTTCAGCTTGTTTAACGGCTGCTGTAACGCCGTCAATAACGATTACACCCAACTCGTTTTGTAGCTTTAGACATAAATCACTCATACCTGCACAGCCCAAAACAATCGCATCGCTTTTATCTTCTACTAGTGCTTTCTTGCATTCATCTCGTACGGTCCGATAGGCATTTGAGTCAGGAAGCTCCAACTCTTCAACTGCAATATCACAAGCTCGAACATTTTTGCAAAATGGCGTAGCCCCATAGCGATGAGCCAAATGCCAACTCATATTCACTGTGCGTTGTAAGGTTGTGACTACACTAAAACCAGTACTGACATAACTTGCAGTTCGCATAGCTGCTTCGGCAATCCCAATCACAGGAGCTGAAGTCATTTCACGTGCAGCATAAAGCCCAGGGTCACCAAAACAGGCAATAATATAGGCATCTACACCTACAAATTCACCTTGGCGTATTTCTTCTAAGACACCTACGGCACTTAGGGCCTCATCATAATAACTTTCAATTGTTGCAGGTCCCATTTGAGGACTCACTGCAATAATTTGAGTACCAGAACTTGCAACTATCTTTGCTGATGCAGCAATTTTGTCTGTCATACTTTGAGTAGTATTGGGATTAATAATTTTAATTTTAATTTTCATTGTGCCTTTGCCTTAGTCATTGCCGATTTAGCGTGGGCAAGTGGTTGGTTAAGAAATCGGTAAATGACAAAACCGAATCCCATACCAATAAACCATGTGAAATTAGCTAGCCCCGATAGTTGTGGTAAAAGTACGCAGAGAATAGGAATTAATGAAGCTGGAATTAAGGCATAAAAGGCAGAGTGGTTATAACCATTTTTGTACCAATACAAGCCTTGAGTATCTAAAGTATATAAATCATCTACCACGATTTTTTGTTTTTTAACGAGGTAAAAATCGGCGAGCAATACACCAAAAAGTGGACCGATAAATGCACCTAAAATATCAATGGTGTAATGGATCACCTGAGGGTTATTAAACAAATTCCATGGGGTAATGAAAATTGAACCTACTGCTGCAATCATTCCACCCATGCGCCAGCTAATTTTGCTTGGTGAAACGTTGGAAAAATCAAAGGCAGGTGAAACAAAATTAGCGACAATATTAATCCCGATGGTGGCAATCATTAAGGTCAAACTACCTAAAATGACTACAAAGGTATTATCTAGTTTTCCAACCATCTCGACAGGGTCGGTAATGAGCTTGCCGTAGACTGGAAGCGTTGCTGCAATACACACCACAGTAAGTAAAGAAAAGCCTAAGAAGTTAATCGGTAAGCCAAGAAAGTTCCCCATTTTAATCGCGTTAAAGCTTTTACCATAACGAGAGAAGTCGCCAAAATTCAGCATAGGCCCTGAAAAATATGAGACAACAAGCGCAATAGCACCAATCATGACTGGTACAACCGCAAAACCGTCGTATTGAACCCCACTCAAGTTTAAATCAATATTCTGCCATCCAGCTTTCCAGATCAGCCATACTGCCATCACAAACATTACGATGTAGACAGCCGGACCTGCCCAGTCAATAAATTTACGAATGCTGTCCATGCCAGACCAAAAAACAATCGCTTGTAGTAGCCAAAGCAGCATGAAGCCAACCCATCCTAAATAGGAAAGCCCAAGAAAGCCATAAGTTGAAACATCGGCATACACCGACCATTCTGGAAAGAACTTTAAAATGACTAATAAGAATGCACTTGAGGCCAAATAGGTTTGAATGCCATACCATGCGACTGCAATAAGCCCACGAATAACTGCAGGAATATTTGCACCAAGCACACCGAAGGTTGCGCGGCAAATAACAGGATAAGGCGTGCCAGTTTGTTGGCTAGACTTGGCAATGAGGTTTGTAAAAAACTGAACTATGGCAATGCCGATCAGTAAAGATAAAAGTACCTGCCAGCTATTGAGTCCAAGTGCAAAAAGGCTCCCAGCCATGACATAACCGCCTACACTATGAACATCAGACATCCAGAAAGCAAAAATATTATAAGCGCCCCATGTTTGCTTTTTTAAAGGAGCCAAGTCTTGATTTGTCAGTTTTGCATCATAAGAAGATTTAATTATTGCTTCGGTATTATTCATCTTGAACACTCACTTCCCTTATGTTGGGCTGGCACGTTCTTCAGCAGCTTGAAATTCTGGCTAAAAGAATGAAATGAAAGTTGTGCACAATGTGGTATTTATATTGTGCACAATTTTAATTGAGCAAAAGTTATGCCAAATTTAAGAAGTAGCGCTTATGAGTTATTTAAACTGGTATGAATTTTGGATATGAAGAGACAAGTTTATAAAATGAGAAGTGCTTAATTTTTTATAAAAAGTAAGTAAAGTTAGGTGTATAAGCGGATATTTAGAAGTCTAATATTGAATTGTTTAGCTCAACATTAGTGTTTTGGAAATGAGAGCAATATTCCAAAACGCTTAAGTTAAACTTACACTACAGTTATTAGATAAAGTTTTAAAAAGGAGGCGTTAATAAAAATGGAGAAATCAATGCCATCAAATGCACCAAAAAAAGCCGTAGAAATGAGCAATGATGAAATTGATGACCATATATATAACGCAATTGTAGATGCTATTTTAAATCGACAACTTGTCCCTGGCGCACGTTTAGTAGAAGCACCTTTGTGTGAAGCATTCGGTGTAACGCGAGGAGTGTTAAGACGTGTTTTCGTCAAACTTGCACATGATAAGGTCATCGAAATTCAGCCCAATCGTGGAGCACTCATCGCAAAACATAGTGCTCATGAAACAAAAGAGGTCTTTGAAGCACGCAGCATGCTTGAAATCGCCACTGTAAAAAAGCTCGCTCAAAAGTCACATAACCTAGATTTTAGTGAGCTTCGACGCTTAGTAGATCAAGAGTCTCATGAGCGTTTAGCTGGCAATTGGGCCGAGTGGATTAAGCTATCGGGGCAATTTCATTTAAAGCTGATTGAAGCAAATCAAAATACGATTATGACCAGTTTTTTGCAGACGCTTATTGCAAGGACTTCGTTATTAATTGGCTTATATGAAATTCCCAAACATAATAATTGTTCGGCAGATGAACATCGTGCAATTTTAGATGCGATTGAACAAGGCGATGAAAAACGAGCAACTCAATTGATGGAAGAGCATTTAGAACACTACGCGACGACATTTGTTGAACAAGACAGTACAGCAACAGCAGAACAAAATTTATTAAATTTATTTAAAAATAAGAAGATTGAAACCAGTCAAACTAACTGAAAATCATGGGCCAATTCCGATGGAAAAGGCCCATATTGGTTATTGTATAGGAACGATTTGACGTGTTAAAAAATCAATAAATAGTTTTACTTTCTTCGATAAAATCTTACGGTTTGGCCATGTGACATATAAGTGAAGCGGCTGACTGGTGTAGTCCTCCAAACATTTCTGTAATTTACCTTCTTTATAGTAAGGCTCTGCAATAAACTCTGGAAGAAAAACGATACCGTGATCTTTCAAGCACATATCTAATAATAATTCACCATTATTACAGGTCATCACAGGGAAGCAATTAAAGGACACTTCTTTTTGATCTTTTTGAAAGATCAACTTCTTATGTCGGCTATCCTGATAGTAAATTAGAAACTTATGTTCTTTAAGTTCTTCTAATGAATCTGGCAATCCATGCTGATTAAAATACTCAGGTGTTGCATACAAATATCGTTGATAGGTATTTAATATTTTACTATTTGCCAAATTAGGAGGAGAGCCATCTACACGAATGGTTAAATCAAATTTATTATTATTCATGTCTAATAGCTGATCAGTCATGAATAAATCAATTTTGATGCTGGGATATTTCTCTATAAAGTCCGAAATGATATGTTGAAGAAAAATGTTGCTAAAAGACATTGGTGTATTGAGCTTGAGTTCGCCTTCAGGGTACTGCTGATTATAGCTAATTTCATATGCAGCCCATTCGAACTCACTTAAAATGACTTTGCTATGTTGATAAAACTTTTCCCCACAAGAGGTGAGGTTCATCTGTCTTGTTGTTCGAGTTAAAAGTGTGGTTCTGAGGTCATTTTCGAGGTAGCAAACACGTTTGGCAACTAAGTCGCGAGAAATATCGAGTGCTCTGGCTGCGCTACTAAAATTCCCATGTTCTACAACACTTACAAAAGTGGAAATACAGTCTAATCGATCCATGGATAAGCGAAAGGTAAAAAAAATATATATCAATGATTAAACTATAAAAATTAAAAAGCAATCATTGTTTTGATTGTATTCGTACAGAATACAGATTCGTGCTGATTTGCTGTCTATGCTTTTACATTTTTATCTGTTTTCATAATAACCAGTAAGCAATTTTAATGCATTATACATAAGGAATAATGGAGTTTACCCATGAATAAATCACTTTTAGAACAACTATCACCAACCAATTGTCAGGTTATTTTTATTGATCATCAGCCACAAATGGCTTTTGGGGTACAGTCAATAGATCGCCAAGTATTAAAGAATAATACTGTAGGATTAGCAAAAGCAGCTAAAACATTCAATATTCCTGTCACCATTACCACTGTTGAAACTGAAAGCTTCTCTGGTCATACCTATCCAGAACTTTTAGATGTATTTCCAGATGCTCCATTACTAGAACGTACTTCAATGAATTCGTGGGATGACCAAAAAGTACGTGATTCGCTTGCAAAAAATAATCGTAAAAAAGTGATTGTTTCAGGTTTGTGGACTGAAGTGTGTAATAACACCTTCGCTTTTGGTGCGATGCTTGAAGGGGATTATGAGATTTATATGGTCGCGGATGCTTCAGGTGGTACCTCGAAAGAGGCACATGACTATGCCATGCAACGTATGATTCAAGCTGGTGTTGTTCCGGTAACTTGGCAACAAGTATTACTTGAATGGCAGCGTGATTGGGCACACCGTGATACGTATGATGCAGTTATGGCGATTGTCCGTGAACACTCTGGTGCTTACGGTATGGGTGTGGATTATGCTTATACGATGGTACATAAGGCACCTGAGCGTACAACATCAAAACATGAAGTACTTGCACCAGTTCCTGCAAAATAAAACAGTACTGATTTAGGTAAAGGCATGTCTAGTATTCAATATTTAAGTGATATTAATACAGATATGCCTTTATTTTTTAGAACGATAATTCACAAGAATGGAGTTCAGAATGACCGAAATAAACCTCATACTCATAAACGGTAAAATCACAACACTAGATCCTCAGAACCCCGAAGTACAAGCAATTGCGATTGCAGACGGTAAAGTATTACGCACGGGTACAAATCATGAGGTAATGAAACTCGCAACTCCAACAAGTAAAGTTGTAGATTTAAATGGCCGTCGCGTTATACCAGGTCTAAACGACAGTCATTTGCATATTATTCGTGGTGGCCTAAATTACAATATGGAGCTGCGCTGGGAAGGTGTGCCATCTGTTGCCGATGCGTTACGCTTACTTAAAGAACAAGCAGACAATACTCCAGCTCCACAATGGGTTCGTGTCGTAGGCGGATGGACTGAATTCCAGTTTGCCGAAAAGCGTTTACCGACTTTAGAAGAAATTAATAAAGCTGCACCAGATACTCCTGTCTTTGTTTTACATCTATATGCCAGTGCTTTGTTGAACCGAGCTGCACTTGATGTATTGGGCTTTAACAAAGACACACCGGACCCACCTGGCGGCAAGATTGTACGAAATGAAAAAGGTGAGCCAACAGGTCTCTTGCTTGCTACGCCATCGGCTATGATTTTGTATTCGACCTTAGGGAAAGCACCGAAATTGCCAGTTGAAGATCAAGTCAATTCAACTCGACATTTCATGCGTGAATTGAACCGGTTGGGTATTACTTCAGCAATTGATGCGGGCGGTGGCGGTCAAAACTATCCTGAAGATTATGATGTGATTAAGCAATTATACGATCAAAATCAAATGACCGTACGTATTGCTTATAACCTATTTGCTCAGAAGGCAGGCCAAGAACTTGATGATTATCGTCGCTGGACAGAAATGACATTTCCGGGCGATGGTGATGAGCTATTTAGAATGAATGGAGCAGGTGAGAACCTGACTTGGTCAGCGGGGGACTTTGAGGACTTCTATGAACCACGTCCAGATTTACCAGAAAAAATGGAAGGTGAACTCGAAGCTATTGTAGAGCACTTGGCTGAAAAGAAATGGCCATTCCGTATTCATGCAACTTATGATGAAAGTATTAATCGCTTACTGAATGTATTTGAAAAAGTAAATTCAAAACAGCCATTTGCGACACGATTTATTATTGACCATGCCGAAACTGTATCTGAGCGTAATATTGAACGTATTGGCGCGTTGGGTGGTGGTATTGCCATTCAACACCGTATGGCATATCAAGGTGAGATTTTCGTAAAACGCTATGGTGCCGAAGCCGCTCAGGCAACGCCACCAGTCAAGAAAATGTTAGAACTTGGTGTTCCTGTGGGTGCGGGGACAGATGCGACTCGTGTTGCTTCTTATAACCCTTGGGTGTGTTTGTATTGGCTAAGTACTGGTAAAACAGTCGGCGGTTTACCTCTCTATGATGAAAAAAATCTATTAGACCGTCAAACAGCACTCAAACTCTGGACTAAAGGTTCAGCTTGGTTCTCAGGTGAAAAAGATGTCAAAGGTTCACTAACAGCAGGGGAACTCGCTGACTTGGTCGTGTTGTCTGATGACTACTTTAAAGTTGAAGCAGAAGATATCCAGTGGGTTGAATCTGTACTCACTGTTTTAGGTGGCAAAGTGGTGTACGCAGCGGCAGAGTTTAAGCACGACGATCCGCCGTTACCGCCAGCATCTCCAACATGGTCGCCGGTAAAACGCTTCGGTGGTCAGTGGCGTTTATCTGAAAACCGTAATGCTCCTTCCAATCAATCATTACAGTCACAAAGTGCATTGTGTGCATGTGCTAGCAGCTGTGGCATGCATGGACACAGCCACGCTTGGATGCTTGATGTTCCTGTAAATGATAAGGACAAAAAATCTTTCTGGGGCGCACTTGGGTGCTCGTGTTTTGCATTTTAAATAAAACAGTATGGGAACCTGCTGATTAAATGGCTTGATTCTCTAAGGTATGTACGATGAAAATGTACTTGTTATCTTTGGCTGTAGGGTTGCTTGTTGGTGTCTTATATTATGTTTTAAATGTTAAGTCACCAGCTCCACCTCTTGTTGCATTAGTAGGTTTATTAGGCATGGTAATAGGAGAGCAACTGCTTCCTTTTATTAAATCCTATTTTTAATCCGTTTCATTCAGAAAAAGCTAAATGGTGCCATGCCATTTAGCTTTTTATATTAATAAATATCTTCAATTACTTTATACGGCGGCCTTGTTCATCAATGATTACTTCGCCATCTTCTTTTGCAAAATAGCTTAAGTTTTGTGTATCTAAAATATCCAATACAATCTCAGAAGGGCGGCAAAGTCGCGTGCCTTTTGGTGTAACCACAAATGGGCGATTAATTAAAATTGGGTACTGAACCATAAAATCAATTAACTGTTCATCGGTCCAATGGCCTTGTTCCAACTCTAACTCTTTATATGGATCAACATTTTTACGGATTGCTTCACGTACAGTTAAGTTTGAATTCTTAATGAGTTGGATTAGCTCATCTTTACTTGGTCGTGTTTGCAAATATTCAATAACGATAGGTTCAATTCCTGCATGACGAATAAGCGCCAATGTATTGCGCGAGGTTCCGCAAGCAGGGTTATGGTAAATCTTCACTAGCTCAGTCATGACAAATTTATCGATGCATTAAGATATTGCATTTATATATGGATATCCGTATATTTGCAATAACGAATATATTCTGTTGAAGATATGATCAATCAAGTCGATTTCTTTAAATGTCTATCTGACCAAACTCGGTTAAACATTCTTAAATTAGTTCTAAACAAACAAAATATTTGTGTTTGTGAGCTAACAGAACAGCTTGAGTTGAGCCAACCGAAAATCTCCAGACACTTAGCTTTGTTACGAACTCATGGCATTTTACTTGATGCACGACAGGGGCAATGGGTGTATTACAGCGTCAATCCAGATTTACCCAATTGGGCTGTTGAAGTTTTGAAAACTATAGCAAACCAAGATGAAAATTTAGTGAATCAATCATCTTCACAGTTTTCTTCTATTTCTACCTATTGTGAGTAACACCATGAAATTCTTATTTTTATGCACTGGAAACAGTTGCCGTAGCATTTTGTCAGAAGTTTTATTTAATAGTCGTGCACCAGAAAATTGGAAAGCCTATAGCGCTGGGAGTAAACCATCAGGACAAGTACATCCATTAACGATTGAAACACTTGAAAACTTAGGTCTTTCCACAGATGGACTATGGAGTAAAACGATTGATGATTGTGAACAATATCAACCAGATGTTGTTATTACAGTCTGTGACTCCGCTGCGCAAGAAGCATGCCCACTATATTTAGGTGGTGCAATCAAAGCACATTGGGGTTTAAGTGACCCATCTCATTTAGACTTGCCGAAAGAAGAAAAGCTTAAAGCATTCCAAGAGACTGTAGCTCATATTAATCGTCGTTTAGATGCTTTGTTTGCACTTGATGTTGCGAACTTAAAACGTTCACATTTGATTGCTGAGATTAATAAAATCTCTCATATTGAGTAAGAGAGCCGAGATGACTAAGCAAAAGCTTTCTTTTTTAGACCGTAACCTGACGCTATGGATTTTTATTGCCATGGCTTTAGGCTTAGCGATTGGAGTTTTCTTTCCTCAGACATCTGTGTCTTTAAATGAATTAAGTGTAGATAACGTTAATATTCCGATCGCAATCGGCTTAATTTTGATGATGTATCCACCTTTAGCAAAGGTTGATTATGCTACGTTACCAGAAGTATTTAAAGATAAGAAAACCCTAACTTTATCGTTGGTACAGAACTGGATTATTGCTCCAGTTTTAATGTTCGTACTTGCGATAGTTTTCTTGCATAGTTATCCGGAATACATGACAGGCCTGATTTTGATTGGTTTGGCACGTTGTATTGCAATGGTTTTGGTGTGGAATGGTCTGGCTTGTGGTGATAACCAATACGTTGCAGCTTTGGTTGCCTTTAACAGTATTTTCCAAATTTTGTTCTTTAGTACCTACGCCTGGCTTTTCTTAACCTTCTTACCTCCGTATTTTGGTGTGGCAGGGCAAGTCATTGATGTGAATTTCTGGACGATTACACATGCGGTTTTGGTGTACTTAGGTATTCCATTCTTAATGGGGTTCTTGACGCGTTTGATTTTAGTCAAGTCGAAAGGGTTGGAATGGTATCAGACTAAATTTTTACCAAAAATCAGCCCGATTAGTTTAGTTGCTTTACTTTTTACCATCGTGGCGATGTTTAGCCTAAAAGGTGGTGATGTAGTGAGCTTACCTTTAGATGTATTGCGTATTGCAATTCCACTCACGATTTACTTTGTGGTGATGTTCTTCATTAGCTTCTTTATGAGTAAACGTATGGAAAATAATTATCCACGCACCACTGCTATTTCGTTTACTGCGGCTGGTAACAATTTTGAGTTAGCTTTAGCGGTTGCCATTGCAACATTTGGTTTGGCATCACCTGTAGCATTTACCACAGTGATTGGACCATTAGTTGAAGTTCCCGTTTTAATTTCACTCGTTACCGTTTCTCTTTGGTTAAAGAAAAAGTATTTCTCAGATGAACAGTCTTGATAATGATTTATCAAATGTAGCATTAGATCTTTTAGATAAACCTACATTTGAGCAAGTGCAAGCGCAGCAGCTTGAGCATCCACCGCGCATTTTATTGCTATATGGTTCTAATCGCGAACGTTCTTATAGTCGTTTTACTGTGCTGACTGCTGGGCAAATTCTTGAATACTTAGGTGCTGAAGTCAGAATCTTTCATCCTAAAGGTTTACCTTTACCTGAGGATGCAGAAACAGATCATCCGAAAGTTCAAGAATTACACGCGCTTTTGGCTTGGGCAGAAGGTATGGTGTGGTGCTCACCTGAACGTCATGGCGCGATGAGTTCAATTTTAAAAGCCCAAATTGACTGGATTCCTTTGGCAGCTGGAGCAATCCGTGCAACTCAAGGTAAAACCTTAGCAGTCATGCAAGTTAGTGGTGGTTCGCAGTCGTTTAATGCGGTCAATCAAATGCGTATTTTAGGGCGTTGGATGCGCATGATTACTATCCCAAATCAGTCTTCAGTTGCTAAAGCTTTTTTAGAGTTTGAAGAAGATGGCAGTATGAAACCATCCTCTTACTATGACCGAATCGTTGATGTAATGGAGGAGTTGTATAAGTTCACTTTATTAACACGTGGGCAAAAACAATACCTGACAGATCGCTATTCTGAGCGCAAAGAATCGGCAGAAGAGCTGTCAAAACGAGTAAATCAAAAATAAACAGTTTCATAAAAAAGTGCTCCATTCGGGGCACTTTTTATTACTTTGCTTTTACACTCAGGCCATTGGGTAAAAGTTTTTGCAATAGTTCAATAAAGTTTGAAACTTTGGCAGAACTCTCATTTTCCCGAGTAATCAGGTAAAGAGGCGCATTTAGTTTCATTGAATCATCAAACTCCCGATATACAATTTCATGTTCCCAAAAATTATGCATTGAGGCCGGCACAATCGTTATACCAATTCCAGCAGCGACTAAATTTAATGTAGCGGTAGGTCTAGGCGCTTCTTGAATAATGCGTGGACTAAAACCTGCTTGGTAGCAACTATATAAAATATTGTCATATAAACCTTGTCCTGAAGAACGACGGTATAAAACAAAATTTTCATTTGATAAGTCATTTGAACTAATTTTTTCTTTTTGTGTAAGTGGATGGCCTATAGGCAATGCCACCATCATTGGCTCATCTAATATATGGTGATGTTTTAACCCAATATCACGGCTGATCGGTGCTCTTAAAAAAGCAATATCAAGTTTCTCGGAGATTAATCGATCTAATTGTTTTTGGCTGCCTGCTTCTTCAAGTTTGGTTTGTACGTTTGGATATATTTCTCGATATGAGCGCAATACTAGTGAAATAAGCGGATGCAAACCTGCGGAACTTGTAAAACCAATATTGAGTTGTCCAGTTTTACCTTGGCTAACATCTTGGACTAATTTTGGAATATGTCTGGCATGTTCTAATAAAAGTTGTGCTTCTTTAAATAAAGCTAAACCAGCCTCAGTTGGTTCAATTCCTCGAGGCTGGCGAATAAGTAATTGTGTACCAAGTTCTTCTTCGAGTTTTTTAAGTAAACGCGTTAGAGGCGGCTGTTGAATAAACAATCGGTTTGCGGCATGCGTAATATTCCTTTCTTCAACTACTACAACAAAGGCATGGAGCTTATGTAAATCGAGCATAGAAATACCTTTATGGTATGGTTAATGAAAATAAAAGCATTTGTAGATATATCACAAAAGTATCATTCTATCTTGGTCAGATAAAGTGAAAAGTAACGAAAATGAACCATGTTGAGATTGCCGTGCAGAAGGAGAGTGTCCCGACCTGCACAGAGTTATTTTTAGGTTTTTTAACATTAGGTTTAATTGGATTCGGTGGCGTGCTGCCTTTAGCCCGTAAAGTTATTGTAGAGCAAAGGCATTGGTTAAGCCCTGAAAAATTCACTGAGTTACTTGGTCTGTGTCAATTTTTACCGGGTGGCAATATTATTAATTTATCGGTTGCGATTGGCATGGAGTTTCGTGGTGTTCGTGGGGCAGTGAGCTCACTCATTGGTCTGATCCTTGCACCTACGATAATTGTTGTACTTTTACATTATGTCTATGAGCAGTTCCAAGATAATTTAATGGTTAAGCATCTTTTCGAAGGTTTAGCGGCGGCGGCGGCTGGACTTCTGGTTGCAACAGGTTTGAAAATGCTTAAGCCATTATTACGTAATCCATTAGCGATTTGCGTAGTTGTTGCTGCAATTATCAGTATTGCTTTTCTAAAAATCTCTTTACTAGTGACGATGCTGATTTTGTTGGCATTTTATTCAGCTATCATTTGGAGACGTGTGTAATGGGTGCAGTTCTACTTACTTTAGCGATTATTTTTACTCAATTGTCTCTTATTGCATTTGGTGGCGGCAATACAATTTTGCCTGAAATGCAACGCCAAGTAGTTGATATTCACCACTGGATGACGGCACAAGAATTCAGTGCATTGTTCGCCATGGCTCAAGCTGCACCTGGTCCGAACATGATGATCGTGCCGTTGGTGGGATGGCATGTAGCAGGGTTGTCAGGTCTACTTGTAACGTCTACTGCTAAATTTTTACCTTCGTCTCTTATTACTGTATTTGTGATGAGAGGCTGGTCAAAATTTAAAGATAAGAAATGGCGCCGTGTTTTACAGCTTGCTTTACAACCTGTCACTGTGGGAACTGTACTTGCCAGTGCGTGGATTATTTCTGAGGCAGCTGCCATAAATACTTTACTCATTATTATGGTAGTCATTGCAACTTTATTATCTTTAATTAAAAAGGTCCATCCTTTACATGTCTTGATTGCTGGGGCTGTATTTGGTGTGGTCTTACTCTAGTTTAACCAGTTTGCCGACCTGCGCTGGATGAGTTCAGGTTGGTTTTTTTTAATGAAGTAAATAATAAAATCTAAAAAACCGATCAAATATATAAAAACATACTGTTTCACCTATTCTGTGTTTTCACGTACTATGCATCTATTGAAAGAATTTGGATGCATTGGAGTAAAAACAGATGTTAGATCAAAACATTAAAACTCAATTAAAAGCTTACTTAGAACGTCTAGAAAGTCCAATCGAATTAGTTGCTGCCTTAGATGAATCAGATAAAGCTGCTCAAATTAAAGAATTAGTGACAGAAATTGCTGAGCTTTCTGACAAGGTGACTGCCCGTTTTGACGGTAATAATACACGTCGTCCAAGCTTTGGTGTGGCTAAAGCAGGTGAACAACCTCGTGTATTCTTCGCAGGCTTACCAATGGGTCATGAGTTTACGTCTTTGATCTTGGCTCTGTTACAAGTGTCTGGCTATGCACCTAAAGTGTCGGATGAAGTTTTAAATCAAATTAAAGGCTTAAACCTCAAAGCTAACTTTGATGTGTTTGTATCATTAAGCTGTCATAACTGTCCGGATGTGGTACAGGCGCTTAACCTGATTGCCATTTATAACCCGAACACTACAGCAACCATGATTGACGGTTCATTCTTCCAAGATGAAGTGGAACAACGCAAAATCATGGCTGTGCCAATGGTGTTCCAAGACAATGAACACATTGGCCAAGGTCGTATGACCCTTGAAGAGATTGTAGCGAAACTCGACACTAACTCAGCTGAAAAAGATGCAGCAGCACTCAATGCTAAAGATGCATTTGATGTGTTGGTGATTGGTGGTGGTCCTGCGGGTGCAACGGCTGCGATCTATGCTGCACGTAAAGGCATTAACACTGGTATCGTGGCTGAACGCTTCGGTGGTCAAGTGATGGACACCATGGACATTGAAAACTTCACTTCTGTGCAAAAGACGCAAGGTCCTAAGTTTGCTGCCGAGATGGAAGCCCATGTTCGTGAATATGATGTCGATATCATGAACCTGCAACGTGTCAGCAAAATCACGGGTGCCAACCAGACTGCAAATGGCTTGGTTGAAGTTGAACTTGAAAACGGTGCAAAACTTGAATCGAAAACTGTAATCCTTTCTACAGGTGCACGTTGGAGAGAAATGAATGTACCGGGTGAGCAAGAATACCGTACCCGTGGTGTTGCCTACTGCCCACACTGTGATGGTCCGTTGTTCAAAGGTAAACGTGTTGCTGTGATTGGTGGTGGTAACTCAGGTGTTGAGGCAGCAATTGACCTTGCAGGGATTGTTGAGCATGTCACTCTGGTTGAGTTTGACACCAAGCTTCGTGCTGACCAAGTGTTGCAAAACAAATTGCATAGCTTGCCAAACACAACGGTGATTATGAATGCCTTAAGTACAGAAGTGTTAGGTGATGGTTCACAAGTGACTGGTCTTAAATATAAAGACCGTGCGACTGATGAAGAGCATGTGGTCGAGCTTGCAGGGATCTTTGTACAGATTGGTTTACTGCCAAACACTGACTTCTTGAAAGACAGTGAAGTTGAATTAACCAACCGTGGCGAGATCATTGTGAATGACCGCAACGAAACCAATGTGCAAGGTGTATTTGCTGCGGGTGACTGTACGACTGTACCTTACAAGCAAATCATTATTGCTACAGGTGAAGGCGCTAAAGCATCACTCTCAGCGTTTGATTACATCATCCGTTCTGGGCAGTAAAATTTAAGTTCAAAACGAAAGAGCCAAAGGATAACCTTTGGCTCTTTTTCTTTTTATGGTTTATATAAACCGTGTTCGACTAAATGCTCTCGTAAAATACGGCGTAACTCTAATACAGCTTGTGGTGTCAGTTGAATTGAATGGCCACCTGGAAGAACTTTCTCAGATTTTGCACCTTCTAAGTGAGCACTTTTGTACGGAACGATGCCATCGGTAATCACATTTGGATCATCACTCTTGGTAATATTTCCCATTATTGAATGGAAAACTAATCCTTGGTGTGGATTAATATTTTTAGTCAGCTCCATAAATTTAGATTGATGACTTAGATCACTTGGTCCATTTTGAATCAAACCATTATCAATATTACTCAAGAAATCCTTAACATCTAAATTCTCGGTTGTCAGTGAAGTCGCTACAGCCGACAAAAATGCACCCGGTAAACGAATAATTTTACGTGCTGCCAAGGTAAACCAACGATCCGCATAATCTGTACCGCGATGAGGGGAAGCCAAGAAAATTGCACGATCAAAATTATTGATTGAATGCATTTGCAATCGTTCAGTAACCATTGGATGTTTTTTAAAGCGGTTTTGCTGACGGATCGTCATTAACTCTAAGGCAGGTTTAGTAATATCTCCATCACTGACCAGTAAACGGCTGATAATACCTCCCATACTATGTCCAACAAGGACCGCATCATGCGCGGCAGGGTCACTTGGGTTTAATGAACCAAAAGCTTGTTTCAAGAGTGCATAAATCTGAAAACGACTTTCCAAAATTGGCATGTTGGTCGAATAGAAAACTTGCCAAACTTGGTAATTGTCTCTTAAAACCGTATCGCCCATAACATCATTGGTCAGCGCAATCCATGCCTCGGGACTACTGGCTAAGCCATGTACTAACACAATAATTTTCTTATTGGGATTGTATGGTTCAAGCATGTAGAGATGCGGCATAGTTAAATGCTGATCGCGGTCAATCAGAGTTAAATAAGCTGCGACCCCTAAATTATTTTCGGCCAACCATAGACCGTAAGGCGCAGAAAAGTTAGCTGCTAGCGGATATTGCTTGCCTGCTACATTAATATTATCTGTCCGATATGGGTCATAAACTCGAATCACGAATTCTGGATTATTAATAATTTCTTCGACAGTGGTCGCGTGTTTGGGTTCAGCTACAATAGTTGCAGCTAAGTAGCGTGCATTATGAATATTTGGATTAACACCATTTTTATAATTATATTTAAGTGGGTCTAGGATATATTCATTAATATCTTCATTTCCTGAACTCGGAAAAACAGCCACAAATTCGGAGCCAAAACCATCGCGGCGGTTAATGGTTCTTAAGCCAGAAAAATTCAGGTTATAACTTGAAATTAATTTCTCTAACTTTTGGCCTGATAGTTGTTTATGAAATTCAAAGTCTATTGAATAAACACTCTTACCAATATGGATTTGTGGCTCTACCACATTTTTTTTCGGGTATCTTAAATCATAAACACTGACCATTTTGGCAATGGCTTGATTATAAAAGTCGCGTATTTGAACTTGTCTGTTATCAAAAATACGGTCGTTAGGCTTACGCTTTGTGGAAAATAGATAGGCATAGCTATAGCGAATACTTTTATCTAATAGACTCAATTGCTGGTCTAAGCAATCATCATATCTATTCAGAATATTCTTTTGTTCTTCTTCAGATTTATGTTTAGTAAATCTACTTACTTTACAGTCAGACGTATCTGATAAAGCCATTGCTTTTGCGAGATACATCTCGCTTGCTGTTGATAAGAACTGTTCATCTAAAATTTGAGGAAGGTTTTTGAGTTGATTTACACAGGTTTCAGGTGTATCTGTACAAACTTTAGCTTCCTGACCAGACATTGATAAAACATTCAGACTCGCTTCGCTAAGTTTATCTTGGGTAAGAATACTATTACGTTCATTTGCAATCGTTACATTCAAAGCTTGCTGTTTAACATTTACGACCTGACAACCACTCAGAATTGAACCGAGTAGTATGACCGTCAACAGTGTTTTGCTTCTTTTTATTGAAAACATTTGGTCAAAATATAGTGGCTCAATGGTAGGTAGATCATACAAATTTTAAAATATTTTTCAAATGATCAAATATAAAAAAGGGCTGTCAAAACAGCCCTTTTTTATAGAATTAAGCTTATTTTTTAGGTGCAGCAGCAGGAGTAGTTGCTGACATTGCTGGGTTAGTTAAAACTTGCCATACGTTCCAACGACCTTGTTTTTCAATTTCTTGAATTAAACGGTCAGCAATTTCCGCTTCGTCTGGATATTTAACTTTATAGTTCTTTAGAGTCTGGATCGCGTTTTTCTTTTGCTCCATTGCAATATAGTTATTTGCAGCAGCTAAATATGCTTCTTGAACATTACCTTTAATGGCTTTGTCTAAGTATGGAATCGCTTCACGTTGACCGCCACCTTCAGATAAACCAAAACCGAACCAGAAATTTGTTTCCGCATCATCTGGATTAATCTTTAAAAGTCTTTGAGCATATTCTAAAGATTTAGTGGTATGAACAGTACCTAAATCAAGATTACGTGCAAGAACACTTGCTTTAAAAGCACGAATTAAAATATCAAATGATGCATTTGGATTTGCAGCAAGTGTATCAAGTTGTTGTGTTACTTCTTTAAGTTTACTTTCAAAGCCTTTACGTTCTTGACGGTCAGTAAAGCGAGGTGGGTAATGACGTGCTTTACCTTCTACTAACTGTAAAAAGTCATCAATAGTAGTCACGTCAATTTCATTTTCACCGGCTAAAACAGCGTATTTCATTGAACGTTGTGAATTATTGACAGTCGGAACGATCAGTTTATTGACGTCGAGAGTAAGCTGTTTGGTTGGATCATCTTGACGATTAACGACCATTTTGGTTACAGGCTGTGCAGCAGCGTCTTTTAATGCAACTTCAAATGCAGGTGGCTGATCATAGTTAAAAGGGTTTAGCGCATAAAAAGGAGGAGTAAGCTCTGGTTCCTTGAAAACAAAAGGCTCAATTTTTTGTTCTTTTACGGGTGCCATTGTACAAGCGGTTAAACTTGAGGTCGCAAGGATTATATATGCCAAAGGCTTAAAATTCATAGGATCTTCCGTTCATTTTAGTAAAGTCAGATTTGGTACAGGTAAGTCTAGGAAAAGCTAAACAGACATGCAAGGGTAAGCGTGTTACATTATGAATCAAGAATATTACGTTTTTGATGTCTTATCTTGCGCACCGCATTCACGACGAACTTCTTCAATAATTTTCAGTTCTTCATCACTAAAAGGCTGTTCATCCTGACTTTCTTTTTTGAAGCTCGGATCTAGCTCTGATAAACGCTGGCATAAATTATTCATACGCGTTTCATTATGCTGAATACGATCAAGTAAAACGCGCATACCTTCTAAAATAGGGTCTGACTGATCAGCAGTTGTCGCATATGGGGCAAAGCCAATACTTTGCGCATAATCACGGCGACGTTCTTCATCTTTATTCTTGTCGGATGCATCTTTATAAATATAGCGAGCAGGGTTTCCTACAGCGGTCACACCAGCAGGGACTGCTTTGGTCACTACAGCATTTGAACCGACTTTAGCGCCTTTACCAACCGTAAATGGACCTAAAATTTTTGCACCAGCGCCAACAACCACACCATCTTCTAAAGTTGGGTGACGTTTGCCAGTCTTCCATGTTGTACCACCTAAGGTCACACCATGATAAAGCGTAACATCATCACCAATTTCAGCAGTTTCACCAATCACAACACCCATGCCATGATCAATAAAAAAACGTTTACCGATTTTGGCACCTGGGTGAATTTCAATGCCTGTTGCAAAACGACTAAATGAAGAAAGAAGGCGAGCAGCACCTTTACAATCTTTTTGCCATAATTCATGAGCAACACGATGCATCATAATCGCATGAATGCCAGGATAGGTCGTGAGAACTTCGAGTGTATTGCGGGCAGCAGGATCTCGCGCAAATACAGCCTTTATATCTTCTTTCAGCTGTTTAAGCATTGGGTTGATCCTCCTTGTCAGATAATGCTTTTTTCCATTTACCACTGGTTAGGGCTTGTACACGACTAAAAATACCGCGAAGTAAATGATATTCCATACGATCTAATTGTATACGACCAAATAAACGACGCAAGCGTAAAGGTAACAAACGTGGATTATCTGGATCTAAAAATTCAATTTCGGTTAGCATTTTCTCTAGATGAGGATAAAACTCTTCCATTTGTTGTTGAGTCACCAATGGCTCATCCCATTGCATGCTTTGACCTTGCACTAATGGCATTTCTTCTGCATCTTGATCCAAGTTTTGTTGCTCTAGAGCAGACATGCGAAGCTCGTAACATACAACTTGAATCGCTTGCGCAACATTTAATACCCCATAGTCTGGATTGACAGGAATTGTTAAATGATAATTTGCCAGTGCTAATTCTTCGTTAGTTAAACCACGATCTTCACGGCCAAAAACAATCGCAATTTGTTGCCCTTGAGTAGTGGCCTTAATAGCTTCTTTGGCAGCTGGTCTTACGTCAAGTAAAGGCCAAGGAATAGTACGGCTGCGTGCACTTGTTCCAAACACTAAATGGCAATCTTTAATAGCATCTTCTAAGGTATCGACAATCTCAAGATGTTCAAATAAATCCTGGGCGCCAGCAGCAAGCGCTTGTATGTCTGGGTGAGGATATGTTTTAGGTGCAACAAGAACTAATTTAATTAGCCCCATTGTTTTCATGGCACGTAAAGCACTGCCAATATTGGCAGGCAAAGTAGTGTTTACCATGACAATACGCACTTGTGCTAATTGTTTTGACACAGTGTTGTGATCAAACGAACTCATAAGATTTCCAGAAATTACGAATATTGAGAAACTTCGCTTTGGTATAAATCCAATGCATCGTCCATAGTCATGTCCGCAGGAGGGGAAGCAACGGTTTGCGGACGAGCAGGTTCTGCTGCTTTAGCTGCTTTCGACTTTACTTGATATTCAATATAAATATTATCTTTACCAAAATAATCTCTGAGTTTAGCAAGTAATTCATCGAGAGGAGCAACTTTCCATTGCGGACCAAGTTGAAGCTCGGCTTGAGCATAAGGTTGATCAATCTGTAGCTGTAGAGTGATATGTTGATGCATATCTACATTGCAAAATGGCAAGATGATATTTTGTAAATCTTTTGCCAAAGTGGCTTGCATAAACTCTTCTGTTAATTTGATCTGAATACTGTTAGCACGTTTTTGTCGTATTTCATTTAAAGTAAAAGCCTTAGTTAAACGGCCCATCGGACGTTCAAAGCCTTCTCTTTCATAAATTTCGCCTTCAAAGACGACAACACGCTCAACTTGGATAATATCTTTAAAACGTTGGAAACGTTCATGGTTGCAACTTACTTCAATACGAGCTGTACCATCATCTAGTACAATAACTACGCGATTTGGGAAGTTTGCGACGTCAATGACTAAACCTGCATAGACTGTTGTAACACCACGACGTGTAGCCGTAATTTCATTAAGTTTTACAGGAATAAAAGCTTTAAGCTCTTGGCGGTAAACATCAATTGGGTGACCAGTGAGATATAGACCAAGCGTGTCTTTTTCGCCTTTTAGACGAACTTCATCACTCCACGGTTTAACGGGTTTAGCAGGCTTACGCTGAACTTCTTCAACCTCACCAAATAAATCCATAATACCGCTTTCACGATTGCTGCGCGCTTGTTCGGCAGCTTGAACCGCCTCAGGCAATTGTGCCATTAGGCTTGCACGTTCAATTCCCAAGCAATCGAGTGCGCCTGCACGAATCAACGCTTCAAGAGTACGCTTATTGATTTTCTTCAAATCAATACGATGGCAAAAATCGAATAGATCTGTATAAGGACCAAATTGTCGACGAGAGTCAATAACTGACTGCATCGCTTGTTCGCCAACGCCTTTAATTGCACCTAAACCATACACAATAGTTTTATCATCGCTCGCATGGAAATGATAAGTCGACATATTGACTGATGGTGGTAAAACTTCTAGGCCATTATTTCGGCAGTCATCAATTAAAAATACGACACTGTCAGTGTTCTGCATTTCCGAAGACATTACCGCTGCCATAAACTCAGCAGGATAATGTGCTTTTAACCATGCAGTATGGTAGGCAACGAGGGCATAAGCTGCGGCGTGAGATTTGTTGAAACCATAGCCTGCGAACTTTTCCATATAGTCAAAGATATGGTTGGCTGTACTTTCATCAATTCCTTTTTCAGCAGCACCTGCCAAGAAGATTTGGCGTTGCTTAACCATTTCTTCAGGTTTCTTTTTACCCATTGCACGGCGTAGTAAGTCCGCGCCCCCTAATGTGTAACCTGCACAGATCTGTGCAGTCTGCATCACCTGTTCTTGGTAAACCATAATCCCGTAAGTTGGCTCTAATACACCTTCAAGAAGTGGGTGAAGATATTCAAAATCTCCACCATGCATACGGTGAATAAAGTCAGGAATAAGATCCATTGGACCAGGACGGTACAATGATACGAACGCAATAATCTCTTCAAATTTACTTGGACGTGCTTCTTTAAGCATTCGTTTCATGCCGACGGATTCAAACTGGAATACCGCTGTTGTATTTGCATCGGCAAAGACAGAATATGCTTTAGCATCATCAAGTGGAACATGCGAAATTATGAGTGGATCATTACTATCGCGATTTTTATTAATATTTTGAATTGCGTCTTCAATAACGGTTAAGTTACGTAAACCCAAGAAGTCGAATTTGACGAGACCTGCTGCTTCTACATCGTCTTTATCATATTGAGCAACACGGCTAGTTCCATCTTCCTCACAAAGTACAGCCGAGAAATCGGTAATCTTGCCGGGTGCAATAACAACACCGCCGGCATGTTTACCAGTATTTCGGGTGATACCTTCTAATTTTAATGCCATTTCCCAGATTTCACTCGCATCATCATTATCTGGGTTAGATGGATTGGTAACGATATCTTTAAGCTGGGGTTCCATCTCGATAGCAGTGGCTAAGTCCACACCGAGCGGTTTTGTAGGCACCATTTTTGAGATACGGTCAGCTAAACCGTAAGATTTACCTAAAACACGCGCAACGTCACGAATTGCACCTTTTGCTGCCATCGTACCGAAAGTTGCAATTTGTGATACGGCTTCACGTCCATAGGTACGGGAAACATAATCAATGACGCGGTCACGTCCAGCAATACAGAAGTCGACATCAAAGTCGGGCATCGAAACACGTTCTGGGTTTAAGAAACGTTCGAAAAGTAGATCGTAACGAAGAGGATCAAGGTCAGTAATTTTTAAGCTATAGGCAACGAGTGAACCCGCACCTGAACCACGACCAGGTCCGACAGGAACGCCATTATTTTTTGCCCACTGGATGAAGTCCATGACGATAAGGAAGTAACCCGGGAATCCCATTTTGAGGATAATGCCGACTTCATAATCAATTCGTTCATCGTAAGGTTTACGAATCTCAGGCCAGTCTTCACCACGTTTTTCGACAGGGTAGAGATAATCTAAACGTTCTTCTAAACCTACTTTTGACAAATGCTCAAAGTAAGTGTCGATGGTAAAGCCATCTGGAATTGGATAGTCAGGTAAAAAGTAGGTGCCTAGTTGTAAGCTAACATTACAGCGTTTTGCAATATTGTAGGTGTTTTCGATAGCACTTGGGATATCTGAAAACAACTCGATCATTTCGTCCGAGGTTTTAAAGTGTTGCTCAGGACTATATAAGCGTGGACGACGATCATCTGCTAATACATAGCCATCAGCAATACAAACACGGGCTTCGTGGGCTTCAAAATCTTCTTTTTCTACAAAGTGCACATCATTATGTGCAACTACACCGACATTATATTGGGCAGCAAGTTTAGCGGCTTCTTGAATAAAGTCTTCTTCACCAGGACGATCGGTACGTGTTAAAGCCAGATAAACACGGTTACCAAATTTTTCGATCCATGCTTCTAAAAGCGGAGCTGCTTTTTGAGGGTTAGATGAGCAAAGCATCTGACCCACATCACTATGTTGACCAAGTAAAACAATAATATCTTGATGCTGTTCAAGTACCCATTCTTTTTGTACACATGGGATACTAAGTTGTTGCCCTTCAATAAAACCGCGTGAAACGATTTCGGTGAGACTTTTCCAGCCTACATTACTCATTGCAAGTAAAGTTGCACGATGTTGAGCATCGTCAAGGCGAATTGTGCTACCTAAAAGCGGTTTAATTCCTTTTTTTAAACAAGAATTATAAAATTTTACAGCTGCATGGAGGTTTGATAGATCGGTTAATGCCAGCGCAGGCATTTGGTCTTTAACCGCAGCGTTGACCAAGTCAGGTATGCGAACTATCGACTCTGTAATCGAAAATTCTGTATAAATACCGAGATGAACAAACTGCATAAACCAATCCTTAATACGACTGCAGCATAGTTTAGCACGCAAAGTTAAAACGAAATGCTTAATATTTTGGCAAACTGTTAAGGATTTTATTATTTAAGAAGAATGATTTGAATATCTATTGTACAGATTTAATATAAAAGAGCTTATTTTAAGAAATAGGACCAACCCAAACTTTATGTTTGGGCTGGTTGAAAAACTTAGTACTGCCAGAACATGCGCTGAATTTCTTTCGTGTCATTAGTCTTAGTAAGAGCTAAAGCTGCAAGAAGACGCGCTTTTTGAGGGTTTAAATCATGTGCTGCTACCCAACCATATTTAGAGTCAGGTTGTTCTGCATCACGTAATACGAAACCTTGTGCGACACGTGATGAACGGATAATTTGAATACCGTTTTTGTCGTGAAGATTTTGTAAGGTTGGTACGATATATTTTGGTACAGAACCGTTACCAGTACCTGCATTAATGATCGCTTTAGCACCAGCTTTTGCATACGCTTCATATGCATCTGGAAGCATAGAGTCCGAACCATAAACGATCTGTACAGTTGGAAGTGCATCGCCTTTAATATTTTCAATATTAAATTCTGAAGCATTTGTATGGCGTTTTGCAGATTGTCTGAACCAGTATGGCTTGCCTTCAACCAATGTACCTAAAGCGCCCCATTGGCTAACAAAAGCATTTGTATGAATGTTAATGCCTTTAGTTACATCACGTGCAGCAAAAATAGAGTCGTTCATGAGAACCATAACGCCTTTATTTTTTGCATCATCTGAAGCTGCTAAAGCAACTGCACTATAAAGGTTAAGTGGACCATCAGCTGAAAGAGCAGTTGAAGGACGCATTGAGCCAACAAGTACAATCGGTTTATCAGTATGAACAACCAAATTTAAGAAAAATGCTGTTTCTTCTAAAGTATCTGTACCGTGTGTAATTACGACACCATTAACAGATGGCTTTTTAACAAGCTCATTCACTTGACGAGCAATTTCTAATAATTCCTTGTCAGTAATACTCTCAGAAGCGATTTGTAATGCTTGAATACCAGTTACATTTGCCAAATCTTTGATTTGTGGAACTGCGTTAATTAGCGTATCAACAGGAACTTTTGCAGCAGTATAAGTTGCACTATTTGCCGAGCTTGCGCCAGCACCAGCGATAGTACCGCCAGTCGCAACTACAACAACATTATTTTTTGCATAAAGTGGGAGAGAGCAGGCTAATAAGCCCATCGCTAAACCTAAAGATTTAACAGTTTTAGTCAACATCGAAAATATCCTTATGAAGTGACGAAGTAAAAGTTTGTTGAATATGACTGCTTTTCCTAAGCAAAATACATACCATGTAAAACATATTCATAACTTGTTTGAATAAGAAGCATCCTTGAATAGCATTTTGTTTTATCAACAATTGCTTAGTCATTGCTTTTATTTAGCGCTAATAAATAACATGAATAAAATAAAAAATCTATTAAGTTTTTCTAATTTATCTTGATTTGTTTACTTTTTAATATAAATAAAACAAATGATTTTTTTATCAGTATAAAATTAAAAAATAATAGACATTTTTAACTAGTTTTTGCCATTTTATATTTTTATATTATTGATTTTTATTGTTATAATTTAATATTAATATATTTTTAAATTTTTCAGTGTAAGTTAAAAAATAATTCTATTAATTTAATATAATTTAATTGTTGTAAATTGAATTAAAATTTAATCACTTGGTATTTATTTTCAAAAATATAAAATTTGTTTGAGTGATTTTTATTCTATTTTTAAGGTTTGATTTAAGAAAATTTAATAGCAGTTTAAAGTCATTATTTAATATAAAAATATAGGTGACTTTCTGCCATCAATTTTAAAATAAAAAAAGAGCAATTTTATAAGGTCATATAAAATTGCTCTTAAGTTGGGAGAGTGGGAGAAAAGAGAAACTTACGCGGTCGTTTGTTCTTGAGTTGATTTAATTAATACTGGCTCTGGTAGTTCTTCAGTATCTGCCACTTTATCGCCTTCAAGCTTGGCAACAACTGCGGTTGCAATACTGTTACCTACTACGTTTGTTGCAGTACGGCCCATATCAAGGAACTGATCGATACCGAGTAATAAAAGGATGCCAGCTTCAGGCAAATGGAACATGGTGAGTGTTGCTGAAATAACGACAATTGAAGCTCGTGAAACACCTGCAATACCTTTACTTGTTACCATGAGAGTTAACAAAATTAAGATTTGTTGAGTGAAACTAAGATCAATATTGTAGGCCTGAGCAATAAAGAGCACTGCAAACGTGGTGTACATCATTGAACCATCAAGGTTGAATGAATAACCTAAAGGTAATACAAAGCTCGTTACTTTTTTAGGCACACCAAATTTATTTAGTGCATCCATAACTTTAGGATAGGCTGATTCACTTGAAGCTGTAGCAAAAGCAAGTGTTACAGGTTCACGAATTAATTTACCTAAGCGGAAAATATCTTTTTTAAGTACGATTGCACCTACAGAGAATAAGATGATCCACAGTAATAAAAGACCGAAGTAGAACTCTGCGATTAAAATGCCATAGTCAACAATCAAGCCTAAACCTTGTACTGTAATTGCTGAAGCGATTGCTGCAAATACTGCAACAGGTGCAAACATCATGACGTAATCAGTAATACGGAACATGATTTTGCTGAGTTCATCAGTTAAACGAATGATAACTGAATCTTTTTCTTTGCCTTGATTTACAAAAGCAAGGGCCGAGCCAAAGAAAATAGAGAAAACAAGTACTTGCAAAATATCATTGTTTGCCATTGCTTCAGCAATACTGCGTGGGAAAACATGGCTTAAAAATGATTGTAGAGTGAAGCCTGTAGTCGCTGGAGCAGAAGAGCTACTCAATTGTTGCGCAGTTGGTAATACTAAATCTAAAGCTGCACCTGGTTGGAAAAAGTTTGCCAGACCCATACCGATAGCAAGCGATACGAACGAAGCAGTAATAAACCAAGTCATTGATTTAAGGGTGATACTGCCGATTGATGTCGATTTCCCCATTGATACAATGCCTGAAACAATAGTGGCAAATACCAATGGAGCAATAATCATTTTGATAAGGCGTAAAAAGATATCTGTAGGTATGTTGAGATAAGAAGCGATTTGCTTCAATTGTTCACCCTCATTAAAGAAGTGGTGACAAATCCAACCTGTCAGTATGCCAAGTAAAATAGCAACAACAATATACTTGAGCAATTTCTTTTGCTTCATATGAACCTCTATCCATTTGATTCAATCATCCTTTGATGGGATTTGAATGATTGAAAGCTTTCCTTGTTAGTTTAGTTCGGTTGTTCTAACGATGTTATCTTCCTAGATCTGTATCTGTTTTAACCGAATAGAATATGGTGATGTTGTTATGGAGATGGATTGTTGCTCGATTTTGAAGCAGTGTGAAATGCAAAAAAATATTGATCCATGCATTTTTTGCATAATAAAGGTTAAGTAGATTGAAGGAAATCAAGTAATTTAAAACGTATGGTAAAAAATATATAAATCAAAAAATTAACTAATTCTTAAAGTCGAAAGAATCATAAATTTTATAAAAATTATTTAAATACAATAATTTATTTTATGTTGATAAAATTGTTATGTGGTTAGGAGATTCTTCTTTTATAAAAATGAAAAAAATAGAATTATAAAAAAGGCACCTATTTAGAGATGCCTTTTTGTTATGCATTTTTTTAACGGCGATTGGCTAAGAAACGACCTAGACGGGTAATTGCTTCACGTAATTCATTTTCAGCAGGTAAGAAAACCACGCGGAAATGATCAGGTCTTGGCCAGTTAAAGCCTGTACCTTGCACCAATAAAACTTTTTCTGCACGTAGCAAATCAAGCATTAACTTTTCATCATCTTCAATTGGGTAGATGTTCGGGTCAAGGCGCGGGAAACAGTACATTGCTCCATCTGGTTTTACACAACTTACGCCTGGAATTTCATTAAGCATTTCCCAAGCAATATTACGCTGTTCATATAAACGGCCACCAGGACGGATCAAGTCATTAATTGATTGATAACCGCCTAGGGCAGTTTGAATCGCATATTGAGCTTGAACGTTTGCACATAGGCGCATTGACGCCAACATGTCTAATCCTTCGATATAGTCGGCAGCCCGGCTTTTATCACCCGTAATTGCCATCCAACCTGAACGGAAGCCTGCAATACGATAAGCTTTTGATAAACCATTAAAAGATACACAAAGCTGGTCGCCGGCTAATGACGCTACTGAAACATGTTCAATCCCGTCATAAATAATTTTGTCATAAATTTCATCAGCAAATAAAATTAGATCATATTTTTTTGCAATCGCTACAATCTGTTCAAGAATGTGGCGTGGATATACCGAACCCGTAGGGTTGTTCGGGTTAATGATGACAATACCGCGAGTATTCGGAGTAATCTTACTTTCAATATCAGCAATATCTGGGTACCAGCTATTTTCTTCATCACATTTATAATGAATTGCTGTGCCGCCTGAAAGATTAACTGCTGCTGTCCAAAGCGGATAATCCGGCATTGGAATCAGCATTTCGTCTCCATCATCTAATAGGCCTTGCATAGCCATTACGATGAGTTCAGATACGCCATTACCAATATACACGTCATTGACATGCATATTGAGAATGCCTTTTTGCTGGTAATACTGACAAATTGCTTTGCGAGCAGGGAAGATACCTTTTGAGTCAACATAACCAATTGCGTTTGGTAAGTTTAAAGCAACATCATTAATAATTTCTTGTGGTGCTTCAAATCCAAAAGGAGCAGGATTGCCGATATTCAGCTTAATGATTTTATGTCCTTGCTCTTCCATTTCATTGGCGGCTCGTAAAACTGGCCCACGGATGTCATAACAAACATGCTCAAGCTTCGATGATTTTTTGATTTCTCGAGTAGATGGCATGGAATGGATGGTAGCAGTATTTTTAGACATAACGGAATTCACTTTTGCATATCGGTATAAATAACTTTTAAATGTTTTAACTGTTACCAAATTTAGAT
This sequence comes from Acinetobacter pittii ATCC 19004 = CIP 70.29, assembly GCF_000369045.1. Taxonomy (GTDB): domain Bacteria; phylum Pseudomonadota; class Gammaproteobacteria; order Pseudomonadales; family Moraxellaceae; genus Acinetobacter; species Acinetobacter pittii. The sequence goes on along the minus strand of NZ_KB849790.1, from coordinate 359,606 downwards.
CATGTTGATCTTTCAATAGTTCAACAATTTTTTCATGGGTAAAACCCGATTGTTGATATTGTTTAATAATTGGTAGTAGTTGTTGGAAAACCACACTTTTTTTCTGAGACATGTTTTGTCCTATACAACCGTGCGCACTTAGAATAGCACTATGTTTGCTTGCTTTAAAGTAGGTTAATAATAAATTTGCTTACTTTTGATTTTGTATTTTGCTTACTTTTTGCTTTTTGTTCTTTATATATTTAAATTCCAACAAATTTTACGTTCAGAGACTAGTGTTTTTGTGATGAATGGCGTAAATATAAAACTCGATCATCAGAAATGTTTACTTCAGAATAAAAGGTGTATGTCATGGGAAAAGTCAATAAAACAGACCGGGAATGGCAAAGAGAGTTATCACCAGAAGAGTATCGGATTACACGACAAAAAGGCACTGAACCTGCATTTACGGGGCAATACTGGAATACTAAGCAACATGGTACCTATGTTTGCCGTTGCTGCGGCGCAGAGTTGTTCTCATCAGATACCAAATATGATAGCGGTTGCGGTTGGCCAAGTTTCTTCCGTCCGATCAATGGTGCTGTCATTGATGAACATGAAGATTTAACGCATGGTATGGTCAGAACGGAAATAGTTTGTCATGATTGCGAAGCTCATTTAGGGCATGTATTTGAAGATGGACCACAGCCGACAGGTTTGCGCTACTGTGTAAACTCGGCATCATTACAACTGAAAACAGAAGAAAAAAATGATGAGGAAACCTATCCATGAGTAATATTTATCAGTTTGAAGCTGAGCTGTTAGAGGGTGAAGTTAAGCAATTGGCTGATTACAAAGGTAAAGTTTTACTAATTGTAAACACTGCCAGTAAATGTGGTTTTACACCACAATTTGCTGGCCTCGAAAAACTTTATGAAAAATATAAAGATCAAGGATTAGAAGTTTTAGGTTTTCCCTGCAACCAGTTTGGTGGGCAAGATCCAGGAAGCAATAAAGAAATTGGTAGCTTCTGTCAGCGTAACTATGGGGTAAAATTTCCCATGTTTGCTAAAGTTGATGTAAAAGGTCCGGAAGCCCATGTGATTTTTAGATATTTAACACGTGAAGCTAAAGGTATTTTAGGTAGTAGTAGCATTAAATGGAACTTTACCAAATTTTTGGTAGGTAAAGATGGTGCTGTTTTAAATCGCTATGCACCTACGACTAAGCCAGAAGCTTTAGAAGCTGATATTGAAAAAGCATTAGCGAGTTAATCGTTTAAATGAACGCTATTCCTCAAGCTTTTGAGTTTTGGCAAGATGGGCGAATGCCGTATGTTGAAACCAGAAGATCCTGTTTTAGCCGAACGTGTTATAAGTCTCATAGTCATCCAACGTTTTCTATCGGGGCTATAGACGAGGGGAATAGCGTTTTTCATAGTTCATTTGGTACGCCCCAAAAGATTGATGCTGGTACTTTGGTGATTGTACCAGCACATATTAAGCATTCATGTAACCCTTTGCCGGATCAGGCTTGGAGTTACCAAATGCTACATTTGGACATAAGGTGGTTAAATCAGCTGTATTCAGAATTTCGAGAACATGGTCTGGATTTGCATCTGCCTCAGCATAAGCCGCTCATAATAAAAGAAGAAACTTTATATCAGGCTTTTTCTGATATGAATGAAACTTTATTTGATCCTGAAAAATTAATTATTGAAAAAGAACAGTCGCTGATCTATTGCCTTACCCAGCTGTTACTCCCTCATTTCGTATTACAAGAAATACAAAAAACTGAATATTTGTATGAAGATTTTTTGGACTTAATTCATATTATTAAATCGTCAGAACGATTTATTTCTCTTGAAGAGCTTGCAGAGCAGGTTGGTCTTAGTCGATATGCAATCATTCGTTTATTCAAGGCCAATGTTGGTTTAACTCCACATGCATTTCAAATTAATTTAAAGATTAATCAAGCCAGAGCTCAATTAAAGCAAGGGATTTCACTCGCAGAGCTAGCTGTCAATTTAGGCTTTAGTGATCAAAGCCATTTTCATAAAGCTTTTAAAGCACATACGGGAATTACTCCTCGACAGTTTCAACTTGCAGCCGCGCAATAATTTACAAGAAATTATTTTTCTCTATTTTTAAGCTACTCCATACAATTTTAAAGATGAAATCGTTATGGAAGTTTTTTTGGTTATCGCCTTTACTCACTTTTTAGCACTACTATCTCCAGGTCCAGATTTTTTTCTTATTTTGACCAGTCTTTTGCAAAAAGGAGCGCGTTATACCTATGGCGTTATTCTGGGAATTACTTTGGGTAATGCTGTTATCTTAATGGTGTGTATATTTGGATTTATGGTGCTTGGCAATTTAAGCACAACGATTCTTTTAGTACTTAAATGGCTGGGGGCTGGATATTTAGTTTATTTGAGTTTTCTTTGTTTTAGAGCCACTCAAGGAACAAACTTAAATATTACTGTTGCTGAAAATAGTTTGGTTGAACAAGAGTCTAGTTATAAGAGTAAAGTTAAAAGCTTGGCTCTGGGTTTGCAATCTAGTCTTCTTAATCCTAAAAATATTATGTTTTATAGTAGTTTAATGCTACTTATTCAACAGGAATTTAGCTTATTTCAAAAATTACTAATGAGTATATGGATGACAGGAGTGGTTTTCGGGTGGAATTTATTATTAGTTCGTTTATTGCGTCAAGAGCGTGTATTAGCACAGATTAAACGCTCTGCTAGAGGAATATATTATTGCTCCAGTCTGGCTTTCATTTTTTTCGCAGTGTTATTGGTTGCCTATAGTTAAAGCAGATCGCATAGCCTTCTAAACAAAATGAAGGCTATGCAATTTTGCTGGGTTTAAAGAATCGCTTTTAAACGTTTAACAACTTCTTCACATTGTGCCAAATCTGCTACTAAAGCCATACGCACATGATTGGCACCAGGGTTACCTTGTTCGGTATCACGAGATAGATAACGACCCGGTAAAACTTTAATGTGTGCTTTTTCCATCAGCATCTTGGCAAAAGTTTCATCATTATCGACTTTTAACCAGTAATAAAAACCGGCATCAGGTTTTTGTAATGGGAGGAGATGACCTAGCTCAGATTGGAATAAATCAAACTTTGCACGATATTGCTTACGGTTTTCTTCAACATGGTTTTCATCGTTCCACGCTGCGATTGAAGCAAGCTGGTGTTGTACTGGCATTGCAGCGCCGTGATAGGTGCGGTATTGCAAATATGGCTTTAACAGATCGGCATCACCCGCTACAAAACCTGAGCGCAAACCCGGTAAGTTTGAACGCTTTGAAAGTGAATGAAATACGATACAGTTTTTGTAGTCATCACGTCCAAGCTCAGCACAAACTTCTAATAGACCAGTAGGTGCTTGGTCAAACCAAAGCTCTGAATAGCATTCATCAGAAGCAATAACGAAATTATATTGATCAGATAAGGCAATTAGCTTTTTAAATTGTTCTTTAGAAAGCACAGTACCTGTTGGGTTACCCGGTGTACATACAAAAAGAAGGGCTGTCTTTTCCCAAACTTCGGCTGGTACAGCATCAAAGTCGCCTAAATAGCCATTTTCTTCTGTGCAATTAATGAAGTATGGCTTTGCACCTGCAAGTAAAGCCGCACCTTCATAAATTTGATAAAATGGGTTCGGCATCACCACATAAGGTGCATCTTCACGATTAATTAATGCCTGTACAAAAGAGAAAATCCCTTCACGTGTACCAGAGACGGGCAAAATGTGGTTTTCAGCGCTAATGCTGTTAAGTTTAAAGCGCTTAGTTAACCAATCTGCAATGCTTTGGCGAAGCTCAGGTAAGCCTTTGCTGTTTGGATAAGTTGATAAATGGTTAAAGTTATCAATAATAGCCTGTTTAACAAACTCTGGTGCTGGATGCTTAGGTTCGCCAATTGATAGAGGAATCAAGGGAAGGTTAGCAGGAGTAGTATCCTTAAAAAGTTGGTTTAACTTTTCAAATGGGTACGGGTGTAATAACGACAAGCTAGAGTTCATTAAACAGTTACCAAGTAGTTGAGTTTCAGTGCTGACAAATTTGATTAGATGCTTCATCTAATGCAGCTTTCAGTTTTTCCGAGAAGAGTTTGACCTCTTCGTTATTCAGCGGTTTCCCATCTTTTTTGGTGACAAAGAAAATATCTTCGGCACGTTCACCTAAAGTTGCGATTCGGGCTGAATGGATGTCTAAACCTTGCATCATAAATAAACCACCCACGCGTGCAAGTAGGCCGGGGTGATCGAGTGTTGAAATTTCGACCATATTTTGCTGTAAGGCTTCATTTAATGTTACGTCGACTGTATTTTCAATATCGAAGTGACGTAATTGACGTGGAATGCGACGTTGCATGAGTCCCGGATATTGGTCTGGTTGACTAAGGGCTTTCACTAATGCATTTTTAACGGTTTCTTCACGTTCTGGGTCGGTAAGCAATGTCCCGAAACGATCAAGTACAACATAAGTGTCTAAGCTAAATGCTGTACTTGCCGTGATAATTTTTGCATCCTGAACGTCTAAGTTCATTCGGTCTAAAACGGCAACAGTGGTGGCAAACAGATTAGGTTGATCGCGTGTATAAATAAAGATTTGCACTGCATCTTGAGCTGCTTTACGGTGAGCACGCAAGAGCACTAATGGCTCCGGATTATCGCCGTGTTTTAAAATCGCTTGTGTGTGCCATGCAATTTCATCTGCCGATTCTTTAATGAAGTATTCATCACCAAGTTCTTGCCAAACTTTTTCGACATCTGCCAATGCGAAGTTATTTACCAGCAATTCACTTGCTGCAAACTTGGTGTCTTCAATCAGCATTTGGTAGTCAACAGGACGGCCTAAACCTGTACGGATTACATCACGAGCGTGCGTATAAAGTTGACGCATGAGAGAAGCGCGCCATGTGTTCCATAGTTTTGGATTTGTCGCGTTAATATCGGCAACCGTTAAGGTATATAGATAATCAAGATGCTCCATATCGCCCAGTTTTTCTGCAAAATCTTTCACGACATCAGGATCAGAAATATCTTTTTTCTGAGCGGTCAAGGACATGAGCAAATGGTTTTGAATAAGCCATGCAATTAATTTACATTCACGCTCTGTAAAGCCATGTGCACGGCCAAACTCAATTGCGTCTTCTGCGCCAAGTTCGCTATGATCACCACCGCGTCCTTTTGCGATGTCATGGAATAAAGCAGCAATAAAGACAATATCTTGACGGGCAAGACGTTGGAAAACTGAACTTACTACAGGGAATTCTTTGGCAAATTCTGGTTCTCTAAAACGATTTAAATTACGCAGTAATAATAATGTATGAGCATCGACCGTATAGATATGGAATAGGTCATATTGCATAAGGCCCATAATTTGGCCAAAAGCAGGAATATAGTTTCCTAAAACACCATATCGTTTCATCGCAACCAAGGTATCGTATAAACGATATGGTGAGCGAATAATCGACATAAACAGTGCTTGATGTTCTGGATTATCACGATAACTTCGGTTGATTCGTTTCGCAGCAAGAATAAGTAAGCGTAAAGTCCGAGCGCGAATTCCTTCAATATCTGGTCGATTGGCTAAAATATAGAACAACTCTAAAATCGCGCTTGGATGCTCTGCGAATATTTTATGATGTTGTACGGCAAGTTTATTATCGACAATTTTAAAGTGATCGTTAACAACTTCAATTTTGCGTTCATAGTTGGGGAGTCGAGGAGTAATCACTGACTCGCTAAAATATGCCAGCAACATTTCATTGAGTGTTGAAACCTGTTGCGCCGTACGGTAGTAGCGTTTCATGAACTGCTCAACACCATAATTTACAGGTTGGCCTTCTTGACGCACATATCCAAATTTGGCGGCAATTTCCCTTTGGTGGTCAAAGAGTAAACGGTTTTCATCCCGTTTAGCTAAACGGTGTAAATGATGTCGAATTTCCCAAAGAAAACTTTCAGCTTCTTCTAAAACTGCCAATTCAAACTCTGAAATGAAACCTAAATGCACTAAGTCATAAATACGGTTTACGCGAAAGTGACGTTTAGCAATCCAGCCAATTTGGTTAATGTCACGAATACCGCCCGGTGCGTTTTTAATGTCGGGTTCTAAATTACTTTCAGTATTGTTGTGTTGATGGTAACGCTTGGCTTGTTCGGCCATTTTTGCGTCATAGAATGTTTTGTCAGTCCATGTCTGTGAAACAATACGGCGAGGCCACTTCGCAAGCTGACTATTGCCAGTAATTAACCGCGCCTCAATTAAAGTTGTCGCAACGGTTAAATCGGTAGCGGCCTGTTCAACACAGCTTTGAATAGTGCGAACACTAATGCCGGGTTTGAAATTGCCAACGTCCCATAAAGAAGAAATAAATGTAGAGATACGTTTTTCGTTTTCTTCGTTAATTTCATGCTCCGATAGGATCATGATATCGACGTCGGAATAGGGCAACATTTCACGGCGCCCATAACCACCTACAGCAAAAAGGCCCAGTTCTGTCTGATTGAGTTCAGCATGTTTCCATAAAAAGATCAGTGCTTCATCTACTAAATCTGAACGGGCTTTAATGATTTCACGAATAGATTGTCCATTTTCATATGAATCTTGCAACTGCTTTTCTACATCCGTTCGCCATTGATTAATGGCTTTAATATCATGATGACTTGAGACATAGTTCAACAATGGCGATATATTGATCATGAAAATGGGTCTACCAATAAGTAAAAATTATGAGTTTGTTTGAACGCTTACTTGATCAGCGGTTTCTTTCGCTAAAGTACGAGCAAGATCAGTATTTTCAGCACGAGCGGTTGCTACACCCATACGACGACGTTTGAAACCTTCTGGTTTGCCAAACAGGCGTAAATCGGTGTCTGGGTGTGTTAAAGCTACATTGAGATTGCTATAACTTAAATTGCTGGCATCAACTCCAGCATAAATTACTGCACTTGCTGCAACACTGTGGCGTGCTGTGTTTACAGGTAAACCTAAAATTGCACGTGCATGCAGTTCAAATTCACTTTGAAACTGAGATGCTAAAGTTACGAGTCCTGTATCGTGTGGGCGAGGTGAGACTTCACTAAACCAAACCTTGTCACCTTTAATAAACAGTTCTACACCAAAAATACCACAGCCACCAAGTGCAGTTGTCACTTTATTTGCAATACGTTTTGCTTCTTCGAGTGCCGCCGCCGTCATTGGTTGAGGTTGCCAGCTTTCTACATAATCACCGGCATCTTGGCGGTGACCAATTGGGTCACAGTAATGAGTTTCAATTTCACCAGTTTCAGGGTTTTTAGCGCGAACGGTAAGTAATGTAATTTCAAAATCAAAATCAATTTGAGATTCAATAATGACCGTACCTTGGTTAACACGGCCACCTTGCATTGCATATTCCCATGCAGCATCGACTTCATCGAAACTTTTTACACGAGACTGACCTTTACCTGAAGAAGACATGACCGGTTTTACAAAGTTTGGATAACCGATGTCATCGCAAGCGGCGCGAAAGCTTTCGAGCGTATCAGCAAAACGATAAGCAGAAGTAGGTAGGCCAAGTTCTTCAGCCGCAAGACGGCGGATGCCTTCACGGTTCATTGTGAGGTTTACAGCTTTAGCAGAAGGGATGACAGTTGCTACTTTGCTCGCTTCAATTTCAAATAAAACCTCTGTCGCAATTGCTTCAATTTCTGGAACAATTAAATTTGGCTTAATTTTCTCGATGAGTTGTTTTAATTGGGCAGGATCTGCCATGTTTAACACATAAGAAAAATGTGCAACTTGCATTGCTGGTGCATGATCATAACGGTCGGCTGCATGTACTTCTACACCAAGGCGTTGTAAGGAAATTACAACTTCTTTGCCAAGCTCTCCTGAACCTAACAATAAAACTTTAAATGCAGAAGATTGAAGTGGGGTACCGAGTGTCACGCTCATGCGAATCATCCTGACAAAATTATTTTTTTAAGCATAGCAGAACTTATGGTGGAGTTAAGCCTTATCATGCATAAAAAAAGTAATTTTGTCGGACAATTAAAAAAAGTGGTTTTTAGATATTAACCTGATAGTTTAAAAGCAATTCATCCGCATTTTTACCACGGATGCCCCAATTTTCTTTAGGTGTTTCAAAAATAGTAATTTCAATGTCTTGTGGAGAAATTCTACATTGTTCTTGAATATTACGAAATAAGGTTTGGATAAGCTGCTTTTTAGTGGCTGCACTGCGGCCTGCAAACATTGAAAGTTCAATAATAATGTAATGCTGGCTTCTGTCAGAAGGGTAAATGAAATTTTCTGGTTTAAGGCTAATAAAACGTTGAAATCTTTTCTCAACAGGATATTTCAATTCTTCAATAAGCGCCTGATGGATTGCATGAGAAAGTAATTCTCGGTACTGCATAATGGTTTGTTCATTTGCATAAATTTTAACTTGTGACATTTTTATCTCTATTAAGTAGCTAAGGTTATCTTTTTAATCAATTCAAAAATTAAATTTTCCAAGCCAGAAGTTTCAATCTTAAACGCCTCTGGCCAGATTTTATTTTATATAAGGAAGATAAGTTTATCTATTTATAAAGGTAAATAAGTATAGATCAGACCATAAACAATTGCGGCAGTTAAAGTTGCTGGTACGATTTTCTTAAATTTAAAATAAAGACCTGCTAAAACTAAAAAACCGATAAGCATTGCGAAACTCTTATTGGGAGTTTCAAGGAGAGGTGGAAGGGTAGCAACTACAAGCATGGCACTAATTGCAGATATTCCAATACTTCCCAAAGCAATTTTGATCCAGATTGAGCCGCGTCTTTGTTGGTTGCCCTGTAGTTTTTGTATTACGAAAAAAGGTCCAAAGCGTGAAGCAAAATTGGCTATGCCTACAATAATGCCGACCAAAATAATTTCTAGGTTCATATTAAGCCTCAACCTCATCATGTTGTTTCAGCACATAATGTTTAAATAGACCAGCTAAAATGCCTGAAAAAATACCAATAAAAATAGCAGCTGATAAGTTAATCCAATAACAAGCCAAGGCTGAAACCAATAATGATACAGCAACAACAAGGCTATGCTTTCGCTCAAAGGCCGCTAATAAAAAACTTAAAAATAAAGCAGGTAATAAGAAGTCTAAAGCTGCTTGTAAAAACTTTGGCAAATGAGCAACTTGATCGGCAAATAATCCACCTAACAAAGAGCCACTTGCCCAAGCCATCCAACTAAATAGGCTTAAGCCAAGCATCCAAGACTCGGACCATTGTTGTCTGCGCTGTGAAAGTTGGATCATTCCACTGGCAAAAACTTCATCGGTTAAGCCCCAAGCCCATACTGCAGTTTTCTTAAGATTTAATTTGTTTGGAATCAGGTTGTATAGAGCAGGTCCATAAAGGACATGGCGAATATCTAGTGCAATAACTGTTAATGCTGTTAGCCAGATGGATGAACCGCTAGCCAAAAGCGCGACAACCAAAAATTGGCTAGCGCCGGCATACATTGAACAAGATAGAAAAAAAGCTTCCCATGGTGTAAAACCAAACTGAGATGCAGAAACGCCAAAGGCAAAAGAAACGGGTAAATAAGTGAGTACGATAGCTTGGCTATCTTTGGCGCCTTGCCAAAAAGTTGCTGTTTGGGCAGGCATCAATTGTTGTTCGGACACAATACACCTTGGCAATAAACCAAATGATAAAAATACTTGAAAGATTGAGTATTGTAGCCGAATTTAATAGCATAGTGCCGAAATGTTTAATCGGCAGTTTGATATGTTCAAGGCAAAGATTCGTTTAGTTTATATCGCCATGATGAGTGCAGGTATTTTTACATTGCAGGGCTGTGATAATGGTAATCAAGGTGCAGAAAAAAAAGTAGAAATTAAGCCAGCACCGAAACTAACCAATGATGCAACTGTTTATGCTCAAAAAGCATGGACATTAATTAACACGGTTGAGCATTTAGTTTATGAAAAACAACTCAGCCAAATTGATGATAAAGTTCGTAAACCTTTACGCCAATTGAGTACAGACTGGCGTATCAATGTGAAAATGACAGATTCGGTCACTGAAGGTAAATATGCGCTTTGCCGTAAAGCTTTAACGAGTCTAGATGTATGGGCGCGCGAAACGCTTGAAAATAATAGTTCGGTTGCTCAGAAACAGGCAGATTATGAGCGTGATAAACAACAGTGTAAGGAAGCGATTGAAAACCCGAATTTAGGAAACACATCTCCTAAATAAAGCCTATACATATAAAAAAGCGAGATGATCAATCTCGCTTTTTTTGCTTTTAAACGATAATGAGTGAATGTGAATTACGGTTTTGTGGCAGCTTTAGCGGTGTTTGCAGTCTTCACAGCATCTTGTTTCATTTGATGAGTCATTTGCTGTGATTCATGTTGAGCATGAGTCGCGCTGGTCATTGCATCATGTTTTTGAGTGCTTAAGTCTTTTTTAACATCCTGTTTAGTTTTAGTTACCTCTTTCTTGGCTTTTTGAGCGGTAGCTTTTCCATGTACCGCTACACATTTTCCACCTTTGTGATTCGGTCCTGTACCGCCTTGTAGTTGAGTTCCTTTTGGACATGCAAATGCCGAAACACTTAACATAGCCAATACGCCTGCTGTAAGAATTGTTGATAATTTTTTCATGTTAATCAGCGCCTTGTTGAGTATTATTGCTCAGCTTGAGTGTAGGGTGAAAATATCTGCTTTAACACATTTATTTTGTGGAAATAGAGTTTGAACAATGTTTTGATTTGCAGTGTTATCTATTTTTTTAATTTAATTTTAAGTTTTTATTATTTAGCCGCTTTTACAAAATTAGGATTGCGCTTGAGCAACTACTTTCAATTTCTCAATATCTAGAATCTCAATTTTTCTAAAAGCAATTCTGATGATTTTCTGTTTTTCGAGCAGGCTCAGCTCATGATTGATTGTCTGTCTAGATGTAGTCAGCATATTTGCCAACTGTTCTTGAGAAATATGTATGTGATGATCTTGAATAAGAATATGATTCCCATATCCTTCTAAAATGAATAGAAGGCGCTGAGCCAGCCTTTGAGAAATACTACATGTTTGGATAGCAATCTGTTCTAAGAAAACGTACCTGAGTTTTTGACTGGTTAAACGTGCAAAATAGTACCAATAATATGGATTGTCCTTGAGTAGCTCATTTAAAGGCTTCGCTGGAATATGTAGTACTGTGCTTTTTTTCAAGGCAATCGCATCATGTGAGCGCGGTTCATGATCAATTAAAGATATTTCACCAAACCACATAATCGGCTCAGCAATTGCAGAAAGTGCTTCATTACCATTTACGTCGACATAACCCAAACTAATTGAGCCTTCAAGTACAGTATAAATGCCATCAAATAGATCTTGAGCATGGAAAACATAGCTATTTTTCTCAAAGGTGATTTGTTTGCCATGTTCTAAAATAAAGTTTTGGAATGCTTCTGGAAGCACACTAAACCATGTGTTTTCTTTTAGTCGATTAATATAAATTAGGTCCAATATTCGGTCATCCATGAAAAAATTCATTACTTTGTCAAATAGCTGACAACTTTACGTTTTCCTTATATGTACAGTATGACTATATGTAAGTGAATAGGGAATAACTCATGTCAAATCTGGAGCAAGAGCTTAGCAAATATGCGGCTTATCATTTAAATCATAAAAATATATTGACGCATTATATTGGTATTCCGCTGATCGTGTTTTCAATTTTATGTTTAACCGTAAGAGCTGGAGTCGATATTGGTAGTTTTAAACTGACTTTAGCCATAGTCCTGATTGCAGCTAGTACTATCTATTATTTTATTTTAGATAAAGTATTTGGCTTACTCATGCTCGTTCTTTTAGCTGCTGTGTATCCACTGGCGAGCCAAATTGCTCAATTGTCTTTAGGAGAATGGTTAGCAGCAAGTATTGGCTTCTTTGTTGTCGGTTGGGTCTTTCAGTTTGTGGGACATTATTTTGAAAAGAAAAAACCGGCTTTTGTTGATGATGTGATTGGACTTGCGATAGGGCCGTTATTTGTATTGGCAGAATTTATATTTATGCTAGGTTTTAGAAAGCCTTTGCATGCACGTATTTTACAAGAGGCGCGCAGTAAACGAGAGGCGATGGATGTTAATCATTAAATGTAAAAAAGCCCCAACATATTGGGGCTTTTTTAGCTTTAACTTATACGTTAAAACGGAAGTGCATTACATCGCCATCTTGAACAACGTAAGTTTTACCTTCTAAACGCCATTTACCAGCTTCTTTAGCGCCGTTTTCACCGTTGTATTGTACAAAGTCATCGTATGCAACAACTTCAGCACGGATAAAGCCTTTTTCGAAGTCAGTATGAATCACACCAGCTGCTTGAGGAGCGGTTGCGCCAACTTTTACTGTCCATGCACGAACTTCTTGTACACCAGCAGTGAAATAAGTCTGTAAACCTAAAAGCGCATAACCTGCACGAATAACCACATTTAAGCCTGGTTCTTCCATGCCCATTGCTTCTAAAAACTCAGCACGATCTTCATCTTCTAATAATGAAATTTCAGCTTCGATTTGGTTGCAAAGAGGAACAACAATTGCGTTTTCTTCAGACGCAAGTTTTTTAACTGCGTCTAAGTGTGGGTTGTTTTCAAAACCGTCTTCTGCAACGTTTGCAATATACATCGTTGGTTTTAAAGTCATTAAACCAAAGCCACGCACTAATTTGCGTTCGTCATCAGATAAATCAGCTGCACGCGCTGGTTTACCTTCGTCAAGTAATGGTTGGATTTTTTCTAAAACTGCTTTAGTTGCTACAGCTTCTTTGTCACCACCTTTAGCAACTTTAGTTAAGCGTAAAATTGCTTTAGCAACAGTTTCAAGATCGGCAAGCGCAAGTTCAGTATTGATGGTTGCGATATCGTCTAACGGATCAATTTTACCATTTACGTGAATCACGTTTTCGTCTTCGAAACAACGTACAACGTGTGCAATTGCATCAGTTTCACGAATGTTAGCAAGGAATTGGTTACCTAAGCCTTCACCTTTTGATGCACCAGCAACAAGACCTGCAATGTCCACAAATTCCATTGTAGTTGGCAAAATACGCTGTGGTTTAACAATCGCAGCAAGTTTGTCTAAACGTGGATCTGGTACAGGAACAATACCTGTGTTTGGTTCAATGGTACAGAAAGGGAAGTTTTCCGCTGCAATCGCTGCTTTCGTTAATGCATTGAAAAGGGTAGATTTCCCTACGTTTGGCAGACCAACAATACCGCAATTAAAACCCATGAAAACCACTCACAAATGTGTAAATTAAAAATTGTCGCTGATTTTACATGAAAGCCATGACAAAGTCATGGCTAGAGCAGGGTTGTATTGCTTTTAAACTTTACGTTTATCAAGTTGCTGGGCTAATGCATCACCAGTCGCTTGTACTAACATGACTAAAACAATAAGCACTAAAATTACAGCCAACATAATTTGCATATCAAAACGTTGATAGCCATAACGATAAGCAATGTCTCCTAGACCACCTGCACCAATAGCACCAGCAATCGCAGAGGAGTTAATCATAGTCACAATAGTCACGGTAAAGCCTGCCACAATACCTGGCAAAGCCTCTGGTAAAAGTACATGCCAAATAATTTGTTTGCGGTTACAACCCATGGCTTGTGCAGCTTCAATTAAGCCTTGATCGACTTCGCGTAAGCTGACTTCTGCAATACGCGCAAAGAAAGGAATTGCAGCAATAGTCAGCGGAACAACAGCTGCCCAAACCCCATAACTTGTACCCACAATCCAGCGAGTAAGCGGAATAAGCGCAACCATTAAAATAAGAAAGGGTACAGAGCGAGTAATGTTGATGACCCAACCTAAAGCTTGATTAATCTTTTGTGACGGATGAATGCCGTGCTCAGAAGTACTGACTAAAACAACAGCAATCGGTAAGCCAATTAAAAAAGCAATAAATGCAGATGCACCTACCATGAGTAAGGTATCTACAGTTCCAGTAATTAATAAATCAATGAGCTGGTCGTGCATAGCCAAGTACCTCAAATTGTGCAATTGCAGTTAATGCATCTTGTCGTATAGATGAAATATCAATTTCTACGTTAGGAATACCGACTAAAAGTGAACCAATAATATGCCCTTGAATGGTATCGACCTGACTTTGATATAAATTGATGGGCGCTTTAAATTTGGCAAGTAATTCTTGAATATCTGGAACCTGATGTGCTTCAGCCTCATATTTCAGTTTTACAATAATATGAGTCGAATCTTCATCGGGTAGAGGACTGATTTTAAAAGGCAGGGTAATTTGCTCAAGGTTTAACAATTCTTGAGTAATTTGTTGTTCTGGTCGTGAAAATACAGACCAAACTTGTCCAGCCTCTACTATCTCACCTTGATCAATCACCACCACTTGATCACAAATTTCTCGAATGACCTGCATTTCATGAGTGATGAGTACAATCGTTAGACCCAGTTCCTGATTAATCTTTTTAAGTAAAGCCAAAATAGTGGCGGTACTTTCAGGGTCAAGTGCCGAGGTGGCTTCATCACAAAGCAAAATTTCTGGGTGGTGAACAAGTGCACGTGCAATACCGACACGTTGCTTTTGTCCGCCTGAAAGTTGCGATGGGTAGTAGCCAGACTTATCTGCAAGACCTACGAGTGCCAAAACTTCATTTACACGTTGGTCGATATCTGCTTTGTTGTAATTGGAAACTTTTAAAGGCAATGCCACATTTTCCCAGACTGTTTTTGCAGACATTAAATTGAAATGTTGAAAAATCATTCCAATTCGTTGGCGAGTTTTAATAAGCTCGGCATGACTCAATTCAGCAATGTTTTGTTGATGAATATGAATACTGCCTGTATTTACTTGTTCTAAGCCATTTAAAGTGCGGAGTAGGGAAGATTTTCCTGCACCACTTTTACCAATAATGCCTAAAATCTTACCTTGAGGAATATCAAGGTTAATTTCTTTTAAGGCATGCAGTTTTTGACCCTGCGATTGGTAAAACTTATTTAAACCACGAATTTTGATATGGGGTAGAGAAAAATCAACTTGTGATCCAAAACTCACCATTGTCATTCTCCTTATTTCCAGCCTTGAAACCACATACCTTGGCCAAAATCTTTATCCAGAATGTCTTGTGCTTGTTTTGAGTTCTGGAATGCTTTAACAAAGGTTGCAAGTTTTTGGTTTTTATCTTGGTAATCGCGACGGGTCACAAACAAAATTGCATATTTTTTATCGATTGGATCTAAAAATAATGCGCTATGTGGGTCGGTTACCTTTGCCATTTTTAAGTAGTGAGGGAAGCCGAAAATTAAATCGACATCGTTATATGCATGTGCTGTTTGAGGGCCTTCAACCTCAACAAAGCTTAGCTGTTTGGGATTAGCAATAATGTCTTGAGTGGTTGAAAGTTCATTATTAATGTCTTTAAGTTGAATTAAACCTGCACGGTGCAATAAAATTAAAGCACGGGCTAAATTGACCGGATCGTTTGGAATAGCTACACGTGCTTTTGAAGGAAGGTCTTCAAGTGATTTATATTTTTTTGAATATAAACCGACATGACTTCCTGAACCCACACCAAATGCATGTAGGTCATAGCCCGTTTCTTTAACAGCATTACGTAGAAATACGCTTTGCTGGAAAAAGTTCGCATCAATATCGCCGTTTTGTACGGCAACATTGGGTGCTCGCCAATCAGAAAATTCAACGAGTTCGACATGAACACCTTGCTTTTCTACTTCATTGGCAACGCTTTGTAATAGCTCAGCATAAGGCGGGCTAATCCCGATCGTTAAAACATCATCGGCTTGTTTATTTTTAATATAACGGTAACCTACGAGGCCCAGAACTACGATTAAAATCGTAATTCCGAGTAACCAAGGTTTATGCTGTTTGAACTGAATCGCCATAATCTTTCCGTTATTACTTCCAGCCAGGGAACCAAAGTGTTGGCCCAATCTCAGCATCTAACACAGCTTTAACTTTTGGCGAGTTTTGATAGATCTCAACAAATTTCTTTAATTTGTCGCCCTTATCTTGGTAGTCATCACGCACTACAAACAAAATTGCATAACGTTTATTGGTATTGTCATCAAGTAGAAGTGCACTTTCAGGGTCAGCTGTTTTTGCTAAGCGTAGGTAATGCGGATAGCCAAAAGCCAAGTCAACATCATCAATTGCACGAGCAGTTTGTGGTCCTTCAACCTCTACGAATTGCAAATTTTTAGGGTTTGAAACTACATCTTTTAGTGCAGATAAATGATTATTTGAATCTTTAAGCGTTATTAATTTAGCTTGCTGTAAGAGTAGCAGGGCACGACCTTGATTGACTGGATCATTTGGAATGACTACGCGCGCGTTTGGTGGCAATTCATCTAAGCTTTTGTACTTCTTTGAATAAAGTCCCACATGTGATGCTGCACCCACTGCAAATGCCTTTAATTTAAAGCCAGTTTCTTTAATTGCATTATCTAAGAAAGGTTGGTGCTGGAAAAAGTTCGCATCAATATCCCCGTGATTTAAAGTAATGTTTGGTGTATTCCAGTCAGAAAATTCGACCAGTTTTACATTTAAACCCTGTTTCTTTGCTTCATCGGCAGCAGCTTGTAAAGTTTTTGCAAATGGTGGGCTAATACCAATCACAAGTTCATTTGAGCCACTTTGGCGATGTTTATTCCAAAAGAATAAAGCAACAATAAGGACTACAACGACTAAGCCTACGCCTAGCCATTTTTTTGAGGCTGTTTGAGCCATGTCTATCTCCAAATTTAAGCGGTTATTTCTTCAATTGTTGTTAGGTTTTTGCTGTTGTTATAGGGACTACATCGGAACGCTTGAACAGGGTGTTGTTTTGGTAATTGATCACCCCGATTAAAAATTTTGTTCCGCAGTGAACCCGTTTTATATGCAGTTTTATAGCGACCACGCTGTTGTAGCTCAGGAATAACCAAGCGAATAAAGTCGTGGTGAGACTCTGGTGCAACTGTACGTGTCAAATTAAAGCCATCAATATCTGTTTCATCTAAAAGATGAATTAAGTATTCAGCAACTTCTTCGCCACTACCCACGATGAGGGGATAACGCCCACCTAAAACATGCTGAGCTTTTAAGTCATTTTTCGTGATTTGTTGCTCTTTAAATTTTTCGGTAATCGAAACAATACTGTTACTTTTTTGGTAAGGAATCGCTTCATCGTCGGCAAATTTACTTAAGTCGATACCAGTTGAACTCGCATAATGTGCTAAGCCTGCTTCAGGACTTGCATACTGACGATATTCATTCAGTTTCTGTACAGCGAGATCATGTGTTTCAGCAACAACAACGGTTATACCGACAAAGACTTTAATGTCATCTGCTGAACGGCCTTGCTGTTCTGCAAGAGCACGAATCTTTTTCACTTGTTCGCGTATTTTTTCGGGTTTGTCGCCTCCAATAAATACACATTCAGCATGGCGAGTCGCAAACTGCATGCCTTTTGGTGAAGCACCTGCTTGAAACAGTGTTGGGGTGCGTTGCACAGAAGGAGACACCTGAAAAACACCTTCACTCTGATAATATTTTCCGTGGTGGTGAATGGTGTGAACTTTAGAAGGGTCTGTAAAAACACGCTGTGCTTTATCTTTTTTAACTGCGTCGTTTTCCCATGAACCTTCCCAATATTTATAGCAAAGTTCTAAAAACTCTTCGGCTTGTTCATAGCGAGCATCGTGGTCTTTTAAACCTTTTTGACCAATTAAGCGTTCGGCGCTATCTAAATAACCTGTCACGATATTCCAGCCAATACGACCTTGAGTTAAATGGTCGAGACTCGCAAAGCGGCGTGCAAATTGATACGGATGCTCATAGCTTAAGTTTACAGTGACCCCAAAACTTAAGTTTTGAGTGACTGCTGCCATAGCTGAAATGAGTGTAGATGGGTCATGGCTCGGAAGCTGAATGGACTCTTTTAAAGTCAGGTCAATACCGTTTTGATAGACGTCATACACACCTGTAATGTCCGCAATAAATAAACCATCAAATAAACCACTTTCTAAGGTCTTGGCTTGTTCTGTCCAATAACTGAGTTCGTTAAAACGATGTGATTCATCACGTGGATGTGTCCATAAGCCATGATTGATATGACCAACACAGTTCATGTCAAAGGCATTGAGTAAAATTTCTTTCGCTTTGAAATCTGCCACTACAATGTCCCCCGACGAGGTGGAAGCACACCGTTAAGAACGTAGTTCCCAATAAAGTAATATTTCCATCGTGCGGCATCATGTAAGGTATGTACACGGGCATTACGCCAAAAACGGTCTAGACCATCTTGAGACTGACTACCACGGCTACCAGCAAGTTCAATCAGCTTAGACGATGCTTTTAGAGCGATATCGCTACTATGAGCACGCACTTTAGCCACATCAATGGATGCTTTAGCAATAGTTTCAGGTGTGGTCTCAATTTTTGCGGCATCGATTGATTGCGCAGCTTGTTTTAATAACACTTCGCTTGCCCGTACATCGACAGCAATACGTCCTAATTCATAAATCGTTAAAGGATCTTGGTTGGCTGTTTCTACATTTGAATCAATCCATGGGCGAGCTTGATGTACTCTTTGCAAGCTTTCTTCAAAGGCTGCACGTGCAATACCGACCTCAATCGATGCATGCATAATTTGCGCAAAAGGACCCACTAAGGTTGGTTGTAAAAATGCAGTATCAAAAGGAATAACATCATCTGCATCGACAAAAACCTGATCAAATTTAACTGTACCGCTGCCTGTAGTTTTCTGTCCAAAGCCAGACCAGTCATCAACAAGTTTTAATCCTTGTGAACCACTTTTTACAAAGGCTAGATACTCTCGACCCGCATCGTCTAAAACTAAGGTTGGAATACGGTGAGCAAATAAACTTCCTGTGCAGTAAAACTTTTCACCCTGAATGAGATATCCATTTTCGTATGGACGAATATTGGTTTGTTTATGAGTTGAAGTTTTGGTTTTAAACTCAGCAAGTGCATTACCAAAGCGAGTGCCATTTAAAACTTCGCCATATAAACGTTGTTTTTGAGCTTCTGTGCCTGTATTTCGTAATACTTCTAAAGCATAAAAATGGTTTTGTGGAATTTGTCCGATTGAACCATCGGCACCGCTTAAAAGAGCGATTACTTTAGCAACGGTATGGCTTGAAACTTCGGCACCGCCATATTGCTTAGGTACTGTAATTGCCCAAAGACCAGATTGGCTCAAAGCATCGATTTCGGTATAGGGTAAAATTCGTTTAGCATCTCGCTCAACTGCGGTTTTTTTAAATTGCTCAGCAAACTGTTTGGCAACTTCTAATGCTTCAGCATCATTTTGAATAATGTGCGCTTGGCCAGATGCCGATGTTTGTTTGGTTTGAACCGATTGATATGAAGTCATGACAATTTCTCCTTAAATCCAAGCATGGCGGGTAGGGAAATGACCATTAAGGTAATAATTGCCAATGGCATGTAATTTCCAGCGAACAGGGTCGTGTAAGGTATGTACACGGGCATTTCGCCAATGTTGATCTAAATTATGTTGGCTTAAGCTTGAACGACTACCACCCAGCTCCAGCAATTTTTCTGAAATTTGTAGAGCCGCATCATTGGCGTAGACTTTCGCTTCAGCCACCAAAATTGAAGCTTTAGCTACTTGTTCATCAGTCACCGTTTGAAGTTGGTCAAGTTCATCTAAATATTCAGCAGCTTCATCCAATAATAAAATTGCAGCATCGAGCAAAATATTTAACTTACCTACCTCTTGCAGGGTGTAATGTTCAAAGCTGGCTTTTTCAACATTTGCATCAATAATTGGACGTGCTTTATGAATAGTTGATAAAGTATCGTCAAATGCGGCTTCTGCAATCCCTACATCAATTGCCACTTGTAATAACTGAGAATAAGCACCGCGATAAGTAGGGGCTTTAGTTAATAAGCGTTCATCAAAAATGAGTTCTGGATTAACTTCAACATGATTTAATTTAACCGTACCACTCGCTGTCGTACGTTGCCCAAATCCATTCCAGTCATTAATGACTTCAATACCTTGAGCCTCTCGGTTAACAATCACTAAAACGACATAGCCTTCGGGATGAATCGCTTTAATTGCAAGCCAATGCGCAAAACTTGTTCCCGTCGAATAAAACTTTTCGCCGTTTAAAATATATTTGCCGTTTTCAACAGTAAGAGTGGTTTTTAAGGTTTTTGAATCATGGGTATTACGTTCTGGTCCACCATTGGCAAGACGCTTACCGGCTAATATTTCTGAAAAGATAAATTGTTTTTGTTGTTCTGTACCCATGATTTCAATCAGATTTAACAAGCTAATCTGATTTTGTGGAATCTGACCAACATTCGCATCGCCTTTACTTAGAATACGGAAAACTTGTGCCAGTGTTTTATTGGAAACAAAAGCACCGCCGTATTTTTTTGCAATGCGAATACCACCTAGGCCTTTTTGGCTAAAGTTTTCGATTTGCTCATGCGGTAATAAGCGTTGTTGATCACGTGTATTACGACCCTCTAAAGTATAATCCGCCACTTGATAAGCAGCATTAATCGCTTGTTGATCATTTTGAATGATTTGGACGTATGCAGTCGTTTTTGATAGAGAATTAGACATAATGACACCTTGTATTGCTGTCATTACCTTACAAAAGAAATATTTTTCCACTAAACGAGGACTTATGCTCAGCTTATGAAATAAAGTGCAAAGCATTTTTTTTGCTTTTTAATGAAAAAATAGAGATATTGAAAGATTATAAAAAACAATAGTTTAAGTTTGTTATGCGGAAAAATAATAATAGAATTGGTTTTAATATGAAAAAGAGCAATAAGTACGGTAAAAAAAGATATAAAAAAAATAGACTTAAGTGTCAGTGAAAAATGAGCACAATATCCATTGTTTTAACTAAAAATAGCTTCTAAAGTATCTACTTACCGACGACCATTTTTGTACAAATAGTCAAATAAAAATAAACGTGGAGATTTTATGCGGGTTTTGTATCAGTTTCCTTTGTCCCATTATTGTGAAAAAGCTCGCTGGTTGTTAGACCATAAAGAACTTGATTATGTGGCTCATAACTTAATTCCAGGCTTTCATCGTGCTTTTGCACAACTCAAAACAGGCCAAAATTTACTGCCTATTTTGAAAGATGATCATCAATGGATCGCTGAGTCGACTAAAATTGCACTTTATCTGGATGATACTTATCCAGAGCATTCACTGTTACGTCGTGATGAACAATTAAGGCAACAAACATTAAAAATAGATAGTTTGGCTGATGAGCTGGGTATTCATGTCCGTCGTTGGGCTTTAGCTCACACGTTGGCGCATGGAGACCATGCTTTAGAAATTATGATGGGTGAACAAGGCTATTTACGTCAGTTTGAAAAAATATCGAAGCCATTCCTCAAAACACTGGTAAAGAAGAACTATAAACTTGAAGAAGAGCTAGTCAACCAGTCAAAAGAACGTATGGATGAACTCATAAATGAACTAAATAACTGCTTAATCGAAAATCAGGCACGTTATATGGTAGGTGATCGCTTAAGTCTTGCTGATATTTCTGTATGTTCTATGCTTGCTCCTTTATTAGAAATAAAGGGCACGCCATGGGAGCGGGAAGAAGCTGAAGGTGTTTCGGAAGAATGGAATAACTATCAGCAAAATTTACTCGATTTACCTCTAGGTCAGTATGTTTTAAGAATATATCAAACTGAGCGTAATGCGCGAGTAGATTGGCGCGGAATTTAAAATTATAAAATGCCCTGAGAAAATCGGGGCTTATTTTTATCTTTGCTAGTTATTTTATTAATGTAGATATTACTATCAATTTTCTAAATGATTTTTATTAAGCCATTTGTTTATATTATTTTGATGCCAAAATTACTTTTTACAATATAAATTCCATTTTATCTAAATGACTAATAACTTTAATTTTTATGATTTTTTGGAAAATACAATTTTTCTAAATACTATTTTTAGCCAAAGTTAAGCCACTTTATTGTGCATGTGTTTACAATGTAATCAATAATTGCCACATTTAAGTGTAAATAGATGAGCTTAATAATAGACAGAAGATTAAAACATAGATTAAAGTAGAAACATGTGAGCAGTTTTAAAGGTATTAATTCTGCAAAACAGATTGAATAGAATAAGTGAAGCAAATGGATGGGTCCGACTTGGAAAAGTTGGCTCGATAATTGCAATTTAATAAAAAATCACTCTATTGCTCTATATGAATGATTCTATAGATAAATAGAGAGAATGATCATCAAGGAGTTCTTATGAAACGTTCTGCAACCTCTCTCATTATTTCAACAGTTATGCTTTGTACGGTTGGCGCTACTTCTCAAATTCAAGCAGCAGATACATTAGCTAAAATTAAAAGTACCGGAAAAATCGTAATTGGTCATCGAGAATCCTCAGATCCAATTTCATATGTTGTTGCAGGTAAACCAGTAGGTTATGCAGTCGATATCTGTAACCAGTTTGCAAATGACATTAAAAAAGAATTGAAAATGCCTGGCTTAAAAGTTGAGTACAAGGCAGTAACTTCATCAACACGTATTCCTGAGCTTTTGGCAGGCAATATCGATATGGAATGTGGTACCACTACAAACTCTAAACAACGTCAGCAACAAGTTGGTTTCTCAACTAACTACTATGCAACAGAAGTGCGCATGGCTGTTAAAGCAAACTCTGGCATTAAGAGTTTGGCAGACTTAAATGGTAAAGCAGTTGTTACTACTCAAGGCACTACATCTGACAAATACATCAAGATGAATGAAAAAGGTCAGGCTGTTAATGTTCAAAATATTTATGGTAAAGATCATGCTGACTCTTTTGCCATGATGGCATCTGGCCGTGCTGCTGCATTTGTAATGGATGATAATATTTTAGCAGGCTTGATTGCTAAGTCTTCTACACCTAAAGCTTTCGCAATTGTAGGTCCGGTACTTTCATCTGAACCTTATGGAATTATGCTTGCTAAAGATGATCCAAAATTTAAAGCGGTTGCAGACCGTACTGTAAATAACTTGTGGAAAACTGGTAAAATGGACGCTTTATATAAGAAGTGGTTCTTATCTCCAATTCCACCAAAAAACACGAATTTGAACATGCAACAAAGTTCATCTTATAAGAAATTAAAAGCTAACCCAACAGATGCAGGAATCTAACTGGATCTTTTTGTCCTAAATTTACTTGTGTAAGTGTAAAGATTCATTTGCACAAGTGGTCTATTTTCTAAAGATATTAATTTAAGGGGCAAACATGTCAGTCGGCTCGCTAAACTGGACTATATTCTGTGCGGAGTCTAATGAATATGGTGTCGATAAAGCCGCATGGGCAGAATCAGTTTGTAAAGCTATTGGTAGCTCAAGCTACAATGCTTATGCTGAGGCACCCACATGGTTACAAATGTTAGGTTCAGGCGTGTTCACTATGGTTTGGACAGCTATTATAGCCTTTCTTATCGCATTTTTATTAGGTTCTCTCCTAGGGGTAATTCGTACATTACCCAACAAACCTCTCGCATTTATCGGCAATTGTTACGTTGAAATTTTCCGTAATATTCCACTTATTGTGCAACTATTCTTCTGGGCTTTTGTTTTTCCCGAGTTTTTACCGGACAGCTTAAGTGCAGGTAGTGGGGATGTAGTTGCTGGTGGTTGGTGGAAAAATATTTTAAATCAGCAACCTGCGGTTATTGGTGTTTTTGCATTAGGTCTCTACACGGCTGCCCGTGTATCTGAGCACATACGTGCCGGAATTAATACCGTTTCTCGTGGACAGAAGTTCGCAGCTTCCGCTATGGGTTTTACTACTGCACAAAGCTATCGTTATGTCATTTTACCGGTTGCATATCGTACCGTATGGCCAACGATTACATCTGAAGCAATGAACGTTTTTAAAAATTCAGCTGTTTTATATGCGTTGAGTGTGTTGAATTTCTTTGCTTACACTAAAACCATGCGTGAAGAAACTTCTCAGGACATTATCATTCTTATTCTCTCTACACCTGTTTATTTGATTATCACTTATAGCATTAAGTTTGTGATGGCATGGATTGAGAAACGAATGGCTGTACCTGGCTTAGGTTCAGGAGGGAAGTAATCATGGATTTTTCTTTATTACAAAACCCTGATGTGATCGCGGCACTCAAAGAAGGTTTCATTTTTACGCTTACCGTAACGGTATTAGCAATGATGGGCGGTATCCTAATTGGAACCCCATTGGCAATGATGCGTTTATCTAGCAGTGCCATCGCAAGTAATTTTGCAAAATTTTATGTTGATCTGTTTCGTGGTATTCCACTGATTCAGGTGATCTTTATCTTCTACTTTTTGTTGCCGAAAATATTTGAGTTTCAATCTGATACCTATTGGGGACCGTTGTTTTCGAGTGTTGTAACTTTTGCCATTTTTGAAGCAGCTTTTTTCTCGGAAATTGTACGTTCTGGAATTCAGTCTATTTCAAAAGGTCAGGTACATGCAGGCTATGCGCTAGGTTTTACCTACGGTCAATCAATGCGCTACGTGGTATTACCTCAAGCCTTCCGTAATATGCTCCCAGTATTGTTAACTCAAACAATCATTCTATTTCAGGACATCTCTTTAGTTTATGTGATTAGTGCACCTGACTTTTTAGGCCGTGCAGATACATTGGCTAATACTTATGGACCTGAAACAAAAGCAACATTCTATTTAATCGTCGCTGTAGTGTATTTCTGTAGCTCGTTTGTGCTGTCGCATTTAGTCAAACGCTTACAGCAAAAAATTGCCATCATTCGCTAATTGGAGATTTTAAATGCCAATGATAGACATCCAACATATCTCTAAATGGTATGGTGATTTTCAGGTTTTAACAGATTGCACGACGAGTATTGAAAAAGGTGATGTCGTTGTTGTTTGCGGACCATCTGGTTCGGGAAAATCAACACTCATCAAAACAGTAAATGCTTTAGAACCATTTCAACAAGGTGACATTATTGTTGATGGAATTTCGCTTAAAGATCCAAAAACAGATCTTGCTAAATTCCGTTCACGAGTGGGAATGGTCTTTCAGCACTTTGAACTTTTTCCGCACATGACTGTTTTGGAAAATTTGACGATTGCTCAAGTTAAAGTGTTAAAGCGTTCAGTTGCAGATGCTCGTGCAAAAGGTCTGAAATATTTAGAGCGTGTAGGCTTACTTGCTCATAAAGATAAATTTCCGGGTCAGTTGTCGGGTGGTCAGCAACAACGTGTAGCGATTGCTCGTGGCTTGTCTATGGACCCAATCTGTATGTTGTTTGATGAACCAACTTCAGCACTTGATCCTGAAATGGTCGGTGAGGTTCTTGAAGTTATGGTACAGCTCGCACATGAAGGCATGACCATGATGTGTGTTACGCATGAAATGGGCTTTGCTAAAAGAGTATCTAACCGTTTAATTTTTATGGATGAAGGTAAAATTTTAGAAGACTGCCCAACCCATGAATTCTTTGACAATTTAGAAGCTCGTCATGAGCGTGCTAAACTTTTCTTAGAAAAAATTCAGGCGATGCACTAATAACCCTAATAAAAAAAGAGCCATTAAAGGCTCTTTTTTTATATCTAATTTTTAGAAACTATACTTTGCTAGCAGGTTGATACGTGAATAATCTCCCTTGTCACCCGTAAAAGTTTCACGTTGACCGTAAGTATATTCGGCTCCTAAATCAATATTTTTAACTGGGTTCCAGATTAAATTGACTAAAGCGTTATAAATTTCTTTGTTATAGCTAGTATTGGTTAAATTGCTATTTGCATAGACATTATCATCTTTATATTGAATACCACCTACAGCAAAAGTAGAACGCAGAATAGGGCTCCATTTACGCTGATACCCAATTACTGCGCTATCGAATTCTCCTAAATTAATATCTTGTGTTGTTGTGTCATAGTTATAAGCCGAATTGCTATAAAGTAAATAACGGCCATCACCTTTAACATGATAGTAGTTAGCAACCACGCTATCTTGAGGCGTTAAATCATATTTACCACCAACACCGACACCCCAGCCAAATTTCTCTTCAGAAGTGCTATCTTTTGGAGCCACACGGTTTTCATGGGCAAGACCATGTAACTGTAATAGGCCTTTGTTATCCGTAGTTTTGAAATCATATCGTGCTGTTAAAGCAGGAAAACGGCTTCCACCGGCAGCATTACCAGCTTTTTCAACATCGCCACCCTCTAAGGCAACTAATATTTTTTGTTGTGCATTAATTGGCTGGGTGTAACGAACCTGTACTGTACGTGTAGTACCTGTACCAATAGCGCCATTAAAATCTACTGTTTCTGGTGATGTATCTGTGTTTACAAAAGGTGAGGTCGTTTGACCAGCTAACCATTTTCCTAAAGACATATAGGCATGACGAACACGGAAAGTACCATTGCCATTATCTCCATTGCCACCCATGAAATCGGCTTCAATTTTACCTGTTAAATCTCCATATTGAGTTGGACGAGTAATATCTAAGCCAATTCGTGAAGTTGCTGCAGATACATTTAGTGAGTCTTGTTTTGGATCATCTTTATTGAGTGGATAATTGGCACCATTTGAAATACTGCCATTTGAACCTTTAAAGTCATAGGTTGCATCTGCGCGAACACTACCATAAAGCTTGACTTGAGTTTGCCCATCGGCCATAGCCATCCAACCTGGTTTTGATGCAGGAGGTGTAGGGGTGGCAGGAGTCGCGGGAATTGTTGCTGGAGCAGTGACAGTTAAAGCTGTTTTTTGTTGATCAGATAGTTTCTGAACGAGTAGTTTTAATTCCTTTACCTCATCACGTAAGGCGTTAACTTCAGCATCTGTAGCGGCATGCACAGGCATCGTCACGCTCATTGCACCTAAAGAACTCATTGCTAACACTAGTGTTTTGATTTTATTCACAGGAACTCCCCCGACATGGATAAAAATTTTCCTGCAAATACATAACAAAAATGATGCCAACTTTAAGAAACTTGAAAAATAGTCAAATTTTGATGATTACTTCCTTTTTAGCGTTAAATAGTAATGAGAATAAGGATTTTGCATCGATAAAACAGATTTAAGCATAAACCGACTCTCTAAAATGAATCGCCCCTGACACTACTTGCACGTTTAAAAGGCATAAAAGAATTAGGCTCTATAAAGGAAAAAGAGTTTTACTGTCTATAAACCTTTGTATTTTCAATGCAGAGGTGGTGGTATAGGGTTATACTGTCTTTACTGTGAAATTCTGGCTGGAGATAAGAGTGGAGTTAGATCGTTTTGATAAACAAATTCTAGAAATTTTGTCTCATGAAGACTTAAATTTGAATGAACTTTCAGAACGGATCAATCTGTCAGTCAGTTCTGTACATCGCCGTATTAAGCACCTGATTGAAGCCAACATCATGGGACAGCTCAAAAGGGAAATTAATTTTAGTAAGCT
The DNA here is from genome assembly GCF_000369045.1 of Acinetobacter pittii ATCC 19004 = CIP 70.29. Classification (GTDB taxonomy): domain Bacteria; phylum Pseudomonadota; class Gammaproteobacteria; order Pseudomonadales; family Moraxellaceae; genus Acinetobacter; species Acinetobacter pittii. The sequence continues at coordinate 332,144 of NZ_KB849790.1, read as the reverse complement.
TGGTTTTACTTTACATATTTTATTGCAAGTTTCATTGAGTAAACATGATAGTGAAACATTTGATAAGTTTCTGTCTGAAATAGAAGCAATTCCAGAAGTAACCAATGCATTCTTGGTAACGGGTCAGAGTGCTGATTTTATTTTAGAGCTTGTAGCACGCAACATGGATGACTACAGTGAAATTTTATTAAGACGTATTGGAAAAATCGACAACGTAGTTGCTTTGCATTCTAGCTTTGTCATTAAAGAATATAATGTATTTAATTGCTATAACTTGCTCAACAAGCTATAAAAAAACGCACCATTTGGTGCGTTTTCTTTGACTCAAATGTTTGATTTAAGCATCAAGTTGAGCCAAAACCTCATCCGAGAATTCAACGTTAGTATAAACGTTTTGTACATCGTCAAGATCTTCAAACATATCAATCATTTTAAGAATTTGTTTTGCTTGGTCAACATCTGTAATTTCAGCTTTTGTAGATGGACTCATCACAACTTCTGCGTTATCAGATTTTAAACCAGCAGCAGTAAGGGCATCTTGTACTTCACCGAAAGTTTCTGGTGAAGTGATTACCAAAATTTCATCTTCTGAAACTTCAATATCTTCAGCGCCAGCTTCTAAAGCAACTTCCATGATTTTATCTTCTAAAGAAACATCTTCAAAAGTAATCTCACCACGTTTAGTAAATAGATAAGATACAGAACCCGCAGTTCCTAAGTTACCATTTGTTTTACTAAAACAGTGACGTACGTCTGGTACTGTACGGTTTAAGTTATCTGTCATTGTTTCAACAAGAACAGCAACCCCGCCAACACCATAACCTTCATAAGTTACTTCTTTTAGATCATCATTATCTTCACCACCAGCACCACGTTGGATAGCACGGTTAATGGTGTCACGTGTCATATTAACTGAGAGAGCTTTTTCAACTACTGCACGCAGACGAGGGTTGCTAGCAGGATCTCCACCACCAAGTTTGGCAGCAGTCACAATTTCACGAATATATTTAGTAAAAACCTTACCGCGACTTGCATCTTGTTTAGCTTTACGATGCTTAATATTGGCCCATTTAGAATGACCCGCCATGGACGTGAACTCCAAAAAAAGAAAATGCAAAAGTGCTGGAATATTAGCATAGGCTTGGTTTTGTTGAAAACTGTTGCCCTGCGTTTTGTTAGCCAATTGAATAAGAACAATAAGCTTAAGACCTAATGATTGAGATTAGGTCAAATCAGGTCCAATTTGATTTAGTTAATTTTTACATCTATACCAAATTGAGCGTAGAGCTCTTTAATGGTTTCCAAGTCTTTTTGTAAATCAGTCGGGTAAATTTTACCTAAAATTCCACCTTGTTTACTTCGAGCATTGGCATACATTAAAACAATAGGAACATTGGCTGCTTTTGCAATATGCCAAAAACCTGTACGGATAGGCTTACGTTCAGAGCCATCTTTAGCACGTGTAGCTTCTGGAGCAATCACTAAGTTAAAAGTTTCATGGGTTTGAAATTGTTCAACCATTTGCGAAACGATATCTTTACTTGCTTTACGATCAACAGGAATGCCACCCAATTTTTCTAAAATTGGCTTAAGTGGGCCTTTGAAAAGTTCTTTCTTTATTAAAGTATGAATTTTGATGTCTAACATTTGGAAGAGGGCAATCGAGAGCACTGCATCTAGATTTGAAGTATGTTCAAAGCCAATAATAACTTGTTTTCTCTCAAGAATTTGTGGGTCTACATTGTAGGTCCAACCAACGGCTTTAAAGATAGAGTTACCTAGAAATTTTTTCATACATCAGTGCAAATTGATAAATTTTCAGGATTCTAATATGAGTTTGTAAAAAAGCCTAGAAAAATTATGAAAGCTAAAGTAGAGCACAAAAGTTAAGGATTATCTAAGTTCTAAAATACTTTAAAAGTTCTTTTTTTATTTTTCTCAAACTTCGTCTGAAAGTAATAAACCTAGATAATTTTAAAATTAAGATACTGGCTGTGGTATCTCTTCATTAATTAAATATTCAATATATTTCCAAATTTTTTCAGGGTTAATAAGGTTTTTATCTGTCGTTCCATCAATAATCATCCCATCAATAATAGAAATAATGATATGAACAAGGGGAGTTGGGTTTTCTATACCTAACTGAGTAAGTTTTTCATGTAACAGATTAGTCAACCATTTTGTATATTCATAAAATGGTTCACGAATTGAAGTATATTGTTTAGATACTTCAATAAATGCCTTTTTAAATAAACAGCCATTAAATGTTTCGCTATTGATCCATTCAATATACCAATTAAAAATAATATGAATTTGCTCAAGAGGACTAGCATCTTGATGTAAACTCAATTGTTCATTGATTGAGTTTTGAATATTTATATTTCGATGTTGCAAGCATTCCATAATTAAATTTTCCTTTGACGGAAAATATTTATAAAAAGTCATTTTTGCAACATTTGATTCAGCAATAATACGGTCAACACCAGTAGCATTGTACCCAATCTGATTAAATAAATTTAAAGCAGTATTTATAATATCTTCTTTTTTTGACATTACTATTCCATATAGTTAAAACTAATTATAACTTAATCTAAAATATTAAATTTTTAATACAAATTATGATAATAAAAAACTGATTTTGATTCAAGTTGAGATTGTGATAATGATTATCATTAATTGGAGTTTTTTTAAATTTTTTATTTGATTTCGTACGATTTTAATTCTAATATTAATCAATGAAGGAACATATTTAAATATTAATTTAAGTCATTGTTTTTATAATAAAATATGTAAAAATCGATCATGCTTCAATAAGTTTAATGAGAGCGGATATGCCTAAGAAATTTGAGAATTTTAATAATCCTAGAAAGAAAGCACTCGCAGGGATGAAACAAAGCATTTCAGCTGAACTATGGGAAAAAAATTCAAAGTTTTTGACCCGATTAAGAGCAAAGATTGCGAAACATCCTGTATCTCATCATCCTGCAATCGATACTTTAAATAATGGCGAAATTAATAAAGAAGATTTAAAAAAAATTCATTTAGAGTATCGCCATGCAATTGTGCAAACTTTTACTGATGCATTGCTCATGGCTCAATTTCAAACTAAACAATTAGAGCCGAGATTGCATGCTGGTGCAAAAATGTTCCCGCGTTTTCTTTTAAGTTTAAATATTTTTGATGAGTTTGGATTTCGGCCAGGATTAGATAAAGACGGCTACTATCAGGGAAATCCTGAATATGCTCATTATCCCTTATTTGAAGATATATTGAATGATTTTGGTATTACAGAACAAGATCGTCTAACTTATCATCCGACTGAAATTGCAGATCAGGTTAGAGTATTTTTAGAAAATGCTTATGATGACTATAAAGCTGTTTCAGCCTTATTAGCAGTCGCAGAGGAAGAAGTCATTCTATATAGTCCACCTTTACGTAGAGCAACTAAAGCAGTTGGTCTAGATGTGGAGGGTGGTGGTTATTATCATGTACATGGTATCTCTGAGGATGAAAGTGCTGAAGCAGCAGATGATGATCATGAAGAAGATTTATGGTATGTCTTGATGCAAGCTTGTACAGAAGAAGACTATAACTATATTGAAAAATTATGCTTAGAGTATTGTGATTTATGGGAAAAGTTTTGGGATACACAATTAGAGAATTCGGAGCCCATGCGAAAGCAAATCTTAGCCTAATACATGAAAGATGGATATTTAGTACGGAACGTAAGTGTATTTTAAAACATCTAAAATTTAGGGATAAAATAAATTTAAATTTTGAGTATTTTTTATAAGAGTAAAGCATATTCTATTTGGATATATATTAAAAAACCCCATAAACTTTTTGTTTATGAGGTTCGGTATTTGGTGGGCCCACACAGACTTGAACTGTGGACCAACGGATTATGAGTCCGCTGCTCTAACCAACTGAGCTATAGGCCCTATAAGTCAGAAAAGCTTTTAATCTCAATGCTTTTCAGTGCGTGCAATACTAATCAATTTTTTAATTAAACACAAGTCATTTTCTGAAGTAGACGCAAACTAAACCCAAAAATATTGTGTCATATTGGTTAATATTTCAAGCGATAGTGATTCTAGCTTATGTGTACTTCAAGAGTAAAGTGGGAGAAGTTATTTATCGATCAATTAGAATTTATTCCAACAATCTATTGTAACGATGACTTAATTGTATTTGTAATTTGAGACATTAATTTATATAAAATAAATTTTGTTTAAAATATAATCAGGAAGTGTAGATGTGCTGTTTGAGTGTTGTGAAAATATAGAATTAGAAAAACTTATTTAAGATAAATATAAAGGGTGATTAAAAATATTATATATTTTTATATTGTAATTAAGCTTTAGATACATGGTAGATTGCCTTTTTTAATTATATTTTTGAAAAATAATAGTTACAATAATTCTCTTAATAAGTTCTATCCTATATATAGTAAAAAATATAGACTATTATTGTTAAATGACTTAAGAAAAATAATATTATTAATTTTTAGAGTAGGTGTGAAACTTAAATTCAACTTAATAAAAAGTAAAAATTAACATATAAAGTTAGCAACTTTAATTATGAAATATAAAAATAATGAATAGAAGATTTCAATATTTTTGAGGTAAATATATTTAATTAAAATATAATAACTTTTATTAAGTTGTTGTTGTGTTTTTCTAAAAAAAAGCTGTTAAGGGCAGTAAGAGAAATTTTTATCATTAAAATATCTTTCCTTCTCTAAAGTATTTTCTAAATAAAACCTAAATTGTGATTGTCTTCACAACAATACAAATATTTGTATCTTATAAACTTTATTCTTGACTAAAACACTTGGTTTTAATAAAGTATAAGTGTATTTTTTACAAAACAAAATATTATTGCTTAATCCTGAAATACAACAAGAGGCCTACTTTCTAAGTAGGCTTTTTGTTTTTAGTAGTATTTAGAGAGATGGTACAGAGTAATAAGCTTAAGCTTTAAATAAACTAGATTTAACAAGAGTAAAAATTATAAAAAATCTTTAGACTTTCAGAACTATCCTATAAAGTTTTATAAATTTTCTTGAATAATTTGAATTAACTCTCTAGCTGCTTTAGGTAAAGGGCGGTCTTGGAGCCAAATTAAATAAATAGATAGAGGTAAATGATTTTTCGTATTTTTAAAATCTAAAAGGACTAAGTGACCTTGATCAATTTTATCTTGTACTAGTGATAACGGAAAATTTCCCCAACCAAGTCCAGCTTCAACCATATTAATTGCTGTTTGTAGACTATTGGTTTTCCAGTACATTGCACCAATAATTGAGCGGGAATCTGTCATTTCATGCTCACTACTCGCCACAACAATTTGTCTAATATTAATTAATTCCTCAATAGAAAAGCGTTTTGTTCTATCTTGTAGAAGAGCATGGTTAGAAGAAATCGTAGCCGCCACTGTTTCGGTCATTACCAATTGTAGATTCTCGCGCATTTTTATATTGAGGTCTGAACCCGCTAAGCAAAGACTGATTTGCTCCGTATAAAGTAAATTAACAATGTCGTCTTGGGGAGCAGTAATAACTTCTATGTTCAGTAAAGGGAATTTATCGGCTAGTTTCTTTATTGAATGGAATAATAATTTTGTATTTACATCGGAAACAACGCCAATACGCAATTTACTTTCAAGTCCTAAAGAAAGTTCATGTGCATGAGTGCTAAATAGCCTAAGTTGTTCAGAAATGATCCGTGCTTGAGGTTCTAAGGCTAATGCTGTAGCTGTAGGAATGACCTTTCGAGGAGTCCGTTCAAATAATATATAACCCAATTCTGCTTCTAAATTAGCAACGGCCATACTTACTGCTGAGGGGACTCGATTTAGTTTACGAGCAGCCGCAGAGAAAGAACCCGTATCGAGTACGGTTATGAAAAGTTCAATATTTTCACTGTTAAAATTCATTTTGATATCAGTTGAACTGAAAGCTATTAACTTTATATATGATTTTGACTGAAATTAAAATATAAGGAATTAAGCAGAGTTTAGTGATTATGCAAGGTATAAAGCGTCGAATTGTATATGTTTCTTCCTATGAAATAATCGGAATGGTTATTTCATCAGTAGGGTTAGCGATTTTGGCAGGTGATAGTGTTGAACATACTGGACCACTATCTGTCATGATTACGACCATCGCTGTAACTTGGAATTTTATCTACAATATTTTATATGAGAAATGGGAAGCTAAACAAAGCAGTCATATCCGTACAGTTAAGCGTAGAGTTGGACATGCCATCGGGTTCCAGCTTACTTTGGTTCTGTTTTTAATTCCGCTTATTTCATGGTGGATGGATATTTCACTGATTGCTGCTTTTTGGTTAGATGTGGCCTTTATTATCATTATTCCTGTCTATACTTTTATATTTAATTGGAGTTTTGATAAGTTATTTGGATTGCCTATTTCGGCACAGGCTAAAGCGCTATCAGAATAACCGTAAAATTATTTTATAAGCTATCAAGGTGATCGACGTTGATAGCTTATCTAGTTTCATTATTTGATTTGATCAATGACTAACTGTTTTGAAAACTTGAGTTGAGCTTTCTTGGCGAAAATGTAGTAAATCAATGCAGTAGAGATAAGTCCTACAAGCCACGATAAATCGATTCCTCCTAACATTGCCGCAATTTGACCCGTATAGAATTTACTATCAATAAATGGTAGTTGAATCAAAATACCTAGAAAGTAGCAGGTAATTCCAATCCGATTCCAACGGCCATACTTACCATTTGGATCATAGAGTGCATCTACATCACATTCTTCTTTAGAGATAAAGTAGTAATCAACAAGATTAATAGCACTCCACGGAATAAAAAAGGTGAGTAAAAACAAAATAAATGCTTTAAAGGCGCTTAAAAAAGTATGTTCACCTAAAATTGCAATAAAGGTTGAGACTACAACCATAGCAAGGACAATCAATAATCTTGTTATTTTTGAGATTTGATTTGTCGATTTGAAACTATTCCAAATCGTAGCAATACACATAAAACTGCCATAGGCATTTAAGGTCGTCAGAGTAACTTTCCCAAAAGCGATACTAAAATATAGAAAGGTTACGACAAGGGCAATTGGGTTCATACCCACAACATATTGAACTTCATTTCCGACAAAATTGCCGTTTGCAACCTGAGCGATTAAAACGCCTAAGCTCATAGAAATTTGTGAGCCAATTAAAGAACCTAAGCCGACTGCCCAAAAAACACGAGATGAAGATGTTTTAGTTGGAAGATACCGAGAATAATCTGCAACATAGGGACCAAAAGAGATTTGCCAAGAAGCTGAAAGGGAAACTGCTAACAAGAATGAAGACCAGCTGAAATGACGTACTGCTAAGAGTTCAGAAAAATCAGAAAGTGCGAAGATCTGAGTCAAAATAATCACAAAAGCAATCAAACCAATAATACTGGCTACTTTGCCTACCAAATGGATTAAACGGTATCCAATTGTTGCGAATAAAATGATTAAACTTGCATAAATTAAGATACCAGTTGTATTGCTGACATGTGCCAAATGTGCAATTGCTTTACCCGCTAATACCTCTCCAGTTGCGGTAAAACCAATATACATAAGGCAAACGAGTATGATTGGAATACAAGCGCCATAAACCCCAAATTGCACACGGCTTGAAATCATTTGAGGGAGACCAAGTTTAGGACCTTGGGCAGCATGCAGTGCCATGACGGCAGCACCAAAACATTGTCCTACTAATAAGCCGATAATAGACCAAAAAACATCTCCGCCTAACACAACGGCTAGCGCGCCTGTCACAATGGCTGTGATTTGTAAGTTGGCACCGAACCATAGGGTGAATTGAGCAAATACTCCGCCATGTCTTTCATTTTCAGGAATAAAATCAATACTTCGATTTTCTATAAAACTACTATTAGGTTTCCCAGCCGATGAGTCCATTTCACTCTCCTTATCCTTTAAGAGCCATCCTATTCTTATTTATTCATATTTGTATAAGCAAATATAAACATGTATATACAAGTAATTTTGAGAAGAATCAAATATTTTTGAAGTATGGGACGTTAAAATTGAGTTAAATAATTCATAGATAAATAGAAAAAGTATTTGACTGATTTTATTTTTTTAAAGTTAAATGATAAAAAAATAATATATAAAAAAGCCCTCTGAAGAGGGCTCGATTTTATGCGTTTGCGTCTAAAACAAGTTGGAAATAAGTGGGAAGTTCAGAAAATTGTACCAGTTGGGTCTTATCTTCTTGCTTAAAATAATACTGATAATTGGGGGTGTCTAAATGGTTATGTAGATATTGGGTTGCATCTGTAAACTGTGCTTTTGCAATCGGCTTATCTTTCTTGCATTTAATAATAACAGGGTTTACGGAGTTTAATTTTACAGGAACGCCATTTTCAAATTTAGCAGTTTCAATCAATAAGGAAATTTTGAAATCACCGAAGGTTACACAGAAGTGACCTCCATTTTCAGTCTTAATTTCTCTGTCAGAGAAAAGATCTTTAAATAAATTCTTAAGGGATTCTCTGTGTTTATCTAAAGCAACTTGAAATTCATGATCACGTTGCTCGATCTTTTCTTGCTCTTCTTGTAGCAATTTGGCTTGCTTTTCAATTGTTGTAAAATCCAGCTTCATTTTAATATCTCCTTTGGTTGTTTTAAAACTATATATGGCAATCTTTTATTAAGTTTTAAAGAAACATACAGTATTTGTTACAACGGAATAATTAAGATGAGCTTTTGTATAAACCATCACAAATGTAAAAAATATTTTGAAAATATAAGAATTTAAAGAAATAATTTATATACTTGAAATGCTGCTACATATTAAAGATAGATTTTTAATGTAGCAGCATATTTCTTATTTTGTACAATGTTTTGCCATAAGTGGAGTGCTTTTAATTTTAAAAAATCCTCCGCTACTCATTACACCAAGCATTACTAAAACTGTTCCTACTAATTGCCAGATATTAAGGGCTTGTCCAGTAAGTAGAGCAATTATCATACTGAACACTGGCACAAAGTTAAAAAAGACAGAAGCACGACCAGCACCTAACTTTTGTATGCCATTAAACCAGAATAGATAAGCAATCATGGTAGAGCAGATAACAACATATCCCATGGCTAAGTGCGCATTTATAGGGGCAGATGTAATCGCTGTAAGAGGATCTTCAAATATCACACTCAACAAACCAAGTGTTATTGCCCCGAACAGCATAGAAAAAGTTGTTGTTTCTAAGGGAGTAGCATTTTTTACATAACGGCGAGACAGTACATTTGCAAGACAAAACCCAAATGCGCCCAATAATATAAATAGATCTCCAATGTCTATTTTGAGGTGCAGCAAAGTCGTTATATGTCCCTGACTAATCACCAGTAACACGCCACTTAAGCCAAATAAAACGCCTAAGAATTTATTAGTAGTAAGTTTTTCACCATCTAAAAGGATTGTCATTAATAGAGTCATTAATGGCGTGGTTGCCATAATTAAAGCACCGTTAACAGCTGATGTGGTTTGAAGTCCATAAAAACAGCCAATGTTAAATCCCGCAATTCCGATAATACCAATAATCAGATAGATAGCTAGATTCTGTCTTAAGGCTGTCCATCTAAGCTGGCCTGTTATTGAAAAGATTAAGAGTAAGCCTAGACTTGCAATAAAAAAACGTTCAGACGCAGCAGATAACGGGGGCATATGTTGAATAATATAAGACATTGCATTAAATGCTGATCCCCAAAAAAACATCGTTAAGACAACACCAGCATAGGCATAAGCCACCGTTCTGTTCATGGACAGGCTCCCATTAAGAAAGGTTTTATTCTCGACAAATCTATAAAGGTGTACAATTCCATATTAATACACTTCTAATGTGAAAATTTGCACAATGATTGATTGGGAAAATTTGCATTACTTTTCAGTTTTTACAGAAGAAAAGTCACTTTCTGCTGCTGCCAGAAAATTGGGAGTAGATCATGCAACTGTATCTAGAAGAATTGCCCAGCTAGAACAAAATTTAAAACTTAAATTAGTTGATCGTAGGCCACGGACATACATTCTGACTCCTGACGGAGAACGTCTTGCACAAGTAGTTGCTCGTATGATGGAAGAAACTTTTTCTATTGAACGTTTAACTCAAGCAGGTCAGCAAGAAGTAATGGGAAGTGTCTCTATTAGTATGCCTCCTTTAACTGCTGCACATCTCATCATGCCTCATTTGGGTAAATTTTATCGCTATTATCCGCAATTAAAATTACGGGTGCTCGGTGATGTTCATTATGTTTCTTTACAGCATAGTGAGGCTGATATTGCGGTACGATTTGGACGTCCAAAGGAGGAAAATTTAGTTGCTCGCAAAGTAGGTGAAATACCTTTTGGAATATATGTAGGTCCAAATTATTTAGCTTCAACAGATCCTGAAAATTATGATTGGATTAGCGTAGAAGTGGGGGGAGTGCATGGTCAAAAACAGCAAAAGTTAAAAGAAAGGTTAAATCATAAAGAACCTATAATGGTTACCAATAATCCCGAGTTACAGTGGAGAGCTGCATGTGGGGAAATTGGTTTAGCGGTCTTACCAGATTTTTTAGGAGCTCTTAGTAATTTGGTCAGATTACAAGATGATTATCCGATGAGTGCTGAAATATGGTTAGTCACACACGAAGATTTACGGCATAGCCCTGCAATACGTGCAGTAATGGATTTTCTTATGTCTTGCTTTGAGCCATTTAAAGTCTAAGCTATTAACTGCATTCATTTAAAAAGCTGCTGGAGTCCGCAGCTTTTATATTGAGATAAATTTTAAGCCAGACTGACTTCTATTCCTCTACGTAAATTAGATTGGTCCTGATCGGAGTTTAAATCAATTTTGGCATACGATTTGGCAAGTATGCGTCGAGCAGCAAAATTAATTGGTTTTTCTATCAACTTAGGTAATTTGATACCTAAGGGGTTGCTTTCGGTTTGAGATACCTCGGTTTTGACCCTAGTTCCCATAATATAGTCAAACCATGGTTTGGTAACGCACCAATTAGCATTTTGATTGCTTGTCATATGATGATCATAGTGCCAAGGGATGCGTTTCTTAGCATATTCAGGATCTAAATGGGCTTTTGAATGTACACGCCAATAATTCCATAAGCCATAATAAAGCCCAGCTGTAAAAAAGGGCGCTACTGGTAAGAATACTGTTGCAGCACCAGCTAAACTAATTAATGCTGTTTTTTCATTATAAATTTCTGCATTTTTGAACATTGATTCTGCATAACCTTCATCAAGAAAATTATTTAAGCGAGCACGTTTATGATGAGCAATATGAGTAAAAAAAGGGCTGTTACGATACTTGGTTGGATATTCGTGTAACCAAACTTTATGGAAGTACCATTCAAGGCCATTTGCAACAAAAATACCGACAGGAAACCCGAGCATACTAATTACTTCTCATGAATCATAATTTAAATGCATTGTAAAATAAGAAAGTTTTATCGCTTTGACTCCATAGGCAGTCCAAGAACTGCCTATAAAATCAATTTTATTGCTTTTGTTTGCGTTGGCGATATGCGCTTGGAGTTTCACCAGTCCAACGTTTAAAAGCCCGTGTAAATGCGGAGGGTTCAGAAAAACCAGTTAAATAAACAATTTGATCAAGAGTTTCTTTGGTGTTTGCAAGTAAACGTCTTGCAAGCTTCTCTCGATGCTGGTTTAAAATTTTCTCGTAATTAGTATTAATTGCTTGTAAATCAGCTCGAAGGGTACGCGGGTTACGATTTAATTGTTCAGCAATAAATTTTTGATCGAATTGACCAGATTCAAGTAAACCATTGCTGAGCAAGCGCTTAATCGCATAAACAAGTTGATGCTTTTCTAAGTTTGATAGTTGCTGTTCAGCAATTGTTTCATGAATTTTTAATAATTCAGGTTCAGCCGCTGGTGATGCTTTATTCAATAATGTACTAGGAAAAATTATAGCGCCTTGTTTTTGGTTTAAAATTACCGGGCATTTCCAAGCTTCTTGATAATTATTAGCTGAAGCACCTTGTTGATAAGGTAATGTAATTTGGCTAGGCCTAAACTCGTTATTTGTAATATATTTAAAAAAATTAAGAAAAATACCGATGCCACATTCAAGATAATGTCTTACAGGGTGTTCAAAACCTACTAATAACGCGATATCTTTTTCAACAATTAAAGAAAGATTAAATACATTGGTTAACAGGTCCTGATATCTTAAAGCACGTTGTAAACCTTCACCGAAAGTAGAACTACTTAAAAATAAATATTCAATAACTAAACCTCTGAAAGCAGGCATTTGACTACCTACATGCAAACCAATATCAGGATCTTCACTTATTTCTTCTGCCGCTGTCCAAAATCGCTGTTGAGTAGAATTGTCTCTACGAATATTTTTATCGGGCGGTTGATTGGGTAAATTTACACTTGCAAAAATAGATGCTGCATCTAATCCCATTTGCTGCATAGTTTGATAAGTCATCCATAAAAAAATTCCAGCATCGGAAGAATTTTTTGACATGTTTTTTATAAATATCCAGAAAGTTGTACAATGCATTCAATCATGAATTTATTGTTAATACGATATTCTTACCTATAAATTTCATTGATCAGAAAAAAAGCCTGCATCTTCACGTGCCTGTTCTAAAGCTAAAATAAAAGATATTAGTAAAAGTAGCCCTATGAGGAAAAGAAAAAGATCAATTTTACTGATCGCGTAACCTATACTTGTAGCTCCTAGACCTAGTAAAACAATACATAATATTTTCCAAAAAATGAGCATGTTACGTTCTGATAAAAGCCTAAGAATATTGTTTGTAATTGAAGGGGATTTCTAAATTTATTTATGTTTTTTTTATTATAGTTTATGTAATTCTTTATAATTTCATAAAATTCGTTTTTTATTAAGCTTTTGAAAAATAAATAAATTATTTTTAGGTCATATAAATCAATTTCTTTCATTTTTTCTTAAAATTAAGTTTTTATTAATTAATAGAATGATAATTCTTTAGAAACACTATAAAATAGGAATGTAAAAAATAAATTTAATTTTTTAATTAATATAAAACAATAGTTTACTGTGCTTATTTAAATTTTTGTTAAAAAAAAGACTTGATTTTTAAGCTAAATTTTGGAATTATAGTTATGCAAATTGTGATCTATTTCCCACAATTTGTATTTCAGGTTAAGTGGTTATCACTAATGCTCATTTGCTATTTTTGCTTATGAGCATTTTTTTATGTGACTTTTTAATATAACTACAAAATTTTTGAAGCGTTAAATTTTAAGATTATTTAGCTGAGCTAAGCTTAATTATTTTTAATAAATTTTTAGAGATAAATTAATCATATTGAATAGTTACAGTTGCTGTTGCCGTAACCTCACCCGCGCTTACATTAGCCGCTGTTTGATAGTAACGAGCAGTTAAGGGGATATCGTACTCTATAGTCTGATTAGAGCTGACTGTGCCTATATTTTGTTTTATTGTTTTTTGAATTGGGGTAGTGGCACCATTCATATTCCATAATAGTTCTACACCCACACCATTGGCTTTGGTTGAGTTTGCTGCACTATTATTAATGACCTGATTATTTTTGGGATCAGAATTATAGTCAAAACTTAAGCTGATGGTGTTACTTGTTGCTATACCCGAGTTGTTTTCGCCGCCGTTACATAAAATCGATAGATTAAAGCTCTGCTCGCCTTGTGTTGAACCAATCGCTTTAAAACCTGACTTTGTAACAGTCGGGAGTTGAATAGGTATATCTACACCATTTTGAATTTCACATGATGAAGACGCGATCAAAATAGGAGCATTACTTAATACTGTAGTAGTTAAAAATGGTCGGTTTTGTTGACCTGATACATAATAGGTGCTGTAACGTCCTGCTACTAATGCTCCTGAACCTGTGGTCATGGATGTTTTAATAACTTCCATAACAAAATATCCCGGTGAAAGGGTATATGCAGTATTTGGGGTTAAAGTACGTCTATATGGGTAATACCCAGAAAAATCTGAAGCATCTGCTGCTTCACGATAAAGACGAATACCAATACCGGGAATATTGGTTGCATATACATTATTACCTATTGGGCTAACTGGATAATTTAAGGGGAGAGCCGCAATAATTTGATCACTAGCACGACTACATGTTGCAGTGGAATTATTGGGAGAAATCGTAAAAGTATTCCTTTGTAAGATAGTCCCTATAGGGTCAGTCGGTTTTACGACGATTTTACCAATGTTCATCGGGATATCGACGGTGGTAAATCCCTTACTTAAATTACAATTTGCATTTGTATGGCTATAAGCAAATAGACTCGCTGCCAAAAATCCAATTTTTTTTAAAATATTATTCATTTACAGACTGCCTTTGTCATAATAATTGATTGATTGTTATGCTTTATTTGATCCGTGATATCGTATTCAAGTTCGCATTTTTCAGTATTCCTTTCTCCCCATCTCACATATAAAAGGTCATGGGTTAAGGGGGTTCGTAAATAAATACGGCTGCCTTGCGCAACAATACCTATTACTTCGTTATTCTGGTTATATACCTGTGCGGCAAAAGGTAAATGTGAGCCATCTAAAGTGGTCGGTCTGATAAAAAGTGCGTAACCTTTTTTTGTTGTGAATTGAACTTTAGTGATTGAGCCTGCATAGGGAGCAATACGTAAGCTACTTTCAGCTAGCTCAACCTGTGTAGACATGTTTTGTGGGTCAAGGCTAATGTCATTCATATGGTAAGGCGTAACATATGGGATAACCGCATATCCCTTTTTGTTTATGCTGAGGCCTGGTGTATTACCGACTTGTGCTCCTGTTGCATCTGGTGCATAAACTAAAACCATTGTTTGAGCTTGATCTGGACCAAACAGAATTCCTTGGGAGTGAGTAACGATATTGCCACTCAAGTTAAGCATTTCTTGTTGATATGAGTCAGCGTAACTAAAAGAAGCACCTAATGTTGTGTAGTTTGTCTTATAGTTGCCATTGATATTGAGATTCGTTTGCCCATGGTTTTGACTGAAAATTGATGCGCCGTAATTCAACCGGTTTCCTGTAAAACCGCTAAAACTCAGAATTTGGCTATCTTCACTTATAAGACTATTAAAATTTAAAGAGCTTTTCTTAAAATCTAAGGGAAAGGATAGAGAAATGAGATATTGAGTATCTTGGTTAGCTCGCCCGCTAGCTTCAATAGTTTCACTATTAATTGCAGAGAAACTATAAGTTAAATCTTTAAATTGGTTGCTATAACCTAATTGGAATTGCTTATTAGTAGTAGACTGGTTCCAATAGTTTGTCCACGAACCTACTAAATAGAAATTTCCCCATTGGTTTGGAAGAGCTTGATTTAAATTAAGCTGGAATTCACTTTTTTGCTTACCTACCGAAAAACTATCAATGTTTTGCTCTTGTAAGTCCCGAATCAAAATTGCATCATGTAGTTTGAGATAGTTTTGTGTTGAATAACGATAAGTTGCTAGTGTTAAGTTAGTATGCGTTGGAGAAAATAACTTATTGTAACTTAGACGATAACTTTGCCCTGTCATTTTAGGTTGATAAGAAAAATTGGCATTTGAATGTGTTGCATCAAAAGAAATAGCGCCAATAGGCATTGAAAAAGCTGTACCTAACAATACAGAGAAATACTGCTGTGTTCCTTGAATTGCGCTATAAGTTGTAAGGTAATTATTGATTCCGCGTTGATATTTACCCTGTATTAGCCATGGAGTTAACTTAATGTTTGGGTCTCGAAATTGTCCTAAGGTGAATGAATATCGGCTCATTTGAGGACGTAGCATTTCAATTACAGAAGCATATGGAATAGAATATTTTTGAACTACTCCATTAGATTCAAGTACCGAAACTTGTAACTCACCTCCAAATCCTGTGGGATAGAGATCATTAATTTCAAAGTTTCCTGGTGGGACTGTGGTTTGGTAAATTAAATTACCTTGTTGTCTAACTTCGACTTTTGCATTGGTTTTGGCATAACCTCGAACTCTTGGAGCATAACTGAGCATACTATTTGGAAGCATTCGGTCATCACTTGAAATATTCATTCCACGATAGGGCAAAGAGTCAATAAAATCGCTATTAGTAAAATATTCTCCTAAAGTCACCACACCATGGATATCTGGAAATGCCTTTTGTACATATGTATTTGTCGAGGTATAAGAAAAATTATTAGATTGAGAATTAGATTGGCTTTGCCATTTCCATTGTCCATTATGGCGAAACTGCCAACTTGCTAAATTTGCTCCAAGATTGGTTCCCATAAAAGCATAACTATTTGCATGTTGTTCATTGACTATTCGATATGCTGTAGCGTTATAGCTTAAAAAAGCTGCATTAATACCACGATCCCACAAATGTGGATCGATATAGCCTTGCGGATTTTTTTCTAAGACGACTTGCGGGATCGAAATATCAATTCTTAAACGGGAACTATCAAATACATAAAAAGCACTATCTATCCATGAAGCGAGCGCTTTACATGAAAGAGATGAATTAGAGTCATGTTGACTTAGAATATTAGCTTTTACCCCATATTCAAGCAACATGACCTCTGTAAAACATGTTTCAGCATTTATGTTAGGGGCTGAGGCAGTAAATCGCATACGCCGTTTACCCAGCCATTGACCATTAACATAAACATCTAAGCTATATTCACCAGGCAAGATCGGGTTTCCGTATTTGAAGCGAGCTATATCAATTTTTTGTGCATTACCTACTAAGAAATTGCTATCAAATTCAGCCTTCGTAAAATGTGGAACATCAGTATTATTTTCAGCATATATAGCCACAGGCATGAATAGCGTAATACTTGAGACGACATACCAAGTAAAGGGGCTTTTTAAACATATATAAGGTATAAACCATTTAGACATAGTTCTAGAGCCTACTCATGATAGGTTTTAAATTTTCTTAAAAAATACAATGAGGTTAGAATTTTATTGGGTGCTCAACTCGTCCACCGTAATCATTGATATACACAAAGCTCATATCTCCTAAGTTTTTATTTTTTAGTTTAATTTTATCCTCTGAATAAGGGGCAATCATTAAGCCTTGTTGCAATAAGTCTGTTTTATGGCCTTCACTTCCTTGAAAAATGGAGGTAATAGTAAGAAAAAAAGGTGTCGGATTTTTTATCATTAGATATTGATCATTTATTTTCCACTCGACTTTGTCACTTAATTGATCAATATTTTCTTTTAGATCTATAGGGCGGTAAAAAAATTTAATTCGCGAACGAACAGCGAGTTGCAAAAAATTGTTAGAGGTTGTTGTGGTTTGACCTTGTTGAGTTCTTCCTTCAGGTTTAGGAGGGATATCTAAAACATTAAGCCAAAAAATAGATTCTTGTTGTTGGCTTAGTTGAGATGTAGTAGGTAAAGCTGTAATTCTTAAGGTTTGCCCCTTAGTTGCTTCTACTCGTGAAATTGGTGGAGTAATAATGAAAGGTACATTTGTTTCATCTGGTGTTGACTTTGCATTTCCATCATCGATCCATGCTTGAACAAGAGACGGGGCCGTGCCGTTATTACTTAGTTGTAATGTGATCTCACGTGCATTTGAAGGGTAAATGACACGAGTACCATGTAAAACAATTTCAGTATGGCCTGTAGTAGTGAGCACTACTTGCAGACACACTAATCCCCAAAAAAATTTACGACCACGAAAAAGCATCAGTCATATTCTCAATAACAAATAATAGGAAGGAGATAGCTTCTATTCATGAATAGAAGCTTCATTTTTAAGTTTATTGATAAATGATCGTGTATTTTACTTGCGATGTTACCGTACCAGCAGTAGAAGCACCTGTAGCATAATATTCAGCATAATAGTTAAGATCAGCACTACCGCCTGCTGAAACATTTACCCATTGTGAATTCGTTTGAGTTTCATTTGTGCTTGTAGCAAGTACAGGAATCACAGCATTATTACTGCCAAGTAATTGAATATTTACATTTGTTGCTGCACCAGAAGTTGCTTGGTTTAATAAACGACCCGTATTAAAGTCAACGGTTGCGCCTGGTTCAAAATAAGTTGCGACTTTACCTGCAGCGGTACAGTTCGTTAAATTAATTTGAAAAGGTGTACGACCAGCTACATCACCAGCATTTTTTAAAGTTTGAGATGAAACAGTAGGCAAATTGATTGTTAAATTTTTATCTCCAGTATCAATAGTACAAGTATTATCCGTGACAAGACCATTAATAGTAATTGTGCCATCTGCTGCTTGTGCATTTGCTATATTTAAGAAAGAAACTGCTGCCACAAAAATAAATTTTTTCATAAAATCCCCAGAATAGCTTTTTAAAATAAAATCCATTACTTTTCAGTAAGTTTATTCTGATTAAGTAAGGCGAAGGAAATATATCACTTTTCAATCAAAAAACAAGAAAAACATTATATTTATATATATTTTGATCAATTGCTTTTATTAATGAAAATTAAAAAATTTATTTTTTATCATTTGGTAAAATAATTAATTAGTTTTTATTTAAAATAGAATTTAAAAATTGGTAATATCTAAGTTATTGTATTTTATTGAATTAATGAAATTTTAAAATGTTTAAGATAATATATATCTAATGTTTTTGATTAACACATTGTTTTTTAATGATAAAATTGTTTTGTGTATATCTTATAAATATATTTAATTTTTTAAGAATTTTTTAAGGTTCAATTCCTACTGTTTTAGTTGTAATTCAATAAAAGATAATCTGGAGTTCAGTTCCATGAATACTATGAAGTATAGCTATAAACCTAATTACTTTTTCTTTGCTCATAAATTAGTTTTATTTTTAAAGGATTATCTCATCAAGCATCCGACGGAGCAGCAAACAACGTTTAACTTGCAAACGATTTATGACATCTTTAGCCATGATCTTGCTTCAAGTACGACAAACCTTGAAGGTATCTTAAATATTGCAGATGAATATGTCTTTGAAACAGAAGATGGCTTACTTCCATTAATTAGCAAGCATTCAGTCAATCTCAAAAATCATGTACTTTCTTTAGAATTTACACCTCAAGCCTTGTCAAGGTTATTATCAGGACATTCGTTAGTAAATCCTAAAGCAGCTTAGATTTTCTTTTAAGGTAGAGTGAACTCATATAAAATTCATAAAATTTATTTTTAAGAGTTATTTATGAGTAAAGACTTCAAGGCCTTAACTTATATTGCGGATGAAAATGTAGCAGATACAGTGACTTGGCTTTTACACCATCAAGATGTTTTTGATTCTTTCAATTTTGATGTGTTGAGCCAAGAACTCACAGTAACGCATGCAGCAGGAAAGGATATTATTCGAGTCGGAACCTTTCTAAATGCTACTTACGGAATATTAGTAACTTCTATATAAATGAAAAAAGCCCTGAATGATCAGGGCTTTTAAATTTTCTAATTTGAGTTAAGCACTCATTGCATCTACTGATAAATCAGCAACTGTTGGCTTTGGTTTTTCAGCCGTTAAACCTAGTTTATTAAATAAAGCTTGGTCTTTACCTTCACCGGCATTTGGTGTGGTTAGTAGTTTATCACCAGAGAATAATGAGTTTGCACCTGCCATAAATGCTAATGCTTGGTCTGAATCACTTAATGATTCGCGGCCCGCAGAGAGACGGATATAGCTATACGGCATGATAATACGCGCCACAGCAATAGTACGAATCCACTCAATTACATCAAGCTTTTCAACATCAGCTAAAGGTGTTCCTTCAATAGGAACAAGCATATTGATTGGCACAGATTCAGGGTGAATTGGTAGGGTAGCTAGTTCATGTAATAAACCAATTCGGTCTTCACGAGTTTCGCCTAAACCCACAATACCGCCACTACAAACTTTCATACCAGCTTGACGAACATAATCAAGGGTATTTAAACGGTCATCAAAAGTACGAGTACTAATGATGTGAGAATAATACTCACGAGATGTATCTAAATTGTGGTTATAGTAATCTAAACCAGCAACCTTTAGGCGTTCTGCTTGAGATTGGTTAAGCATCCCTAAAGTCATACAGGTTTCCATACCTAATGCTTTAACTTCACGTACCATTTCTAAAACATAAGGCATATCGCGCTCATGTGGGTTACGCCAAGCAGCACCCATACAAAAACGTGATGAACCTGAATCTTTTGCAGCTTTCGCTTCACTAATCACTTTTTCAACAGCAATACGTTTTTCTGCTTCTAGTTTTGATTCGTAATGTGCCGATTGTGAGCAGTATTTGCAATCTTCAGGACATTTACCCGTTTTAATAGATAAAAGGGTACTGACCTGAATTGAATTGGCAGTGAAGTGCTCACGATGTACTTGCTGAGCCTTGAAAACTAAATCCAAAAAAGGTTGTTCATATAAAGCTTGGATTTCTTCACGATTCCAATCATTACGTAGAGTCATTGTCATATCCATGATGATGGCATTAATTCACTATACATAATCATACAGAATTCGTATTAAAGCTATAGGGCAAAAAACATCATTTTTTTAATTTGATAGCTGAAGTTGATTAAGTTGCTGTTCAATTGCCCAATCAATATGCACATTGACGATTTCGTCATGTAAATTTTTGCCATTTTGTAGTTGATCTACAATTTCTTTTGAATAAGGAGCATTTCCTAATCCGATTGCAATATTACGTTTAAATGATTGATAACCTGTCCGGCGGATAGGGCTACCTTCCGTATTGGCTAAAAAAGTGGCTTCATCCCACTGCCAGATATCAAGCAGACTAATATTATCTAACCCATGTCTAGGATTAAAATCAGAAATAGATGCTGTTTTGGCAAAGCTATTCCAAGGACAAATTAACTGGCAGTCATCACAACCAAATATTCGGTTTCCAATACCTGCACGTAATTCTTCAGCAATAATTCCTTTATATTCGATAGTTAAATAGGCAATACAACGTCTTGCATCTAACATATAAGGCTCGACAATTGCTTGCGTCGGGCAAATATCAATACAAGCGCTACAAGAACCACAATGTGCTGTTGCAGGCTCGTCGAAAGGTAGCTCGAGTGATGTAAATAGCTCACCTAATACGAAAAAAGAACCTGACTTTTTATGAATGAGCAAAGTATGTTTACCTGTCCAACCCATTCCAGCACTTTCAGCTAATGATTTTTCAAAAATAGGCGCTGAATCTGCAAAAGGACGAGATTCAAAGTCACCAACTTTTTCACGAATTCGTGTTGCTAGCGTTTTCAATCTACCACGCATGACTTTATGGTAATCACGGCCACGTGCATAGCGGGCGATAATGGCAGAATTAGGCTCTAAAGGTACATATCGAGGCTTTGGAGATTCCACAAGATAATTCATGCGGACACAAATAATACTTTTTGTACCAGGCACTAATAGTGTTGGATCAGCTCGCTTTTCTAGATTTTCTTCTAAATAGGTCATGTCTGCATGATAACCACGTTCAAGATACTCTAAAAAACGTGGCATTTGCTCTTGAGCATCTGGTTTTGCGATGACACAATCAGCAAAACCCAAGTCTAATGCTTGAGCTTTGATCCATGCTTTTAATTCATGTGGATCAATTTGTTGCACTGCAATGCGTGATGTGTCGGAAGATGTCATAAACCAAAATGCAAGAGGATAATAATATGCAGGCGGTAGTTTACCATAGCGATGATATTCGAGCATGGGAGCGGCGCTGGTTTGCTGCGCAAAACTCCTCATTAGGTTTAATGCAGCAAGCGGCTTGGTCAATTGCCCAGCAACTTATTGAGCTTTTTAACGATCGGGCTATTAAGAATATTGCTATTTGGTGCGGACAAGGCAATAACGCAGGTGATGGTTACTTTATAGCAAGTTATCTGAAACAAGCTGGATTTCAGGTTGAAATCTTTGCAGCTCAATTGGGTGAGTCAGCCGATTTACATTGTGCAGCGCAATTTGCTAGAGAAATAAAAGTCCCAATTCATTCAAATTTTGAGATTAAAAGAACATTTGATTGTCATATTGATGCTTTATTTGGCATAGGCTTAAATCGTGAATTAAATACTAATTGGCAACAGGCTATTCAACAATTTAATGAACAATCTGGTCTAAAAATTTCAGTTGATATACCTAGCGGATTACAAGCAAATACAGGACAAGTCTTACCCTGTTCAGTAAGAACTGATCATACCTTTACTGTTTTAGGTCTTAAAGCAGGACTATTTACAGGGCAAGGTAAAGAGTACGCAGGACAAATTCATTTAATTAATTTAATTCCTATAGACCACGAGGTGAAACCCTTAGCTTATTTGTCACCCACAAATATTAGACTTCCTCAGCGTATGGCATTTGGCCATAAGGGAAGTTATGGGCATGTTTTAGTGGTGGGTGGACATGAGCAAATGGGCGGTGCAGTTATTATGGCTGCTGAAGCTGCCTTTCATGCGGGTGCAGGCAAAGTGACAGTGGTTTGTCATCGCAACCATCATCAGGCCATTTTGTCGCGGGCACCTAATATTATGCTTCGTGATATTAATGCTTTAGATGAAAACAATATTAAAGAGATTCTATCTCAGGTCGATGCAGTATGCTTTGGAATGGGATTAGGCCGTGACGATTGGGCAAAGCAGATTTACCAACAATGGTTTAATTTGTTAAATCAGAGTATACGCCTAGAAGTTGTTTTAGATGCAGATGCTTTATGGTTTCTGGCTAAACAGCCTGAAAAATTAAATACACATATTTATGCCACACCTCATCCTGGAGAAGCTGCTACTTTACTTGGTTGCTCTACAGCGCAAATTGAAAATGACCGAATTGCTGCAATTTATGCCTTACAACAAAAATATGCAGGCCATTGGGTGCTTAAAGGAGCGGGTAGCTTAATTTTAGAAGATAATTTGTATATCTGTACGCAAGGTAATGCTGGTATGGGAACGGGTGGAATGGGAGATGTGTTAGCAGGAATGCTTGCAAGCTTGAAAGCCCAATTCCACCAAGATATTGCGTTACATGAGATTGTTACCCTTCATGCACAAGCAGGAGACCTTTTAGCTAAAAATGGTATGCGTGGCTTGCAGGCTTTTGAGATGAATCAGGCAATTATTCAAGTCGTAAATCAATAAATTTTTAACGTCTGCGACTGCTAGAACGACTTCGCCCACGTGCCATACCACCTAAAGCATTTAAAACAGACAGTTTGCTCATACTTCCCGATGCATGAGCATGGCAAATGGCAGCAGCAAGAGCATCGGCTGCATCGGATTGAGGCTTAATCGTCAAATTAAGTAATCGCATGACCATCATTTGAACTTGTTCTTTATCGGCAGCGCCATAACCAACCACAGACTGTTTAATTTGACGGGCAGTATATTCTGCAACTTGTAAATCTAAATTCACTAATGCGGCTATGGCAGCACCACGGGCTTGTCCTAGTTTTAAGGCAGAGTCTGGGTTTTGAGCCATAAAGACTTGCTCAACCGCAGCTTCAGTTGGGCCATGGAATTTCACAATTCTCTCAACGCCAGCAAAAATACGTTTTAAGCGTTCTGGCATTTCTTGAGTTTCTGTTCGGATTGTACCGGCATCAACAAAACGTAGTTTACTACCATCTTTTTCAATGATTCCATAACCTGTTAAGCGTGAACCCGGATCAATACCAATAATCAATGCCATGTGAAGACTTATATAAATAGTTTAGAGAGTATTGTTACATAGCCAAAAAGGTTCTGCATGCGTAATTTAAAGAATGCTGCGATGAATGGTTATTTTGCGGTTTTTTATCGAACCAATTTATATCTTTAAAATCATTTGATGTAATTCTATTTTAATGGAATACTTATCTATAATTTTGGAATTGAAGTTTATCGGTAGATGGAAGATATTAATATCCGCATTGCGCAGCAAGTGCGTGAAATACGTCTAGCGCGTGGATATACCCTAGATGTTCTTGCTAGTCGATGTCAGGTAAGCCGTTCTGCAATTTCACTCATTGAAAGAGGAGAAGCGAGCCCTACAGCTGTTGTTCTTGAAAAGCTAGCAAATGGTTTAGGGGTGCCTTTGACTCAGCTATTCGATTCCCCCCAGAATACTCAATCGCCTCAACCTATGGTACGGCGTACTCAACAAGCAGAATGGAAAGATCCAGAAACGGGATATATTCGCCGTCAAGTTTCGCCTCCAAATTGGAAATCTCCATTTCAGATCGTTGAAATTGAATTTCCAGCTCAATCTCGAGTTACTTATGAAACAAGTACGAATTCCAAAGTTGTATTACAGCAAATTTGGGTAATAGAGGGGCAAATTGATATTCAACTGGGTGAAAACTTTTATGCTTTACAAAAGGGTGATTGTTTGGCGATGCAATTAGATCAACCGATCATATATAGCAATCCTTCTTCTAAAGCTGCTCGATATATTTTAGTTGTATGTAATGAGCTCGTCTCTATTCTTAAGGAATCTTCATGATTAAAAATCTTAATCCAAATTTACGTTTAATCGATTGTCATGAAGCTACACATGCAAAGGCTATATTAGATATTTTGAATGAAGCAATTATCAATTCTACTGCTTTGTATGACTATTTGCCGCGCTCTGAAGAGTCGATGAAAAACTGGTTTGCAGTTAAAAGAGAAAATAGTTTTCCTGTCATTGGTATTGTTGATGAGACAAACAAGTTATTAGGTTTTGCAAGTTGGGGAACGTTCAGAGCTTTTCCTGCCTACAAATATACGGTCGAACATAGTATTTATATTCATCATGAACATCGTGGCGGCGGATTAAGCAAAATTTTAATGCAAGAACTGATTAAGCGTGCTCAAGAGGCAGACTTACATGTATTGATAGGCTGTATTGATGCAACCAACCAAGCAAGTATTGGTTTGCATGAAAAAATGGGCTTTATTCATGCAGGTACTTTTAAGCAAGTCGGTTTTAAGTTTGGGCAATGGTTAGATGCTGCTTTCTATCAGTTAAATTTAAATACACCACATACCCCAGTTGATGGATAAACAATAAAGCTTTCAAATTTCAAGTTTAAGCAATAGCCTAGTTTATAATGTGAAATATGAACCCGGCTAAAGAGTCTAAACTATAAAATACCTAGCTGCTCTAATCCTTTATAAGCAATTTCTTTTCGAATAGAACTAGGTATGCCTTTCTTCATTTCTAAATTAAGTGAGAAAGCTATAATTTCTCCCTGAGGTTGAACTACCCAGCCTGTAAACCAACCCACTTGAGGGTCAACATCCCATCCCCAACCACTTTTGGCATAAATTTTTCGTCCATTTTTTTCTTCAATGAACACCATAGATTGAACTTGTTCTTGTACATTTTTACTAAAGGGAAGAGTTTTGTTGGCTAATTTGTAAGCAAACCGTACTTCTTGTTGAGGTGTAATTTTAAGTGGACCAACAAGCCAAAAATCATCTACTTTTGAACCAATATCAGCATTACCGAAACCAATGCGTTTTACCTCTTTAGACATAAGATCAAGGCCAATTCGTCGAGCTAGTTCCTGATAAACTGGAATAGCAGAAGCTTTCATAGCATCACCTAAGGTCATGTCTTTTTCCCAATCGGGAAATAAACGCTTTTGCCCATACCATTTAAACACTTCAGTTGGTGTTGCTTTATGATGCTCAAGTCCTATCAAAGCATTTAACATTTTAAAGGTAGAGGCGGGAACATATTCGGTTGATGATCTTTTAAGATCATTACCATAGATTTCCTCTGTTTGCCCACGTTTTATAACTAAAACACCTTCAGTTTGTGCTTGATCAAACAATGATTTAATTTTCTCTGAGTTTTTATTGGTAGAAATTGACTGTATTTGATGTTGTTGTACGGTATTAAAAGAACATGCCGACAAAAACATCGTACCAATGGCAAAGAAAAGAGCTTTTTTAGTCATGAGTTTATGTGGGTTTAAAAGAATTATTCTTTAATTTAACTTGAATAGAGGTACTTTTAGATAGAGAAAATGTAAGTTATTTAGGAAATTCTATATCTATGCACTACTTTTTTAAATTTTATAAAACAACTATATAAATAAAGGAATATATCCAATTTTTCTAAGAACCTAAGTTTTCAACTAGACTAAAAAACTGCTTTCTTGAAGGACTTTTCGTTTAACTAGAGTAAAAAAATTAAAATCTAATTGAAGTCGCACTTGATAAACTTGATACAGCACTCATTAATAATAAAGCATGTTTGTTTTTATCGAGTTAAAATCAAATGTACTCTAGTATTGCAGACTCT
Organism: Acinetobacter pittii ATCC 19004 = CIP 70.29; assembly: GCF_000369045.1. Classification (GTDB taxonomy): domain Bacteria; phylum Pseudomonadota; class Gammaproteobacteria; order Pseudomonadales; family Moraxellaceae; genus Acinetobacter; species Acinetobacter pittii. Next base: position 305,904 of record NZ_KB849790.1, on the reverse strand, counting down.
GGCTGTTTCGATAGGGTTGGGGCAAATAAACTGCAATGAATTTTCTTTTTGAGATAGATAAAGTTTTACATGAATTTACTTCTTATTGTAGTTCTGGGCGCGATTGTTGAAATTGCCGTATGGATTGGCGTAGCACAGTTCATCAGTGGATGGTATGTGTTCTTTTGGTTCATTCTTGCTTTCTTTATTGGTTTGGGGCTTATTCGCAGAAGTACTGCTGGTATTATGCCTCAATTACAGCAAATGCAGATGACTGGCCAACTCGGTAATGACCCAACAGTAACTAAAAAACTTGCTTATGCTTTTGCAGGTTTCTTATTAATGTTGCCAGGCCTTGTTTCTGATGTGTTAGCGGTTTTAATTTTGATCCCTGGTGTTCAAACTGCTTTCCGTAATATAGCCATGAGAACTCTTGCAAAACGCCAACAAGCTATGATGGATAAAATGATGGGTGGTATGGGCGGTAATATGGGTGGGCAAAATCCATTTGCTGATCTAATGCGCCAAATGCAAGATATGCAGAATCAACAAGGTGGTGGTAGCCAAGGTCAATACCGTGATTCAAGCATTATTGACGGAGAAGCGCGAGAAGTCACTCCAGATCACAAGAAAATTGAACATAAAAATAAGGATTAATAAATACCTTATCTACAGGCCTAAACCTCCAAAGTTTAGGCCTTTTTTATTTTAAGAAGATACAAATTATTTAGTTAGAGATTCAGTCACAGCAGAATCTGTTTGAGCCAATTCAGTTGGGCTTTCTTGTGGTTTTGTTTGAGGTTGGTATTTGTTTGAAGCTAAGGCTGTTTGCTTATTTTCAGATTGTTGATAACCTCGGCTTCGGTTGGCTCGTTCGCGAAACCCACCTTTATTAATGAGCTTTGTATGTGACATGCATTTGCCTAAAATGTGAGATTATTCGCTTATTTTAACAAATTTGGCAAAATATCAAAATAAGAAAAATAGTCCTATAAAAATAATATTTAACTTATATATGTGTTTTTAATTAATATTTTTTAATTGACTCAATTGTTCATCCAGATTGAATTATCTATTCATTTCACATAGGATAAATATAAAGGATGTATAAATTAAAAAATGTAGCAAACCTATTAAAACAACAACGGTTGAAATGAGGGAAGGAGGGTTACCTATGCTATATCAATACCATTGTGCGTGTTGCGACAAAGTTGTGGCATCAACTGATAAATCATGTCCATATTGTGGTTCACAACATATTCGAAGCCCGTATGGCTTATGGATGTTTTGTGTGATGGCTTGTCTAGCTGTTGTCGTTGTATTTAAAGTTGTCCATATTTATATCCAGAACCATCAAGATACTCCAACGCAGTCAACTTTACTGGATGTATTAAATCAGGATGATAAAACGACAAGACAATAGATTTTGATTACAACTACAAATGATATGGCGTCAAGGATGATTGCTAGAAGATTAAACCCTACATACCATAAAATTTGAACTATAAATAAAAAAGCCCGCTCAATGGCGGGCTTTTTTACGATTTTATTTTAGAGGCCAGCAGCATCTTTAAGGGCATCAACTTTATCAGTTTTTTCCCAAGTAAATGCAGAGTCAGAACCTTCGCGACCAAAATGACCATAAGCCGCGGTTTGTTTGTACATTGGTTGAAGAAGATCCAACATACGAGTAATACCAAACGGTCTTAAATCGAAATGATCACGTACAAGTTGAATAATCAACTCATCAGAAACTTTTGCTGTACCAAAGGTATTAATTGAAATTGAAGTAGGTTCTGCTACACCAATTGCGTAACTCACTTGAATTTCACATTTGTCAGCAAGACCAGCAGCTACAATATTTTTTGCAACATAACGACCAGCATAAGCAGCAGAACGGTCAACTTTAGATGGATCTTTACCAGAGAAAGCACCACCGCCGTGACGAGCCATACCGCCGTATGTATCAACAATAATTTTACGACCCGTTAAACCACAGTCACCTACAGGGCCGCCAATAACGAACATACCTGTTGGGTTAATGTGGAACTTAGTAGCTGCATGGAACATTTCAGCAGGGATGATCGGTTTGATAATTTCTTCAATAACTGCTTCTTTAAGCTGGCTTTGAGAAATTTCAGGATCGTGCTGAGTAGATAAAACAACAGCATCTAGACGTACAGGCTTGCCATTTTCATAGGCAAAAGTAACTTGGCTTTTTGCATCTGGGCGTAACCATGGAAGGGCACCTGAACGACGAAGTTCAGCTTGACGCTCCATTAAGCGGTGAGCATAAGAAATCGGCGCAGGCATAAGCACGTCTGTTTCACGGCTTGCATAACCGAACATTAGGCCTTGGTCACCAGCACCTTGATCTTCTGGTTTTTGACGGTCTACACCTTGAGCAATTTCAGGAGATTGTTTACCAATCATATTGATTACAGCACACGTTGATCCATCAAAGCCAAGATCAGAGTGGTGATAACCTATACCGTTAACAGTATTACGAACAACAGCTTCAACATCAATATTAGCAGTCGTTGTTACTTCACCAGCAAGTACAACAGCGCCTGTTTTTACCAGTGTTTCACAAGCAACACGTGCGTATGGGTCTTCTTTTAAGATTGCATCCAAAATAGCGTCGCTAATTTGGTCGGCCATTTTATCGGGATGACCTTCGCTTACAGATTCCGAGGTAAAAACAGCGTACTCGCGCATGAAAGTCCTATCTTGGTTATTTCAAAAGACATAATATGTTACATCGACTTGAGCTTGAGGACCAGTTCATACTGACTAAAAAGCATGAATTTATTTCATTTATAGTGTGTTTTAATTGATAAGTGTATTAGCAAAATTGATATAGAAAGCTTTAATTTAAAGTATTTATATTTTAACAACTTGTTGCTAGTGTGTTTTTTAAACATATAACTTAATAAAAAACTTAAATATCAGAATTTGAATTTTAAAGTAAAGAAATATGATCAACGCATACAAGATTAGCTAATTATTTTATCTATATATCAAAAGCTAACAAGATTAATGTTCTTACATTTAGTGATTGTACAGAAAAATGAACACTGTTTTGTATAACTTAAAGATTCAAATGTTTTTTGTGTAACCAAGAAACGGTTAAAAATAAAGAAATATATCGTGTTGGGGTTTACCCTAAGCCTTTTTTTTAAGACAATATAGCGGCATTGAATGGTTATTCATCTTCTTCTTTTCATCAATCTATTAAAATTGGATTCTGATCTATGACGACCCCTTTAAACGAACGTCGTATTGCAAATGCAATTCGTGTATTGGCAATGGATGCTGTGCAACAAGCAAACTCAGGGCATCCAGGTGCTCCAATGGGGATGGCAGATATTGCTGACGTCGTCTGGCGTGAGTTTTTAAATCACAACCCAACAAATCCACAATGGGCAAACCGTGACCGTTTCGTTTTATCAAATGGCCATGGCTCAATGTTGCAATACGCTTTGCTTCATTTAACAGGTTATGATCTTTCAATTGAAGATTTAAAACAGTTCCGTCAATTGCATTCTAGAACTCCTGGTCATCCTGAATATGGCTATGCACCGGGTGTAGAGACGACAACTGGTCCTTTAGGTCAAGGTATTGCTAATGCTGTTGGTTTTGCTTTAGCAGAAAAAACATTGGCTGCTCAATTTAATAAAGATGATTTAAAAGTTGTTGATCATTTCACTTACTGTTTCTTAGGTGATGGCTGTTTAATGGAAGGTATTTCTCACGAAGTATGTTCTTTAGCTGGCACCTTACAACTTGGTAAATTGATTGCTTATTATGATGATAATGGCATTTCAATTGATGGTGAAGTAGAAGGCTGGTTCAGCGACGATACAGAAGAGCGTTTCAAAGCCTATGGTTGGCAAGTTCTTCGTGTAGATGGTCATGATGCTGATGCGATTCGTCAAGCGACAATTGAAGCAAAAGCTGAAACTCAAAAACCAACAATCATTATGTGTAAAACGATTATTGGTTTAGGTTCACCAAATAAGCAGGGTAAAGAAGACTGTCATGGTGCGCCATTAGGTAAAGATGAGATTACTTTAACTCGTGAAGCATTAGGTTGGAACGAAGAAGCATTTGTTATACCTGCTGACGTATATGCTGCATGGGATGCAAAAGCAAAAGGTAGTGAATCTGAAGCAGCTTGGAATGCGGTATTTGCACAATATCAAGCAAAATATCCAACTGAAGCGGCTGAGTTACTTCGTCGTATCAGTGGTGACTTACCAGCAGAATTTGCAGCGCAAGCAGATGCTTTCATTCGTGAAACAAATGCGAAAGGCGAGACAATTGCAACTCGTAAAGCAAGCCAAAATACATTACAAGCATTTGGTCCTTTATTACCTGAATTGTTAGGTGGTTCTGCTGATTTAGCAGGTTCTAACTTAACACTTTGGAAAGGTTGCCAAGGTGTTCAAGAAAACCCAGCTGGTAACTATGTCTACTATGGCGTACGTGAATTTGGTATGACTGCGATCGCTAATGGCGTTGCATTGCATGGTGGTTTCGTTCCTTACGTTGCAACATTCTTAATGTTTATGGAATATGCACGTAATGCAGTACGTATGTCTGCATTAATGAAACAACGTGTAATTCATGTTTATACACATGACTCAATTGGTCTGGGTGAAGATGGTCCAACTCACCAACCGATTGAACAAATTGCTTCATTACGTGGTACACCTAACTTAAATACATGGCGCCCTGCGGATACTGTAGAAACTGCAATTGCTTGGAAATCTGCTCTAGAACGCAAAGATGGTCCTACAGCACTTATTTTCTCTCGTCAAAACTTACCATTCCAAACACGTTCTGAAGAGCAAATTCAAAACGCTGCAAAAGGTGGTTATGTACTTGCTCAAGAAAAAGGCGAATTAAAAGCGATTATTATTGCAACAGGTTCTGAAATTTCTTTAGCAATGGAAGCTTATGCACAACTTGAAGGTGTGCGTGTAGTTTCTATGCCATGTGCAGAAGAGTTTATGAAGCAAGATGCGGCATACCGTGAAGCAGTATTACCAGCTCATATCCGTGCGCGTGTTGCTGTTGAAGCAGCTCATGTTGACTACTGGTGGAAGTTTGTTGGTCTTGATGGCAAAGTAATTGGTATGACAACTTATGGTGAGTCTGCACCAGCAAAAGATTTGTTCCAATTCTTTGGTATTACGACTGAAGCTGTTGTTGCAGCTGTAAAAGAATTAACTGCTTAAATATTAAAGTAGTGTAAAAAAGCGCTCTAGATAGAGCGCTTTTTTATTTGAGAAGTTAAATAGTGAGTTCTGTTTGGATATTAATTTGAGAAGTTAATAACTTATGAATAGGGCAATTCTCTGCAACTTTTAGTAATCGCTTATGCTGGTCTTCAGTAAATTCACCTTTGAGTGTAATTTTTTGTTCAATATTATTTTGGCCTTTTTCAGGTTCGCCATTAGGGTTTAATGCTAAATCCACTTGAACATGCTCAAGCTTAATACCTTTAAGATTCGCATACATTTCTAAAGTAATGGTGGTACAAGCTCCTAAAGCGGATAATAAAAGCTGAACCGGGTTCGGAGCTGTATCTTGTCCACCTTTATCAGCTGGTTCATCTGCAAACCATTGATGACCTGAAGGATCGGTAAGAGTTACTCGATATGGGGTAGAAGTACTTTGTGCTTGGGCTGTATTAACCATGTTTTACCTTGTTATTCATCAATAAAATCGTAATAAAAATTAATAAATCTGAAGCTTCGAATAGAAGAATATCTAAACTTTATAATATTGTTTTTGAATAACAACTGTAACGCTTTTATTGTTGCATGGATGAAACATATCGTTTTATAAAGAATGGTGAATTAAATTACTTGATGTATACACTAACGACTATATCAATAAAGGATACGAAAAATGCATCTTAAAACATTAAGCTTCGGTTTGGCAGTAGCATTGGCTAGTTCAGTTACTTTAGCTGCACCAGTAGACTACAAAATTGACCCAACACATACAGCTACTGTTTTCTCATGGAATCACTTTGGTTTCTCTACTCCAAGCGCTAACTTCTCGGATATCCAAGGTGTAATTAAAGTTGATAATGCTAAACCAGCAAACTCATCTGTAAATGTGACTATTCCTTTAAGCAGTGTAAATACAAACGTACCTGCTTTAGATAAAGAGTTCCAAGAAGAAGCTTGGTTTAATGCTGCTAAATATCCAAATATTACGTTTAAAAGTACTAAAGTTGAAACCAAAGACAAAAAGCACTTTAAAATTACTGGTGACTTAACTGTTAAAGGCGTAACTAAGCCAGTTGTACTTAACGCTGTTTTAAACAAGCAAGGCGAGCATCCAATGGCTAAAGTTCCAGCAATTGGTTTTAATGCGACAACTTCATTCAAGCGTTCTGACTTTGGTTTAGGAAGTTATGTGCCTAATGTTGGCGATAAGATCACTGTAAACATTACCACTGAAGCAACTGCTGCTAATGCAGCTAAAAAATAAGCTATAAGTTTTCTAAAAAGCCCTCAAATATGAGGGCTTTTTTATTTAGATTGGCTCTTTTTTATCTGGATCTATAAATACTAAAGGCGCTGAAGGATCGATATTTCTTTTCTGAGATTTTTCTCTTAAGAACTGGTAAGTAGGAACTTTTCTTTTTGCTTGATCACGTAGTTTCTTTTTAATATACAGAACCAGAGCAAAACATGTAGTTGCAACGGTCAACATCATACCATTCATATAGCTCATGATTGAGCTTACATAGCCAATAGTCGTTAAACGATGCATCATACGTTCAACTTGAGTGCTACTTTCAATACCCGTAATTGCCCAACTGCATAGATGTTCACAGTTATTAATAATCAAATGATAGTGATTTTCATGCATACGTGAACGCATTCGGCGAACAACAATCTTTCCTTTATAACGAGGTTTGTCATAAGAACGGACGTGTATTTTTTTGCCATGCGAGAAAGCATCTATTGAAGTGATTTCAATCGGGCGTTTTTTGATGAAATGAGCTAAGCCGGAATAATGGATAACTCGACCTCTCCCTGCATATATACCATGATGGCTATAGCCGAGATGCTTTACGATGAGGTGAGCCCCTAAAGGGTAGCGTTTATTCAGTTGTTGCATGCTTACGCTGATCCAATAAAGTGTAAATGGCTTTTATTGAAAAGCTGCTAAACATTATAACCAATATCAGCAATTTGCAGTGTATTGATTACGTCGAATGAAGGAATTTGATGCATATCCAATCTATTTATATTTCTTGTATATAATTTAAGAACTTAATATGAAGGAAAAATGTCATGTCAGGTGTTATTCAATGAAATGGGTAGTTGGGTGCTTCGCTTTGTATGGGCTTTTGTTTCAGGCCGCATATGCTATAGCGCATCAGCAGATTAAAACGGTGGAAGGTGACCAATACGATGTGATCTCGATCAGCGAATTTAAAGCATTACGCTTGTTTTTAAAGAATCCTAATAATCAGCAATACTATAAAAGCTTTAACAATATTGAGGAACAATTAAAGCAGTGTGAGCAGCTTAGCTTTGCAATGAATGTGGGGATGTTTCATTTAGGATTTTCTCCAGTAGGGTTGTATATTGAACGAGCTAAGGTAGTTCAGCCCTTAAATGAGCATAAAGGATTGGGAAATTTCTTTTTACAGCCGAATGGGGTAGTAGCTTGGAATAAAAAACAGGCCTTTGTTTTAACTACGCCACAATATAGCCTACAAAATTTGAAAGTTGATTATGCAACCCAATCTGGGCCAATGTTAGTTATTGATGGAAAGATAAATTCCCTTTTTTTACCAGACTCTCAATCAAAGAAAATTCGTAATGGAGTTGGTATTCGAGATAATAAACTCTACTTTGTAATATCTAAGAATCGTGTGAGTTTTTACAATTTTGCCAAGTTTTTTCAAAGAAATCTTAAAGTAGAGCAGGCTTTATATCTCGATGGTTCTATTTCTAGTTTATATATGCAAAAGAACAATCGGAACGATCAGCAATTTCAAATGGGACCAATGGTCGGTTGGGTAGATGAGTCCAATTGTGCAGTAAAGTGAAATATAAAAAAGCCAGTACAAGACTGGCTTTTTAATTAATGAATAGACGGTTTTTGAGTGAGTTCATTTAACTCTTTTCGGCTATAACCACGGGAAATAAGAACTTTTTTAATTCCCTTAATGACATCTTCATCTGTTGCTTGTGCAAGTGCACTTAGAAGTTGTTCATTAGTTTTACATGAGCAGTCATTTTCAACACAAGCAGTTTGGTTTTTATGCTCGTTATGCTGTTGATCTGCCAAGAACAGCTTTTGCCAAAAACTCATAGAGCCTTCATATACAACCTAACATAGCTCGAAATATAGCCAATTTAAAATAAAATACAAGACTCTATAAGTGATAAATCCACCACTTGAACTCGAGAATTTTCGATGGGAATGCTTGAGTTAAACGAAATTATGACGAATAGATGACTTGATATTTTTTGAAAATTTAAATACTTAACTAATAAAACGTTAAAAAATAAGGAGGTATGTAGCCTCCTTATTTAAAACTTTACAATGAAAGATTTTGTTTAAATCTTCTCAAGTAAAACACCAGATTCTACATGATGTGTATAAGGGAACTGATCAAATAAGGCGAATTTAGTCAATCGATGAGTTTGACTGAGCGTTTTTAAATTTTCATATAGCGTGTCAGGGTTACATGAAATGTAGATAATATGTTCAAAACCTTGTAGAAGTTTTAAAGTCTCATCATCAATTCCTGCACGCGGTGGATCTACAAATACGGTGTCAAAGTCATAGCTTTGAATATCAATATTCGCTTCTTGTAGACGGCGGAATTCGCGCTCACCTTGATAAGCTTGAGTAAATTCTTCAGCCGAGAGACGTGCTACTTGAATATTATCGATTTGGTTTTGTTCAATGTTCCATTGAGCAGCATAAACAGATGATTTTGCAAGTTCAGTCGCGAGTACTCGTTCGAACTTTAAAGAGAGTGGAAGCGTAAAATTACCATTACCACAATAGAGTTCTAATAAGTGTTTCTTTGATCCTTCAGCTGCATCGCATGCCCATTGCAGCATTTTTTTGCAAACTTGTGCATTAGGTTGGGTAAAGCTACTTTCGATTTGTTTATATTTAAATGAACGATTTAAAAGTTCGAATTCTTCAACGACGAAATCATCGCCAATAACAATTTTCTGGCCACGACTACGGCCCATAATCTTAATATCTAATTTATAGGCAAGCGCTTTAGCGGCTTGTTCCCATTCTTGATCCAGTTTACGATGATAAATTAGGGTAACCAACATTTCTCCGCTAAGTGTTGCGAGGAAGTCAGCTTCAAATAAACGGTTAGAGAGCTTAGGCTCAGCCTTAAGTTCTTCCAAGAGTTTTGGCATTAAATCATTGATGCTTTGATCTGCAATTGGAAACTCATCAATGCGTACAACGGTTTTTTGCTTGTCGTCATCGTTACGCTCAAACATGGCATAGAACATATCATTTTCTGTATGCCAGATACGAAATTCAGCACGCATACGGAAATGTTGTTCAGGTGATTCAAACACTTCTAATGTAGGTGGTGTAAATTCAGAAAATTGAGTAGTAATGCGTTCAATTTTAGCTTGAAGTTGTTGACGATAAGAAGAGGTCATAGACAAAGAAAATTTAGACAGAATCAAATATTGAATGGTATCAAAAAAATTGAACTTACAGGAGCCAATTTTAACCAGATATTCATAAGAGAAAAGGAGGTACCTAAACTAGAGATGATTTAAAACGCGATTAATAAAGTCTGATTTTATTGTTCTATATTGATCGGGGTCTAAATGGCTACACTGTAATTTTAATTGATTATATTCATTGACCAATGTGGGTGAGCTTATAAGCTTATTTTTAAATGTTAAGAAAAATGTAAATACTGAATCCGTGACTACAATTTGAAAAGCTACATCATCATTGTTGAGTGATTCGAGCATACAAAGCTCATGTGTTCTTAATGTGTTTTGTTTTTCGATAAAGTTAAGTGTTTTTAATTGTTCTATTGCGAATTCAAATTGCTCAGGTATAACTTCAATATAAATATCTAAATCACCTTTTGAAATTGCATTCGGTATAGCGGAAGAACCAATATGCTCAATTTTGGCAAATGGTAGAAGGGCGCAAATAGCTTTGTGATATGAATTAAAAAGTTGAGCGCATCTTTGTTGATATTTTTCTGGTTCTAAAAAGACCATTATTCGAATCTCGAATTGATAAAGTTTATATATTTAAGAATAGATTACTCGATTAAATAAAAAAGCCCAAATACTGAGATTTGGGCTTTTTTTGAAACTTAGGTATTAATCAGTCATTGTCATTAAGCTTGCGTTACCACCAGCTGCAGCTGTATTCACACTAATTGCACGTTCAATCACTAAACGCTCAAGTGGAATAGCCTCATTTGGTTCAACATGGGTAATACCGACAATTGCACCAGAGCGAGTAGCAATCTCTTGCTGTAATGAGAAGATCTCTTCGCGATTACCATGATGTAAAACTGCATCAAAATCATCTGATGCGATATTTTTAACTGTAGTAATTGCAGCAAGCACATCTTTTGGCAATGTTTGTTTGTATTTTGCCAATAACGGACTATTTGGCATTACGGCCGCTTGGCTACCCACTGCAAAAATTGCGAGTAACTGATGCAACTGATTTTGTTCTGTATCAGCGATAGAAAGAACACGATGACGTGGCAAAATAATATATTGGTTACTTTCCCCAGTAGGGCCTTGTAACTCATAAAATTTACCAACACCAAATGGTTCAATTTCGCGATTTGCTTGTGGTAAATGTTGTTTTGCCCAATTTTGTAAGCTCTGATAAACCTCACGGTTAAAGCCTTCAAAAGCAGTTTGCTCAGTCTTCATAGCAAATGGTGTTGCCAATACTTTGTTTGAACACTGCTGCATCAAGCGATACATGTAAAGCGGACCACCAGCTTTCGGGCCTGTACCAGATAAACCTTCACCACCGAATGGTTGTACACCAACGACAGCACCAACAATATTACGGTTGATATAAAGGTTACCAACTTCAGCATGTTGAATGACCGTTTGAATGGTTTCATCAATACGGGTATGTAGACCCATTGTTAAACCATAACCTTTGGCATTAATACGTGAGATCAACTGCTCAAGCTCGCCATACTTATAGGTAATGATGTGTAGAACTGGACCAAAAACTTCGCGTTGCAAGTCATCAAGGTTAGGGAGTTCAATTGCTGTTGGTACAACAAAGGTTCCTTTATCTAGTTCATTCTGACTTGTTGCCCCGAACATCAACTGATGTACTGGATAGCCTTTCGACTTCATTTTCTGTATGTGTTGATCAATCGTTCGTTTTGCTTCTTCATCAATCACAGGACCAATGTCAGTTTTTAAAATTGCAGGGTTACCTACAATTAACTGTTGCATTGCACCTTTAAGCATTTTAATTACGGTTGCAGCGCTGTCTTCTTGCACACATAAAATACGTAAAGCAGAGCAACGTTGACCCGCGCTATCAAAAGCGGAACTTACAACATCGAGTACGACTTGTTCAGTTAATGCTGATGAATCCACAATCATTGCATTTTGACCGCCAGTCTCTGCAATGAGAGGAATCGATTGACCATTTTCAGATAAACGTTTCGCAACGGTTTTCTGTAAAATTTTTGCAACTTCAGTTGAACCAGTAAACATGATGCCATCGATACGGCTATCTTGGCTAAGCTGAGCACCTACTGTTTCACCGCGGCCAGGAAGTAGCTGTACAGCACCATGTGGAATACCAGCTTCCCATAAAATCTGAACGGCTTGAGCAGCGATTAATGGGGTTTGTTCAGCAGGTTTAGCAATAACGCAGTTACCACTGACTAATGCTGCAGCAATTTGACCAGAGAAAATTGCAAGAGGGAAGTTCCACGGGCTAATACAAAGTACAGTACCTAAAGGCTGAATAGCTGTATTTGCAGGAAGATTCTCAACTTGAGTTGCGTAGTAACGTAGGAAATCTACAGCTTCACGAACTTCTGCAATGGCATTGGCATAAGTTTTCCCGCTTTCACGGCAAAGTAAAACCATCAATTCTTGAATGCGACTTTCCATTAGGTCAGCTGCACATTTTAAGTATTGAGCACGCTGTTCTTTAGGCGTATTTGACCATTCTGATTGAGCTTGTTCAGCTGCATTAAGCGCAATTTCAACATGCTTAAGATCAGCTTCTTGCACATAACCAACAATTTCATCATTTTGTGCTGGGTTTGTAATTGCAACAGAATGACCTTGCTCTAACGACTCGTTATTTGCCAATAATGGATGACTTTGCCAAATACGATTACGTAATTCTTGAGCTGTGCTATCTAAAGCTGCAAGTGGGGTGTCATTTGCTAAGTCATAACCTTTAGAGTTTTTACGAAGTGTTCCGTACATATCTAAAGGTAGAGGAATAGATGGGTGTTTTAAACCAACTGAACCTTCAAGCTTAGCTGCATGACGAATATCATAAATTGGAGACTGGATAAGATCTTCAACTTTAAGTGTTTTATCGGCAATACGGTTAACGAATGAAGTATTCGCGCCATTTTCGAGTAAACGACGAACTAAATAAGCTAACAAAGTTTCATGGTTACCAACAGGAGCATAAATACGGCATGGTACGCCTAATTTATTTTGCTCACGTGGACCAACAACTTGTTCATAAAGCGGTTCGCCCATGCCATGTAAGCATTGGAATTCATATTGACCAGCATAATATTTGCTTGGATCCGCTAAATGATAGATCGTTGCCAATGTTTGAGCATTATGAGTTGCAAATTGCGGATAGATGAACTCAGGTGCTGCAAGTAGTTTTTTAGCACACGCGATATAAGATAAATCCGTATGTACTTTACGGGTAAAGACAGGGTAGTCATCCATACCTTCGATTTGCGCTTTCTTAATTTCGCTATCCCAATATGCACCTTTCACAAGGCGAATCATGAGACGCTTTTGGCTGCGTTTAGCAAGGTCAATAATATAATCAACCACGAAGAAACAGCGTTTTTGGTAAGCTTGAATAACGAAGCCAATACCTTTCCAGTTTGCAAGTTCTGGCTCGAAGCAAAGACGTTCTAGTAACTCAAGAGAAATTTCTAAACGTTCTGATTCTTCGGCATCGATATTTAAGCCAATATTGTACTTTTTAGCCAAACGAGCGAGTTCAAATACTTTGCCGTAAAGTTCTTGATGAACACGTTCAATTTGCGCGCGTTGATAGCGAGGGTGTAAAGCAGAAAGCTTAATTGAAATACCCGGACCATCATAAACGCCTTTACCATTAGATGCTTTACCAATTGCATGAATGGCTTGTGTGTAATCGTTAAAGTAGCGTTCAGCATCATGTTCGGTTAAGGCTGCTTCACCTAACATATCGTAAGAATAGCGGAAACCTTTGTCTTCGAGTACTTTCGCATGATCTACAGCTTCTTCAATGGTTTCACCAGTTACAAACTGTTCACCCATCATACGCATTGCAACGTCAACAGCTTTACGAATGATGCCACGTCCACTGCGTGCTAAAAGGCCAGTAAGTACACTTGAAAGACTGGTTTGCTTAGGAGTTTCCATGAGCTTACCAGTTAACATGAGGCCCCATGCTGCAGCATTTACAAACATTAAGCTGCTTTGGCCAACATGTTCTTTCCAGTTACCTTGATTGATTTTATCTCGAATAAGCAAATCACGTGTTGCTGAGTCTGGAATACGAAGCAAAGCTTCGGCAAGACACATAAGCGCCACGCCTTCTTGTGAAGAAAGAGAGAATTCTTGTAATAATCCTTGAACAATACCTGCTTTGCCCGAAGAGGTCTTACGTTCACGTAAATTATTGGCAAGATTAAAAGCAAGGTCATAAATTTTATGATCTAAATCATCAGATACCGCGGCAGCTTGTAATAGCTCTTCTACAGCTTCTGGTTCAGCACGTCGCCAAGCTGTATTGATGCGTTGTTCAAACTCACTTTTATCGTTAAATTCGGTGATATAGCCTTGGTGAGATTTATCCATTTGATGAAAAGTATCCATTGTGTTCATATCAGTTTCCGCCAACCAGCTCTCGTAAACTCATCTTGAGTAGAGAGGTTTAGATAATTTATCATTACAGAAGAAACACCGAATAACTCACTATATTTAGCCCATTTTTTAGAGGAAAATTCAGATGAATGGCCCAATATTAAGCCTTGACCGTACTGATTTAAAAATTTTGGATATTCTTCAAACAGATGGGCGAATTTCTAATAGTAAATTAGCCGAACTTGTTAACTTGTCGCCAACTGCTGTTATGGCTCGAGTGCAGAAGTTGACAAAGGATGATTTCATTTTGGGATATGAAGCGAAATTGAATCCAATCAAGTTAAATGCAAATTTTTTGGTGTTCGTAGAGGTGCTATTAGATAAAACAACACCCAATGTTTTAGATGAGTTTATTGATGCTGTGGTTCACTATCCAGAAATTGTTGAATGTCATATGGTGAGCGGTGGCTTTGATTTTTTAATTAAATTACGAAGTGGCAGTATGGAAGAATTTAGACGGATTGCGGGACAGGTGCTGTGGCAATTGCCGGGGGTAAAAGAGACTCGTAGTTATCCAGTCATGCAAGTTGTAAAAGATACTTCAAAAATTAAAATCAAAATTAAAAATAAATAAAGGGGCCGAAGCCCCTTGATTTATTTCAATAACTTATACGCTTTCTTTGTAGAGTTCATCTGCTTTTTCAAAGCGGCCGGTTACTGTCGTGTTTGGCGCTTTAGTTAAAAGACTCACTACAATGATGCTGATAAATGCAAGGATAAAGCCTGGAATAATCTCGTAAACACCAGTGTCTGCGAAAAGATTTTTCCAACCAATCACTACAACTGCACCAACGATCATACCCGCTAGTGCACCTTGTAAATTCATACGTTTCCAGAACAATGACAAGATGATAAGCGGACCAAATGCAGCACCGAAACCAGCCCATGCATAAGCAACAAGGCCAAGAACTTTACTGTCTGGGTTACCAGCAAGAGCAATCGCAAGAACAGCAATCGCAAGAACCATGACACGGCCAACCCATACAAGCTCTTTTTGAGATGCATTTTTACGAATGAAGCCTTTGTACAAATCTTCTGTTAGCGCACTTGAACATACCAAAAGCTGGCAGCTCAATGTACTCATCACAGCAGCTAAAATCGCAGCCAGAATGATACCTACAATCCATGGATTGAATAAGATTTTAGTCAATTCCATAAATACAGTTTCAGGGTTTTTGCTTACAACTGCTGCTAATTCAGGGTGTTGCTGGAAGTAGGCAATACCGAAGAAACCAGCACCGACAGCACCAACTAAACACAGGATCATCCAAGTCATGCCAATACGACGAGCAGCAGGGATTGATTTTACAGAGTCAGCAGCCATGAAACGTACAAGGATATGTGGTTGACCAAAGTAACCCAAACCCCATGCCATGGAAGATAAAACTGCCACTACACTTAAATCTGAAATAATATTAAATGCATGTGGACGAGCAGTTTCAATGAGTGTCACAAATTGTGTTGTATCGCCAATTGCAAGATAAGTTACAATTGGTGTTAATAACAAAGCAAAAATCATTAGGCCAGCTTGGAATGTATCTGTCCAGCTAATCGCTAAGAATCCACCGATACAAACATAACTGATGGTTGCAATTGCGCTGAGCCAAATAGCAGTGGTGTATGACATTCCGAATAAATTTTCAAATAAACGGGCGCCTGCTACCATGCCTGAAGCACAATAAATTGCGAAGAAAACCAAGATGATAACGGCAGAGAAAATACGAAGTACTTTTTTCTGATCGTCAAAACGACTTGTAAAATAATCTGGCAACGTGAGTGCATTATTTTGGACTTCAGTATGAACGCGTAATCGACCAGCAACCAGTAGCCAGTTAAGCCAAGCACCGATAATAAGACCAATTGCAATCCACGCTTCAGATAAACCAGAAAGATAAATCGCGCCTGGTAAACCCATGAGCAACCAACCACTCATGTCTGATGCGCCTGCGGATAATGCAGTTACGAAACTGCCTAAACTACGACCACCGAGAATATAATCTGAGAAGTCGCTTGTAGCACGGTAGGCAAATAAGCCGATAAGAACCATTGCTACGATGTACACCATAAACATGATGAGGGTGGGATCAAAATAACTCATAATGGATGTGTGTCCTTATATCCATAATCCGTGATTGTAACCTAATCCAGGTCGCTGTTTTCTTGTACGGCATCCAAGAGGTTGAGATTCAACCACAAAAGATTTTTTTGCACTGTTATTTTTATATTGTACTTTTGTATCATTGTGTAACTTGAAATAAATTGATTTTATAAATATAAAATTATAATATTAATCATTAACTTATAATTTTTTAATATTTATTTTTTAAAATTTTTTCAACAAAAAAACGCCATTCTGAAAAAAATTAAATCGATATAGAGTTATAAATAGGCTATTAGTCAAAAAAAATGTATAGAAATTTAGAATAAAGTTAAAAAAATCGACAATTTTTTGTTCAATTAATAATTTTTTTTATTCACGTTGGGCTTATTTAGTGTCTATAAATAGCAATTAGCCGATTAAATTTTCAAAAAGTCTATGCATTCCTTGAGTCGCTGACATCTTTAATAATTCATATTGGTGGGGAACACGCAGATGATCAGCATTTGGATCTATATAGTAGGCTTTACATTGATTTGAAATTTCATGAACTAAAGCTGCAACTGGATATACGCTTAATGTCGAGCCGATCACAATAAAAATATCTGCACTCTGTACTAATTGAATTGCTTCTTCATAAGCAGGTACAGCTTCACCGAACCAGACTACATGTGGACGTAGCGGATAGCCATCTGGGCAAAAGTCTTGTTCTAAATCTAGCTTCCAACCATTAATATCGTAAAACTGTGTTGTAAATTGTGCATTCGGGCCAGAGCTTTTCGCTAAACGAATATTTCCATGCAAATGTAAAACGTTAGAACTTCCAGCCCGTTCATGTAAATCATCAATATTTTGAGTAATCACTTGTACGTCGAAGTAGTCTTGTAGTTTGGCAATATAGTGATGAGCTTCGTTAGGTTCAGCCTCTAAAATATTTTTACGTCGCTCATTATAAAAGCGTTGAACTAGAGCAGGGTTCTTTTGCCATGCTTCAGGTGTGGCAACTTGTTGGATGTCGTAATTTTCCCATAGACCATTACTGTCACGAAAAGTGCTAATTTCACTTTCAGCACTCATGCCAGCGCCAGAGAATACAACAAGCTTTGTCATAGAAGTCACCGATTCGTAAAACTGAATTTGAATAGATTTTGAATGGATAAAAAAACCAGTTTAAGACTAAACTGGTTTTTATTAAATATGAAAAGATATAGCTATCTTTTATAAGCCAGCTTCATATTCTGCATTTGTTAAAAGTTTTTCAACATCTGCAATATTGTCTGGTTTGATTTTATAAATCCAGCCTTTTCCATATGGATCGTCATTTACAAAATCAGGATCATCTTCAAGGTCAATATTTACTTCTACTACAGTGCCTGAGACAGGAGCATGGATGTCAGAAGCAGTTTTTACTGATTCAACCACACCAGCTTGTTCGCCAGCAGTAACTTTACTCCCAACTTCCGGAGTTTCAACGTAAACCAAATCGCCAAGTTCATCTTGTGCATGATCGGTAATGCCTGTAATAACAAGATCACCCTCAATCTTTACCCACTCATGTGTACGTGCATACTTCAGTTCCGAAGGATGATTCATGGTAACTCCTTAAGCTTGTGTCCAATAGTTTTAAACATTATAAGTATGGGTCTTTACGCCAGTTGCTTGGGCTACGGCCACTCCAGCGTTTAAAAGCACGGCTAAAATTTGCAACGTCCGAATAGCCAAGTTCATCTGCAATTTGCTCAAGACTATAATCTGTACGTGAAAGCAGAGATGTTGCGTGTCGATAGCGTACTTCATCAACTAAAGTTGAAAATGATGTTCCTTCCGCTGCTAATTGGCGCTTTAGTGTGCGGTCTGACATGTGTAGACATTCAGCTACATTTTCAATGCTTAAATAATGTTGTTCAGAATTACTTAAAATATCACGAACTCGCATTGCTAAACGACGGCGCTCACCTAAAGCGGAAAGTTCTGCTTCGCACTGATTAATAGCAACCTGACTTGCGATAGGATCAGCATTAACTAATTTAATTCCTAAGTATTTTTTATCAAAACTTGAAATCAGATGTGGCTGGTTGAAGCGAATTGTGCTGCTTAGTTTATTTCTATACTTTTCAAAGCCTTCTGGTTCAGGAAAGTCCAAATCTACATCACCAGCTAAATCTTCGATACCCGTAATCGCTTTGGCCATACTCATAATACCAATGGTCAAACCTAAAACGATTTCTGTTCTTAGAGGTTCAAGTTCGATGTCACACTGTAATTGTAGGGTAGCTTTTGGCCCAAACGTTGAAAAATAGAGTTGTAAAAAAGGTAGTCGTAGTTGAATAAAGCGTGCTGCAAGGGCAATTGCTTCAGTAATGTCTTTGGCTGTCATAATCGCATAGCCAATAAAGCCATGAATCGAAATACGCATTTGAGTACCAAGATGGTAACCCAACGTGGTTTCACCAGTTAAATTAAGCGCGTGTTTAACTAGTTCGTTTGCTACAGGTGTAGAAATACGATAATCAGGATCGGCCAGTTGCTCACTAGTAAGATGAAATGGAGCAAATAATGTTTCATCGTTATATCCCCAACGTGAAACAACATCTAATAGCAATAAGCCATAGACACCCGGAATACCTTGATCTTGACGAGCTGAGGTAATTTTCATATGCGTTCCATTGCTCTCATCAATTTGTCACATGCATTTCTTACACATCTTGTCATGAAATATAATCTGAGTTTATAAAAACTGTTAGACAATCATATCAACCATGTTTTAAACATTCTTTTTAAAGACAACAATTTTTGTTGTTGAAATAAGTAATACGTCGCCATTTTGATTTAAGGCTTGCGTAACGTAACTTACAATACCACGATCTAATTTTGTTTTGGATGGTGTGATCGCTGAAATTTCTGCTTCAACATGAATTTTATCACCTGGTCGAGTAGGGCGTGGCCACCGTAAGCTGGACTCTGAACCAATCAGGCCGCCATGAATCGGCATACATTCCGTCCATAACCGCATAGTAATTGCAGAAGTATGCCAACCGCTAGCAGCAATTCCCTGAAAAATTGGATCGTGCTTAGCTTGTTCTTCATCTATATGGAAGGGTTGAGGGTCATAGGAGCTTGCGAATTTTTTGATTTCATCTAAGGTAATTTCATATTCACGGCTAATGAAACGATCACCAATTTTCAAATCTTCTAAATAAAGCATTAATCTTGACCCTGTAATACTTTTTGTTCAATTAGGAAACCACCTGTTTGACGTTTCCATAACTGTGCGTATATACCATTTTGCGCAATTAACTCTTCATGAGTTCCTTGCTCAGCAATTCGACCTTCATCAAGAACGATTAAACGATCCATTTGTGCAATAGTAGATAAACGGTGTGCAATTGCAATAACGGTTTTATCAACCATCAGGTCATTTAAACTTGACTGGATTGCTGCTTCAACTTCCGAGTCTAATGCACTAGTTGCTTCATCTAAAATAAGAATAGGAGCATCTTTTAAGAATACACGTGCAATGGCAATACGCTGTCTTTGACCACCAGAAAGTTTAACACCACGTTCACCTACTTGAGCGTTATAACCACTACGTCCTTTTAAATCAACCAATTGCGGAATAAATTCAGCAGCTTTGGCTTTATTTACAGCATTCTCCATGTCTGCATCAGATGCATCAGGGCGACCATATTTAATATTTTCTGCAACTGAGCGATGCAATAAAGACGTATCTTGAGTAACTAAAGCAATATTAGCTCTTAAACTATCTTGAGTTACATCTTCGATGTTTTGACCATCAATTAAAATGGCACCTTGCTTAAGATGGTAAAAATGTAAAAGCAACTGGATCAGCGTAGACTTTCCTGCGCCAGAACGGCCCACGATTCCTATTTTTTCGCCTGCTCTAATATGCAAGTTGAAGTGATCAATCACATTTTTATTGTTATAAGCAAAGCTTACATCTTTAAATACAATCTCACCTTTGGTCACTGCAAGTGGTTTTGCATCTGGTTTGTCTTGAATATTGATTTTTTTACCTAATGTTTGCATACCATCTTGAATGGTTCCAACATTTTCAAATAAGGCTGACATATGCCACATCATAAATTCAGCCATACTATTAAGTTTTAAAATCATTGCAGTAGTTGCTGCGATTACACCTAATGCTGCTAAACCTTGAGTCCATAGCCAAACAGAGGTACCAATTACACCTACAAACAAAACAGCAGACAACATATTAATGCTGACTTCAAAGAGGGTACCTAAACGCATTTGAGCATAGACTGTAGTCATAAACTCTTTCATAGATGCTTTTGCGTATTGGCTTTCACGTCCAGCATGAGCAAATAGTTTTACTGTTTGGATGTTGGTGTATGCATCTGTTACGCGGCCCGTCATGATCGCTCTAGCATCGGCTTGTTGCTGAGAAACTTTACTTAAGCGGGGGATGAAGAACCATGCGCTTAATAAAAAAAGACTTAACCAAACTAAAAGTGGAATAAGTAAAATTGGTGAAATTGCGCCAAGTACAATGCTGACTGTAATGAAGTAAATGCTGACGTATGCCAACATGTCACCCAAAATAATCCAGAACTCACGGATTGCTAATGCTGTTTGCATAACCTTGGCAGAAAGTCGTCCTGCAAAGTCATTATGGAAAAAGTCCAAGCTTTGTTTCAATAAAAGATTATGGAAACGCCAGCGCAAACGCATTGGGAAGGTACTATATAAAATTTGATGTTTGATAATAGATTGAAGATTTACAAAAAAGATGTTGGTAAATAAGACCGCAATCAAAATGAGTAAATCAGTAGCATGCTGACTTAAAAAGCTTTCCGGATGACTTTTACTTAACCAGTCTACGAGTTGTCCAATCTTTGAAAAAAGTAAGGCTTCAAAGCTTGCAGCACCTGCTGTAAAAAGAATAAGTAAGAATAAGTAAGGGCGTAGGCCTTCCGTAGCTTGCCAAACAAATGGAAAAAAACGAGTCGGTAAAGGTTCATCTAAACCTTTAGTTGGGTAGGGATCTACAAGTTTTTCAAACCACTTCAGCATGAATTACTACCTTTGAGACAAAAGCCACTTAATTAAATCTTTGCAATTTAATTTGCAAAAAGTCAGTTAGATCAATATCACTTAGGGTTTCGATCTTGTGAATATATGCAAATACACATGAACTGATAATGTTGTACGTCTTAAATTAATACATGACGCAAAAATGGAGACTCGAAGAAATCTTCAAGAACGTCGCGAGGACTAAAAATATTATTCATTATATCGAGATTAATAGATAAAGGGTGAAGGAATTTATTCTTTAAGTATTTTTTATTAGTATTTTGAACATTTGTTAAATTATTACAGCTACACATATTAGAAAAGGCCTTTAGATTTGGATCATAAAGGCCTAAGTATCGTATTACCACATTAAGTCATCTGGAATAACATATGCTGCATATGGATCTTCCTCATCAGTGGCTTGTTCGTTTTTCTCAGCATTATTAATCAAAATGAAGCCTTGCATTTTTTGATCAATTTTTTCACCTAAAGCTTTTGGAAGATAGGCGTATTGATCTTGATCTTTAGCAATAACTAGGCTACCTGCAACAAGTGCATTATAAACTTGCTGAGATAGATAAACTTTTTTGATTTTATTTTCATCAATAAACTGATAAGCCACATCACCAGCAAAATCAGTAATTTTATGTTGTTTAATCATCTGAATGATTGATGCTTTAAGTGCTTTTTCTTCAAGCTGTTTCTGTTTTTCTAAATTTAAAGCCTGATCTTTAGCTAACTTTTCTTGTTGAGCTTTTTCAATATTTGCTTTGATTTCAGCTTCATTACTTAGCCCAAGACGTTGTTCGTGATGAGCTTGCTTTGTTAATTTTTTTGCTTTTTTATTATCAACTAAACCAGCTTTTAATAGCTGTGCTTGTAAGGCATTTTTAACCATGTCTTAGTCCTTTTGTGAAGTTGAAGTACTATAGAGATAAACTATCCAGTAAGAAATACTTAAGGCTAAGCTTAAAATTGCTGGCAATAAAAATGATTGTAGTTTCAAATATGGATGTACTGAAGCGGCAAGAATTCCACCCAGCAGGAAGCCAGCAAGAATAAGTAAATGTAAAACAATACGTCGATTTTCTACAATTAAGCCTCTGGCTTTATATCCAAGTGCTAAACCAATATCAGTCAGCACACCAGATAGATGAGTAGTGCGAATAATCGTTCCTTTGTAGTGGCTTACCATCGCATTTTGTAACCCCATTGCCGTACAAGCCCATAATAATCCATAGCGTGGAAAATAAGGAAGCAATAGCCAGCAAAGGAAAATGAATAAGGCAACAAGGCTCAAAGGTAAGCCATAACGACGACCTAGTCGAAAATGACTGCTACCTAAAATAAAACCACTATAAAATGAACCGCAAACATAACAAATAATCACCAGAAGTAAAAAAATGATATGTTCTGGTTGCCACTCTACCAAACTCATAGCCAGCATACTAACGTTGCCAGTCATATGTGAAATAGATTGATGCAAAAGAGTAATTAACCCTAATACATTTATCATTCCGGCATTAAATGCCAGCAAAAAGGCTCCAAGTTGGAACCAGTTTGGTAGACGTTGAAATGGCATTTTGTTTAAGACGCTTGCTTAGAGCGAATATCTACAGCTGCGGTAAATAATACATCTGTAGATGAGTTAAGGGCTGTTTCTGTAGAGTCTTGCAATACACTGATAATCATACCAACGGCCACAACTTGCATTGCTACTTCTGATGAAATACCAAATAAACTACAAGCTACTGGAATCAGAAGTAAAGAACCGCCAGCAACACCAGAAGCACCACAAGCTGATACAGTCGCAACAACTGATAAAATAACCATTGTAGCTAAATCAACATGAATGCCAAGCGTATGGACGGTTGCTAATGTAAGTACAGTAATCGTTACTGCCGCACCTGCCATATTTACTGTTGCGCCTAAAGGAATAGACACACTAGCTGTAGACGGGTTAACACCTAAACGCTCTGCTAAATCCAAGTTAACTGGAATGTTTGCTGCTGAGCTTCGTGTGAAGAATGCAGTGATCCCACTTTCTTTTAAACATTTAAAAACTAATGGATATGGATTACCACGGATAGTTAAACCTACTAAAATAGGGTTCACTACGAGGGCAACAAATAACATTGTTCCTAATAACACCACTAATAAGTGTGCATAGCTCTCAAGCGTCGCAAGACCAGCATCAGCAAAGGTCACTGCAACCAATCCAAAAATACCGACTGGTGCAAAAGCAATTACTTTATGAATAATAGCACTTACAGCATGTGAAACATCTTGCATCACTTGTTTTGTGGTATCTGAACTATGGCGCATAGCTAAACCTAGGCCAATTGCCCAAGCTAAAATACCAATAAAGTTAGCTTCACTAATTGCTTGAACAGGGTTCGCAATAAAGCTTAAAAGCAAGTTTTTTAATATATCTGCGAGACTACCAGGCGCTTGTAAATTATTATGAGAAACCGTGTTGAGGTAAAGAGTGCTTGGAAAAGATAAACTTGCAATAACAGCACTAAAAGCGGCTAACAACATACCTATAACGTACAGTAGTAAAACTGGGCGTAAATTGGCGCTATGACCCACTTGGAAGTTGGCAATAGAAGAAAGCACCAATACAAAAACTAAAATAGGGGCAACCGACTTTAAGGCTTTAATGAAAAGCTCACCAAATAAACTTAAGTAAGGCGTAACGTTCGGAAATAGTAATGCAACGCCTATCCCTAGAATAATGGCGATAATAATCTTAGTGACTAAGCTTAATCGAGAAAAGAATGCAAGCATATAAAGGCCTTATTAACCTAATCATGGCTAAAGGTTGAACAAGCGGAGTATTTTATACTTAAGTGATGTGAATCTTAAGCTTTTTTATAGCACCTATAAGTATTTATACTTAATGGTAATATTAAATAATTGTTTTTATTGGTCTTAATTTAATATTTTTAATTTTATAGTTGGTGGTTTTGCTTGTTAATTGCTCATTAAAAAACTAGGTATATCAAAAAGCTGTGAAAGCATGGAATAGGCTAAAGAAAATAGGGTGGCAAAAAGTTAAATATGGTTGAGCTTTTTAGAAAAGCTACGCGAATTTTCAAAACTTTGTGCTTGGATTGGACTCTAAGCTTTCAAGCTGAAAAATCGCATATTTCAGGAAGTTACTACTATTATTATAAATTTATAATTTAAAAAATATTATTTACTTGCACAGTACAGCTTATGAAGCGTATTTAAAATTGAATGCATATTGTCATCCTTAATTGAATAAAAAATTTGCTTGCCATCACGACGGGTTGATACAACATCACTTTTGCGTAGCATCATAAGTTGTTGTGAAAGAGTGGGCTGGGTAATTTGGGTTTTCTCTTCAATTTGAGAAACATTTAACTCCTCATAAGCTAAGTGACATAAAATTAATAAACGATCTGTATTAGCCAAAGATTTAAGAATTCCAACGACTGAATCAGCCGCATTTTTCATTTCTTCGATTTGGAGTCCATCTTTCATACTTTATACCTATATCAATATAGCGGGCATAGTATAGATTGATCTTAAAGAAATGAATGTAGCAAAACTAATCAATCCAATTGTTTTTGTTGAAAAGCAATATAAGGGGAATTGATAAATAAGTAGTCTTTCTAATTAAAAACAACTATTTGTATTTCTTTTGTGTCTAAAATGTTGCTTTGTGTTATAAGTGTAATTGTTAAGTATAAGTGAAACGAAGTCAACCTAAAATAATTCCAATTTGCATCCAATAAATAGTTAAATCTAATTTATCTTGAGACAAATCATAAAAAAGGATTGAGTTTTTATTTTTTAAATATATAATCTGTTTTGTACAGACAGGTCTGTATATTTTGGTTCAGTAAGGTCGAAAAAAACGTCTAATTGTGAACCAAAATGACTTTCAGACGCAGCGTGATACATAAGAAGAATCATTAAATATAAGAAGAAGAATATCACGCTTTATTTTTATGCTGCTCTTTCGAAATCGATTAATTTTTCTACTCGAGTCCAGTAATCATTAATTTTTATTGAACCATGCTCGACTTGAGCCTGTATGGTCATACCTTCCAAAATATTAACGAGTAGTAAAGATAGGGGAACTGGCTCTTTTACATCATACTGGTTAAGAAGATTTTGCATGAGTTGGGTCAACCAAGCTTTATACAAAGTGGCAGGTTGATGTGTTGAAGGATATTGTTTTAAAACCTCTTCCAAGGCTTTTTGAAACATACAGCCATTAAAATCTTCGCTATTAAACCAGTCGGAATACCATAAAAATACTGCTTTAATTCTCGCAAGAGGCTCTAACTCATCATGTTTTGATAAGGCAGAAGTAAGAGAGTTTTGTAGAAGCGTATTTCGAAGAAGTAGACACTCTTCAATTAATTTTTCTTTTGATGGAAAATGCTTATAGAAAGTCATTTTTGCAACGCCAGATTCATTAATGATGCGATCTACACCTATAGAATTATAGCTATACGAGTTAAAAAGTCTTAATGCGGTATTAATAATGTCATCTTTTTTCGACATATTTTAGCCTCTCACAAATGAATTGCTATTAGCTTGAACGGTGATCTTTATCAATGAGAATCTAGATAATTTAATTTTACAAGGTATTGTTTGTTATTGATAGAAAAAAGATATTATTTTTTTAAACGCTGAAGTTTTACTTTTAAGGGAATGGTAAAGAGTTTTAGGCTATATATTTAAATAATTATACTTCCTTTTCCAAAATCTTTTAACTCCAATATTTTTGCGATAAGTCGATTTTAAAATTAAAAAAAGAAAATTAGTAAACAAAAAACAAATTTATTTTTGAGTTTGTCGGCCAATTTAAAAGTGGACTTCCCGTTGCTTTGAAAAGTCCACTTTTATTAAGTTTCTTACTCTGAAGGTGGCAAAAGCATCAAAATAGATTCATTGAGTAAGTAAGCAACATTTTCAAGGATTTCAAGCTCATTAAATTCGCTATCGAAAGCTAAGCTTTCTCCATCAGCAATAGCTTTTAATTTTGGTGCGAAAGTTTCAGCTATACATAGCGCTTCGCCATTTCCCCAGAAGTTTAGAATTCCGTTATTTTCTGTATAAAGTAGGCGAGAGGCAGGTTCTAATAGAACTTCATAACCTTCATGTAAGATCTCTTGAAGATCATCGGCTTCGATCTCATCAGGTTCTGGAATATTATCTGGATATTTAGGTTCGCTCATATAAGACATGATTGCTGCATCAAGTGCTGCAGAGTCTTGCAACTGAGCTAAAACTAATTCTTTTAGATAACTTAGTTCAGTTGAGCTAATTTCACCAATTTGACTCATTTGTGTGCGTGCGATATCTACAACAGGATTTTGAAGTAAAGTATTGGCTGAAAATTGATCACTAATACGTTCCATCATTCCTGCAACGTTTGGCATGCGAAAGCCAAATGAGAAAGTTAAGCAGTCATCTTCAGCAACCCCATAATGTGCCATTCCAGGAGGAACATAGAGTAAATCACCTGGTACTAAAACCTCATCAAATTGCACATCTATTTCTGGCAAAAGTTTTAATGGTTGATTGGGTACAAATGCAGTATTTACATCGCACCTTTGACCTAGCTGCCAGCGACGATGACCATGACCCTGAACTAAAAACACATCATAGAAATCGAAATGTTTCCCAACTGAACCACCCTTAGGCGCATAAGACACCATAATGTCATCGCGGCGCCATTGAGGAATAAAAGAAAATTTTTTCCAAAGTTCAGAAAGATCAAAAGAGTAGTGATCTACTGCCTGTACTAAAATTGACCATAATTTTGGTAGCTTTTGAAAATCACCTTTGGTTAAAGGTGAAGACTTTACGTGCCATTCATTTGGATTTTTATCTTTTTGGCGAATCAGTCTGGCACTTGCATGTTCTTCCAAGGCAAGTTCTTGCACATCCTGAGGTTGTAAAAGACCTATAATTTCTGGTAATCCGTTACGCACCAGTAAAGGTTTTTTCTGCCAATACTCTGCTAAAAATTGCTCGGCAGTAATACCGCCTAAAACTGTTAAAGGTTCTGTCATGGAAATAACCTATTTATAAAATATCTAGAATTAAGGAATTTGTAGATCAAGTTGCCTTAAAATATGGCAAAGTTGAATCATAGGAAGACCCATAAGTGTGGTCTGATCTAGGCCTATCATTTTTTCAAACAAGCTAATTCCTAAACTTTCACACTTAAAGCTACCTGCGCAATGTAGTGGTTGATCTAATAAAACGTATCGTTCAATTTCAGCTTGATTCAGGTTTCGAAATTTAACTTGATAATGTTCAACGAGCGTTTGTTCAAAGTTTCTATCGAGCCATTGCACGCTAAGCGCTGTACTAAAAAAAACAGTTCGACCAGAATTTTCGGCTAGTTGTGCTTTAGCATTTTCACTAGTCATCGGTTTGCCAATAAAGTCATGCGGAGCATGTTCTCGCCAAGCAACTTGATCTGAACCAATAACGATGGCTGATGGGTTCTGTTCAGCAATCACCTGAGCTTTTGTGAAAGCGAGCCTTTTTGCAAGTTCATCGGCATGGGTTTCATCGCGAGGACTTTCATCAATATCGGGACTAATACAAATATAATTAATTCCAAGACGGTCCATTAAGTCTTTGCGAGTTTGACTACTCGATGCCAAAATAATTTGTGGCTGAACCATTACACTGCAAATTCCATTAATACATCTAAAGGTACATAGCTTAATACAGCTTGATGACATGCATGTATTTTAATAGGAGGTGCTTCACCAGCTTGATAAGCCTCTACCCAGCGAGTTACGCAGATACACCAGAAATCACCCGGTTTTAAGCCAGGGAAGCCTACTTCTGGTAAAGGAGTAATAAGATCATTACCAATTTTCTGAGAAAAATTTAAGAAATCAGAGGTCATTTGTGCACATACGGTGTGTTGACCAAGGTCTGTTACTGCAGTGTGGCAGAAACCATTTCTAAAATAGCCTGTAATAGGGTCAAAGCAACAACTTGCTAAAGGTTCCCCTAAAACATTTAAGCGATTGATTTGTGGATCTGGATGAATAGACATAATGGGTGAAATATCAAATAACTACCTCTATCATAATCAAAACTGGGGCTTTCTACAGCTTTTATGCAAAAAAACTAACCTTTTTTGATGTAATCATTTAAAATTGGCGCGTTTTTAAAATCATAAAGAGAGCTTTACATGAATTTTCAGCGTATGACTGACCTTAACTTAACAGGCAAACGTGTCCTTATTCGTGAAGATTTAAACGTTCCTGTCAAAAATGGTGTGATTACTAGCGATGCTCGCTTACGTGCAGCATTACCAACTATTAAAGCTGCTTTAGATAAAGGCGCAGCAGTGATGGTATGTTCACATCTAGGTCGTCCTGTTGAAGGTGAACCAAAGCCAGAACAATCACTTGCACCAGTCGCTGCTTATTTAACAGAAGTATTGGGCCAAGAAGTTAAATTATTAACAGATTATCTAGAGGGCGTTGAAGTTGAAGCTGGTCAAGTTGTATTACTTGAAAATGTACGCTTTAACCATGGCGAAAAGAAAAATAATCCAGAGCTCGCTCAAAAATATGCTGCACTATGTGACGTATTTGTTATGGATGCATTTGGTACTGCTCATCGTGCAGAAGCATCTACTGAAGGTGTAGCTCGTTTTGCTCCAGTTGCTGCTGCTGGTCCTTTGTTGGCTGCTGAGTTAGATGCACTAGGCCGTGCAATGCAAACTCCTGAAAAACCAATGGTTGCAATTGTTGCTGGTTCTAAAGTTTCAACTAAACTCGATGTTTTAAACTCACTTTCTAGTATCTGTGATCAACTGATCGTTGGGGGCGGTATTGCAAATACATTCTTAGCAGCTGCTGGTTTTAACGTTGGTAAATCATTATATGAAGCTGACTTGGTTGAAACTGCTAAACAAATTGCTGCTAAAGTAAGTGTTCCACTTCCTACAGATGTTGTAGTTACTGATGCATCGCAAATTAATTTTGAAGATTTCTTAGGTTCTTTAGGAGCAGCTCAAGCTGTTGTGAAGAAAGTAGAAGATGTGACTGCAAATGATATGATTTTAGACGTTGGTCCAGAAACTGCTAAAGCATTCGCTAATATTTTAACAACATCAAAAACGATCCTTTGGAATGGTCCAGTAGGCGTATTTGAGGTAGATCAATTTGGTGAAGGTACGAAAGCGCTTTCTCTTGCGGTTGCTCAATCGGAAGGATTCTCGATAGCAGGTGGTGGAGATACATTAGCTGCGATTGATAAATATAACGTAGCTGACCAAATTGGTTATATTTCTACAGGTGGTGGTGCATTCCTTGAGTTTGTTGAAGGAAAAACATTGCCAGCAGTTGCTGTTTTGCTGGAACGTGCTTAATACAGTTATATAGAAATAAGAAGGGATTGGGTAACCAATCCCTTTTTCATTGATAAGTCATTAAACTGTCATATATTTGCAATAAAATGTCGAGTATTAAATCACCAACTGTGGAAAATAGTGATGAATTTAAAGCTTACATTTGCTGCTATATTAATTGTACCGATGATGTTGACTGCTTGTGCTAAGAAAGATGAAGCATCTCAAGCGGGCCAAGAATCAGCTGCATCTACTGCTGTTTCTGAAAAAGTAACGCCTGAGCAACAAGCAGCAATTGATGCGATTGATAAGCCAGTTCTAGATGAAAAGAATACAGATGTGGTTGAAGGTAGTGCGCCAAGTGAGGCTGCTGCTTCAGAAACACATTAATTTGTTGTTTTTTGTTAAAAAATCCCTGCAAATGCAGGGATTTTTTTTGAAATACTGTGATTTGTTGCTGAATTGAAATAAATGACAGGGTAGAATAAGCCGCACTACCTGGGAGGATATTATGGCACTCATTTCAATGCGCCAGCTCTTGGATCACGCTGCTGAACATAACTACGGCGTACCAGCATTTAACGTAAATAACTTAGAACAAATGCGTGCAATTATGCTTGCCGCGGATGCAACCAATTCACCTGTAATTGTTCAAGCATCAGCTGGAGCTCGCAAATATGCAGGCGCTCCATTCTTACGCCATCTTATTTTGGCTGCAATTGAAGAATGGCCACATATTCCAGTGGTAATGCATCAAGACCATGGAACAAGCCCTGATATCTGTCAGCGTTCAATTCAGCTTGGCTTTAGCTCAGTGATGATGGACGGTTCATTAGGTACAGATGGTAAAACACCTACTTCTTACGAATACAACGTTGATGTAACTCGTAATGTTGTTGCTTTAGCACATGCATGTGGTGTTTCTGTCGAAGGTGAGATTGGCTGTTTAGGTAGCCTTGAAACTGGTATGGCTGGCGAAGAAGACGGTGTTGGCGCTGAAGGTGTACTTGACCACTCACAACTTCTTACTTCTGTTGAAGAAGCGACTCAGTTTGTTGCCGATACTAATGTAGATGCATTGGCGATTGCTGTAGGTACTTCACATGGTGCTTACAAGTTCACTCGTCCACCTACAGGTGATATCTTGGCAATTGACCGCATTAAAGAAATTCATGCGGCATTACCAAATACTCATCTTGTTATGCATGGTTCAAGTTCTGTGCCGCAAGAGTGGTTGAAAGTAATCAATGAGTTTGGCGGTGATATTAAAGAGACTTATGGTGTACCTGTTGAGCAGCTTGTAGAAGCAATTAAACATGGTGTGCGTAAGATCAATATCGATACAGACTTACGTTTAGCATCTACTGGTGCAATTCGTCAGTTTATGGCTGAAAACCCAGCTGAATTCGATCCACGTAAATACTTTGCTAAAACTGTAGATTCAATGAAGCAAATTTGTATTGATCGTTATGAAGCGTTTGGTACAGCTGGAAATGCTGACAAGATTCGCCCGATTTCTCTAGAGAAAATGGTTGATCGTTATAAATAATTCCCGTTAGGGTTTAATTTATAGAAACCGGTTATTTATATAACCGGTTTTTAATTATGTAAATTTCATACATAAAAAACCTGTGACAAACACAGGTTTTGATGAAAAGAAAAAGACTTACTTTTGTAAGTTCTTTTTGTCTAGACTTGGATCTTTGATTTCTACATATGCATTTGCACGTACTTCACGTAACCAGCTATCAATCTCAGTGTTGAATTGGCGTTCACCTAAAATTTGACGTGCCATACGCTCTTGATATTCATGCGTCATATCTTTTTCACGTTTATCTGTTACTTGTAAGATATGCCAGCCGAATTGAGTTTGGAAAGGTTCGCTAATTTCACCTACAGGAATTTCCTGCATTTTTTTATCAAATTCAGGAACCATCATTCCAGGTGTTACCCAACCCAAACTTCCACCATCACGTGCTGAGCCTGTGTCATTTGAATAGGTTGCTGCAAGTGTTGCAAAATCCTGACCAGCTTTTAAGCGTTTATAGATGTTATCAATAATTTGCTTAGCATTCTCAAGAGTAACTACTTCAGATGGTTGAATGAGAATGTGGCGGGTTTGAAATTGAGGTACTAAAGCTTTTTGCTCATTTTGTTTACGTTCAAGAAGCTTTAAAACATGTACACCATCACGTACTGAAACTAAGTCAGTCGTTTGACCATCTTGTAATGGTGTAATACGAGCCGCAAGTTCAGCAGGAATATCAGACAGTGGGCGGAAACCCATATCAGCACCTTCAACTTTTACATTTGCAGTTGAAAGTTTTTTCAAAGCATTTATATCATTACTTTGCGCAAGCTTTGAACGCACTTCTTGAGCTACAGATTGAACTTCTTGTGCATTGTCACCAGAAATGCGCATATGAATTACATGTGCTTGATTACCTAACGCAGCTTGTCCCTGAGGTGATTTTAAGAAGTTTTCTACATCTTGATCACTAATTTTAATACGAGACATCACTTGTTGTTGGCGCAAACGGCTAATCGCTAAATCTTCAGCGATTCGATTGCGTAAACTTTCATAAGTTCCTGGTGCCATAGCATCCAACTTTTGCTGGAAAGCTTCTAAACTTTTACTTCCAGATTGACTTGCTACTTTTAAGACTGCTTCATTTAAGCTCTTTTCATCAGGTTTGATGCCATATTTTTTAACTTGTTCAAGTTGTGCCTCACGCAAGATGAGTTGATCTAATACTTGAAACTGTAAGTATTGCTGAGGTGGCACTTCTTTCTTTTGAGCTTGCAGTTCATGTGCTGCTTCAGCCATACCTTGTTGAAGATCGCTTTTTAAAATTACGCTATTGTCCACAATTGCCACAACTTCATCAGCGGGTTGGGCAAAACTATGCATTGATGAAGAGATTAGGGCAGCAAGTGTAGTTGCTTTAAAAAACTGTTTAAGATGCTTTGTCTTCATTAACGTTGTGTCCAAGATTGATTAATTTTGTTAAAACCTAAAACGCGATTTTCAAGTAAAGACGCGAGTTTATTGTTTAAACCACCTAAACCTTTTAGTGTAATTTCGGCCATGATCGCGCGCTTTTCACTAACATCTGGAGATTTTGGATCATCTAGATCGTTATAATACGAGCGGCCGTAGACAGAAATACCCCAGCAACATGACTCATAGTTAACTCCTAGTAAGAGTTCGCGGGCAACATCATTGTCCATGTCATATTGTACGTGGCCCATAATACGCCAATTGTCTTTAATTGGTTGTATAAACGATGCAACAACTTGGTCATAAGTATCTTGACGACCAGGAATATCTTTACGATAGAAATAGCCTAGGTTATATAGATTTCCTTTATCACCAGTATAGTAAAGTTGGAAGTCACGTTGAGCATTGTCACCATTCGACATCCAAGCTGAGTTAGCAGCAATGGTAAAGTTTTGGTTAAGCTGGCTTGATAGACTCACCACAGGACCTGTGTTGCGTTCAGTATCAATTTCATCTTGTTGTCGTTGTAAGGTGACACGACGGTCTTCGAAATAGTAACTTTGACCTACACTTGCCCGTAAACGTTCTAAACCTACTGTGTCAAAGAGGCTATAACTTACACCCAAGGATAAAAAGTTATTGTCTTCTAGGCGGTCATGACCATAAAAACGGTAAGGGTTAAATAATTGATCATAACTTACTGACGCAGTAGTTGAGTCAAAGTTAGGGTAACCATCTTGATTTTTGTATGGCGCATATGCATAGAAAGCACGTGGTGTAAGTGTTTGTAAGTACTTACCATCACGTTCAAAGTTCAGTCCAGTGTCTAACGTGAATTGAGGTACAACGACTGATTTGTTTTCGGAACCACCATCTAGATTTTGAGATGCGATACTGTCCTTATCATAAAACGTTTGAATAGAACGTACAGAGACTTCAGGAATCACAAAAGCTGCCGGTGTACGGTAGTTATAACGCGTTGCGAACTGGTTATAAATACGTGTACCACTACTTTCTTGAGCAGAATCATCATTAATTGATTTCTTAAAGTAAGCAGTGTCGTTATTAAATTCGTATTGTAGTCCTAGTGGATTACCAGTGACGTAATTTAATAAGAATTGTGGCAAACGCGCGTATGGTTTATCTGCATCTGCAACTTCAGGATCAAGTGTCTGGAAATCTTCGACCTTAAGCTGTGCTTTTAAACCCGGAATACCATGTTGATAATTAAGTTCCCAAGCTCTACGTAAGTTAAGATCTGTTTTAGAGTTAGGACTGCTATCTAAGTCAGAGAAATAATCTTTATCTGATGCATAGTTATATTCGAGGTTAGTAGACCACTGGTCGTTGATATCCCAATTATGTAAAAAATGGAAATCTTTACGATCTTTGTCATCATAACTTTTGTCAGATGGCAAGATGCCACCCCACATTTCACCAGCACCAAAGCCATCAGTTAAATATCTAAATTCACCTTTTAGCATTGCACCGCGGTCTGCTAAATATCGCGGAGTAAGTGTCAAATCATAGTTAGGTGCAAGGTTTAAATAAACCGGAACAGAAAGCTCAACACCACCATCATTTGAGAAACCAAATTGTGGGTTGAGGATACCTGTAGTACGGCGGTCATCAATCGGGAAGTTAAAATAGGGAACAGCTAGAACAGGAACGTCCTTAACATATAATTTTGTTCCACGAGTTACGCCGCGTCCAGTTTCCTGATTTAACTCAATTTTATTGGCTTGAATTTTCCAACCGGGTTTTTGGCCTGGTGGGCAAGTCGTATAGGTTGCATCATTAAGAACCATAACGTTTGGTGAGGTTCTTTCGATTTTTCCTGCATGACCATGGGCATGTTGCTGTTCAGAAATATAAAAACTATTGTCTAAATTCCCGGTTTGGGTTTTTAGGTTATAATTAATTTCATCACTCTGTGAAAGTAACCCGCCTTGAGCTAACTGTACTCGACCTTGTGCATGCGCAAAGGTTTGGGTCTTATCAATCGTTACTTTGTCAGCACGAACTGTACGTCCTTCCTGATCAATAACGACATCACCTTCTAAAACAGAATCACCCGCTGGATTGTAATGTCCGTAGTTAGCCGTAACGACAGAAGTCGCTTTGTCGGCGTCTAAAGCTTTGGTCTCAGGGTTAATCGGTGTAACCCATGTGCCTTGGCAAAATGCCGAGCTTAAATATTTATTGTCACGAAGCTGTGCTTCAGGTGCAGATTTATCAACATAATATTGCTGAAAGAATTCTTGACCTGGGTAAGCTTCCTTGATGCTCGCTTTAAGTTGATTATTGTCTATATTGGAGACAACATCAGTTGACTCAGCATAACTTGATTGTATGGAGCCACATAAGAGCGTAAAAATAGCTGTCGCTAAAGGATTAAATTTAAACTGATGCTTCATTGTCTCATTAACCAAGTATGCTAATTCACAATTAATTATTGTCGCATCATAGAGAAAAAGTTTATAAGTGGCTACACTTAACCCTTCAAAAATCTCAGCTTGTTTTAGATTTTATTGCAAATGAATACACAACGTGAACAATTGATATATACATGGCTTACATCTGTTCTTGAAAATGATCAATTTAAGATCGCTTTTTTAGCAGGTGATGCAAGCTTCCGCCGTTATGCGCGTATCGAGTTACAAAATAAAACGTATATGCTCATGGATGCCCCTCCAGAAAAAGAAGACTGTGTTCCGTTTGTGACCATTGACGAGTTTTTTGCGAGCCATGGCGTACGTGTGCCTCAGATCGTCGCGAAAGATCTGGCTCAAGGTTTTCTATTGTTAGAAGACTTTGGTGATGTGCTTTTGTCGACATTATTAACTAATGAAACTGTTGATAAATACTACGAACAAAGTTTTAAACAACTTATTCAATTGCAATCTATTGACGGGACTAATCAGTTCCCAGCTTATTCTTACGAAAAATTAATGTCGGAAATGCAGCTACTCACAGACTGGATGTTGCCGTCGCTTTCTATTCAGCCGACTGCTGAACAGAAAAAAACGATTGATAATGCATTTGACTTCTTGGCTCACGCTGCATTAGCCCAACCGCAAGTTATTGTACATCGAGATTTTCATAGTCGAAATTTGATGAAAATTACCGATGAGCAAGAATTAGGGGTAATCGACTTCCAAGATGCTGTTATTGGCGCTGATACATATGATCTAATTTCGATTACTCGTGATGCATATGTTCAATGGAACGCTGATCGTGTTTATCAATGGTTTAAAGTGTTTTATGACCTGTTGCCAGCGTCGACTAAACGGAACCGTAGCTTTGATCAATTTAAACGTGATGCAGATTTAATGGCGATTCAACGCCATATTAAAATTCTAGGTATTTTTGTTCGCTTGTTTGAACGTGATGGGAAGTCGAGTTATTTGAAGGATTTACCACGTGTCATGTGGTATTTGCTCGAAGAAAGTCGTGGTTACGCTGAACTTGAAGAGTTTATGGCATTTATAAATAATATCGTGATGCCTAAATTTATCGAGAAATATGGTAGCTATGAGGTAGCAGCATAATGAAAGCAATGATTCTTGCTGCTGGCTTGGGCAATCGTATGCGTCCACTTACGCTATATACACCAAAGCCTTTGCTCGAGGTGGGCGGTAAGCCCCTGATTGTGTGGCATATTGAAAAACTTAAGAAAATTGGTGTGACTGAAATAGTCATCAATTCTGCATGGTTGGCCGACAAGCTCATCAGTAGTTTAGGTGATGGCTCTCAATTTGGTGTGGATATCCGTTGGACACGAGAGGATGAAGGGCTAGAAACAGCTGGTGGAATTATTAATGCTTTGCCACTGCTTGGAACAGATCCCTTTATTCTGGTGAATGGGGATGTATGGACCACAATGGATTTTGAAGGTCTGCGCCATATTAAGCTAAATGATGATTTGGCACATCTTGTGTTGGTTGATAATCCTAAACAGCATCCTGAAGGCGACTTTACATTATTGGATGGGCGCGCTTTTACATTTGATCAAGATGTGACGGGCGAAAACCTCACTTTTAGTGGTCTATCTGTTATTCATCCTAAACTTTTTGACGGATTGGAAGCGGGTAAGCGTCCTTTAGCTCCACTATTGAAGCAAGCGATGCATAATCAGAAAATATCTGGTGAAAAGCTTAAAGGTGCATGGGTAGATGTGGGAACGCCTGAGCGTTTAATGGAGCTAGATTTGCAAATTCGTGAAGGCTTCTACGATTAAGTGTGTAATCCCTAATCGTTAACTAGTGTTCCACGATGCATAAATGGGTATACTTTGTTTTAAATTTTACTTAGATGTTATCTGTTTATGCATCCGTTTTTTCAAGAGTTACAACAGGGTAGTCAAAAATTAGGTTTATCGCTTAGCGATGAAGCTTTGACATTATTGTTGAAGTATCAAGATGCTTTGGTACTTTGGAACAAAGCTTATAATCTAACAGCGATTCGTGATCCGAAAGAAATGTTAGTGAAGCATTTGTTAGATAGCCTAAGTATTTTGAAAGATTTGCCAACAGGCCGTTTGCTTGATGTAGGTACAGGTGGTGGTATGCCGGGCATGATCATTGCTTTATGTCAGCCGGAACGCTCATGTGTATTACTTGATTCAAATGGTAAGAAAATTCGTTTTTTGAAACAGTTTATTGCTGACCTTAAGTTAAAAAACGTAGTAGCCGTGCAAACACGTGTTGAAAATCAAGATACAATTGATGAGCTTGGTCAGTTTGATGTGATTACAAGTCGCGCTTTTGCTTCTTTAACGGATTTTGTGGATGCAGCTCAGCCATACTTGCATCAAAGCAGTATAATTGCAGCAATGAAAGGAGTTGTGCCAGTTGAGGAAATTGAGCAACTTAAGCAGGACTTTTCATGTAAAGTGATTGAGCTGCGCGTACCAAGACTTGATGAACAACGTCATTTACTTTTACTTCAACGTATTTAAATAAAAAGTATTAGGGTTACCATGGCTCAAATTATTGCGATTGCAAACCAAAAGGGTGGTGTTGGTAAAACAACGACTGCAGTAAATCTTGCAGCGTCTCTAGCTGTATTAAAGAAACGTGTATTACTTGTAGATATGGATTCACAAGGTAATGCTACGATGGGGTCTGGTATTCAAAAGAACGATCTTTTGTATTCCATTACGGATGTTCTACTTGGTGAAGTACCAATTGAAACGGCCATTCAAAAAGCAGAAGTTGGATATAAAGTTTTAGGGTCTAATCGTGAACTTTCCGGTGTTGAGCTTGCTATTGCAGAACAAGAGGGCCGTGAATTCATTCTAAAAAATGCTTTGAATGAAATCCGAAACTCATTTGATTTTATCATTGTGGATTGTGCGCCAAGCTTGAGTTTGATTACTGTCAATGCTTTGGCAGCTGTAGATAGTGTAATCATTCCAATGCAATGCGAATATTATGCGCTAGAAGGTTTAGCTGATTTAACCCAGACTATAGATCGTATTCAAAAGGCATTAAATCCTGATTTAGAGATTATTGGTGTATTACGTACAATGTACGATGCACGAAATGCTTTAACACGTGATGTATCTGCTGAGTTAGAACAGTATTTCGGAAAAAAACTTTATGATACTGTCGTTCCGCGTAATGTTCGCTTAGCAGAAGCGCCGGCGCATGGTTTGCCTGTTATATATTTTGAGAAAAGTTCTAAAGGTGCAGTTGCATACTTAAATCTTGCAGCTGAGATGTTGAAGAAAAGTAAAGTAAAGAAAGGAAGTAAAGTATGAGCATCAAAAAACGCGGATTGGCTAAAGGACGTGGTTTAGATGCATTACTTGGTTCAATTCAAAAAGAAAAATTACAGCTGGAAGCACAGGCACTTGACCACGGACAGTTGAAACAAATTGATGTAAATTTATTGAAACGTGGTGAATATCAACCACGTCGCTTTATTCATGAGCATGATTTGCAAGAGTTAGCATCTTCTATTGAAAAACATGGAGTGATGCAACCTATTGTAATTCGTCCAGTTGATGATGAATCACATCCATACGAAATCATTGCTGGTGAACGACGCTGGCGTGCAGCGCAACTTGCGGGTTTAACTGAAATTCCTGCAATTGTTCGTGATTTAAATGATCAGGTTGCCATTGCATTAGCACTTATTGAGAATATTCAGCGTCAAGATTTAAATCCGATTGATCAGGCTATAGCCTTGCAGCGTTTTCATGATGAATTCGGTTTGAGCCATCAAGAAATTGCTGACACAGTAGGGAAAGCACGTACTACCGTAAGTAATTTACTTCGTTTGTTGAGTTTGGCGGATGAAATTAAAGATTTCATGCAGCAAGGCCAGCTTGATATGGGGCATGCTCGAGCTATCTTGACGTTAAAGGGTAAAGATCAATTAGACGTTGCTAAAATCGTAATTGAAAAAGGACTATCTGTTCGTCAAACAGAGCAATTGGTGCGTGATAGAAGTGAGCCTAAGCAGGAGAAGGAAAAAGCACCTGTAGCACCTGATATTGAACAATTGACACAAAAATTATCAGAGCGTTTTGGCGCTAATGTGAAAATTGATCATAATCAAAAAGGTAAGGGTAAGCTTGTTATTCATTACCATACTTTAGATGAGTTAGATGGCATTTTAAATATTTGTTTGCCTAATTAATTTGTATTTGGGTCATATATTTCTAATTTTATATTCTTGGGGAAGAAGATATGTGGGAACTTGTGAGAGCGGGTGGCTGGTTGATGCTGCCTTTAATTCTGTGCTCAATTTTAACTGTTGCGATCAGCATTGAACGTTTTGTTCGGTTAAGACGTTCACAAGTTCTACTCAAAGCATTAATTGATGATAGTTCGTTAAGAACTGAAGATATTGTGGAAAATTTGGAACAAAATGTAGAAGTGCAAAACAGTGCATTGGCTCACATTTTAAAAGCAGGTTTTGATCATCGTGAGCATGGTGAGCAATTTGCACGTGCGCAGATGGAAGTTGCAGCTTCTCAAGAAATTTCTTATTTAGAAAAAAATATTAATTTTTTGGGCA
The DNA here is from genome assembly GCF_000369045.1 of Acinetobacter pittii ATCC 19004 = CIP 70.29. Taxonomy (GTDB): domain Bacteria; phylum Pseudomonadota; class Gammaproteobacteria; order Pseudomonadales; family Moraxellaceae; genus Acinetobacter; species Acinetobacter pittii. The sequence goes on along the minus strand of NZ_KB849790.1, from coordinate 266,209 downwards.
CTTTAAGTGCTGTAGCGCCGTTACTGGGATTGCTTGGCACTGTGGTGGGAATTATTGAATCATTTCTTGTGATTGATTTTGGATCGGCTGGTAGTCCAAGTTTAATGATTCCGGGTATTTCTAAAGCGCTTATTACTACAGCTGTGGGAATGTTAATTGCGATTCCTGCTTTAGTTGCTTATCGCTATTTTCAAAGATTAGTACAAGATTATATTACTGACCTAGAACAGCAATCGACTTTATTTCATGCCTCATTGTTCTATAAACGTTCCTCGTCTATAGCAGAACATCGTCGTGTTGGGTGATGGGTGAATAGCCAGATGAAATTTAAACGTTCTAAGGTTGAAGACATTCATATCAATTTAACGCCTATGATTGACTGTTTGTTGTTCATTTTAGTTTTTTTATTACTATCGACTACTTTTAATCAGCCAAGTCGCCTCAATTTAACTTTACCAGATGCACAAGGTGTTCCACCAAAACAGTACGATCACAAAATTGAAGTCGTGGTAGACTCTTCTGGTCATTATGCTGTAAATGGTCAGGCACTTTCGTCTAAAGAGGTTGCTGATCTGAGTACTGCGATTAAGCAAGTTGCTCAAGAGCGCCGTGATTTTATGTTCATCATTGCTGCGGATGCCAAAGCGTCTCATCAGGATGTAATTCGCGTTATGGATGTAGCAGGACAACTCGGTTTTGTTAACATCAATATTAGTACCAAAGTTCCTTCTAGAGGTTTTTCTGAGTGAATCAAGATTTTAAGGTTTATTTGCGTCTCATAGCCTATTTAAAACCTTATTGGGGCGTGGCCTTATTAGTTCTTATCGGGTTCGGTATTAACTCAGCAACAGAAGTCTCCGTTGCTAAATTGATTAAATTTATTATTGATGCAATCCAAAGTGGCAGTAGAAGTGATTTGGATTGGTTCCCATTATTAATCATTTTATTGGTTTTTTTCCGTGGTTTAGGCCTTTTTATGGGAGGTTACTATACTGCGGTGATTTCACGTAGTTTGGTTTTTAGTATTCGCCAAGAAGTTTATGCCAAACTTTTAAGACTACCGGCACAATATTACCTAGATAATTCATCTGGCCATATTACTGCCAAGATTATGTATAACGTTGAGCAGCTAACAGCAGCTTCTTCGGAGTCATTAAGAGTCATCGTTAGGGATGGGATGATTACACTGGGATTATTAGGCTATCTGTTTTATACCAATTGGCGTCTTACTTTATGTGTTTTTGTATTTTTACCTGTAATTGGTGTATTGGTACGTAAAGCTTCAAAACGTATGCGAAAACTCTCATTACAGGTTCAAGATACAATGGGTGATGTGAACCACGTTGTTCAAGAGAGTATCAATGGTAATGCTGTAGTAAAAACTTTTGCTGGTGAAGAGTCTGAACAAGAACGGTTCTATAAGTCATCAGAAGAAAACTTAAAACGTGGTTTAAAAATGGTAATTGTACAAAACCTGAATAGCCCTGTGGTTCAGGTAGTAATGGCTTGTGCGATGGCCCTTATTGTATGGTTAGCTTTACGACCACAGATTTTAGGTAATACTAGTGCTGGTGAGTTCGTGGCTTACCTTACAGCTGCTGGTCTATTAGCAAAACCAGTTAAAAACTTGACTGATGTTAATGAAAAGTTACAACGCGGTTTAGCAGCAGCTCATTCTGTTTTTGAACTATTAGATTTGCCTGAAGAGCAAAATAACGGTCAGTTGAAACCTAAACTAAATGGTGCAATTCGTTTTGATCATGTGGCATTAAATTATGCTGATGGCGTACAGGCTATTAAAGATTTCTCTTTAGATATTCTTCCTGGGCAAACTGTAGCATTAGTTGGACGTTCAGGTGCTGGTAAAAGCTCATTAGTTAATATGTTGGTACGTTTCCAAGAGGTATCAAGTGGGCAAATTTATTTAGATGGTTTGCCAATTAATGATATTGATCTTTCTTGTTTGCGTACCCAAATCGCAATGGTAAATCAGCAAGTTGTATTATTTAATCGTACTGTTCGTGAAAACATTGCGTATGGTCAGTTGCAAGGTGCGTCAGATGAGGAAATTCATGCCGCTGCAAAAGCTGCATATGCACATGACTTCATTATGAATTTACCAAATGGTTATGATACTGTTTTAGGGGCACAGGGCCTAAACTTATCTGGTGGTCAGCGTCAGCGAATTGCTATTGCTCGAGCAATTTTAAAGAATGCTCCAATATTAATTTTAGATGAAGCTACAAGTGCTCTTGATAATGAATCTGAACATTTTATTCAGCAAGCATTTGATGAAGCGATGCAAGACCGCACTACGATTGTCATTGCTCACCGTTTATCAACAATTGAAAATGCTGACCGTATTGTAGTGATGGATCAAGGACAAATTGTTGAACAAGGTACTCATCAAGAACTCCTCGCAAAACATGGTGCTTATTATCAATTACATCAGCGTAATTTCGAGGATAACTAAGCATGTCATTAGTCCAGCTGATCCAGAATGCATGGAATAAACAATCGAGTTGGTTGATTGCTTTACGTCCATTGTCTTGCTTGTATCGGGCTGGGTTTTTACTAAATCGTAATCTTTATAATTCAGGTTTTAAGCAAATTTATAAAGCGCCCGTACCTGTGATGGTTATAGGTAATATCACAGTAGGTGGAAGCGGAAAAACTCCCTTGCTAATACAACTGGTGAATTATCTACAGCAGCATAATGTAAAAGTAGGGGTAATTAGTCGGGGATATGGGGGTAATGGTCCTTTTCCACTGCTGGTTACCTCGGGCGGCCAAGTAGCTCAAGCTGGGGATGAGCCAGCATTAATTGTTCAGGCTACAAGTGTACCAATGGCAGTAGGTCCTAATAGGCAGGCCGCAATAGAGTTATTGCTTGAGTCATCAGAAATAGATTTGATTATTAGTGATGATGGGTTGCAGCATTGGGCATTAGATCGACAGATCGAGTGGATTGTACTGGATCAAAATCGTGGTTTAGGGAATAAAAAACTATTACCTGAAGGTTATCTGCGAGAGCCTGTTGAACGTTTAGAAACTGGAACAGTGATTGAGCATACTCATAAACCTGCTACAGAATTAAACATGTATCTCGAGACAGGACAGCCATATTTACTTAACCCTTTATCTAATTCTAAACCAAGCTTTAATCTTGAGAATAATTATCATGCTGTAGTGGGTATTGGCTTTCCTCAACGGTTTTATCAAACCCTTAAAGATCTAGGGTTGAAGCAATTCGAAGAGCATGCCTTTCAAGATCATCATGATTACACAATCAATGATTTAATTTTTAATGATGAGCTGCCACTTATTACAACTGAAAAAGATGCAGTTAAACTATTACCGTTACTTGAAAAACATCCTGAATTTAAACAATCTATTTGGGTAGTTCCTGTTACAGCTGTGCTGTCTACACAGTGTTATCAGGTTTTAAAAATGCAATTGCAAGAACTTGATATTCAATTATCTTAGGAAGAAAAAATGAAACACATCGTCATTCCAGCACGCTTCTCAAGTTCGCGTTTGCCAGGTAAACCATTGTTGCTTATTCATAACCGTCCTATGATTTTACGTGTAGTGGATCAGGCAAAAAAAGTCGAAGGTTTTGATGATTTGTGCGTGGCAACAGATGACGAACGTATTGCTGAGATCTGCCGTGCAGATGGAATTGATGTAGTTCTTACCAGTGCAGATCATCCTTCGGGTACAGACCGTTTAAGTGAGGTGGCTCGCATTAAGGGTTGGGATGCAGACGATATTATTGTAAATGTTCAAGGTGATGAACCTTTATTGCCAGCTCAACTTGTTCGGCAAGTTGCAGAACTTTTGGTTGATAAACCAAATTGTTCAATGTCTACGTTGTGTGAGCCGATTCATACCTTAGATGAGTTCCAGCGTGACAGTATTGTAAAAGTAGTCATGTCTAAACAAAATGAAGCTTTATATTTTAGCCGGGCTACCATTCCTTATGATCGAGATGGGGCTAAGCATGATGAACCGACTTTACATTCACAAGCATTTCGTCATTTAGGTTTATATGCTTATCGAGTGAACTTATTACAAGAATACGTAACATGGGATATGGGGAAGCTTGAAAAGTTGGAGAGCCTTGAACAATTACGTGTTTTGGAAAATGGTCATCGAATTGCAATTGCTGTAGCCGAAGCCAATTTACCACCAGGTGTGGACACTCAAGCTGATCTTGATCGCTTAAATAGTATGCCTGTTGAATCTTTTGAATAAGCGTTAATTTTTAATGAATCCGAATGTAACTTCAAAGGTTTATCCTTGGCAGCAAACAACATGGGACACCTTGACAACAAGATTTCCCAATATTGGACATGGTCTCTTATTTTACGGCAAGCAAGGTTGTGGAAAACATGCTTTTGCTAAGCAGTTTTTGGCATGGGTACTTTGTTTAAATAAGCAGCCGCAGGGCCCTTGTGGTGAATGTAGTAGTTGCCAATGGTTAAAATCAGACACTCATCCCAATTATGTTCATATCACAACGGATGAAGAAAATAAAAAACAGAATGCAAAAATTAAAATAGAAAAGATCCGTGACTTACTACCTTTCGTACAACAAACGGGAGAAGGTTGGCGCGTTATTGTGATTGAGCCTGCAGAAGCACTTAATTTGGCATCTTCAAATGCTTTGCTAAAGACTTTAGAAGAACCAGGCGAGCGTGTTGTTTTAATTTTATTAGCTGATCACTATCTTAAACTACCGGCCACTATTCGTAGCCGATTGCAACATTTCGCTTTAGATCGTATTTCATATGAGCAAGCTACTTCTTATTTGAATGAGCATTTATCTGAACTTGCGGAAGTGCAGCCCGATTTACTGCTTGGCTTATCTAATGATATGCCTTTACAAGCAATAGAAATTGCTCAAAGTGACTGGTTTGCGAAAAGGCAAGTTTTCTTAAATGATTGGCTTAAAATTGTTGCTCAAAAAAATATGCCTTTATTTTTCTCAGGCAAATGGCAAAAAGAATTAAATTTTAATGATTTTATAATGCTTTTTGAATACTTATTGGGTGATTTAATTTGTGTCAAGCTAACCCAACCACAGAAAAATACTGATTTAGATTTTGATCAGTTAAGCCCATATTATGATTTAGAAAGCTTATTTAATATTTATAGTGAATTACAGCAAGCAAAAAAGCTTGTTGAACAAAATGTACAAAGCCAACTTATTATTGATCAATTATTTATAACGTTAATGAATATTTAAGGGGAAAACTATGCAGCCGCAAATGGGGGGAATTATTCAGGTAAATATTCCTGATAAAGCTACTTTGCAAGCAAGCTATATGGGATATGTGCAAGGTGGGGGCCTATTCGTACCATCAAAACAAAAGGTAAAGATGGGACAAGAAATTTTCATTTTAGCGACTTTGCCTGAGCAGTCTCAAAAAATTCCTCTAACAGGCAAAGTAATCTGGATCTCCCATAAACAAAGTGGATTTAAACCCCAAGGTTTTGCTATTCAGTTAAGCGGAGATAAGGGAATTTACTATAAAACTGAGGCAGAACGAGTTTTGGCTGGTAGTATGTCTCTAGACCGTCCAAGTTATACGATGTAATTAAATAGGAAAGAAAAGTGTTTGTTGATACGCATTGCCATTTAACGATGTTAGATTTAACGCCTTATAACGGTGATCTGGACCTTGCGCTTGCAGCGGCGCGAGCAGAAGGAGTGTCTAAGTTTATGGCAATTTCCGTTGATCTCGATGACCATATTGCATTGGCTGAAATTGCAAATAAACATGCAGATGTTGGTTATACGGTAGGTGTACACCCTTGTGAGGATGTGGGCACAATGGCACGTGCAACAACTGAGTATTTGGTTGAATTGGCTCAATCAGAAAAAGTATGGGCTTTAGGTGAAACTGGACTGGACTATTATCACAGTACTGATTTTATTGAAGAGCAAAAAGCATGTTTTGCAAGACATATCCAAGCTTCAAAAATTGTAAAAAAACCAGTTGTCGTTCATACCCGATCAGCAAAGCATGATACGGTAGATATTATCCGTGCTGAACACTCAACACATGGGATTCTGCATTGTTTTACTGAAGATTGGGAAACTGCTAAAGCTGTGCTTGATTGTGGTTATTACATTTCTTTTTCCGGTATTGTGTCATTTAAGAATGCACAGGATTTGCGCGATGTAGCTAAACAGGTTCCACTAGATCGCCTTTTAATTGAAACAGATAGCCCGTATTTAGCACCTGTCCCATATCGTGGTAAAACAAATGAACCAAAATATGTGCCTTATGTAGCCAAAGCGCTCAGTGATGTATATGATAAATCGGTTGAGGAAATTGCAATGATAACCTCACAAAATTTTGAGAACTTGCTAAAAGCGATTTAGGTTATAGAAACTATATAAGAGAGTAATTGCGTGAAGATGGATCGTCAGGCTCAGTTCCGAGCAAGAGAAGTATTAATATTTCAGGTTGCGGAACAATTATTGCTAGAAAATGGCGAAGCCGGAATGACACTCGATGTCTTGGCTGCTGAGCTTGATTTAGCAAAAGGAACTTTGTACAAACACTTTCAAAGTAAAGATGAGTTGTACATGCTGTTGATTATTCGTAATGAGCGTATGTTACTTGAAATGGTTCAAGATACTGAAAAAGCCTTTCCAGAGCATTTGGCTTTTTTCATGTTGCATCATTTACATCATCCTGAGCGAACAGTTTTATTCCATCAAATTGAGGAAAAACTCTCAATCACTGCTCAAGGCGTACATCATCTTTTTCACGAACTTTATCAAGTGCGTAAACAGAGATTGCGAATTATCATTCGTATGACAGACCACTACCTAGAATCTATTCAAAGCAGTATGCCTACACGAGATTATCTTGCTTCTATTTGGTCATTAACTCATGGTGCGGCAGCTATTCTCAATTCAAGTTTTTATCAACGATATTTAGGTTCAAGAGACACTTTAAGAGTGGCTTATATTGATCAGGCTTTAGCCTTGCCTAAACAAGCTGTTGAGCAATATGCTTAGGTCGATATGAAATCTCAATCACCACTTAAATCTCAAAAAGGTTTTACTCTCATAGAAGTGATGGTGGTGATTGTTATTATGACCATTATGACCTCTCTAGTTGTACTCAACATAGGTGGGGTTGACCAAAAGAAAGCGATGCAAGCAAGAGAGTTATTTTTGCTTGATATGCATAAGATTGGTAAAGAGTCGCTTGATCAGTCTCGTGTTTTAGCTTTATCTACTCTCAGTGAAACAGATGTTTCACCATTTTCTTATGAATTGTATGAGTATCATGACCAGAGTAAATTACAGGTCCAAGATTTAAAAAATCGCTGGCAAAAATATTCAGAATTTACTACGCGGCAACTGCCTAAACATGTATCGTTTACAATACAACCTTTAGATAAGCAAAACTATTCAAAAGCTACGAATACCGATTTAATTGGAGGGCAGGCTCCTCAGTTAATCTGGTTCGGTAACGGTGAAGCTAAAACTGTGAAAATACAGTTTTACTTTGAACAAAAACCAATTGGTTCAGAAATACAAATTGATCATTTGGGTAAAATAAATGAAATCTAAAGGCTTTACTCTATTAGAAGTAATGGTTGCTTTAGCAATTTTTGCAGTGGCGGCTGTCGCGTTAACTAAAGTAGCAATGCAATATACTCAATCTACCTCAAATGCAATTCTTAGAACAAAAGCACAGTTTGTCGCAATGAATGAAGTTGCTTTAATGGAAATAAATCAGGAATGGCTCGAAGGTACACAAAGCAAGCAAGTGACTTCTCAAGGTGAGACTTGGCAGATTGATAAATCTGCGCAATCTACAATTAGTCCAAATGTTCAAAAAGTAGATGTACAAGTTAGTTTATATGATTCTGATAAGGGGAAAGTTCAAAATGGTATTACTCACTTGGTATTTTTTAATTACCCAATGAAAGCAAAATAATGATAAAGAATAAATATTTTTGCTCTCCAGGCCCAGCTTCACGTCTTGCGGCACGATCAGAGCAGATGATGAGGGGTTACTCCGAGCAAGGCTCTTCGTCTTGCACTCAGACAAAGCTTCGCTTTGTTAATCCTCGCTCAGGATTTACTTTAGTTGAGCTTTTAGTTGCGATTGCAATTTTTGCTATTTTATCTTTGTTGGGTTGGAAGGTTTTTGATTATTTACTAAAAGTCCGTGATCGTAATACTCAACATGAAGTGCAGCTATTTGAATTACAAGATGCTTATCAACAAGTTTTGCGTGATACATTGCAAATTATACCTTTATCAGCCAATCAAGGCGGGCAATTACGTCCAGCTTTAGAGATTGATAATCAAGTTCTCCGCTTTAGTAAGGCGGGTGTTACTGATCCATTAAAGCAAGGATTATCACCTTTTGAGCGTATCGAGTATCGATATGATCCTGATCAAAAAAAGCTTTATCGCCTTAAATATAGTAACTTAAATACTTCAAATAGAGAGCAACCCTTATCAAGTACGCTGTTGAGCCAAGTTGAACAATTTCAAATTATGGTTTTGACACCTCAAGAAGTAACAAAGTGGCCTGAAGTTAATATTGACCCTACAAAACCTGATGAATTTAGGAAGTTGCCAAAAGGAATAAAAATGCAACTCACGGTTGCAGGTGTAAGTTATGAGTGGATTTATAGCTTAAACCAAGGTGATTTATCGCTCTCCAAACAGGGAGGTCAATAAATGTTACTCTATAAAAAAAATCAGCAAGGTGTAGCGTTACTCACAATTTTGATAATGGTTGCTTTGGCTACAATTTTAGCTGCCTCTATCGCAAAGCATCAAACTAATACGATGGAAAATACGGGTTATTTGATGCGTCAAAATCAGTCATTACTCTATGCAAAAAGTGCAGAAGCTTTTTTTTCTGAATTATTAATTCAAGATGCAAATAATGCTGGTGGCATCGATCATTTAAAGGAAAGCTGGGCTCAGCCAATGCCACCTTTCCCAATAGAAGATGGAGCCGTATCGGGGCGCTTACTAGATGAGTCAGGAAAATTTAATCTAAACAATTTAACGACCAATGAAGGCAAGGTAAACGAAGCTGCTAAAAATTGGTTTGAGCGATTGCTTGTGCGTGTAGGATTGCCAGCAGAGTTAAGTCAAGCAGTTATTGATTGGCAAGATCCAGATGATGAACCAAGCGGCCCTATGGGGGCAGAAAGTAACTATTATGAAGGACTTGACTCTGGCTATTTGGCTTCAAATGCTAAATTTCATCGTATAGAAGAGTTGAAATTGGTAAGAGGTTTTGAAGGCAAGAAATATGATTTAATCGCACCATACATTTCTGCATTACCTGAAAATACAAAAGTGAATGTTAATACCGCATCGCCATTAGTATTAGCGAGTATTGATCAAAAAATAGATTTAGGGACTATAGAAAAAGAACTTCAATTACGTCAACAGAATTTAAAGTTCTTTCAAAATATTGATGAATTATGGCAATTGAATGCTTTTTCAACAGTTGATCCACAAAAGAAAACTGAAGTTAATAGCCTTTTAGATGTGAAGTCGAACTTTTTTCAAGCACAAATTGAGGTTGTGTTGAATAATAGAAAAAGACAGTTTACAAGTGCCTTAATGCGCAGTGATAAGCAAGTTTATGTATATTCTAGAAATATAGTGCCTTTTAACTAATTGAAAAGTTATGATTTATTTACTTTAGATGTTTTTTGAAGTTTGTAATTATAAATTTTTCCAAGTTAAACGTTAAAGTAAATATAAACTGTCTATATGTGTATATTCGATATTTCTTCATCAGTCTTATCATACTTTTTGCTAATTGTTTCTAATTGAAAAGTGATGCGAAATTTTTGTCTTTTGCTTTATAATAATGTTCTTAGAAGGAATGATCGATTTGGCACATGTTAATTCGTAAGTTATTTAAGTTTGAAAATGCACATGTTGTACGTAACTGTACATCGGATCGTTGTAAGCGATCAATTCATGGACATAGCTATAAAGTTGAGTTATTGCTTAAAGCTTCGAAATTAGATCATGGGCAAATGGTTTATGATTTTGGACTCCTAAAAGGAGTAATAAAAGACTTATTCGATAGCTTTGATCACGCAATTTGTTTTTGGGAAAAAGATGATTCTCAATATATTGATGCATGTCAGACTTTTAGTGCTCGTTGGATTTCTTTACCTGTTTCACCATCGGCTGAACAGTTTTCACGTATTTTCTTTTATCTAGCTCAGCAAGTTTTACAATCAACAGTCACTCAAAATGGGGAAGGTGATGTTGAAGTATATTCTGTTATTGTTCATGAGACTGATACTGGATATGCTCAGAGTTTTATTGAAGATATTCAAAACGAACAAATGGGTATTTTAAGTCTTGATGGAATTGTTTTTTCAGAACAAATTCAGATAGAGTGGGCAAATCCACAAATGTATGAAGACTTGAAAAAAGGGATTAAATTTAATAATCCTCAAGTTGATTTGCAAGTCGAAGTATAAATCGAATTACTTATTTTATTTGTAGAATTGAAAATTGATCTAGGATGACATTAATGCAATTAACTGAGCAACAGCAAAATAAACTCAGTAAAGTTCAATTAGAAGAAAGTTGGAAAAGATCTTTAGCACCTTTTCTATTAAGTCCTCAGATGGATAGTTTGCGCGATTTCTTATTTCAACAGAAACAAGCTCAGAAAATAATATATCCGCCTAGTAAACAGATCTTTAATGCTTTAAATACCACACCACTGGCTGATGTGAAAGTTGTGATTTTAGGGCAAGACCCATATCACGGGCCAAACCAAGCGAATGGATTAAGTTTCTCTGTTCAAAAAGGTATTGCATTACCACCATCTTTGCGCAATATTTTTCATGAATTACATACAGATTTGGGTATTCCAGCTCCTCGCCATGGTGACTTAACAAAATGGGCTACGCAAGGCGTACTTTTACTGAACAGCGTGCTTACTGTTGAAGCTGGACAGCCAACCTCACATCAAAAGCAAGGTTGGGAAGCATTTACTGATGAAGTTATTGATGTTCTAAATGAACAGAGACAACATATAGTATTTATTTTGTGGGGTGCTTATGCACAGCGCAAAGGACAACGTATAAATAGAGATAAACACTTGGTTTTAACAGCCGCACATCCATCACCTCTTGCTGCAAATAGAGGGGGATTTTTTGGATGCAAAGTGTTTTCAAAAACAAATCAATATTTGAAACAACATGGCATTGAGCCCATAGACTGGCAATTGGACGCATGATGAACTCTCCCAATGTAAATAACTATCACCCGGACTTGGTGGTTGAAGAAGCAAAAAACGGCTGGCGTATAGTACGTTTGAATCGTCCTAAATCGTTACATGCTTTAGACGAATCAATCGTAACGGCATTATTGCGTGTATTTGAAGATTTCCGTGACAATGAACAGGTTAAAGCAATTTGGTTAGACTCAACTACACCAAAAGCTTTTTGTGCAGGTGGTGATGTTAGAAAATTACGCCAACTTGTTATAAATCAAGAAGTCGATACCGCAAATAAGTTCTTCCAGCAGGAATATGCTTTAGATTTACTTTTACATAATTATGCTAAACCGGTTGTGGTTTGGGGAGAAGGTTATGTAATGGGCGGTGGTTTAGGCTTGTTTATGGCTGCACCATTCCGTCTAGTGACGCCATATTCACGTTTAGCAATGCCTGAAATTAATATTGGTTTATATCCTGATGTTGGTGCGAGCCGTTTCTTGGCAGATCGTGGTCCAATAGGTTTGTTTACGGGGTTAACCGGTTCAATCATGACTGCTGCTGGAGCATATAGCATCGGTTGGGCAACACATATTTGTGAAGCACAGCGTGATAATGTTTTGCAAAAAGTTTTAAATATTAATTGGGCTCATTATCCTGCAGGGGATTTCCGAGCAATTGATGATACTTTAAATAGTTTGCACCGTCCTGTTGCGGCGGGTCCATTGCAAAACTCACTTGATGTAATTCATAGCGTTTGCCGTGGTTTTAATTTTGAACAAGACTACCAAGCTATTGTTAGCTTGCGTGATGCGAGCAGTGATTGGTTACGTCAAGCGAGTGAGAATTTGCAAAAAGGATCTCCTAGTACCGCGGCAATTACTTGGTTACTGTGGCAATGGGGCAAACAAATTCACTCATGGGATGAGGTCTTTGATCTAGAGGCTCAGATTTCTGAGTGGAAAATACGTCATCCTGACTTTGTGGAAGGTGTTCGCGCACGCTTAGTTGATAAAGATTTATCACCTGAATGGAAACCATGTGATGATCTAAGCTTGAGAGGTATATTGGCTGATTGTCCACCAGTAACTTCAATTGATAGCTGGAATGCCTTACTTAGACAACACGGTGTGATCAACTAAAGTAAATGACTGAATATAGTGATGAATACTGGATGCAGCTTGCTTACGAGCAAGCTGAATTAGCCGCTCAGCAGGGTGAGATACCTGTTGGAGCGGTTCTGGTGAGCCAAAATCGAGTAATTGGATCTGGTTATAATGCTCCAATTACTTTATTAGATCCAACTGCACATGCAGAAATTCAAGCTATCCGTGCAGCGTGTTCCTCTTTAGAAAATTATCGATTACCTGAAGATACGACTTTATATGTCACTCTTGAGCCATGTACTATGTGTGTAGGTGCGCTCGTACATGCAAGAATTAAGCATGTGGTTTTTGGTACGCCAGAACCTAAAGCAGGCTCTTTGGTGAGTGCGCGTCAGTTATTACAGCAAGGTTATTATAATCATAGGTTTACATTTCAGAATGGTTGTCTACAAGAAAAATGTGCACAACAGCTTAGCCATTTTTTTAAACAAAGACGTGAGCAAAAGAAACAAGAGAAACAACAAAAAACGTCCTTAAATGATTAAAAATTAACATACTCTTATGGCAAACTAACGCGGTTTTAATGTCATGATTCTATTTAATAAGGACGATCCAATGCGTAATGTAATTACCGTAGAAAAAGAATTTAATGCTCCTCTTACTGATGTATTTAATTTGCTCTCTAAGCATTCAACTTACAATACTGCTTTTGCACCTTTACAGGTTGTGCGTGTTAAAGACTCCGCAGATTCTAAAAGACCTGATGGTTTAGGCTCAATTCGACGTATGGGATTTGGTCCAATTAAGCCACTTAAAGAAGAAATTACATTGTTGGAAGAAAATAAAAGTATTGAGTATAAATTAATAGAAAATCCTTTGATTAAACACCATTTAGGTAGAATCGAGTTTTCTGAGATTACTCCATACATTACCTTAGTTACATACCGCATCGAGTTAACGGCAAAAGCGCCAGTGGTCAGTAAATTAATCCTTGCACAGTTAAAACTAGCCATTACACTAGGCTTTTCGAGATTAGCTAAAGCATTTGCTTCTTAGTGAGAGTTCAATGACAGTTCAAATTATTACTATTGATGGTCCGAGTGGTTCGGGTAAAGGAACATTGGCCGCAAAACTTGCAGCACATTATCAATATCATTTACTCGATTCGGGTGCCTTATATCGTTTATTAGGGTTGTCATTACATAAACACGAGTTATTAGAGAAATTAGACAGTCAGCTTGATGAATGTATTCAATATGCACGTCAACTGGACATTAAATTTGAAACGTCTACCTCAGGGATTTTGGTCTTCTTGGATGGCGAAGATGTATCTCAAACAATTCGTACAGAACGAGTTGGTGAGTACGCATCAAAAGTTGCAGTGGTTCCAGAGCTTAGACAGGCACTATTTGAAAGACAAAGAGCTTTTGCGCAAAGCCCTGGTTTAGTTGCAGATGGTCGTGATATGGCAACATCTATCTTTCCAGAAGCCAATGCCAAAATTTATCTGACAGCTTCGGCAGAGTCACGCGCTGAGCGAAGAGTAAAACAGTTGCAGGGTATGGGGCTAGATGCTAAAATAAACGACATTTTAGCTAATATACAGGCACGAGACAAAAGAGATATGGAGCGAGAAGTTGCTCCGCTCAAGCCAGCCAAAGATGCTTATATCATTGATAGTTCGGAATTAACGATCGATCAGGTATTTAAGTTAATGGTTGATTATGTCGATAGCCGTACTATTTAGTAAATAGAATTATCAGTTGAAGCATAGCTTGATCAGTCTATAAAGACTATGTTGATACTTAACTAAACCGGCCTTGTCTGATCCAAGACCGCTGAATTTATCAGGTATATCATGACCGAATCTTTTGCAGCCCTCTTTGAAGAAAGTGAATTAAACCTCAACGTTGAAAAGGGTGCAGTCATCCAAGGTGTTGTTGTAAACATCGATAGCGACTGGGTAACTGTTGACACTGGCCTAAAGTCTGAAGGCATTGTTGACCGTGCTGAATTTTTAAATGAACAACGTGAACTTGAAGTTCAGGTTGGTGATACTGTTGACGTAGTTGTTGAAGCTCTTGACAACGGTATGGGTCAAACAGTTTTATCACGTGAAAAAGCTAAGCGTGCTGAAACTTGGACTAAACTTGAAAAAATCTTTGAAGATGGCGAAATCGTTACTGGTGTTATCTCTGGTAAAGTTAAAGGCGGTTTCACTGTTGACATCGGTCCTGTTCGTGCATTCTTACCAGGTTCATTAGTTGACACTCGTCCTATCCGTGACACTACTCACCTTGAAGGTAAAGAGTTAGAGTTTAAAGTAATCAAACTTGATGCTAAACGTAATAACGTTGTTGTATCTCGTCGTGCTGTTATGGAAGCTGAATCTTCTGCTGACCGTGAAGCATTACTTGCTCAACTTGAAGAAGGTCAAACAGTTACAGGTACAATCAAAAACCTTACTGATTACGGTGCATTCGTTGATCTTGGCGGTATTGATGGTCTTCTACATATCACAGATATGGCTTGGAAGCGTATCAAGCACCCTTCAGAAGTTGTTGAAGTTGGTCAAGAAGTTACTGTTAAAGTACTTAAATTTGACCGTGAACGTAACCGCGTATCTTTAGGCCTTAAACAATTAGGCGAAGATCCATGGTTAGCGATCATGAGCCGTTACCCTAAAGGTTCTATCGTTAAAGCTCGCGTAACTAACTTAACTGACTACGGTTGTTTCGCTGAAATCGCTGAAGGCGTTGAAGGTTTAGTTCACGTTTCTGAAATGGACCACACTAACAAAAACATCCACCCATCTAAAGTTGTTCAGATTGGTGATGAAGTTGATGTTATGGTTCTTGAAGTTGATGAAGAACGTCGTCGTATTAGCCTTGGTATCAAACAAACTCGTGCTAACCCATGGGAAGAGTTTGCTAAAGCTCATGAGAAAGGCGAAAAAGTATCTGGTACGATCAAGTCTATCACTGACTTTGGTATCTTCATTGGCTTGAACGGCGGTATCGACGGTTTAGTACACTTGTCTGATATTTCTTGGAACGAGCAAGGTGAAGAAGCTATTCGTCGTTACAAGAAAGGTGACACTGTTGAAGCTGTTATCTTGTCTGTAGACGCTGAAGGTAACCGTATCAGCCTTGGTATCAAGCAATTGAACAGCGATCCGTTCAATGACTTCTTAGCTGCTAACGAACGTGGTGCTTTAGTTAAAGGTACTGTAACTGCAGTTGATGCTCGTGGTGCAACTGTTAAGTTAGCTGACGAAGTTGAAGCAACTCTTAAAGCTTCTGAAATCAACCGTGACCGCGTAGAAGATGCGACTAAATTCTTAGAAGTTGGTCAAGAAGTTGAAGCGAAGATCATCAACGTTGATCGTAAATCTCGCTCTATCAACTTGTCTATCAAAGCGAAAGACGAAGCTGAAGAGAAAGAAGCAGTTGCTAGCTTGCGTACAGCAACTACAAGTCAAGACAATGGTCCTAAGACTATTGGTGACTTGATCAAAGCACAAATGAAGTAATAAGTTAACAAAGTACAGTTTCATGTAACGGAATTGTACTTTTTATACAAATTACTGTAAACGGTAGCCTAGTATTCAACATACTGCGCTACCGTTTTGTATTTAAACAGGTTATTATCGAACGACATAGAGTAGCAATAAATAACGAGGTCGTAGATGACTACTGAAGCTCTTAATAAGTCTGATTTGATTGAACGCATTGCGCTAAAAAACCCACACTTAGCTGAACCTTTGGTGGAAGAGGCGGTTAAAATTATGATTGATCAAATGATAGAAGCACTATCAACTGATAATCGAATTGAAATCCGTGGTTTTGGTAGCTTTGCTTTACACCACCGTGATCCAAGAGTTGGTCGCAATCCTAAAACAGGAAAATCAGTTGAAGTTGCAGCTAAAGCTGTTCCACATTTTAAACCCGGAAAAGCCCTTCGTGACGCAGTAAACGAATCTGGGAAATAAATAAAATTTATAAGTCGGGGTGTCTATGCGTTATATTTTAATTGCATTGCTTATTGTTGTATTTGGCTATTCTTTAGCACTTGTTTTGCAGAATCCAACAGAACTTTCTGTTGATTTGTTATTTACCCAAGTTCCAGCTATGCGTTTAGGCTTATTATTGCTACTCACATTAGTACTAGGAACAGTGGTCGGTCTTTTACTTGGTGTACAGGTTTTCAGAGTATTCCAAAAAGGTTGGGAAATTAAACGCCTGCGTAAAGATATTGACCATTTAAGAAAAGAACAAATCCAAAGTGCTCAATTAGCAGCGGCTGAAGCAGCTGCAAATGTAAGACATGAAAAAACCGTTGTAGATATTTATCCGCAAGATAAAAATTCTACTCCGCTATAATCCCCCCCGTACTACTCTTTATTAATGAGTAAAGAGTAGTATGTCTCTAAATTTTATCTCTTCTTTTATTCTTCTAAATATAAACGCTTTTGATCTTATCGCTTTAATTTTGGAAAGCAGCTCTCTACATTCCTTTATTCCTTCATGAGTTGTCTATTATAATAACGCTGATTTTATATGATGGAAGAAAGTCTCTTGAGTATCATTGTTGCGTTAGATGCAAAAAGCCAATATGACGCTTTAAAAATTGTTGAACAGCTTGATCCTGCTTTATGCCGCGTAAAAGTAGGTAAAGAGCTTTTTACTCATGAAGGCCCATCTGTTGTAAAAAAACTGCAAGAACAAAATTTTGAAGTTTTTCTTGATCTTAAATTTCATGATATTCCAAATACTACCGCTCAAGCAGTATGTGCAGCGGCTGATTTAGGCGTATGGATGGTAAATGTTCACGCTTCAGGTGGCCGTAAAATGATGGAAACTTGTGTGGAACGTTTAAAAGCGGGTAACTATCAAACCCAACTTATTGCTGTGACAGTACTCACATCAATGGGTCGTGAAGATTTAAAAGATATTGGTTTAGATGTTGAACCTGTAGAGCATGTAAAGCGCTTGGCTAATTTAACGAAAGAAAGTGGCTTGGATGGGGTGGTTTGTTCAGCTCAAGAAGCTAAGATTCTTCGTGAATTAATTGGGCAAGACTTCTCTTTAGTAACACCTGGTATTCGTCCAGAAGGTTCTAATGCAGACGACCAAAAACGTATTGTAACTCCAAAGCAAGCTATGCTTGATGGCTCTACGCATCTGGTAATTGGTCGCCCGATTACTAAAGCAGAAAAGCCAACAGAAATGTTGAAGTCTATTCTTGCTTCAATTACCTAAAAATTTAGGAATAAGCTAATTAATAACGGGGCAAGTAGGCTTAGTAATAAGCCGCTCATCATGGCATGTGGTACATAATGTGTACCACATGATTGTTTTACCATTGCTAAGGTAACATCCATGGATGTTGCTCCAGCACTTGAGATAGCAGGGCGTGGAAAACGCCAACCCATGGTATACATTAGAAAAATAGCAACAATTTCTCTAAATAAGTCGGTTAATAAGGCGATTCCACCCAACTCTGCCGAATGTAATTGCGTAAATAAAATCCCTGACATTGAATACCAGCCATAGCCTTGTGCTAAAGCTAAAGTTTCATTAAGTGTAAAATGCTTGAGAAGTAAATAGTAATTCAAAAAGCCTGCTATACAAGACCCTATAAAAGCAGCTAAGGGCACAATTAAAATTTTCCAGCTTAACCATGTGCGGTTAAAGTGGGTGAAGGCAAGTTCGATACCAATTAAAAAAATAAAAAGTAATAACAAATACCAGCTATTAAATGCGATATGAGAGGTGAATTGAGTAATGATAGCGCCGAATAAAACACCGACACCTAGTGCAAGAAAAGCCTTCGTAATATTCTTTAAAGCATTTACAAAAAGTTGTAGGGAAATTTTTCCTTTAACACTTTGTTTATCAAAAATTGTATAAGCAAATAAACACGTAAAGAACGAACCAAAAGACGTGGTAAGAGCAATTATAATAGCGGGTGGAAGTATGGTAGAAGGATTCTCGATTTGATCAAGTGCCAAGGTTAATTCCAAAGCTACACTAGCTAAAAGAATATAAGAAAAATAGGGCAGTATTTTAAATATAAAGTGTCGGATATTTAGAGATAGTTTGGGTGCTAGGAAATAACCGAAAGCAAGTGCTAAAAAAATTTGAATAATGAGATAAAGAGATTGCATATAATAGGTAGATTGTTATCAACCTACCTATTATGTCTTGAACATTTTAAGCTGCATAGCTTTGTGAGCTTTTATTTAAAAGTAAGTAGTCTTTGGGCTTAACTTTACGTGTTTCTAACCAATACTTCCATGTGTAAGTTGGCCATAGTGAAAAGTTTCTACCATCGGCAGATTGATACCAACTACTACAGCCGCCAGCTTGCCATACGGTTCCTTGCAGCTGCTTTTGAACACGTTCGTTAAAAGCGTCTTGAATTTCAGGCTTGATCTCAATTGCTTTTTGACCAGACTCTTCTACTAACCGAATAAGCTGTAAAATGTAATTTACTTGAGATTCAATCATAAAAATAATCGAATTATGACCTAGAACTGTATTAGGGCCTACCAGTTGGAATAGGTTGGGAAAGTTTTTAGTCATAATGCCGTAATAGCTTTCAGCACCATCTTTCCATGCTTGTTTTAACTCGATTTGATTACGTCCGATACATGTGAAATGTTTTAAATAAATACGTGGGTCAGTAATAAAACCTGTACCGTAAATTAAACAATCAATAGGTCGTTCTCGACCATCTTTAGTAACAATACTGTTTTCTTTGATCTCTTGAATACTATCAGTTACTAGCTCAACATTTTTTCGGTTAAAGGTAGGAAAGTATTTATTTGAGATAAGAATACGTTTACATCCCATAACGAAGTCAGGTGTGAGTTTTTTTGCTAACTCTTTATCCTTAACTTGAAAACGGATGAATGCTTCTGCCAATTTTTGGCCATACTTCATGATTTGAGGTTGAACAATGGGCACAACGCGAGATTCATTACTCCAGTAAAGACGACTACGATGAATCTGGCGATAAATATTAGAAGATTTGAATAATGCTTTACTTAAGCTTGAATATTTGCGCTCATCGCGTGGTATTACCCATGCAGCTGTTCTTTGAAATACATAGAGCTGTTTAACATCTTTGGCTATTTCAGGAATATATTGAATTGCGCTACCACCTGTACCAATAGATGCAACTGACTTTGCGTTTAAGTCATAGTCATGTTCCCATTTTGAGGAATGAAACACTTTTCCTTTGAATTTTTCAATCCCCTTAATAGCAGGAATTTGTGGGATGTGTAGGGGCCCAGATGCAAAAACTACAAATTGCGCTTCTATTGAAGGTTGATTCTTAAAATCTAGAATCCAGACATGACGTGTTTCATCATATTGGACATGAGTTACGTCATGGTTAAACTTACAGTAATCTTTAATCTTATATTTCCCTGTAATGTCTTGAATATAATTAAAGATCTCTGGTCCCTCAGCATAGCGTTTGGTCCAATCTGTTTTGGGTGCAAAAGACAATGAATACATATGAGATTGAACATCACATGCTGCACCTGGATAACGATTTTCTCGCCAAGTTCCACCGACATCGTTTGATTTTTCTAAAATAACAAAGTCTTGCTGTTGATTTTGTAGTAAACGGATTGCCATTGCTAGGCCACCAAAGCCAGCACCAATAATAGCGATTTTAGTTTTTTGAATAGCATCTTGCTTTGCGTTTAGCATTGGAAACCCTGCATAAGCTGAAAAGAGGATTGCACGCAAGACTAACGTTTTTTAATCAGTTTAAACATGATTGTATCGATGTGAAAATTGATAGATTCGGCAATTAATTTTCTTGCTTCTTTATAGTAAAACATTTCAGTCTAGGGAAATTGATAGAAGAATGAAACGGTCGATACTTGGTTTAATCTATTTAATTCAAGGAATGCGCAATGCTGGCATTGATGTCGACTCACGTTTGGCCGATATAGGTATTAAAGTCGATGCTCTAGACCCGAGTTCCACAATTCATGATCGTCTTGAATGGGACATTCAACAAATAATTAGTAAAAATGTAGAGCCTGAAAAGGGTTTATTTATTGGACAGCATTATGCTTTAGCCGGTTACGGCCCATTGCTTATGCTACTTGTCACAAGTAATGATATTCAAACTGCTTTAAATAAGGGTATAAAATATCAAAAGCTTACGCATTTATTTGGTAGCTTAGCTTTATACGAAACTGATGAGCGGACGATTTTAAATTATTTGCCGGTTGATTTAAAAACGGAAATTGGTCAGTTACGGGCACAATGTGAAGTCTCTGGAACTTATAAGTTTATTCAAGATATTTATACGATGATGGGATTACAAATGCCTACGATGCGTATAGAACTTCCATTTGAAAAGCCTACTGATATGGATACTTTGTCATGTTATTTTGCATATTATGGCGAAGATGTGCATTTTAATGGTAAATATGCGGCATTTAGCCTAAGTAAGGATGTACTTGAAATCAAGATTCCTTCTGCTGATATCATTACACATCGTATTTATGAATCAAAATGTATTGCAGAAATAACAAGATTAAATCAACAAGATCATCAAACTCCACATATCATACAATGTGTGCAAGATTATCTTGAACTGCAACAAGGAATTATCCCGAGCATGGCGGAAACAGCTTTTGCATTGAAAATGCCTGAAAGGACATTAAGGCATCAACTGCAACAGCTAAATACGAGTTATAAGCAAATTCGTGAACAAATTATCAAGAATAAGGCATTGAAGCTTATGGAATATAGGGAATACTCAATAGAAGTTGTTGCTGAATTACTCGGCTATTCTGAACCGGCGGCATTTAATCATGCATTTAAACGATGGTTTGGACAGAGTCCTCGGCAATATGCAAAAGAGTCATCGTCGTAACTCTTGATGCTAAAAGCTAATGTGGTTGAACAAAATGTTCGCTATACTCTCATCAGTTAAAATTGAAATAAAACGATATGTTAAATTTAAAATCTTCTCATAGTACTGCATTCACACCTTCTTCCCCAGCAGAACGCTATGCTGAGGCTTTAGCTTCAGGTCAATTTATGGCAGATGAAGCGCAAGCACAGGCAGTGCAAGAATTAGATCGCGTATGGAAAGAACTTTTAAACCGTTATAAAGCCTCAAAAAAAGCTTTCCGTCGTTTTCGTCGCCAAACTTCACCTAAAGGTGTATATATGTGGGGCGGAGTAGGCCGTGGAAAAACTTGGCTGATGGATCAATTTTATGAATCTGTGCCATTTCGCCGTAAAACGCGTATGCATTTTCATCATTTCATGCAACATGTTCATAAAGAACTAAATAAGCTTTCAGGCCAACGTAATCCACTTGAAATCGTAGCTGACCAAATCTATAAAGATGCTGTCGTTATCTGTTTTGATGAGTTCTTTGTATCAAACGTAACAGATGCAATGATTTTGAGTGATTTATTCCAAAAATTGTTTGTTCGTGGTGTGACATTAATCGCAACATCAAACATTGCACCAGATGGCTTATATAAAAACGGTATTCACCGTGATCGTTTCTTGCCAACCATTGAAATGGTTAAAAAGAACTGTGCTGTTTTAAATGTAGATGCAGGTGTGGACTATCGTTTGCGTGTACTAAAACAAGCTCAATTATTTAAATCGCCATTAACGAATGAAGCGCAAAGCTGGATGGCTGAACGTTTTAGTGCTTTAACCCATACACAAGCTCATTCTCAAGAGCCGATTGTGATTAATAATCGTGTTGTCGAGACTTTGGGACATACAGAAGATGTGTTGTGGTGTGAGTTTTCTGAACTCTGCTTTAAACCACGTAGCCCAGCAGATTTTATTGAAATTGCAAATATTTATAATACGGTTCTAGTGAGTAATGTTCCTCATTTGACAGATTTCTTATCTGAAGGTACTCGTCGCTTTATTTATCTAGTCGATGAGTTTTACGATCGAGGTGTGAAATTACTTTTAACGTCTCAAGATAGTATTATTGATATTTATCAAGGTGAAAAGTTAGCATTTGAGATTGAACGTACGCGTTCACGTTTGCTAGAAATGCAGTCTGATGAATATTTACATTCTGAACACCGACATATTGATGCTACAAAAACCTCTTAAGTAAAATAGATATGAAAAGCGCTCTAGATTGAGCGCTTTTTTATAACAAAAAATAGATAAATTTAATTAAATAGTGCTTTTTCACGCAGCAAAGTTTGATATAACTAAATACGCTTTAGAAAAACAAGATAGTGAAACTTTTTGTCTGTTAACAAAAAGTCTAGTTTCAGTATCTTTAAATATTGAATAAATTGATGGGAATCCTAGTTAGAATTTTAATATTTCCTATATAGAAAAATTTATCTTTGTCAATAGTTTTGCAAGGGAAAATGCTTACTATTTAGGAATGTGATATTAGTATTCAGCTTAATTTAAATCGGTATACTAGGATTCTCTTGGTATAAAAAGTAGCAACTTCAGGAAAGACAATGACTGCACGTATTCAAAAAGGCAAGTTAGCGATTGCTAAAGAACTTTACGATTTTATCGAAAATGAAGCTTTACCAGGTTCTGGTTTAGATAGTGAAACTTACTGGAAGAACTTTGAGCAAGTTGTTGTCGATCTTAGCCCAAAAAATAAAGCATTATTGGCTAAGCGTGATGAATTACAAGCAAAAATTGATGAATGGCACCGTAACAATAAATTTGAATTAGGTGCTTATAAAGCGTTCTTAACTGAAATTGGTTATTTATTACCAGAAGTTGAAGATTTTCAAATCACTACTGAAAATGTAGATGAAGAAATTGCGTTGTTGGCAGGACCACAGTTAGTTGTACCTGTACGTAATGCACGTTATTGCTTAAATGCAGCAAATGCCCGTTGGGGTTCTTTATATGATGCACTTTACGGCTTCGATGTAATTTCTGAAGAAGGCGGAGCTGAAAAGGGTAAAGGATATAATCCTGTTCGTGGTGCAAAAGTTATTGAGTTCGCTAAGAATTTCTTAAATGAAGTTTTCCCGCTTGCTCAAGGTTCACATGCAGATGCAACAAAATATGCAATTGAGCAAAATAAACTCGTTGTAACTTTGAAAGATGGTTCAAAAACAGGTTTAGCTCATGAAGCTCAGTTTGTTGGTTTCAATGGTGAAGAAGCAAATCCTTCAGAAGTTGTACTTTTAAGTAATGGTCTTCATGTCATTATCGAAATTGATGCAAATAGCCCAATTGGACAAACTGATCCAGCGGGTGTTAAAGATTTAACATTTGAAGCGGCAGTAACCACAATTCAAGATTTGGAAGACTCGGTTGCGGCTGTCGATGCAGAAGAAAAAGTTGAAGGTTACCGTAATTGGTTAGGTTTAATGAAGGGTACACTTCAAGAATCTATTGAAAAGAATGGTAAAACGATTGTTCGTGATCTAAATAAAGATCGCGAAATTAAAAACTTAATTGGTGGTACAACAAAACTTCATGGTCGTTCACTTATGTTACTTCGTAACGTGGGTCACTTAATGACTAACCCAGCTATTTTGGTAGACGGCGAAGAAATTTTTGAAGGTATTATGGATGCATTGGTGACTCCATTGTTATCAATTGCTGATATCCGTAGTACAAACGAAAATAAAAACTCTCGTAAAGGTTCTATGTATATTGTTAAGCCAAAAATGCATGGTCCTGAAGAAGTTGCGTTTGCTGTAGAGTTATTTGAACGTGCTGAACAGGCGATTGGATTACCACCTAAGTCGTTAAAAATCGGTATTATGGATGAAGAGCGCCGTACATCTGTAAACTTGAAAAACTGTATTGCTGCTGCTAAAGACCGTACAATCTTTATTAATACTGGCTTTATGGACCGTACGGGTGACGAAATCCATACTTCTATGGAAGCTGCGCCAGTTGTTCGTAAAGAAGCTGTTAAAACACAAAAATGGATCGCTGCTTACGAAAACCGTAACGTTGCAATTGGCTTGAAATGTGGTTTACAAGGTAAAGCACAGATTGGTAAAGGTATGTGGCCAAAACCAGATAGCATGAAAGATATGTTAGCAACTAAAGCTGCACATCCAAATGCGGGTGCTTCATGTGCTTGGGTACCATCTCCAACGGGTGCTGTTCTTCACGCGATGCATTACCATCAAGTAAATGTAAAAGCACGTCAAGATCAGTTAAAAGCTGAAGAAATGTTGTCATTAGATGACTTGTTAACCCCTCCATTTGCACCGGAAACAAACTGGTCAGCAGAAGAGATCAACAATGAACTTGAAAATAACTGCCAAGGTATTTTAGGTTACGTTGTTCGTTGGGTTGACTTAGGTGTAGGTTGTTCGAAAGTTCCTGATATTAACAACGTGGGCTTAATGGAAGACCGTGCAACATTACGTATTTCTTCTCAACACGTTGCTAACTGGTTACGTCACGGTATTGTAACTCGTGAACAAGTTGAAGAAGTGCTTAAACGTATGGCAAAAATTGTTGATGAGCAAAATGCGAATGATCCATTGTATAAACCAATGGCAGCTAACTTTGAAACAAATATTGCTTTCCAAGCGGCTTCTGATCTTATCTTCAAAGGTTGTGAACAGCCTTCTGGTTATACTGAGCCTTTACTTCATGCTGCTCGTTTGAAGTTAAAAGGTTATACAGGTGATTAATTTCATCCTGTTTTGAAAAAAAGCCTCTTCGGAGGCTTTTTTATTTTCGGTATATTTTGTGCTTATGGAATATAGATTAATAGCTAAGAGGTTTTTAATTTGATTAGTCTAAAAGATCTTGATCGTGAGAATTGGATTCTATGTGCGAGATTATCGTTGGATGAATCCCAAAAAGATTATGTTGCACCAAATGTATATTCTATTGCTGAGTCTAAAGTGGAAGAACATTACTGTCCAAGAGTGATTTTTTCGGATGATAAAGTCATTGGATTTTTAATGTATTGTGTCGAAGTTGATCCACCTGATGAGACATTATTTTGGTTGTTTCGTTTTATGATTGATGCAAATAATCAGGCTAAAGGTTGTGGTACCACGGCATTGCAAATGGCAATTGATGAAATGGCTGCAAAAGGAGCTAAACGAATTAGAACGATGTATAAATCTTCTAATAACATTGCTGGAAAACTTTATAAAAAAATGGGTTTCCGAGAAACTGGAGAACATGATGAGTGTGGAGATATTATTTTAGAGTTGAATATTTCTAATTAAAAAAAACGCTAACTGAAGATTCAAGTTAGCGCAGGAGTTAATAGAATTAAATATATTGAAAAGCAATATTAGTTATTGCTCACAATTCCAATTTTAGTGACACCTAAACGTTGTGCAGTAGCCATGACCATCGCTACATTTTTATATTCAGCCATCTGGTCTGGTTTGAGTTTGATCTGGTCTTGATCTTTTTTAGCAACAACACCTTGAAATAAAGTCTCTAGCGCCTTTCGGTCAGAAACCTCTTGATTATTCCAAAATACTTTGCCTACCGCATCAATTCTTACATCAATCACTTCAGGTGGCTTTTCATTTGTTGGTGGCGGTGTGCCATTTGGCAAATTAATATTAATCGCGTTGTTTGGTGCAGGTATGGTAATAATAAACATAATAATGAGTACTAACATGACATCAATAAGAGGTGTCATGTTGACTTCTAACATCACATCGTCATCATTATTTGAACCGACATTCATACCCATAAAATTCTCCTTAAGTTAATTACGGGGAGGCTGGAGGGGTAGTAACAAAAGCAATTTTGCCAATACCAGCTTCTTTGGTCGTACTAATGACCTGATCTATCGCTTCAAAATGGGTAAGCTGATCACCCCGAATATGAACTTCTGGCTGAGGTCTTTTTTGTGCAACTGCTTGGAGTTTTGCCAGCAATATCTCTTTACTAGGCACATAACTTTCGTTCCAGAAAATATCGCCTTTCTTATTTACTGAGAGTTGAATATTTTCAGGCGTGGTTGCGTACGGCGTATTTTTTTCTTCTGGTAGTTTCACTGGAACCGTATGTGTGACTACCGGAACAGTAATAAGAAAAATAATAAGTAAAACCAACATGACATCAACCAAAGGTGTCGTGTTAATTGTGCCAATCATTTCATCATCATCTTCAGAACCAACACTCATACCCATAATGTTTGCTCCCGATTATTTAATACTGCGATTAACTGAATTATTGGTATTAATTTCTCCACTTAATAAAACCGCGTGTAAATCTGAACCAAATGAACGGACATTTTCCATAACGGCTTTATTGCGGCGTGTAAGCCAGTTATAACCAAGTACAGCAGGTACTGCGACTGCAAGACCAATCGCTGTCATAATGAGAGCTTCACCAACGGGGCCTGCAACTTTATCGATAGACGCTTGACCTGAGATACCGATGGCTGTTAATGCGTGATAAATTCCCCAAACGGTACCAAAAAGACCAACAAATGGTGCAGTAGAGCCTACTGTTGCTAAAAAGGCTAAACCACCACCTAAATGATTTTGTATTTTCTCAATTGCGCGCTGAATTGAAATGCTCACCCATGTATTAAAATCGATTCGTTCAAGTAAAGAACCGCCATGTGATTTAGTCGAGTTAATGCCTTTTTCTGCAATAAAGCGATAAGCGCTACTTTGTTCTAAACCTTCTGCAGCATTATCAAGGGAAGTCGCTTCCCAGAAATGTTTTTCAGCTTCTTTGCCTTGGCGTTTGACTTTACCTTGCTGCAATAGTTTAGAGATGATGATGTACCAAGTTCCAATAGACATGAGTACTAATATAAATAAGGTAGACTTAGCAACTAAATCACCTTCGCGCCAAAGGGCTTCTAGACCATAAGGATTTTTAACAGTTTCACTCGTTGCGGGTTTCGGTGGTGGAGTTGGAGTATTTGTACTTGACGTAGCTTCAGTAGTTGCTATGGCCACAGGAGTATTGCTTGTTTCTTCTGCGAAAACTGAGCTTAAGGGAAGTAATGAGCAAGCTGCGATTAGACTTGCAGAAGCGAAACGAACTAACGGTTGAGTTGATTTTTTCATCATATATCTCCAATATTTTTTAATTTCTTGCTAATTCAATTGTTTATTCAATTACAAATGGATATTCAATTTCATACCAATCTTGCTGAGGTACACCATCTTTCATTGCTGGCTTAAAGGTACATAAGCTGTAAGCTTTAGTTGCCGCCTTATCTAAAATTTTGCTGCCACTCGATTTTTTTACTTTGGCATCAATAACTTTGCCGGATGTATCAACCAAAACACGTATTCGCACTGTCCCTTGTTCTTCATTCATAAGTGCTTCGCGTGGATATTCTGGTTTTTCACAGCCAGCAGAACCCTCTGAAACACCACGACTTACACCAGCTGGTTTTGGTGCCGGCGCAGCAGCCACTGGGGTAGGTGCAGCAACAGGGCTTGGTGATGGGGTACTAGGTGCAGCAGGAGCTGGGGTAGCCACTTTAGTTGGTTGAGCCACCGGGGGCGTTTTTTGTACAGGTGTAACTTTTTCGACCTGTTTCACTGGCTCAGGAACCTTGGCAACTTTTTCTACCATTTTTGGTGGTTCAGGTGGTTTTTCCTTTGGTTTCGGCTCTTCCGGCTTTGGTGGTGGAGGCGGCTTAATATCCTGAATAATTTGTAATTCCACAGGTTTTTCTGCTGGTTTTTGAATATTGTTTGCTAAACCTGACATCAGAATATAGGCAACAAGAAGATGCAGAAAAATGACTGCAGCAATACCAATTAGGCGTTTGGCAGATTTATTTTCTATGTCTGTAAAAGTCATGCCCATAGTTACTCCTGAAACTGTAGACAAACAATTTATATTGAAATGCTTGGATAAAGACTTATGCATTTTTTGTTTGGCTAAGTGAGAATTTCATTTTGCAAACATGGTCCATTGATGTTATGGAGCCATATTTGCAAAACACCCGTTTAGAACTTGTAAGTACCACGTAGGAAGTACGTACGGCCTGTAGGGTCGCTGTAACGAGGGTCATAACCCATTTGGAAGTTGTCCTCAACATTGGTTGCAGCAGGTTCTTCATCAAAGATATTCTTGATACCGGCTGTTAACTCTAAGTTCTTAAAGCCTTTGTATGTGCCTGAAACGTTGTAGAGTGTGTAGTCGCTGACTTTATGGTTTTGGTCTGATGCATTCTGATCGTCATAACCGCGAGTGAACTGTTGTTGGAAGTTGAGTGCCCAGTCTTCGTAATTCCAATTAAGGTTGGCAACATGTTTCCATCGAATAATTGGACCAGTACCTTCGTAGCTGCCTACATTGTGAATCCATTCACCATCTTTTTCATTTTGGTAGTCATATTTGATGACATAAGTACCATCAATACCAAAGCTATAACGGCCTGTTGCAGTCATTGGTGTAGCATAGTTTAAGCTCACATCAATGCCGGAGGTTTTTAAATCTCCCATATTTTGTTGAGTAGTGATGATATATGCGAGTGAACCATCAGAATTACGTACAAATTTATCTGCATATTTGGTTGGATTATTAAAAATATCACTTTCTGGAAGAGATGAAATTTGTTTTTCAACTTCGATATTGTAATAGTCTAATGTTAAGACTAGGTTTTTGATTGGTTCTAACACAAAACCAGCTGTAAACGATTTTGATTCCTCTGCATCTAAGTCTTTGTTACCACCATTTTTACGGTCAAATTGCATATTACAGTCGCGGCTTTTATCACCACCAGCGGCTTCGTTTACTTTCCCACCTGGGCAAAGAATTGGATCATCATAGTTGGCAGATGTATTAGTTATCGAGTTTGGTGCATTCATTTCCCAAAGAGTAGGGGCGCGGAAACCTGTACTATAAGAGGTACGGAACATCAATTGTTTGATTGGTTCCCAACGGAGTGCAAATTTAGGGTTAAAAGTATCACCAAAGTCGCTGTAATCATCATAACGTGCAGCAAGTTGAGCTTCTAATGTTTTGTGGAGTGGAATGTGCAGCTCGGTAAAAGCTGCTTTGATTTCACGTTTACCTTTGTTAATAGGTTCATCTGGATCTACACCAGTACTCGGTGCGAGACTTGCGATTTCTGAATTTACTTTTGATGTCCAGTCATCTCGACGGTAACTAGCCCCGACTGCGAAACCAACATCGCCTGCTGGTAAAGTAAAAATTGGACGGCTTGCTGTGAAATCAACTGTGGTTGAATCAACATCAGCATCCATATATTTGCCAGTTACACCTAAAGTATCCCATAAACCAGCATCTTCAGGTTGTTGTGCACCAAAAGGGTTAAGTTTTCCTGCAAGTAGTGCTTCAGAAGTCTTGCCGTAGTTTAAGTAGCCGCTGTCTAATGCATCTGAGGCTTTACTTTTTGCATAGGTAATACCTGTGTTGATGTCCCAACCATAAGCGTCACCTTCTATACCGCCAAAGATACGATGGGATTCATTGACACTCGTACTTACACGATTGCCAGCTTGAGAGCGTAGAGATAGGGTGACGTCTTGTCCATTGACACCTGCTAATGCAGGGGTAATGCCGTTACCTGGATAGTATTTACTATTTCCTTCAAGTGGTAAATCGAAGAATACATCTGGAGCCACAGAGGTCGTAATTTCATTACGTGCATATACATATTCAGCTATAGCATTAAAATTATCATTGAGTTTAAAGGTTGCACGTCCCATTGCTGAGATGTCTTCTGTTTTTGGAACAATTCCAATCACAGCTTGGCTATTGAAGCGACAGGTATTTCCATCAACGTAAATAAGAGGATTATCTCCACAACCTGTTGCGGCATAAGGATTCCCTAAGTTTTTTGAAATATTTGCAGGAAATGCACCGCTACTACCTCTTGTAACACCTAGTTCAGGAAGTAAGCCACCGCGCTTACTAACCTTACGATCTTGGGCCATGATGTCATTACCATGACGATAATCTACAACACCAAAAACGTTGAAACCATTTTCATCTATATCACCAAAACCGCCAAAAACGCTAATATCTTGAGTATCTCCACCAGTTTGTTCTGGTTGGGTCAACCCGGCACTAATATTTAAACCAGTGAATTGTTTTTTTGTAATGAAATTAATAACGCCACCAATAGCATCTGTCCCGTAAATGGCAGAGGCTCCATCACGTAAGACTTCAATGCGCTCTAACATAGCAAGTGGGATGATATTGAGGTTAGTCACACCGCTATCGTAAGCATTGGCTGCTAGACGTCGTCCATTGAGTAAAATCAGGGTTTTGTTGGCGCCAATACCACGTAGGTTTGCTGTTGAGCCAGCTGTACCGCTAGCTCCTACATTTTGTGCCGTAACAAATCCCGCTTGATTTGCGGTTATTTTAGATAATGCTTCCTCTGTTGTTGTTACACCTTGTTTTAACATTTCATCAACTTTCACCACTGTGATTGGCGACGCACTTTGTGCTGCAACCCCTTTGATTGAAGAACCAGTAACGGCAACTTTTACGACTTTTGTTGGTTTTTCATCAGTACTTGATTGTTCAGTTTCTGCTGCCTGTGCCAGGGTAAGACACATCATACTTAAACTAAGGGTGCTTAATTTAAGAATTGTTTTGCTGATCTTGGGGGTTGCCTGAGATCGAACATTGTATTTTTTTTTCATCGTGGATTTGATCCCTTTTTGTTGTCGTTAGCGATATTGCTGGAAAGTTTTTAAGCAAAGCAAGTGCCAACTATATATTTTTCTTTTTTTAGTTTATGCAAAATATTGATATATATTGATTTTATTATGATTCAGTACGAAGATTCATCTGTTATTAAACAAAAAAAAATTTTCCGTTTGGAAAATTTTTGATCGCTGGCCAAAAGTTTCAAATTTTTTTGTATAAAAAATATACATTGCTGGACTCTTCACATGCTTAATAAATAAAAATGTATCGTTTTAGAACCTTTTTATATGTAATGTTATAGTATTTATTGCTATGTCTTTGAGTTGTATTTTTATTATAAATCAATATATTGAATGGTAGTTATGTGTGGGGGGAGCTTGATCTAATGTGGAACATAATTAATTTTTAATGTATTTTATTTGTGCATTTAAGGTATTAGATGATTAACATATGCAAATATAATATTTGGCAAAAAGTTACTTTTATTTATATAGTTCAAACCATTTTAAGTACCTAATAAAAATATGAATTTCTAATATTATTAATTATTTTGTGATGAATATTAATAAATGGCATGAAATTCGCTTTATTTTCAGTAGTTACAAAAGATTGGGTTTTTGACTTTGTTTTTCCATTTGTTCAAATAAAAATGCTCATAGAAAAGTAAAGAATTAAACCTAAATAGGCTTATCTGTTGAAAAAGAACTTTTCTTATGCAGATTTAGATGTTACTCAAAAGGATAATATCTTTTAAAAAACTAATTACGTGGGTATGAACTTGAAATTAAAATTTTTTAAGCTCGCCATTTTAAGTCTGGCTATTACATCTGTTCCTTGTGCTTACGCAATTACGCCAGCGCAACCAAACAAAATTTTGCATGTTGCCTATGAAGCCCCGGATGATGGCTTCGATATGGTTAAAACTACCAATTTCTATAGTGCTAATATTGCTGAGGCAATTTTTGAGCCTTTACTTAAATATGACTATCTGGCACGCCCATTACAGTTAGCTCCCTATACAGTAGAGAGCCTGCCCAAAGTGGAACAAGACGGTAAAGTGTATACTTTTAAAATTAAGCCAGGTATCTATTTTACTAATGATCCCGCTTTTAAAGGTAAACGCCGTGAGCTAGTAGCCGAAGACTACGTCTATACAATTAAACGTATTCTAGATCCTAAAAATAGAGCACCGTCTGTTTCATTCATTGATGGTAAGTTACTAGGTGCCGATGCGGTTGTAGCCCAAGCAAAGAAAACTGGAAAATTTGATTATGCTGCTCCAATTGCAGGAGTCAAAGCACTTGATCGATATACTTTACAATTTACCTTAACTCGCCAAGACTATAATTTCCCTTATATTCTTGCCTATATTGCATTTGGCGGAGTTGCTAAAGAGGTTGTCGATTATTACGGTGACCGTATTGGTATGCATCCCGTAGGTACAGGCCCTTACATGTTAAGTAAGTATGTACCAAGAAGTAAGGTCGAGTTGATTGCTAATCCTGATTATCGTGGTTTTGTCTGGAACTTTAAGTCGACAGGAACACCTTGGGATAACCAGCTTGTTAAGGAAATGTCTGGAAAGAAAATGCCACAAATTGGAAAGGTGGTAGTCAGTATTATTGAAGAAGAGCAGTCAAGATGGTTAGCTTTCCAGTCGGGTCAACTCGACTTTGACAAACTTACAGCGAGTGCAGTTCCTCAAGCTTTAGATGGAAATCAGCTTAAAGCTTCTTTTAAGAAGAGAGGAATTAAACACTTCCCATATAAGGAACCTGAAATTACCTATACGATGATGAACATGCGTGATCCGGTGATTGGTGGTTTTAGCCCAGAAAAGATCGCTCTTCGTAGAGCAATTACTTTGTCGTACAACCAAAAAGAAAGTATAAAACAGGCTTATAAAGGGCAAGCTGTTCGGGCTGAAATGTTTATATCTGAAGGTGTGAATGGCTATAATCCGAAATATAAAAGTAGCGTAGGATATAACCCGCTGCTAGCAAATAAATTACTTGATTATTATGGTTATAAAAAAGGTGCTGATGGTTATAGAACCCAGCCAAACGGGAAACCTTTGATTTTAAAAATCAATACAGAAAATAGCTCGGCCTCAGTTATCCACTCAGAACTCTGGAAAAAGAATCTGGATGCAATTGGCATTCGAGCTGACTTTAAGGTAAGTAATTTTGCAGATAACTTAAAAGCCGCAACTCAATGTAAATATATGATTTGGAGTGGGGCATGGATTGCTGACTATCCTGAAGGAGATAATTTTGCACAGTTGCTTTATGGACCAAATGCTGGACAGGGAAACCATGCTTGTTATCAGTCTAAAACATATGACGCTCTTTATACTCAGGCCATTCATTTACCACCGCAACAACGTCTACCATATTATGAAAAGCTCAATCGCCAGATTGAAGCTGATAACCCATGGATTGTTCATGTAACTCGAATTCGTAACTGGTTAGTACGGCCACAAGTTCAAGGTTTTAAACCCCATCCTATGATGAATACAAACTGGCAATATCTTGATATTACTCCTATTAAAAAATAATTTTAGATAAAGATCATGATGACTGAAAATTTAAAACAAAAGCTCAAGCACTGTAGTATCAGCTTGCTATTCGCTAGTATGGCCTTAACGGGATCTACAAGTATTTTTGCGAAAAGCCCAGCCGATCCGAATAAAGTTTTACGTTATGTATTTCCAACAGCTGAGACAGGTTTCGACCCGGCTTATATCCATGATTTATATTCTGCGCATGTAACCACATCGATATTTGAAACTCTATATACCTATGATTATTTAGCAAGGCCGGCAAAACTTATTCCGCAAATAGCAACCGCTATGCCAGAAGTCAGTTCCGATGGTCTGACCTATACCATTCACATTAAAAA
Source organism: Acinetobacter pittii ATCC 19004 = CIP 70.29 (assembly GCF_000369045.1). Taxonomy (GTDB): domain Bacteria; phylum Pseudomonadota; class Gammaproteobacteria; order Pseudomonadales; family Moraxellaceae; genus Acinetobacter; species Acinetobacter pittii. Next base: position 232,342 of record NZ_KB849790.1, on the reverse strand, counting down.
GGGAATTTATTTTACGCCAGACCCTGTTTTTAAAGGCAAACCTAGAGAATTAACAGCCAATGATTATGCGTACTCTTTTAAGCGTTTATTGGACCCGAATCTGCGCTCTCCAAATAGCTGGTTATTAGAAAACAAAATTGAAGGTATGGATGCGTTAGTCAAAGCAGCTAATAAATCCGGAAAATTTAACTATGACCAAAAGGTAAGTGGTTTACAAACACCTGATAAATACACTTTGGTGATTCGTTTAGTTAAGCCAGACTATAACTTTCCTTTATTACTGGCCCATGACCCGACAGGTGCAGTGGCACGTGAAGTCATCGAAAAGTATAAAGACAAAGCCGGTTATGTTATGGGCCATCCTGTAGGTACAGGTCCTTATGTGCTGAGCAAGTGGATACCAGCATCGCGTATTGTTTTAAAAGCGAATCCTGATTATCGGGGCTTTACTTGGAACTTTAATGCCAGCAGCCCTGAAGATCAGGCAATTGTGAAGCGACTTAAAGGTAAAAAAATGCCCCAAATCGGCACAATTGATATTCAGGTGATGGAAGAAAACCAATCGCGGTGGCTAGCATTTCAGCGTGGTGAGGTTGATATATTTCAGCTTGAAGGCCAACTGGTCGCAAAAGCGGTTAAAGACGGTAAATTAAGACCTGAACTTGCTAAAGAAGGTGTGCAGTTATCTCGCATTGTTGACCCCGAAATTAGTTATATTTATTGGAATCTTAAAAATCCAGTTGTTGGGGGAATGAGTAAAGAGAAAATTGCTTTACGCCGTGCGATTGCGATGTCTCGTTCAATAGATCAAGAAATTAAATTAGTAAGAAATGATGATGCACAGCGTCTACATTTTCCAATTCCACCAGGTGTAGTGGGTAATGACCCTCAATACAGAACCAGTACGCCATATTCTGTGAAAGCAGCAAATTTACTATTAGATCGATATCACTATAAAAAAGATGCCTCAGGTTGGCGTACGCAACCAGACGGAAAACCACTTGTCATTGAATATATGGCTCGTAGTGACAGTATTGGCCAGCAAAGCGCTGAGCTGTGGAAAAAAAATTTTGATAGTTTGAATATCCGTATGGTCTTTAAACCCATGCTCTTTGCAGATCTTATTCGTGCGCAAAAACAATGTGACGGGATGTTCGGGTCTTCTGCATGGATAGCCGATTATCCAGATGGAGATAATTTTATGCAGAATTTTTATGGACCCAATACCCATATGACGAACTGGTCTTGTGGTTCTATACCAGAGTTTGATCAGTTGTATCGCCAAACGCAACAAATGCAAGCAGGTCCTGAGAGAGATGCACTTTATCGAAAAATGACACGGTTGTTAGAAGTTTATATGCCTGTTCAAATCTCATATGCACGCTACCGGAATATGCTGGCTCAACCAAAAATCATTGGATATAAGAAGCATCCAATTTTACATGCAGAGTGGATGTATTTCGATATTGATACAAATACCAAATCTAATCATTAAATGAAAATTGGAGATACGATGAAAAATAATACACTGAAAATGACAACTTTATGTATGTTGACCATAAGTATAAGTCAGTTTGCAACGGCAGAGACAACACGTCCTACTTTGCCATTACTTAAAGCACAACAACTGCCAGCATGGTGTGATGGGAATTTAAAAAAGATTCAGAAAGAGATTTCAAATTTTGAAAAAACGCCTATTAAAGATAATGTAGCAGCGGCACCTATATTGGCAAAATGGGATAAAATTTTTGCGCATTTTGAAGATTTCTCAGGTCCGATAAGTCTATATAGTAACGTAGACCCAGATGCAAAATTACGTAAGGCAGCTGAAGACTGTGAAATCAAAATTAATCAGTTTCACACTGATATATTTCAGAACCCGAAGCTATATAACTTAATTAAAAATACACAAGCAACAGACCCAATTGACCAAAAATACCGCCAAGATATTCTAGATCAGTTTGAAGACACAGGTGTTCAACTTGAACCAGTAAAGCGCGCACGAATGAAGACCATTCTGGATGAGTTGACCAAACTCGAACAAGAATATGCGCGTAATGTCCGCGATAATCCGGAGAAACTTGAGTTTACTCCTGAAGAGATGAAAGGCTTACCTCAAAGTTATATTTCAGCATTAAAGAAAAATGCTAAAGGCAACTATTTATTAGGTTTTGAATATCCGGAATATCGTCCTTTTATGGAGTTGGCAGATAATGATGATGCTCGAAAAAGATATCAAATTGCCTTTACTCGACGGGGTACTGAGCAAAATTTAAAACTACTCAAACAGGCAATTGATTTGCGTTATGAGCTTGCGCAGTTATTTGGAAAAGCAAGTTATGCAGATTGGGTTTTAAAAGACCGTATGGCTAAAACGCCTGAGGCTGTAAATCAATTTTTAGCAGAAGTCCAAAAAACAGTAGCACCACTTGAACGTAAAGAAGTAGAAGAACTCCGTGCATTTAAAGCACAAACTTTAAAAACGCCATTAGAAAAAACCGAGATTACACGTTGGAGTGAAGCTTACTGGAGTGAAAAACTTCGTAAGAGCAAATATCAGATTGATCAGGAAAAACTTCGTGATTATTTCCCAACTTTAGCTGCTCAAAAATGGTTGTTTGCTATTTCATCTGACCTTTATGGTATTGATTTTAAACCTGTCAAAGTTAAAGCATGGCAGGACGAAGTTGAATATTACGATGTAGTTGATAAGAAGACAGGAAAACTCCTTGGTGGCTTATATATGGATAAATTCCCTCGTGAAGGGAAGTATGGCCATGCCGCCGTTTGGGGAGTATATGGTGGTAGTACATTAACAAACCGCTTACCAGTTTCAGCCCTAGTCACGAACTTTAATCGTAAAGGGCTAAATAGCGATGAGCTTGAAACTTTTGTCCATGAGTTTGGCCACGCTTTACACGGCATTTTATCAAATACACGTTATGCCAGTCAGTCAGGAACATCCGTAGAACGTGATTTTGTAGAAGCGCCATCTCAAATGTATGAAGAGTGGGCACGCCGTAAAGAAACTTTATCTAAAGTGGCCGATTATTGCGATCCAGCCTGCCCACGTGTTGACGATGAGTTAATTGCCCGATTAAAAGCAGTACATAACTATGGTCGTGGCTTGCGTTATGCCCGTCAGACCCTTTATGCACAGTACGATATGTCATTGCATACTGCTGATGCTTTAAAAGTAAAACCTTTAGAAAATTGGCAAAAAATGGAAGCTGCTACAGCTTTGGGTTATGTACCAACAACCGAGTTTCCTGGGCAGTTTGGGCATTTGATGGGCGGTTATCAAGCTGGTTATTACGGCTATATGTGGTCTGAGGTTTTAGCTTTAGACATGCTTTCTGCTTATGGGGACAACCTTAATAACCCGCAAGTAGGGCAACGTTACCGTCAAACGATCTTATCGCAAGGTAGCCAAAAACCAGCAGCTGAATTAGTTAAAGATTTCCTCGGTCGTGATCCTGACAATAAAGCATTCTTTAACGAAATTACCGGACAACGGGTTAAATAAGGAATTATCACTATGCTGGCATATGTTATTCGGCGGTTATGGCAGATGATTCCAACTATGTTGGGGGTAGTCTTACTTATTTTTATTCTTTTTAACTGGGTAGGTGGCGATCCTGCTTATATTTTAGCGGGCAAGATGTCTAATCCTGAGCAGATAGAAAACATTCGTAAGCAGCTAGGTGTCGATCAACCTTATTACGTTCAGCTCTGGATTTTCATTAAACAAATACTGACTTTTGACTACGGTGCAAGTTGGAGTACTGGCGAACCCGTTTCTCAAATTATTTTAACCCGATTAGGACCCTCGCTTACGCTTTTAATCCCACTGACTATTTTACAGACGGTTATTTCAATTATTTTGGCATTAGCTGTTGCTGCGGTACGAGGCTCTCTAACCGATCGTATGGTGATGATGCTATGTACTATCGGCATGTCAATCAGTATCTTAGTTTACATTATTGTTTTTCAATATGTTTTAGCTTATCAACTAAGTTGGTTTCCTGTGCAAGGCTGGAGCGACACCTTTACTGATAATTTATTTAAGTTTGCCTTACTACCAATTCTAATCATGTTGGTGGTGAGTATTGCCCCGACTTTACGGTTATATCGTAGTTTCGTGCTTGATGAAATTAATCAGGACTATGTTCGAACAGCACGTGCTAAAGGTGTAGGTGAAAGCCGAATTTTAGGTGTACATGTACTGCGGAACGCTTCAATTCCTATTATTACCGATGTGATGTCAACTTTACCCGCATTGCTTATAGGCGCATTTTTAATTGAACGTTTTTTTGGTATTCCCGGGATTGGTCGAGAGGTGATTATTGCAGTTGAGCGGAGTGACTTTCCTGTTATTAAGGCAATTACAGTTTACATCGCCGCTGCAACCATGATTTTTAACCTGATTGCCGATTTGGTCTACAAAGTGGTTGATCCACGTGTACAGTTGAAGTAGGTGGGCTATGCTGAGCGTTTTATCAAAAAGAAAACAACAAACAAAAGCCGAAGCTCATTCATCTGGCCTATGGAAACTTGCCATGCGTCGTCTTCGGGCCGACAAGATAGCAATGTCATCGCTAGTGATTGTATTGCTTTATTTTATTATCTTGGTTCTATCAATGACGGGCGTGATTGCATCTGACTGGAATAAAGAGGTAGCCGTAAGTTATGCACCGCCTACATTTATAGGGGCAGATAAGACAACAGAAGCTGGGCAAAAGGCGGCAGCGATTGAGGAAGAATTACCAGAAAATCCAGTTGATCCTTTAAAAGATGTAATTAACAAGCTTAACGCTGAAATTAAACAAGAAAAGAGCTCTGGAAGTGCAATTGATTATTATGGTGTAGTTGACCCATTAGCCGATGATATGAAAGCGATCGATCAGCAACTTGGAGGACATTTACTTGATCAGCAAGCAGAACTGAAAAGTACCCTTGTGTTTGGAGCTGATAAATGGGGACAGGACGTTTTGAAGAAAACTATTAAAGGTGCTGAAACTTCAATTATTGTTGGGGTGATATCGGCTTTACTCGCAGTAGGAATTGGTACACTTTTAGGCGCAATTTCTGGATATTTCGGTGGCTGGGTGGATGATATTCTCAACTGGTTTTATAACATTTTTACCTCAATTCCATATTTATTATTAGTTCTCGCTATTGCTGCCGTACTTCAACAAAAAGGCATATTGTCCATTGTTCTGATTTTAGGTTTAACGGGCTGGACCGGTGTTTATCGTTTAATTCGTGCCGAATATATGAAACATACTGCACGTGAGTACGTTCTTGCTGCCAAAGCAATTGGTGTTGGTCACTTCCGCCGTATGTTCATTCATATTTTTCCGAATGTAAGCCATATCGCTTTGGTCCAAATGTCAATTTTGGTGGTTTCTTTTATTAAATCTGAAGTTATTTTGAGTTTCTTGGGCTTCGGTGTGCCTGTAGGCGTAGTGTCTTGGGGAAGCATGTTAAATGAAGCACAAAGTGAACTTCTTTTAGGTAAGTGGTGGCAGCTTGTCGCAGCCTCTGTCGCAATGGCTGCTTTGGTTACGGCATTTTCAATGTTTACTGACGCACTTCGTGATGCGTTAGATCCAAAGCTAAAATAAGAGGAAGGTCAAATGTTAGAACAAGAAAATAAGAATGCGCCGCTACTGCATGTTAAAAATTTACGAGTAAGTTTTAAAGGTGAAGATAAGCAATATATTGAAACCGTAAAAGGAATTAGCTTTGATATTCCAGCAAATACCACAGTTGCTTTAGTTGGCGAGTCGGGTAGCGGCAAATCGGTTACTTCATTGGCTGCTATGGGATTACTTCCTGTCGGTCAGAGCAAAATTGATGAGCAAAGTAAAATTATATTTGAAGGTAAAGATTTACTGAGCTTATCTCGTAAAGATATGCGCAAAATCTGTGGTAAAGACATAGCCATGATTTTTCAGGAGCCGATGTCATCATTAAATCCAGTTTTTACGGTTGGCAATCAAATTGCAGAAGTGTTGTGTTTACATATGGGGTTGAATCGTAAACAGGCTCGACAACGCGTTTTAGAATTGCTTAAAGAAGTAGGTATTCCTTCACCTGAAACTAAAATTGATGCCTATCCAAATCAACTTTCTGGTGGTCAACAGCAACGTGTCATGATTGCTATGGCGATTGCGTGTGAGCCTAAACTACTTATTGCCGATGAGCCGACTACGGCACTTGATGTCACGATCCAAAAGCAAATTATTGATCTACTCGAGTCATTGCGTAAGCGCCGTCAAATGTCGATGCTTTTTATTACCCACGATTTAGCATTGGTCGGTGAAATTGCAGATAAAGTCATTGTAATGCGTCATGGCGAGATAAGAGAGCAAGGTGCTGCTGAGCAGGTCCTTGAACAGCCTAAAGATGTATATACGAGAGCTTTGTTATATTGCCGCCCGCAAATGTCACAACGGCCTTATCGTTTGCCTGTAACGAGCGATTTTATGCGTCAAGAAGACGATGTATTGGTCGAACAAAGTTTTGATGTTTCAGCAATTCCCGAGCGCAAACGTGGTTTAAATGGTGATGAGAAAATCATCTTGGAAGTAAAAGACCTGAAAAAAAGCTTTTATAGCCGTAAAGGTCTATTTGGCAAAGAAGAGTTTCAGGCCGTAAAAGGCGTTTCTTTTAGGCTGGCTAAGGGAAAAACTTTGGGTTTAGTCGGAGAGTCTGGATCAGGTAAAACGACTGTTGGGCTATTACTCATGCGTTTACATCAGGCATCTGGTGGGCAGGCTTTCATCGAAGGTAAAGATATTCTTTCATTAACTGAAAAAGAGTTTGCTAAATATCAACGTAAAATCCAGATCATCTTTCAAAATCCCTATGCGTCTCTTAATCCACGCTTTACCATTGGGCAGATTTTATTAGAGCCTATGCAAATTCATAAAATCGGTAAAGATGATGCAGAGCGTAAACAAATTGCCCTTGGACTGCTTGAGCGAGTCAATTTACCTGAACAAGCTTACTACCGATATCCGCATGAGTTTTCAGGTGGACAACGTCAACGTATTGCCATTGCACGCTGTTTAACGCTGAAGCCTGAAATTTTGATTTGTGATGAATCTGTTTCTGCACTAGATGTTTCAGTTCAGGCACAAGTACTTAACCTATTACAAGATTTACAAGATGAGTTTGGGCTGAGTTATATCTTTATTTCACATGACTTATCGGTTGTGAAATATATCTCTGATCAGGTCATGGTCATGAATCATGGAGAAGTTATTGAAATAGCCAATTCAGATGAACTCTATGCACATCCTCAACATGATTATACTAAACGACTATTAAAGGCGATTCCTCAAGGGATTCAACACATTTCATGAGCGTAAAGTTATGTCGTTAAGGGCACTTTCGAGTGCCTTTTTATTTGGTTTATGTGGTAAATGCTTATAAAATAAGAGAGATAAATGTAGAGTATTTTATTCTTGTTATGTGCGCTAATTTTAAACCTTTAACGTTTGCCCAATTACAGCAACTTCAGTTGCCTGTGGTCGGCTTTAGCTATGCCGAAGAGGTTTATCCTGCAGGAACAATGCCACTATTATTTAAATCACCACAAGGGCTTGAGTGGCGTGAAGTGATGTTCGGATTGGTTCCTAAATGGGCTGAAGATACAAATATAGCAAAACATACCTACAATGCCCGCCATGAGACTATTTTTCAAAAACCTAGCTTTCAAGAAGCTGCACTTAAATGTAAATTTGGTGTGATTCCAGTGACCGAATTTTATGAAAGTAAGTATATAAATGATAAACCTGAGCGGTGGGGTGTTCGCCGTAAAGATGGGCAGGCTTTTTTCATCGCAGCAATCTATGAAATTTGCAAAATAAATGAAACGATTATTCGTTCTGCAAGCATGTTGACGATGGATGCTATAGACCATCCGATGATGAAAGATTTTCATGAGCCAGGCGATGTTAAACGATCAGTTATTGTGATTCCACATGAACGACTAGATGAATGGTTAAGTTTAGAAACACCAGATATTTCCAGCTTTATCGAAGGTTTTCCAGTTGAAGAGTTTGAATGCTCTCATGTCCCCAAAGAAAAAATTATAAAACCTACACCTCAGTTAAGTATGTTTGACTAATCTACCTAATATTAAGATGAGGTTATTGATCTCAAATTTGAATCAATAACCTATATCACTTATTCAATATCTTTACTTAATGTTTGTACCTCGGGATCTTCAGCTAAATAGCTCAATTCAATCGGTGAAATCACAAAAGTTGTATTATCTGAGGTCTGTTTAAATACAAAACCATATTCAAAAGATTGGCTATTTTTACTTGGTAACCAGAATAGATAAGGACAGCCTGTATAGCTACCATCCCAACCCATTTCTCTAGCGAGAGCCAACGCTGTATCAGATTTCGCTATGATTTCTTTGAGTGATTCTTTATCTCGTGTTGAGACATCACCATCATCATCTGCAAATGTTTGTAGAAACTCATTTAAGGGCTTAAGGTCTTCCCAGTTATGTTCTATTGTCGAGAAATGATATCCATATAGCATCATGTGCACTTTCTTCCATCTTGTTATTGTGTCCTTGAACATACCAAGAAATATATGAAAAGGAAATGGATAAATCTGATTTAAGTTGTTTATTTTTCATAACTTATAGATTGTTTTTTGTACGGAATAAAGACTTTTATAAATATTAAAATTATTTATATTACCTAAATAGCATAAGCGGAAAGCAATGGTTCTAATGATTAAGATAAATGACTATTTTAGTAAATCAAACTGTTGGCGAATATAGAATTGTTCATAATTCACCTATAATAGAAGTGAAACTATGTAGAGCATATTTATGTTTATAACAACTACGCGCCCACAAGATAATTTAATTAATCAACTTTTGCCTATTTTGGAACAGGCGAGCCAGATTCTACTAGAAGAATATCAAAACTATTCTGCGGGTTATGAGTTTACTATTCATGAAAAGCAAGATGATTCACCTGTAACCCAAGCAGATCTAAAGGTAAATAGATTTTTATTAAAGCATCTTGCAGACATTACTCCAGAGTTGCCTGTATTGTCTGAAGAAAGTGATTATAGTGCCCGTCATGAATGGTCTACTTGTTGGATGTTAGATCCACTCGATGGAACCAAAGAATTTATACATGAACGTGATGAATTTACGATCAATCTAAGCTTGATCAACGGCAAAGAAACAGTTTTCTCAGTTATTGCCGTGCCATGTGAACAAGTTGTGTACTTAGGATATCTGCAAGATTTACCTTTTAAATATAGCTTTAGCCAACAACAATGGTATCAATATCAGGTTAGTTCAACTTCGTTAGATGCCCCTATACAAATAGGACTTAGTCACGGTAGTAAAAATCCAAAATACCAAAAATTTATTCAACCTATTGAAAAAGAACATCGCATTATTCGACGAGAAGCCGGGAGTGCCTATAAGTTTTGTATGATGTTAGAAGGTGAAATAGATATTTACCCACGCTTTCATCCTACATCTGAATGGGATACCAGTTCTGGTCAAGGTCTGTTAGAAAGTATAGGTGGCGGTTTACTTACTCTGGATGGAAAACCTTTTGAATATAACCAAAGAAACACGGTTTTAAATAAGGGCTTTATCGCTTTTCGTGATCAGGAAAGCAAAAAAATAGCATTTGAAGCATTAGCCCAATCAGGTGTTATCGATTGAGAGTTATGCCAGACATGTTATAGTGGCAAAGTATTGAAAAAAGATGACAAGATAAAGATGGCACTCGATTTATTGCCTAAAAGTATGTTTGAAGCAATTGATTTATTGCCCGATGCTTCAACTCCTGTAACCTTATTTACGCGCCATTCTTTAAGAGAACTTGTAGATGGGCAGGGCTTGGCTGGTTATGATCTCCAACTTACTCCTCAAGGACGTGAGCTTGCGCAGGCATGGGGTAATTACTTAATTAAAAATACAGATCGTGTTATTCAGCATTGTATTTCAAGTCCAATACAACGCTGTGTCGATACGGCTGCGCTCATGATTGAAGGGGCTGACGATGTAAGTCCTCAATCAAATACTCATACGATTGAAATTATTGAGCAAGGGCTACTTGTCGAACCAGGTAGCTTTGTGTTGGATATACAACAAGCTGCTCCTTATTTTAAAAAGCAGGGCGCTTTAGGCTTTATTAATAGTTTTGTAAATAATGCATTACCGGGTATGAAACATCCTATTACGGGTGTTTTAGATGTACTAGAGCTTATTTACCGAACTCATCCAAAAACTAAAGGCGGTCTTAGTTTAGCCGTGAGTCATGACACGATTATTGCAGCAATTGTTGCTGTAATTTCTGGCGAAAATAAAATTAAGAAAGAGGACTGGCCGGAAATGATGGAAGGATTATTTGTCTGGTTTGAAGGTGAAGAGTTTCCAAATTGTAAATTAAAGTGGATTTGGAGAGGAAAAGCCTATGAGCTGAATGTAGCTAAATTTCATAAAGTGCTATAAGCTCAAAAACGATAGATAATAAAAAAAGCCCTATTGGGCTTTTTTTACATGTTCAAATTAGTTAGCTAACGCTTTAACTTGAGCATTTAAACGGCTCTTATGACGAGCAGCTTTATTTTTGTGGATGATGCCTTTATCAGCCATGCGGTCGATTACAGGAACAGCTTTTTTGTAAGCTTCTGTAGCAACAGCATAATCACCACCAGCGATTGCACTTAAAGTACGTTTGATGTAGGTACGAACCATAGAACGCAAGCTTGCGTTGTGTTTACGCGCTGTAACGTTTTGACGCGCACGTTTTTTAGCTTGAGCAGAGTTTGCCACTCTTGCACTCCTTGAAAATAAGTTGGTCTGGGCGGGCTGTGGTCAATTCAGTAAACTGGTGTAACCATCACCAGCCCGTAAACAAGTGCCATATTGTGATGAATCAACACCGTGAAGTCAAGCCTTGCGAGCATTTTAAGCGGTTTTAGGGGCTGCTAAAACGGTAAGAAAAGGTTAAATTTGATACAAACTTAAAGAGGGTTGGATAAAAAATGACTATAAGTACTAAAAAAGCAATTGTGATAGGTGCTACGGGACTTGTGGGTTTAGCGCTTGTCGAACAGCTTGAGCAAACTCCGGAATTTGAATCGATTACTGTTGTGGTCAGAAAAGAATCACAACTACTTAATACATATAAAAAAGTTACTCAACTCGTTATAGAGGATTTTTTATTACTCAATGATGAAGATGTGAATGGCCATACCCATGCATTTAGCTGTATTGGAACAACATTAAAAATGGCTGGTTCAAAACAGGCTTTTTACGCTGTAGATTATGAAATCAATGCTCATTTAGCAGATTTAGTGCAAGATAAACATATTCATCTATTGCTAGTGAGTGCCCTTGGAGCAAATGCAAATTCTCCAATTTTCTATAATAAAGTGAAAGGACAGTTAGAAGATTATATTGAGAGTCTAGAACTCGAAAAGCTATCTATTTTTAGACCGTCTTTACTGATTGGTAAACGCAGCGATGTAAGGTTTATTGAAGACTTAGGGCAAAGTCTATTTAAACTTATTGAGAATAAATTTCAAAAGCCATTCAAATATAAGCCAGTAACTGCCGAGCAATTGGCTCATACGATGGTCGTAGCGGCGCTAACGCAAATTGAAGCCTTTAAACGATATGATAATCTGAGCATACAACAAACTCGATAAGGGAGCATTAAAGTGTCGACAGTACCATTTGTAACATGTGATTTATTAGATGATAACCCTGAAAAAGGCTTACAGGTTGTAATCCCATCAATGGATGGCAAGTTCTTTCAAAGTTATGGAGCTCGTAAAACTTTTGGGGGACAGGTTGTAACAGTAAAGTGCTTTGAAGATAACTCACGTGTAAAAGAGTTATTGGCAACAGATGGTACAGGTAAAGTATTAGTTGTGGATGGTGGTGCATCTATGCGCTGTGCACTCATGGGTGATTTGATTGCTGAGTCAGCAGTTAAAAACAACTGGAATGGTGTAGTGATTTACGGTTGTGTACGAGACGTTGATGCACTTGCGACCTTAGATTTGGGAGTACATGCATTGGCTGCAATTCCACAAAAAAGTAATCGTAAGGGCATTGGTGAGGTAGATATTAATTTGTATTTTGGTGGAGTCACAATTCAATCTGGTGATTTTATCTATGCTGATAATAATGGGATTGTGATAGCAAAAGAAAAATTAGTCTAATTCTCTAATATAAAGGAAGGCATGATGGTGATTCATCAAATTAAAGTACTTCAAGCAGTTGTATCTGCAATTGCTGAAGGTGGTAGAGGTGTTTCAGGAACAGCATTTCCACAACAACCTGCAAAGGCTTTGAAATTATATGAATTTGAAGGTTCACCATTTTGCCGTCGTGTTCGTGAAGTGATTACACTTTTGAATCTGGACGTTGAAATTTATCCATGCCCTAAAGGTGGAACAAAGTATCGTTCAGTTGTAAAAGAAAAAGGCGGTAAATTACAGTTTCCATTTTTAATTGATGAAAATACTGGCGATCAGCTATATGAATCACAGGATATTATTCATCATTTATTTAAACATTATGGTAAGACAGGGAAAACGCCGCAGAAATTTTCGAGTTACCCAAACATGCCTTATGTTGCAGTTGCTGGAACTATATTAAATGGAGCTCGCGGAATATGGATAAATAAAAAAATTGTTGATAGAGCTGCACCTGAACAAAAACTTGAGTTATGGAGTTTTGAAGCAAGTCCGTATTCACGAATTGTAAGAAGTCTACTCTCTGAACTTGAGCTTCCATATATTTTGCATAATGTGGCAAAAGAGAGATGGCAAGATATGGGACCTGCTATTCTTCGCTTAAAACCAGGTAAATACATACCTTTAGAAGGTGGAAAAAGAGAAAAGCTATTGCCGATTATGCAGGATAAAATGCAAGTACCATACTTAGTAGACCCAAATACGGGAGTGAAGATGTTTGAGTCTGCTCAAATCGTAAAGTATTTAAAAAAGCAATATGGGCGTTGATTAAGCTTAATCTGTGTAAGAGTTTAAGGCGTTTTCCTTAAACTCTTATCAACATCAGATTTCTTAACAGGTTGTATGAAAAAAATATGAGTATGCTAAATTAATAAACTTAAATACCTAAAAAGGCATATTTTATGGAATGTATGAGAATTCAACCTGTAACGAGTGCTCCTGGTGAAAATGCATTATTTATTGTATTGGGACTAGCTCAAGGTGATTCTGTAATAGAAAAAGTAAAAGATTTTGCTGCTAATTTTTCAGCACTAACCAGAAGTCTCTTTAATCGTTATCCAGATAGTAAATTTAATGCTACTTTAGGTTTTAGCTCAAATGCATGGGATATATTATTTCCAGAGCAATCCAAGCCTCAAGAGTTACAACCATTTCAAGAAATTAGAGGTCCGAAATACACGGCTGTCTCAACTCCGGGTGATTTATTTTTTCATATACGTGCTGATCGTCAGACTTTATGTTACGAGCTGGGTAATATAATTAATCAACAGCTTGGTAAAGTAACGTATCCAATTGATGAGGTTCATGGTTTTCGTTATTTTGACGGTCGTGCAATTATTGGCTTTGTAGATGGAACAGAGAACCCTGAACCTGTTATTGCAGCGCAGTGGGCGTTAGTAGGCGATGAAGACCCTGACTTTATTGGGGGAAGTTATGCTTTTATCCAAAAATATACACACGATATGGACAAATGGCGTTCATTAACTGACGAAGAGCAAGAAAAAGTGATTGGCCGTAAAAAGTTCAATGATGTTGAGCTCGGCGATGATGAAAAACCTTTAACTGCTCATAATGTCGTTAGTAAAGCTCATGATGCAGAAGGCAATGAACTTAAAATTATGCGAGCTAATATGCCTTTTTCAAATCCTTCTAGAAATGAATATGGCACATTCTTTATTGGCTACTCGCGTAAGTTTAGTACAACCCGACAAATGCTTGAGAACATGTTTTTAGGCAATGAGCATGGTAACCTAGATCGGTTACTTGACTTTAGTACTGCTCAAACAGGTACTTTATTTTTTGTACCGACTGTAGATTTTCTTGATGATTTAGGCGATGAATAGTCGTTAGTTTAGAAGACTCAAATGATGGGAGTGACTAGATTACTTCCATTATTTAAATTGAAATAAATATGATGTGATGAAATGTTTAAAAAGATAACGCAGCTTTTTCAAGGCTCAAAAGAAACGCCAGAACAACTTTACTTGCAAGAGAATCAATTAAAATTTGATTCTGAACGTGGGCCTATCATTAATGATGTAGTGATTAATCAAAAGTGGTCAGAGCATCTTGAATATTTCTCAAACCGTAAATTACAGAATTTTGATAATCTTCAAAAGTTATTTCAAATTACGCCACAAATTAATGAAAAGATTGATTTAGAAATCGCAACACAGCGCTATGTTGCAAGATTGGAAAATAATCAAGAAAAGCTACTTCAACTCAAAGCGATTATACAAATTTTAAATCAATATTACGTTTTGTTTTTGCGTGATAAATAATCATAGGTGATTGATTAAAAAATATAAAAAGTAGGGCCAACTAGTAGTTTGATTTTCAAAAAAATAACTCATTTCACTAAAAACATCATGCTACTATTGAGCTCATATCTTCTTAGCTGATAAAAGCCATATACATGTTTCAACAAGAAATCTCTCAATTGAATTTACAACAGCTCAAAGCCGGTGAAAAGCGTTGGGTAGGGTCGTTATTAGGTTCTTCTGCTGCATTATTATTCAAAGAAATTGCCGTTCAGCATTCATCTTTGCTCGTTGTAGTAGCTCGAAATAACCAACATGTTGCTCAGTTAGAAAGTGAACTTGAATTTTATGGCATAAAACCGACAATTTTCCCTGATTGGGAAATTTTGCCGTATGACCGCTTGTCACCTCATCAAGATATTGTTTCAGAACGACTCGCGATTTTATCCAATATGCCGCAAAAAGGTGTATTGCTCGTTTCAGCAAGCACTTTAGCTCAAAGAGTTGCACCATATTCTTGGGTTTTAGGTGAGCATTTCGATATACGTGTGGGGCAAAAATTTGATTTAGAACAACAGAAGCTACGGTTAGTACAAGCTGGGTATCATTTAGTAGATACGGTTTATGACCATGGTGAGTTTGCTGTACGTGGTAGCATTATGGATATTTTTGCATCTGGTCAAGATGCACCTATCCGTATTGACCTGTTTGATGATGAAATTGATACTTTAAAATTCTTTGATCCAGAAACGCAAAGAACAACAACTACTTTAAAAAGTTTTACCGTCTTACCAGCAAAAGAGTTCCCATTAAAAGAAGCTCGTTCAATTTTTAGAGACCGTTATTCTGAACTTTTTCCGACTGCAAATCATAAGAAAAACCCAATTTACCAAGATGTTCTTGATGGAATCGCATCTCCGGGAATTGAGTTTTATTTACCGTTATTTTTTGATAAAACTCACATGCAATCTCAAAGTACACTTACAACGTACTTTCCAAAGAATTGCATTGTAATTACAAATAATGATATAGATATTGATTTAACCAGTTTTTGGAAAGAAGTTTTTCGTCGCTATGAAGATAGACGCCATAACGCAGACCAGCCAATTCTCCCACCTGATGAGTTATTTATTGCACCAAATAACTTACTAAGTGCTTTAAATCAGTTCCCACGTATGCTTGTGAGCGCTGAAGCAGTTGAAGAAAAAGCTGGGGCTCTAAATCTTAAGGTTGAGCAACCACCTAAGTTGCCTGTTGATCCGAAAAAAGACAAACCATTTGCCGTAGTTAAAAAATATATTGATGAAGCAAATCATCCTGTGTTATTGGTTGCAGAAAGTGCTGGTCGACGAGAAAGTTTAAGAGATGGTTTGCGTGCCAGTCTGGGAGATATTCCTAGTGTAGATAGTTTTGAGCAATTCCAGAAAAGTCAGTTTGCGATTGCTATTACGAATGCACCATTAGACCGTGGTTTGCTTTTAACCGATCAATTGTCTGTTATTTCAGAAAATCAGTTGTATGAGCATCGCGTAGTTCAACGTCGTCGTAAACGTCAGCAAGAAGTTTCAGAAGAATTTCTAATTCGTAGTTTGACCGAATTAAGCATAGGTGCTCCTGTTGTTCATATTGACCATGGTGTAGGGCGTTATGCTGGATTAATTACTTTGGCAATTGAAGGGCAAGATTATGAATTCTTGCAACTAGACTATGCTGAAGAGGCAAAAGTTTACGTGCCTGTGACTAACTTGCATCTCATTAGTCGCTATAGTGGCGGAGATCCAGATTTAGCACCATTACATAAAATTGGAACTGACGCGTGGAGTAAGGCTAAACGTAAAGCTTTAGAACAAATTCATGATGTTGCAGCAGAGTTGCTACATATACAAGCACGACGTCAGTCAAAACCTGGCTTTGGTTTTGAAGTCGATCAGTCACTTTATATGCAATTTGCGAGTGGATTTGCGTATGAAGAAACACTTGATCAAGCCAATGCTATTGAAGCGACACTTTATGATATGCAACAAGCTAAACCGATGGATCGACTTGTTTGTGGGGACGTTGGTTTTGGTAAAACAGAAGTTGCAATGCGAGCAGCATTTGTTGCGGTGCAAAATGGCAAACAGGTTGCTGTTTTAGTACCGACGACATTGCTTGCTCAACAACATTATGAGTCTTTTAAAGACCGCTTTGCCGACTGGCCTGTTCGTATTGAAGTATTATCACGCTTTGGTTCAAATAAAACGCATACGAAAAATATTGAAGATCTTGCTGAAGGTAAAGTCGATATTGTGGTGGGCACCCATAAACTTTTACAAGAAAATGTGCAGTTTAAAGATCTAGGCTTAATGGTGGTCGACGAAGAACATCGTTTTGGTGTGCGGGATAAAGAGCGTATTAAAGCATTACGCGCAGATGTAGATATGTTAACGCTTACAGCTACACCAATTCCACGAACTTTAAATATGGCTTTTTCGGGAATGCGTGATTTATCTATCATTGCTACACCGCCAGCCCGTCGTTTAGCTGTTAAAACCTTTGTACAAGAACATACTGAAGCATCTATTAAAGAAGCGATCTTGCGTGAATTACTACGCGGTGGCCAAGTGTATTTCTTACACAATGAAGTTGATACGATTGAAAGAGCTGCTGAAAATATTCGAGTGCTTGTACCTGAAGCTCGTGTAGCAGTGGCTCACGGACAAATGAGGGAAAGAGAACTTGAGCAAGTCATGCAACAGTTCTACCACAAAGAATACAATGTATTGGTATGTTCAACAATTATCGAAACTGGAATTGATGTTCCAAATGCCAACACTATTTTAATAGAAAGGGCTGACAAACTTGGTTTAGCTCAATTACACCAATTACGTGGTCGTGTAGGACGTTCACACCACCAAGCTTATGCCTACTTATTGGTTCCTTCGATAAAGCATTTAAAAGGTGATGCTGAAAAACGTCTAGATGCAATACAACGTGCTTCAACTCTAGGTGCTGGTTTCATGCTGGCTACAGAAGATTTAGAAATTCGAGGTGCCGGTGAGCTTTTAGGTGAGCAGCAAAGTGGCTCAATGCAGGCAATTGGATATAGCTTGTATATGGAAATGCTGGAAAAAGCTACTAAAGCGATTCAGCAAGGGAAAACGCCGAATTTTGATGCACCTTTATCATTAACAGCAGAAATTAATTTACACATACCTGCTCTTATTCCAGATGAGTATTTAGGTGACGTACATCAGCGTTTATTATTCTATAAGCGTATTAGTAATACAGATACCCAAGAAAAGCTCGACAATATACGTATGGAGCTGATTGACCGTTTTGGGGTTCCACCGCAATCAGTTAAACACTTATTTAGTGTTCACCAAATTCGCCTGAAAGCTGAACAGTTAGGTATTACTAAAATCGATATTAATACTCAAGGTGGCAATATTGAATTCTCGCCTGATACACCTGTTCAGGCCATTACTATTATTCAACTCATGCAAAAACATCCAACCTATTATCGTATGGAAGGTGGTCAACGTTTAAAGGTTATGGTTCAGCTTGAAGAGCAGGAAAAACGAATCCAATTTATTAATGATTTATTAGCGAAATTATTGAATGAATTACATGCTTAAATAGTGTTTTAAAGTGATTTTCATTCTATATAAATCCTTTGTATGTTGATAACAGAATTTTATGCACGATTTCTCGGTCTATTAGGGGAATAAGTGCATAAAATCATTGTTATTTGTAATCAAACCAGACACTAGCAATACTCACATCAAAACTGATGTGATAGTATTAGCCATTATTGTTTATTGTCATTTATAAAAGATATGTTTAGTTTGCATCCACAACTTGCTCAAGATACTTTTTTTGTAGGCGATTTCCCGCTTTCAACATGTCGTTTAATGAATGATATGCAATTCCCTTGGCTGATTTTAATCCCTCGTGTGCCGGGAATCACAGAATTATATGAGTTGAGCCAAGCTGACCAAGAACAGTTTTTACGTGAATCAAGTTGGTTATCTAGCCAGCTATCTCGTGTATTCCGCGCTGATAAAATGAATGTTGCCGCTTTGGGAAATATGGTGCCTCAATTGCATTTCCATCATGTGGTACGTTATCAGAATGATGTTGCATGGCCTAAACCAGTATGGGGTACACCTGCGGTTCCTTATACAAATGATGTGCTGGCTCATATGCGTCAAACTCTTATGCTTGCGTTACGTGGTCAAGGTGATATGCCATTTGATTGGCGCATGGACTAAATCAATGCAATGCCACATTTATATGAATGTGGCTACATTGAGGTGTGGAGGATAGGGTGCAATTAGAGAGGTTTATCGATAGAGAGCCTAAGCAGTTTGCATATTTTCATCGCTTGATGGGATATTCAATTCTGTCATTAATTTTAGTGATTTATGCTTTTACCTCACCTAATACAAATTATCAGATCTATGTTCCACCTTTTTTCCTGTTCTTACTTTTTATTAGTTCGAAGTTAGAACACTGGCTTCAGTACCAATTCGATAAAAAAACTCAAAAAAGTGTTTTCTTTGCGATCGATGCAATTGTTGTAGCCGTTACCTTAGCAGGTCTGCATCTTAATTTGGTGCCTACATTTATTGCACTTTTTGCATTATTTTATTCAGCAATTAATAGTCGTATTTCTTTCGCAGTCATTTGTTTGACTAGCTTGTTAGGCGCGATTATTTTTTATTTAAGTACTTTCTTTTTATTTGGTTTTTATACATATTTTGAGCCTACTAGCCAAGAGTTGACTGTAATTACACTTCTTGGCTTGGTTATGTTTATTACTATCGGAAACTACTACCAGCATCGTTGGGTTAAAAAAATCAGTCAGCAGCGTCAACATTACTATGATCAAATGACCCGCTATATTGCTTTTGCTAATCAGTTAAGCCGTTATGCGCCATTACAGTTATGGCAGTCTATTATGCGCGGTGAAGCTGAAGCAAAGATTGAATATAAGCGTAAAAAAATGACGGTGTTTTTTTCTGATATTCAGGGTTTTACAGAGTTATCAGAAACTTTAATTCCAGATGATTTAGCATTCTTGCTTAATGATTATTTAAGTCATATGACGGAAATCGCTAAACAGTATGAGGCTACTGTCGATAAATTTATGGGGGATGCCATCCTCATATTTTTTGGTGATCCGAATTCACAAGGTGTGGAGCAAGATGCTAAAGCATGTGTAGAAATGGCAATCGCTATGCGTCAGCAAATGAAACTGCTGCGCGAGCGCTGGAAAAAAATGGGTTACTCAGCATTGCATATCCGAATGGGTATTAGTACAGGTTACTGCCACGTAGGAAATTATGGGGCAACCCATCGTATGGCTTATACGATTGTAGGTCGTGATGTGAATTTAGCGGCTCGTCTGCAATATGCTGCTGAAATAGATGAAATCTTAATTTCAGACGATACTTATCAATTAATTAAAAGTGATTTTCTGTGCGCACCTAAAACACCGATTTATCTAAAAGGTATTCAAGGTGCCGTAAAGACATGGCAAGTGATGGAGAAATATACAGGGAATAAGTCAGATCATCAGCAATGGTTTGATTATGAGTATAAAGGCTTTCACTTGGTACTTAATTTAGAAGAAGTACAAAACTATGAATATCCTGAATTAGTAGAAGTGCTTGAGAAAATGATTCAACGAATTAAAGTTCAACAAACTTTAGTGAATACTCAAGGTATAGCGCAGTTAAGACTTGAAGATGAAGTTAAACCTTTAGAAATAGACCAACAAAATCAAGTTTAGAGTTTATAAAATATAAAAAAAGCTGCTTTAAAAGCAGCTTTTTTATTAACATGATTAATGATTTTCTGAAGCATGGTTAATTGTATATTTAGGAATCTCAATTTCTAAATCTTCATCCACAACTTTTACTTGGCATGAAAGGCGAGAATCCGGTTCAAGACCCCAAGCGCGATCTAAAAGATCTGCTTCAACATCATCCATTTCTTCTAGGCTATCAAAACCTTTACGAACTACTACGTGACATGTTGTACAAGCGCATGACATGTCACATGCATGTTCGATTTTAATTCCTCGATCAAGCAAACTTTGGCAAAGATTTGCATTCTGTTCAACTTCAAATTCTGCACCTTCAGGACAAAATTGAGCGTGAGGAAGTACTTTAATGCGGGGCATATTGATCACCTATACCTTTAGTTTGAATTTGACCAATCTTCAAGTTTTGTACCTTTTAAGGCGTGGTCAATATGTCGATTCATACGTAGTGCAGCAAAAGCATCACTATGTACTTTAAGTTGTTCTACAGATTTTTCAATCGCTTGAATATCATTGCCATCAAGTTGTACTTTCAGCATATTTTCAGCGGTCTTAAGTGCTTCGAGCTGCTCAGCATTGAGTAAATCAGCATCCACTTTTAAAGCTTGTTCTAATGCTTCAAGCTCACGTTGAGCTTCAACTTTGGTTTCTTTTAAATGACGCAGATTTTTGTCTTCTTCTGCGTGTTGAAAACCTTCAATTAATAAGCGTTCAGTGTCAGACTCTGATAAACCATAAGATGGTTTAATATCAATTTGAGCTTGTACGCCTGAAGTTGTTTCACGAGCTGAAACAGTAAGTAAGCCGTCTGCATCTACCTGAAAGGTAACTTCAATACGTGCTTGACCAGCAGTCATTGGAGGAATGCCATGAAGAACGAACCTTCCTAACGATCGGCAGTGTTCGACTAAATCTCTTTCACCTTGAACTACATGAATCAGCATGGCAGTTTGGCCATCTTGATAAGTAGTAAACTCTTGGCGGCGAGCAACCGGAATAGCTGTATTACGAGAAATAAGACGTTCTACTAATCCACCCATGGTTTCTAAGCCAAGAGAAAGAGGAGTAACATCTAAAAGTAGCGAGCCGTCTTGGCTGTTTCCAATTAATTGATTGGCTGTAATAGAAGCACCAATCGCTACTACTTCATCAGGATTAATTGTGCAAAGTGGTTCTTGGTTAAATACATTGCGAACTGCTTGCTGAACAGCATACGAACGGGTAGAACCACCAACTAAAACAACATTTTGAATATCTGATAATTCAAGTTTTGCATCACGTAAAACACGTTTGCAAACACTGATTGTTTTGTCTAAAGCAACTTGAATAATGCTCTCAAAGGTTGAGCGATCAAGTGTTAGTACATTTTCAAGTAGTTTTAATTGAACTGATTCTTGTGTAGAGAGTTGTTCTTTCGCTTGGCGAGCAGCAACAATAAATACTGCATAGCTTTCATCACTTAGCGTATCAATATTTAATTGTTTTTTAGCCCACTTAACAATGAGACGATCTAAATCATCACCACCTAAAGCAGTATGACCACCTGTAGCTAATACTTCAAAGACACCTTGTGAAAAACGTAAGATTGATACGTCGAAAGTACCACCACCTAGATCATAAATCACATAGTTATGATCTGTAGCTAAATTTGTTTCTTGATCTAAACCATAAGCCACAGCAGCAGCAGTTGGCTCATTTAATAGGCGTAATACATTCAAACCAGCCAGCTGTGCAGCATCACGTGTTGCTTGACGTTGTGCTTCATCAAAATAGGCTGGAACAGTAATTACCGCTCCATTTACTGGGTTTTGTAAGCTTGATTCAGCACGTTCTTTTAGTTGTTTTAAAATTTCAGCTGAAATTTCAACAGGTGTTTTGCGGCCAGAACGTGTCTCGAAAGCTGGCATCTCATTTTCAGAACCCACTAATTCATACGGGTGTTGAAATTTGATATCTGCTTTTGAGCGTCCCATAAAACGCTTTACAGAAACAATTGTATTTTTGGGATCAGCAATAATGAAAGGTTTCGCTTCTTCACCATAATGAGTGTCATCATTTCCATAATGCACAATAGAAGGAAGAAGTCTTCTTTCTTTTTCGTCGTTAAGGACTTTTGGTTTGCCTGATAACACTGTCGCAACTAAAGAATGTGTTGTTCCTAGGTCGATACCAATCGCAATGCGGTGTTCATGTGGGGCACTGGATTGACCCGGTTCAGCAATTTGCAAAAGTGCCATGAGTTAAATCCTTTGAATATAAATTGGAAAAAGCAAATTAAAAATCATCATCTAAATCAAAGTTGTCTTCATCATCCAACAGTTGATCTTCTGCTTTTTCAATATCGTTAAGAACGCGCTGAAAGAAACGTAATTTACGTACAGTATCTCGAGCTTCGCCCCAATCTTCATCTGAGTAGTCAATTTTAAATTCGCGAACTAAGCCCTCAATCCACTGAAAAACTTCTTGCTTAAGAGTACTTAAATGCTCTTGTGAAGTTGCTTCATCAAGTTGCTCACGAAGCTCTAGAGCTGATTGTAGGAACTCAAAATCACTAATGGATTGATCGAGGTGATGATCTTGCTTTTTTAACGCTAATAGATAAGCAGCACGGCTATCTACTTGCGAAAGTACTTTAAAAGCTTGATTGATTTCACTTGATTTGATCAATGCCTGATCTTTATCTTCTGCTTTATCTGGGTGATATTGCTGTTGCAAACTTAAGAAACTAGATTTTAAGCTTGCCAAATCGATATCGAGTTCTACGGGTAAATTGAACAACTCAAAATGATTCATTAGAAAGGAGGTCCACATTAATTAAATACATTAAAACAGTGCTATAAAAAGTCACTGTTTTAATGAAAGGATGGAAGGAGAAGAGGGAGTTATACAGTGAAAGACTCACCGCAACCACATTCACCTTTTTTGTTGGGATTGTTAAATTCGAACCCTTCGTTAAGGCCATTCTTTACGTAATCCATTTCTAAGCCTTCTAAATAGACAAGACTTTTTGGATCTACAAAAACCTTAACGCCAAATTGTTCGAAAACTTGGTCATGTTCATCGACAGAATCAACAAATTCGAGAACATAAGCCAACCCAGAACAACCAGAAGTTTTCACACCCACGCGAATGCCTTCACCCTTACCTCGATTTTTAAGGTAATTGCTAATATGAGTCGCAGCATTTTCAGTTAAATGAATCATGAAAACTCCAACGTTTACAATGGTAACAAATTAAGCTTTAGATTTTTTACTGCGGTAATCATCAATCGCAGCTTTAATTGCATCTTCAGCTAGTACAGAGCAGTGAACTTTTACTGGAGGAAGAGCAAGCTCAGTTGCGATATCAATATTTTTGATCGCTTGAGCTTCATCAAGAGTCTTACCTTTTAACCATTCAGTTACAAGTGAGCTTGATGCAATTGCAGAACCACAACCATAAGTTTTGAAGCGTGCTTCTTCAATCACACCACTATCATTTACCTGAATTTGCAAACGCATCACGTCGCCACATGCAGGTGCACCGACCATGCCTGTACCAACATTTTCAGAGTTTTTATCTAAAACACCAACATTACGTGGGTTTTCGTAATGATCAATTACCTTTTCGCTATAAGCCATTTCGCTTCTCCAAACCTCGGGGTCAGCCTAATATTAATATGAGGGTTAAAACACTAATTTCAATAATTAGTGTTCTGCCCATTCAACTGTAGAAAGATCGATACCTTCTTTGTACATATCCCAAAGCGGAGAAAGTTCACGTAATTTCTCAACAGCGGCTTTGGTAATTGTAAGCACGTGGTCAATGTCTTCTTCAGTTGTGTATTTACCAAAACTAAAGCGGATTGAGCTGTGTGCTAGCTCATCAGATAAACCTAATGCGCGAAGAACATATGAAGGCTCTAAAGTTGCAGAAGTACAAGCAGAACCACTTGATACTGCAGCATCTTTAAGCGACATCATTAAAGATTCACCTTCAACAAAGTTGAAGCTAACATTTAAATAGTTTGCAACGTTTTGAGTTGGGTGACCATTTAAGAACACTTGTTCAAGGTCTTGTAGACCGTTCCAAAGTTTGTCACGAAGTTTACGGAGACGCTCTTGTTCTGCATGCATTGTTTTGCCTGCAATCTCAAAAGCTTCACCCATACCAACGATTTGGTGAGTAGCCAAAGTACCAGAACGCATACCACGTTCATGACCACCACCATGGATTTGTGCTTTTAGGCGAACACGTGGGCTACGACGTACATATAATGCGCCGATACCTTTTGGACCATAAATTTTATGAGCAGAGAAACTCATAAGGTCAATTTTCATTGTAGATAAGTCGATATCAACTTTACCAGCTGCTTGCGCTGCATCTACGTGGAAAAATGTTTTGTTGGCACGTGTCAATTCACCAATCGCCGCTACATCTGTAACTGTACCAATTTCATTGTTTACCATCATAAGAGAAACAAGAATAGTATCTGGGCGAAGGGCAGCCTTAACCATTTCAGGAGTGATTAAACCTGTTTGTGGTTCTGGCTCTAAATAAGTAATTTCAAAACCTTGTTCTTCTAATTCACGACAAGGATCTAGAACAGCTTTGTGTTCAATTTTACTTGTAATGATATGTTTGCCTTTAGATGCATAGAATTGAGCCACACCTTTAAGGGCAAGGTTATCTGATTCAGTTGCACCAGAAGTCCAAACGATTTCACGTGGATCAGCTTTAATTAAATTTGCTACTTGCTCACGTGCATATTCAACTTTTTCTTCTGCCTGCCAGCCATAAGCGTGCGAACGAGACGCAGCATTACCAAAGGTACCGTCGAAAGTTAAACACTCCATCATACGTTCTGCAACTTGCGGATCTACTGGAGTGGTTGCTGCGTAATCAAGATAAATTGGACGTTTCATATCAAATACCTGTACCCGATAAAAGAGCTGAATCTGTGCCAGTCACATTTTGGCGTAATGCAACAGTTTGAACGTTGTCTCGGCTAATGAGGTCGGCAAGAGAGATTTTTGCTAAATAGTCGGCAATATGATGAGAGAGTTCTTGCCATAAATCGTGAGTGAGACACATTGCACCATTTTGGCAGTTACCTTTATGATCACAACGTGTTGCATCAACCGTTTCATTTACAGCTTCAATAATTTCTAACACAGTAATTTCATCAGCATTTCGAGCCAAATGGTAACCACCATTTGCACCACGAACACTAGAAACTAACCCATGACGCTTAAGTTTTGCGAATAACTGTTCTAAATAAGCAACTGAAATGGATTGGCGTGCGGCAATTTCGGCGAGCGTGATCGTTTGTTCAGTTGGCTGCAAAGCTAAATCAAGTAGAGCAGTCACTGCGTAGCGACCGCGAGTTGTAAGGCGCATGATTCGATACACATGTTAAGACTAGATAATAGGATTTTATGAATCCCGACTAAAATAGTCAAGTTTTTTTATTTTTAATTCAAGTGTAGGAACAAAATAGAAAAATAAATTAGGCAACCCACAAATTATATATGAAATAAACAATAAATATTAGGCTAATTATACCAAAGGAGAAGTTAATATTTCGTTGACGTCGTTGTAAGCGAGTAATTCGATTTTGATATTGTTTAATTTCTACGTGAAGGGAGTTGATCTCTGATCTTTGTTGATCAATTTTCTCAAGTAATGGAGCGATCCGTTTACGTGAAGCAAGGGTTTCAGCCTCATCATCTGAAGTGTTAAACCACTGTTTCCAGTCAACTAACAATTTTGGAAGAGTTAAATGAGAAATTAAATCTAGAAGTTCCTTTTTCGTTTCCTCATCACCATCAATACGCATATTTTTAAGGCTGCGTTGGTTAGAAAAGCCAAAAATTTTAATTAAATCGATAAGCGTACTATTGATCTCAAGATCAATACGTCTATCAAAAGAGTGAATATCGAATAACAAACCTTTTTCTGTAAATTGAACATAGAAGTCAAAGAAAGGTAAATAGCTATTAATACGAATCGTTGTTTTGTTCAAAATAAACTTTTTCGCTTGCAAGCGAAGGGCACCATCGTGGGTGAGAATAAATGAAAAAAAAGTTTCTAAAATAATTAGAACAATATTCAGCAACAGACGCGGATGTTTTTGTCTTTGTTGCGTTTCACTCATAAAAGTTTATCCTTAGAAATAGCAATTAACTGAAGAATGGGACATCCTATCCCAAACTTAACACAATGTCGTGTTAAATATATTTACATGACTTATTTGCTTTGTAGAACAGTTTTGTAAATGGATCAAGTCTTTACTTTGATATTATAGAAATATTTTGTGGTCAAATCAGTCATCATTTCTCTCATCTGATTAGGAGTTTAGATTAATGGATAATGCAAATACAGATACCCAGATAGAAGAGTCGGAAGAAAAAAATAAATTAAAATCAAAAAGTTCAAGAAAATCAGCTTTAGATTTTAGGAAGTATACTAAGCAAATTTGGCTAGCAGGACTTGGTGCTTTTTCACGTGCGGAAGAAGAGGGAAATAAGCTCTTTGATTCTTTGGTTAAAGTGGGTGAGGAGCTAGAATCAAAAACTGGAGACTTGGCAGACAATACTGTTGGCAAGGTCACAGAAAAAGCAAAAGAATCTGTATCTGAAACAAAAGACAGAGTAGAAAAGATTCTTGATACGAGTGTTAATCACTCTTTAAACCGTATTGGGTTGGTGACGCCGAAGGATTTGCAACACATCGAACAGCTGCTTGTACAACTGCATATTAAGGTGGATGCTTTAATAGAAGAAAATCAACATTTGAAAGAAAAATTGAATAAAAAGTAAAAAAATGTTGGGATTTAGCAAATATATAACAGTTTTTTAGCATTTATTTTTGCTAAAAGCCCTGCTCTAGTATTGCGTTTTCCCCTAAAGCATTGCTATAAAGGCGTCATGGCCTTTTAAACTATAGCCTTGGACCTTAAACAAACGATATTAAGAGGATGTTTTATTCATGAATAAATCAGAATTAATCGATGCAATTGCTGAAAAAGGGGGAGTATCTAAGACTGATGCAGGCAAGGCACTCGATGCGACAATTGCGTCAATTACTGAAGCACTTAAAAAAGGTGACACAGTAACTTTAGTTGGTTTTGGTACTTTCAGTGTTAAAGAACGTGCTGCACGCACTGGTCGTAACCCTAAAACTGGTGAAGAGCTTCAAATTAAAGCAACTAAAGTACCTAGCTTTAAAGCTGGTAAAGGTCTTAAAGATTCAGTAGCTTAATCTTTTAAGATGAATAAACGCGCCAATATAGGCGCGTTTTTTATTAAATATCTGAATTGACCAATATTGCTCATTCATTGATTGTGGTTTTTCAGTTAAAATTCTCCTCGAAATAAAATATTGGAATACTTATGGAATCGTTTCGTACAGTCATTAAGGGTTGGCTCGGCAAAGTCCTTCTAATTTTGTTTTTGACCCCTTTAGCACTTGTAGGTATTGAAGGATATTTTAATAGGGGAAACAAGGCTGATGTTGCAAAAACAGTAAACGGCCAAGAAATATCTAAAAAAGACCTTGAAACTTTAACTCAGTCTTACAAAGAACAATATTTAGCTGCTGTTAAAGGGGATGAAAGTTTACTTAATTTGCCTGTCATTCAGGCTAAGGCACTCGATATTTTGGTGTCACGTAATCTATTAATACAGCAAGCAGAAAAATTAGGTATCTCTTTGAGTGATGCTCAAATTGAGCAAATGTTAGCTCAGCAGCCTAGTTTGCAAGAGAATGGTCAATTCTCACAAAAACTCTATGAAAATTACTTACGTTCTATTGGCATGACGAGTCAGGGTTTAATAGCAAGCCTACGTCAAGATCATGCTTTGAAAATGTTAACGTCAACCTTTGCTGATTACTCTTTAGTAAGCAAAGTTGATCTAATGCAAATTGCGAATTTGCAAACTGAACAACGTACGTTACATTTAGCTAGTATTAAATTAGATGCTTACAAAACAGGTTTAACTGCATCTAATCAAGAAGCTACAGATTACTATAACAAGCATCAAAATGAATTTAAGCAACAGGCTTCGGTTGATGTTGATTATGTTGTCTTATCTCCATCAATGATGGCTAAACCAGCTCCTGCAACTGAAGCTGAACTTCAGCAAGCTTATGCAAAGTTTGTTGAAACTCAGAAAAAAGATGCTAAACGAACTGTAAAGCATATTTTAATTACTACTGATGCTCGTGATGATGCAGCTGCTCAAAAACTTGCAAAAGAAGTTTATGCGAAAATTCAGAGTGGTCTATCGTTTGCACAAGCTGCATCGCAGTTCTCTGAAGACCCTAGTTCAAAAGCAAAAGGTGGTTTAGTTGAAGCATATGCTCCAGGTGTTTTCTCGGATGCATTTGATAAAACTGTTTTAAGTTTGAAAAATGGACAAGTTTCGCAGCCAGTAAAAACACAATATGGTTACCATATTATTGAAGCAGAAACTCAAGCTAACCAAATCCCTTCATTTGAAGCTGAGAAAGCGCGTTTAACGGCTGAGGTTGAAAAGAATAAGGTTGCTACGGTTTATTCAGATGCTGTAAACAGTTTGAATGAAACAATTGTTGGTAATGATTCTTTAGAAGCTGTTGTACAAGAAGTAAAAGGTGCAAAAGTTGAATCATTGAATGGTGTAACTTTAGCAACTCAAAACCCATATTTAAGTGATCCAAGTGTCAAAATTAAGTTATTTAATGATGATGTGAAAAATGGAGACCGTAATGCATCATCTAATATTCAGTTAGCAAATGGTGATACGGTATGGATTAAAGTGCGTGATTACCACGCAGCTGGTGTAAAACCATTAGCGCAAGCGATGAATGAAGCAAAAGCCAAAGTTATCGATGCAAAAGCGCGTAAAGCAGCCCAAGCAAAAATTGCTACCATGTTGACTGAGTTTAAAACTCAACCTGCAGACCAAGTGGTTGCTAAAAACAAAGTCGCATTTGAGTCAGCTGGTGTGTTTACTCGATCACAAGGTTTAAAACGCGAAATTGAACGTGCTGCATTTAGCTTAGCTACCCCTAAACCGGGTATGTGGTCTGTTACAACAGCAAACTTGCCAAATGAACTGGTAGTTGTTGCAGTTTCAAATGTAAATTCATCAGCCGCTAATGCTATTCCTGCTGATCAATTACAACAGCTAAAACAACTTTATCGTCAATCTCGTGGTCAACAAATATTGGAAGATTACAGCCAATATTTAAAATCACATGCAAAAATTAAATAATAATTTGATCAAATAAAAAAAGCGCTTCGGCGCTTTTTTTATTTTCTATTAATCGAGATGATGTTCGATATATTGCTGTCGATATTGTTTGGGTGATAAATCAAAAATTCTTTTAAAGGCCTGACTAAAAGCAGTCTCGGATGAATAGCCGACTTTGTTTGATATTTGCTGAATTGAAAAATTACTTGTGCGTAAGTACTGACTTGCTAAACGAAAACGGTAATGTTGCAAATAAGTTAGAGGTGGTTCCCCAATAATACTATTAAATAGATTTGCGAATTTGGACCGTGACATACAGCATTGTTCTGCTAAAGACTCAACTGTCCAAGCGACTTCTGGTTGGCTGTGAATAGCAGATAGGGCATTACTTAATTCAGGATGGGTTAACGCACTTAGCCAGTTTTGTTGATCTGTCATTTGTTGAACGTGATCACGGATGCACTCAATGAGAAGAATACTGACTAAATGATCAATAATTTTGTCATGTCCCGGCCTGATTTTTTGAGTTTCAATTGCTAAAAAATAAAGCCCAATTTGTAGCCATTCTGGTGGGTTGGTTTGATTTTCGTGTTGAATATGCATGATCGAAGGCAATGCATTAATCAAAGGGCCTGCCATATGAGTATCAATCTGACAGCGCAAACACAGTAATAAGGTTTTATTAGGAGAGGAGGTACCAAATTCAATTGCGTCTTGTCTATGACCGTTAAAAAGCGAAGTAATATCTAATGAATCTACTAATTTAGTTGCTGTTGATTTTGAGTCGGTGGCATTATGTGCCTTTCCAGAAGGAATTAAAATAATATCACCAGCTGTCGCAATTATTTTTTCTGACGCATTAAGTTGAATATATACTGAACCAGTTAAAACAATATAGGCAAGTAAAGCAGATTGATCTTGTGTTTTAAAAGCCCATTCTCCTTGTGCTTTTAAATAGATGTATTCAGACTTATTAAGGTGAATATCATCAAAAAATTTACTTAGTGCATCCATCTTTAAATGATCAATCATTATTTTAATAAAATTATAGTGAGCTATAAGAATAGATCAACATGTGTTTTTAGGACAAAAAAGTGGAAGAAAATGCCAAAGACTTTGAAATAGGTTTTTTGGACGGTTACTACTGTTAAGTAAGTACTATTTCTTTAACTATATAGATATATAGAAAAAGGAAATATGACTATGAATGCACCAGTAAATGTTCAGCAAGAACTTATGCCAGTGCCAGCGTCTATGCGTGAGATAGATCGTAAGCGCTATTTATGGATGATTAGTCCGGCTCTACCTGTAATTGGTTTAGGTATTTTAGCTGGATACCATTTTGGTCCACGCCCATTAAAGAAAGTATTTGCTTTAGGTGGCCCACTTTTATTACACGTTGTGATTCCTGCAATTGATACGATTATTGGTAAAGATGCACGTAATCCAACCGACGAAGAAATTAAGCTTCTTGAAAAAGATCCGTATTATTCACGGTTAGTGAAGAGCTTTATCCCATTACAATATGCTGCAAATGTTTATGCATGTTATTTAACAAGCCGTAAAACTACGTCATTCATTGATAAGATTTTGCTCGGTGTTTCAATGGGGGCGATTAATGGTATTGCGATTAATACAGCCCATGAATTAAGTCATAAGCATGATCGTATTGATCATATTTTATCTCATCTTGCTTTAGTTCCTACAGGTTATAACCATTTCCGTATCGAACATCCTTATGGACACCATAAACGTGCAGCAACTCCTGAAGATCCAGCTTCTTCACGTATGGGCGAAACATTTTATGAGTTCTGGCCACGTACAGTTGTAGGTTCTTTTAAGTCTGCAATTGAAATCGAGAAAAATCGTTTAAAACGTAAAGGAAAAGAGTTCTGGTCAGCAGATAATGAATTATTACAAGGCTGGGGAATGAGTGCTGCTTTTCATGCTTCTATGGTGGGAATTTTTGGTAAAAGTACAATTCCATATTTAGCGACACAAGCATTTTATGGCATTAGTCTTTTTGAAATTATTAACTATATTGAACATTATGGCTTACTGCGTCAGAAAAAAGAAAATGGTCAATATGAGCGCACAATGCCAGAGCATAGCTGGAACAATAACAACGTAGTAACAAACTTATTTCTGTACCAGTTGCAGCGTCACTCAGATCATCATGCTTATCCGACTCGTCCATTCCAAGCATTACGTCATTTTGATGAGGCGCCAGAATTACCAAGTGGTTATGCAAGTATGTTATTACCTGCATTAATTCCTTCGTTGTGGTTCAAAATAATGGATAAGCGAGTTTTTGATCACTATAAAGGTGATTTGAACAAAGCGAATATTTCACCAAAACGACGTGCAAAAATCTTCAAAAAATTTGGTGCAGTAGATAAATCCTTAGAAGCATAAAAATTGAATAAATAATATATTCCTGAAATACCAAACCCTCTAATCATGTGATTAGAGGGTTTTATTTTTTAGATAAATCTTAGCGTTATGAAGC
This sequence comes from Acinetobacter pittii ATCC 19004 = CIP 70.29, assembly GCF_000369045.1. Classification (GTDB taxonomy): domain Bacteria; phylum Pseudomonadota; class Gammaproteobacteria; order Pseudomonadales; family Moraxellaceae; genus Acinetobacter; species Acinetobacter pittii. Next base: position 200,275 of record NZ_KB849790.1, on the reverse strand, counting down.
AAGAGAGTTAGATTCTCTTGCGTCTTTTTTATTTTAATTCACTGGAAGATTTACCAAGCTCACGACGCGCAATAATTAATTGTTGAATTTGCTGAGTACCTTCAAAAATATCAAGAATTTTTGAATCACGTGCCCATTTCTCAAGTAGTTCGTCTTCGTTATAGCCAACACTTGCTGCCAATTCGACACACTTTAAAGTGATCTCGTTACCAACACGACCTGCTTTTGCTTTTGCAATAGAAGCTTCTTTAGAGTTTGGCTTTTTGTTATCAGCCATCCACGTTGCTTTTAACATGAGCAGACGAGCAGCTTCCCACTCAGCCTCCATACGGTAGATTTGTGCTGCAAGGTTAGAAGAATGTAGATAGGGAGTCGAGTAGTCAGGATCAAGCTGATCTTTAAAAATCTCTTTAATACGCTCTAGTGAAGCTCTTGCACAACCGATTGCCATTGCTGCAACTAAAGGCCGAGTATTGTCAAAAGTTTCCATTACTCCGGCGAAACCTTTAGCAACATCCACTTCTGCATTACCCAAAAGGTTCTCTGCTGGCACACGGCAGTCAATAAAACTGATGACTGCTGTATCTGATGCTTTAATTCCTAATTTATGTTCGAGACGTTCGACCTTCATACCAGGCGTACCTTTGGGCACTACAAATGATTTAATCGCTGCACGGCCAAGTTTACGATCAAGTGTAGCCCAAACAACGACAGAGTCTGCTCGTTCACCTGAGGTCACAAAAATCTTTTCACCATTTAGAATGTAGTCATTGCCATCTTTGGTTGCTGTGGTACGGATAGCGGCAGAGTCGGAGCCACAACCCGGTTCTGTGATGGCCATTGCTGCCCATGTTCCTTTGAACCGTTCTAATTGCTCATCATTTGCGACAGCAGCAATTGCTGAGTTTCCAAGACCCTGACGAGGCATACTCAGTAATAAGCCTGTATCGCCATAACACATCTCAATAATTCCAAGAGCGGTCGACATGTTGGTTCCATTGCGAATACCTTCATTGTCGGTATCACCGCGCTTTCCAGCACCCGCAGCACCAGCATTAATTCCTTCACCACCTTCATTCATGCCATCAATGAGGGAGGCAAGCATATCAAGTTCTTTTGGATATGCATGTTCAGCTTTATCATATTTGCGAGAAATAGGGCGTAAAACATTGATCGCAACATCATGTGCTTGATCAATCATCATTTTGAATTTTTTAGGATTTTGTAAATTCATTAAAGTATCCTCTGATTGATCTTTTAAGCATGTAAGCCAGATTGTAAAATTGCAGTAGCCCGTAAATCGCGGTACCAACGTTCAACGGGATGTTCTTTTGTGAAACCATGTCCACCAAGAATTTGCACACCGTCTGTACCAATTTTCATGGATTTTTCAGCACAAAGTAGATGAGCTAAGTAAGCTTCGCGGTGAAATGGCTTGCCTGACTCTGCAAGGCTTGCTGCATTTAAAATCAACATACGCATTGCATCAATTTCAATTGCCATATCTGCAATCATGAAAGCGACACTTTGACGATGTGAAATAGGTTCACCGAACGCGGTTCGTTCATTGGCATATTTAATACAGTAAGCTTTTACAGCTTCACATGTACCTACAGCCATTGCACACCACATTAAGTTGCCTAAATCTACAAAGGCTGTGTAATCAAAATCTGTTGCACCTAAACGTAGAGCAGGAGTGTGATTAAAGCGAAGAGTTGCTGTTTCTGCGGCTTTAAGACCCATGGCCGGAGTGTTTTTTATTGAAATTGTTTCATTACACTGCACGACGAATACGTCTGGCTTGCCGTTAAAGTCTGCACTTACTAAAAATACATCAGCTAAATCGCCTAAAATCACTAATGTTTTTTCACCATCAATAAAAAACTGATCATTTTCAAGTGATGCTTTTGTTTTTAAAACATAAGGGTTAAATGCTGGAGTTGTTTCTTGAACAGCAAAAGTTGCTGTAATGTCTGAGTCTTCTGCAAAACATGGTAGGTACATCGACTGAACTTCAGTAGAACCCCAACGTGTGATTGCATTAATAACGCTAAATGTACTGAGTAATCCTGCTGTAAGGCTGAAATCACCTTCAGCTAGTTTTTCAGCAATTAACAAGTTACTAACGATATTTTGTTCGGCCGCTACTCCACCGAGTGCTTCTGGAAGTGCATAGTAGTTAAGTCCTAAATCTTCAACATATTGCCAAAGACTTTCAGGAAACTGAGCTTCCTGATCGGCATCATGAGCTAACCCCAATAAAACCTCTTGAGCAAATTGAGACATTGCTTCAGAAGTCATTTGTTGTTCTTCGGTTAAACTTAAATCAAATAAATTTTTTTGTTGGCGAGGTAAACGTTGTTGAGAGATTTGCTTGGGCTTAAATGTTTTTTGAGTCTGCGTTAATGCTCTAAAGCCAACTTTTGAACCTTGATAAAGAGATTTTTCAACAAATTTACGCAACTTGAGTTGATCAAGTACATCGCTTCCAGCCAATCTTGTGATCAGCGATAAACCCAAACCCTGAGCTTTATTGATCATACTTGTCATGATTATGGTGTCCTAACATATTGTTATTGTTTTATGCTGACACGCCTTATATTAAAAAACTATGTCGTTACTGACATTCGAAAAATGAGTAGATAAATGGTAAATAGAAAATAAGAAAATTATAAGTTTTTGATTTTATTTATTTAAAATAATTGTAATGTTGGGGAGCCGAGAAGGATTGACTAGAATGACATGGAATCATTCTAGTCTTTCATTAAATCAAGCAAAGTTACGAATCATACGTCGCACATTGGTTTTTGCATCAATAACCGTCATAAATGTGTAGGCTCCAATGAATTTACGGCTAATAAACATAAACTCTTTTGGCGGAACTGAAAAATAACGTGAAGCCATTGATTTACTAGCTTGTTGCATAACACGGCTATGAAGCTGGCTTTTCTTCCAGTCATAACGTTCGTGTTCATCCATAAGACCAGCGGGCATATCTGGGTTATTTGCAGGAGTACTGAATGCTTCTGTTGCAAGTAAAAAGACATCAGCCATACCTGGTTTAATACTTTCAGGCATCGCATCAAAGAACTCGTAACCAGTCATGGCTTTGACCATTGCATCTTTATTATGTTGATAACCTGCCTGAATGAGTTGACGGGCAACTGATAGCAAGTGTTCATCAAACTGGCGAATAGCACCAAAATCTAATAATACAATTTTGTCTTGAATGTCTTGGCCATTACCTAAACGAACAAGGTAATTACCAAAGTTAGGGTCAGTTTGCATTTCACCCCATTCAAAAATTTCACGAACCGCAATCTCTAATGACGCTTCACCGAGTTGATTACGACGTTCTTGAGGTAATGACAACATCACAGGACTATTAATTGGCACACCACGTTCAAAAGTCATGCAGAGCACTTGATTAGTGCAATATTCATCTACAATTGTAGGGACAATATAACGCTCATCATCTTTTAAGCGTTCAGCAAAGCGACGAGTAGTGGCAGCTTCAACATCATAGTCAACTTCGCGATGCATCATTTCACGTACTTCATCAAACCACTGATCAAATTCACGGGTTTGTGGAACCATACGCGTCAGTTTAAGCATGTTTTTAAACAAGCTCATATCGGAGTCAATAGCATTTGCAACGCCTGGATATTGAATCTTTAAAACTAACTCTAAACCATCTGATTTACGCGTTGCACGGTGTACTTGTGCGAGAGAGGCCGTACCAATTGGCTCATGATCAATTGTTAAATCATTTAATTTAGCGCCCAATTGCTCTTGAAGGTGCGGCTTAATTGCAGGCCAATCCAAAGCAACTGTCTGGTTATTTAAGGTGTTTAATGCTTGTGTAATTTCTTCAGGTAAAAAATGTTCACCATAAAGGGCCATCATTTGGCCAATCTTAACAATAGAACCCTTAAGTTTACCTATTTCAGAAACCAGATAATTAGCTTGCTCGCTCATCGCTTTTTTGCGTTTCTTTTCTTTTTCTTCCTCATTAGAAAATAAAGAAGAGGCACTTGCAGTTGCCCAACGTGTTCCTGCAAGTAAAGAAGCTTTCGCGATTGATAAGCGTCGATCCATGGAAGAAGTTTTTAAACTCTTAAGCTTATCTTTCTGATTTGACATGAAAATAGAATCCTATGCGCATCATGCAGCCAAACGCTGGTGATCTAAAATTGTAACGAATATTACATGTTTTGAGCGTATTAAAATAGTTCTCTCAGACTGAATGATCAGTCGAAATGGCTATCTTTATTTCATTAATTTAAAATAGCCTAAGCAATTTTAAAATTTAAGAAACTTACAGCGTTCAGGTGAGTAAAACTAGGGTAAAAACAGATCTTTCACAAAAACTTAAATTACATTTTAAATTGGATCTTTAATTCAGACTTCTGCATTAAGTGAAGGCGATTGGACTGAATATGCTGTAATAACATTTGTTTGACTGAATCATGCATAAAACCAAGTGCATGAGCTTTTACAATAATAATGCTGGGTAAGGTATAGAAAAAATACTTAACATCCTCGAGTGTTGCATTATTAAAGATGCCTTGTTCAATTAACGTCTGCTGTAAAAACTGCTTTTCATTTAAGACATAATCTGAAGATTCATCCCAAAAACGGTGGCGCATAGCCATCAGATTGTTGTGTTTATAACTCATAAAATTGTCAGCTCAGACTTAAATCTAAATAAAATATATGGAGTCGAGCCATGAATATCAAGTTGAGATTATTTTTTATTCAGTTGCTGTTTGATTTTTTATGTAATTCTTGTAAATAGCCTAAGCAAATTTAAAAATTTTTCTAAAAAACCTATAATCCAAATAATTTCATCTATAACACTACTTATTATGACTCCTGCATGTAGACTGTTAAAAAGTAATAAAATCGAATTTTCTATTCATGAATATGAACATGATTCAAATGCTAAAAGTTTTGGATTAGAAGCAGCAGAAAAACTAAATTTAGATGTAAGGGAAGTATTCAAAACATTGATGGTTAGCGATGATAAGAATTTTTTTGTTGCAGTATTGCCAGTTAATCATCAATTAAATTTAAAAAAAGTGGCTACGGCGTTTGGCTGCAAAAAATTGCAAATGGCCAATCCAAAAGACGCTGAACGTTTAACGGGGTATTTGGTCGGAGGGATTAGTCCTTTAGGTCAAAAGAAGCGTTTAAAAACCGTTATTGATGCATCTGCACAAGCGTTCAGCAAAATCTATGTGAGTGGAGGAAAACGGGGACTAGATATTGGCTTAAACCCGAAAGATCTAGCACAACTCTTAAATGCTCAATTTGTTGATGTACTTGATGAGTAAAATAAATCTTTTTCTTATCTCATTAAATTAACTAATTTTAAGATTGGTAGTATTAAATCAAGTTATTTTAATAAAAACAATTCTCATTATTATTTATATTTAGTATTATCCCGAGCCTTATAACTATCTAATAACTTTTGGGTTTGGAGAAAGGGAAAATGCATCGATACAAAAAGGTTGGGGCTAACTCAAATCATCTGATGTGTGCAGAATCACGATATTTTAAATTAAAACCTTGTTGTATTGCTCTAGCAGCAATATTTGCGCAGCAGGTTTATGCAAATACAAGTATTGAAAAGGCAGCCCTTAATAATCAACCGACACAAAAGCCTGTAGCTCAATTGCAAAAAATTATAGTGACGGCGACAAGGACGCCAAAAAATATTGCTGAAATTGCAGGCACAGTTCAAACGATTGAAAAGCAGCAAATTGAACAACAGGCAACTGCTGGACGAAAAATTGCCGATATATTGGCTCAGTTGGTTCCATCACTTGGGGTGAGTAGTGGAACAACTACCAACTATGGGCAAACAATGCGTGGTCGTGAGGTCATGATTATGATTGACGGCGTATCGCAAAATGGCTCACGCGATGTTGCTCGGCAACTAAATAGTATTAGTCCAGGCATGATTGAACGTATTGAAGTTCTTTCAGGAGCTACAAGTATTTATGGATCAGGTTCTACCGGCGGGATTATTAATATTATTACGAAACGTGCTGATTCGACTAAACCAGTAAGTTTTGAAACTAAACTTGGTATTACGTCTTCCGATACATTTCGGAGTGATAGTCTAGCTTATGAAATTGGCCAATCCATTTCATTTAATAAAGATAATGTAAATGGTTTTTTAGGGGCTAATTTCACTAGTCGCGGATCTCAGTTCGATAGCCATGGTGATCGTATTGCTATAGCACCTATGCAAGGTAGCCGTCCTGATACTGATACAATTGATATTAATAGTCGTATAAATATAGATTTAACTGATAACCAATCACTAAGTTTGGGTTCGCAATATTATAAAGATGAACAAGATACGAATTATGGTCCTGATTATGGGAAAAATTATATTTATGGAGGAGCGCCTAACTCATATATTGGGAAAAAGGGTTTAGAAATATCTAATCAGCCTTTTACAGAGCGCTATGCATTCAACACTCAATACCAAAATAAAGATATTTTAGGTCAGGTCTTAAATTTAGAAGGATATTACCGTAAAGAAGATGCTCGTTTCTTTCCAGTCTTTTTAGGAGGGGAAGGTACAGAAGCAAAACAATCTCAATCTGAAATCGAAGTGGCTGGTCTGCGCTCAACAGTACAAAGTGATTTAAATATTATGAATCGTGAGCTTAATCTAACTTATGGCTTAGATTATGAACATGAAAAAGATCATCAATACTACGAGCATTTCACAGCATTTAATACAGGTTTGACCTATAAACCTACAGGTAAAACTTCCGATGCCGGTCCAAATACAACAATTCAAAGTGCTGGCGTTTTTATACAAGGTGATTACGCTTTAACAGACCGTATGAATGTCCAGGCTGGTACTCGTTACCAATATATTAAAGCTGAAACAGAACAGTATTCGACTAAAAATGGGATACAAACAAGCGGATCTGTAAATGACGATGCTGTTTTATTCAATTTGGGAACGATATATAAATTAACAGATGAGCAGCAAATATTTGCTAATTTCTCTCAAGGTTTTAGCTTTCCAGATGTACAACGGATGATGCGTGATGCATTTAATATATCAACCGCTAATATCCAACCTATTAGTGTAAACAGCTATGAATTAGGCTGGCGTTTACAAGGAGAGCAGAGTCTAAATCTAGGTATAACGGGTTTCTATAATACCTCAGACAAAGTTGTTCAATTCTACAAGAACAGTAATAAAGAAACTGTTGCTGAGGTTATGGACAAAGACCAGCGTGTATATGGTGCTGAACTAACGGCGACCTATCCATTTATGGAAGAGTTTAAAGTTGGGGGAACACTTGGTTATACGCGAGGTCAATATAAAGATACGGATGGTAAATGGAAAGAGTTGAATGCTTTTCAAGTTTCACCAATAAAAGGTACGGTTTTTGCCGAATGGAGTAGCGATGAGGGTTATGGCGCTCGTGTGCAAATGCTTGCTATAAAAGGTACAAATGAAGCAGTAAAAGATGGTTCACTTTCAGCTGTAAAAATTAAAGGCTATAGCACGATGGATGTTTTGGCTCATTTTCCAGCTTGGAAAGGACGTATAGATTTTGGTGTATATAATGTTTGGAATAGAGACTATCGAACTGTCTATAGTCAACAAGCAGAAAAAGTATATGGTCTTGTAGAAAGTATACCAGCTGAAGGACGTACTTACGGCCTCAGTTATACATTTAATTATTAATGTGAAGTGAGATAGGGAATATCTATAAATCATAGGTATTCCTTAATAAATTTAAAAAAATAATAAAATAAACTTGCATTATTAAATGCAAATGATTATCATTATCTATATTGAAGGTTGAGAAACGTTCTAGTAATTAAGATTAACGTCTACTACTGTAATGCTAAGTTTTAGGCGATTTAAAGTTATACCAGAGACTCCAATAACAATGGTGTTGAAAAAGGTGAGTTGATTCCTGGTATGTGACACCTGCGCGACATTATAAAAATATGCGGGTGCAAGTAGCGGTAAATGGAACTAAGAAAAATAAATACTATCAGCGCAACAAAAAGAACTAATCAAAAGCAGCAGGCGAGGATGGCCTGCTGCTTTTGTAGTTAAAGTTAATTTCATAGTTATTTATACATTTCAACTATTTTGGATATTTAACTCTACACAGTAACAGATCGATTATATTTTTGATTAAAAAATAACCACTAATGTTTCATTTATTAACATCCTGCCTTTTTAGCCGTTTTTTTGTATACCCTGAATAAAACATGATCAAAAAAAGAGGTAAAAACGTGCTTATTTTTCATGGAAAACCTGTTCACGGAGCTATCTTCGATATGGATGGGACAATGTTTGACACTGAGCGATTACGGTTTCAAACATTGCAACAGGCATCTCAAGAACTCATTGGACAGGAGTTTTCACACGAATATTTAATGCAATGTTTAGGTTTAAGTGCAACTACTGCTGAGCAATTGGCGCAACGTCTATATGGCGTAAATGTTCCATATAAAGAAATTCGAAAAAAAGCTGATGAGATGGAACTCGAATATATTCGAAAACACGGCGTACCTATCAAAAAGGGTTTAGTTCAAGTTTTAGAGCGTTTACGAAAATCGGGTTTAAGAATGGCTGTTGCGACTTCAAGCCGTAGGGCAATTGCTGAAGAATATTTAATTAATGCGAATGTTTATAAATTTTTTGATGTGATTACCTGTGGTGATGAAGTAGAGCAAGGAAAGCCGCATCCAGAAATCTTTTTAAAAGCTGCTAGTCAACTTCACTTGGACGCTAACCAGTGTCTTATGTTTGAAGATTCTGAAAATGGTTTAACTTCAGCTCACACTTCAAAAGGTTTAACGATTTTATTAAAAGATATTAAAGAACCAAATGACGAAATGCTGGAAAAAGCACATTTTTATTATGATCAGATGTATGACTTTTTAACCGATCTCGACCAATTTATCCCTGTTATGGACATGCCAGAAATGCAGGAAACTTTTCCGCAAAGTCTGAATCAACTGACAGTGGGAATACATGGTTTCGGTGCTATTGGCGGTGGTTATGTAGCGCAAATCTTGTCACATTGGGATGGGTACACAAAACCAAAAAGAATTATTGCTTCAACACGTAATAGTCTTTTTCGAGAAGCCGTAAATGCATTTGGAACATATAGCATTCGCTATGGGCAATTTTCTTATGATGAACGTATTGAGAATATGACCATTGTTGATTCTGAAAATGAACAACAAATGTTGGAGATGTATACTCATTCAAGTTTAATTGCACTTTGTTTACCCGAACAGGCCATCGAAGTTGAGGCAAAAATAATTGCAAAAGGGTTATATGCACGTTTTAACTCATCACTTGAAGCATGTATTGAACCACTAACTTTTCTAATTATTTTAAATAAAGTCGGCGCGAAATATTTAGTTATGAAGCATCTTAGAGAAGCTCTACTAGAGTTGACCAACGATGAAGATGTGACTGAGCATATTTTAAAAGAACATTACTTTTGCGACACCGTTGTAAACCGTATGGTTTCAAAGCTATCTAATCAAATTTTTATCGCCAACTTCGTATTAAGCATAATTTTCTTGAACAGCATTTAGAAGATGTGGAAAACGAGGAACAAATCGAAATTGAAGACTGTAATAAATTGACTCAAGATCAGCAAAATCAGGCATCTTTATATGTTGATAACATGCGCCGTAATTTTCAGCCAGGCCATATATTACAAAGCATGGATCTAATTCTGTTTCATAGCGAAACGGATATGCCAATTTATGTAGAAAAAGGCAGCCCTTTACTTGAAAAGTTGCGTCAAGTTGTCTTGGTTAATCAGATTACAGACATTCAATTAATCAAAAACCGACTATGGAATGGCGTGCATGCCATGCTTGCTTGGTACGCATCTTTACTAGGTTATGAGTCTATTGGTGTTGCCATGGGGGATCATTCAGTTAAAGTGTTTGCAGAAAACTTAATTAGAGAAGTAAAGCAAGGGCTTGCAATTGTATTACCTAATTATGCAAAAGATCTGGACCGCATGGCACAAAGCTTTCTAGACTCATGTGAATATGCTTTTAAAGATCCTTGTCAAAGAGTGGCACGAGATCCACTTCGCAAGTTAACTCATAATGAAAGAGTAATCGCATCAATTGAGGTAAATATCGCACATGATTTACCTTATAAAAACCTATTAAAAGGTGCTGCTTTGGGTTATGCCTATGCGATTCAATTTTTAGAAATTGAAGAGACTGATGCAATTAAACATTTGCACGAGCAAGTTAAAAAACTGGATATGAGTGCTGCTCAAAAAGCACAACTTGAAGTTGAGTTAACACAATTAGTTCAATATTTATTTTCTGAACAAGGCAAACAGCCTTTAAACATGAATATTGTCAACTCACAAAAAGCGCGAACTCAATATGCCTAAATCCTTTTAATTATGCTCTACAACTGAAAGGCAAACATGCTTTAATACAAAAACTTAATGATTTTGAATTAAAGCTGTGTTGCTAAAACCCACGACGTTCATGATGCCAACATCTATACGGGATTATCCTGAGTGGCATCTTGGGCGCCAAAATTATGCGTTATGGTATTTAGAAATTAATGATCAAAAAATAGTTGATTATTTAGATGCCTTGCGTGCACATTTTTCAGAATTTTTAATAGAACCTAATCATCGCCAATATCATGTCACATTATTTATATGTGGATTCTTAACTAACGAAACTAAAATTTATGGTGATGACTTTAGTTTTGGTGAGTTTGTACAGCAAAGAGAAATCTTAAAAAAAGAAGATTTTGCTCCGTTTCATTTAAAAATTGGTTCAATCGATAGCTTTAGTAGTGCTCTATTTGTAGAAATAGGAGACACGGAAAATATCTTATTTCAGATACGCCAAAAACTCGGCCTAGTTTCTAATGAAATTGCGGCTTTAGATTACTGTCCGCACATCACTTTGGGATTATATAAAACAGACTATAGTAGTGATTTGATTTTACGAAAAATTTCTGAATTACCTGTACAATATAAACAGACCGAATTTGACTTTAAAGTTGAGCATTTAACATTTGGTTATTATCAAGCTCAAACTTTACAAGGTAAGTTATATCCATATCAGCTTTTGTTTTTAGGTGATCCATGTTGCAACTGATTTTGGGTGGAGCCCGTTCCGGCAAAAGCCGGCTGGCTGAACAAACGGCAATAGATAGGCAATTAGCTGTCACTTATGTTGCAACGGCGCAAGCGCTTGATCCTGAAATGCAAAGCCGAATAACACATCATCAAAATCAGCGTCCTTCTCACTGGTCTTTGGTTGAAGAACCTTTATATTTAGCAAAGATTCTGCAAAAAATTGATCGACCTAATCAAATTATTCTGGTGGATTGTTTAACACTTTGGCTAACCAATTTGTTACTTTTAGAAGATCAAAATGTTCAGCAATTTGAATGTGAGCAGCTGTTAAAAATTTTACCCACGCTTCAGTCAGAAATTATTTTAGTAAGTAATGAAACGGGTTTAGGCGTTGTGCCACTCGGTGAGATTAGTCGTCGATTTGTCGATGAAGCAGGCAGGCTGCATCAGAGTTTAGGGCAAATTGCAGATAAGGTTGTGTTTTGTGTGGCTGGTTTTCCAATGATTTTAAAAGGTGATAAGTAAAATGAACTGGTGGTTACAATCTGTACAGCAACCTGATGTGGACGCAAAACAACAAGCTGAGCAACACCAGCTTCAACTGACCAAACCTACAGGTGCTTTAGGTGATCTAGAACTGATAGCAGTAAAACTTGCTAGTTTGCAATCAAATGCACATCCACACATTAACCATCCATGGATTACAGTTTTTGCTGGCGATCATGGCGTGGTTGAAGAAAATATCTCTGCATATCCTCAAGCCGTAACCCGTCAAATGTTACAAAACTTCACGACTGGTGGTGCAGCAATTAGTGTCATTGCCAAATATCATCAAGCACATTTACAAGTGATTGATTGCGGTACAGTTGGTGAAGCATACGAATACGCGGGCGTTGAACGCCATTGTATCCGTGCCGGTACAGCAAATTTTGCTAAACAAGCCGCAATGAATGCAGATGAATGTCGTGCTGCTTTAGAGTTAGGAAAAAACAGTGTAGACACGGCCAAATCTAAAGGTGCAGATATTTATATTGCTGGTGAAATGGGAATTGGAAATACCTGTTCTGCTTCTGCCTTAGCATGTCTTTTATTAAATGATACTGCCGAGCAATTAACCGGAGTCGGTACTGGAATTGGTGCCGATCAGTTAAGACATAAAATTGAAGTAATTGAAAAGGCAATTGAACTTCATCATAAACATGTTACTGGCGATGCGTTCAAAACACTGTGTGCAGTTGGTGGATTGGAAATTGCGGCAATTACAGGTGCTTATATCCGCTGTGCGCAGGTGGGCTTACCTATCATTGTGGATGGTTTTATTAGTTCGGTCGCTGCTTTATGCGCAGTGCGGATGAACTCTAAAGTGCGTGACTGGATGCTTTTTGGCCATCAATCGGCAGAATATGGCCACCAACGTATTTTACAAGAACTCAATGCTGAGCCGATTTTAAAAATGAATTTACGTTTAGGTGAAGGTAGTGGTGCTGGCGCTGCTTTGGCATTGGTTAAAATGGCATGTGTATTACACAACCAAATGGCTACCTTTGCTCAAGCTGCTGTAAGCGGGGATAAAATTGGGTAAATTTAGAATTGATTTGCTCAGACATGGCGAAAGTCAATATAGCCATACTTTACGTGGCCATTTAGATGATGAGTTAACAGCAAAAGGTTGGCAGCAAATGCAGTCAACCATTGAGCAAGTGACTAATCAGGCATGGGATGTCATTATAAGTTCATCATTAAAGCGTTGTGCTTGTTTTGCTGAGCAACTTGCGAAGACAACTCAGCTGCCTTTACTTCTAAATCATGACTTAAAGGAAATGTATTTTGGTGATTGGGAAGGCGTCTCAACTCAGCAAATTTATGAAACTTCACCCGAATTACTTGCAAATTTTTGGCAAAAACCTAGTCAATATTGTCCACCTCGCGCAGAAACATTAAACCAGTTTCAAATAAGGGTCCTTAAAGGCTTTCAAGATTTGCTGAAGCATATGCAAAAGCAAAACTTACAGCATGCACTGGTTATAACTCATGGCGGTGTAATTAAGCTATTGGCTTGCTTAGCCAGACAACAGCCTCTAGATGACTTACTTAAAATGCCGGCAGAACTTGGGAAATTATATTCTCTTGAATTTTCTGAAACAGATGGTCAATTAACTTTTATATTAAGATAGTAGTTTTATATTTTTATACACTTGTAAGTTATTATTTTTACAATATTATTTTAGCCTGTGTAATAGAACTGTCATTGCTAGAAACTAAGCTATTGGCATTTCTTATAACCACTCATCTGACTTATGAATATTTTATTTAAAACGACTGTGCTCGCCGCATCACTATTACTCGTTGCGTGTAACGATAATGATGATCAAGAAGCTCAAACTGCACCATCCACAAACCAATCAAAATATTATCAAACAAAAACGCCTTACCAACCGCAACAAGAAATAAAAAACTATGAACAAACACCGAATGGATTCCAGCCAGTTTTTACAGAGCTAGTGGCACGTCACGGTTCAAGAGGTCTCTCAAGTCTGAAATATGATTTGGCACTTTATAATTTATGGAAACAGGCAAAAGCAGAAAATGCCTTAACACCATTAGGTGAGCAATTAGGTGCTGATTTAGAAGCCATGATGAAGGCAAATATCTTATTAGGTTATGGTGTGGAAGGGATCCGCCAGTACGGTTATGGGAATGAAACCATGACTGGTATTTTAGAACACCGCGGCATTGCCGATCGCTTATTACAGCGCTTACCAACTCTTTTAAACTCGCAAGCATCTATATTGGTACAAAGTTCTGGAGTGGATCGTGCTGTAGATAGTGCAAAATTCTTCACTGCTGAACTCATCAAACAACGACCGCCACTGAAAGATAAAATTGTTCCATTGTCTTATACCAATTTATCGAGTGAAAGCGTGCCAAGTGTTGAAGATGGTGGCGTTGATCGTTTCAAACTCTATTTTCATAGTTTGAATGCAGACGAAGACTTAGTTCAACCCTTGAGTGCTAGCCAACAAAAAATTTATGATGCTAGCCAGGCCTATCAAGATTTTGAAGAAAATAATAAAGATTTAGCACAAAAGTTAGATGAGTTATCGAAAAATACCGAGGCTGAAAAAACAGCTCAAACAGTGCTCAGCCCGATTTTTAAAGCAGACTTTATTAAAAAACTTGGTACAACAGGTTATAGTTTTAGTAACACTGGATCTTTTACAGTCACCTCACCTAAAGGTGAGCAAATTACAGAAAAAGGTAAGGGCAAAAATACGATTGCTAGTGCAGTAGATGCAGCAGCTTATATTTATGAGCTCTATTCAATTTCTGGTGGTATGAAAGATGAGTTGAAAGATATTGATTTTAATAAATATATGCCGTTAGACGCTGCAAAATTTTATGCTGAATTTAATGATGCGAATGATTTTTATGAAAAAGGTCCAAGTTTCACAGAGTCAAATCAAGTCACGAGTGAAATTGCCCAAGGACTCAAACAGGACTTGTTCCAACAAGTTGATGCGGTTGTAAATAAAGCTCAACCATACAAAGCAGTTTTACGTTTTGCCCATGCTGAAATTATTATTCCTCTAGCAACCAGTCTAGATTTACATAATATGATGCAGCCTTTACCACTACGTCAGACTTATAATTACTCAACCAGCGCATGGCGTGGTGAAGTAGTTTCACCTATGGCGGCAAATGTTCAATGGGATATTTACCAAAATAGCCAAGGCTCTACTTTGGTTAAAATGCTTTATAACGAAAAAGAAACTTTGTTCAAATCTGCATGTAACTATGCACGTTATACGCCAACTAGCTTTTACTACGACTACATCAAATTGAAACAGTGCTATCAAATGCAATAGATTTTCAGTTTTTGAAGTCTTTAATGGGAATAGGGATTGCTATTCCCATTTTTATTTCTTCATAATTCAATTTGCTTTTAAATATAGACCAGTTAGAGACTTGGATATGACACCTTTTTGGATTGCATTGCAATTTTTAACTGTTCTGCCTATTGAGCTAAAGACAATGCCGACGGCGCAACAAAATGGTCGAGCTATTTTGTTTTATCCACTGGTTGGGCTGATTATTGGTGGCATACTTTTTATTATTGCCTGTCTTCTTGCCAAATTACCCATTCTTTTGCTTGCTACCATCATAATGACTTTATGGATTTGGCTAACAGGTGCGCTGCATTTAGACGGGCTAGCAGATACGGCAGATGCATGGGTAGGTGGTTTTGGAGACAAACTCCGTACTTTACAAATCATGAAGGATCCAAGTTGTGGCCCAATTGGAGTCCTCAGCTTAGTTATCATATGTTTGCTCAAATTTGCATTGGTTTATGTATTGATTGAACAGCATCAAACGTTATTTTTAGTCATTGTTCCTATCCTTGGGCGTGTGGTGCCATCTATTTTATTCTTAACTACACCATATGTACGTGAAAAAGGTTTAGGGCGTTCTTTGACAGATCACTTACCTAATACAACTTCATGGATAATCACTGGGTTCGTTCTACTATTACCTTTGTATTGGGAGTTGCAAGGGCTCATCGCCATTATTAGCTTTTTGATCAGTCTGGTTTATTTAAGACATCTGTTTATTAAAAGAATTGGCGGTATTACGGGGGATACTGTCGGTGCAGCGATTGAGCTAAGTGAAACCGTGCTACTCTTTGCTTTTAGTGTGAGTTATTTTTATTTAGTTTGATTTGAATTTCACCCAAAAATAAAAAAGCCCTCAAAAATGAGGGCTTAATTTTCAATCTTAAAAAGATGAATTAGCGGTTTGGTAAAACTTCTTTTAAAACTTCATGCATTTCAAGCAACGTCTTTTCGGTAGTTTCCCAGTCAATACAGCCATCAGTTACTGATTTACCATATTCTAAATCACAAAGATTTTCAGGAATATCTTGGCGGCCGCCTTTTAAGTGACTTTCGACCATAATACCTACGATTGACTTGTTACCATCTAAAATTTGTTCAGTAATATTTTTAAGAACAAGCGGTTGTAAGTACGGGTCTTTATTTGAGTTAGCATGGCTCGCATCAATCATGATTTTGTTGCTCACTTTTGCTTTTGCTAAAGCATTTTCTGCTTCCGCAACAGAGCCAGCGTCATAGTTCGGTTTGCCATTACCGCCACGTAATACAACGTGTGCATAAGGGTTACCATTTGTATTAATAATTGAAACTTGGCCATCTTCATTTAGGCCTAAGAAACTATGGCCATATTTAACAGATTGCATCGCATTGGTTGCAACAGTTAAACCACCATCTGTACCATTTTTAAAACCAACTGGTGAAGATAAGCCAGAAGACATTTCACGGTGAGTTTGGCTCTCGGTTGTACGTGCACCAATCGCAGACCATGAAATTAAGTCTTGGTAGTACTGTGGAGAGTTAGGATCGAGTGCTTCAGTTGCACATGGCAAACCTTTTTCATTTAACTCAAGCAAGAGTTTACGACCAATACGTAAACCTTTTTCGATGTTAAATGAGTCGTTCATATCTGGGTCATTGATTAGGCCTTTCCAACCAATTGTTGTACGTGGTTTTTCAAAATAAACACGCATAACTAGATATAGGGTATCTTTAACCTTTTCGCTTAGCGCTTTTAAGCGATCAGCATATTCGTGAGCAGCTTTTGGGTCGTGAATAGAGCAAGGACCAATAACAACAAACAAACGTTTATCTGAACCATCTAAAATATTACGAATAGTTTCGCGGCCTTTTAGAACAGTTTGCGAAGCAACATCAGATAACGGAAGTTCTGACTTAAGCTCATTTGGTGTTACAAGAGTTTGAATGCTTTTAATATTAACGTCGTCGATATCTGGCTTTGAAACGGAATTTGAATGTGTAGTCATTGCTGTCACTGGTTCGATCATACTAAAGGTTGTTTTGTGTACTGAATATACCATGAAATAATTATGAAAATACTACATCTCATGGTATTTCAGATTGGAAAAATCCTATTGATTTTACTATCTTTCAGTCGAGTTGCCTGTTTTTTCGGCAACTACTGCTTGTTGTTGTACCACAGGTGCTTTCGGTTTTGCTTTGACTGGATGAACCATAAAGTTAACACCGAGGGCAAATAGGGTAAGCCCTAGAATTTTTCGGATTAAACGTTCAGGCATACGAGAGCTAATTAATGTTCCAATAATAATTGCTGGAATTGAACCCACCAATAACCACATCAGAAGTGTAAAGTCGACGTTACCAGCACTCATGTGTCCAAGGCCAGCCACTAAGGTAAGCAATACTGCATGTACAACATCCGACCCGATAATTCGGATCATTGGCAAGTTCGGGAACATAATCACAAGTGCCATGATTCCAAATGCACCCGCACCAACTGATGAAAGAGTTACGAATACACCTAAAATGATACCCATAATCACGATAAAGCTACGTTTTTTATCGATTGCCAACTGCTCATTTTCACTTTGAGTGACTTCTTTAGTTCTGAATTTATTAAAAAATTTCTCAATACGCGTACGGAAAATGATGGAAACACCAGTTAAGGTCAACATAAAACCTAACACCATGGTGAGTACAGCTTTATAGTGTGTTGACTGGCTTAAATAATGCTCAAGTACCCATGAAGTAATGAAAGATGCAGGAATACTACCTACGGCTAACCATAAAACAATTGGCCAGACAATATTGAGTTTTCTAGCGTGAACCATTGATCCACAAAATTTTGAGATTGCTGCATAAAGTAAATCGGTACCAATCGCGATATGAGGTTCAATTCTAAAAAGGCTAATTAAAATTGGTGTCATTAATGATCCACCACCAACTCCTGTAATCCCTACACAGAAACCAACTAACATACCCGCTAAGATAAATTCAAAAGCACCAGACATCTTTATCGCCACTTATCACGAAACGCAGATATCTTATTCCTTTTAGAGATAAACAGTTGTCATGAATAATGATTTACTTATGCAAAAAAAAGCTAAGCAACGAAAATTTTGCTTAGCTTGTACTATTTTTCATCATTTTTTAAAGAAAATGATTATTTTGATGACTTTAGTGGGTTAATTAAAAGTATAAGAATAAAAGTTAATGGCGTTGCAAAGATCCACCAACTGACAAAACCAATTGAAAATTTATATTGTTGAATAAGAATAAATGCACATAAACCAAATAGCATGAATGCGGCTATTTTGAAATATCGGTAATACTTTTGAGCTAACGATTTGAAATGACCTGTTGATTTCGGCGATCGATATTTCTCGCTCGCCATAAACAACATATACATCCCTAATAAAATTAAGATGAAAGCTATAAGAATCATGAGCTCACCTCAGTATTTAATTTATTCAGTTTTTTTTGAATTTTTTCTACGGCTTTATGCTGGATAGGTTGAATTTTGCAAAATATAAAAATTGCTAATACTGCAAAGATCCACAAAAATACATCTACACGTGCAAAGGTCCAATAATCACTGAGGCTTTGAACATACTCATGTTTAAGTAAATAAATTAGATTTAAGATGGGAAGTGCAAGACACAGCATAATAAAAACGCTAAGTTGAGTTCGCCATAAATGCTGTTTTTTTGTGATTAATGCGATGATTAAGCTGATTAGCCAAACCAAGAAAAAGCTATAAATTTCATAATTGATTGTGGTTGAAGTAACTGTAAATAATCGATTAGCGCTTAAGTAGGCGACAGTTGCACAAGGCAATCCTACAAATGCTGCAACATTTAAACGGTCAACTAAATAGTGTCCGAAATGAAACTGACTATTTTTATTTTGAATTTGGCGTTTAAGACTCCAAAGTAATAAACCAGAGGCAATCATTACACAGCCTAAAATGCCTGAGAAAAAGAATCCTAAACGAAGTAAAGGTTGAGCAAATGTTGCCATGTGCAGGCCATAAACACCCGCATTCAACGTTGCAATAGGACTATTATTACGTGTATCTGCCAAGACTTTGCCAGTTGAAGCATTTAAAGTAATTTGAGGCTGATTTCGAGTAATAGTGCGGTCTTCTTTTTGAATAAATGTAATTTGAGCTTGATTGGTATTTGGATTTTTTACACTCATTGTTGATAAAGGTTGGTTGCCCCAACTTTGTTGAACTTGGCTAAGCAGTTTCTCAATAGCTAAGTTTTGAGCAGGCTGAATCGATTGATTCTCAAGTACAGTCTTTGTGCGGATTTCCGTAAAATATTGATAAGGGTTTTCAGGGTAAAGCTTTTGCATTCCCCAAGGCAAATATAAATAAAAGAAAATAGCTAAGCCCGTAAATGTAATAGTTAAAAAGAAGGGCAGAGCAACGACTGAAGAAATATTGTGAAAGTCTAACCATGAACGCTGAGACTTAAATGTACGTAAAGTAAAAAAGTCAGTGAATATTTTTTTATGGGTAATAATGCCTGAAACTAAAGCAATCAGCATAATAAATGCGGCAAGACATACGACTAATCGCCCAACCATTATTGGAATGCCAAAAAGTTGGTAATGGAAGCGGTAAAAAAAATCTCCGCCTAGGGTTGCCGAAAGTTGAAGTTCTTTTCCCGTGTTAGCATCAAGTGTGGCATTACCATAACCGCCGTCAGCTTTTTCCCAATACATAGTGTTGACGGGACTTTCTGGTGTTGCAACAGTTAAATACCAAGATTTGGCGTCTGGAGCGTTTTCTTGTAAATATTGATATGCTGTTTTAATAGCAATATCTTGCTTTACTTCATATTGCGCAAGTGCAGGTTGCATCCATAAATTAATTTCGTGGCGGTAATAAGACATACTCCCCATTAAGAAAATGGCAAACACGAGCCACCCAAAAATTAAGCCAGTCCATGAGTGTAGCCATGCCATAGATTGACGTATACCTTTATGCATAACCCACCGTCCGTGTCACAATAAAGAAAAGGGCAAATAGAGCGATTGATAAAATGGTCAGTCGCACTAATGATTGAATGCAGAAACCAACAATTACAAAGACGACGTAAAATAAAATCGCTATAAATACTGAAAGATAGATAGCCTCAGCTTTGTCCAGATTCAAAAGGAAAATTCCAGTGAGTCCAAGACTTAAATACGTCATACAGGCAAAGCCCATACCGAAAACTAGCAAGAATCGATAGAAAACTTTTATACGATATGACACAGGGAGATTTACAGTTTTGGACATCTTTAATAACACATAAACAAAGAATAATAAGTAAAGCCAATCCCTAAATTGGGATTGGCTACGGTATTAATATTTAAACTTTACAGCAACTGTATAGTTGGCTGGAGCGCCATAGTAACCTTGGCCACCAGATAAACCTGTCAAATATTTTTCATTTGTCAGGTTGTTACCATTTACTTGGAACAGTACGTGTTCGTTTAAATCATAACTAGCCATAACGTTAAGTAATGCATACGCATCTTGTTTTACAGTTGAGTAAGAGGTGTCATGTATATCGTCCTGCCACTTAATGCTTGCACCAACTTTTAATTTTGGAATCTGTGGAACAGTATAAGAAGCTAAAACATTAAGTGTTTGAGTCGGGATATTAGGTCGGCCTCTTTCACCCGTTTCCATATTTTTTAGACTAAATGTTGAAAAACCAAAAACTAAATCTAAGTTATCAGTTAATTTTCCAGTTA
Source organism: Acinetobacter pittii ATCC 19004 = CIP 70.29 (assembly GCF_000369045.1). GTDB lineage: Bacteria > Pseudomonadota > Gammaproteobacteria > Pseudomonadales > Moraxellaceae > Acinetobacter > Acinetobacter pittii. The sequence goes on along the minus strand of NZ_KB849790.1, from coordinate 179,511 downwards.
ATCCGACCTCAACACCTTGCGATCTAATTGTTCCGATTGGAGATGAGTATTTGTTATAAAGCGGATCCCATAATGGGTTTAGTGCAAAATTATCTTCATCTGTTCTAAAGATTGCGATATTTCCTGTTAAAGCTCCATCTAACCACGCGCTTTTTACACCTAATTCATAGCTTTCACCCTCTACTGGTACAGCTGTTTGTTTAGTAGAAAGATCGATAACAGTTTGTGGTCTAAAAATAGAGGTGTAACTCATATAACCTGTATATTCAGGAGTAAAGTTATATGTAATACCTGCATATGGAGAAACTTTATTCTTTTTATATTCTAAAGTGTCGATTTCAGTATAGTTAGCACCTAAGATAAATTTCAGATCCTCACCTAAATGAAGACGGGTAGCACCGTAAACGGACTTCATGGTTCTTTCTTCTGGATCAGCATAGGTAAAGTCTCCCCAAGTCGGTTCATCAGGTGTCCAGCTTGGTAAGTCTGTGGTAATAACACCTAAACTACTGCCATACGAATAAACACTTTGAGCACTATATTTTGACCAGTTATAACCAATATTTGCTTCGTGTTGCTGTCCTAATAAATTAAAAGTACCTTGAATGTCTGCATTAGCAGTAGTTTCTTTAAATTTCTGATTATAAATTTCTGGATATAGTGAAATACCAGACGTATTGTCACTAGCAGAAGGAAAACCACTGAGATAAAGCATTTTATCTTTAACATCTGATTTCTTAAGGTTATAGCCTAATCTTAACTTCCAGTCTCCCCATAATTTTTGTTCAATATTGGCAAAGTAATTATCTATTTCCCAATCGTAGTATGTCCATGACGGTGCATAATTATAGTTACGAGAATAACTTAATGGTTCACCTTTGGAGTTAACCAAGGGTAGAGCACCCCATTGAGAACCATTAGCGTATTGACGAGTTTTCGAATATCCTGCTGAAACATTTGTGGTGTCTGTAACGTCAGCTTCTAAAATTCCTTGAAATCCATTCTTTTCTTCTGAATAGCGGTCTAGATAAGAATCTCCTACTTTCTCATAACCTACAAGACGTCCTCGTACTCGTCCATCTTGTGTAAGAGAACCAGAGATATCCGCTTCATAACGTTGTGTATCCCATGAACCATAGCTCACCCCAGCATTTGCTTGAAATTCTTTAGTGGGACGTTTACGAATATAATTAATTGTAGCGCCAGGATCCCCTAGAGCATTTGTCAGGGCATCAGCACCTTTGACAATTTCAACACGATCATAGAAATAACTATCTGCATCACTATTGTTATAGTTATAGCTGTCAACTTGAGGGATACCGATTCCATCAACCAGAATATTTGAAATATCAAAACCACGAGCAGTATAAGTTGTGCGGTTTGTTTCCAATCCGGTTACAGTTACACCGGGTGTATTACTTAAAATATCTCGGGTACTGGTAAGCCCAAAATCTTCAATTTGCTGACGAGTAACGACGTTAATGGTTTGAGGAGTTTCTTTAGCCTCAATATTAAGCTTGGTTGCACTACTCGATTTTTTAACATTATATGCTTTAGTTTGTTCAGAAGACTGTTCAGCATTTGATGCTTTAACTTGAATCGTCTGTAAAGATTGTACCTCTGAGTCCTGAGCATGAGAGAGGTTCGCATAACAAATCGCGCAGGCGATTACGGTAAGCTTAAATGGTAGAGGTGGGATATTCATAAGATTAAAGATAATGTAAATAATTCTCATTTATTTTATTGTTTGTAAATGTAAGCTACAATTCAAATTGCATTGTTAATTTAGATTAAAAGATGGTGAATGAGTGTAATTTTAGATAGCTTGTGCTGTGGCCGCTCTTGGTAAGTACATATAGATCAAGTTCAAGATTGATAAACCTCTATGCTAGAATGCATTATTTCAAATTCTTGGGTAAATCACCTTGGCAAACCGAAAACTTAAAATAGGTATTGTAGTTGGGGAAGTTTCTGGAGATACGCTTGGTGTGAAACTTATGCGTAGTTTTCGAGAACAGGGAATCGATGCTGAATTTGAGGGAATCGGTGGTCCCCAAATGATTGCTGAAGGTTTTAACAGTTATTACCCAATGGAAACTCTATCTGTGATGGGGATTGTTGAGGTCTTAAAAGATTTAAAAAAATTATTCGCCGTGCGTGATGGTCTAATCAATCAATGGACTCAACATCCGGTTGATATTTTTATTGGTATTGATGCACCAGACTTTAACCTTAGACTTTCGAAAAGTATTAAAGAAAAGAATCTTCCAATAAAAACAGTTCAATATGTCAGTCCTTCTGTTTGGGCGTGGCGCCAAGGACGTGTTCATGGCATCAAACAGAGCATAGATTTAGTACTTTGTTTATTTCCTTTTGAAAAAGTTTTTTATGAACGATATGAAGTTCCGGCAGCATTTGTAGGACATCCGCTAGCTAAACAATTGCCACTTGAGAATCCAATTCAAATTGCTAAACAGCAATTAGGTCTTAATGAAAATCAGAAGCATATTGCGTTGTTACCAGGCAGCCGAAAAGGTGAAGTAGAGCGACTCCTTCCTATGTTACTGGGGGCTGCCAATATTTTGCATACCAAACATCCAGACATTCAATTTTTAATTCCGGCAATTAATGATGCTCGTAAACAACAGATTGAGCAGGGTGTTGAACAATTAGCGCCTCAATTAAAAGCAAAAATTCATATTTTAGAAAATACGGATAGTGAATCGAAAATTGGTCGTATAGTCATGAATGCGAGTGACGTTATTGCTTTAGCTTCTGGAACAGCGACATTAGAAGCCATGCTCATGCATCGCCCAATGGTCACATTCTATAAATTGCATTGGTTAACTTATTTAATTGCTAAATTCTTGGTGAAAATTCCTTATTACTCTTTGCCTAATATTATTGCGGGTAAAAAAGTAATTGAAGAGCTAATTCAAGCTGATGCCACACCTGAAAATTTAGCAGCTGAAATAGAAAAATTGATGAATATAGAAACCGCTCAAATTCAAGTGATGCAATATTTAACTATGCATAAACAGCTTATTTCTGGAAATACAGAAGACCCAGTCCAAACAATCTTAAAAGTACTTGAAAAGTAAAAAAAAGCCCCATTTTTAGGGGCTTTTTAAATCTACTCAGGCACGTACAATCAGCTCGTAACCAGTATATTTACGAATGTTGATAACACCAATATCAAAAATTAAATATTGGCCTTTAATACCTTGTAATACACCGCGAATTTTTGGTGTTTTATCTAAGTTTAGAGACTTAATTTTTTCAGGATATTGTTCAACTGGGTATACAAACTCACGTGGCAATTCATTTTCTAGTAGTTCAACCGTTTCGTTAAATTCAAGGTTTTGACTAAATTCTTCACGAATAGTTTGAATTTTAGGGGCGAACTCTTCGATTAATTGATCACGTTGTTCAACCATATTTAAAGGTTCAGCTTCACCCTTGAGGAGTTTGCGCCAATCTGTTTTGTCAGCAATTAAAGAACCGAACATGGTTTCAAGCTGACCAGATAAACGGCGTGATCCAACTCTTAAAATAGGTAAGGCTTGAGTTGCACCTTGATCTAACCAACGACCTGGCATATGGCTAACACGCGTAATACCCACTTTTAAAGCACTAGAGTTTGCCAAATAGACAATATGTGGTTGGAAACAAACACTATGGGCAAAGTCATCTTCACGACATGTACCTAAATGATAGTGACATGTTTCAGGTTTCATAATGCAAAGATCACATTCTGCTTTGGTTTTAAAACATTTAAAGCAGTGGCCTTGAGAATAAGACTTCGGTGTTTTAGCGCCACAAGAGGTGCAATAAATATTACCTGTCCATTCGATTTCTAGTTCTTGTCCTAAATTAAAAGGAAGATCAATTTCTGAACGGTCTAATACAAATTTGTATTCAACATTTGCCTTGGTTGTCTGTTGATCAGTTACACTAGCATCTTTTAGGCCTGCATGCATTTTATGGCAAATGCCTTGTAGTTCCATAAAGTTTAAACTCACATCTTTCAATTAAGGGTTGCAGTTATGGCTGAACAAAATGTCATCACTTCTATGCTAGACGATTTATCAAACGAACAGCCCATTCATACTGCACTTTGTATTGGCCAGAAAATTGACCAGAATAACGCAATTCAATGGCACTATTTTACCGTAACTGAGCTTTTAAGTCTGCCTTTTACTCAGCGTTATGATTTGGGTTTTGTATTGTTTGATACTGACGAAATGCAGAACATCAGCGATGTGCAAAAATCACAATTATTAGTAAAGCTAAGAGATTTATTAACAAAACGTATTGTTGTCGTGAGCAAGCGCAGTGATGAGCAATTATTACGTTCTTTAGGTTTTACTCAACTTATCGATAAAACTTCACATGATAGTGATTTTGCTTTATGGCAATTTAATATATTGACTTATAAACATGTTCCAGACTGGTTTAATTCAAAGTTCTGGGCGAACCCGGAAAACTGGAATAAATTCCGCTGGTAAAAGGGCCTTAAATCTCTTTCAAAATTTAACAATTTGGTTTTTGCTGTCTTAACAAGAATCCGCGTATGCTCATGTATAAACCATACATAAGAGTTACACATGACTAATTTTAGCAACATTGTAGAAGTTTTGGCTAAGCAGGCTTTAGGTGGGAATCAGCAAGCGTCAGGTCAAGGTGGTTTAGGTGGAATTTTAGGTTCAGTGCTAGGACAAATGGGGGGTAATACTTCATCTGGTACCCAAGGTGGTCTTGGGGGCGTACTAGGTTCTGTATTAGGGCAAGTGACTGGCAATAACAACACACCTCAAGCAGGTGGCGGTGTACAAAGTTTATTAATTGCAGTTGTGCCTTTAATCTTAGGTTGGGTGCAGCAACAAGGTGGTTTACAGGCTGCATTAGAAAAGTTGAAAGGTGCGGGTTTAGGAAGCCAGGTTCAAAGCTGGGTTGATCCAAATCAAAGTAATAGCGAAGTTCCGACTCAGCAATTACAGAGTTTATTTAATCCAGCTGACATTGAACAAGTTGCTGAGCAAGCCCAAGCGCCAAAAGAGCAAGTTTACGGTGCAATCGCATCCGTCTTACCTCAGGTCATTGACTCTTTAACACCTCAAGGTGACAGTACCGATCATCAAGAAGCAAACCAAGATATTCAAAATGTCATGAATCTTGTAAGTGGTTTTTTAAAATAAGATATAAATCTACAAAAGCCGATAAGTCTTATATCGGCTTTTTTTACTCAGGACAAAAAATAAAAGGGCATAAGCCCTTTTATTTTAGATCTGAATCAAACATAACCGATTAGAAGTTATATTCGATACCAGTACCTACAACAGTTTGTTTGTCGTCTTCTTTAATCCAGTCGCGTTTTTGTTGAGCAACGATACCGTAGAAGCGAGCTTGTTTGTTGATTTGGTAATCAAGACCTAAACCGTATAAGTCAATTTTACGATCTTGTTTACCGCTTACTTGTGTTTCAGCAGAAGCGTATTCTGCTTTCACTTTAAGTTTAGTGTTAGGAATTTTATAAGCAGCTGTTACTGCATATGCTTCTTCTTCTAAACCTTTGTAGTTTGTATAGGTATCTGTAGTTTTATCAACACCATCTACACGCGTAGTTTTTGACGTTTTATAAGCAGTCAAGTCATCAGTAGGTTCAGCGTGTTGCCATAAAGCACCTACAACAAAACCAGATTTAGCAATATCATAAGAACCAGTTACACGGTAAGCATCGGTATAAACATCTTTTAGACCGTAAGCTGCATATTTACCTTTAATACCAAAGTCACCAGCAGCAGCAATTGCTAAACCGATATCTTTGTTTTCGTAACCAAGCGATGTTGATACAGAGTCAAAGCTATCATTTTTGCTGTCTTTACCAGTTTCACCTTGTTTGCTATCAGAGGTGCTTTCACCAGTTTGAGCCATGATATTGAATGTTAAACCAGCTAATAATTTAGGGTCTAATTCAAAACCGATCACGTTGTCTAAACGGTTTTCACCGTACATGATATTAGTAATATCTAAACGTGTATCGTCATTAAAGATGTCTTGGTTACCACCAGCAGCTGTTTTGAAGTAAGAATCATACTTACCTACTTTTAATGTACCAACACCTTCAGTTTTTAAACCGATAAAACGGTTACGAGCACTAAGGTCAGTATCAGAGCCTGAACCATCAGTAGAAATTGCCCATTCAGCTAAATAAACAGCAGATAACTTGTCAGTTAATTTCTCTTCGCCTTTTACCCCAATACGAGAAGAGTTTGAGTTAACTTCGGTAACGTCACTTTTACCATCGAAATTTTTATTATCAACTTGGTTAATAGAAACATTTAGTTTGCCATACAAAGTTGGCGCTGCTTGCACCGCGTTTACGCTCAAAGTTGCAACTGCGGCAGCGAGTAGCAATTTCTTCATTGAGATTTCTCCAAAAGGTATTTAAAAATGGCGTATGCCTAGCTAACTATTTATTTTGTAGTTGACTTATGTACAAAAAGTTACAAAAGCTCACCAACTTGCTAAGCAGTATCGGCAAAATTTGTGACAGAGAAGTGAAGAATAAATGACAGTTTTATGACGTTTAAAATTTAGAAATAAATTAGTTGTTTTCATTTTTTTGATAGTTTTTAGACGAAAAAAAGCGGAGTCTAAACTCCGCTTTAACCATATAAAAATCAAAGAGCTGCTTTAATTTTTTCAGCTAATTCTTTAATTTTTTCTTGATCCCCTAACTCAACAGCATGGCGTCGAAGATGCTGCACATTTGTTGGAATTAGGTGAAAATGAACATGTGGAACAGTTTGTCCTGCTGCTGCTCCAGAAAGTTGCATCAATACAATACCTTCCAAATTGAGTGCTTTTTCCATTGCCTTAGCAATCTTCTGAACAATTTGTATAGTATAGGCTGCTGCTTCAGCAGGTAAGTCCAGCAGTGTTACAGCAGGTGTTTTTGGAATAACTAATGTATGACCATCGGCTTGAGGCATAATATCCATAAAAGCTAGAACTTGATCATCTTCATAGACTTTTATCGCTGGAAGTTCTCCACGTAAAATTTTTGCGAAGATATTTTGATCATCATATGCCATGTATTATTCCTTTAAAATTATTTACATTTCAATTCTTTTTGACGTTCTTTAATAGCGTCAAGACGTTGTTGCTCTTTGTCAGAAAACTTTGGTTTTGTCGTATGACAGTTCTCATTACCATATTTTTCTTTAGCATCAGGATCTTTAAAACAAAAGCCTTTTGACGCATAAATCAAATTGTAATCATCTTGCAATTTTTGACATTCTTGCTCAGGTGTTGCAGCTTGTACGCCTAAACTAGCAATGCTCACCATGCCAGTAAAGACTGCAACCATAAATTTATTCATGAGCTTTTCCTCAGTTAAAGGTATGAACCTGTACTCAATATAAGGTTTCTTACCAATATTTCAATGACTATTAATTACTCAAGTGTCATTTTGGTTTGAATTTTGGGCAAAAAATGAATAAAATCTTTATATATCAATGTTTTAAAAATAAACAATAAAAACAAAAACTTAACTAAATTTTTATATATCTTTCCATAATTTAACTACTATCTAATACCTTGTAATTGCTCATAATGAAGGAAATAGGAAGCTTGCTTCTATTAAATAAAAAAACAAAAAGTTCGTAGAAAAGCCATATTCATGACTCATCTTTTGCTGAAAAGACAGTTTTAGTTTGAATTTTGGTCAATGGAAAAGAAAGATATTAATGCCATGATCAAAGAACAAAGCGTGATAATTATCACATTTTGTATTTCAGGATTAGGTGGAATTCACTAGGCCCATTTATTTTAGACGGAAATGGGCTTCTCTTATTGAAACAGAGATAAAATTATTTTCGACTTTTATTTAAGATTAAAATTCACCTGAAAGATGCATTGATTTTACATATTTAAAGTCTTATTATATGCCCCATAATTGCTGCGTTTGATAGTTTTTGTTTTTTATAGCCCATTTCTCCCAATGAAATGGGCTTTTTTTTATTAAAGTTATTTCGAATCATTAAAATCTAGTATTTTATATTGAGAATAAGTTCGCCTTATATTTGGATTTTGTGGCATAGTCTAAATGTTGCTTTCATAATTGCCCTGATAGTTACTTTCTACCCTCATACCCTTACACATAGTAATAGTATATTCATCATACTTCCTTAAAGGATCAGTCGTTCGTTAAGACTAAATATTAAAGGAATAGGTGATGTCACAATTTTTACTAATTGCTGAAAAAGTTTATAAAAAGTTCGAAGAAGAAAAGCTTTTCTCCGAGGATGTAATTGGGCACTTGAATAGCTTAGTTAGTATTATCCGGCAAGAGATAAAAGACACTTCATACAAATTAAAATATAACTTTATTGATTTTGAAGAATGTTTAAATAAACCTGCAAAGGAATGTTCAGTTAAACTCGATATCAGCTTAATGCCAATTTATAAGAATAAAAGTGAGTACATTATGTGGTTAGCGAGTTTTATCGAAAAAATTACTCTAGGTGGAAGAGAAAAGTTTCCACCGCTTACAAATAGTTTACTTCCGAGCTGTATAGTGACTAATCCTTATGTAACAAAACTGGAGCAGGCCAAGGCCTCTTCTGAAAAAAGTGCACAGATGATTGTAAATTACTTTAAATCATCCGATTATAAAAAAGTTAACAAAGTGCCTTCATAGTGAAAATAATAATTTTCTATTAAAACAATAATATTATTGGTAAATGCACTGTTATAAGAGGGTTTATTCCACCCAACCGAATAAAAGCAATAGGTTGAATCATGACCTTATTCTTAAATTTGCGTTGATCGTTCGGTGAGCCATTTTGCTAGTTGTGGCCAGAACTCCAATGCACTTGCCTGACTCGACATGAGACCCAAATGTCCGCCAGGGATGAGAGTAAATGTAACATCTTGGCTACTGGTTAACTGGCTTAATGGTTGAGCTGCATCAGCGGTAACCAGTTGATCACTACGACCCGCGCCCACTAAGAGAGAGCAGTCGATATTTTTTAATTCAATTTTTTTATCTTTTAACTCAATAAAGCCGCGCTTCAATGGATTTTGCAACCAAACATTGAACAACATGTCCTGATTAATTCCACCCGGGTAATCAATCATATTATTTAAAAAGCTACTTAGAGTGGCATGCTCTTGTACGAACTGAAGATCATTAAGGTTTTTAAGTAATTGAATATGACCATCGAGCCAGCCTTTAGGGTCGAGAATTTTGAAACCTAAAGAATTTAAAATTCCTGGGCTATGAATCAGACGTTTTGGCAATCCAGAGTAAATACGTTTTTGAATTTTTTTATTGCGGCCAATCGTATTGTTTATGGTTCGATAGAGTTTCCCAATATAGCCAGAAGCATAACTGTCTATTGGGCTACCAAGAACAATAAGATTTTTAACATAATTTGGATGATTATGCGCTGTATATAAAGTGACGAATATACCTGCCATACTCCATCCGTGAAGCGAGATTTGCTCACTTCTGGAGTGTGTTCTGACAAGTTGTATGGCTTTAGGAATGAAATCTTCAATAAATGATAAAAAGTTAAGGTGTCTGTCTTTAAACTTTAAACGGCCCCAATCTACCAAATAGACATCAAAACCAGCATTTTGGAAGTATTTAATAAGAGAACGATAAGGATATAAATCATATATCGCCATATTAATAGCGAGTGGAGCAACGAATACTAAAGGTTCTTTGAATTGTTTTTGAGTAGCTGCGTAATAACGTATACGGGTTTGATTAAATTCACCAATCACTTCGTACGGAGTGCTTTGTGACAATACTAATGTTTGAGGGCGAAATAGTCGGGTAGAGAGGTGCTTGATTTGACTTTGTTCAGAGACAAGGGACTTTAAGCGTTTCATCTTGCTTTTACCAACTATTTACTAAAGTTGAATAAAGTCTAAGCGATAATTTTAAGGTTTACCTTGACCTTAAATACCCTAGACACTCAAAATGATGATAGTTTTTTAGTACATGACCAGTAAAGGCGAACATTTAATGAACCAGTCTGATGATTTAGAATACCAACTTGATACTTTAGCTATTCGTACCGGACATACTCGTAGTTTTGAAGGCGAACATGGCGAACCGATTTTTTTGACTTCATCATTTGTATATGAAAATGCGGCTGAAGCTGCAGCAAAATTTTCTGGTCAGGTTCAAGGAAATATCTATTCTCGTTTTACTAATCCGACTGTATCGATGTTCGAAAAACGTTTAGCAGCTTTAGATGGTGCTGAACGTGCCGTGGCTACAAGCTCTGGAATGGGCGCGATTTTGTCAGTTGCTATGGCATACCTAAAAGCGGGTGATCATGTTATTTGCTCAAGAGCAGTTTTTGGTTCAGTTGTTGCTTTGTTTGAAAAATATATTGCCAAGTTTGGTGTAGACATTACATTTGTTGATTTATGTGATTTAGACGAATGGAAAAATGCTGTACGTCCTGAAACCAAACTTTTCTTTGTTGAGTCACCGTCTAACCCTCTAGCTGAGATTGCAGATATACAAGCGTTAGCAGATATCGCCCATGCGAATGGTGCATTACTTGCGGTTGATAACAGTTTCTGTACACCTGTTTTGCAGCAACCACTCAAGTTTGGTGCGGATCTTGTGATTTACTCTGCGACTAAATACTTAGATGGCCAAGGCCGTGCATTAGGTGGTGCTGTTGTTGGTAATCATCAGTTGTTAGAAGAAGTTTTTGGTGTTGTTCGTACGCTTGGACCATCAATGAGCCCATTTAATGCATGGGTTTTCTTAAAAGGTCTAGAAACTTTACGTTTACGTATGAAAGCACACTGTGAGAGTGCTCAAATTCTTGCAGAATGGTTATCTACTCATGAAAAGGTAGAGAAGGTTTACTACGCTGGTTTACCTGCTCATGAAGATCATGAACTTGCTGCTAAACAACAAAATGGCTTTGGCGGTATTGTATCCTTCGTTGTTAAAGGCGAGCGTGAAGGTGCGTGGAAGGTTATTGATAATACTAAGTTTATCTCGATTACAGGTAATCTAGGTGATGTGAAATCGACGATTACCCATCCAGCAACCACAACTCATGGCAAACTTTCTGTTGAAGCAAAAGAAGCAGCTGGTATTCAAGAAGGTCTAATTCGTGTTTCTGTTGGTCTAGAAGATATTAATGACATTATTGGTGATATCTCGCGTGGATTAGATTTAATCTAATTAAATTATGTTTGTTATGGAAAAGCCACATACATTTTAATGTGGCTTTTTTGTGTTACTAATAAGCAACAATAGCAATAAAAAGTCTACGTATTGTTATAAATCAGTCTAAAATTTCAACGTATAAAAGTTCTAAATTTAATAAAAATAACAAAGAGAGTCTTTAGTCATGCTTAAACCAATAATTATTTTAGTTGCGATAGGGGCAATTGGACTGGTTGGATATAAAGTATTTGCTCAAAAAGATGAACCGACACAGATCAGTGAAACTGTATTATTAATTAATGATGCAAACAAATCCGTTCAAGATGCTGATCTTTCAATAGAAAAAGCCAATACTTCGTTCAAGAAAGTTCCTTTAAGTGAATATAAAACAAACAATAAAAGTCTACAGGCTGCCCAGTAACTTTTCTAAATTTTACTTTTTTCTATTCATCAAAAGTTTTTTATATAAAAGCTTTATAGTGGATTGACCATAGAAAATAGTTTCATAGATACCAATAGAAAACATTGATTTATTGTGTCAGAATTACGGATTAATTTTGATTTAAACGTACTAACCTCAATGATCTTGATGATCTATAGGGGGAGTAGAAAGAGTTTAAGTTTTGCAGTGTTATGTGACTATCAATAATACTTGAAATATTTGATAGAGATACGGAGTTAGGTTTATGAATATCAATATGCTTATGCAGCAAGCGCAGCGCATGCAAAAAGATATGGAATCAAATATAAAAAAGGCTAAAGAAGAGCTTGCTCAAACTGAAGTACACGCTGAAGCGGGCGGTGGTTTGGTTAAAGTCACAATGACTGGCCGTTATATCGTAAAACGTATCGAAATTAATCCAGAATTACTTCAAGATGAACCAGACATGATTGAAGACTTAATTGCTGCTGCAGTAAATGATGCTGTGCGTCAAGCAGAAGTGATTTCTGAAGAAAAAATGCAAAAAGCAAATTCTGGTATGGGTTTACCACCTGGCTTAGCGGGCATGTTCTAAGGAAATTCAGTGTTTAGCGATAGATTTGAACAACTCGTTCAAGCTTTACGTATATTGCCAAGCGTTGGTCCGAAGTCGGCTCAACGTATGGCTTTACATCTTTTGATGAAAAATCGAGAAGGGGCATTTGCATTAGCGCATGCTTTACATGAGGCTTCAAGTTATATACATGAATGCAGTGTCTGCCATTCTCTGACTGAACATGAAATTTGTGATATTTGCGCCTCAACTGACAGAGATGATCAGTTATTGTGTGTGGTTGAATCACCAGCGGATGTGATGGCGATTGAGCAAAGCGGTAGCTTTCGTGGAAAATACCATGTTTTAGGTGGCCATCTTTCTCCATTAGATGGTATTGGTCCGGAAGAAATTGGTATTCCTTATCTCATTCAGCGTCTAAGCCAAGGTACTATTGAAGAAGTCATTTTGGCAACTAATGCGACTGTAGAAGGACAAGCGACAGCCCATTATTTGGTAGAGGCGACTAAACATTTACCAATACAAATGACGCGTATTGCTCAAGGTGTACCTCAGGGTGGTGAACTCGAATACGTAGATAGTCATACTTTAAGTCAGGCAGTGCATAACCGCATGAGAATGAAATAAGCATTCCGATGCTTATTTCATTAATGAATGTACTATCAATTTGATTAAATTTATTAATTAAATTCAGTTATTAAACATAAATATTATTCTGTCTTTTATTATTAAAGATAGTTTAAATAAAATATGAATATAAGAATGAAAAAGGTCTTATAAATTTTAAATAAAGAACATTTGGAGATAAATTTAAAAAGTACAATTAAAAGATCAAAAAATTATCTATTTTCGAAAAATTGTTCAAAAATAGAGTATTCATAAAGGATTAAGTAGCATTTTTCTGCTTCTATGTTATATATACCAGAGTTTAAAGCACTCTTTGCAATACTTGAGAAAGCATGTTTCAGTTTATCCAACAGCAAACCGAATTGGTTGATGTTCTTCAAAAAATGGATCAATGTTCAATATATGGACTTGATACAGAATTTATTAAGGTTGACACACTCTGGCCTAAACTTGGAGTATGCCAAGTCAATGTAAATGGTGATGTCTATCTGTTGGATGGTGTTTCATTAGATCTAAGCCAGTTTTGGAAAAAGATTTTCCTCGCGCAGCAAAACATTTTTCATGCATGTGGAGAAGATATTGATTTAATCTATCATTATGCTGATCAAGAAGATTTGCTTAATGTATTTGATACTCAAGTGGGCCTTTCTTTTTTAGGTCATGGCCTGCAAGTGAGTTACCAAGGTGCTTTAAAACTTTGTCTTGATATTGAAAAAGATCAGACCAGATCTGATTGGTTAGCTAGACCTTTATCTCCTCAACAACTTTGTTATGCTGCTAACGATGTTTTGTATCTAATGAAGTTAGCTCATCATATTCAAGAACAGCTTAAGCAGAAAGGGCTTTATAACTATGTTCTTGAGGACTGTAGTAGTCTAACTAAAGAAATCATTAGTGAAACCCCTAACGAATTACTATATACCGATGTGGGAAATTATCGTCACTCACGTCGTCAGCTAATGCAATTACAAAATTTAAGTGAATGGCGTGAATACATTGTGAAAGCAACGAATCAGCCACGCAGTTTTATTCTTAGAAATTCAACCATGATTGATATGGTTGAAAAAAACCCTCGCAATAGCTTTCAACTTTCGCAAGTTAAAGATATTCGTCCAAACGTAGTTCGCGAGTACGGCAAAACGATTTTAGAACTTCTTAAAGATTTGCCAGTCGAAAGCAAATGGCCATCAAAGATTGCAAAACCATTTAAGATTACGTCTAAAGAGACTTTAAATAAAATGGATATGGTGCTTGCTCATGCAATAAATGAGACTTCTATTCCTAAAGAAGTGTTGCTGAGAAAAAAATGGTTAAACGCCATTCATCAACATGTTCTATTTCAAGGGGATGAACAGGATTTACCCGACTATCTGTTAGGATGGCGTTATGAGTTATTAACGCAACCATTAATCCAATTGTTTCAAGAAGAAAAACAAAGTTTATCTATTTAAAATGCAATAAATAATTAGAAATTTAAAGGCTCATCATATGATGAGCCTTTTTAACTAAAGTATAACCATTCTGTTAAATTTTTAATTAATTACTATTTAAAATGAGCTAATTATAATATCTAAGTATACAAAAAATAGATTTTCTGTAGTTTATCTAAATAATTATTTAGTCTAATAAAATTCATAAAATAATGTAATAAAGTAAATATAATTTGAAATTTCAATAATGAATTAAATTAACTTATATAATGAGAAAAATTCAATTGATTAAACATACAGGTCTGTATATTCTTGGATTTAAGAAAAACAACTTCAATTTATATAATATATAACTATAAGTTTGTTTCGGTGCAGAAATGAAAAGCCTACCCAATTGGGTAGGCTTTTTTATTTTTAATGATATGGCTTAGTTAAAGTAACTTAATTTTATGAAATTTAAAAATGAGTATTAAAATCTACAGATATTATCTAAATGAATCAGCAAGTTTAGAAACAACTTCTTCAGCTTTTTGAAAAGCATTTTCCAATGATTCTATATGCCTATGATCTCCAAACTCTTGATATTCAGAAGTAATTTCATAAATTTTTTCTACGCCTAAATATTTGCTCAGTGTACGAATGTGGGGTACAAGATGACTCATATCATGCCGAATCCCATCTTTCTCAAACCCAAATTCACCGCTGGAAGTGATAATAATTAAAATTTTTCCAGCTAAAAGAGGTTGTAAGGGAAAGTCTCCACGAGCTAGGTCAAAATCAAAGGTTTTATTGATACGAATAATTTGATCAAACCATGCTTTCAGTTGAGCAGGCATGCCGTAATTGTACATAGGTGAAGAAATTACAAGAATATCTGAGCTCGAAACTTCTGCTATTAATTGATCTGATATAGATAAAACATCACGTTGAGCTTCGGTCCTTTTATTGTCAGGTGTGAATACAGCATCAATCCAGGCTTGATTAATAAAGGGTGGTGGATTCATTCCTACGTCACGATAAATATACTCATCTATAGGCAATTGTTGTTTCCAAGAGTTGATCAACCGACTGGCAATATTTTTTGAAATAGAATTGTGATTTGGGTTGGGGTTAATCGCAGCTCTGACACTAGCATCTATATGTAATATTTTACTCATCATTAATTCCAGAAAGGTTAGGATTTAATTTATTTTGAGTTTTAAAACATAAGTAGACAAACGAGAAAATTACAATTATAGATGATTTTAGTTCATCTATAATTGTAAGTGGGGAGGAGACATGCAAGTTTCTTTGCAAGCACTTAAAGCATTTGAATCAGCCGCTCGATTGGGTAGTTTTAAGTTGGCTGCTGAAGAACTCTCGCTTACACCGACTGCAATTTCACATCATGTTGCGAATCTAGAAAGCAGATTAAATGTTGATTTATTTCATCGACAGGTAAGGAAAATAACGCTTACAACGACAGGGAAAAGACTTGCTGCAGCAATTTCTGAGGGGTTTCGTAAGATTGAAGATGCACTAGATGAAATAACAGTAAATGGAAACGTAGTGAGAGTCGCTAGTACGTCTTCACTAGCTGCAATGCTGCTAATTCCTTTAATAAATGAATTTTATCAATTGCACCCCGATATCTCTGTTGAGTTTTCTACAGGTGAAACTTTAGATAATCATTTATATACATTACCTATTCGATATGGCGACGTATCTTTGGTCCAGTCTCAAGATATCGTTAAATATGAGTCTTTTAATGTATTTGGTTCATCCAAACTTGATCTGCTTAAATGTTCTAGTGAACCAATAACTTTATTTACGACAGAATGGAAAAATAAGGCGTTACCAAGCCCACCACTAGAGGCTTGGTTTGAGGAAAATGAATGGAACCAAGATAGGGTGATAATTAAGAAATTTGATCAGGAAATTTTTGGGATACACGAGGCTTTATCTGCCAATGGATTAGTATTTTGCTCTACTACACTTACCCAAAGGTTTGTTAAGGCGAATCTTTTACAGGAATTTAAAACTAAAGCCGTTCAATCAAAGCTGTGTTACTACATTCCAAATAAGGAAGATCTTAAAAATAGAAATGCTAGAAAATTTATCGAATGGGTTGAAAGTTTATTCAATCAATAAACCTATATCTCTGATTGGTTTTAACTACACAACACTAAAACTTATATAGCGTTTTTATGATATAAAATTAGATAAATTAATAATTAGAGAGATAAATATGCTTAACAACTTTAATGCTGAACAAGCTCGTCAAAATGCTAAAAACTTTAAAATAAATCAAGACGTCATATTGGAAAAAATTTTGACTGGTACTGAGTCTGAATCTAAGGAGGGGAAACGAAAAGCAACTTTCTGGTTTCCTGTTGATGCTATAAGTCCTGATCATCTTACACTGGTTGAAGGGGAGCTTAGAAGCAGAGGTTTTAATGTCTCAACTGATATTGAGCACTCTGGTACCACGATTACAATTGAAATAAGCTTCTAATGAATGATAGTTTTAACTAAACCACTCTTAAAAAGGAGTGGTTTTTTATTGCATGATTTATTGTGAGTTAAAAGAAACTAAATATAAATTTATTTACAATTAAATTTATATTAATCAGGATATTATTTGACAGGTTCTATCTTCTTCTGTAGCTTTACTTTTTAAGTGGAATATGGATATGAACTTCCAAACAATACTTTTATCTTTCAAAAATCAATCTACTGGTACAGATGCATTTAAAGACTTAAAAAATGCATGTGAGCAGTCTCTTAAAGAATCTCAAGATACAAAAGAAAAAGCAGCAGTTTACCTAATCTACGGTTTTGCACGTAGTTATGTAATCTTATATGAAGATGAAGCTGTAACGACCGAATTCGCCCATACTTCTAAAACCCAACTCATTGCTTATATGGAAAGTCTTAATGAAGCTTTATTAAGTCAAGATGATAGCGCTATTTTGAGTGCCTTAAATCAAGTAAGCGATGACTATATAAAAAGCACTCGCGTCTTTTAGAAAAAATTTAACACGTTCTTAAATAAGAAATACTTCTTTAGTTTGAGCTAAAGAAGTATTTATTTTTATATATTAATGGGACTTTTTCTTACCGCCACCATCTTGTTTATTGACGGTAGACCATGCAATTCGTTCGGCTTCTTCTTGAGAATGGCCTCTATCTACTTCACTCTCAACAATATGTTTGGCCTGACGTTTTTGCTTTGCTGTATAAGCAGTTTTATCACCACGAGGCATAATTTCGTCCTCCATATCTATGAACAAGATACTTATTATTGAAACATATCTCGCTATTAAACGAGTTAAGTAACGTCTGGTGATGTGTAGTGAAGTAGTTAAAAGTTTTACTCAAGTGTATATTCTTAAATAAGTGAAAAAGAAATTTATTATTTTCGATAGCTTAAGTATAAATCTTGCAAGAACACTATTATCAAATCTTTGATGATGAATACTTTGTTAAAATCCAAGAACTGCTTTTATTTTAATAAAATAGTTTTTGTATTTTAATATTTAAAATCAAAAACTTATATTGTTTTTATGAAATCTAACTCCTGTTTGGAACAAAGTTATTATCGACCTTAATCAATGTTGTAGGTTAATATTTCTCAAGAATTAAAAAAACGACTGATGCGTAAACAAACCTGCGTGTGTGTGTCGTTTTTTTTCATGTATGCTGTCCTTAGTTCAAGAGTTGATTTGAAATGCACTGTGATATTTATAGATCGAGCAAAAAAGATGAAATGTACATGTATATTGCTCGTCCAAACTATCCTGACAATACGGAACAAGCTGATCCGTTTGAAAATGTTCCTGAAGCTGTTTTACAAGCGTTTGGTCGTGCAACGTTTGTCATGCATTTAGAGTTGGCTCCAACACGTAAATTGGCGCGTGTTAATGTTTTACATGTTTTAGACTCATTACAAACAAAAGGTTTCTTTATTCAGATGCCGCCAGAGGGGTTAATTAACCCGAATGCAGTTGAACCAGAGGGCTTACGTGGTGCGTGAAGATCAAACTGGAATAATGAATCAATTATTCTCTTTTTTGGATGTTATTCCTGAAGGTGTTATTGCTTTAACAGCTTATGGAATAGGCGCTATTATTGCTTTGTGGTGTTGGTGGCGATTAATGCGCCGTCTTCCTACCACCTTTGGTGCAATTAGCTGGCTGATTGTATTTGCTATTTTAGTTACACCAACAGTGTCTGAAGGACCGAATGCATCTGTAGCACCTGCTATTTTTGGACTCCTTTTTGGTGTTTTAACTAAAGATAGTCCGTTGATTTGGTCAAATTTATCTTTAATTCTGTTTGTAGTTGGTCTAGGTTTGGTAATTGGATATTGTTGGTCAAAATATTCAACAAACAAAAGCATGCGTTCCATCTAACCATTGAAATAGAAAAATAAGGTCTTTACATGTCTGCTGATACCCAACATTTTACCGGTACAGATCAATATATCGCGACTGATAGTCTTAAGCTTGCTGTAAAAGCAGCTCGTGCTTTGCAAAAGCCTTTACTGATTAAGGGTGAACCGGGCACGGGTAAAACTTTACTTGCTGAACAAGTAGCACAAAGTTTAGGTTTAAAACTGATTACTTGGCATATCAAATCTACAACTAAAGCACAGCAAGGGTTGTATGAATATGATGCAGTTTCTCGTTTAAGAGATAGCCAGTTAGGTGATGACCGAGTTTACGATATTAAGAACTATATTAAACCCGGTAAATTATGGGAAGCTTTCACCAGTGAAGAGCGTTGCGTATTATTAATTGATGAAATTGATAAGGCCGATATCGAGTTTCCAAATGACTTGTTGCATGAACTCGATAAAATGTCTTTTTATGTTTATGAAACGAATGAAACAATTACGGCAACGCAACGCCCAATTGTAATTATTACTTCAAATAATGAAAAAGAATTACCAGATGCATTTTTGCGTCGTTGCTTCTTCCACTATATTGAGTTTCCAGATGAAGCCACAATGCGAGAAATCATTGCGGTTCATTTCCCAAATATCTCTGCAACACTAGTAAACGAAGCTTTACAGGTTTTCTTTAAACTACGTGAAATTCCTAATTTGAAGAAACCACCATCAACCTCTGAGTTAATTGATTGGTTAAGCTTGCTCATGGCAGATGATATGCCTGAAGATGTATTACGTAATCGAGATACCTCTAAAGCTATTCCACCTTTATATGGTGCTCTCATCAAAAACGAGCAAGATGTACAACTTCTCGAACGCTTGGCTTTTATGTCTCGACGTTAAGGGAGGGAGTAACCCATGTTTGTGCGGTTATTTTACACCTTACGTAAATATGGTGTTCCAGTTACCACTCGTGAACTCATTGATCTAAACCGTGCGGTGAGTGAAGGTTTGGTTTTTGCCGACCAAGAAGAGTTCTATCAGCTTGCTAAAACTATTTTAGTTAAAGATGAGCGATTTTTTGATAAGTTTGATCGTGCCATGAAAGATTACTTTGATGGTATTGAAACTTTTGATATCGATGAGTTGCTTAAGCAAGTTCATAAATTACCAAAAGACTGGTTCGATTTAGAACTTCTCGAAAAGCATTTAACACCAGAGCAAAGAGCTGAACTCCAAAAAGCAGGTTCTTTAGAAGAACTGATGAAAATGCTAGAAGAACGTTTACGCGAACAGCATAAGAAACACCAAGGTGGTAACCGTATGGTTGGCACAGGTGGAACTTCACCTTTTGGAGCTTTTGGTGACCATCCAGAAGGCGTCAGAATTGGTGGGCCGGGGCGTAAACGTTCGGCGGTTAAAGTCTGGGAACAGCGGAAATACCAAAATCTAGATGATGACCAAGTTCTTGGAACTCGTCAGATGCAAATTGCGTTACGACGTTTACGCAAATTTGCTCGCCAAGGCGCAGCTGAAGAGTTAGACGTTGATGGAACTATTCGAGAAACAGCCAAACAAGGTATCTTGGATGTTCAGATGGTGCCAGAGCGTCGAAACCGAATAAAAGTACTGATGTTGTTCGATGTGGGCGGTTCGATGGATGCTCATATTGCTCAATGCGAAAAACTCTTTAGTGCTGCTAAAAGTGAGTTTAAGACACTCGAATACTTTTATTTCCATAATTGTCTCTATGACTATGTCTGGAAAGATAACTACCGAAGAACAGCAACGCGTATGAATACGTGGGATCTGTTCCATACTTACGGACGCGACTATCGTGTAATTGTCGTAGGTGATGCCAGTATGGCACCGTATGAGCTGAAATCGGTAGGTGGCTCGGTTGAATATATGAATGATGAAACAGGTGAGGTTTGGTTACGTCGCCTACGTCAACATTTTGATAAAACAGCATGGTTAAACCCTGAAACTGAAGGGTATTGGCATTACACTCAAACCATTGGTTGGATTAAAGAGATTTTTGAAAACCATATGTATCCAATGACCTTAAAAGGCATTGAGGACTTAACACGCTACCTTTCTCGATAAACTTGATAACTTTAATAATTTAAAAAGAGGGATGATATGCAACATCAAATTAATGGTATTGCTTTGCCAAATGAACAGGGATTTTTTGGTGAATATGGAGGCCAATTTATTCCTCCGCATTTAAAAGAAGCAATGGATGAAATTAATGTTGCTTATGAGGAAATTCGCCATACACCAGAATTTCAAAATGAACTATCAGACCTCTTTACAAATTATGTAGGTCGTCCAAGTCCTTTATTTCACGCAAAACGTCTTTCTGAGCAGTTAGGCGGTGCACAAATTTATTTAAAACGTGAAGACTTAAATCACACGGGTGCCCATAAAATTAATCACTGTTTAGGTGAGGCTCTTCTTGCCAAATATATGGGCAAAAAGAAAGTTATTGCTGAAACAGGTGCGGGACAGCATGGCGTTGCTTTAGCCACGGCTTGTGCTTTAGTTGGTATTCCATGTGAAATTCACATGGGACAAGTCGATATTGAAAAAGAACACCCTAATGTGGTCAAAATGAAAATTTTGGGTGCTCATTTAGTTTCAGTAACACGTGGTACAGCAACCTTAAAAGATGCTGTAGATAGCGCGTTTGAAGAATATTTAAAAGACCCTAAAAACTTTATTTATGCAATTGGTTCTGTGGTTGGACCACATCCATTTCCAAAAATGGTTCGAGATTTTCAATCGATTATTGGCAATGAAATTAAAGAGCAGACGCATCATCGTTTTGGTAAAAACCCAGATTATGTTGTTGCATGTGTTGGTGGCGGTTCAAATGCAATCGGTGCTTTTACGGCATTTTTAAATGATTCGGATGTGAAATTGGTTGGGGTTGAACCAGCAGGACATGGTTTAGAAACTCACATGCATTCGGCAACTTTAACCTTAGGTAAACCAAGTCAAATTCATGGTATGGCGTGTTACGTGCTTGAAAATGAAGCTGGTGAACCATTACCCGTGCATTCTATTGCTTCAGGATTGGATTATCCTGGTGTTGGGCCACAGCATAGTTTCTTAAAAGATTTAGGCCGTGTTGAATATAGCACAGCAACTGATCAAGAATGTTTGGATGCTTTTATGACCTTATCTCGTGTAGAAGGAATTGTTCCTGCGCTTGAAAGCTCACACGCTGTCGCATGGGCAATACGAGAAGCATCAAAGCTGTCGAAAGAAACCATGATTGTGGTTAATCTTTCTGGTCGTGGAGACAAAGATTCGGATTATGTGGCAGAAAAACTTAAGCTTTAAACCAACTAAACACAAAAAGCGGTCTTTAAATATTGACCGCTTTTTTATTTCATAGGCGAAATCTATACCTGGTTAAAAGTTCATTATTTCTTAATTAAAACAAAGTATTCTGATTTTAAGCTGTGATTGTTAGAGATAGGTGTGTAAAACACTGCTTCACAAGGCAAAGCGTTGCGTTGCTTTGTCTCACTCAGTAGAATAGTCACTTTGCAAAATTTGCCTTTGGAGACGCCTAAGTGGAGCGACCGACGATTAGCCCTGAACATTTACAGGAAGCTGCTGAAAATTTATCTACAATTCGAGATTTTATTCGCTTTGGGGTATCAGCATTACGTCAACATGATGCACATTTAGGACAAGGTACTGAAGATTATTTTGCAGAAAGTTCTGCATTAGTTTTACAAACCTTATCTCTTGAATGGTCAGCAGACTCAGAGATTTTAGATGCTAAGCTTTTGCCAAGTGAAAAAGCAGAATTCTTAAGTTTGTTAGAACGTCGTATTAATGACCGTATTCCGACTTCTTATTTATTAAATTTAGCTTACTTCTTTAATAAGCCATTTTATGTGGATGAGCGCGTACTTATTCCGCGTTCACCAATTGCTGAATTAATTGAACAGCGCTTTGCACCATATTGCTTAGATGAAAATGGTCAAATGCGTGAAGCACTTAACAACCTGCCAGAAAATGCAAAACCTAAAACTCCACAGCGTATTTTAGATATGTGTACAGGTTCTGGTTGTATTGCTGTTGCTTTGGCTTATGCATACCCAGATGCGGAAGTGGATGCAACGGACATCTCTAAAGAAGCCTTAGAAGTAGCATCGATTAATGTTGAACACCACAATAAGCAATATCAAGTTGCGTTACTTGAATCTGATTTATTTGCCAAGATTCCAGCTGAAAACCAGTACGATTTAATTGTAAGTAATCCTCCGTACGTTGATGCCGAAGATATGGCTGACTTACCGGAAGAGTTTTTACACGAACCTGAGCTTGCATTGGCAGCAGGCCAAGATGGTTTAGACCTCGTGCGTAAAATGCTTGCTCAAGCAGCAGATTATTTAACTGAAGATGGTTTAATTGTCATTGAAGTGGGTAACTCTGAATGGGCCATGCGCCAAAACTTCAATACGATTGATTTCAACTGGCTTACTTTCCAAAAAGGTGGTTCTGGCATTTTTGCTTTAACCGCAGAACAATGTCGTCGTTATAGAAAACTATTTGAACAGCAACAAGCATAAGGAGTTGTACATATGGCAGGGAACAGTATTGGACAACTCTTTCGTGTAACGACATGTGGTGAGTCTCATGGCGTTGGCTTAATGGCAATTGTTGATGGTGTGCCACCTGGTCTTGAGTTAACCGAAGAAGATCTACAAAAAGATCTGGACCGCCGTAAGCCGGGTACATCAAAATTTGCGACTCAGCGCAAAGAACCTGATCAGGTTGAAATTATTTCTGGTGTGTTTGAAGGTAAAACTACTGGTACGCCAATTGGTTTACTCATTCGTAATACTGACCAAAAATCGAAAGATTACGGCAATATTGCTCAGACTTTTAGACCGGGTCATGCGGACTACACCTATACACAAAAGTATGGTTTCCGTGATTACCGTGGTGGCGGTCGTTCGAGTGCACGTGAAACTGCGATGCGTGTTGCAGCGGGTGCTATTGCTAAAAAATATTTAGCAGAAAAATTCGGTGTATTGATTCGCGGTCACGTCACACAAATTGGTAATGAAGTTGCCGAAAAACTGGATTGGAATGAAGTTCCAAATAATCCATTTTTCTGTGGTGATGTAGATGCTGTTCCTCGTTTTGAAGCATTGGTTACGTCTTTACGTGAACAAGGTACAAGCTGCGGGGCTAAGCTAGAAATTTTAGCTGAAAAAGTTCCTGTAGGCTGGGGGGAACCTGTTTTTGATCGCCTAGATGCTGACATTGCTCATGCCATGATGAGCATTAATGCGGTTAAAGGTGTTGAAATCGGGGATGGTTTCGCAGTTGCTGGGCAATTTGGTCATGAAACACGTGATGAGTTGACGAGTAATGGCTTCTTAGCGAACCATGCAGGCGGTATTTTAGGCGGTATTTCGAGTGGTCAGACCATTCGAGTTGCCATTGCATTAAAACCAACTGCAAGTATTACAACACCAGGTAAAACGATTAATTTAAGCCGTGAAGATACTGATGTATTGACTAAAGGCCGTCATGACCCATGTGTAGGTGTACGAGCAACTCCAATTGCAGAAGCAATGTTGGCTATTGTCCTAATGGATCACTTCCTACGCCATCGTGCACAAAATGCAGATGTTGTTCCACCGTTTGCACCAATTGAACCATAGTCATAATTCTGACTGTAGTAAATTAAGCCCCCATATTTAACTTAAACTTGGGGGCTTTAATTTTTTATCACATTGGGCTCTATTAAATTTTAAATTATTTCCTTGTCTTATAATCTCTATATAAATATAATACGCGCGATTTATTTCTGAATATATTTATCTGCTTAAGTAAGAAATTAAAGTCTTATTAATTTTATACTTGCTCATGATATTTATATCTTAAAGCTAATTTTATTCAAATTAGTTTTATATAAGTTTATTACATATTTAAATTTTATTACTTTAAACAAATAATTTTCAAAGTCATCATTGAAATTGGGGAAATATCAATGAATCAATGTACATATAGAATTGGCTGTATGTCAAAGGATAAACTATTGCCTAAAAACTTAGAGGCAATGATAAAAGTTATTCATGACTTATCTTTATCCTCTCAGCTATCTGAAAATTGGATATATAGTGATGATAACCCAGATATATATATTATTGATTTAGACAGCGGCTATACAAATATTCTTCTTCCTAAAAAAATTAAAATTGTATTAAGTAATAATCCTGAGCTTTTAAAAGGTTATCAATATGGATTAAAGAGGCCATTAAGGTATCAGGAGCTTTTAAAAATTTTATTAGAAATTGAAAATAATGAATATTTTAAAAAATCTTATCGAGAACGAATAGGAAATATAACTGCTACAGATCCGTTTGAGACAAAAATTCTATATAAACTTGTTTGTTATCCAAACTTTAAAAATATTCATGCAGAGCAAATTGTTAATGTAACTAGAGTTTGTGCTTTATTATCTATTGAATCAAAGACAGTCCAAGAAATTAAAAAATTCTTGAACTTATCTGTAGATGAAATACAAAAAATTATAGAGATTATTAAAAAAGAGGCTTATCCGAACTATGAAACGATACATGAGAATATTGTCTCGATATTGCCATTTTCAAATGAAGTTGTTCAGACAACACCTCTAAGGATGGAGCAAAACTTATTGCTCTATTTTATAAATAAACTTTGGAAGAAGTTAAAAGGAGAATTCTGATGAACTGGAATTTTTTAGCTTAGAGTAGGTATGTATTAATCTTAACTAAATCATTCTTAATTTAATATTAAGAACTAAACAAAAATATTTAGTACATATTAAATCTAGATTACATTTTAGCTTTACCACGGATGGAAAAGCTAAATAGAGGGATCTTTTATTATTTTAATTTAAAAGAGTAATATCAAAAACAAATAATTTAATCACTAGCCAAAAGTTATTTTCCATTTTAAGTCAAATCTACAATTTGTTCTTCGTTTACAGCAATCTTATATTGATTACGTCCATTGGTTTTTGCTTTATATAATGCATGATCTGCTCGTGCCACAAAAGCAGAAATAGAATCGTTTAGACGTGGAATTGTGGTTGCGACTCCTACACTAATAGTGACGTGTGGTGAAACATCACTACATGGGTGTTTAATCGCAATTTTATTAATCGCATTCATTAAACGTTCGACTTGTATCAAAGCTTGCTGAGAATTTGTCATTGGAAATAGTAGTAAAAACTCTTCACCACCATAACGAGCAACTAAATCTCCACTACGAGCAGCAATAGAAGAAATAGCAATTGCGATTTCTTTTAAACATTCATCACCTTTGAGATGTCCTAGCGTGTCATTGTATGCTTTAAAATAATCGATATCGACCATCATAATAGTGAGTGGGGTTTCATGTCGTAATGCACGGCGCCATTCATTATCCAAAGTTTCATCTAGATAACGTCGATTGGCTAAACTAGTAAGTGCATCTTGCTGAGAAAGTAAGGATAACTGCTGCGCTTGTTGCATGAGCTCAATGCGATTCAGCTCAATCATACAGTTTTGTAGATAGTTTTCTCGATGTTGACGGTCCGTTGCATAGGCGAGGGTCATTCCCAAAAAACTACTAAAAGTGTAAGTTCGGTTTAAGAACGTCCAGTCGATCACACCATTTAAGTAGTTGCTTACTAAAATTCCAACCAGTCCTCCCATCCATCCAGCAAATATGGCGGTATAAAAGCGCATACCAACAGCACCATAAATAATAACGATTGCATACATCATGGCAGCATGAAAAAGAACATTATCTTGTCCATTCTCAATAACGTTAATTAAAATAAAAGTAATTGCTACCGCTAAAGCCGAGCCAACTCCTACATAATAATCAAAATACTGATTTAATTTTTTAATAAATGATAAAATCCAAGCGATAAGAACAATTACACCAACCCAACAATAATAGCTAAACCAGGATAAAACTTGTTCACTTGGTAAAACTTGATATATACCAAAGCTTAAAAATATATATAATATTAAAATAATAGGCGCTCTATAGCGGAACTCATAGGCAGCACCGTTTTGGTATTGAAAACGATAAATCGTTTCAAGCTGCTTTGGAAACCATACAAAGTTTAATCCTCGTGTGGTTAATAAATCTATTTGTTCCTGTCCCAATATATTGGAACCCTGCAACTTCATAATTAATGCTCTCTATATTGGAAGTTGTCATAAAATGAGACTTATTTTAAGTAAAGTTCCATCTAAAAATATTGATTATATAATGTGTGGTTTATTCAAAATAATAATACAGATTTTTTAAAAAAGTAATGATTTTTATCTATGTTAAATGTGATAAAAATCACGACATTTCAATGATTAGCCTAATAATTATCTAAAGTTCCACAATCCATCGAAAAAAGTTACAAATGGTCGATTAACGATTGTATCTTTATCATTTTCGGATAGACTTATAGCGTGAAATACAGATGATTGCTGTCATATAAATAGGAAAATTAGCAATGACTGCTCTAAATCAATATGGAATGAATTTAGAAATTACGCCGCATAATGGATGGTCACAACGGTTCTGGGACGACCTGTTACCAGCGAAAGAACGGGTGAGTAAACATCCGTTTTTTACGGAAATGGCCAATGGGGGATTGAGCCTAGATAGTTTCCGTTATGCTCTACTTAATTTCTATCCATTAGTCGCCCATTTCCCGTCATATATGGCTGGAGCATTGGGGAAAGCGACTGGATTTTCTGAACCGGGAGTTACTGAAGCGCGAGATTGGTTAATTCAAAATATTAAGGTAGAAGAGCGACACTTAAAATGGTATCGCGATTGGGCTGGAGGTTTTGGCTTAACAGTTGAAGAACTTGATCATGTACGACCACCCGCTGCTATGAATGCTGTAAACCATTTTCTATGGAATATGAGTCATCGAGGCAATTTGGCAGAATGTCTGGCTGCAACAAATTTGGCGATTGAATGGGCAACTGGAGATTGGTCTATTCAGGTGTATAAAGGTATTCATACCTATACTAATCATCCTGAAGTCACGATTGATAAACGTTCTTTAGCTTGGTTGCGCGCTCATGCACATTACGATGATCTTCATCCATATGAAGCTATGGAGTTGATTAAACGCTTATGTAATGACCGTCCTGACTGGCAGCAAAAAGCATTTCATGCTGCTGAAGAAGGGCTGCGATATTATGAATTAGCTTTGGACGACTGCTATAGGGTACAGCTTCAAGCCTCTGCTTGATCTAGCCTTAAAAAGGGAGAATATCGTATGGATATTCTCCCTTTTATTTTATTCGAGCAATTTTAAGAGTTTAGTTCGATAAGGTGTTTCTTCGGGTAATAATTCAAGTAAACGTTCAACGGCATCTACACGGTCTGGTACACGACTGACCACTCGTAATAATTGATCAATATCTTCAATTTGATAAATTACATGACTCAAACGAGCGTCAAAACAATCTCTCCATGCGCATAAAAAAGGACTTTCTGATTTAGCTAAGAAACTTCCTCTATAGAGTGTAAGCGTAGTTGATGTGAAGCCAAGGTTTAAGGCTTGCTCGGCCATTAAAAAATCAGATTGAATTTCGCAGTTAAGTCTATATGGTCGTGACTCGATAACGTCGGGTATTAAGTTTCTGAGTTGAGAAAGTTCTGCTTTTAAAGTGGTAGTACTTACAGGCCGATCACCATATAAAGCATAATGAAGTTCTTCAAGATTAATCCCTTCGGGACAAAGGGTTAGAATGCACAGAATCTCAATTTGACGTTGAGTCAATGTAAGGCTGTGTTGGTTATATTGAACTTTAGGAGTGCCGAAGGCTTTAATATATAAGATATTTTTTTGATGAAGCTGAATTGCTTGTTTAACAATGTCAGCACAACGCTCTACTGCTAAAACTCCAAGTGAATTATGTTTTTGATATTTGGTCGATAAATTCATAATTCCATAAAACTGACCTGTATTCGCATCGGTAATCGGTGCTGCATAACAGACCCAGTCTCTGACACTATTCATTTGGTTTTCATGTGAGTAAACACAACTTGCAGAATGTGTATTTAGGGCAAGACCAATTGCATTTTGACCAACTGCTTGGGTTGACCATTGTCCACCTTCAACAAAATGGACTTGTTCGGCAGATGAACGCATAGGCGTACTACTCCATGTCCAAAGTAGAGTACCATGAGGATCAGTCACACCAATGGCCATATCGGCATCTTCGGCAATATGCATTAAGTTGCGATGGCACTCGTGAATCGAACGACCAAATAATGAATGTTCCCATTCCTCACCCAGATCAAACAAAGGCGCTGCCTCAAGGTCAAGTGATGGTTTTTTCCCTAATTGTTTAGAATGAGATGAGGATTCCGGCCGAAATAAGGACGGGGTAGTATCTATTAAAGGCGATGATAATTGTTCTGACATATCCATATCGAAATTCCTTTATCATTGAAATGGCGTATCCTTAGCCGCTCAATAGTTATAACTTTCTTATTGTGACTATTTCCTAGTTATCTCCTTACCTTAAATAATTTCATAAGGCTTGACCATTATCCTATTGGATAAGTTTTGTTAATTGCCTAATCATTAAGATAAGACATCTTGTCGGCTAAAAGGCTTTGGCACTTCTTCTCCGAAATATTGTCGATCAGCAAAATAGCTAGAACGAACCATAGGTCCACTCCAAATATTTTTAAAACCTAATCGCTTACCGTGTCGGGTATATCGTTCAAATTCTTGTAAATTTACAAACCGATGAATAGGCGCATGTGATTTTGAAGGCTGAAGATATTGACCAATCGTGACAAGATCGACTTGATAGTCTTTTAAATCGTTGAGTAGGGCAAGCACTTCAGCCTCTATTTCTCCTAATCCAACCATCAGGCCAGACTTGGTTTTGATATCGGGACAATATGCTTTAAAGCGTTTAAGTAACTCTAGTGAATGTTGATAATCTGAACCGGGGCGCATCGCTTTATATAAACGAGGAACGGTCTCAATATTATGATTAAACACATCGGGAGGCGATAAGCTCAAAGTCGAAAGCGCCGTCTCTAAACGACCACGAAAATCTGGTACTAAAATCTCAATCAATGTTTCTGGACAACGTTTCCTAATTTCTTCAATACACTTTACAAAATGTGCAGCGCCGCCATCATGCAGATCATCACGGTCTACAGAGGTAATCACGACATACTTTAAATTTAGATTTTTGACTGTTTCTGCAAGATGCTTAGGTTCATCTTCATCTAGCGGTTTTGGACGGCCATGAGCGACATCACAAAATGGGCAGCGACGAGTACAAATATCGCCCATAATCATAAATGTTGCCGTACCTCCACCAAAACATTCCGGTAAATTTGGACACGCCGCTTCTTCGCAAACACTGTGTAACTTCTGTTGGCGTAGCAAATTTTTTATGCGGTTAATTTCTTCAAAATCGGTTATTTTGGCTCTAATCCAATCCGGTTTAGTCGGTAACTCTTCTGTAGGTAAAATTTTAATCGGAATGCGAGCAACTTTATCCGCTCCTCTTAATTTAATACCAGTTTCTATTTGCCTTTTTAAGTCCATATATAAAATTCCATTTTATATTAAATAATTTTCAACTAGACTCTATATAATAAAAATCCTTATAATTTAAATAAAGAATATGGAGTTTATTAATGAGCGTAGTACACAGCTAATATTATAAATTAATAAAGGTTGGTTAAAGGTTTGTTTCACAAGCTAATGAAATGTATTAAAATTTTTTAATTTTATTTTTGCTGTACAAGTTTTTGAAAAATAAAAAATAATAACCATAAAAACCATTTGAAACTTTTTAGTCTAATAGCATATTAAATTAAATTGAGCTTTATTATTTATAGCGAAATATATAACTCTCGCTGAAACTTGGTTGATTTTTAATAATCAAGATAATAAAGGAAAAGGATATGCAATTAACGGAAGAGCAATTACTCGCAGCATATAAACGCATGCGCGATATTCGTGAATTTGAGGATCGACTTCACGAAGAAAATACCAATGGTGATATTCCTGGCTTTATTCACTTATACAGTGGTGAAGAAGCTGTAGCAGTCGGGATTTGCGAAAATTTAACCGACAAAGACTATATCACTTCAACACACCGTGGACATGGACACTGTATTGCAAAAGGCTGTGACATTCACGCCATGATGCTGGAAATTTTCGGTAAAGATGACGGGCTATGTCGTGGAAAAGGCGGTTCTATGCATATTGCCGATTTAGATAAAGGTATGCTCGGTGCCAACGGGATTGTGGGTGGTGGACCTCCTTTAGCCATTGGTGCGGCGTTGACAGCGAAAACCTTAAAGACTGGTGGTGTCGGACTTTCTTTTACAGGCGATGGTGGTTCAAACCAAGGCCTTACTTTTGAAGCGATGAACATGGCTGTTGTACTTAAACTTCCAGTAATTTTCGTTTTCGAAAATAACGGTTTTGGTGAGGGGACTGGTCATGATTACGCTGTAGGAAGCAAGGACATTGCTGGTCGTGCAGCAGGTTTTGGTTTACCTGCAGTTAAAGTTGATGGGACCGATTTCTTTGCCGTCTATGAAGCTGCTCAAACTGCCATTGAACGTGCACGTCGTGGTGAAGGTCCGAGTGTTATTGAAACCATTACAAACCGTTTTTATGGCCACTTCGAAGGTGATCCTGGCTTGATTCGCTCTAAAGAAGAAGTCGAGTTCATCAAAGAAAATAAAGATCCTTTGAAAATTTTCCGAGAGAAAGTTAAAGGCAAAATTGATGAAGCTAAGTTAGACGAGATTGATGCAGCTTCTAAGGCGAATGTTGATGACGCCGTTGCTAAAGCTCGTGCTGCGGCTTATCCAAAACCAGAACAACTCCTTACTGACGTCTATGTCTCTTACTAAAGGAATAGTAAAGATGCCAAATAAAAGTTTTCGTAATGCAATTAAAGAAGCCATTGAATCAGAAATGCGTCGTGATCCAACCGTATTTGTTGTTGGTGAAGATGTTCGTGGTGGGCACGGCGGTAAAAATACCGAAGAGAACGAGCTTGAAGGCTTCGGTGGGGTACTTGGTGTAACCAAAGGTTTATGGACGGAGTTTGGTTCAGAACGTGTGATTGATACACCAATTACCGAGTCTGCAATTATCGGTATGGCCGCCGGTGCGGCTGCAACAGGTTTACGTCCTGTTGCTGATTTAATGTTTATGGATTTCTATGGCGTGTGTCATGACATGCTTTATAACCAAGCCGCTAAATTCCGTTATATGTTTGGCGGAAAAGCAAAAGCGCCAATGGTTGTACGTGGCATGATTGGCGCAGGTTTTTCTGCGGCAGCTCAGCATTCTCAGTCACCATATAACGTATTTGCCGCGGTTCCAGGCTTAAAAGTTGTGGTTCCATCTAGCCCATATGATGTGAAAGGGCTATTAATTCAGGCCATTCGTGATGACGACCCTGTGGTGTTCTGTGAGCATAAAATGCTCTATGACATTAAAGGCGAAGTTCCAGATGCTGCCTATACCATTCCTTTTGGTGTAGCAAATTACACCCGTGAAGGGACAGACGTGACCATTATTGCTTTAGGGTTGATGGTACACCGTGCCAATGAAGTAGCAGACAAATTGGCAAAAGATGGCATTTCGGTTGAAGTGGTAGACCCTCGCACAATTTCACCTCTGGATGAAGAAGGAATTTTAGAGTCTGTTGCATCAACTGGGCGTGTGGTTATTGTGGATGAATCAGCAGCACGCTGTGGCTTTGGTCATGATGTGGCTGCACTGATCGCGCAAAAAGGTTTCCACTATTTAAAAGCACCTGTTGAACTCGTAACGCCACCACATACGCCTGTTCCATTCTCTCCGGTTTTAGAAAAAGAATGGATTCCAAGTGTAGAGCGTATTGAGCAAGCTGTGCGAAAAACATTGGAGGCTTAGGATGAGCGAAATTAAAACGCTGGAGATCCCGAAATGGGGATTATCCATGGAAGAAGGCACGATTGCCCAATGGTTGATTAAAGAAGGCGATAGCTTTAATAAAGGCGATGAAATTTGTGAAATTGAAACCACAAAAATCGTCAATGTATTAGAAGCGCCTTTTGCAGGAACGCTCCGTAAAATTTTAGCGAAAGATGGTGATACTTTACCTGTTGGTGGTCTTATTGCGGTATGTGCTGATAGTGAAATTTCTGATGCAGAAATTGAGCAGTTTATTGCATCACTAGGTGGTTCAGCAGCTAAAGCCCCTGAAACACCTTCGGAGCAAAGTAAAGCGGAAACATTTGCACCTGTTACTGAAAAGGCAGAACAGCCACAGCCTGTAGCTGCAAGTGCTTCAGTTCCAGTAAAGACTGCTAAAGGTGACTACGCTGTACCCGAGTCATTACAAGGCTATCAAGCATCTGATGAGTTGTTTACAACACCGCATGCGTTAAAGCTTGCAGAAAAGCACAATGTGAACTTGGCAAAAGTCACAGGTTCTGGTCGTGAAGGACGTATTAGTGTTCAAGACATCCAGAAAGCTGTACAAGCTGCTGGTGGTCAATGGCCTGATGTTAAGCAGCAAACTCAAACTAAAGTGGTTAAATCTACAGCTGATGATAGCCAAATTTTAGCGACGCCTGTAGCACGCCGTTTAGCAAAACAATGGGGCATTAACCTAAATGACTGCCGTGTTTCAGGTACTCGTGGCCGCGTCTGTAAAGAAGATGTTGAAGCAGTTTACTATCGTAATAACCCAACGTCGGTAAATGAACAACCTGTGCAATGTGCAGCTCAACCACAATCGACCGTTACAACTGTGGCGATGAATGGGATGCGTAAAGCGATTGCTTCACGGTTACAGGCTGCAAAACGTAATGCGCCGCATTTCCGCTTAGTGGTCGATCTAAACGTAGAGGCTTTGCAAAAATTACGTAAGCAGATTAATGAAACGGTTCCTCAAGTCAAACTTTCTATTAATGACATGCTAATTAAAGCAGCTGCTGCGGCACTGATTAAAGTACCTGAAGTGAATGTTCAATTTGATGAGGCGACTCAATCAATTTTACAGTTCTCTCAAGCGGATATTTCGGTGGCTGTAGCGATTCCAAACGGTTTAATTACACCCATTGTGAAAGCTGCGAATCAAAAATCTTTGGCACAAATTTCTGATGACATGCGTGATTTGGCAACCCGTGCTAAGACTGGCAAGTTACAACCTGACGAGTTTCAGGGTGGTAGCTTTAGCATTTCAAATTTAGGAATGTTAGGCATTAAACAGTTCGATGCCATTATTAACCCACCGCAAGGTGCAATTATGGCCTTAGGTGCTTCGGAATCTCGCGCTGTTGTCGAAAATGGCAATGTAGTGGTTCGTGAGATTGTCACAGCGACATTGTCATGTGATCACAGAGTCATTGATGGCGCAGTTGGGGCGAAATTCTTGGCCAGCTTTAAGCAGTTTGTTGAAAACCCTGCTTTAATTTTGGTGTAGGAGAACCCGCATGTCAGAAGCTCAGTTTGATTTAATTGTGATTGGCGCGGGACCGGGTGGGTATGTGGCTGCAATTCGTGCAGCCCAGCTCGGGTTAAAAACCGCAATTGTAGAAGAGCAACATTTAGGCGGAATTTGTCTAAATTGGGGCTGTATTCCCACTAAAGCTTTGCTTGCAGGGGCAGAGCTCGCAACCCAGTTTAAACATTCAGGACAGTTTGGTTTTCAGGTATCGCAACTCGATTTTGATATTCAAAAGCTTGTGCAACATAGCAGACAAGTGTCAGCTCAATTAGTACAAGGTATCGATTACTTACTAAAAAAGAATCACGTCACTGTTTTTAATGGTCGTGCTCAGCTTACGGCGAAAGAAAAAATTGAAGTGACCGATGCTCAAGGTAAAAGTCAGGCTTTGAGCGCACCCCATATTATTTTGGCAACTGGAGCTAAAGCTCGACATGTTCCTCAACTTCCTGTCGATGGAACGTACGTCTGGAGCTATAAAGAAGCGCTTGTGCCAGAGGATTTACCGAAAAGTTTACTGGTTGTGGGCTCAGGTGCAATTGGTAGTGAGTTTGCTAGCCTTTATCAAGACTTGGGGTGTCAGGTCACGCTTATTGATTTAGCCAAGCAGATTTTACCAACCGAAGATGCAGAAGTTGCTCAATTTGTCAGAAAGCAGTTTGAACAAAAAGGAATGAAAGTCTTAACTGATGCTGTCGTTCAAAGTATTCAAATTGTAAATGGTCAAGTTCACTGTGTGATTGAAACGGCAAATGACGTTCAAACGATTGTTTTTGACCGTGTCCTTTCGGCAATTGGTGTACAGCCTAATGCCACGGGGCTAGGACTAGAACATTTAGGTGTCGAACTCAATCCACAAGGTTTTGTGGCAATTGATGACTATTGTAAAACCAATGTAGCAGGGCTTTATGCCATCGGTGATGTGGCTGGTGCACCGTGTCTTGCCCATAAAGCAAGCCATGAAGCCATGATATGTGTCGAGAAAATCGCTGGTGTAGCAAACGTCCATTCACTCGATCGTAGCCAGATACCGGGTTGTATTTTTACACATCCACAAGTGGCGAGTATTGGTTTAACGGAAAATGCAGCAAAAGCTCAGAATCTACCTATACGAATCGGTAAGTTTTCTTTAACTGCAAATGGTAAAGCTTTGGCAATTGGAGATGCGTCAGGTTTCGTTAAAACGGTGATACATGCAGAAACGGGTGAATTACTTGGTGCACATATGGTGGGTCATGAAGTGACCGAACATATTCAAGGCTTTGCGATTGCGAAATATCTAGAAGCAACTGATGAAAGTTTAGCTCAAGTGATTTTCCCACATCCAACATTATCAGAAGCCATGCATGAATCCATTTTGGCTTCAATGCAACGAGCGATTCATATGTAGAAATTCTACATTTACAGGAGTTGAACATGGTTAAGGGATTAAAAAATAAAGTCGTTTTAGTGACTGGGGCAGCTCAAGGCATAGGCCGTGGGATTGCCCTGCGCTTGGCGCAAGAAGGGGCACATATTGCATTAGTTGATATGAAACAAGATCGACTGAATGATGTGCAGCAGGAAATTCAGGCTTTAGGTGTAAATGCGAGCACATTTATTGCTAATATAAGTGACCGCGAGCAAGTGTATGCCGCTATAAATCATGCTGAGCAGACACTTGGTGGGTTTGATGTCATGATTAATAACGCTGGAATTGCACAAGTACAAGCGATTGCGGATATCACACCTGATGAATTCCAAAAAATTGTTGATATTAATATTGGCGGCGTGCTGTGGGGAATACAGGCTGCTGCTGCAAAATTTAAGCAACGTCAACATAAAGGAAAAATCATTAATGCTTGCTCAATTGCAGGCCACGATGGGTTTGCTTTACTCGGTATTTACTCGGCAACCAAATTTGCGGTACGAGCACTTACCCAAGCTGCGGCAAAAGAATATGCCAGTCACGGTATTACGGTAAATGGATATTGCCCCGGAATTGTCGGAACTGATATGTGGGTTGAAATCGATAAACGTTTTGCTGAAATTACCGGTGCCGCAATTGGTGAAACTTATAAAAAGTATGTGGAAGGTATTGCTTTAGGTAGAGCCCAAACACCAGACGATGTAGCCGCATTAGTTGCTTTTCTGGCAAGTGAAGATTCGGACTATATTACGGGTCAATCCATTTTAACAGACGGCGGCATAGTCTATCGCTAAAACAACATCCTGATTTGAGGGAGATAATAATGAAAGCAGCACGTTTTTATGACAGAGGCGATATTCGTATTGAAGATATCCCTGAACCAGAAGTCACTCCCGGCACTGTAGGCATTAAGGTAGCTTGGTGTGGAATTTGTGGTACAGATTTGCATGAGTTTATGGAAGGGCCAATTTTTATTCCACCGTGTGGACATCCACATCCTATTTCAGGTGTATCTGCGCCGATTACCATGGGACATGAATTTTCAGGTGTAGTCTATGCAGTTGGTGAAGGTGTTGATGATATTGAAATTGGTCAGCATGTAGTCGTAGAGCCTTATATTGTGGCCGATGATGTACCGACCGGACCGGGCGATAATTATCATCT
This sequence comes from Acinetobacter pittii ATCC 19004 = CIP 70.29, assembly GCF_000369045.1. Classification (GTDB taxonomy): domain Bacteria; phylum Pseudomonadota; class Gammaproteobacteria; order Pseudomonadales; family Moraxellaceae; genus Acinetobacter; species Acinetobacter pittii. The sequence goes on along the minus strand of NZ_KB849790.1, from coordinate 142,779 downwards.
TTCCAAAAATATGAACTTCATTGGTTTAGGCGGTCGTGGCGGTGGCTTATCGGAGAAAATTGCGGTTAAACGCCGTTGGGTGCATCCAATTTCCAATAAAATTCCACTGGATCAGGCGGCCTTAATTGAACCGTTATCGGTAGGTCATCATGCCTATGTGCGCAGTGGCGCAAAGGCTGGTGACATTGCACTGGTTGGCGGAGCCGGCCCAATTGGTTTATTGCTTTCGGCAATTTTAAAAGCGAAAGGGCTTAAGGTCATCATTACTGAGCTAAGTGCAAAACGTAAAGAAAAAGCCAAAGAGTCGGGTGTTGCAGATTATATTTTAGACCCGTCAGAAGTTGATGTTGTTTCTGAGGTCATGAAAATTACTAATGGCGATGGTGTCGATGTCGCGTTTGAATGTAGTAGCGTTAACAAGGTGCTAGATACCTTGGTTGCGGCAGTGAAACCAACAGGCGTCATAGTTATCGTTTCGATTTGGAGCCATCCAGCATCGATTAATGTGCATAGTGTAGTAATGAAAGAGCTTGATGTACGAGGCACAATTGCCTATGTAAATGACCATCAAGAAACTATTAAACTGGTTGAAGAAGGTAAAATAAATCTGGAACCTTTTATTACGCAGCGTATTCAACTTGATGATTTGATTTCACAAGGTTTTGAAACCTTAATTCATAACAATGAGTCAGCCGTTAAGATTATTGTACATCCATAAATAGACATTTAAGCCTATAAAAAGAGCGATGATTCGCTCTTTTTTATTAAAGTAAATTGTTGTCTTGGGCTTCAATAATGGGTGGTAATGGCTGCCCTAAAGAGCTTAGAGATTCTCGCTCAATCAAACGCACAATAGAGTCGAGCGGTAAATCATTTTCTTGCAAACCGAAAGGTTCTTCAATTTGAGCGCTTAAGGCATCTAAACCTAAAAACATATAAGCGATTAAACCCACAATAAGCGGTGTCCAAATACCTAAAGCTGCTTCAAGGCTAAACGGTAATATAAAACAGAAACAGTAAACGGCGCGGTGTAAAAGTACTGAATATGAATAGGGTAAAGGTGTACCAGCAATACGGTCACAACCTGCTTGGATATTGCCTAGCTCAACAATATGTCGATTTAAGGTGCTATAGATAATGTCACTAATTTCGCCGTCTTTTAGTATTTTAACTAAATCTTTTTGAATATTTTCGAGTACAAATTGCGGTGCATTAATATGCTCATTTAAATAATTAAGTGAAGAATTATTTAAATAGGCATGTTCAAGAAATTTTGTGGGTTCGACTGTTTGTTGACGCAGTCGATCACGCAACAAGTTACTAAAAATTAAGACCTGATGAATTAAATGTTCACGTTGTTCATTAGATAAAACATGGCTGTCTCTAACAATATGTCTGGCATTGGCAATTAAAGCCCCCCAGAGCTTGCGGCCTTCCCACCAACGGTCATAACATGCATTATTTCGAAAACCTGTACAAATCGAAAGAATCACGCCAAAGATGGTAAATCCGATCGCGGGTACGGTAGGAATTTGAATCCAATGATAATAAGAGAGCCAGACCACACATGCTGAAATAAGTACAACAAAACTCAGTGCTGGCAAGACCTTTGGTAAAATTGTTCCTTTCCAAGCAAATAAGAGTTTAAATACATTGCTTTTATCACGAACAATCATATAAAGCCTTTGAACTAACGAACCTAACCAAGTGCAATATGATACGCCTTAGATGAGCTAAATACATAGCTAAAGCTTATGCTTTTGTCTGTATCGCCAAAGAGTAGTGCGGCTAATACCAAAAATATTCGCGACCATATTCAGGTTATGGTTATATTTTTCTAAAGCGGCTTGCACATTTTCTGGACTAAGTTCTGTATTTGTCTCGGGTAATTTAACGTAATCCTCTGCATTTAAGAGCTCATTCGGTAAGTCTTCGACTTCAATTTCATCCTTACCATTTGCCATGGTTAACGCATAAAGCAGGGTATTTTTTAGTTCACGAACATTTCCCGGCCAGTCATAGTTCAATAAAACTTGCATGGCTTTTTGATTGACGTGACGAGGCATTGTGTCGAGTTGAGTGGAGCTTTCTTTTAAAATCTGGTCGACAATCAGTGGAATATCGACTTTCCGCTCTCTGAGTGGTGGTATAAAAATTGGAATCACACGCAAGCGGTAAAGCAAATCGTGACGGAAACGTCCAGCTTTAGCTTCTTCGCGTAAAGCTTTATGTGTTGCGGTAATAATTCGGACATTGGCTTGAATCGGTTTTTCACCACCTACAGGCGTAAATTCACCTGTTTCTAACACTCGTAATAATTTAGCCTGAAGCTCTAAAGGAATCTCGGCAATTTCATCTAGAAATAGGGTTCCGCCTGCGGCACGTTCAAACACGCCTTTATGGTCACGAATTGCTCCTGTAAAAGCACCTTTCACATGTCCAAAGAGTTCACTTTCTAGAATATTGGCAGTGAGGGCCGCACAGTTAATCGCTACAAAAATCTTATTTTTGCGCTGGCTATAATCATGAATTGCTTGTGCCACCAGTTCTTTACCGCTACCAGATTCGCCGCGAACGAGCACTGGAAACTCAGTAATAGCAACTCTTTGAATGATTGAAAACATACGAGCCATTTCTGGTGAGCAACTATTGAAAACTTTAGCCAAGTCTTGCAATTGGTCTGTTAGCTCTACTTGATCAGCAATATCATTCTCTATGCTAACGGGCTGTAGAATATGCAATTTCCCGATAATGCGATGCTCTGCGATGTAAATATCGTGTTCTTGATAGATGAATCGCTTTCTCATTTTAGGAGTATTAATTTCAAGATACTGATTATGATGGTCTTGAGTAAGCGCTGCCATGCTCTCTACAGAAATATCGTCTGTATTAAATTTATAGTGAATTGCTTGAGTCGTTGTTTCTGCTAAAAACAGACTCGCATTTGGGAATAAAGCTTTTAATTGCTCAAATAAAATAAAAAAATCCTGTTCTGACTCAAAATTTAACTTTGCCATTTCATGTGTTTCACAATCGTTTCATTGAAACATACTTGAGTTTCAAAGGAACATCAAGCTGAGTCTGTTTTCTAACTTTAATTTTACTTGTTATTTTAAATATTTGATTTTTATATTTATTATTTAATTTTAAATAATTGGCATCTTATTTGCAAAATATAGGAAAGAAACAAATTATTGGGGTATAAATCATGTTCTTTAAGCAGTTTTTTGAAAAAGAAAGTTCGACTTATACATATATGCTTGGGTGTGAAGAAACACGAGAGGCTGTTTTAATTGACCCAGTTGCATCAGATATAGAGATTTATGCAAAAGAGTTAGAGCAGCATCAATTTACACTCATCTATACCTTAGATACTCATGTTCATGCAGACCATATTACCGCTGCGAATTTGCTTCGGGAACGTCTCGATTGCAAATCGGTTTTACACCGTAATTCAGATGTAAGTTGCGGAGATATTTTAATTACAGATGGTTGCATGCTTAAAGTTGGCAACCTCAGTATTGAAGCGCGCTATACACCAGGTCATACCAATGCTTGTACGAGTTATTTAGTTGAAAACATGGTTTTCACTGGTGATGCATTATTAATTGACGGCTGCGGTCGAACCGATTTCCAGCAAGGTAGTGCGGGCACACTTTATGACAGTATCCATAAACAACTTTTTAGCCTACCTGACGACACTATTGTGTATCCGGGACACGATTACAAAGGTCGCCTGTCTTCAACAATTGGTAATGAACGTTTAAATAACTCACGTTTAGGTCAGAATCGCTCACGAGAAGATTTTATTGAATTAATGAATAACTTAAATCTGCCATATCCAAAACAAATCGATAAAGCACTTCCTGCCAATCAGGCTTGCGGCTCAATTTCACAATTATAAGGTGGCAATATGGAACTTAAACGAGTTAATCAAGATTTTTATGTTGCTGACCAGATTACTGCCAACGATATTGCAAAAATTGCAGCCCAAGGAATAAAAACTCTGATATGTAACCGACCAGATGGAGAAGGTGCAGATCAACCCAATGTGATTGAAATTGAAGAAGCAGCTCAGCGACATGGCCTAAACGTAATCTATCAGCCTGTTATCAGTGGCAAAATTACCGACCAACAAGTTGTCGAGTTTAAGCAGCTTTATCAGAATGCTCAGAAGCCCGTTTTAGCGTATTGCCGTTCTGGTATGCGTGCAATCAGTTTATGGGCTTTGGCTGAAGTTGCTCCACAAGATGCAGCACTGTTAGTAGAAGCAGGTAACAAACTTGGTTTTAACTTAAAAGGCTTAGTGCCACGTATTTTAAAACGTGATCATGAACCAGCGACAATTCCTTGTTATAGCGTTGTGATTGTGGGCGCCGGAGCAGCAGGAATTTCTGTAGCGTCTAGTCTTTTATGTCGTGAACCTCATTTAGATATTGTGATTATTGATCCGGCAGATACCCATTATTATCAACCGGGCTGGACCATGGTCGGTGGCGGTATTTTCAAACCACAAGTAACCGCACGCTCAATGGCAAGTGTGATTCCTTCAAAAGTGAAGTGGATGAAAGCAGCAGTTGCCGGATTCGATCCTGAGCATAATCAAGTTATTTTGGAAGGATGCCAACCCATTCAATATAAAGCCTTAGTCGTCTGTCCTGGTTTAAAACTCAATTGGCATGGCATTGAAGGCTTGGTTGAAACTTTAGGTAAAAATGGGGTGACGTCTAACTATCGATATGACTTAGCGCCCTATACATGGGAACTGGTGCAACAGCTAAACGGTGGAAAGGCAATCTTTACCCAGCCGCCTATGCCGATTAAATGTGCGGGTGCTCCTCAAAAAGCAATGTACCTTTCAGCTGACTACTGGTTAAAGCAAGGCAAACTCAAAGATATCTCTATCCATTTTTATAACACTGGCGCTGTTTTATTTGGTGTGAAGGAATATGTGCCTGCACTAATGCAATATGTCGAAAAATATGGTTCAGAACTGCACTTTAACCATCAACTTGTCAAAGTAGATGGGCCTGCAAAAAAAGCATGGTTTAAGGTAGTGAACGATGAAAATGCAGCATTGGTCGAGACTGATTTCGATATGTTGCATGTTGTTCCACCGCAACAAGCCCCAGACTTTATTCGTGCCAGTACACTCACTGATGAAGCAGGCTGGGTGAGTGTAAATCCACAAAGCTTACAACATACACAACATGCCAATATTTTTGCTTTAGGCGATGTGATGAATGCACCTAATGCCAAAACTGCTGCTGCCGCACGAGCACAAGCTCCAATCGTTGCTGTAAATGTTCTAGCCCAACTGAAAGGTGAGCAAAATTTATGTGAATACAACGGCTATGGCTCATGTCCACTTACTGTAGAACGTGGAAAAATCGTTCTGGCTGAGTTCGGTTACGGCGGCAAATTACTCCCAAGTTTTCCAAAATCGGTGATTGATGGGCAAAAACCATCTCGGTTGGCATGGTTGCTTAAAGAACAGATTTTGCCACCTATTTACTGGCAAGGCATGCTTAAAGGCCGCGAATGGATGGTCAAACCTGAGCGAGGATAAGTAAAGCAACGCTTTACCCTGAGAAGCGGTTAAAGCTTCGCAAGAAGACGAGAACTATGTTCGAGTGGAAGAGGATAAATAAAGCAACGCTTTGTCCTGAGAAGCGGTTAAAGCTTCGCAAGAAAACGAGATCTACTCACTCATTAACCAGCAGTCTACTGCAAATAATGTATATGCAATTTTAGGCTTTTGATATGTTATTACTTGTCGTTGAAGGCATCGTGATTGGTTTTTTACTTGGTCTTACTGGTGCTGGTGGGGGTATTCTTGCTGTACCCGCGCTTATGACCAGTCAAGGCTGGAGTGTGGCGCAAGCTGCACCGATTGGGTTGTTGGCGGTTGCGCTATCTACTCTCATAGGAACCATTGAAGGCTTATTTAAAAAGATTGTGCGTTATCGCGCTGCAATCTGGATTGCCCTAATTGGTGCTCCTATGGCACATATCGGCATTTTAATAGCTAACACGATTTCACCTATTTGGCTCATGTTAATGTTTAGCTTGGTCATGTTTACAGTGGGCTATCGACTTATTAGTAACCGAGTATCAGACTTTCATAACCCGCCGTGTCAGGTTAACCCAAGTACGGGGCGCTTTATCTGGAATTTTAAAACGGGAAGCGTTCTTGCCAGCATCGGAATTATTGCTGGGCTTTTAACAGGCATGCTAGGGGTTGGTGGCGGCTTTGTAATTGTACCAGCGCTTAGAAAAGTCACAAATTTGGATATGCATAGCATTGTGGCAACGTCACTTATGATTATTTTTCTCATTAGTGGAGTGAGTATTGTGATGCATATTGCAGAGGGTTTTCACTATCCAGTAGGCATTACTAGTGCGTTTGCGCTCGCATGTGCAGTTGGTATGTTATTAGGGCGCAGAGCTATTCGTTTTATTCCGTCTGCAATTGTGCAAAAAGTCTTTGCTTTAATGGTTTTTGCTGTCGCAATTTATATGGTCATTAAGATAGTTAATCTAACAAATATCTAAGTAATATAGTATTTTAACTATCTCTGTAGTTAGCAATTTTCCAAAGACGAGATGTTAAAATTCTCTTTGGAAATTTGATTTAAACCATATAAATTTTTGAGAAAGTGATATGAAGCGAGTTAACTTGGCAATTTGCGGTTTTGGACGGATTGGACAACAAATTGCAGAGCTCCTTTTAAATCGAACGACCTACTATAAACAAAAATATCAAATTGATGCCCGTTTAGTGGGTGTCTGTAACTCATCGTCAGGCTTAATTGATCAAGAAGGTTTACAAGCTTCAAAGTGGCTAGATAAAACACAATATCAAGCAGGCCTAACTGAGCAGAAGTTTTTAGAACAGGTTCAAGCAGATGTCATTATTGAGACAGGGCCAAGTGACTATGTAACAGGTGGAAAAGGCCTATTTTATTTAGATTATGCTTTAACACATAGCATGAATGCGATTGCGGTATCTAAAGGTGCTTTAGTCGTAGATGGTAAAAAATTAGTTAACTTGGCACCTCAGCACAATAAAAAACTATTTTTTAGCGGTGCAACAGCTGCTGCCTTACCAACTGTTGATTTGTTTGAATATAACTTAGCTGGCTGCCAAATTTTAGAAATAGAAGGTGTGTTTACAGGCACCACGAATTTTATTTTGAATGATATGTTGCAACATGAATGTGCGTTTGCAGAATCTCTTGAAAAAGCTCAAGCAAAAGGTATTGCAGAACCTGACAGCTCTTTCGATGTAGATGGATGGGATACTGCTGCCAAAATTACGATACTAGCCAATACTGTTTTGGGGGCTGATGTAAAAATTCAAGATATTCCAAGACAAGGAATTAGTCATGTGACTGCCGATCATATTCGTGATTGGAAAAAAGAAAATGTAATTCCTCGTCTGGTCGGTTTTATTCATATTAAGAATCAGCAAATTCAAACCGGTGTTGAATTAAGATTAGTTTCAGCAAATCATCCTTTTGCTCATCTGCAAGGTTCCAATAAATGCATTCGGGCGTTAACGCAAGAAATGGGGGAATTTGTTGTCAGTGGAGGGGCATCTGCGCCTTTAGCCACAGCAGCCGCGGCTTTAAAAGATTTTGAGTTGATGCTTAAAACGGGCTGCTAGAGATGAATTATTACTTATAAAAAAAGCAGGCTTTTAGGCCTGCTTCTCACAATTTTTTTGACTATTAAATAACTTTTTTCCAATTTCTAACTTACTAAACATTAAGTAGTTACCAAGTAAGATTAATAAAATTCCAAATACAGCATTTATAGTCCATACATATCCTTCAAAGAATGTAGAAACTGTTAGAGCAACTAAAGGGAATAGCAATGTGCTATACGCTGCTTTGGCTGCGCCAATTCGTCCAACAAGAGAAAAGTAAGCAGAGAACCCAATAACCGTACCAAATACAGCCAAGTAAAGTACCGAGCTTAAAAATGGGAAATTCATTGGAGGCATTAAATCTTGGCCAGTAAATAAAGCTAGACTTAACATCACCAATGCCCCATAAGTCATGGCATAACAATTTGTTGAAAAAATATTTAGGCCACGTTTTTGGTGTCTAACACTAATCATGTTCCCTAAAGAAAAACCGTAAGTGCCTACTGCACACAGACCGATACCCATCAATAACTGTGCATTAAACTGACTATTAATCAGGTCATGCCAGAACAGTAAAACAATACCTATGAGCCCTAAAATTGCGGCTGGGGCAAAGTTTGGCGATGGTTTTTGCTTAAAAAAGATAAGTGCATTAATAGCATTAAAGAAAACAGCCATCGAAAAAATGACAGACTCTAAACCACTGTTTACATATTTAACGGCGGTATAAAAACAAATAAAGTTTAGGCCGAAAACACAAAGGCCTTGCAGCATACAGAACAAATGATCTTTTAAAGCAATCCGCTGTAATTTTCCTGAAAATAGTAAAACAACCCACAGTAATAAGGCTGAAATAGCAAAACGCCATAAAATTGCGACAACGGGCGTTGCATAGTGGCTTTGAACGGCAATTCCAATCCATGTTGTTCCCCAAATCAACACCACCGCAACATAGAGTAAAATATTCATAACTTCATCCTCGATTACCAAGCTTAAGTATCTAGGAATGCTTCATTTTTCACGTATATATTCTTGTGTTGCACATGCAAGATCTTGCGTTTTTTATAGATCTAAACTAGCTGAATTTTGCTGAATATGGTTAACTTAAGCTCAATGATATTCGTTTTAATTTTGCATGGCCTATCAAACTTTAGAACAGCTACAGCAATCTAAAGCCAAGCTTCACGAAACTGTGGTGCTTGATGAGAATATGCAACTTGCATTTTGGTCTAATCAGCAAGATCGTGTAAGTGTCTGTAGCGATCACCACACTTTAAGTCTCTATATTCAAGATGGCTATGAAAGCTATCAAAAAACCCCTGCAGGCTGGAAAAACGGCGGTGGGCCGGGGCGTTTTTGCTTATTGCCTGAGCATCAGGAGTCGACTTGGGACATACGTGGTGGGCTTAAATTCGTTCACTTGTATTATACCGACCAACATTTGCGTGATGTTGCCGAAAAAATATGGGACAAAGAACCTAATCAAATTGAACTAAACGAAGTTGTTTTTAACGATGACGAAAAGATTCGAGCGCTTTATCAGTTTTTCTTGCTAGATTGTGATTGGAAAGATTCAGCAAACCATTTACAAATGAGTACAACTGCCAGTTTATTGCTGAACCATTTAATTCGAAGATATAGCAGTGTTCAATGGCAACAACCTACTATCAAGGGTGGGCTCGCTCCTCATAAACTCAAATATATTCAGGACTGGATTGAAGGGCATCTAGATCAAGCACTTACCTTGTCTGATTTGGCGAATGTTGTGAATTTAAGCGAATACCATTTTGCTCATATGTTTAAACAGTCCATGAATATGGCACCTCACCAATATGTCATGCAAAGACGCTTAACCAAGGCCAAAGGGCTAATTCAGTCATCTCAGCTTTCTTTGCAAGATATTGCCCTAGTATGTGGGTTTAGTTCAGCAAGCCATTTAAGTCATCGCTTTAAACAATTTTATGGCATAAGTCCTTCGCAGTTACGTTAAGTATCTAATGTAATTGGTTTATCTTGAGCTGCATCAAACGCAGCTCTTGCCGCATCAATATCCGCAATATGCTGCTGAGCCCATTGGCCTAAAGCAATTACAGGTTCTGTAAGTGAATGGCCCAATGGAGTTAATTCATATTCAACATGAGGTGGAACTACAGGATAAACCGTACGTTTAACCAATCCATCTCTTTCTAAACCACGCAAACATAAGGTAAGCATACGCTGTGATATTCCATTGATACTTCTTTTAATTTCAGAAAAGCGATGAGAACGTGATGCAAGTGTCATTACAATGAGTATACTCCATTTCTCTCCAACTCTAGCCAACACTTGACTGACTCTTTGACAATCTGAACTTTGGATATCGTGAGGTATGGTTACAGTCATATTACTTGGTTCCCTAAATGTGCCTTCTTGTGCATCAGAATAATAGTAGTAACATAATTAGTTCAAGTAACAATTTTATACTGTAGGTATAAACGATGAAACTACTTCAAATTGACACAAGTATTTTAGGTGAGCAGTCTGTTAGCCGCCAACTCACCTCATCTGTTATTGGAAAGCTCAGCGCAGCTTATCCTGATGCAGAAATTATTCATCACGATTTTGCTTTAGAACCAATTCCTCATTTGTCTGATGCTGAGTTTTTGGCATGGCAAGGTGTTGAACCTAATAATGAAATAGCGCAACAACGTGTTGCAAGAAACACCCAATATTTGGACGAGTTCTTATCGTCAGATATCGTTGTAATTGGCGCACCAATGTACAACTTTAGCTTTCCATCACAGTTAAAAGCGTGGCTTGACCGTCTATCTGTTGCTGGAAAAACATTCCGTTATACGGAAAACGGCCCTCAAGGTTTAGTAGAAGGTAAACGTGTCATTATTGCTTCTTCGCGTGGTGGTGTGTATTCAGAAGGTTCACCAGCCGAAGCTTTAGACTATCAAGAAACTTATATCAAAGCGTTTTTCAATTTTATTGGGGTGACTGATATCACTTTTGTGCGCGCGGAAGGGATCGCTTTCGGCCCAGAAGCACGTCAAGCTGCCTTAGATAATGCAGCAGCACAAATCGCACAATTAGCGGGGTAAAAATATAAACAGCCGAACAGAAAAGAAACTGTTCGGCCTTATTGATAAGATTTTCTGAATTTAAAAAATATTTAAATCAATAGTTAACTAAAAAAAGTGACAGCGAGTCCAACCAGCGCTGATGCAAAAATCACATATAACACGTTCACGTTAAAGCGGAATAAAGCAATAAATGCACCAACAGTAATGAAGGCTGCAACAATGTCAAAATGCCCTGAAAAGCCTTGTGGCCATAACACGTGATAACTAAAAAATAGTGCGAGATTTAAAATTACACCGACCACAGCCGCGGTAATTGCAGTGAGTGGCGCAGTAAATTTAATTTCATTATGTGTAGATTCAATAATGGGCGCACCCGCAAAAATAAATACAAATGAAAAGAGAAAGGTAAACCAAGTCACAATGACTGCACCAAGTGCTCCAGCAAAAAATAGATGCTCAAAGCCAAGTAATGAATGATTGACGCCTCCTAAAAAGCCAACAAAAGCCACTACCATAATCAGTGGACCCGGTGTAGTTTCACCTAAAGCTAAACCATCAATCATTTGTGTAGGTGAAAGCCATCCAAAATGATTTACAGCTCCTTGATAGACATAAGGTAAAACTGCATAGGCCCCCCCAAACGTAAGTAAAGCAGCTTTGGTAAAGAACCACGCCATTTGAGTATAAGAATGATGCCATCCAAAATATGCGCCTAAAGCTAAAATTGGCAATAGCCATAAAGCGATTGCTACAAAAATAAGTTTAGCTAACCGTGGCCAATGGAATTTAGCATGCTCTGGGGGCGGGGTATCATCATCAATAAATGCCGAACCATAATCTTTTTGACTAGATTTATGTCCTGCTGCTGAGGAAAATAGTTCCGGGTATTTTTTACTTGTTAAATAGCCAGCAATACCTGCTGATAAAACAATAAGCGGGAAAGGGAGCTTTAAGACAAAAATGGCAAGAAACGCAGCAATTGCGACGAACCATAAAAATTTATTCTTAAGTGAGCGGCTACCTATACGGTATGTTGCATGAAAGACAATTGCGGTGACGGCAGGCTTGATCCCGTAGAAAATGCCTGCGATAACGGGAACATCTCCAAATTTTATGTAAACCCAAGACAGCCCAATTAAAATAAATAAGGAGGGTAATACAAATAGAATACCTGCAACTAATCCTCCAGCAGTTCTATGCATAAGCCAACCAATGTAGGTTGCTAATTGTTGTGCTTCAGGACCAGGTAATAACATGCAGTAGTTCAGGGCATGCAAAAATCTTTTTTCGGATATCCAGCGTTTTTGCTCAACGAGTTCCTGATGCATCACAGCAATTTGTCCAGCTGGTCCCCCAAAGCTAATAAAGCCGAGCTTGAGCCAAAATAAAAAGGCTTGCCAGAAGGTGACTTGAATAATACTTTCAGGTAAAGGGGATTTTTCGTTTTCCATTTTTTATCCCATCAAAAAATTGATTCATACGGATCAAGAACATCAAAAACTAGTAACTTTTAGTTAATTGAATAAGTTAGATGTGCTAGGCAGCTATAGCATACAGAACAAAAATGACTTTCTTATTATTTTAAAAAGATATTCTTCTAAAAAATCTCTAGAAGAATATCTATCTTTTACTTTTTAATGATCATGTTCTAAATAATCTGGTTTTTTAGGAAGCGCAAGGCTACATAAGAAACAGATAATCAGCATGACAATGACATATATAAAGAAGGTATTTTCAATTCCGGCAGCTTTAAACTGTAAGGCAACTGAAGGTGCAGAACCACCAAACAGCGCATTACCCACCGCATAAGAAAATCCTACACCTAAAGCTCGCACATGAGGTGGGAACATTTCAGCTTTTACCAAGCCACTGATAGATGTATAGAAACTGAGTAACATCATCATAAAAATGAGTAGCAAGGCAATAATGATCGGCGAATCAATATAGGCACGCATCCCGATCACCATGACTGGGTAGATAAAAATCGCAGACAATAAGCTAAAGGCCAACATTGAAGAGCGTCGCCCAATACGGTCGGAAATAGCACCAAATACAGGTTGAGCACACATATAGACAAATAGGGCGAAGGTCATGATATAACCAACGGTTTTTCCATCCATCCCTAAATTGGTTAAATAGGTTTTTGAATAAACGGTCTCTACATAAAACGTTAATGAACCAGCAGAAGTGTATCCAACCACCAATAAAAAGGTTTTCCAATGTTTCTTAAAGAGTTCTCTTAAGCTGCCAGATTCTTTTCGTTCGCTGTCTTGATGAGAGAGCGTTTCTTCTAAGCGACTACGTGCAAGCAAAGAAAAAATTGCTGCAATACCACCAATAACAAACGGAATACGCCAGCCGCCATCATGTAATTGTTGTTCACTTAAGAACGCCAACAAAATAACGCCCAGTAAGCTGGCAAGTAATTGACCACCAGAGAGGGTGACATATTGGAAAGACGAGTAAAAACCACGTTGGCCTTTTAAACCCAATTCACTCATATATGTTGCTACTGCACCATATTCACCACCAACCGATAAGCCTTGAAGTAAGCGCACTACCAGTAAAAGAAAAGGGGCAAATAAGCCAACTTGGTCATAAGTAGGTAGGGCTGCAAATAGAAAAGAACTCAAAGCCATCAGACAAATTGAGATGACCATCGACTTTTTTCGACCATGCCGGTCTGCAATTCGTCCAAATACCCAACTACCAATAGGACGCATAAAAAAGCTTGCAGCGAATACGCCCCACACATAGATAGATTTAGTCGTACTATCCATATCAGGTGCTGTTAATGCTTGAGTAAAGTAGGCAGCAAATACTGCATAGATATAAAAGTCGAACCATTCAACTAAATTACCAGAGGCTGCGCCTACAATCCCACGTATTCTGCTACGTTTTTCTTCCTGAGTGTATGTCATATTTCTTCCATCATTTTGCAGACAAAAATGAGGAATTTTTAGATATGCTAGATAGAAAATAGAATGAAACTTTAAATATCACTCAATCCTGAGCACTTCCTTAAATTCCTAACCATTCATTTTTTCTAATTTTAAAATTCGTTTCTAGTAAGATTATGTCCTTTTGTTCGATTTAAAGAGATTTTCACCAATGATCGAACACTTCCTTTCATTTAACTTAATAATTAATTCTATTTAAAATCAGTGAGCTAATTTACAACGGTACTTTTCTATTTTATTTCTCCTTTTAAGTTTCATTTCGAGCTTAAGTTTATTTTGAATATTTGGTAATACTTAAAAAGTTATAGCGTCAATTCCTAATAAAATAAATGAAATTTATATAATGATAAGTTCATAAAATTTGTATCAAATACACTTAATCGAAAAAGTACAGAATGTATTGTTTCTCAATATATGTAGCTGTATTCTTGCGTGTCTAAAAATAGACTCCGCACTCATTTCTAGCGCTTTAGAATTATGCACGGTATGGCAGGTAGTTATTCAATGGAAAGACGTTCGTTAAATCTTCACTTCATGACATGCTCTAAAACAGCATTGGCTTCATCTATTGCACTCATAACATCTGTCGTCTATGCAAATGAAGCGGAGGTTTCGCAGCTCCCAACCATTACTGTGAATGCTACACAAAATAATGATGCACTATATACGTCTAAAAAAGTTAATTTATCTGGTTTTCAAACTAGTGATGTAAAGAAAGTTCCTGCATCTATTACAACCATTACCTCTGAGCGTATAGCAGACCAACACGCAAAAACTTTAACTGATGTTATTAAAAATGATTCCTCTTTAGGGGATGGCTATGCTGCAATTGGCTACTATCCAAATTTTGTAGCACGTGGTTTTGCGCTTGATTTAGGCTCAAGTTATCTCATTAATAGCCATACTATACGTGGCGAACAAAATGTGGCTTTAGAAAATAAAGAACAAGTTGAAATTTTAAAAGGTATTTCTGCAATTCAATCTGGAATGTCGACGCCAGGTGGTGTGGTTAACTATGTCACCAAAAGACCTGCCGATGTTAAAAACATTACTGTAGATGCAAATTCAGAAGGCGGCTATACACTGGCAACAGATGTCGGCGGCTTTGTTAATGATAGTTTTGGTTATCGAATCAATTTAGCCCATGAAAGCATCCATCCAAATGTTGATCACGCAAATGGTAAACGAGAGTTTGGTTCAGTTGCTTTAGACTGGAAAATTAAGGATCGTTCTAAATTATTGTTTGATATTGAAGCTCAGCATCAAAGTCAACGTTCAGTACCAGGTTATCAACTGCTTGATGGGCAAGAAGTACCAACAAATGTAGATCAAGACCGTTTATTGGGTTATCAGTCTTGGAGTAAACCTGTTGTAAATAACAGTGTAAATGCAAGTTTGAAATATAAATATGCATTTAATGATCAATGGAATGCTAGCTTAAGTGCATCGCAAAGCCGTGTTGTGATTGATGATAATAGTGCTTTCCCATGGGGATGTTATAACGATAATTGTGAAGTTACTGGTTTGGGCAATACTTTTGATAAACACGGGAATTATGACATTTATGACTTCCGTAGCCCAGATGATACACGTATTACTAACCAGTTCGCTGCTGGGTTAAATGGTCAATTCAACACTGCTAATATCCAGCATCAAATCGCTTTCGAATTACAACGTACATATAAAACCTTAAAGCACCATACACCACTGAATGTAGCGGTAGGAACAGGCAATATCTATGAAGATACGATTGACTATAGCCCGTCATCTGAAAGCTTAGGTGATCGTTATAAAGCCTTAGAAAGTGATCAGACTGCATTTACTATATCTGACCGAGTTCAATTTAATGATCAATGGTCAACTTTACTCGGTGGAAAACTTATTCATCTTGATGAGCAAACTTATAATTCAGATGGGCAACAAAGTCGTAATACCGACTTAAACAAGTTCTTGCCACAATTAGCGCTCATGTATAGTCCAACTGCTGGGACTAACCTTTATGCTTCATATGCCAAAGGATTATCGGATGGTGGAGAAGCTCCGTGGTTCGCTAATAATGCTCTAGAAGTTCTATCTCCTAAAAATTCTGAACAATATGAAGTTGGTGTTAAACAACAAATACGCAACTTCTTAGTAACAGCAGCTATTTTTGATTTAAAACAAGACAATCAATATAGCAAAGTAAATGCTGATGGAACTTTCGATTTTATTGAACAAGGTGAACAGCACAATCAAGGTATTGAATTAGGTTTAACTGGTGCATTAACCGATACAGTTGACGTAAGCTCTGGCATTACCTATACCAAATCTCGTCTAGTTGATATTGATAGTGACAGCTATAAAGGTCATCAAACTCAAAATGTACCGAAAGTACGCGCAACTGCACAGTTATCTTATAAAGTTCCGTCAGTTGAAGGATTAAGATTATTGAGTGGCATGCAATACAGTAGCAGTAAATATGCAAACAAAGAGGGAACTGCAAAAGTAGGCGGTTACAGCGTTTTTAATATTGGTGCGGCCTATAAAACAAATTTTGCTGGGCATGACACAACTTTTAGATTCAATATTGATAACTTGTTTAATAAGAAATATTGGCGTGATGTAGGTGTATTTATGGGTGATGACTATTTATTCTTAGGTAATCCACGTACAGCCCAGTTCTCTACAACTTTCAGTTTTTAAAATATAGAACAAATAAAAAAGGAGCCTATAAAAGCTCCTTTTTTATTTTCAGGAATTAAGCCGACATTTTTGGTTTAACCATATTATTAATCGACAAGATATCATCAAGCACTTGTGCCGATAATAAACCTTCATTTTGAACTAAAGCCAATACGCTTTGTCCAGTTTCGTTTGCAGTTTTAGCAATACGAGTTGTAGTTTCATAACCTAGATATGGGTTAAGTGCAGTCACGATACCAATTGAGTTTTCAACCAAAGCCTTACAATGCTCAGGGTTCGCCGTAATTGTATCAATACACTTAGTTTGGAACATTGCCATTGCTTTACCGAGCAAGTCCATCGATTCAAATAGTTTGAATGCAATAAGTGGTTCCATTGCATTTAACTGTAATTGACCAGCCTCAGCAGCTAAAGTTACAGCCAAGTCATTTGCAATAATTTGGAAACAAGCAAGGTTCATTGCTTCAGGTATAACTGGGTTTACCTTACCCGGCATGATCGAGCTACCCGGTTGGCGAGCTTCTAAATTAATTTCATTAATGCCAGTACGTGGACCACTTGAAAGTAAACGTAAGTCATTGGCAATTTTTGAAAGTTTAGTTGCGGTACGCTTTAATAAACCAGATAAAAGAACAAAGTCACCCATATCTGAAGTTGCTTCGATTAGATCAGGAGCAGACTTAATTTTCTTACCAGAAATTTTTGCAAGCGCTTGAATCGCAAGTTCACGGTAACTATATTCAGTAGTAATT
Source organism: Acinetobacter pittii ATCC 19004 = CIP 70.29 (assembly GCF_000369045.1). Classification (GTDB taxonomy): domain Bacteria; phylum Pseudomonadota; class Gammaproteobacteria; order Pseudomonadales; family Moraxellaceae; genus Acinetobacter; species Acinetobacter pittii. The sequence continues at coordinate 125,666 of NZ_KB849790.1, read as the reverse complement.
CCCGTACCAATCGCCGTGCCACCAAGGTTCATATACGCTAAAATATTTGGAATAAGCGTATTAATTTGCTCAAGGTCTTTTTGTAAAGTTACTGCAAAAGCACCAAACTCTTGACCTAATGTCATTGGCACAGCGTCTTGTAACTGTGTACGGCCCATTTTTAGGATGTGAGCAAATTCTTGAGATTTATTGCGGAAACTTAAGATTAAATTGTTAAAAGGAAGATTTAGTTCATCTAAGCTTAATAACAAACCTAAGCGAATCGCAGTAGGGTACACGTCATTTGTTGACTGTGACATGTTAATGTCGTTATTAGGATGCAAATATTGATATTGGCCTTTTGCATGTCCCATATATTCTAAAGCGACGTTTGCTAATACTTCATTTGCATTCATATTCGTTGAAGTACCAGCACCGCCTTGCATCATATCAATCGGGAACTGATCGTGAAAATTACCACGAATAAGTTGATTACAGCTGTATTCAATCGCTTCAAATTTAGTCTGATCTAAGCTTTTTAGATTATAGTTCGCTTCAGCACAAGCAAGCTTTACCATTGCTAAGGCTTTAATAAGGTGAGGGAAATTTCCGACCTTGCTTTGAGTTAAATTAAAGTTTTCTAGAGCACGTAATGTTTGAACTCCGTAGTAGTCGTTATTATTGATCTCTCTATAACCAATAAGATCCTTCTCAATACGGGTGGTAATTTCAGCGTTCATCATTAAACTTCGAATTAGTAAAGAAGATAATTCATATTAGATTTCGAAATGCTTCACTTCTAATGCATTTATCAAGTTGATTATGCATTTTTTGCATATCAATTTTTTAATTTTATAGTCAACTAACTAGGAAAGTTCATTTTTAACTATTAATTTCAATATATAAATTAACAACTTAACAATTAGATGAAGTTAATTTCAAAATTTGCTTGATATAATGAATGGTCATTTAATTTTTAAAAGCAACCCATTGCAAAAATTAAGACTAGTTAATTTAAGTGAAATATCAACTTAATTATCTTTATTATTAGCTTTTAAAGTGAAGCATATCTAACAAATTCATATAAAAATGTGATGCATTTCACATAAAAAACACTATAATACGAAAAAATCTTAGTTTTAAGTTTATGTTAAAAGTCACAGCCGCATTAATTATTTTGGGAAGTTTTACATACTATGTGCTTTTCCACGGTGAAGAGAAAAGTGAGTCTAAACCTTCTCGTCTGCTTAAAGAAGCAGAGCAATCAATCGCTTCTGCTGAAACCTCGGTAAACAAGGCTAATAGTATTGTGCCCATATCTTACAAGTAGCCTTAGTTCTTAGGTTAACCATTCCATATTATCCATCAAAATATTGTTTTATCTAGATTTTCTTAAAATCTGGGTAAAAGACTGTATGTATAGAGACAAAATTCATGAGAATGAAGTTTATCGCCTATGATCCCAATTCTGGGGAAAAATTAAGCTTAAAAGAGCATATCCACCATATGGATAAATACACCACTTATATCTTTTTTAGTGATGAAAATGACAATATGGTGTTCAATCCCCAGAAAAAGCAAGTTTTTGAAATTACTCAATATACTTCTAATATGATGGTTGAAATTTCAAGAAAGTTATATTACCTCATTGGTGAATATTAGAAATTCAGTTTTTATTCAATCTTAAGTTAAATACTTTAGTAGAATAGTCAGGTTTTATGGACTGAGCTATACTACAAGCATATCTTCTGATTTAAATGAATTTATTGAGTCAGAGAGTTTAATTCCTGAAATAAGCAGATAGTCATTTTCAGTTTTACAGTCCGTATTCTTCCCCAAGGTGCGGACTTTTTTTATAAAAAATAAAACATGATTAAAGCATAGGATTATTTCTATTTTTTATTAACTTAAAACTTGTTATTTACTTGCGTTATATACTCCTTACTTTTTGATTTAAAATAATTTTTAGATTAATAATTTTATATTTGTATGAGTTCTTGAGTTAAATCAAAGTCTTTTATTCTCTTACGCTCTTTTCTATGTCAGAATTATTTAAATACTTACTTTTATTGTTTGGCTTTGCCAATCCTCCATCGCATTTTTGCAGGTACTCCCATGTTTTATAGTTTTTATTCATCTATTCAGCTATTTATTCAGCTTCCCAACCAGACAGATTAAGGACATAACTATAAAAAGGGAATGCATAAAATGAACTTAGAAGTACGTTGGGTAGAAGACCTTTTGACACTTGAGCGTGAGCGTTCTATTTCAAAAGCAGCCGAAAAACGATTTATTAGTCAATCTGCGTTTACGCGTAGAATTCAGCAAATAGAAGAGATGATCGGAGCTGAAGTTATTATTCGAAATAATAAAAATAATATTGAATTTACAGACATTGGACGGATTATGCTGGTGATGTCTAAAAATATTGAGAAGCAGGTAGAAGAAACAGCAAAGCTGATTAAAAACATCAAAAATGAAACCGAATCTACGATTCGTTTCTGTGTTGTCCACTCATTAGCATCAGGTTTTTTAACCACTTTTTTAAAAAAATTCCCAACATTTATGCGTGATTTAAAAATCGAAATTGTCGCGACAAATAGTGGTGAAGGCTTATCTCTTTTAAAAGAAGGTGCTTGCGATTTTATGATTTGTTATGCAGATCGATCTAATATTAATCGAGTTGGGGATGATATTTTAAGTGGCATCAAGATCGCTGAAACAGAGATTGTTCCAGTGTCAGCTACTGAAGCAGATCATACGCCTAAGCATACAATTCAGAGTAATTTTTCATTACTTGCTTATAGTAAACATGCTTATTTGCGCAAATTGGTCGATCAATTGATTGAAGGTAAACTGATCTATAAAACCTTATATGAAACTGACAATGCTACCAACTTGAAAGAGCTTGTATTACAAGGTTTAGGTGTAGCATGGATTCCAAAAATTAATGTAGAGGAAGATCTCGCTACCGGAAAATTGGTCATGTTGGACCATAATGAATACTGCCTGCCGCAAGATATTTACATTTTTAAAAATAACTTGAGCGATAACAAATCAGTTCAGCAAATCTGGAAGGGCTTCCAAACTCAGCATGATTAAAATTTATAATGATATGTGATGTCTTCAAGATATTTACATACAAAGTAATCAATTAAAGAGCTCACACCTTTGTCTTTGTGATGAAAGGCTTTATAAAGCATTGCTCATGGTCTAGATTCTTTGTTAATTTAGACCATATATCAATAATTCAGAAATCTAGTGAGCATTTTTATATTTGCTGTGCCTGATTTCATTCCTTTTGAATGGATTATTTGATCCAGACGGAGACAATTTTGTTTGATCTAGATAGTAGATTACTAAATATTTTTTATCATATTTATCGGTTTAAAAGTGTTTCAATGGCTGCTGATGCTATTGGCCTTACACAACCGAGCGTTAGTAATGGACTGAACAAAATCCGTCAGCATTTTAATGATCCACTTTTTATTCGTGTTGGGAATGAGATGATCCCAACCGAATTAGCAAAGGAGATTTTTCCGCTCATTAGTGAAGTTATTGATAAAGTGGAAAGCATTAATAACTTTAGTGTGAACTTTGATCCGCTAACTTCAGATCAGCTTTTTACAATTGCAATGACAGATGTATCTCATCTGGTTTTATTACCGCAATTAACAAACTATTTAAAAGAGAAAGCGCCTTTAATTCGCTTGAATATTAGGCCGATTACACCAGAAACCAGCTATCAAATGGCAAATGGTGAGATTGATCTTGCAATTGGCTTTTTACCCCAATTAGAAGAAGGCTTTTATCAACAAAAGTTTTTTAAACAACATTATGTGGTGATTAGCTCTAAGAGCCATCCTCGTTTAGACCCAAATAATTTTACTTTAGATGATTATATGCGCGAGTATCATATCGACATTGACGCGGGAATTGGGCATTACCATATTAAAAATGAATTACAGAACAAAGGATTGGATCGAAATATTTTAATTCGATTACCGAGCTATCTTGGAGTGGGATTAGTCGTTCAAGAAACAGATGCGATCGCAACAGTGCCGTATTATTTAAGCCAAGTCTTATTGGTGAGAGAAAATTTACAGATTTTACCAGCACCTCTAGACTTCCCAACTTATGATGTTAAACAACATTGGCATATGTCTTGCCATCATAAAAGTAGCCATAAATGGTTCCGTCAAACCTGTTATGAACTTTTTAAAGTCTAAAAAAGAAGATGTAAGAAAAATTCTTACATCTTCTGCGTGGTTTGATTTTTAGACTTCAATTGCAACAGCTGTAGCTTCACCACCACCAATACATAACGCAGCAACACCTTTCTTCTTACCAAGGCGTTTTAAAGCATAGATAAGAGAAAGAATAATTCTTGAGCCAGTTGCGCCAATTGGGTGGCCTAAAGCACAAGCACCGCCATGGATGTTTACTTTTGCTTCGTCAATCCCGAGTTCATGAATTGGCGCCATTGCGACCATTGCAAAAGCTTCATTAATTTCCCAAGCATCTACCTCATCAACAGACCAGCCAGCATGCTCAAGTACTTTTTGAATTGCACCAATTGGAGCAATGGTAAATTCGCTTGGATGTTGTGAGTGAGTAGAAGTTGCAACAATTTTTGCTAAAGTATTTAAACCATGGCTTTGAGCATATTCTTCAGTGGTGAGTACTAATGCAGCAGCACCATCAGAAATTGAGCTTGAGTTAGCTGCTGTAATTGTCCCATCTTTACTAAAAGCTGGACGCAATGTTGGGATCTTCTCAAGATTCGCTTTTAATGGTTGCTCATCTTGATCGATAACTTCGACACCTTTACGTGTTTTTACTTCAACAGGAACAATCTCTTCTTTGAAGTAACCTTCCGTAATCGCAGTTTGCGCTTTTTTAAGTGAAGAAATTGCAAAGTTATCCATTTGCTCACGTGTAAAGCCTTTAGTGTTTGCCATGTCTTGCGCAAACGAACCCATTAAGCGGCCTGTTTCTGCATCTTCAAGACCATCTAAAAACATATGGTCCTTAATTTCACCGTGACCCATACGGTAACCACCGCGAGCTTTGGGTAAAATATAAGGCGCATTGGTCATAGATTCCATACCGCCAGCTACAATAATATTGGCACTGCCTGCTTTTAGAGTATCTGATGCCATTAACACCGCTTTCATGGCAGAGCCACACAATTTATTAATGGTAACTGCACCGACATGATCAGGTACACTAGCTTTACGCATCGCCTGCCGAGCAGGGCCTTGGCCAATACCTGCACTTAATACGCAACCAAAAATAACTTCATCTACTTGGTCAGGTGCAACACCTGCACGTTGAATAGATTCACGGATAACAGCAGCGCCAAGTTCTGGTGCAGTTAAAGCCGATAGACTGCCTTGAAAACCGCCCATTGCAGTACGGCTACCTGAAACTATAACAATTGAACTCATCTTAATATCTCTTATTGATGTATTTGCTAAATTTGCCTTTAGCCGAAACTAAAGGCGCCAGTAAATTAAAAAGTAGGTGGGGTGTAGCTAAGTGTTCTTCCAAAGAACCATAATAAAAATAAAACTAATGGAAAATGCACAACGAGCTGAGTGACTGTAAAACCAATCACATCTTTTGCTTTTAGTTTTAGAATCCCTAACATTGGAAGCATAAAGAATGGATTGATTAAGTTTGGTAAAGCTTCGGCTGCATTATAAATTTGTACAGACCAACCCAAATGAACCTTTAAATCATTTGCTGCTTGCATGACATATGGGGCTTCAATAATCCATTTTCCACCGCCAGATGGCACAAAGAACCCAAGGATGGCAGAGTAAATTCCCATCACAATTGCGAAGGTTTCTTTTGAGGCGATTGAAACGAAAAACTCAGCTATATAATGCGACAGTGATAAATCTTGACTGTTTAAAGCTTGCGTCATAATAAAGGCGATGCTTCCGTAAAGTGGAAACTGAATTAAGATTCCTGAGACAGCCGGAACTGCCTTTGAAACAGCATTTAAGAAGTTTCGTGGTGTGCCATGTAACGCTAAACCAAGCATTAAAAACACAAAGTTGTAGGTGTTTAAACTTGAAATAGCAATGATTGGATTACTTTTTGAAAACTCAAAAAACATCCAGATTAAGCCTAATGCAACCACAATAATCGTTAAGATAGGCGAGTTTTCTAACCAGTCACCTGGACGATTAGATTTTTCCTCGTGTGGTTTGTCTTCTTCAAACTGCACATCAAAACTATCAATCGTTTTAACATTATTACCTTTTGGAGCTGACCAATACGCGATTGCGATTGAAACAATGACCAAAATAATGGTCATCGCAATTGATTGCCAAAGGAAAATCGTTTCAGTAAATGGAATAACACCAGTTAGGTTGTAAATTGACTCAGGTAAACTGGTTTTATTCGCTTGAAGCTGTGCTGCCGAAGAGCTGATTCCAAGTGCCCAAGTTGCCCCCATACCAATAATTGCTGCCGCTGCCGCTGCACGGTAATCCATATTCAGCTCTTTACGTTTTGCTAATGCAATCACTAAAAGTGCAGTAAGAATCGTGCTTACTGCCCAATTGACCAGTGAAATTAACAAGCTGACGGTTGCAACTAGAACAATAGCACCACGTCCAGAATTTGGAATACGTGCCATTTTTTGGATTAGGAACTTTACGGGCTTAGATACAGAAACGACATAACCTACAATAATGAGCATCGTCATTTGCAGGGTAAAGGGAATAAGACTCCAGAAACCGTTACCGAAGGAAGTCGCAACATCGTGAATAGGTGCACCAATACCTAAAGCGGCAACTGACACGATAATGACGCCAAGTAATGCAAAAATATATGAATCAGGAAACCATTTTTCAGACCAGTCACTAATCCGAAGAGCAAATCTTTCAAAAATTCCTTGCTGTTTTTCCATAGCTGAAAAAATCCTTCTCGTTCTTATTTATAGACAGCACATCCGGTGCTTAAAAGGGCTAAGACTTAAGCTCACTTTCTAACTTAAGTCTTATCTGGCTTACTAAAAATTAAAATTTAAGCGACTAAGGTTTTATAAAACTCAACACCTGTAGCAGCTTGAATCTGTTCAAGCGTGACATCTTTAGCAAGTTCAATCAGCTCTACGCCTTGTTGTGTAATGTCCATTACACCTAAGTCAGTAATGACGCGATGAACCACACTTTTACCTGTTAAAGGTAGGCTACAGTTTTTAACGATCTTTGGCGTACCATCTTTTGCACAGTGTTCCATAAGCACTACAACTTTTTGGACACCAACAACCAAGTCCATTGCACCACCCATACCTTTGACTTTCTTGCCAGGAATCATCCAGTTCGCCAAGTCACCATTTTCAGAAACTTCCATTGCACCTAAAATTGCAATGTTGACATGGCCACCGCGGATCATGGCAAAAGATTCTGAGCTTGAGAAAAAAGCAGCACCAGGGCGAGCAGTAACCGTTTGTTTCCCAGCATTAATTAAATCTGCATCGACAGTTTCTTCGGTTGGAAACTCACCAATACCTAATAGGCCATTTTCAGACTGAAGCCAAACATTAATATTTTCAGGAATATAATTAGCAACTAGAGTAGGTAAGCCAATACCTAAATTGACATAAAAACCGTCTTCAAGTTCTTTTGCAGCACGTTGTGCCATTTCATTACGCGACCAAGCCATTTTATACTGCCTCCGTGCTTAAAGTTTTATGCTCAATACGTTTTTCAGGTGACGCATTAAGTACAATGCGGTTTACATAGATACCCGCTAAATGGATCTCATCCGGATCTAATTCACCAATTTCAACAACCTGTTCAACTTCGGCGATTGTAATTTTTCCAGCCATTGCACATTCAGGGTTAAAATTCTGAGCAGTTTTACGGAACACTAAGTTACCAGCCTTGTCTGCCTTATAGGCCTTAACAAGAGCCACGTCTGCTGTTAAAGATTCCTCTAAAATGTAGTTTTTGCCATTAAAGGTACGTTCTTCTTTACCTTCTGCAATGAGTGTACCAACGCCGGTTTGTGTATAAAACGCCGGAATTCCAGCACCGCCAGCACGTAACTTTTCAGCTAAAGTACCTTGTGGAGTAAGTTCTACATCAAGTTCACCATTTAAATATTGGCGCTCAAATTCTTTGTTTTCACCAACATAAGAAGAGATCATTTTTTTGATCTGTTTGGTTTGAAGCAATATACCTAAGCCGAAATCATCTACACCTGCGTTATTTGAAATACATGTGAGACCAGTCACACCACTTTGCTTAACTGCAACAATCAGTTTTTCCGGAATTCCACATAAACCAAAACCACCTACGGCAAGTGTTTGATTATCTGCAATAACGTCTTTTAGTGCTGCCTCTGCATTGGCATAAACTTTATTCATTCTATTGTTATCCTATATCCCTTAGTAATCTTAGTTTTAGCATCACATTTTGCGTTATAGAAGTTAATTTTTTTAAATGATTAATAAGTATAATCAATGAATGGTTTCAAATCGTCTACAAAAGATCAGACGAACATAAAGAAAAATACTTTAAAAAATCACCTCATATCATTGAAAATTATAATAATTAATAATTTTAGCTTAAGCGTATGCTTAGCTCATCCTAAAAAGCAGTCTTTAATTTTTTAAAATTTATATTGAATCAAAGCTTCAATAAATTGAGTCGAAATATTTGAAATTTCAAAGTTCTTTTTATAAACAATTCCTACAGTCTTATGAATAGATTCATCCTTTAACTCAATGAGTACGTTATGTTCTTTATCAATGTGTTTAGCAAAATGCCTTGGAATTGCACTCACCCCAATTCCATAAGCCACAAAGCTTGAGAGTGATGAAATTTGATGACATTCAACTTTCAAATCGAGCGTTATATTATTTCGCAAACAATTCTGCTCAACCAAATATCGAACAATTGAAGGTTTTTGCAATGTCACGAATGGATTTGAACAAAGCTCTTGCCATGTAATAGAAGATGATTGAGCAAGTGGGTGAGTCTTTGGTAATAGAGCTAAGAAATCTTCTTCAAATAGTGGTTTGAACTCTAGGCCTTCGGTGAGATCAGGTTCAAAGCAGATACCAAGCTCAAAAATACCGTCTTGTACTTTTTCTATAATGGTCTCATTTGGAATATCTTGAATTGAAAAGTTCAAGTTGGGATGAAGTTCTAAAAATTGATGAATTACTTCAGGCAGAATCGCATGAGTCACGAAGGGCATTGAAGCGATACTTAAAGTTCCACGATTGAGCTTAAAACGTTGTTTAACATCGTTTTCCATTTCATCCCAATTGGCGAGTAATTTTTTAGCGTAGGGAATAAGGGATTTACCTTCTTGGGTAAGCTCAACACGGCGAGTATTACGGTTAAATAGTTTTCCGCCTAATTCTTCTTCTAAGCTTTTGATAGTAAGACTTAAAGCAGACTGGCTGAGATGTAGCTCTAATGATGCATTAGCATAGTTGAGTGTACGCGCAAGGGCTAAAAAAGCTTTTAATTGTTTAAGCGTCATTTCTATCCTTTAGATTGCCCAACTCATCTAGAAGGGTAATTTATACGAAAATTTGTCTAATATGATGTTTTTTTGACAAAAAAATAAAAATAAAGCAGGGGACAATAGGCTGAGCTACTTCAGTAAATTTTCCCAACAAAACTCATCTGTGTTATTAGCAAAGTATAGAGCCATTCCAACTACATGGAAAAACAAATAACCTAGCCAAATTGCTTGAGGAGCAACTTTTAAGCCTTCTAATAAAATAGTTGTTGAATAGATTGCTAACAAAAAGGTGAAGAGAATAATGTATGTAGCACTCGCTACAAATTTATATTTTGGTGCTAATTGAGGGATTTTATAACCAATCAAAATTTGCATACCGCAATTTATGATCAATGAAAGTATAGCTACAATGACTTGTGGCGTATTTAGGTATGTTAAAGAGAGTTGCGTAATTATGAAAATAATTTGCCACAGTACAAACATCCCCAAAGGGTATATTATAAATTTAATCCATATCATATTTTGTTTTCTTATCAAGATTTTATATTGTTATTCTATTGAATAATTTAAATTAAATAAATGCTATTTTTAAAAATAAAGAGTATAAATTTGTCCACCCCCATAAAGATAAAAAGATGAATAAAGCTAAAAATTAGACGTCAAAAAATTAAATGCGCATCCTTAATGAGTGAACGGCACTTTTATAATTTAGTTAGTAAGTATCCAAAAGAATATATTAATTTTTACTATTTTGAGATAAGGCTTTATAAAAATCATATGAAAGGTTTGAACATGTCATTGTCATTGGTTTTTGATTCATTTGAGTAAGGCCTAAATTGAATATTTTTTACTATCAATTAAACTATCATTTTGTATATAAATTACTGTAATTAGATGGCTACAACTACACATAGTTCAATATATATTTCACGTCCAAGTAATTACGAGGGAGATGGAACTGACGATAAAGAAGAATTTATTGAGACATGCAATATCCGTTTTAAAGATATGTTTAAAGATCAAAAATCAATCTCCACACTGTCTGAAATTGAAAAAAAATACTTTGAAAAGTGTGTTTCAGCTTCAAATGATAAATATGCTGCTGAGGAAGTTATTTATGATATTGGAGTTGGTTTTGTGGTACTAATTGTTTTGCTGGGTATAGGCTGGGGATTCTATGAGGCAAAAAAATCTTTAAATACCCCAATGATAATTAATCCCAAGGAAAACACTGAGAATGGTACCAATGGAGACCATATCACTAACGGAGTCATCATAGTCCTTTTTTCCATAATTATTGCTGCATTTATTTATCTAATTTTTAGTTTTGTTTCCGGAATATGGATATCAATTAAATATTAAAGTTTGCAGAGATGTATATGGGCTTGAAAAGGATAAGCCGATTAGTTCTAGTCTTGGTGTGGCTAAATAAGTAGAAGATAAGGTAAAGAAAATCACTATGAGGGTCGTGAAATCTTTTGTGGTCTCTATTGTAGGTATTGATGCATATCAAACATCTCATATTGGTTCAATCAGGTCTAGTGTGTATGGGGTAGGGCGCTATATGAACTGATAGTTTTTTATTTTCTGAACTGTTAAGTTTTAGTCATAATTAAAAGGAGTAATTTCATGAAAAAGATAATTTCATTAAGCTTAATTTTTTCATTAAGTGGATGTGTAAGCCCAACTACCCAAATGACTAATAATAAATTTAGCGAAATACAGCCTTCTATACCTTTAGTGTCAGGGGTATGGACGATTTCAATCGGCCCAAGCATATCAACCATAAAACTTGACGCAGATGGTAATGGAATACTTTGCGACGATACTAGTGGACATGTAGTATTCAATAAAGTTAAGTATTTTAATAATATAATTTATCTTCAAAATGGTATGGTTTTAGAAGTTAAGTTTCTTAACAAAGATATACTCGAAGCTAGAACAATTTTAAGTGCCTCTACTTCAAATATGATTTATAAAGCTGATAACGACTTAAAGGCAGCTTCACTAAAATGTGTTAAAGAAATATAGATACCACTTTATAAATTTGCTGCCATAAGGCCAAATAATCAACGGACCTTTTTCATCGCCCAGTCTGATACATCCATTTTTATCTGCTATAAGCTTTCCATGTGCTGAAGCCATCATTGAAATATTACTTTTCGTATTGCTTGTAATAAGTATCGGTTGAATAGAAACCTCTTCATGGTTAGTTATAGTAGGCTTTACCATGCAAGATGTTAGGCTAAAAGCAGTTAAAGAGGCTAAGATTTGAATTTTCATATAGGGGCTTTTTTCTTTAGTTTTTAGTAAGAGGTTCTATAAATTGATTGATAATAACGCCTTTACTTAAATCACATGTAGTATCAGGTTTAATTATCCATTTGTAGTTGTTCAAATTAACGGGATAAGCTTCTCCGCTGCCATAAGCAATCGTGTCACCATCTTTATATTCTTTTGAGTCAACAATTAAAAGATACTTATTGCTATTCCAATGAGCATCTTTAGTTGCAAAAATAGGAATCACTCGATCATTTGTATTCATTAAATAAACACAAGAGCCTTCAATCTTGATTTGTGCCTCACTATAGCTTTCATTATCAGCATTACCAGAGTAACCAATTTTTGGAACAATAACCTTATTTTGAGCCAGAGAAGTATCGGTACATCCATTAAGTAGGATGATCAATCCAGTTTGAAGAGTGAACAAAATATTTCTTTTATTCATAACTTATATACTAGTGAAAAGTCTAAATTATAAATTCTATCAGTAGACATGTAATAGTATTCATTACATTGTCTAACTCTAGTGACAGAAGTAGAAGTTATCTTTAATAAACAAGCGCCGTTTTCGAGTAAAGATGAGAATATTAAAAACACGACTCTATATTCCTGTTCTAATCTTTTGATGATTAAGCTTCAAATTGCTTTATTCAAATAAAGATAAAAAATTATCTGCGCAATATTTCAAAAGAATAAGATGAATTATATTTATCAAATTAATTTAAAAAATATATTATTTAATTGTCTTTATTAAATAATATAGAGATATTAATTTAATTTACTCAAGAATTAATAAGTTTTATTAAAAAATAAAGGCTTTTAAATGATGGTATTTTACCACCTAAATAAAGTAAGTTATTGTATTTTATTGGTATTTTAAAATTTAAATAAATTGCATTGTTTTTAAATATTTTAGTGATATTTTATTTTTAAGCTCATTTACCTATTACCACACATGGATATTGTGATTTTTATCATTATAGGTTTGGGATAACCTAAATATCTTTTGGTAATTTTATTGAACCTAATATCTATTCTTTAGGGAGAAGGAATATATGTGGGAATTATTTGTAATTCTACTTTCACTTGGGCTGTTAATGTATACAGCTTACAAGGGCTTTTCTGTCATTCTAATGGCACCAATTTGTGCCTTACTTGCTGTTCTTCTCATTAACCCTGCCAATGTCTTACCGTTTTATTCGGGTGTATTTATGCCCAAAATGGTGAACTTTATTAAAGATTACTTTCTTGTATTTTTACTCGGGGCAATTTTCGGTAAAGTCGTTGAGATGTCAGGAATTGCTGAGTCTATTGCACGAACTATTGTGAGATGGATTGGAGCAAAAAAAGCAATTTTAACCGTTGTATTGTTAGGTGCAATTTTAACATATAGCGGTGTAAGTTTATTTGTTGCTGTATTTGCCATTTATCCTTTTGCAAACCAGCTTTTTAGACAAGCGAATATTCCAAAACGTTTAATTCCGGGAACCATCGCGCTCGGTGCATTTACATTTACCATGGATGCATTACCAGGTACGCCACAAATTCAAAACGTAATTCCAACTACATTCTTTGGCACCAATATTTATGCTGCACCATTTCTAGGAATTATCGGTGCTATCTTTGTTCTATGCATGGGTTTGGCTTACTTAGAATGGCGTCGCCGAGCTGCTGCAAAAGCAGGCGAAGGGTATTCTGGTTTTGGTGTAGACCATACGCCGTCTCAAGAAATTGAAGCCGATATGAACTTGCAAAATAATGGAAGTACGGCACGTCAGTTCTTAGCATTTGTACCTCTTATTCTTGTTGCTGTAATGAACAAATATTTGTCTAAAGCAATCAAAGAGTGGTATCCAAATGGTTTTGATTTTGCCTCAGTTGGTCTAGCGGATTACACCGTAGATGTTGCAAAAACCGGTGCGATCTGGGCGGTAGGTCTTGCGCTGATTGTCGGGATTATTTCTGCAATTTTATTTGATTATCAACGTGTAGTGACGAACTTCAAAGAGGGCATTAATGCCAGTATTGGCGGCTCACTTTTAGCAGTGATGAATACGGCTTCTGAGTATGGTTTCGGTGCAATTATTGCGTCATTACCGGGCTTTGCTCTGATTAGCCATGCAATGAGTAGTACCTTCACAAATCCATTAGTCAATGGGGCTGTGACCACAACCGTTTTAGCAGGTATTACCGGTTCGGCTTCTGGTGGTATGAGTATAGCTTTAAGTGCGATGGCTGAACAATATAACGCCGCGATTTTAGCTGCGGGTATTCCACCAGAAGTCATGCACCGTGTGGTTGCGATGGCATCGGGTGGTATGGATACACTTCCGCATAATGGTGCTGTTATTACTTTACTTGCTGTTACAGGTTTAACCCATAAACAATCGTATAAAGATATTTTTGCAGTCACGGTAATTAAAACGTTAGCGGTATTTGTGGTCATTACGGTCTTTACCGTAACGGGTATTGTTTAAATCAGCACGTTATAAGTATTAAGGAGTAAATAAATGACAAAACTTTTAGACGGTAAGGTCGCTTTTATTACAGGTTCTGCAAGTGGTATCGGTCTAGAGATTGCTAAGAAATTTGCTCAAGAAGGTGCCAAAGTTGTCATTTCTGATATGAATGCTGAAAAGTGTCAAGAAACGGCGAACTCACTTAAAGAACAAGGTTTTGATGCATTATCGGCACCATGTGATGTAACTGATGAAGATGCTTATAAACAAGCAATTGAGCTGACTCAAAAGACCTTTGGTACGGTTGATATCTTAATTAATAATGCTGGTTTCCAACACGTTTCATCTATTGAAGAGTTTCCAACGGCAGTTTTTCAAAAGCTAGTTCAAGTCATGTTAACTGGGGCGTTTATTGGTATTAAACATGTTTTTCCAATCATGAAAGCTCAAAAATATGGTCGTATTATTAATATGGCCTCAATTAATGGCTTGATTGGATTCGCTGGAAAGGCAGGTTATAACAGCGCTAAACATGGCGTAATTGGCCTAACAAAAGTTGCAGCATTAGAATGTGCACGTGACGGTATTACGGTAAATGCTCTATGCCCGGGTTATGTAGATACACCATTGGTTCGTGGGCAAATTGCAGATTTGGCTAAAACCCGTAATGTAAGTTTAGATAGCGCACTTGAAGATGTGATTTTGGCAATGGTTCCTCAAAAACGTTTGTTATCTGTTGAAGAAATTGCTGACTATGCAATTTTCCTTGCAAGTAGTAAAGCGGGTGGAGTAACAGGTCAAGCTGTGGTTATGGATGGTGGTTATACCGCCCAATAAGTTAAGTATTTTACAAAGCCGCTTATTTTAAATAGGCGGTTTTTTTATTCGTTAAAATTTATCATAGTCTACTGTTCAAGATTATGATTTATCCCTAAGATATTTTTGATAAAAATCTAATAAAATAAGTTTGTTAAGGTATGAAATTATACTTTTAAGGTATTTAACTTATTTCCATTTTTAAAATTTAATAGAGTATGAGAAAGTAATCTTTACTCTCTTTCTTGATTCGATACTTTTCAGGAAAACTCGTCAATTAAAGGATATTAATTGGCATACAAGTTGCTTTTTTAGCAATAAGTTATTTAGCTAGGTGAAAAGGATATGATATCACTCAGCCAACAGATGGAACTCAATCATTATTCACGCAAAGCTGAATTTGCGCAGAATTTGATGTCCACAATTTGTGGGGAACACCGTCTAGATACAATTTACAAAGATACTCTCGATTTTCACTATGACGGAATGCGTTTGCCCAATAAAAAAATGGCAATCGGCACAATCAGTTATGGTGCAAACGTTGCCATTAACATCTCAAATTTAAAAGCTTATAGCATTAGTTTACCTATACAGGGGCGACAAGCTCTCAACATTCGTGGTGCACATTATCAATCTGATGAAAACAGAGGCCTAATTGTTTCAAATAATGATCAACAAGATTTGATTATTGATAAAGATTGCAGAAAATTTCAGGTGGTTATTCCTGAACGAAGTATGCAGATTGTTCTTGCCGATCTACTGAATAAACCTATAGAAACGCCTATCATTTTTAACCCTGAAATGCATCTGGACTCGGAGCAACTGATTGGTGCATGGTGGAAGAATATTCAGAATTTTTTACAGCTAAAATCGCAATATAGTAATTTTTATGGTTTGCAGATGTTATCTGAAGACTATGAAAATTTTGTAATTAAAGCCTTACTATTATCTCAAGAAAACAACTACTCTGAAGCCTTAAAGTCACTCTCACATCAAGATGAGCCAGCTTATATCCGTAAGGTTCGTAATTTTATTATTGAACATGCTCATGAAGAAATCTGTGCAGAAGACTTGCAGCGTCTGGCTGGGGTTTCAAAATCAAAATTGTATGACGAATTTCAACAGTACTACGGTACCAGTCCAATGTCATATTTGAAAAAATATCGTCTTCAACAAATTTATAAGATTTTGAGCACTACAGGAGCAGATAGAAAGGTTTCTATTTCAAAGCTTGCCTATGACTGGGGCTTTAACCATTTAAGTCGTTTTTCTCAAGAATATCGTGAAGAATTTGGTGAAAATCCAAGTGAGACCAAAGGTAAAATTTTCTGATATTTAACTTTCGAAATAAGAAACTGATTTAGGCAACTAAATCAGTTTTTTATTTATAGATTAATATTTATAGACTTTCTTCAAGCTTTAACACTTGTTTGTTTTTAGATTTCTCATAAATCACTTTGAGACTAAGTGCAATAAATGAGATGAAGGTTGGTATTGCTAGAATAAAGAAAATACCGCTTAAGCTTAGGTTAAAAGTGAAAATGAGCGATCCAAAGAAAGCGCCTAAAATTGCACCGATACGACCAATACCATGCATCCATGAAACGCCAACCGCACGACAGACCGCTGGATAGAATATAGCTGCAAGCGGCAGTAATGAAGACTGTGCACCAGCGAGTAAAGCACCAATTAAGAAGATAGTAAGACCTAACAAGAAAATATTTGAGCTTACTAGACCTGCCACAATAAATAGGGCGAAAGCAATCAGATATGAATATTTAATCACTGTAGTTGGGTTTAGTTTATCCATGTACCATCCCATAATGGTTGCACCAATCACTCCACCAAAAGGGAAAATCGCGGCAATTAAACTAAACTGTTGGGTACTGAAACCTGCTGTTTTTAAAATTGTTGGCATCCAGCTGGTTAAAAGATAGAACACCAATAGACTAGTAAAGCAGCAGAGCCAAAGCATGCTTGAACCCCATAGATATTTTCCTAGAACCACTTTAACTGGATTTTCATCTGAGACATTTTCTGCTTGAGTTAAAACAAGTTTTACAGGTTCTTGAAAAGAATGACCTTGAATATTTTCTAAAATACGTTGAGCTTTGTCTTGTTGATGACGTGTAATTAAGTATTGAGTTGATTCAGGCAATTTAAGCAATAGAGCAACCACTAAAATGAGCGGAATACTTCCGCCAATAATAATAACCTTAGCCCAGCCATAGCTTTCTAATAGATAAGCTGACAGCACACCACCACAGGAAATACCCAGCATAAACCCACAGCCAGCAAGACCTGTAAGGAATGCTTTGCGTTTTACAGGCATATATTCAGAGACAATCGTACTGATGTTTGGCATGGCTGCGCCTAAACCAATACCTGTAATAAAACGATAAATCATTAAGTCTTGGGTTGAATTGGCAAAGCCACACAAAATCGTAAATATTGAGAACAAAAGGCTTGTAAAAACAATAACGCCTTTACGGCCAAACTTATCGGCTAAGGGTCCTGAAATAATTGCACCAATCGACATGCCGACTAAAGCAGCACTTAAAACTGGGGCAAGTTGAGGCTTGGTAATTCCCCAATCATCGAGTAATGCGGGGGCGATAAAACCAATAACTCCTGTGTCTAGGCCGTCACAAAAGAAGACAAAAAAGCCTAGGATAAAAACCATCCATTGTAATGGAGACAGTTTTTCGCGATTGATAATCGTGTTTGCATCTATCGTTTTCATACGTATTCCTTATTCATTAAAATTTTTTGCTGTAATTGACGAAGAAACGGTTTTCGGAGAAATCATTTCCATGCTTAACGTCGTAATTGATGAAGATGTACTGAAGAGCTAAACCTTTGAGAAAAGGCTGTTGAAGGGCATAATTGACAATAACGTTTGCTTCACTTTCTTTGTTTTTTAAGCCATCTGCTGTTTTGAAGTGATCGCCGTATACATACTTCAAAGTGGTATTTAGGCCCGGCACATGATCTTTAAAGTCATAGCCATAAATGAAGTGATAAGACTTTTCATCTTGTTTGAAGAAACCAGTCGTGTTCCAGTTAATGAAATAAGTTTCAGGCAAGAAACCATCTGGTAACGGATAAGCAGACTCACCAATAATTTGCTGATAACCCACACCAAAGCTGTGATTTTTTACTTTAAGCGTTTCTAGTAACCCTATATTTTGTGCGTCGATGTCAAATAGATTTCCATTATCTTTAGCATTGAAATATTTGAATTTTGAATTAACTGAAAAATTAGAATTTTTCCATAGGTGGTCAACGCCGACATAATGTTTGTTATATAAATCCTCCATATTTCCAAAGTAATATTCACCCTTCAGCGTAGGCGTAAATTGATAGCGAAAATCTATATAGTTAAGGCCGTCGGAGTAACCAGTCACACCTTTTGAAGTAAAAGAAAATCGATGAAAGTCTTCTTCATTTCGCGGTGATACTTTTTCAATACGGCCAATTTCTGCGAAAAGCTTATCGTTTAGCTGGCTCTTAAGATTAGCTCCCCAATAAGACGTCAGGAGTTGCCGACTTGCATCTACTGTGGTTACGGGTAAATCCAGCCATAGTTCACCAATGCTGAGTAGTGTCTTGTTATAGCCTAACTTTAAGGTCGCGCCATATTTTAGATAATCAGGTGCTTGTGACTGCGTGGCTTTATCAAAAGGTAATACCGTATCTGCAACATGTTTATCTTGGCTTAAACGAACCGCATACTGTGCTGAAGCATTTGCGCCAATTTGAATCCGGGTTCCACCAATTTCTAACGGCGTATAATGCATATTTGAGTTGTAAAATAGAGAAACTGATTGCGACCAGCTACCTGTGTCTTTTACATCTGGATTGTCATAGTTTCTGTCTATATATGCATTTTTTAATGTAAATTTCCATTCTTCATCCGCTGAATAAGCCTGAGTAGAAAATGCACTACAACATAAAATATTGATGAGCATTAATGTTTTTTGTTGTCCGTAAATTGGCCATGGTCGATGCATAAATAAACGCCTTAATTTAGAAAATGACTGGGCTTTTTTTATGTAATCAAACGAATTACATGACTTGATTGAACTATTTTTAGCCAATCGTCACTATCCAATAAGTCCTAATCTTCATCCATTTTTTCCAAATTAGATAAAAAGCATTAATTTAATTTTTTTATTTAAAGCTATGAAATTTATTGGTTTTCTTATTCTTAGGGTTTTATCCAGTTTGATTGATTTTGATAATTGCGCAGAGATTGGATAGTGCTTGCAGCTTTTGGACAGTCTAAAAAAATATTCGGATAGAAGATAAAGCCATAACAATGTCAGGAGTTGACACTATGGCTGGTCAAACCGTTCAAATTAAAACAGCATCTGGAAAGCAGTTCAGTGCATATCTAGCGACACCAGAAACAGAAAAAGGACCTGGAGTGGTGCTTTGTCAGGAAATCTTTGGGGTTAATGCGGCCATGCGAGAAAAAGCAGAATTTCTTGCAGAAGAAGGCTATACCGTTTTAGTTCCTGATTTATTTTGGCGTGTAGCACCTAATATAGAACTGGGTTATACACCAGAAGATTTTCAAAAGGCTTTCGAGCTTTATCAGCAATATGATGAAAATCTTGGGGTTGAAGATATTCAGGACAGCTTAGCTTTTTTAAAGACTCGACCAGAATGTGACACCTCTACAGGCCTCGGTGTGGTGGGGTACTGTTTGGGTGGAAAGCTTGCTTATCTGGCAGGCTGCCGACTTCCTGATGTGGCATGTGCTGTAGGTTATTACGGTGTAGGCATTGAAAAATCGTTAGATGAGTTAGCCAACATAAAAGGACGTTTGGTTTTACATATTGCAGAACTGGACCAATTTACACCGCCAGATGCGAGACAAGCGATTGTTGATGCAGCTAACCAATATTCAAATGTACAAGCTTATGTTTATGAAGGTGTTGATCATGCTTTTGCACGCCAAAAAAGCAATCATTATCACAAACCTTCAGCACGTTTTGCCCACGAGCGTACAGTAACAGCTCTACATGACACGATTGGACCGAAATACGACCTAGTTGCCTTATGGGAAGAGCATATTCGTCATGAGTTTGATACGCGTGATGTGCCAGCAACCATGGCAACAATGGTTGCAGAACCTTATGTCAACCATATTCCAACGTTAACTGGTGGTGTAGGCCAAAGCCAGCTTGCTCGTTTTTATCAATATCATTTTGTTCACCAAAACCCGAAAGATATGAAGATCACCTCGATCTCTCGTACGGTTGGCTCAACGCAAGTAGTAGACGAGTTCATTATGAGCTTTACCCACGACGCTGAAATTGACTGGTTATTACCCGGTGTAAAACCAACCGGTAAATACGTCGAGATTCCAATGTTAGGTGTGATCCAGTTTAGAGGGGCAAAGTTGTGCCATGAGCATATTTACTGGGACCAAGCATCTGTACTTGTTCAAATTGGTTTATTAGATCCAACAGGCTTACCAGTTGCAGGTGTCGAGACAGCACGAAAACTTCTTGATGAAGATCTTCCTTCCAATACGTTGATGCCATCTTGGTCAAGTAGCGAAGGCAAGCCAATAAATTAAGGAGTATCTACAATGAATATAGATTTAAAAGGAAAAGTCGCTGTGGTGAGCGGCGGAGCAACACTCATTGGTAAAGCTGTTGTACAAGCTTTGGTGAGTGCGGGTGCTCATGTTGCTATTTTAGATATTGATGCCAAAGGCAAGGCGATTGCAGAAAGCTTTAACCATGATGTGATGTTTATTCAAACCGATTTAACCAGCGATGCGGCTATTCAACAAGCTGTTGCAAATATTCACCAACATTTAGGTGAAGTGAATTACTTGGTGAATTTGGCATGTACCTACTTAGATGATGGTTTTAAATCTTCACGTCAGGACTGGTTACAAGCACTAGATCTTAATTTGGTCTCTACAGTTGAGCTGAGCCGTGCTTTATACCATGACCTAAAAAAGCAGCAAGGTTCAATTGTTAACTTTACTTCCATTTCAGCCAAAGTGGCACAAACAGGACGCTGGTTATATCCAGTCTCTAAAGCTGCAATACGTCAACTCACACAAAGCATGGCAATGGATTTTGCTGCCGATGGTATTCGCGTCAATTCGGTTTCTCCGGGTTGGACATGGTCTCGTGTCATTGCAGAAGTCAGCGGTAATAGCCGTGAAAAAGCCGATAGCGTGGCAGCCGATTATCACTTGCTAGGCCGATTGGGACATCCCGAAGAAGTCGCCAACGTGGTTTTGTTTTTATTGTCACCCGCTGCGAGTTTTGTCACCGGAGCTGATTATGCGGTCGACGGTGGCTATTCAGTGATGGGCCCTGAAGGATCACAGCCTGCTATTCCGCGTTTAGCCGAATAGCACAGCGTTTTAAAAGCACATTTAGAAAATTATGGAGAATATTATGCGCCGTATTGCAATTGTTGGAGCAGGACAGTCTGGTTTACAGCTTGGTTTGGGGTTATTAGATACAGGTTACGACGTAACCATGATCACCAACCGAACTGCCGATGAAATCCGTCAAGGTAAAGTCATGTCAAGCCAGTGTATGTTTCATACCGCTTTACAAACTGAACGTGACTTAGGACTAAATTTCTGGGAAGAACAATGTCCAGCGGTAGAAGGCATTGGGCTGGCTTTAGTTAACCCTGAAAATGGTGGTAAAGCATTTGAATGGAGTGCTCGTCTTGAGCGCTACGCTCAATCGGTCGATCAACGCGTTAAAATGCCATATTGGATGGAAGAGTTTGAACGCCGTGGCGGTCAATTGGTGATTCAGGATGTGGGAATAGAAGAGTTAGAACAACTTGCAAACGACTATGAGCTTGTATTACTCGCTGCTGGTAAAGGTGAGGTTGTTAAACAGTTTGAGCGTGATGATGCACGTAGTGTTTTTGATAAGCCTCGACGTGCTTTGGCATTGACCTATGTCAAAAATATGAAGCCAATTTCACCATACTCTCGCGTGACTTTTAACATTATTCCCGAAGTCGGTGAGTACTTTTCTTTTCCGGCACTGACCATCAATGGTCCTTGCGACATTATGGTGTTTGAAGGAATTCCCAATGGGCCAATGGACTGCTGGCAAGATGTCAAAACACCTGAACAGCATTTGCAGTGCAGTTTGGACTTACTCAAAAAATTTGTGCCTTGGGAATATGAACGCTGCACAAATGTTGAGTTGACCGATGCAGGCGGATACTTGGCAGGGCGTTTCCCGCCGACAGTACGTAAACCCGTTTTAACCTTACCGTCTGGCAAGAAAATTTTTGGTATGGCAGATGCTTTAGTGGTCAATGACCCGATTACTGGTCAAGGCTCAAACAACGCTGCTAAGTGTAGCAAGATCTATTTCAATGCCATTTTAGCCAATGATAATCAAAGCTTTAGCGAACAATGGATGGTTCAAACTTTTGAACGTTATTGGGCTTATGCAGAAAAAGTGGTGGCTTGGACCAATAGCCTGTTAGTACCGCCGCAACCGCATGTGGTTGAACTATTAGCAGCCGCAAGCCAAAACCAAAGCATTGCTTCAATTATGGCCAATAACTTTGATGACCCGCGCTCTTTTGCCCCTTGGTGGTTTGACGCAGATCAAGCTCAAGCATTCTTGGCTTCAAAAACCGCAGCAAAAGTAGCCTAGGCCATAGTCAAAAGGAGATATGAAAAATGGACACAATTGAAACTTTAGTTTTACAAGCGATTAATGCTGAAAACCCAAGAGAAATTCGTAACTTGCTTGGGCAGTTTGCAACTGGGGTTACCGTGATTACAACTCGTGGTAAAGATGGTCGGAAAATAGGCATGACAGCCAATTCATTTTCGTCGCTGTCTTTAGACCCACCATTAATTTTGTGGAGTCTTTCAAAAACAGCGCCAAGTTTGTCTGATTTTGTAGAAGCTGAATATTTTGCCATTCACATGTTGGCACAAGAACATCATCAGCTTTCTGGACATTTTGCTCGAGGTGCTGAAGACAAATTTGCAGGCATTGCCCATCAACAATGCAATGCAGGCGTTCCAATTTTATCCGATGCACTCGCAACCTTGGTTTGCCGTAATGTAAATCAGTATGAGGGTGGAGATCACCTGATTTTTATTGGTCAGATTGAACAATACCAACAACGCCAAGGTGAACCATTGGTATTCCACGCAGGAAAGTATCGGATTGCCGCTGAGCATCCAGAATTAACACATTAATTCACCACAATCACGATCAATCCGGTCGTGATTTTTTTATAGGAAATAAGAAGATGAAAAGCACTTTAATTAAACATGGCTTTTTAGCTGGGACATTGTTGGGTTTGCCATTAGTTTCTCATGCCTATGATTTACCGACCGTAAATTTAGGTATGACCAGCTTTCTCGATGGCGGTTTACCCGCAGGGCCTGGCTGGTATGCTCAAACTTACTTTCAAAATTACGATAGTAATAAACTGGTCGATGCCAATGGACAAAAATTAGGTTTACCTAAAACAGATTTAAATTATCAAGTACTGGTTGAACAGATTAGTTATTTATCGAATGTCCGAGTAAAAGATAAAGCCAGTCTAGGCATGAATTTTTTAATTCCTTTTGTCAGTAAAATGGTCATGGATGATGGCTTGAATAATGCTGCTATTAAAGCCCAAAGCGGCTTTGGAGACATTATGATCGGACCTTTTATTCAGTTCGATCCAGTCATGGGTGCACAAGGGCCTAAGTTTGTACATCGTTTTGAGTTTCAGGTGAATTTACCTACTGGGGAATACGACCAGCAAAAAGATATTAACCCGAGTAATAACGCTGTTTCGTTTGATCCCTATTGGGCAGCAACATATTGGTTCAATCCAAAGTGGACAGCTTCAACACGCATCCATTATCTCTATAACTTTAAAAATGATGACCCAAGCTATGCTTTTGCTGGAGCAAATGATATGCAAGCTGGGCAAGCAATTCATGCAAACTTTGCAACGGACTATGCTATTACTGAACAGTTTCGCTTAGGACTGAATGGTTATTGGCTAAAACAAGTCACTGATACCGAAGTCGATGGTGAAAAAGTCAAAGGTCGACGTGAACAAGTTTGGGCAATTGGTCCGGGTGCGATGTATAGTTTTTCTAAAAATGATCACTTGGTTGCAAATGTTTATTTTGAGCAAGATGCTGAAAACCGCCCAGAGGGAACACGACTACAAGTTCGTTATGTCCATCATTTTTAAATTATAAAAAAAGCCTTTTATATCAATCAATATAAAAGGCTTTCGTCTATTTTAGTTTAAGAAAAAATTGAAGTAATTAAGCCTGAACCTTCACTGTGACCAGATCGACGAGTAGACGAAGGTAATTCCCCATAGCGGCGTTTATATTCTTGAGAAAAACGGCCTAAGTGAGTAAATCCCCATTTAAATGCAACGTCTGTGACCGATAGATTTTCATTATGCATGAGTTCTAAATGAGCTTGTTCAAAGCGTAATTCCTTTAGATAAGACATTGGGGTTGTCCCCAAATAATTTTTAAAACCGGTAAATAGGGTTCTCACACTCACGCCTGCATGTTCAGCCAGAATTTCGACGTTAAGCGGCTCATGTAAATGTTCTTTTATGTAGGCTTCTGTACGCTTCACAAAATAAGGAGAGACGGTTTTTTCTTTATATTGTTCAAGCTTATGCAATGCATTATTGGGTTGACCATAAATGAGTGCATTAAACAAATTTGACTCAAATTGTTTAAAGGCTAAAGGATGATGAAGCGGGTGCTGATCACATGCTAAAGCATCCATCAATGTTCTAACGAGCTGTAAAAAATAGGCTCCACTTTGTGTAGAAAAGTCTAATTTAGGGTCAAAAATGAGTAAGTTATTTTCTGAATCGGCAATGTGTTGACGGCAATGGTAAGTAAAATCATCTTTTGAAACTTTTAGAATGAGCTGTGGTGAGTTTGCATGCCAGCGCATACGTAAAGATTGCTGAGGAGAAATAAGAGAAGCAACTTGAGAATAAGAAATAAACTTTTGTGAACCAAATTCGATTTCTGCGTAGCCTTGAGTTGGAATTTGAATTAGGTAAAAGCTATCCAGATGATCTGGTTCAATAATGACATCCGCACCATATTCCAAGCGACTAATAGACAATGCGCCTGTTTTAACATGGTGCATGGTTGCACTGAAATCTCGCTTCTGCTGAGAGATTTTAAGATCATGTGGTTTAAAAATTTGCCCGACATTTCGGCAAGTTTCGCTTAAATCGTGGTGATCAAACACCAGATTATGATTGGTAAAGATAGACTCATTTTGAAAATGACGCCCACTGAGTTCTGGGGAGTTGGCTTGGTTCATATTTATCCCTTTTGGCTCACTCCTGTACTTACTTGTGTTGTAAAAGCTTTAAAACTTCGCTGCACAGCAAGTAAATACGGCACTTAAAAAATTAAGTTACTCGCAAATTACAATGAGATATAAGCAAAATACAGACCAATTTAGCCGCTAATTAATGTGATTTTCTCAAATTTTTACATCGGATTTTGTCCATCAATTTAGTAAATTCGAGAAATAGAATAGGGGGATATAAAAGGTGCTATAAGTTAATCTCATCATGACCTTATTCCTTAAGATCTATCAAAATTTATAGCAAATCCGAGTGAGCTGGTCAATTTATTTTGTCGGAATTAATTATTTTATGTTATTGATATATAAAAACTTTTAATTTAAATGCAAAAATTCAATATACCCCTTATAAGAGTATATTGAATGATTTCAGGTTTAGTGGTTTTTAAATTATTTTATACTTCAACGTGATGTATTGCTCTGTAAAAACTTCTCGCTGTAAATACGGTAGTTTTGCAGAGCTTGCTCATCTAACCAATTTTTAACGGCTTCAATCATTGGTGGTGGGCCACATAAATACATATCAAAAGCCTGCTCAGCCAGTTGATCTTTATTTAAGTGCTCGTGAATATAGCCTGCTTTACCTTGCCAAGCTTCCGTTGCCTTAGTCACAATCGGGTGATAACTAAAGTTGGGTAGCTGTTCAGCATAGGCATGTAAACGTTGTTGTTCACACAAGTCGGTTTCATTATTTACGCCGTAATACAACTGAACGGCAGGTGAGTTCGGTTGATCCACCAAGTTATCTAGCATTCCCAAGAAAGCTGATAAACCTGTTCCACCCGCCACAAAAACCAGTGGTCGTTCTACTTCACGTAAGTAGAAACTACCAAGTGGCGCTTCGATGAGTAGGGTCTGTCCAACTTTACAGCGATCACGCAAGTAATTACTCATAACACCATCTGGCAATAGACGAATTAAAAATTGCAATTGATTGGTTGCATTTGGTCTATTTGCAAAAGAATAAGAACGCCAATCTTCAGTATCTGGAATTTGCAAACGAGCATATTGACCCGGTAAAAACTGAAGTTGTTCAGTATGACTGCTTGCATCAAGATGTAAGATTGCTGTTGTTTCAGAAACCAGCTCAACCGCCGTCACTTTGGTTTCAATTTTTAAAGTATCACCAGCGTTACAGATAGCAGAATCATGATCGAAATAAAAAGCTGCATCGGATTTTACAAGCGTCTGGCAAGCTAACATTTTACGCTCAGCCAAATCACGTTCACTTAATGCATCTTCATCAACATATTCTTGTTCATAAATACCGGTTTCACACTGTCCCTGACAGGTACCACAAACACCTTCACGGCAGTCTAGCGGGAGGTTAATTCCTTGGCGAACTGCTGCATCAAGCAGCAATTCGTCGTTATTTACCGAAATGAAAAAGGTTTTGCCATCGGCAAAATTAAGTGCAACTGAATGTCCCATTTTCATTCCCCTTAAACGTGATAGAAGTCTAAAACGGAATCAATTTTGTCATTCAGCAAAATGCTATGCTGACGACGAATGCGGAAACCATCTGCTGTTTGGCGTAAAAGATAAGTAGCGTGTCCGTAAAAACAGCCTTCTAAACCTTGACGGTTATAGAGCGTTTGCCATGCAACTTTTGCTTCAATTAATCCATCATCCAATGTTTTAACTCGAATGTTATTCATGCTATGCAAAGTACGTGGTAACGGAGTAGCAGATGCTGCTTTACCTGTACGAATACGGAATACACGGTCTTCAAGTCCTGTACGGTCTGCATAATAAATATAAGACAAACCCTGATTTGGATCTTGAACATAGTTATGGTCATCAATCCACTGTGGAATATGATATTCACTATCTTCATCGTAAAGCTCTAGATAGGCATCCCAGTCATAAGCATCACAAAGCTCTGCTTTTTTGTACAAAAACTGAGATACAGCAAAATGTAGTTCTTGTGACATGGTTACACCTCATCCATTACGGCATTGTTTTCAAAAGTAATATCTTGCATTTTCAATGCTTTCTTATTTAAGCCATCAAGCATGAGACGTTGCCAATGTCCATGCTGGTTTACATAGAGTCCTTCATGGGTAAATTCACGGCCAGTAATGACGGGTTGAATGCCTAAGTCTTGCGAGTTTTTGGTCGCGCCATATTCCCAAGACTGACAACCACGCGAAATATCGCTCCAACGTTCAAGACGTGCTTGGAAACCTTTTTGCTGTTCACGGAATTCAACTAAATCGTCTGGTGTACCAAGGCCCGACACATTAAAGAAATCTTCAAACTGACGAATACGGTTACGGCGTGCTTCAGCAGATTCACCTTTAACCCCAATACATTGGCTGATGACTTCAGTTTTATTCCATGCCACAGGGCGAACAATACGAAGCTGAGAGCTAATTTGATCCATAAAAAATAGGCTAGGGTACAAGTTCAAGTTTCTTAAACGGTGCATTGCCCACTCAGCATATTTGTCGCCATATTTTTCGACCATATATGGCATAACTGTACTGTAACCCGGACGAACAGTTGGGTTCGGCATGTCACTAAACAATACGCTATGGCCATTTTTGAAGCTAAACCAGCCATCGTCAGTTTCTGAGTCACCGGCACCTAACTTGCTATAGTCAAGCGTATCGAGTTCTTCACCTTTTGATGCATTGACTTGTTGGCGATGTTGGACTGTAGAGACGTAGTTATAGTGAACGGTACTGACATGGTAACCATCTAAGCCATTTTCATTTTGTAGCTTCCAGTTACCTGCAAAAGTATAAGATGACTTGCCTTGAAGTACTTCGAGTTCACCGGTTGGGGACTGGTTAACCATTAAATCAAGAAACAGTTTTGCATCACCTAAAAAGTCTTCTAGAGAATCTATTGCTTGAGTATCGAGGCTTACAAATACGAAACCACGGTAGCTGGCAATACGGCCTTGTTTTAAGCCACGGCTTGATTTATCAAAATCTTCGCAATATTCACTAGGTGCTTTGACTTTCACCAAGCGGCCATCTGACTTATAACACCAAGCATGGAACGGACATGTAAAGGTTGACTGGTTGCCTTTAGCAACGCGTGTTAAGGTCGCTCCACGATGCTCACAAGCATTAACCATGGCATGTAGTTCGCCTTTACCATCACGGCTTACAATGATCGGTTGGCGGCCAATTTGAACGGTTAGGAAATCATGATTGTTTGGAATCTCACTTTCATGACATGCATAAATCCAAACCTTTTCAAAAATAAGTTCCATTTCCAAGTCAAATAGTTCAGGCTCGGTAAACATATTACGTGCAATACGAAACACGCCATCGTTAGGACGGAAGTCGATACATCCATCTACAAAATCATTCCATTGTTTTAAATTAGATGAGGTCATTGCTCAATCCTCCAATCAATCAGCTTTTAACTGATTGAACCGCGATTAGGCCTGAGCCTCTATCCGTTTTTTCCAGATCTTTATCCACTTTGTGCAGTTTTGATTTTTTAAATGAACTCTTTTTAAGAAAGAGTAGAGATTTAAATTTGTATGTGTTTTAAGCTATTAAAGTTTCCTATAATGTTAAGCAGCATAAAAATGAAACTTTGTGAACTAAGTCTATGAAAGAACAAAACTTAAAATTACAAATTAGAATTCTTTTAGAGCAAAACATCGCATTTGGTCCGGGTAAGGCAGACTTACTTGAAGCAATTGAGAGAACGGGATCGATCTCACAAGCTGCAAAATCTATGAATATGAGCTACCGCCGTGCATGGCAGTTAGTCGACACCATGAATCAGTGCTTTGAAACAGCGTTAGTGGAAACACAAACAGGTGGAACACATGGTGGTGGGGCAGCCGTTACAGCTTTGGGCCAGAAAGTCTTACAGCATTACCGCCAAATGGAAATCAATGCTCGACAAGCCTTAGAACATGATTATCAAATCATGAGTAGCTATTTAAAAGGTTAAGATAAAAGATTGTTTAGGCATGAAATCTTTTAATTTGGTATAGCTTTTGCTTAATTCAAATTACGTGCTGAAAAAGCACTGCTGCATTCCAGACATCTATAGTTAATGAATTATGCTTTTCATAATCTTCATGTAGCGCTATATTCTTGGGTATATATCGCTGCAAAAACGACAAAAGGTAAAAATAATGGTAAGTGATACGAAGATAAAAAAATTGGCTTTAGCCTGTTCAGTCCTCAGCATCGGATTGGTCTTTAATGTCTCAGCCAAGGCTGAATCGGTTACCGTTTATGCAGCAGCAAGTTTAACGAATGCAATTAACGATTTAGAAAAAACTTACGAAAAACAGAATAAAGTAGAAGTTAAAACTTCGTATGCAGGATCATCAAACTTAGCTAAACAAATTGAAGCTGGAGCACCAGCTGATATTTTTATTTCAGCAGATACCCAGTGGATGGATTATCTACAAAATAAAAAACGAGTTGCAGCAAATGACCGTATAAATTTATTAGGTAATCGTTTGGTGTTAATTACCCCAAAAGGGCAGTCATTAAACATAAAACTAGATAAAACGACTGATCCAAATAAAGTGTTTACAGGAAAGGTTTGTACAGGGGATACCAAAAGTGTGCCTGTAGGAAAATATGCTAAACAAGCTTTTACTAATTTAGGTTGGTGGAGTCGTATTGAGCCAAAACTAGTCGAAACAGAAGATGTTCGAGCTACATTAAACTTTGTTGCACGTGGTGAATGTCAGGTTGGGATTGTTTATGCAACCGACGCTGCAATTAGTAAAGATGTGAATGTAGCTGGTGTATTTCCGGAAAATACGCATTCACCAATTATTTATCCTGTAGGGATAGTTAAAAAGAATTCAAACTCAGCAAAGTTCTATCAATTTTTACAAAGCAATCAAGCCAAAGCTGTTTTTAAAAAATATGGCTTTAGCGTGTTGGCTCCAGTAAAACCATGATGTTTTCTTTAACCCCAGAAGAACTCAGCGTGCTGCAACTTTCTTGTAAGGTTGCAGCAAGTTGTCTTGTCGTCAGTATTATTCCTGCAATTTGTGTGGGATGGTTTTTGGCGCGTAAAGAGTTCTGGGGTAAGTCATTCATTGAAACTTTAGTGTTTTTACCTTTGGTGCTGCCGCCAGTGGTTCCTGGTTATTTGTTATTACAGGTATTTGGTAGCCGAGGCATTATTGGGCAATATTTGGCACCGATCGGAATTGATTTTGCATTTAACTGGAAAGGTGCCGTTCTTGCTTCGGCAGTAATGGGTTTTCCGCTATTGGTGCAATCTATTCGACTAGCGATTGAACTGGTCGATCAGCGTTTAGAAATGGCAGCAAAGACATTAGGAGCTTCATCTTTGGGGGCATTTTTTCATGTCACTTTGCCTCTTGCCAGCAGTGGCATTTTAGTTGGTGCTATTTTATGTTTTTGCCGTAGTTTAGGTGAGTTTGGGGCCACCATTACCTTTGTAGGTAATATTGCAAATGAAACACGGACTTTGCCTCTAGCCATGTATAGCTTAATGCAACAACCCGATACCGAGGCCGCTATTCAACGGCTTATTGTTTTATCGTTGAGTGTGGCTTTTTTAGCGCTATGGTTTGCACAGTGGTTTCATCGTTATCAAAAGAAGCGCTTAGGGCGGTAAAATTATGTTGATTGATTGCCGTTTTGAGCTACAAATGGGCCAATTTCATATTGAACCTAGTTTCCAGTCAGATGCTGCTGTTATTGGCTTATTCGGCGCATCGGGTTCAGGTAAAACATCGATTTTACATGCCATTGCAGGCCTGAATACTCCGCGTAATGGACTCATTAAAATACAGGATCAAACATGGTTTGATTCAGATCAAAACATTAATTTGAGTACCCAAAAGCGACATGTTGGATTGGTTTTTCAAGATGCTCAGCTTTTTCCGCATAAAACGGTAAAGCAAAACTTATTATTTGGTCTTAAGCATCTTTCCCAACAAGAACGTCACTTTGAAGCAGATTATATTATTGAGTTATTAAAGTTAGGGCACTTATTACAACGTATGCCCATTAAACTCTCAGGAGGGGAAAAACAGCGCGTGGCACTAGGTCGAGCATTGTTATATTCACCTAAACTGTTACTTCTAGATGAGCCTTTATCAGCATTAGATGCGAATCATAAAGCTGAAATTATTCCTTTTTTTCAGAAAGTAAAAGAGGAAATAAAAATTCCAATGATTTATGTGAGTCATGATATTCAAGAGATTAAACAACTGACCGAAACAATGTGGATTCTATAATTTTTCATTTTTTATACGCATTTCCAAACTTACAAGATTCAGGATTATCGAGAACTCATTCTTAGCCTGCTGGAGATTGAACCCTAAAAGTTACTAGGTTTGATAAACCATAAATCAGATTTTAGCCGAATAAATCAAAACCTGCCTTATTGAAAATGATTATTAACAATAAAATATTTCTGACCTTCTAATTTAATAAAAATAATATAAAACAACAATTTAATTTAAAATTTTAAGCTAAAGCTCATTTGCCTAAGATCATAAATTAATCTTGATACCTAATAATATAAATATATAAGAGTGATGAGATAATTGTGGGATTTTGTGGGATAAGATGGGATTGAGTGGGATGAAGTTTGAAAAGATTTTTCATAGTGTGAAATTGAAAAGCGGGCTAATTTTAGGTTCCCGCTTTTTCTAATTCTTGTACAAATTCAGAGAAAATTTTATCGGCTTTGCACTCTTTACCTTTTTCATGGCAACTAATGCAGCGCGATAGGTTAAATCTATAATCTGCTAGCATTGATGTTTTGATTCCCTCTAACTGCTCGAAACTCTCGCATTGAAAGTCAAACTAGGCCCTATTGGGAATGGCGACATATTACAATTAGCAATCCCCGTAAACAGCATGTTGCGCTGGATGGTCGATTATTCCGTTTTGATGATCCGTTTTGGAATGTTGCTTATCCCCCAAGTGAGTGGGGTTGTAAATGCCGGGTGATTGCACGTTCAGCCCGTGAGGTTGAGGGTAAGGAAATCTTATCAGGTGAAGGAAATGAATCTGACATATATGAACGTGTGGGCGTGGATCGTAACACTGGCGCCGATGTTATTGTTAAGCGCACTCAGTTTAATATTCCCACTAAAGATGGGAAATTAACTTTTGCTCCCGCAGCTGGTTTTAATGGTTCACCAGCTTCTAGCTATTTGTTGAATGATGTAATGATTAATCGAGCGACTAACCTGATGGGAGAAGCGCGTGGACTAATTCAATCACAGAAGTTAATGACTAATCATAATCTTACAAAGGTTAATGAAAGTTTTGTGAATCATGCCCTGAAGCTTTCAAAATCTCAAAAACAGTTTAGTCCAATTGGTGTGCTTCAGTATGATTCAGTAAAATTCTTAACAGCGGCAGGTCAATCATTTGAATCTAAAATGATATGGTTGAGCGATGAAGTACTTGTTAATAAAAAATACACTGATGTATCTGTAACTGAACTGATTGCTTTGCCAGATTTAATTGCCAATGTGGAGCAAAAGCTTTGGGATAAACAAACTCAGGCTTTGTTTTATGTATTGCCACATGACGTTGTCATTGAGTTCAAAGTGGTGTCAGGACATTTGCAAGTATCCCGTATCTTCAAAAATATGCCTCCAAATGATTTTGAGGTGATTGAATGAGCTTTATTCAAATCAAAAATGATGCTCTGGTTTCTCGTTTAGGCCAAGCAGCTGATCGTATGGATGACACCACACCATTATCGGCAGCGATTGCAAATACATTTGCAGCCATAACTGAAGATAACTTTGATGCAGGTGGACGTCCTAAATGGGCTGGTCTGGCTCCGGATAGATCACAACCTTCTTACCTATACCAATCAGGGAATTTGCGACGTAGTATCACGACTCAATATGCCCGTGACCAAGCAATCATTGGCACCAATGTTCCTTACGCACCCATTCTGCATAACGGTGGGCAAACTCGTCCGCATGTGATACGTCCCAGAAATAAACAGGCATTGTCATTCAATGGCAAGGTGTTTAAACAAGTCAATCACCCGGGAAGCAAGTTCCCGGCACGACCATTCTTGCCAATGGATGAGCACGGATTCTTACAACAAGAGGCAGAAGATGCAGTGTTAGATGACGTAGATTTTTATTGGCATAGAAGCTTTGAATAATAAATAAACTGGGCGGAAGTGTTTCCGCCTGATCTTTTTTATCCCCTCAATTTAATCTCATAACATCTTTTTAAAAGTAGATGTTATGCCTAAATCAATTCTTGTCGCTTCATGCTCAATTGACTTGAATGCCACATCGACTCATCTGGTACTTGTTCCTGAAGGAACATTCAATGGAGTTGATGGACGACCTTTTGATGCACCGCATTGGGTACTTACTCCAGAGCGTGGTGAGCAGATTGTTGCTGCATTAAATCAACGTAAGGTGGACATGGTTATTGATTATGAACATGCCACATTAAAAGCACAGGAAACTGGTGAACCAGCACCCGCTTCAGGATGGTTGAAGGCAGCATCTTTTTCATACATCAAGGGAGTTGGCATATGTAGTACTAATTTTAAATGGCTCGATAAGGCTAAAGAACATATCGAGAAGGAAGAATATAAGTATTTATCACCCGTTCTTTTTTATATCAAAAATACTGGTGAAGTCGTTGGGCTTCATAGTGTTGCATTAACCAATACCCCTAATCTGGATAATCTGCCCGAGGCTCAACTTGCTGCCTTGGCACAGGATTACTTTATCCAAAATTCACCACAGGATTCTGAAATGGAAGAGTTATTAGAACAACTCCGCTGGATGTTAAATCTGCCATTGTCTTCGACCCCTGAAGAAATTAAAGCAGAACTTGACAAGTTGTCAGCAAAAATTCAAGACCAAACAGGTGTGGCCGTTGCTGCAAATGGTCAGAACCTTTTTGACGCCATAGCTGCAATTGAACAAATCAAAGTAGCTGCAAACAGCCAAGCTACAGTAGATATGACTCAATTTGTGCCAATGGCTGTGTATCAAGAAGCTATTGCAAAGGCTGCTAATTCGATTGTAGCTACAAAAGAAAAAGAAATTGATGACCTGATCATGGCTGCATGCAGTGATGGCCGACTGACTGGTGAGGCAACGATTAAATACTACAAAGATCAGGCAAAAACCAACCCTGACTTTGTCAAAGCACAGATTGAAGGATTGCCAATCATCCCAGCTTTAACTCAACGTCAAACTGAGCAAGTGAATTTAGCAGCAAACCATCAGCAACAACCTGTTGTAGATGAAATTGCCACTAGCATTGCGACCCAATTAGGGCTTGACCCAGCAGCTTTAGGAGCTAATCCATGACATATATGCAAAATGGAATCGTCACTGAAATGCGTGACGGTGAGTTAATCCCTGTCCCATTAAAAGCTGGTGCAGTGGTTCTGGTCGGGACATTCGCATTGGTTGATGACACGGGATTTGCTGTTGCTTCAACAGCTGCAATTGCAGCAACTCAAAAGGTTATGGGCGTTTGGGACAGCTCGGCAGATAACACTGATGGCGAATCTGGCGACGTTCTAGCCTGTGTACGTCGAAAAAAACAATTCTTGTTCCGCAATTCAACAACTGATGCCGTTACGCAGGCTGAAATTGGTGAAGACGTTTTTGTGGAAGATAACCAAACCGTTGCTAAAACAACAGGTGCTGGTCTTCCGGTTGCTGGCAAATTTATGGGTTTTGATACGCAATTTACTGACTGCGTTTGGGTGGAGATTTAATTAATGGTTATTACTGAACAAAATGGTGCTCGTATTCTGAATGCTTTGAGTACAAGCCTTAAACTAGTATTCAAAAATGCATTTGATGCGGCTCCTAGCAACTATGCCAAAGTAGCAATGGAAGTGCCAAGTACTGGTGCATCTAACACTTATGCATGGACAGATCGCTTCCCGGCTTTGCGTAAGTGGATTGGTGATAAAGCAGTTAAAAAATTAACAGGTCATGCCTATATTCTGGTCAATGAAGATTATGAAGCTACAGTTGAAGTAGATCGTAATGATATTGAAGACGATAACTTGGGTATGTACACCATCGAAACCCAAGCTGCTGGTCAATCAGCTAAAGAATGGCCTGATGACCTTGTCTTCACTGTTTTAACAAAAGGCTTTGAAGAAAAGTGTTATGACGATAAGCCATTTTATTCAACTGATCATAAAGTCGGTGAAGGTAAAAATGCCAAAGTCTTTTCTAACAAACTTACCAAAGCATTAAGTGTATCAACACTGGCAGCTGCACAAGCAAGTCTTGGTGCTGCAATGACCATGATGCAAGAACTAAAAGATTCTGAAGGTAAACCACTCAACTTAAAAGCAAACCTTTTAGTTGTGCCTCCAGCATTACGAGAAATTGCTAATGCCTTGATGACTACAGATCGCCTAGAAGATGGGAAGGTAAACCCATATAAAGGCGAATTTGAAGTGTTGGTATGTCCTTGGTTAGAAACAAAAACTGAATGGCACCTTTTAGATGCATCACGTCCAGTTAAACCAATTGTTTATCAACCACGTAAAAAACCAAACTTTGTTGCTCAATTCGACATGAATAGTGACAGCGTCTTCATGCGTAAAAAATATCGTTACGGTGTAGAAGCGCGTGGTGTTGCTGGTTTTGGTTTATGGCAAATGGCTGTGGGTTCTACTGGTACTCAGGCATAAGGTGATTGGATATGTATGCAACGGCAGACGCGATGATCAAAAAGTTCGGTGAGCATGAGTTAATTCAACTCACTGATAATGTTCAGCCTTATCAAGATGTCATTAATTACGACAAGCTTAATGCAGCCTTGCAGGAAGCCAACTCTGAAATTGATGGTTACCTGATGAGTCGCTATAAGCTGCCGTTGCAAACTGTCCCTCCATTTCTTGAAAGTCTGGCTTGCCATATGGCGCGTTACCATGCATGCACAGGCGCAATGACTGATGATGATCCGATCCGCACCCGTTATGAAGATGCTGTCAATAAACTGAAAGATATTTCAAAAGGTATTGTTGGCGTGGGTGGTACGCCAGCTGGTCAATCTGAACCAGTAAAGACCTCATCGAATAATGTGATGTTCCAAGTTGGACGTCATGACTTTGGGGGTAAAGGCTGGTGACTAATTTAAGTGTTGTTGAGCAAGCCTTTAAAGATGTCATGTCTAAGCAGATTACTGACAAAAAATGGCCTTGGGTGCGTGAAATCAAGACTTATGCGGGTGAATTTGATGATGGTATAACGGCAATTATCAAAGCACTTCCTGCTGTTTGGGTGGTTTTTGAGGGTTCGGGAACACCAAAAAAGATTAGTTTTAACAAGACTCAATACCCTGTGAAATTTGTTGTGCTTGTCGGTGCACGTTCTGTGCGTAATGAGGAAGCTCGCCGCCAAGGTGCCGGGCGTGATATCGGGACATACGAAATGTTAGACCGTGTTCAGAAACTGCTGATTGGCAACAACCTATCTTCCGTTGGTGTAACTGGACTGGAACCTCTCGAACTTGGTCGCACAAAAACAATCTTTAACACCAAAACACGTGAACAATCAATTAGCGTGCTTTCTCAAGAATTTACAACGCAATACACAATTACTGCTTCTGATCGTGACCGTGAAGAAGATGAAACAATCGGTGAAATCCACCGTATCAATGTCAATTATTTCTTTGAGCCGGGTGATGACGTCGTTGACGCTTCTGATCTGGTTGAACTGAAGGAAAATAAATAATGAGTATTCCTGCGGGCATTAAAACACCGGGCGTTTATACAGACGTCAATATCAATACCCTCCGCACAGGGCTTCCAGCCAATGAGCAAAAAGTACTTTTTGTGACGCTAGATGTCTTGTCTGGACAATTCACCCCAGTTGATGTTTATGACACAGCTGGAGCCGATGCCAAGTTTGGTGCCAATTCGCAAGCTGGTCGCATGATTAAAGCTGCGGTTAAAACCTATCGTCTCGTTAATGCTCAGGCTGTTGCATTAACTGTTGAAAGTGTACAAACACAAACAGCTCTTCAAACTGAAGGCGGTACTGCACTTCAGACTGAAGGTGGCGCTTTGGTTGAACCGGAGTAGTAAGGTATGGCTCAACAAACAATCATCATTGACGTACCCGGAACTCCTATTAGTGAGCTTGAACAAACTTCAAGTGTTTCTCTTATTGATGTCATGCCAGTTGTTCAAGATGGAGAAACAAAAAAAGCTCCATTAGAGCAAGTGTCTGATCTTGTTAAGGCTGGACTCGGTTCTGCTGCATTAAAAAATGAGGAAGATTTTGCAACACCCGATACTGTTTTATCAGTAGCACAAGCGAGTCAGTTGCGTGATGATGCACAGAATGAACGTATTGATGAGATTGAGTTTAAAACGACTCTAGCTCAGAGCGGCTATGAGGCTTCATTTGATAGTTATGCCGCAATGCTTGCTTATACACCTTCAAAGCCTAATGTTTCTGTCCGTGTGAATGCTGATCCAGATTCAACAAAAGTTGGTACATATACATGGACTGGTACAGAGTATAAAAAAGGTACTGATTTACTAGCAGTTGCAAATCAAAATGCAATTGAATTAGTTGAATCAAAAAAAGATGCAGCTGATGGATTCGTAACTACTCTATCTTTTAATCTGGGTAAAGGTTTGCCTCAAGATGTGACGGATTCCGTCGAAAAAATCAACGGGCTTGTTTATAACTATAATGGCTCAGTTGAAAGTACAACGGCAACAGCTTGGGATGCTTTCTTTATTCCAGTTAAAGCTGGTGATGTGGTTGACGTTTCGGGTTGGTACGGCTCGGGCGGTACGGAGCTACAGGGTTTACTACTACAGTTTGATGCAAATAAGACTTTCATTGGTTCTTTATTTAATTTGGCATCTGTCGGTACTGTTAAACCATATACCCGTATTGCAACTGCAACTCACGATGGCTTTATTTATATGCGTCATCGCAAAGATGCTGGCCCTGCAAAAATCCTTTTAACTGCTCAATCAAATGGTTATGCAGTTAAAGAAGATATTGATGCTGTATTATTGAATAATGAACAGGATGTTACTCATAAATACAGACCAGCTGGTTATTTCGTAATAAATCCCGATCATTCTATCGCTTATTCAAACAACTGGCTTGCATTCTATATCCCTGTTAAAGCAGGTGATGTAGTGCGATTGACTGGGAAACTTGGGAACGCAACATCAACTGATCCTGTGCCTCATCTGGGTCAAACTGATGCTAATAAGAATCTTGTCGATTTCGTAGGTTGGTCAGAAAATCGGACACGATATACAGGAACTGTGGTTGGTACTGCAACACAAGATGGTTTCATGTATGTACGTGTTTTTTATACCATCGGTGTTGATGACTATAAAATTGAACTATTACCGAAAAATCGTCAACTCAATAACAAAAGCTTTAA
Source organism: Acinetobacter pittii ATCC 19004 = CIP 70.29 (assembly GCF_000369045.1). Lineage (GTDB taxonomy): Bacteria > Pseudomonadota > Gammaproteobacteria > Pseudomonadales > Moraxellaceae > Acinetobacter > Acinetobacter pittii. The sequence goes on along the minus strand of NZ_KB849790.1, from coordinate 86,867 downwards.
GCGTTTTGCTACAGCTGAAGAAGTTCGTGAATTACGTGACGCACTGAATGCGACTGGTAAATTAAATATTATCGATGAATGTTTTATCTTTCCTGACCGCATTATGAAACCTGATGGACAAGTTCTTACTGCGTCATCTTATGGAATTGTATATGCTGCATTTGCTCCAGTTAAAGCTGGGGATGTAATTCAATTAAATGCACGTATGGGGTCAGGATCTGCTGAAACAATTGCGTATATTAACCAGCTAGATGAAAATTTAAATTTCATTTCAAATTTAAATTCATACGTATCAACTGGGTCAAATGTCATTGTCGCTGGTGAGGCTGTTGTAACAGCTACTCATGATGGCTTTTTATATCTTCGAATTGACTTGCGAAGTCCGTATGCAATTTATCGATTAACTGATGCTAAGAGCCAAGTTGTTGACACAAGCTCTTCAGTAGTTACTACAGCGATTCTTGAGAAATTGCCTGTACGCGCCGACAATCGCAATGGTTATAACTTTGCACCATTCTCACAAAACACAATCATTTCTCAAGATAATAAGCAGTATGTGATTGTTGTAGATGAAAATCGGAATCCGATTATTCTACAACGTAATGTGGGTGATTTAAGCTGGAATACATTTAATTTAGGTACATTGGAAGGAAATCCATTTGCTGTACCAAATGCATTAGATGGGCATAATAACTATGCTGTAACTGTGACAAAAGATGGCTACATCATTGTCACAGGCAATCACCATGGTCATCCATGCCGCGCCACAATCACGACAAATCCACATGATATTTCAACATGGCGTCAAATTAAATATACGCTATCAAATGCTGTCACTTATCCTCGTTTTGTGCGATATCACGATGGGACGACCCTAGCTTTCTGGCGTGAAGGTGCTAGTGGTAATGGCGCTTACTACACTTGTACATTTAATGATACAACGCTTGAATTCAATGAAAAGAAACTGATCATTGATGCAACAAACTCAAATCCGTATGAGCAATTTATTGGCATCGGACTAGACGGCTCATTGCATTTGTGCTGGGGATATCGCCAGTTATCGAGTTCTGCGAACACAAATTACGGCATGTTCTATGCGAAAAGTATGGACATGGGTGAAACATGGACATCTGCTGACGGTACAAAAACTTTTCCTGCTCCTCTCACCGAAACGAATAGCGAGAAAATTTTTAATGCTCCTCAAAATTCAGGTTACGTAAATCAAAATGGCGGGTGTTGTGATTTAAACAGTCATTATCACACTGTCATTTTTCAATATGACGCGAACAATAAGACACAAATCGTACACATCTGGTTTAACGGAACTGAATGGGACAGTGAAACAGTCAGTGATTTTGATTTTTACTACGACTTATCTGGTCCAGTTACAACAAACGAAATCAGCAGACCTTTGATTGGTTGTTCGGTGTCAGGAAAGATTTTTGTTGTTTATCACACGTCAAATATGAACCGTGAAAACGATATTCGAATTATTGATGTCACAACAAAGAATCGTCCGAAAGATTCATGTCTTGCAAAATTTAATACGTATTTGCTGGAGCTTACGTTTAATCCAGACTACATGCTGTTAGATAACGAGTTAGTCATGCTTGCATCAAAAGGCACAGGTGGTAGTAGTGCAGATGCTTTTGCTAACCAACCAATGTATTTACTTACAGCGCCATTACCTTAAGGAACAACATCATGACTCTTCAAAATACACTTGATACAATCAAACCACTCGGTCACACCATCATTGCCGTATCATCTCCTCCAGCAGCTGGAGCTGATACAACTGCATGGATCGACCACTTAACATCTGTCAGCGACTCAATTGAACAACGTCCAGCAATTCTAGTTGTACCTTTTTCAGATATTGAAGCAGCTGAAGCTTTTGCGGCACAAGCTCCAGTAAAAACCAATTATCGTGTGATCTGCCCTTGCTATCATGGTGCAACTGGTCAAGAACCTGAAATTGCCGCAGCAATCGCAGCAGCTTTAGCCGATTCTAACGACCCGGCATTGCCATTCAATGGTGTCAACTTAGGTGGTCTTACACCTGTTGCTGATGAGTTCAAGCTAACGTTTGAACGTATGGAAGCAGCAATGAATAAAGGCGTTTGTATGATCGAAACGGGTGCAGACGGTAAACCGGAAATTGTTCGTGCCATTTCGACTTATCGTATGAACCCGGATTCTGGTGAGTCTGACGATCTTATGCTTGATATTAACTGTGTATTGATTGTTGACTACACACGTAAAGTCGTGCGTCAGGACCTTAAAAAAGAACGTCGTCGTAAAAACACGGCTGCTCAACGCCGCAATATTAAATCTATTATTTCAGCCCGTTTGATTCAGCTTGAAGATGCTGAGATTCTTGAAAATGTGCGTGAAAGTCTAGATGAGATTGTTGTGACTCCGGATGCAACAGATCAGTACCGTGTTAATGTGAAAGCCCCAACTCATTTAGTACGTGGTATGCATGTCATTGGGACTACGCTTGATATCTATTGATTCACCTAGATCAGATCATACAAGACCGCTTAGTGCGGTCTTTTTTATTATTAGGCGGAAGTATTTCCGCCTGATCTTATTTAAATAGTTATTTGACAATGGGTCATCTTAAAAAAGAGTGTTGAACAATGTCTGAAGATGCAGTTGGTGCAATCGTCATGAGCTTTAACGGGCTTGATTATGACGTTGCTCGTTTTACATCATCAATTACTACGGGCAATCGCCCAGTCCCAACAATGAACCGAAAACAACGGGTGAAGTATAAATCAAAAGGAATCACAACCTATCAGTTGACGGCCTCAGTTGTAATTCCGAATGGAAAGGACACAGTTAATTGGTTGGCAGTTGAAGATGGTCGTCTTTCTGTTGAATCGCCTGATGGTAATTACCGTGAAACCTTTATTGATTGTAACGTGCAGTCAATTAGTAAGTCATATGAAGTAAATGGTGAAACCATGCGTGACTTGGAAATGTTCTGCTTAGATTATCTTGATGAAACACTATAGGTGTATGAAAAATGAGTGAAATTAAAGGTACTTTGCCCAAAGCTTTGAAAAAGTTAGTTGGTCAAACCGATATTAAAAGTCGAAATATTGTGATGCGCCAACCAACTGCAATTGAGTATCTTGAAGCCCAAGCAAAAATTGGAATTGGACAATTTGTTCATATTGCTGATTTGGCAGCGATGACTAAACTTGTTGATGATGAAGGTAATGAGCATGAAATCACTTATGACATGCTTGGCCATTCATCGCGTGCAAATTTGAAATATCTTGAAGGCTTACGTGATGCCTTAGATGCAAAGGAAGCAGCCGAGAGTTCCGAGCAAGAGCAAGAATCATCAGAAGACTGATAGATATTGGTATTCCCCCCGATCAAGCGTTGAATATCCCGCTTGATCTGGCTGTGGCCTTACTCAGTGATGAGCGGCTTGATAATACTCATCAACAAAATACACCCAAATCACAATCATCTGTCACCACTCAAACCCAATCAAACGGGTCTAGTTCAACAGTGACAAAAACTTATGTGACTAATGTCCGCAGACATTCAAAACCCAAGGGCTAAGCTATGAGCGGAAGCAACTCTACAGTTTCTTTGACATTGCAGATTAAAGGCCAGCAAGCTGCACAAGAGATGAAACGCATTTCTGACCAGCAAATTCAAGCCACCACTAAAATTAATACGCAATGGACACAGGTTGCCTCTGCTCAAGCTAAGTTTGTAAATACAGCTAAAGTTGGTACACGTGAGACTTTGAATACTGCCCGCGCAGGGGATCAATTACTACGTACAAACAAGATGCTTGAGGGGGTTTTACGTCAACAATCAATTCAGACAAAACTTCAAAGCCAGCTTTTAAAACAACAGGTTGGTTCAGCACAACAGTTAGCAAACTGGTCAAAGCAGGTTGAACAATCTAGTAAGCGTACACACCAATCAACTCAGCAGACAATGTCATTGTGGCAGAAAGTTTCAACCATTGGTGGAGCTGCAATTGGGGCTGGCTATGCTCTACAGCAACCCATTAAACGTACTGTGGATTATGACCGCGATTTGCATTATGCAGCTCAAAAACTATCAGATTCACCAACTGATTGGAATAGCACCAAAGATTGGATGAATAAGATTGTTGTAGGAAATGCGATTAATGGCGGTGTTGATCGTGATCAATCATTCCTCGCAATGGATGCATTAATTGCTAATGGTGCTTACAACGATAACGATCTTCAGAAAATGAAATCAAACCTAGCACGGGCACATTTTGAGGCTGGTAAGTCAGCACTTGCTTCAGGAGGTGATATTCTTGATTTTGCTCAAGTTGGTGTGGCTGCTAAATCTCGTAATCTGAATGAGTCTAAAGTTCAAGCTATGGTCATTAAAGCAGACGATTTAGGAGCAATGAGTGCAAAAGATATCGCAAAAGCTTTACCAGCGCAGCTTGGAAAGCTCTCTGTTGATAAGGTAAATAGTGAACGTGCTGTTGCTCAACTCATTGCTTTAAATGAGATTGCGATGAAAACTGCTGGTACCTCTGGTGAAGCTGACACCAACGTCCAAAACTTTCTAGGGAAAATGTATTCATCAGATACTATTGAGCGTCTAAAAAAGAAACAAAGTATAAATTTACCAGATCGTTATGCAGCAGGAAAAAATAATGGCAAAACAGATTTTGATGTTTTTTATGATGTTGCTGATGAAATCTTAGCTAAAGATAAGAGAATGCAAGCTATTGTAAAAAAAATGGTTGCAGCGAAAAATGATGCACAGGCTCAAGCAATATTAGAAACACAACAAGGTATTTATGAACAATCTGGTTTAGCTGCTATCTTGCCTGATCAACAATCTCTAATGACACTTGTTGCCATTAAGCGATATAAAAAACAATGGGATGAAATGACAGATACGGCCCTTACTAAGGGGGAACAAACCAGAGACCTTAAATATAATTACAATAAAACTGAATTAGCATCGGTTGGCATTAACTCCTTTGACGTTACAAGAAAAAATGCCGAATATCAGACTTTACAGGATTCAACTAAGCTGCTTGGAGATATGGGCCAGAAAGTCACTGAGATAACTAACAAATACCCGCAGTTAATTACTGCAATGGGTGCAACTGAATTAGCTTTGAAAGCTCTTGCAGTTGCAGCTGGTGGTGCTGCTTTGGGTCAAATTGTTGGCGGTAAAGGTGTGGTGGGTGCAGCTAGTGCTGGGGCAGCTGGTACAGCTACAAAAGCTATTGGGGGAGCATCTGCTGTTGGAGGGGTTGCAGCTGCTTATGCTGGCTCACAATTAATTAAACCCATTGATGATGCAGGATATAACCTTGTCAGCGGGCTTTTAGCAAAAATTGGTATTGGTTCAGGTGGAGAAAGTCCTGACTTTGTTCAACAAGCCATTGAGCAAAGCAAAGCCCAGCAAGCTTCAGCTGAAGAAAAAAGTAGCCAATTAATTGCTGAACAGCAGAAACAAAATCAATTGAGTCAAGAGATGATCAATAAGATCAATACATTAATTAATGTCACCGGGCAGAACAAAACTATTAATTTTAGTGGTGGTCTATTGGGAGCGATTTCTGAAAATGCAGCTGCTGAAGAAAAACGCCACGGTGCTTCAAATGTTCCTTTTTACCTACAACGGCACTAAATTAAGCGGAAGCGTTTCCGCCTGATATAAAAGTCTGATATTTCACATCATAACCTCACAATAGTGAGGTTATTTTTTCATGGGCTGGGATACAGATTTACAAGATGCAAGTTTTCGTGGTGTGCAGTTTGAATGCACATCCACCAAAGATACTGCGCCTAAAACTCTAGCTATCAAGCAGGCTCCATATTCAGATGAAGCTGAAATTGAAGATATGGGAAGTGACCCACGTCGAATTTCAATACAAGCGGTTTTTACTGGACCTGACTATTTAACTTGGGTTAATGCTTTAGAAGCAGCATTAAGTGCGACTGGTCCGGGTGAACTCATACATCCTGTCTTTGGTGTACAGCAAGTTCAAGTTGTTAATCATGAAATTGATCATGAGGCAACAACACCTGACTTCTGTACGATGTCGATTGAGTTTATCAAGGCAAAAGCTGAAAAACGTGAGCTGTTTGTACCTGTTGCTGTTCCTGAGAAAATTGCTACCACAACAATTATTGATGCTCCAGCTTCAGCATTGGAAAGTGCGCTAGAAAAACTCAAAATTGGCGACACTGATAAGTTATTTAATACAGTTAATACGATTCGCAACGGTATCGATCAGGCACGTAATTATTTAGGTGTTGCAAAACAAGCAATTGAGGATGTTTTATCACCTGCCGATTGGATTGTTGGGTTGGTTGATGACGTCACCAAGCTTGTGACCTTTGATACCAATATTTCAGCTTTATCGAAATGGCGTGATGTTGTTCATCGAGTTGAGCGTTTTGAAAACCTTTTTCAAAATGATGATACCTCTCCGGAGTTACAACGAGTTTGGCGCTCAACACTTGCTGCTAGCCAAGTGGCTATTGCACAGCAAGTTGTTGCAACTACACGTACAGAAATGGCAAACAACCAAGAAATCAGCTTTACACCAGTTGATTTAGCACTTGTACGTAAAAAAACACGTGAAGTACTTCAGCAAGCTATCCGTGAAGAACGTGCCATTAATACGTTTGAAAGCATCACCCAAATTCAGGTCTACAAAGACGTTGCTGCTCAGATTCAGGATCAAATCCAAGAACTTATTGAAACACGTCCCCCAATTACAGAAACTCAAATTCCAGTGCCTTGCACACTGCATTGGCTTGCACACTATTTATATGGTGATATGAGCCGTGCAGATGAAATTAGACGCTTAAACCCTGATTTGATTAACCCTGCTGCATTGCAGGTCGGCATGGAGCTAACCATCTATGCAAGATAATCAGGGTAATGAAATTCGCCTAGTGATTGCTGGCCTTGAAGCTAAAGGTTGGGATCAGGTTGAAATTGACAGTCAGATTGATACACCAGCAGAAAACTGGAGCTTTACGCTATTTGAAACTGGTGGGCAAGCCTTAAATCCTGCCATTAAAGGTGGGGCAAAAGTACAAGCTTATTATTCTAATCAACTCATTTTAACTGCTGTTGTAGATCGTATTTCTGAAGCTGTAAGCCGTGATGGTTATGGCCTACAGGTTTCTGGCCGTGACCTCGTTGGACAATTAATTGATTGCTCTGTGCCTATTTTCAATGGTCGTCAAATCACACTTGAAGAGTTGGTAGGTCGCTATGTATTAGGCGGTGACTTAGGTTCACTGTTTCAAGATGTCCGTATTCAGGATAATGCATGGCTAAAGAATAAAGTCTCTGTTGAGCCGGGTGAATCGCTATGGGATTCATTGACCAAGGCAGCACAAATCACTGGACAACATGTCTGGCTTGATCCAGACGGGACTTTGCAAATCGGTGACCCTTTTGCAAACCCATATCATGTGCAAACCCCATTGCGCCTGATGCGCCCTTTAAACAACAGCAATAACGTTTTAAGTCTTCAGTATGACAACGACGTTTCTAATGTCTTTAGCCATATCAAGGTTTTGAGCCAAGACGGCAACGCAAACTCAATATTATCTGAAACCACAGCTCAAACACAGTATGCCTATAACCGTTTGAAAATAGTCACTTTGGGCGATGTGGAAACTGAAGCTGAGGCAAATGCAGCATTAGAAAAAATCAAAAAAGACAACGACCTTGAAGCACATACGCTGACCGCAACCGTTTCTGGCTGGATGATTGACGGGAAACTTTGGTCCACAGGCTGGTATATCAATTTAGAAACCAATGTTTTATCAAGAGCGACAGCCAAATGGGCTGTTTATGGTCGCACGTTTCAGCTTGACCGTAAGAATGGAAAAACAACAAAACTTCTTCTGAAGCGTCAGGGTGATTGGGCAAATCCACTGGTACTGAAGGAGAAAAAATCATGATGAAAGCTGTAGCAGCACAGATAAATAAGGCAATGAAACAAATCCGGCAACCACTGTTCGCCCTGGTCGCACGTGGTGGCTCAAAAGTATTGCAGTTAAAAGGATTTGCCGATGAAACACTGCAAGAAGTTGAGCTTTTTCAGCAAGTCGGCTTCAACTCACACATTCCTGAAGGTGCCCGTGTTGTCGTCATCCCTTTGCATGGCAAGACTTCCCGTTCAATTGTTGTTGCAACGACTGGTGGAGCTGTTGTTGTCAACGTGAATGAAGGTGAAACCTGCGTTTATGACCAATTTGGACACAGCCTTTTGCTTAAAGAAGATGGTACGCATATCACTGCTGGTGACCTTTTTGTTGATGACGGTGATTTGCATGTGAGGAATGGTCAAGTCTTTGACCAGAAAGGCTCAATGCAGGAAATGCGCGATATTTATAACAAACACAAACACGGTAATACACCGACTCCAACTGAAGAAATGTAGGTGAATCATGGCGAATATTGATTTAAAAACGAAAGATTATGTGTTGATGAGCCTTGATGCTGCATTTAGCAAGGATGAGGTACAAGCAATTTGTCAGAGATTAAACATCCATCGGCGTAAGTACTGGGCGAATTCTAAAATTGGCAGCCGTTTTTATACGTTGAGACGCTCAAAAGATGTTTCTCGTACTATTCAAACAGTTAAGCAATATGCTGAAGAAGCCTTAGAAGGCTTGGTGCCGAATCGGTTTTCTTCAATTTTGGTAAATGCTTATCAGACAGTTAAAAGTCAGGTGGACCTAAATATTGAAGTTACACAGCTGTCAGGTCAAAAGCAAACAATCCTTTATTTTGTTAAGGTTGGAGGCTAAACAATGGCATATCCGATCAAGACATTTGACCAATTGCGCTCTGATATCATCCAAGAAATCCAGAATTTAACTGGATTAACACTAGATGATGAAGATGATGCAGCCATTCGCGCAGATGGTGAAGCTGCTGTAGTTGAGGGCCTTTATCATCATCAAAGTTATATTCAAAAACAGCTTTTTGTTGCTACAGCTGATGAGCCTTTCCTTTATATACATGCAAAACGTTTGGAATGTCCACGTAATGGAGGCTCTAAGGCTTCAGGTCGTGTCATAGCCACATCAAATACTGCTGTAACCGTACCAGCTAGCACTAAAGTCACAGATGGTAAAGGTCATTACTGGCTAACTTTATATAAAGAGACACTTACAGCAAATAAGCCCAAAGAAATCCAAGTTATTGCTGAGTTTGAAGGTGTGAGCTGGAATTTCGACGGTGAGCAGCTGCTTTGGGTAAGCCCTTTACCCGGTGTTGCCGCTCAAGTGGATGTTGTTGAAATATCTGCTGGTGTTGATGTTGAAGACGTTGAAGCTTGGCGTCAGCGTATGATGAATAAAGAGGCTTTAGGTCTTGTACGTGATCGTCAGGCAGACCTTGAACGTATTGTGAAAGATGTGCCGGGTGTTGCTGATGTATTTATTTTTCCTAAACGTCGTGGCCTTGGCTCTTTAGATGTCGCAATCACAGCAGCTGGCAATCCACCGAACTCTCCAAGCTCTGCACTTTTAGCTTTAGTACAAACGGCACTGGACGAATATGCTGGATTTTGGGGCGATGTAAGAGCCTATGCACCAACAAAAGAATATTTGAATATCACTGCTGTATTCACTGGCTCTACAAGCGAAACAGAGGTTGAAAAAGTCATTCGTGATTATGTTGGTTTACTAAAGCCGGGTGAAACTTATGTTGCTTCAACACTAGTTAGCAGAATCAAAGATTTGCAAGGTCTAACAGACATTCAACTTACACCAGCAGTAAATCAAACACCTACTTTGAGCGTATTTACTACTGGCTGGCTACGGATCGGCACACTCACGGTGACTCGTCATGACCTTTGATCAAACAGTAGAGCTTTATGCTTCAGTACTTCGCCAATTGCTGCCAGCTGGCGGTTATGACACTTCACCCAAAGGTGTGGTCGCAAAAGATGTATACGCTCATGCAAAAGTACTTGCACAAGCTGATGTTGATGCAAAGCGTATTTTAACTACGTTGGAATGTATTCCTGAAGAATTGCTAAATGAGTATGAAGCAGCTCTAGGACTCCCGCTGAAATGTTCGGTCAATGCCACTAAAACAATTGAAGAGCGTCTTCAGATTATTCAATGGATTCAACAAACCAAGAATGTTCTAAACCGTGCTTATCTGGAGCAGGTTTTAGCGATGTTTGGTGTTGAACTGATTAATCTTGTGAGATTTACGCCAATGCAATGTACAGAGCCATGCGACTCACCAGTTAATACAGAAAGCCTTCGCTATAAGGTCAAATTAATTCTAAAAGCTCCCGTACAAGCAAATATGGCTTGCATCATTGAGAACTATTTACCTGCTTATGTGAGATATGACATTGTTGAGGAACAACCATGAAACGAATTGATAGTGTAAACGCACGCCCAGATGTGAACGGAGCTGGTAAAGCTGGTTTCCATGCAAATGACGATGTACCCGGCCAAGATGCAACTTATCTCACTCCAGATTTTCTCAATACCGTACAAGAAGAACTGGCAAACCTACTTGAGCTTAGAGGTATTACTTTAAATCCAGAGAATCGTCGTCAACTATTTGATGCATTGGCAGGTAAAGATGACATAAATGCTGCTGTAGATCTTATTCAAACATTGCTTGATAATGAACGTAATGCGCGTATTAAAGCAGATCAAGATCACTTAGATGCGTTAAATCCACATCCGCAATATGTAATGAGAAAGGATTTTCGACTTCTATATAGGACGTTAACCCCTGAAACAACCGTAAATCCGAAGATTTATACGGATGATCCCCAAAACTGGCAGGTTAAGCATACAGTTGAGAATATCAGCGCTCACATCATGCCGAATGGAGTTATTAAACAGACTCTAAAGGTTAGAACGGTTTACGCAGACTATAATGCTCAGGTGTATCTACCAATTGGCATGTCTAATATCCTTAGTATTTCTGCCCAATATCAAGGACAGAAAGAAAATCCAAATGGTGAAGATGACACAACTATTCGCTTATTAGATACTTATAATGAAATAGTCCCATTAGAAGACGGCTTACAGGAATGTAGAACAGTCATCAACTTCCGTTTTGACTATGTAAGTCCAAATACACCGGGTCAACGCGAACGTTTTGCTTATTTAGAAGTTACTGGTTTTGGTGCTTCAAATACTGATCTTGAGAACTTAAACAGCTATCCTTATCCGTATTACAACAACCAGAATGATTTAGACGGTCAAGTTGTTTATATCGATCAGAATCTTACTAACGTAAGCTTACTTGAACTATTCATTCAGACTTACGGCGCGCCTACAGCGGCTACACGAGCTATTTTCGTTGTTTCAGCGAATGTCACTATTATAGCTGTCACTTCAGGAAGCTGGTTGGCTGGCTCTAGTCGTCAAATCATTAACTATGGTCATATATATGGTACTGGCGGTTCTGGTGGTTACTATGATGCTGATGTAGCTATGGTGGGTGATGGTGGTACAGCTATCATTGCACAGAATGACAGTAGTTTTATTGATGTACGTAACTATGGTTTGATTGCAGGCGGTGGCGGTGGCGGCGCAGCTGGTAAATCGCAATATTCAATTGGTGATCAAGAATACTATGCTGTTGGTGCAGGCGGTGGCGGTATTCCGCTGGGTACTGGTGGCAGTAACATCCGTCAAACTGCACCTGAAGGAAAGACTCTTGTAAACCTTGCTGGTACAACAGCAACATTATCTATTGTTGGCAATGGTGCAGATGGAACAGGTTTAGTAGCTGGTGATGGCGGCAACGTTGGTGAGAATGGTAAAGCTAGTGAATCAGACCTTGAAAACGGTATTGCTGGTTTAGCTGGGTTTATTTATCAAGGTAATGTTACGATCACAAATATTGGTGGTGGACAAGTGAAAGGCAGAACACCTTCTAATTGAAATAATTTTGCATAATGTGCAACGAGATGATGAGGCAATTATCTCAAAAAAAAGCCGAAATTATCTCGTCGCGCATCATAATCTTTTATTTTAATTTACTCTTGATAAGAATGATAATTATTTGCAATTATATTTATAGATTTCTTTATAATATAAATTGGAGTATCCACATGCGCTCTACCATCGTGGTCACAGGTGCTGCAAGAGGGATAGGAGCGGCTATTGCCAAGCAACTACTAGATCAGGGCTATCACGTTATTGGTATTGACCGACAAGAAAATCCTAAACAATGGGATATCAGCAAAACAATAACGCCAGATCAAACTTCACAATGGCAAGGCATCTCACAAGACATTACCCATCAACAAGAAACACAAACTTTAATTTCAGAGCTTTTAGAAAGATACGAAATTACGGGGTTAGTAAATGCAGCAGGAGTATTAATTATGCGCTCCATGCTTGAAGCCAAAACGGAAGATTGGGAAACACTTTTTGCGGTCAATGTCATGGCACCTATTGCGATTAGCCAACAAGTTGCTAAACATTTTTGTGCAAAAAGGCAGGGCAGTATTGTCACTATTAGTTCAAATAGTGCACGCATGCCGCGTATGCAACTTGGTATGTACGCCACCACTAAGGCCGCACTGAGTCATTTTTGTCGCAATCTGGCACTTGAAATTGCACCTTATCAAGTCAGGCTAAATATTGTTTCACCTGGATCTACTCTCACTCAAATGCAGCAACAACTCTGGACTGATAATACACCTCCACCTGCAGTAATTGATGGTGATTTGAGTCAGTACCGAACAGGTATTCCCTTAAGAAAACTCGCGCAACCAGATGATATTGCCAATACCGTGATCTTTTTACTTTCGGACCAAGCTGCCCAAATTACGATGCAAGAAATAGTGGTAGATGGGGGAGCGACACTTGGGGTTTAAAGATTACTTCAGCACAACAACCATCTGAAATTAAAAAATATTTTGAAAAATAGAAAAGGAAAATACTAATGAGTATTCCAAAGATTGCAAGTTACAGTATGCCCCAAGCCCATGAATTTACTCCCAACAAAACAAATTGGCCATTGCATACGAATCGAGCTGTTTTATTGGTTCATGATATGCAGCAATATTTTTTAGATTTCTATGACTTGACTCAGGAACCTATTCCAGAACTCATTAAAAATACCAAAGCATTAATTGACGCCGCTCATCAATCTAATATTCCCGTTGTTTATACAGCACAACCGGGTAATCAATCACCTGAACATCGACAGTTATTAACTGATTTTTGGGGACCTGGTTTAAAGAACGAGCCGAGCTTTACGCAGATTTTGCCAAAAATTTCACCTCAAAAAAATGATACGGTTCTTACCAAGTGGAGATATAGTGTTTTTAAATTTTCACCTCTCGAACAACTCATGCGGGAATCTGGTCGCGATCAACTAATTATCTGTGGGGTATATGCACATATTGGTTGTCTTATGAGTGCTGCTGAAGCTTTTATGCTAAACATCCAACCATTCTTATGTGGTGATGCATTAGCTGACTTTAGCCGAGAAGAGCACGATATGGCGTTAAAATATGCTAGTACACGATGTGCTCAAGTCATGACAACACAACAAGTGATTCATGCATGGATGCAAGAACAAGATGTACCATCCTTAGCATAATAGTCATTTAACTTATTCTATTTAAAATATAAAAAGCAGATCATCGATCTGCTTTTTATATGGGTGGAAATGAATACTTATAATAGAGAATTGATGCAACTCATCATCATTTAATCAGTAATATATAATGGTTATCATTATGTATTTGATAATTACTTAATATTGAATATTAAAACTTATATGTATATGATACACCGCTAAACATAAATGATAATATTTATCATGTGTTAATCATTATATAGAATAAGGTCGAAAAATGACTTAATGAAGAGGGTCGCAATATGGTTCAGCTCAAGAATTCTTTTATTCGCCAAGTGCGTACATGTAGATAGTGAATTAGGAATAATATTAAATTATTCAGAATCTTATAATCAGCTCAAAGCTTATTTATAGGGTAATAAGCTCTGATTTATACATCAAATCATTTCCATAATTTTCAAGTAAGTATAGACAAAATAATTTAAAAAATTTCTATATTTTTTCAACATTAAGGTTAATTAATCATGACAGCAACTTCAAAATCATTATTAAATGGACTACCCATAAAAAAATCAAGAATACAGGTTTTTGAAATTTTAAATCAAAATCCACAAGGCTTAAGTGCTGTGAGTATTTATACGCAAATTAAAAATGAACATAAAATAACGCTAGGAACGATTTATCGAATCTTGTCAGAATTTGAAAACCGTAAACTCATCAAAAGAGTATTCCTAGGGAAAAGCAAAAGTATTTATAAGCTTAGAAAAGACAAGATGAGTTGTAACCTTATTTCGCTCAAAACCTCTGAAGCATTGAACTTTGAAAATGACAAAGTTAAAGAATTACTTCATGAGGTTACGGATATTATTTTTGCAAATACTGGAGTCGATATCAGTAGTGTTGAGCTCAATCTATATACCGAATAAAAATCTTTTAAACTGCCATAGAAAATAAAGGACAGCATCATACTGTCCTTTATTCTCATTAAATCAGTTACTTGATAACTTTAATTCGAGTCGTAGCTGGAATAGTTAAAGGTGAATCTTTAGAGTTTTCAGCAACATAGTTTTCAAGCGCATCAATATCTTGACCACCACCGACACGGTTTTGGCCTTCTTTTAATACCGTAAAGTTGTCACCACCATCTGCCAAGAAGCTATTTACCGTCACGCGATACACTTTAGTGTCAACCAACGGTGAACCTGCAATCATAATGTTAGTTGCTCGTGGTGAAACAGATGTATTTGCTGCATATTGGTAACTCAACTCTTTAGACGGCTGTAAAATTCTAGGTGAATTTGCATTTGCACCAGACCATTGCTGTTCAAGCACATCTCTAATCTGTTTACCGGTTAAGCTCAACGTCACAATAGAGTTACCGAAAGGTTGAACCGCAAAAACATCACCAAAGGTAATCTGGTTACTACTATTAATCAGTAGATCCGCACGCACACCGCCTGGATTCATTAGCGTAAAATCTGAGCCTTGATTACTTGCTTTTAAGGCAGCCGCTTGCTGAGCATCGGCAATCATAATACCTAGCGGACTTTCACCACTTTCGACTTGAGTACGACTTATCACCGCTGTTGCAGTTCCAACCACACGACTTGAAATGGTAGTCACAGCTTGGCGGTATTTATCTAAGATTGCTTCAATGCTTGGAGTTTTACTAAATTTTTGATAGAGGTCTGTAAGACTTACCGTGGTTGTACCGGATGTATAGGCTTCACTTTGTACAGGAACCTGTTTCGCATCTTTTTTAATGACATCACCAGTTTTACCATCTAATTCAATCTTGATGTCAGTAATAAGCGTGCCATATTGTCCAGCTGAAGTAAGTAAGAATGGTTTAGCTGGATTTTTTGTCGCATAGTCACAAATATAAGATTGATGTGTGTGACCTGAAACAACAATATCAACTGCTGGATTAAGTTTATCCAAAATACCCAAAATTGGACCGCTTAAGCCATCACATGTTTTTTGATTGAGCTTGGTACTTGGCGCCGCACCTTCATGGACAACGACTACAATGGCTTCAATTCCTTGTTTTTTTAATTCAGGAATCAAGGCATTTACCGTATCTGCTTCATCACGGAACTCAACGTCTTTAATACCCGCCGCAGAAACAATACTTGGCGTCGCTTTAAGGGTTAAACCAATAAATGCAACTGGAATTCCACCATAAGTTTTGACTTTATAAGCAGGGAAGATTGTTTTACTGGTGTCGTTTTTCATTGCTACGTTAGCAGCGAGGAAATCAAATTTTGCACCACTAAAGTTTTTATTAATTTGACAAGGTACAGTGCTGGTATATTGCTGACATCCACCATTTTTTAAACGGCGTAATTCGTCTGTACCACGGTCAAATTCATGGTTACCTACAGCATTAAAGTCAATTTGAATATCATTCATGACTTCAATGGTTGGTTCATCTAAAAATAAAGAAGAGGTGAGAGGAGAAGCGCTAATTAAATCGCCTGCCGAAACCACAGCATTATTTGGATTCTCTGCTTTAAGTTTTTTAATCGCATCGGCGAAGTAACTCACTCCTCCTACAGGAATACGAACAGATTGAGCAGCATCATTTGGATTTGGTGCCTCGACATAACGCTTAGGTGGCTCAAGATTTCCGTGAAAGTCATTAAAAGCTAAAATATTTACGGTTTGATTGCTTCTTTGAGCAGGTGGTGCTGTGTCATTATCATCATCGTCATTACATCCCACCAATAATGCTACAGCCAGAGAAAGTGTTGTTACTTTAAAAAGTATTGTTAAATTTTTCATTTTTTATCATTTGATCAATTAAGACGCATAAAAAATACGCTTTTAGTGTGAATGTTTGATGAAACACCCAATAAGCAAATATGTTCGAAATATTAAAATTTGGACAAAAAACACAATTATCGAACAATATCTTAGCTAGGGGTGGTCTACAAACCCAATTTTTTTATTTAGAATAAATTTTTAATTGCCTTATAAATCTTAATCAAGTGATTCATTTCATAAGATTAATATGAACCGGAGATAATTTATGCAATGGACTAAACCAGCTTTTACTGATTTACGCATTGGTTTTGAAGTTACAATGTACTTTGAAGCACGTTAATCAGTTTCATCAAATATGTCATAAGCCCTAGTCTTGTTCTAGGGCTTATCTCTTTCTAATAAGATATTAATTTTATGTATATTTATGTTTTAGGTTCAGCTGCTGGAGGCGGGTTTCCGCAGTGGAATTGTAATTGCCCGAATTGTCATGGTGTGCGCACAGGTACAATCCAAGCCAAAGCCCGTACTCAATCATCGATTGCTGTTTCTGAAAATGGAACAGACTGGGTTTTATTAAACGCGTCACCTGACATCCGTCAGCAACTCTTCGAATTTAAAGCAGCGCAACCAGCGCGTAAATTGCGTGATACAGGAATAATAAGCGTTATTTTAATGGACAGTCAGTTAGACCATACCACTGGGCTTTTAACCTTACGTGAAGGTTGTCCAATGAATGTATGGTGTACAGAAATGGTCCACCAAGATTTAACGAACGGCTTTCCAGTATTTAATATGCTCAAACACTGGAATGGTGGTCTTCAATATCATGAGATTAACCCTAAACAAGCTTTTAAAATTGATGGTTTTGAAAATTTAGAATTTTTACCCTTAATTATTAAAAGTGCAGCTCCACCATATTCACCGCATCGAAATAACCCACATGATGGCGATAATATTGCTTTAATTATCAAAGATCATAAGACACAAAAACAGTTGTTCTATGCGCCGGGTCTTGGAAAAATTGACGATCAAATCATGCAGATTATGCAGAGTTCAGACTGTGTCATGATTGATGGTACGCTTTGGACAGACGATGAAATGCAACAAACAGGGGTTGGAACTAAAACTGGCCGCGAAATGGGGCATTTATATATTAGTGGCGAAGGTGGTTCACTGTCTTATTTAAACAAGCTGAGTACACCTAAAAAAGTGCTGATTCATATTAACAATACCAATCCAATTTTAAATGAAAACTCTAGTCAGTTTGCTGAGCTTAAAGCAAATGGCGTAGAAGTTGCCTATGACGGCATGCAGATTGAACTCTAAGGTGAAACATGACTCAAACACCTGAAGCTTTAACGACTGAACAATTCAAACAAGCCATTATCGATAAAGGCCAGTATTATCATATCTATCATCCATTTCATGTGATGATGTATGAAGGTAAAGCCACCCAGCAACAAATTCAGGCTTGGGTTGCAAACCGATATTACTATCAAATTAATATTCCGCTTAAAGATGCGGCGATTATGGCAAATTGCCCTGATCAGCGAGTCCGTCAAGAATGGATTCAACGCATGATCGATCAAGATGGTGAATATCCAGATGGCGGTGGTCGAGAAGCATGGCTACGCTTAGCTGAAGCTGTGGGCTTGAGTCGCGAACAAGTTATTTCTGAAGAGTTAGTTTTACCGGGCGTTCGCTTCGCGGTAGATGCCTATGTAAACTTTGCACGCCGTGCTTCATGGCGTGAAGCAGCAAGCAGCTCTTTAACTGAACTTTTTGCTCCACAAATTCATCAATCAAGACTTGATTCATGGCCACAACATTACCCATGGATTGATGATAAAGGCTATGAGTATTTTCGTTCTCGTTTGAGTCAGGCACGCCGTGACGTTGAACATGGTCTAACGATTACGCTTGATTCATTTACAACTTTTGAGCAACAAGAACGAATGCTTGAAATATTGCAGTTTAAACTGGATATTTTATGGAGCATTTTAGATGCTTTAACTTTGGCATATGTTCACAATGAAGCACCATATCACAGCGTGACAAGCAAACGAGTTTGGCACAAAGGACTATTTAAATGAATAAAGAGCAGTTTGATTTAAACCTTGTGCCAACATGGCGACAAGGTTACCGTTTTCAGTTCGAGCCAGCTCAAAATGGTTTTGTGATTTTATATCCTGAAGGCATGATTAAGTTAAATGAGAGTGCAGGGGCAATCGGGCAATATATTGATGGGCAGCAAAATGTTTCTGCAATTATTGCTCAGTTAAAGCAAAAATTTGGTGATATTTCTGAGATTGATCAAGATGTAGTGGATTATATGCTGGTTGCAAAACAGCAACACTGGATTGATTTAGTATGACAGAAGGTGTTGGCCTGCCTTTATGGTTATTAGCGGAGTTAACTTATCGTTGTCCGCTACAATGCCCATATTGCTCAAACCCCTTGGACTATGCTCAGCATAAAAATGAACTAACCACTCAAGAGTGGTTTGACGTTTTTGATCAGGCACGTCAAATGGGTGCTGTTCAACTCGGCTTTTCTGGCGGTGAACCACTGGTACGTCAAGATTTAGAACAACTCGTTGCACATGCTCATCAACAAGGGTTTTATACCAACCTCATTACCTCAGGCATGGGTCTTACCGAACAACGTATTGCTGATCTAAAACAAGCGGGTTTAGACCACATTCAAGTGAGCTTCCAAGCTAGCGATCCTGTGGTGAATGATGCCTTAGCAGGTTCAAAACATGCTTTTGAACAAAAATATGAAATGTGCCGATTGGTTAAGAAATACGATTATCCAATGGTGCTTAACTTTGTTATTCATCGACATAACATTGACCAGATTGAACAAATTATTGAACTTTGCCTTGAGCTCAACGCAGACACAGTCGAGTTGGCAATTTGTCAGTTTTATGGCTGGGCTTTTTTAAACCGCCAAGGTTTATTACCCACACAAGAGCAACTGACACGAGCTGAACGGATTACCAATGAATATCGAGAAAAATTAAAAGCGCAAAATCACCCTTGCAAACTCATTTTTGTTGTGCCCGATTATTATGAGGAACGACCAAAAGCCTGTATGAATGGCTGGGGTAAAATCTTCTTTACGGTTGCTCCAGATGGTATGGCGCTACCTTGCCATGCAGCACGACAACTGCCCATTTCGTTTCCGAATGTCCGCGAACATAAATTGTCAGATATTTGGTACAAATCAACTGGATTTAATCATTTCCGTGGCGATGCGTGGATGCCAGAAGGGTGCCGTAGCTGTCCCGATAAAGATCGTGACTTTGGCGGATGTCGTTGTCAGGCCTATATGTTGACTGGAGATGCGGCTAATGCCGATCCTGTATGTGGGAAATCGCCGTATCATCAAATGATTGAACAAGCACGGGCAGAAAGTCAGTTGGTTGCACCTCTACAAAATTTAGTCTTCCGTAATAGTAGAAACTCTAAATCTTTAAGCGCCACCCAAAATATTCCAGTCCACACGATTACAGATATATAGCAATTAACAGGAATACTCATGAAGCCCCGCCATATTCCAGTTTTTGATGGACATAATGACGCATTAACACGTTTATGGCTAAGTGACCATCCAGATCCTGTACATGCTTTTATTCATGAACGTTTAGTAGGCCATCTTGATTTAAAACGCTGTCAAGAAGCTGGGTTTATTGGTGGAATGTTTGCGATTTTTTTACCACCATATAGCTATGTGCAACAGCATCATTCCAATAAATTATTTGATCAGAATGCTTCTGATTTTACGCAACAGCAAATTGAACAAATTTGCTTGGAACAACTCGATTTAGCTCACCAACTTGCTCAGTATTCTAAAAATATTAAAATTTGCACCTCGGTTCAAGATATTCAAGATTGCAGAGCAGAGAAAAAGCTAGCAATTGTATTGCATATGGAAGGTGCAGAAGCTTTACAACAAAATCCTGATTTACTCGATGTATTTTATGAAAGAGGCTTGCGTAGTATTGGCCCCCTCTGGAATAGACCTAGCCGCTTTGGACATGGTTTAAATGCTAAGTTTCCTCACTCACCTGACACTGGAGCAGGTCTCACGAGTGATGGCAAAGATTTTATAAGACGCTGTGCCAATAAAAAGATGGTGATTGATGTTTCACATATGAATGAGAAAGCTTTTTGGAATACTGTAGATATATTGCAGCAGCCAATTGTAGCAACACACTCTAATTCACATGCTTTATGCCCTCAAGCTCGCAACTTAACTGACCCACAGCTTAAAGCAATACGCGAAAGTAAAGGGATGGTGGGGGTAAATTTCGATGTCGCTTTTTTACGGTCGGATGGACAACGAAATGCAGATACATCGATTGATGTAATTTTGGAACATTTAGAATATTTAATGGATCATTTGGGCGAAGAACATGTGGGCTTTGGTTCAGACTTCGATGGTGCACTTATAGGTACTGAACTTGAAGATGTGACAGGCCTACATCGCTTAATTGAACGTATGCAACAGCGTGGTTATTCAAAAACACTGATTGAAAATATATGTCTTAATAATTGGGTGAGGGTGCTTTATAGAATTTTTGGTCAATAATGAATGACTAAACAGAGTTAATCTACAGAATCATAACTATTTTTTTATTGGCCGAAATGACTAAAAAAAATACAAATAGTTTAATTGTCAACCATTCGGTATATTCACTACACTCAACCTTACTGAATGTAAGAACATTTGGTATTTCAGGTCTTTTGTGGTTTTCACATCACCCATTTCTTTATGAGAAGTAGAAATGGGTTTTTTCTTATCCTAATTATATAAATGTGACAGTCATCACAATAATCGCTAATTATTGGTAAAAACCCTCAATCCCATCTTGACTAAAAGTTCAGCATTAAATACATTTGTAATGTATTTTTAAAGATAATAAGATTGCATAAAGCGATTCATAATACTGCTTAATCCTGAAATACAGTGAAAAGCCTATTCTTTTTTAGAATAGGCTTTTTGCTTTGTATCAAAATTTATTTTTCGGGATTATTTTACTCTTCAATTAACATAAAAAATAAACACCTTACAAAAGCGGAGCAAATGAAAGCCGTTAAATAACAAATTTTATGCTATTAATTTAAGCTAATTTCTCAAAAGTTACTCCGTTAATCGAAGAGGTGCAAAATGTTAAAGTCAATTATAGTATTGGGAACAGGTATCGCGATTGGGATGTGTATGTACAAGAAAAAGCAAAAAAATAGCAAAAGCTTTACCACAGATAGTGATACAGACTCATTGATTAGTAAAGACACTGCTAAAAATAAAGATGATGGTTCGCTGGATAACGCAGTACAAGTTTAGAATTAAATAAAAAGGGTTCAGTTAATGAACCCTTTAATTTTGATTAAAAGTAAATTTTTTAATAAGTAATATTTACATTGAATAGATTAACTTAAAAATAATATTTAAATTAAATAATCACTCAACTATTCATTTAATTATTACAAAAATATGATTAGAACAAAGAAAACACTTTCATTATTAAAATTTACATATTGTATCAGTGCAATCTTTATTATTGTCGATGCGGATAATAAAAAAATGGAGACTAGTATGTCAAAACGCCATATCTTAAAAGAAGTGAATGCTAAAAGTATGTGTGGTATGGAAATCGTTGTCGAACAAATTTATGAAAATATCAATGAAAAAAACTTTATAGACGTTGAACTGGAACAGAGCTGGTTACCACTTTCTAAAATTGTGATTTCGGATAAAGTCATCAATTTAGATCCAGATAATAGCTTTGCTCATCCTAGAACAGGTAAAGTCTTTAAAGTCCTTAATTCTTAATCGTTTTTCTGTAAGTACATTTTTCATATTTCTAAGTCATTGAGGCGAAACATAGATACGTTTCGCCTCAATGTATTTAACTAAGAATTAATTTTCTTTTTGGAAAATAGTTTCTCTGCGGCTCCCAACACAAAAATAAAGAACACGGGAACAAAAAAGATGGCCAAGATGGTGGCAGATATCATGCCTCCAAATACTCCTGTACCTAATGCATGCTGAGTTTCCGAACTTGCTCCAGTTGCAATGACCAATGGGATAACACCACAAGTAAAGGCAAGGGAAGTCATCAAAATTGGGCGTAGGCGTAACTTTGCTGCTGCAACGGCTGCTTCAATTAAAGTCATGCCTTCTTCTTTGAGCATCTTTGCGAACTCAACAATTAAAATCGCATTTTTGGCAGATAAACCAATAATAGTGATAAGACCAATTTTGAAGAAAATATCGTTTGGCATTCCTCTTAACATAATGGCCATTACCGCACCAAAGATTCCTAAGGGAACAACAAGCATGACAGATAATGGAATTGACCAACTTTCATAAAGTGCAGCTAAAACTAAAAACACGACTAACATCGATAAAGCAATAAGGAATACCATTTGAGATTCAGATTGCTTTTCTTGTAATGAAATACCTGTCCACTCATAACCAATACCTTGAGGAAGTTTGGCAATCAGCTTTTCCATTTCTCGCATCGCATCACCTGAAGATACCCCTATGTTAGGCACTCCAGCTATACTTAATGATGGTCGGCCATTGTAGCGGTTATATTGCTGTGGCAACTTATTCCACTGAGGAATCACGACCTCAGATAAAGACACCAGTTGTCCGTTTGCGCCTGCAACCTTCAAACTCAAGATATCTTTTAAATGCATTCGTGATTTTGCATTGGCTTGAACAATAACTTGCTGCATTCTGCCTTGATTTGGAAAATCATTGATATACATCGATCCCATTGAGGTCGAAATAATATCCGAAACAGAAGCAAAGCTTACTCCTAGAGTATTTAATTTCTCGCGGTCGATCTTCAAGCTAATATTGTCACCTTGAGGTAAACCTTCTGGGTAAACCATATAAAACTTTTTGTTTTGGGCCGCCATTTCCATAAGCTTTTCTTGGGCCGAAATTAAAGCAGGCATTCCTAAATTTGCTTTGTCTTGTAAACGCAAACTAAAGCCTGAAGATGTACCCAATTCATCAATTGCTGGAGGAAGTACAGACATAGTTGTACCTTCTTTACTGTTTGCCATTTCAACATTTATGAAGTTGGTATAGTCAGTAGTAGATTTATCACGCTCACCAAAATCTTTTAAGGTTGTAAAAGCGAGTGCAACGTTTTGGCCAGCGCCACTAAAACCCCAACCCATAATTGAAATATTGCTTTTAACATCCGACTGCTCATTTAAATGGTTTTCAAAATCTTTCACAATTTTTGTCGTACGTTCAGCAGTCGCATCTGAAGGTAATTGGAACGACGTTAAAAACCAGCCTTGATCTTCCTCGGGCATAAAAGCAGTTGGCCAATATTTCATACCTGCAAAAGTTAAACCTGTAATCACCACAAAAATAATTAGAGTCGGAATAGCATGTTTAACGACTTTAAGTAAAATCGCTTCATATTTTTTTGTGACTTTATCAAAGCTACGATCAAACCATGCATAAAAACCTTTCTTTTGATGATTTGCATCAACAGGTTTTAATAAGGTTGCACAAAGTGCAGGGGTGAGTGTTAAAGCTAAAAATGCCGAGAATAAAATTGAGACTGACATCGTAATGGTAAATTGGCGGTAAATAATACCGACTGAACCACTTGCTAAGGCCATTGGTAAAAATACGGCTGCCAGTACCAAAGTAATACCAATAATCGGGCTGGTAATCTCTGTCATGGCTTTTGAAGTCGCTTCTTTAGGCGATAGACCTTCGGTTGCCATAATTCGTTCTACATTCTCAACGACTACAATCGCGTCATCGACGATAATCCCGATCGCAAGCACCATACCGAACATGGTTAACACATTAATTGAGTAACCTGTTAAAAGCATGATGGTAAACGTACCAAGCAGGGCAATTGGAGCGACAATCGCAGGAATTAAGGTATAGCGAACATTATGAAGAAATAGATACATCACAATGAAGACCAAAACCATGGCTTCAATTAATGTATGAACTACTTTTTCTATCGAAATTTTAACAAAAGGTGCAGTATCGTAAGGAACGCTAAATTGCATGCCTTCAGGTAAATTTACTTTTAGTTCTTCGAGTTTCTGTTTTACCGCATCTGCTGTTTTTACTGCATTTGCACCAGGGCTCAACTGAATGGCCGCAGCTGTTGCAGGTTTACCATTTTCTAAAATCGCAAAATTATATGACTGAGCTCCCATTTCTACGTCGGCTACATCCGACAACTTAATATTGGCACCACTAATATTGCTCTTTAGACTAATATTTTTGAACTGCTCTACATTTTCAAGCTGTCCTTGAGCGGATAAAGGTATAGTAATTAATTGACCATTAACGAGAGGACGGTCACCAAGTCGTCCTGGTGCAATATCGATATTATTGTTACGAATTGCATTATTTACATCACTAATCGATAGACCATAAGAAACTAATTTATTTGGGTCTACCCAAATTCGCATCGCTTTTTCGGCACCAAAGGACTGAATTTTTCCGACACCGTCAACACGTTTAAGCTCTTCGACCACATTACGAACCAGATAATCGCTTAAATCGACTTCTGAATAACGATGGTTAGGTGAGTTTAAACCGACAAGCATTAAAAAGCCTGAGGACGATGCCTCTACAGCTAAGCCTTGTTGGCGGACGACTTGGGGTAAGCGTGCTTCAACCGCTTTAATTTTGTTTTGTACGTCGACTTGTGCCATATCCACATTAGTACCGGGTTTAAACGTCGCGGTAATTTCAGCGGTTCCTGACGAATCTGTTGTAGCACTATAGTAGAGTAAGTTTTTTACTCCTGACATTTCCCGTTCAATAAGGGTAATTACACTATCATTAATCGTTTTGGGAGTAGCGCCAGGATAACTTGCTGTAATGTTCACTTCGGGTGGTGCAACACTCGGAAAGCGTGCAATGGGTAACTTTGGAATACTCAGTACACCAAATAGAATAATAAAAATTGCAATTACCCATGCAAAAACAGGACGGCGAATAAAGAATTGAGACATCATTTAGCATCTCCTTGCTTCACCGTATTTTTTGTTGAGGCTGCTTTCCATGCTGAAATTGCCAGTTTTTGGTTGGGTTGGATACGCTCTATGCCTTCAACAACAACTTTGTCGCCTGCTTTCAGCCCTTTATTGATGAGATAAAACTGCTCATATTGTTGCCCTAACTCTATTGAGCGAACATCTGCGCCACCTTTGGCATTCACTACATATACTTGAGGATCGCCATTCATATTGCGCTGAATAGCTTGTTCTGGCACGAGTAAGGCCTGAGGAACCGAAGCACGCTCAATATTAACGCGGACATACATACCCGGCAGTAATTTTCTTTCAGGATTGTTCACTTCAATACGGATGGTGACATCCCCAGTTTCAGGGTCCACATTTATATCTTCAAACAGCATTTTTGCTGTAACGTTATAGGGCTGTCCCAAACTATTCAAAATCTGTACAGCTTTTTGATTGTTGGCTGATAACTCACCACTTTGTAGAGCCGCCTGTAGGCGCTCATATTCTCCAATAGACTGCTTTACATCGACATAAACGCGGTCAATTTGTTGAATAGTCGCCATAGTGTTGCTATCAGCCTGACTAACCAAAGCGCCTTCCGTTACGAATGATTTACCAATACGTCCGGAAATCGGTGCTCGCACTGTCGCATACTGTAAATTAAGATTTTGACGAGCCAATAACGCTTTCATTTGAGCAACATCTGCAATCGCTTGTCGATATTGCGCTTCGACATTACTTACTTCTTGCTTGCTAATCGCATTACTTGGTAAAAGTTGCTGGTAGCGCTCAAGTTGTATTTTTAAGCGGTTTACTTCTGCTTCAGCTTTATTTAAACCAGCTCGATTACTATTTACATCAGCCTCAAATGTTTCTGAGTTTATTTTATATAGAGGTTGTCCAGCTTTAACTTCACTACCTTGAGCGAATAAAACTTTTTCGATAATACCGCCAACTTGAGGACGAATTTCAGCAGTTCTGAAAGCTTGAACACGCGCTGGTAGATTTTCACTAAAGTTAATAGACTGCGGTTGAATTGAAATAACTGTAACCTTAGCCGTAGGTACTTGTGTTTGATCACTTACTTGTTCATTGCCACAGCCATGTAATACAAGACCGAAAGATAAAACGAATGGAACTAAAAAATGCTTTTGCACTTTTATAACACCTAATGGACTTCTAGATGCTGGCATTATTTTTGATGTGTGTGTAACCAAAATCACGAATATGTGGAAAAAGTGTGGAGATCTATCAAAAAATACGCGTATGATAAATCAAATTTTTCCCGCGTCTTATTGCTATGTTCGAGTCAACCTTTACGTTTAATTGTCAGGATAAGCTTATTCTTGTTGTAGAAGATGAATATGATATTGGCGATATTATTGAACATTATCTTAAGCGTGAAGGTATGCGTGTTGTACGGGCCATGAATGGTAAGCAGGCAATTGAAATACACGCAGCGCAGCCTATTGATCTGGTGATTCTCGATATAAAAATGCCGGAACTGAGCGGGTGGGAAGTACTGAATAAAATTCGGCAGAAAGCAGCAACACCAGTCATTATGCTTACGGCTTTAGATCAAGAAATTGATAAAGTCATGGCTTTAAGAATTGGAGCAGACGACTTTGTCGTAAAACCGTTTAATCCAAATGAAGTGGTCGCACGTGTACAAGCAGTACTAAGACGTACTCAACAAAATCAGCAAGCTCCTAACCGAAATCTGATTTATAAAAATATTGAGGTGAATACCGAAATTCATACTGCTTATATCCATTCGGGGGATCAAAAACAAGCACTCAATTTAACTCTAACTGAGTACAAAATTTTATTACTGATGTTGCCTCATCCTCATAAAGTCTTTACCCGTTCAGAACTCATGAATCAGTGTCTACCAGATCGAGATGCATTAGAACGTACGGTCGATAGTCATGTCAGTAAGCTACGAAAGAAAATAGAAGATCTAGGTTTACGAAATATGCTCATCAATGTTCGTGGTGTAGGCTACAGGTTGGATCATCCACATGAAAAATAAAACAGGCATTAGTAAACAACTGATTATTGCACTGAGCTTTACCAGCCTAAGTGTTACGCTGAGTTCGCTAATTTTAGGTTATGGCACCTACTATGTTGCAATTGAAGTAGGGCTTATATCTCTCGAAAAGCTGAAAGAAAGTGATGAGTTTTTCCACTATCTAGATGGTATATGGTTATTCGCCGTGCTTTTGTTTGGCACAGCATTATCAATTATTTTAGGCATCAAGCTTGCTCAACGCTTTATTGTGCCTATTAATCTATTAGCAGATGCAGCCAAGAAAATTAGTCATGGGAATTTAAGTGCACGAGTTGAAAAACCGACGCATCATTCTTCTGAAATTGGTGAGCTTATGGATAATTTTAATGATATGGCTCAAAAACTAGAGACCTCAGTTGAAAATGCTCATGTCTGGAATGCCGCAATTGCACATGAGTTAAGAACGCCAGTCACCATTTTGCAAGGTAGGTTGCAGGGGATTATTGATGGTGTTTTTGAAGCTGACCCCATTTTATTTAAAAATTTACTAAATCAAGTAGAAGGTCTTTCAAACCTAGTCGAAGATTTACGTACATTGAGTCTTTTTGAAAACCAACAGCTTAGACTTAACCTCGAAACGATTTGTTTTAATGAAACTGCTCACAAAGTCGTGCACATGTTTGAAGAAAAATTAGAAAAAGCTCAGCTTAAAGTCATTTTCGATATTGAAGCGCCAAAAGTTGAGTGTGATCAACGGCGAATTGAACAGATTTTAATTGCTTTACTGGATAACGCTACACGTTATGCAAATCCGGGAAAGTTAATTGTTTCAACGAGACAAGAACAAACTAACTGGATTCTTGAAATAGAAGATGAAGGACCAGGCATTTCAGCTGAGCATCGTAAAGATTTATTTAACCCTTTTTTCAGGTTAGAACAATCAAGAAATAAAGAATTAGGCGGCACTGGGTTAGGTCTTTCGGTTGTACAAGCCCTTGTCATTGCCCATAAAGGTCAAGTCGATTATTTAAATCAACACTCACATAGCATTTTTAAAATAAGTATTCCTCAATAATGATCGCTTTTGTACAACCTTTAACGCTTTAATCTAGAGAAATTGCATTTCATGACTCGTGATTAACTAAAAAATAGGTTAATTTGTTTATAAAATTTTTTAAGTAAATACTGATTTTTTATGATAATTGAGATAGAAACCCATCCACTTGAGCCATTTTTACCTGAGAATGCCCGTTTATTAATATTAGGCAGTTTTCCACCACCACGTAATAAATGGAAGATGGATTTTTACTATCCCAATTTCCAAAATGATATGTGGCGTATTTTCGGTTTGATCTTTTTCCAAGACAAAACTTACTTTTTAAGTGAAAGCCAAAAAAATTTTAATGAAGAACGTATTCGAAACTTCTTGATTGAAACTGGTATTGCAATCTTTGATACCGCTTATCAAATTAAGCGGTTGAAAGGGAATGCCGCAGATAAATTTCTTGAAATAGTAACACCAACAGATCTTGCAGTTTTACTTCAGCAAATTCCTCTATGTCAAACCATTATGACCACAGGCGATAAAGCGACTGATACTTTAATTTCAGTTTTACCAGAGCACACCGAAAAACCGCTTATAGGAATGTCTACCTCGACTTACTTTGCTGGACGAAATATTAATTTATATCGTCTACCATCTTCTTCTAGAGCATATCCATTAGCGCTAGAGAAGAAAGCAGAGGCTTATCAAAAATTCTTTAAAGAGATAGGCATTTTATAAGTAAACTTGAAATGCTGTTACATCATCCATTCAACTGGTAAATATGAAACAGCTTTAATCATGGTACGTTGGAAAAGGCTCGTATCTGGGTCTTTTTCATATTCAACAATCTTTCCATCCGACTGATAATCTAACCAAACAATTTTGCCTTCACTATTTAACTTAAGCTGGTAAGCAACTTGAGGTAAGTGCTGATCGAGCATGACCGAAATTTGCGCTTGTAATTGACTCGACTCAATAACCAGACCGACCTCAGTATTTAAGTAAGTCGAACGAGGATCAAAGTTAAACGAACCAATAAATACTTTACCGTCTACATCAAAAAACTTGGCATGTAAGCTCGATTTATTTTTACCTTTAGCAGGAATCACACTTCCAGTCACCACTTCATACCAAGTTCTGCGTCTGCGTTCTAAAAAGGGCTTAAACTCAAATAGTTCTACACCACTTTTAAGCATCTCGACTCGATATTGACTATAAAAGGCATGCACAATTGCTACATCATTTGCAGCAAAAGAGTTGGTTAAAACCCTAACTTTAACACCTTGCACCTTGAGTTGTTTTAAATAATAAGTGCCTTGTTGAGTAGGAACAAAATAAGCAGAAGCTAATTCGATATGCTGCTTTGGTTCACCCATAATCTTTAGGACTTGCCCATAAAGCATTTCTTCTTTAGCGGCCAGTCCTAAGATTTTTTTAGGTGAATCAGCAACAAAATATGCTTTTGACCACTGGATTGGATAGTGCTCTAAAAGTTCTTTTAAATAGCTTTGAGCATCGTAAAGCTTATCTTCAGTTTGAGTATGATTTTCACTTTCATGAATTAAATCATGGTAGTGCTGCCTTAGTGTTTGCAAATGGTGGACAGCACATGTTCCTACCAGCTCAGTAGCATTTTGACTTAAATCGCTTTCCCAAAAATCATTAAAGACAGACTGTGCATGTTGTACGGTATGTCCATAAAATAAAATATCTAGATCTGTAAACTGAAATTTACTACTTGCATCAAAATACTCACTACTAATATTTCGACCGCCTGTTACCGCAATCACGCCATCTGCAATAATTAACTTATTATGCATGCGATGATTTACTTTTTTGAACCGAAAAATATAGTCTAAAATTCTTAAATATCTAAACTTATATGGATTAAATAATCGAATTTCAAAATTGGGGTGGTGGAGAAGGCTTCTAAGAACTCCATCCAGCTTTACTCCATTTTGATCATCAATAAGTAAGCGGATTTTTACGCCACGATCTGCCGCCGTTAGTAACTCGTGCAGCATTAAGTTTCCAACAAAATCATTGGTCCAAATATAATATTGTAAATCGATTTTTTCTTTTGCATTTCTAATCAGATACATACGAGAAGCGATACTAATAAAGGCATCATCTAATGCCACAAAAGCAGTCAGTCCTTGTTCTGTTTTTTTTGTAGCTTGCTCATCATTCAACCAATTAAAGCTATTCGTCACTATATCATTCTCATCAGGGTCGTATGTACCGTTATACGAAGGTGTATGTGTAAAGCCCCAAGCATTTAATGCCATACTACTATACTGCTGATAAATTTGATTAATCATGTAAGCTTTTAAAGTCGCATCCAAGATAAGCACATCACAGCATTTTTATATTCAATTTATATGTCAAAATTCATATTAAACGTTATAAATACATTCTGCCAAGCCTCAACGCTAGCAATTCTTTATTTTTATAGAGATATATCTATTTAAAAATATAAAGTTAAATTTAACCCTTTTATGCCTAATGCTATATTCAACATTATTTTTTAAGGATGCTTGAGATGAGTCACGTGGGTTCTTGTCTGTGCCATGAAGTCAAATTTTCAGTTACTAAGAAAATAAACACGGTCTATCACTGCCACTGTAGTCTCTGCCGTAAACAAACTGGAACGGGGGCAAATGCAGCAACATTAGTAAATAAGGATAAATTTGAATGGTTATCAGGTTTAGAACTTGTCCGCACCTATAAAAAAGAAACAGGCTTCACATCTTCATTTTGCAGTCAATGTGGATCACCACTACCAAACTTAGTAGGCACTACTGATTTTATGTGGATTCCATTAGGTTTATTAGACAAAGATATTGTTGTGCTAAAAAAGCTTAATTTTTGTATCGTTTCAAAGTCAAATTGGGTAAACACAGTAGATGCAGATGAATCTTACGATGAACTTCCAACTCTGAATGAACTAAACATATTGTTTGACTAAAGAATTTTTTAAAAATGAGACTTAGTCTGCATTAAATTTAATTTTTTCGGATGGTTATGCTTGCAGGTTTCACAAAAACACTCTAATTACAATTGGCAGTACAACAATTACATTAGAAAACATGATATCTATCATACTTCCTTAAAGGGCTGAGTGAGTAGCTTAATAATAAAAGGGAGAAAATAGAGATGCCACAATATTTAATCATCGCTGAGAATGTATATAAAAAGATTGAGGACAAAAATTTATTTTCAGAAAGCTCGGCAGAACACTTAAATC
Organism: Acinetobacter pittii ATCC 19004 = CIP 70.29; assembly: GCF_000369045.1. GTDB lineage: Bacteria > Pseudomonadota > Gammaproteobacteria > Pseudomonadales > Moraxellaceae > Acinetobacter > Acinetobacter pittii. Next base: position 55,176 of record NZ_KB849790.1, on the reverse strand, counting down.
AATTAGTTGGTGTAATTCGTAATGAAATTAAAGGCACCAAATTTAAACTTAAATACAATTTTATAGATTTTGAGGAATGCCTAACTAAGCCCTTAGAGGAGTGTGCCATTAAGTTAGACATGAGCCTTATGCCTAACTATAAAAATAAAGATGAATATATACTCTGGCTTGCAGGTTTTATTGAAAGAATTACAACTAGAGGTGAGGCAAAGCTTCCACCAATCTCAAAATTTATTCCTCCAGACTATAAGTTTAATTATGAGGAACCACCCAAAGTATCATCTTCTACACAAGATGGTGGAGAGATGATCATTAATTATTTCAAATCAGATGCCTTTAATAAAATTATAAGCCAAGAAAAATAAGTACATAAAAAATATAGAAGTGATCGTCCACTACACTTCTATATCTCGCTGTAAATTCAGCAACCGCCTACTGGGGCGGTTTTTTAATTTTATCCACCTTATTCATAAAAAATATATTGTTATAACTTTTCACAAAAGTTTGCATAACGCACAGAATCTGTCTCATTGGCCTAAAAACAGATACAACCTTCAATGTTAATTTTAAATTTACTTAATTATCGTTTGGAGATAAGTATGTTCAAGGCTATGTTTTTCTTTAGTGCTGGTGCTGTTTTCGGATACTGCTGTAAACACAAGGAGGATAAAGCTAAAGAAGAAAACTCATCAAAATAAGCGAAGTGCATTCATAAAGAACTTACTAATGAGTTGGTTTTTTATAAGGAGGTGTCTATGCTCCACAACCTTAGACAAGTTTTTTGTATTCATGTCTGGGAATATGACTTTGATATTACTCATGACGAAATTAAAGAATGCAGAAAATGTGGGAAAATTCATAAAATCAAGAATTTCCCAAAATTGACTTAAGATGTAAAATTTTAATTTTAGTCTTAAGTGAATATTAAAAATTAAATAGGCTTAATATATTTAATATTGAGCCTATTTAATATAAAACTTAATTAATTATCCTTAAATAAGGTTAAAGAATACCTACCAATTTAATCAGAATAAAATTCCAAATAAATCACATTTTAAAACAATAAAATAGTTATACTGCACATAACTTATCAATTAAAATTAAAAACATAGAAACAATTTAATAAAAATTAAAAAATTATTTTTATAACTTTCAACTTATACTTATATTTTACAAATAATTAATAAGGAGATAGAAATGCCAAAATATTTACTATTAGCAGAAAAAATTAATAAAAATATTAAAAGTTCTTATTCAAACAATCATTTTAGAAATTTAAATAATCTTATTGTAGAAATAAAAAAAGCTATTGCAGGCACTGAACTAAAGTTTTTATATAACTTTGTGAACTTCGAAGGTGTTGTTATTAGTGTAAAAAATGAACTTCCTATTAAGCTAGATATGAGTTTGATTCCAAAGCATAAAAGCGAAGATGACTTCATTTTATGGTTGGCAGATTTTATTGATCGAATCACTATCGATACAAGCAAAAATCTCCCTTAAAAGAAACAATTGCAAACTCTCATCTTTAGAAAAATTTTTACACCAAACTACAATGGCTAAAGTATTTAAGGTTCTTGTCTAAGAGCTGAATTCATATCATGTCGAACTCTGCTGATGTTTTCATAAATGACTTTACGCATTCGGTTTACTGCGCCTAATGGTTTATGCTCAGGTAGGGCATGCCACGGTGTAAAAGACAGATTCTCACAAAACTTATTTTGCTCGGGTGTGTCAAAGTTCTGCTTGGGAATATGAATAGTTGCTACTTGATAAAAAGGAGCTGCTTTTTCATCCCATTCTGTCATTGAGTCTTCTACCAACATTTGATTTGAAGTTCGTGGTTGAATAAGAAATTCCATACAAGCATCTGTACTTTGCAAAGTTTTCTTTAAAGCTTCTCTTAAAAAATCATGACTAGGATTCTTAGGTAGATTGTTTGGCTGCATTGAACAAGCACGTACTGAATATTTAACTGCTTGTCGATCATTGCCAAGCCCTAACTGATAGGGAACCATAGACCAATAACGTGCGTATAATGGATTTGCAATTTGTGAATTACGTGCTCCAAGAGCATTCATTGTTCCCTTAAAACCTAATGCAAATGGAATGTGAAGTTTTCTGACCATATTATGGCTATTCACATCATTCATGAAAGAAAGATATCGTTTAGCATCATTCGCAAAAAAGACTGGATGATTAATCATAATAAAATCTTGAGTGGTTGCTTGCTTTTCACTTTCTAAAATTTTCTGTCCAGACACACCTAAAATTTTTATTGCGATGCCACGTGCATCTTTTTTAATGTCGGTATTAGAGGCGTCATTTGAAGCATTAGAAAAACGAATCCATGCTTGATAACTTCGATCTGGAATAAACATTCCTTTAGCAAACTGGACAGGTATATTTTTTGAGACATGAAAATCGGCACGAACACAACCATGCGCCTTAGGATGTGCATCACGTAAAGCATTTCCAGCCGTGTACTGTTCCCGAATTGACTTTTCAATGACTTGAGCTATGTTTTGAGCGAGCAACTCTTCGTTAGGCTGTATCTTTTCTCCTAATGCTGTGTCGATCTCTGGATAAGCGTTACTTTCCGAAAAGGTCTTTGCGGGTGACGTTGTGTTGGAATATAAAGTTTCAGTACAACCTGATAATGCAAATACAAGAGGAGTAAATAAAAACAAACCTTTAAAATTTATAGGCTGTATAAAAGTTGCCATTTATTAACTCCTCAGTGTAAAAATATTTTAGAATAATAATAAGATTTCATGTTTAATTTTATTTTGAACTTGATGATAAATATAAACTGTAAATAATTTAAACGTCATTGTTACTTATCTGAACAATAAAATAGGAATTATTATTTAATATAAAACTTCTTAATACATTAAGAGAATGTAGACATGATAACTAATTCACAAAATGTACAAAATAATACTAATACATCACCTCGCCCAATCACTCAGAATACACTTATTGATCGGTTTAGCCCTATTTATTGGAGAATAGATGGCCCGCAAACGATGTCTTTCGCCATTACGAACTATGGAAATGGTTTTGAAGCATCTTTTAGATCACGTATGACAAATGATTTGGTAGGAATTACTTGGGATTCTTATGACACTAAAGATCATAAATTTTTAGCGTATCAAACCAAATATAGCTATGCAGGGGTAGTTTGGGATTTTGATATTGAATTATCTGCTTCTATGCCAGTGCTGAACAATCCAAGTTTAACGCCCACTTTAACGGTGTACTATAATGAAAATGGCGTAAATAAAATTGCATATATTGTCCTATTTAATTACGCAAATAATCCTTCCTCGCGAACGGCGCATATTCGTATTAATTGGGATACAGTAAAAGCAGGCTTCTCTGCTACAGATAGCTTTCCGGTAACCAATATTCAGCGAATCTCATTTTCTGGCTTTACCAGTGACTATAATGGTCAAACCGCTATACCTTTAAGTCAACCAAAAGATGGCTACATTCGCCTCACTAACTCCGTTGTAACTGGAACAAATGCAAAGTTAAATTTGAGCCGTGTAGTTGTGCCACAGCACAATTATGGCATCTGCACCAGCTATGATGATCACTATGACTTAAACCCGCAGCGCCTAGTCAACAATATGGTCGCTTTGGGATACCAGGGTTTTGTTAACCACTATTGTGGGATGTCGCATTATCCAGAAATGGCATGGAAAAGCGATATTAATAAATGGCAAATACCTGATACGTTGGTGACAGGCGAGGCGGTCGTTAACTCATGCACCCGTAAATGGCACGAGAAATATGCTCAGGCTTTGCATAGTGCCAGTTTGCAACCCATCTTTGGGGTAAGCTTTGAAATGTATTCCTTGGGCGCCAATGAATATTGGGCACAGCGTGACTGGAACAGTAATTTAGGTAAAACAGGCTACCAACCACCGAGCTATTTTTTTAGTTTAAGTCATCAGAATGCTTTGGCATATCTACATAAAGTCTTTATTGAGTTTGCAGATGCAATGGTAGTGGGTGGATGCGATGTAAATATGCAGATTGGTGAACCTTGGTGGTGGTATAACACTGACACCAATCTACCTTGTGTGTATGACTACCCAACAAAATTGGCTTTTAATGCGGATACAGGATTATATGCACCAGATTTGGGTACTATTTATGAGGCAATGAATAAAACAGGAACGCCATATGATGAGTTTAAAACATGGCTTAGAAATAAATTAGGTCAAACCTGTCAAAATATTCGTACCGTGATCAAAGCAAAATATTCTACTGCCAAAGTTAGTCCTCTTATTTTCTTTCCTTCCATTCAGTCCCCAATTCAGACATTAGCTACTTATATTAACTATCCAAGCCAACATTATTCATATCCTAATTTTGATTACATGATGACAGAAGCTTATGACTGGTTGCTAGAAGCTCGCTTAGACTTGGCACATCAGGCAGTTTCCCAAATACCTATACAAGGGTTAGGCTATCCTGCCAATAAAGTCATTTATTTATCTGGTTTTGTTCCCGATGCCTCTATTGCTTATATCTATGGTTTTGATAAAACCAAGCCATATCGAACACCCATTTGGCAACGAATTTTTGGTGACATGAAAAACAATGTTTCTTTAGGGTTAATGAAGCAATTTATCTGGGCATATCCACAAGTTATGTATGATTCAATTACGATTGATACCACTCAAGCTCCAAATGGCTTCTTTGTTGAAAATACGCTTTATTCTCCAATTAGTGATAACACACCATATCCACCAGATATTTACCTATAAGTAAAAAAGCTGCTTATAAGATAATGATTTGATAAGAAACCTCTTCAAGTAAGAGGTTTTCTTCTTTTTTAAATGTAGGCTTGCTTAGATGTATCTGACTGGCTATGCTGTGATGGATTGTCATGAAAGCCAATTTTAATTTAAGCAAAATTAAGCTCTTGTATTAGAGATATATAATCTATTTTGCTCGACTATAAATACCGAATGATTTAAAGGAAACCCAAAGATGAAATCTCGTGCAGCTGTCGCCTTTGCCCCAGGAAAACCTTTAGAAATTGTTGAAGTTGATGTTGCACCACCTCAAGCGGGTGAAGTTTTAATAAAAATTACCCATACAGGGGTATGTCATACCGATGCTTTTACATTATCTGGCGATGACCCAGAGGGTGTTTTTCCTGCCATCTTAGGTCATGAAGGCGCAGGTGTTGTGGTTGAAGTGGGTGAGGGCGTAACAAGCGTTAAACCTGGTGACCATGTGATTCCACTTTATACGGCTGAATGTAAAGAGTGTTTATTCTGTAAATCTGGAAAAACCAACTTATGTGTTGCGGTACGTGCTACTCAAGGTAAAGGTGTAATGCCGGATGGAACCACACGTTTTTCATATAACGGCGAACCGATTTACCATTACATGGGTTGTTCAACCTTTAGTGAATATACGGTAGTTGCAGAAGTCTCTTTGGCTAAAATCAATCCTGAAGCGAATCACGAACAAGTTTGTTTACTTGGATGTGGTGTGACAACTGGTATTGGCGCCGTGCATAACACAGCAAAAGTACAAGAAGGTGATTCTGTTGCCGTATTTGGTTTAGGCGGTATTGGTTTAGCTGTTGTACAAGGTGCACGCCAAGCGAAAGCAGGACGCATTATTGTCGTAGATACAAACCCAGATAAATTTGAACTTGCTAAACAGTTTGGTGCTACCGATTTCTTAAATCCAAAAGATTATGACCAACCTATTCAGCAAGTGATTGTAGAAATGACAGGTTGGGGCGTAGATCATTCATTTGAATGTATTGGTAACGTCAAGGTTATGCGTTCGGCTCTAGAGTGTGCACATCGTGGTTGGGGACAATCCGTTATTATTGGTGTTGCTGGTGCAGGTCAAGAAATTTCGACTCGTCCATTCCAGCTAGTGACAGGCCGTAAATGGTTAGGTACTGCTTTTGGTGGGGTAAAAGGCCGCTCACAACTTCCTAAAATGGTCGAAGATGCTATGAAAGGTGAGATTCAACTTGAACCTTTTGTAACGCATACAATGCCTCTACAAGACATTAATACCGCTTTTGATTTAATGCACGAAGGTAAATCAATTCGTACTGTCATTCATTTCTAAATAAAAGAAAAAAAGGGCTGTGATTCAGCCCTTTTTTACCACTTATAGTTTTATATCTTAAATAGCATTACCACACATGTCTGTTGTGCCCTGAGGATAGTTAAACTGTAATGCATTACGGTCAGTAATGAGTTCACTAGACAACTCTTGCCCAAATAACTGATTAGAATATATTGATAAACCACTTACTACATTAAAACTTATATTTTCAAGTGGAGCAGGTAAAGTAGATTTATAACCTTGATCAACACCATTTACAATAAAACCGACCTGCCCATTATTCTGGTTAATATATATTCCTAATCGTTGATATTCCTGTGTATTATTTGTCATGTTCTGGCTTTTGTAGTAGGAATGATCAGGCCCACTATTATCGCTAAGACGATAATTTACAGAATAAATTAACATAGGAGGGTTTTCACCAAAATCTGGATCATAACTTCCCATATCAAACCCATAGCTTGATCTAACTGTATAACCATTATTTGTCACGCCCGTAAAATAAATACTAGACATATACGTATTGTTTTCAAATCCTGAATTAACAAGTTTTATTGTTGGTATTTTAAGTTCTATTTCTAATGCGATAATACCAGTATGAGGAAGTGTGAAATCTCCAATGTCATTAGACGAATTAAGACTAGCTTTACTTCTAGCTACATAATCTATGTAGCCATACTCACTTTCTGGCCTAGGTTCTACTTTAAGACTAAATTTTTGGCCTGCTATCGATGGGAATATCTTCAGAGGAACATATCCAGGATTTTCATTACTCCATAGATCGAAATCTGCTTGAGTCGCGTCAAAATTGTATTTGCAGACTGGAGCAGAAGAGTTAAGGGAGGTAGTTTGAGCTAAGAGGGTTTGAGACGCTAATTTTTCATTCTTTGTAGTCGATGAAATGCTTTTAGATGATACTTTTTGGCTAGCCTGATTAGGCGTTACTGTATTGGTATTATCAGAAGATACCTCATACATTGCCCAACATAATGTAATTGCACTAACAGCAACTATACCTATTTTTTTCATAAATATTCCTATTAAGTTAAGTATTAAATTCTTTGAAAGTAGTGATAAAGTAAAATTTATTATTAATATTTAAAATTATTGGGTTTAAAAACTATTGAATATGATTAATCATATTCAATAGTTACAGTAGCCATTGCACGGACCTTACCAGCAGTCACATTTGTTGCTGTTTGATAGTAGCGGGCAGTCATCGGTACGTTATATTGAATTGTCTGGTTAGAAGACAATGTACCTAGGGCTAATTTGTCACCTTTTTTGATGACTTGATTCTTATTTTGATAGTTCCAGAGTAACTGTACACCTACGCCGTTTGCTTTTTCAGATGTCGGAGCAGTATTTGCGAGTACCTGAGTGTTTGTTCCGTCTTGGGTAAAGTCATAAGTTAAACTAATGAGGTTTTTCTCTTCGTAGCCAGTAGGGTTGATACCACCATTACATAAGATGTTCATATCAAAGGTTTGTTCGCCTTGAGTAGAACCAACGCCTTTGAACCCAGCTTTTGTAACGGTTGGAAGCTGTACAACTTTATTAATATTACCCTGGATTTCACATGAAGAAGAAGCAATGGTAATCGCATTACCATTAACAGTACTGGTTAAAAAAGGGCGGTTCATATAACCACTTACATAGTATCGACTATATAAGCCAGGAACTAACGTGCCCGAACCAGTCTGTTCAGCTGTTTTCACAATTTCGACAACAAAATATCCCGAAGCAAGAAAATAACTCGTACCTGGTGTCACACTACGACTATATGGATAATACCCTGAAAAGTTAGTTGCATTTTCAGCTTCACGATATAAGCGAATACCAATCCCAGGAATATTTGTAGAATAAATACTGTTACCGAGTGAGCTTAAAGGGTAACTTTGAGTTAATACCGCTGTAATACTATCACTATATGACGTGCATTTGGCTGTTGAAGCCTGTCCAGTTGAGTTGATTGGAAAAGTTGCTTTTCTTAGAACCTTTCCAACAGGATCACTTGGTCGAACAACAACTCGTCCAACAGCCATTGATATATCAACTGTGCTGAATCCAGAACTGAGTGTACAGTAAGCATTGGCTTCACCATATACACCAAGACCAGCCGTAAATAAAAAACCTGTTAATAATATTCTTTTCATTTGCAGACAGCCTCAGTTATTACCATGCTTTGTTGCTTGTTTTGCAACTGATTACTGATGTTGTACTCAACCGAACAACGCTCATTGCTTTCGTCGCCCCATTTCACATAGAGACTATCTTGAGCAAGTGGGGTACGTAAGTAAATCATACTACCTTGTGCAACAATACCTACAGCTTCATCTTTTTGGTTAAAGACTTGAGCTCCAAATGGTAAACTGTTGCCATCAGCAGTTTTACTATTAATGTAGACTGCATAACCTGTCTTGGTCGTAAAATCTACTTTCGCAATTGCACCAGCAAAAGGTGCGATACGTTGACTTGTTTCTTCAAGCTCTACTTGGCTCGACATCTCTTGTGGGTCAAGCGTAATATCGTTTAGGCGATAAGGTGTAACATACGGGATAACCGCATAACCAGCCTTATTTACGCTTAAACCAACGGTATTATTAACTTTTGCCCCAGCTGCATCAGGTGCATGTACAAGTACCATTGTTTGACCTTGCTCAGGTCCAAATAAAATACCATCTGAATGTGCAACTACACTACCACTTAAGCTAACCATTGCTTGTTGGTAAGAATCAGCAATACTATAAGAGCCGCCAACAGTTGCATAGTTCGTACGATAACGTCCATTAGCGTTAAATGTTGGATTTGCATAGTCTTGATGTGAAACAGAGGCACCATAACTAAAGCGATCACCAACCATCCCACTTGCGCCAACAGTACGGCTGTCTTCAGAAGCAGTAACGTTGACGTTGACTGAATTCTTTTTAAAGTTAATTGGGAATGAAAGCGTCATTAAATATTCAGTATCATGCGTCGCATCATTTGAACCGTACTCAACCTTACGGTTAATCGCAGATAAACCATAAGTTAAACCATGGTAGTTATTGCTATAACCAATTTGGTACTGTTTAGTACTTTCGCTACGGTTCCAATAGTCAACCCACGAACCCACTACATAGAAGTTACCCCAACCTTCAGGAAGTCCTTGGTTTAAAGTAATTTGGAATTCACTACGCTGGTGGCCCGCAGCCGCATAAGTGTTTACGCCTTTTTCTTCTAAATCGCGAATAAGTAGAGCATCACGTAATTTATAAAAGTTTTCTGTCGAGTAACGATATGCAGCAAGGGTTAAGTTTGTGTTAGTCGGAGAAATTAACTTACTATAACTTAAACGGAAACTTTGCCCAGATTGTGATGACTGTTTTTCAAAATCAGCTTCAGAGTGGGTCACATCTAATGCAACAGCACCAATTGGTGTAGCAAAAGCAGCACCTAACAATACAGCAGCATAATTTTCTGTAGCTTGTATGCCTGTATAACCTGTTAGGTAGTTGTTAATACCTTGTTGGTATTTACCCTGAACTACCCAAGGATTAAGGTCAATATCTTGATCTCGGAACTGACCTACAGTTAAAGAATAACGGTTTACACCTGGACGCAACATTTGTACAACTGAAGCATATGGAACCGAAAATTTTTGTACTTGACCATTTGCTTCAATAATAGAAACTTCAATTTCACCACCAAAACCAGTAGGGTAAAGGTCATTAATCTCAAAGTTACCTGGTGCAACCGTTGTTTGATAGATAAGTTGGCCTTGTTGACGAACTTCAACTTTTGCATTGGTTTTTGCGTTACCACGAATACGAGGCGCATAACCCAACATACTATTTGGTAGCATTCGGTCATCACTTGAGAAATCGATACCACGATAACCAATAGAGTCAAATACTTCGCCGTTTGTAAAACTATCACCTAGCGTTAAAACACCACGGTATTTAGGGAAGGCTCTTTGTAAGTATGTACTTGTTTCTTGATAATCTGATTTAGATTGATTTTCAGCAGGGGTATCTTGCCACTGCCACTGGCCATTATGACGTAATTGCCAACCAGCAATATTTAAACCAGCTGTAACGCCCATAAATGCGTTTGTTGTTTCACTTTGATCATTCGACTGATTAAATGTTTTATAAGCACTACCACTATAAGACAGAAAACCAGCATTGATACCGCGATCCCATACGCTTGGGTCGACATAGCCTTGCGCATTTTTTTGCAAAGCAACTTGCGGAATAGAAATATCTACACGTAAACGAGAGGTATCAAACTCATAGAATGCATTTTCAACCCACTCTTCAATTTTATAACAACTATTATTTTCTTTTTGAAGTGTAGTGTGTTTAGACAAAACGTCTTGTTTAACGCCGTACTCAAGCAGGTTCATCCCTGTAAAACAGGTTACTGCATTTTTATTAGGGTCTAAGGCTTTAAAGACCATACGACGTTTACCAAACCATTGACCGTTTACATATACGTCAACGTTATATTCGCCTGGTAAAACAGGGTTTCCATATTTAAAACGAGAAATATCAACTTTCTGAGCATCCCCAATTAAAAAAGCAGAATCAAATTCAGCCTCTACTGGAGCACTCGTAGTTGTTTCTTCAGCATGCACGAATACAGGCATTGTCATTGTGACAACACCAGAAGCCAAGTAGTAACAAATATGGCGTTTTAATAATTTATAAGATTCTTGCCTTTTTTTTGGCATAGCTAAGTCCGCCTACACATATAGGTGCTTAAATTTATTAAAAAGATAAATCTGATTACTGAAGTTTTATCGGGTGCTCAACGCGACCACCGTAGTCATTGACGTTAATAAAACTCATATCTTGAAGGTTGCCATTCTTAAGCTGAACTGACGCTTCAGAGAAAGGCTTAATCATTAGCCCCTGAGGTAATAAATCAACCTTTTTATCACCTGCCTTTTGGTAAACAGAAGTCATTGTGATATGAAAAGGGGTAGGATTCTTTACCGTTAAGCTTTGACCAGATTTAATCCATTGAAGCTTATCTGATGCTAAATTCGCATCTTCTTTAATCGATGAAGGACGATAGAAGAATTTAATACGTGAACGAATTGCAAGTTGTAAGAAATTATCAGGCGTCGTATCTTCACTTTTTGAAGTAGGTCTTGGTGGAATATCTAAAATATTCAACCACAGAACTGTTTCTTGCTTCTGATTTAACTGAGAAGCATTTGGTAAAGCTGTAATACGAAGAGTCTGACTTTTCGTTGCTTCAACACGAGAAATAGGAGGAGCAATCATAAAAGGAACTTTTGATTGGTCCGGTGTACTTTTTGGGTCACCTTCATCAATCCAAGCTTGGACAAGTGCTGGCTTTGAACCGTTATTGCTAACTTGTAGCGTAACTTCTCTAGCATCTGACGGGTAAATTACACGAGTGCCATGAATTACAATTTCTGCTTGAGTAGCAGGTGCAATAACTGCTGAAGCAAATGCTAAACCTAACAAAAAATTATAACTGTTCAATTTCATTTTCGAGTTCTCAACCAAGAAAGATTCAGGAAAGCGTTACACAAAACAGGGTTTCCATGCGGACATAGAAACCCCGCTACCAATTAATTATTGATAGATAATTGTGTATTGAACAGAAGTAGTTACTTTACCAGCAGTAGAAGCGCCAGTTGCATAGTATTCAGCGTAGTAGTTAAGGTCAGCACCTGCGCCATCAGCTACGTCAACCCATTGAGAGTTAGCTTGAGCACCGTTTGCACCCGCAGCAAGTACTGGGATGAAGTTGTTGTTGCTACCTAAAAGTTGAACGTTAACGTTTTTAGCACCAGTAGCGTCTTGGTTAAGTAAACGACCAGTATTAAAGTCAACAGTTGCACCTGGTTCGAAGTAAGTAGCTACTTTACCTTGTGAACAGTTAGCTAGGTTGATTTGGAAAGGAGTACGACCAGCAACATCCCCAGCAACAGCTAAAGTTTGTTTAGAAACAGTTGGAAGAGTAACTGTGAAGTCTTTACCAGCAGGGGTAACGATGTCACAAGTTTTGTCTGTAACTAAACCATTAATTGTAATTGTACCATCAGCAGCTTGAGCATTAGCAATCCCTACAACCGAAAGAGCAGCGATCAAAGCAAGTTTTTTCATAGTGTTTTCTCAAAAGTCTGGATAAAAGTTTATTTCCTTACTTTTCCAGTGTTTGACATCTTGAAAAGTAATGCGGCGATCTTAACACTTATTAAACAAAATGCAAACTATATCACATTATTTTTTCATAATTTTAATTCAATCACATTTATTATTTGAGATGTATAGCCGCTATCAATAGCCTATACCATTGTTTATGAACATTTTTTTGTTTTATAAAAAAGAAAAGCTATGAAAAGAAGCAAGTTACATAAGAACACGATGTAAATAAAAAAAGAATTAAACAAATTATGTGAAAAATAAGTTTAAATTCTTAGAATACAATTATATAGAATAAATTATGCATATGTATATAGAAAAAAATATACAAATAGTCATTTTTTATGAAAAAAGAGTGACTCATCAATCAATTTATCAAAATATGCGATGAATTCGGCAAATCACTCTTTCATCAAACTTACTGCAAAAATAAGTTTGGATATTAATGGTAATTAATAAGCACGACTTTGTGGTTAGAACTTATGCTCTCAATGCTTGTGTCCATTTTCTCAGTATGTTGAGCTAATTTAAAAAGACTATCTTTATTTAAATATTCACTATCAAGTTTAATATTTAAATTATTTACCTCAACACATTCTATCTCGCTATGTTCTCTTGAACATGTATCTTCAACAATATTTCCTCTTATCATTATTGTGTTACTTGCATAACAAAATAGTGGGGAAGAGGAAAGCACCATCAAAACAAGAAGTTTAAATATATTATTTTTCATTTTATATACCTATTTATAAAATAGTTTATATATATTTGATACCTTATTTTTAATTTAAAAACAATCATTAAGCTTTAAATAATAAAAAATCATTAATTTATACGTGATATAAATCACATTAAATACTTTAAATAATGTAATAGTTACAATTTCTAAAAATTTATTAATAATAAAACCACCAAAACAATATTAAGTTATTGTTATTTGTAGAAATTTAAAAAATAATGATTAATAAAAAAACAGACTGCAAATTAAAACAGCATGATATACATTAAAATATTTAATAAAAATATAATTCATTTTTTAATTTATAATTTATATTTCAAAATTATTACTGAGAAATAAAATATAGATTTCAATAAAAATGTGACTAAATATACATTACTCAACCAATCTGTAATTAAATTTGCTTTATATTGCGGATTTGAGCATATCAGAGTTAATAAATTAGAATTTAGCATAGACTTTAAAGATTTTAGGAAAATGTTCTAGCGAGATATAGTTTTAATTTCTAGGAGCTCTAGGTAGAGAAAAAGCTCAATAAAAATCAAACAAGCGATTATTAGCCAAACCTAATCATAATTTCTATTTAATTAGATTTTATAAATCCTATTTATTATCTATCAATAGCAACGTCAGAAGATGCTAGTGCTGAATTTAACTAGAATAAAAATTCATTCCACATAGCTAAAAGTACCGCAATAGCTAGAAAGAAATAAGCACTACAAACAAATGAAAGATAGCTACCAAGCTATGGGGCAATATTGAATTATACAACTGTTCGTATAATGTATATTATGTTAAATAGAAGATTTGGAAACGTACGATATATCAGACTTCGCTTCACTATGTTGTTGTTGCTTCACTACTAATTCTTTACTGTGATGAATACTTAGCTTGGTTAACTGTATGTGTTGTTCTAGCAAATTACTAAACGCCTAAGCTGGTTCTATTGGATGCTTATGTATTAAACCCTATTTCTAATCTTAACCAGAATAATTTTCTAGACAACTTCCTGTAAGTTGTCATTACACTTTTATATTTACCCTAGTGAGCTGAGCTACTTACAAGATGTATTTGCGACTACTGGCTGCTATAGAGATTTCTTTTTCTAAATCTCCTTCTAATCCTCAAAATTTTTAGCCTATTAAATTAAAAACTGAAACTCAAATTATTATGTATGCTATTGAAATTTAAATAAAATATTTAAAAAAAATCTTTTACATGCTTGAAAAAAAGGTATAGTACGTGTATACAGCTGTTCTTTAAATTTAGCTCACTGGTAGATCTCAATTCATATACAACATAGCCATACAATTAAAAAAAATAAGGTGCTAATTAAGGCTACCTTTTGACCTTTTCTCTTTAAATTCTTATTGAAATGTCATATCTAATCTAAGCAAGATTCATAAAATAATTTTTATAATTTAAATAATGGATAATTAAATATGGATCGTTTTAAAACTATTTTACTCATTGCAAGCACATGTTTAACAACAACTATTTATGCAAAACAACAAGTCGTTTGTGTGTATGACCCCATTGGTAAATCGGGAGATGCTTTCGCTTTAGCCAAAGACTATGCACTTGAAGCTAAAAACTGGGGAGCTGATCTATCTTTAAAAGCATATGTAGATGAACGCATTGCGGCTGAAGATTTAAAAGTCGGTAAGTGTGATGGCGCTATTATTAGTGGTTTACGTGGCCGTCAGTTTAATAAATACACAGGATCTTTAGATGCGGTCGGCGCATTAACAAATATGAAAACGGCAATTAATGCCTATAAGCTGTTGTCTTCACCAATGGCCGCAAAAAACATGGTGGTCGGTCCTTATGAAATTGCAGGTTTAGGCACAATTGGACCTGCATATTTATTTGTAAATGATAGAAGTATAAATACTCTCGCGAAGGCTGCCGGTAAAAAAATTGGGGTATTTAAATACGATGAGGCGCAACCAAAGCTTGTCCAACATGTTGGAGGTCAGGCTGTATCGGTAGACGTCACCAATGCTGGTGCGAAGTTTAATAACCATGAAATTGATATTGTGCCCGCTCCTATTGTGGCATTTAAACCTTTTGAACTACACAAAGGTTTAGGTGAGAAAGGAGCAATTGTTCGTTTTCCTTTAACTCAAATTTCAGCAAACTTCATTATTCGTAAAGATCAGTTTCCAGCAGGTTTTGGGCAAAAGTCGCGAACTTGGGTAGCCAGCCAATTAAATAGAACCTTTGGCATTATTGCTAAATATGAAAGTGATATTCCTTCAAAATATTGGATGGATATTCCTAAAAATGAGCAATTAAATTATATGAAAATGATGCGCGAGGCACGTATACAGCTAACCAAGGCGGGTATTTATGACCCTAAAATGATGAACTTTTTGAAAAAAGTAAGATGTAAAGAAAACCCAAGTAATTTTGAATGTGCGTTAAATGATGAATAAATACTGAGGCAGAAGAGGCGAATTTGGATAGGTAAATTCTAAATAGCCTTACAATTTGGAAAACTTAGGATTTTTCTTAATGTATTAAATAAATATTTTATAAAATTTATTTATTTTTATCATTAGGACCCACCAGTAGTGATAATGGGGGTCCTTTTTTATATTTATTATATATCTATTACTAAAGTACCCAACGTATCAACAATTATACTATCTTGAGTAGCAATAACGTGATTATTTCTTATCAAAATACCATTACAAGCTACTAAGCGAACCGTATTGTAAAATTGTCCATGAGAATCATAAACAATTGTAGATATCTGAAAATTTTGAGATAGCGGCTCATTTGTTGAGGATGAAAGGGTTTGATAAATTCCGCTATCATTAGGAATATCTGAGACAAGAATTGGAAGTTTTTGCCCATTTTCTAATAAAACATTTATATACATATATTTATCTCGGTTATCCTGAAGTCACATAACTTCACTGTATGTTTGGATAGTATATCAAAAAGCAAAGTATTGTATTTGATAAGTTATTATTTATTCTTAATGGAATTTTTTTAATCATCGACGCACACCTCTTTCTCTTAGCAGAGTGCTGATCTCCTGAAGTGTTAATAGCTGACGTTTTTCAAAATCAGTAGGAGTATCCGATGCTTGAAGCGTTTTTATTCCAACAATCACTCCTGCCATTCCTATTACTAATGACGCTATATCAATAGCTCCTTGGATCCAATACCAACAAGAAGCAATAAATAATAAAAATATTGCTAAACCCAAAAATCTAAAATTAGTTCTATTTTTCCGCGAACGCTCATCTGCAAGTAAAGCCTTTCGATGAGATTCTTCTTGTATTAACTCCTCAGGTGTACAATGAATAAGCAATTTATATTTAGTATTATTGGAGTTATCATTAATTTGAACATCTCCATGTATATCACCAGAATTAAAGTCTCTCAAAATATACTCCTTCGTATCAAAAATGCTATGTCTGTTGTGTAGTTGTATCAGTAGCAGTTAAATAAATTTGTTGAATATATTTCTACTTATATTAAAAATTAGAGATTATTCATTTTGAATCAATTTCCTTAGCTTATTAAAAGAATAATTCAATAAAAGTTATTCTCTATTTTTAAATTAATTGTTATTAAATATATTCTAGATAGGTAAAAAGCATCTTATGATGCTTTTTACCTGAATTACTACTTACGTTTACGGTGCCACTCGATAAACTGCTGCACTCTCGGATGGGTTAAAACATCTTGCAAGTTCATAATATAATACTTGCAATAGTGAACATCCTTCCCTGTCTCTGTCCGATAAGGGATTTTATGTGCTTCAATTAACCACCCATCTTGCCTTAGTTCACAAATACGAGCAGCCGAGCTAACACAGTCAAGCTTATGTCCCATTTGCCTATTGGTTGGCTGATCACCAGACAATAAAAACATTAAGATTTCAGCTTTATTTGTTCCAAGTTTCGGAAGTTTACCGATAATTGGAGTCATTTTTGGCATATCGCCAAAGTCTAAAAATTCCATGATGGAATCCTCTTATAAAAGAGAGACTTTGAGCAGTAATGTCATCCTTATGACACTAAACTAGCATTTAATATAGCTAAGGCATTCCAATTTGATCTGCTTTTCGCTATAATCACGCGGCTTTTTGAACGACCATCTTAAACGAAATTCAGCTTGACTAAATTTCAAATAGGATGTAATTCTAAATTTCAACACTTCGTTTAATGCTTTTAAGAGTGACATTTCTAATCTCCGTCTCTTACTTAAAGGTTGATGTGTTCTAGATATTGAAGAAAGGAACTAGGCTGCCACCTAGTTCTTTTCTATATCTAGTGCACTTCTAACTGTCCAACCACTAAATGTTGGGCATTGATCTAATTTTATTACAAAAATTATTTCAGTGGAAGTTAATTGCGTCTAAATATGTCGCACTTGCTCTCTAAGACACTTTATAGTTTTTACATACTAAGAGCTAAAAACATCAAAACTCTGCGAAATATGAGAAAATATGCAGAAATAAAGGGTAAAAAGCGGTAGATTCTCGTTTTTTTGTTCTAAAAATAGCCAGCATGCTGTCTATATTTTAATTGATAATTTATGTAACAAAAAATTTCAATATTAATTTTGAGTACTAAATCACATTGCTTGCACATTATGTGGAGTAGTAAATCATTCTGTAATCATATAACTTAAATAAGATGAGGAAAGCTTAAAAGCCACCTCACCCCATCCCCCTTAAAAACACCTCAACCACGCTCTCATCAACTTCATTCAAACTTAAACGCTGAATAATGGCGCCTTCGATTAGATATAAAAACAGTTTGGCATCAGTAAAAGAAACATCGGGATTAAGTGCTCTAAGCAGGCTATATATTTCGTTGATGAACCATGTTCTATATCGCACGGCAGTTATATACGCTTTTGGATGGGTCAGTTTTGTTTCAAAAATGGCTTTAAATAATAAGTAATACAACCCGTCTAGGTCTGTGTGTAAAAGATAGAGCTTTTTGAGTTTATCGACTGCGTTTGTGTCGCGGTCATATTCAACCACTGAAACTACTTTCTCTTTTAGGCGCTCTTTTTGCACAATCAGGCAGATTTCAATCAACCGTTCTTTAGAGTGAAAGTAGTTATAAAAAGTCGCCTTGGTCACTTCACACTCTTTCACAAGTCTATCGATGCCGACCAGATGAAATCCGTTGTAGTGAAATAACTCAATTGATTTATTTACGACTTGTACTGCACGTGTTGGGAGAACTATTTTTGGCATATTTTTACCGTTATAAAAATTATTGTTGTATATAAATGAGATATAAAAACTGCTGCCTTTGGGGAGAAAAAAGGCATAGCAAAGCCGTAAAGACTGTGCCCAGCACATCTCAAGGTTTAATTGTCTAAGTTTTAAGTAATAACGAGCTAAAGCCTGAAAAAGCCTTACGGCAATCAAGCTGCGTTAAGTGTTTTAAGCTGTGTTGTTATAGCTTTTGGCAAGGGTTGCCAAGAAATGATGGATGCGCAAAGCCAACTCCTTATTTATGGAGTTCTGCCAGAACATATTATGGTGGCAGAACGGAAGAGGGTTAGCAGACTGGTTTCGACTCCAGCACACCCGAGGGTGTCCCTCTCCCGTCCTACCGCTACGGGAGGGAACTGGGAGTGCGCGCACAAAACTATTCCTCAGAAGAAATAATCCTGATGCGGTCGAAATAAACGGTCTGCTAAAACCGACTGGCAATGTAGGCCAGCCCGCAAATGGTAATCTCCAATATTTGAAGTGTCAATGTGAAATTGGCTAGAAATTATTTAAATAATTATTGTTTTTCATTTAATTACATAATTAAGGAAATTCTTAAGTAATATTTTTAATCTACCCTTATATCATTAAGTTAAAGTTTAAAATTTCAAAAACTTAAAGCCTGAATTGTCCTACCTCAACTAAAAATGAATAAATAAAAAAGAGTAACTACTGTTATTAACAGATGTTTTTATGAGTAGCTATTCAGTATAAAATTATGAATTAAGCGACCTATCTCACACATTAGGCCGTGTCATATACTTAAAGTGATAAGAGCAAAAAATGACTCAAAATAAAGTTGAACTCGCAGAGAAATTGTCAAAAGAATCGCATCAAGGTCAAAAGTATGGTCCTCATGATTACTTTGATTATCATATTAAAGGTGTGGTCAATTCATTAATTGAGCACCAATTTTCACAAGTCTATATTGTTACAGCCCTTCTACACGATAGCGTTGAAGACACTCCTCTTACCCTAGCCAAAATCGAAAGTTTATTTGGAAAAGAAGTCCGTGATGCGGTTGATGCATTAACTAAACGGGAAAGTGAAACACGCGAAGAATATTTAATTCGTTGTAGTTCGAATCCGATCGCTCGAGTCGTGAAACTTCATGATGCAGCTTTTAATGCACATAACTCACATAAGGAAAATAATCAATCACGAGTAGATTATTACCTTCAAACCATGTTAATTGTTTCAACGTCGCAAGATAGGTTGGAATGAAAGACAACGAAATGAATCCGTTGCCTTTTTATTTTTAAGATTGTGCAAATGCCCAAATATCTTTTGATGCAACTGTGTCAGATACGAGTCTAAAACTCATAGGTTCTAAGTCTTCATCTACAATCACAAAACCTTTCGAGTTATTTTTTAGCGCATCACACTTATTATCGGTCAGTTGATAGTTTGCAGTATTGGCTAATGCATTTTCAGTAATAACACCTGTAAACACACAATTTGGGTCTTTCGAGACAATTTTGCCTTGTGCATTCACTTCGGCATTGACCGTTGTTCCATCTGGAAAAGATAAATCGTAATTGCCGACCAATTGATTCAGCGTAATTTTCTGATCATCAATTTTTTCATAATGTGCTAATTCAACGGTCATCGCTTGGTTAGACTGGTTGCTTTGCCAAGCTTTGGTTTTTGCGTCATAGCTCATCACAATTTTGGCACGGTTTTCGTCATCATCTAAAACCAATAATTTAGAACCATCTGCACCAGAATAGTATTTGCCCGCCATAAGTAACTCTTGATCAGTTTCAGTACTAATAATATAAGTACCGACATCTAAGCTCGGAGCTAAGGCAGGTTTTTCAGTCGAGACTTGGTCATCATGATCATTGTCATTACAAGCGGCTAAGCCAAGCCCAAGGAGTAAAACCAACAAACAACGTTTCATGGTCTTTCTCCTTACTTGTTAAATAAGCTTTTTAAACGGATTTTAAGCCATTCTTGAGCTGCTGGTCGTTGGTCATAAGCAACTTGCATTGCAGTTACAGCAATTTTGCTTTGCATGACGGCGCTTTCATCCGACATTTGAGCTGCGGTTGGAGCCGATGGTGCCACATCAATTCCTAAGCCAAACTGGTTATTGCCTTTATTGTCTTTGGTTACTTGGAACTTCAATTTATATAAGTCATACGTTCCAATTTTTGAAAAAGCAAAAGGTGTGCTGCTTGTTAAATTTTTTGGGAAATTAACATTTAGCGTGATGCCTTTTGGCAACAACTGGCCCTTGCCTGCCTTAGCTTGTAATTCTTTTAATAACACTACGGTTTGTTTTGCCACAATCGCAGAGTTAGGGTTGTTTAAAGTCTTATCATCTACCGTATTTGTATCTGCGCTTAAAGCAATAGACGGAATGCCACGCCCAGCCGAAAACTGTACATTGCCAATCGTGCCAGAGTGCACAACGACTTTTCCGACATTTTGTCCTTCATTCGGGCCAGATAAAACTAAGTCCGGCGCTTTACCCCAACGCTTTGGCGCAACCACGTCTAGTCCATAAACTGTTGCCATGACTGGTGTGCCATGCGTGTAGTTCCAGTCTCCATTGGTATAACCCGCTTTGGTAAAAGTCCCCGCAGCAGGTGCGCCAATGGGTGCAGCGCCGTTGTGACAACCGTTTTCAGCCGCAATTTGCTTATCATTATCCGCGGTAATTGTTGTTGAGCTGTACATCACAATTGCGCCACCGCGACCACTTTGTGGTGAACACGGTACAGACACAAGCACGTTATGACCATTTGCTTTTAATTCGTCATAAAGCGCTTTGACATTGCTGGTTAGGCCGTCATCGTTAACCAATAAAATATTTAGTGCAAAAGCTGGAGTTGTACACAACGACAGAATAAGGCCGCCCAATAAACTTTTTTTCATCACTTAACTACCATGTTCTTAAATTTCGATTTGTATAGTAGTTGCGCTATATGTACGTTTAGTGACTACGCATCAATAAAAATTAAAATAATTTTCCATTAAAAATTAAATAATTATATTATAAATTATTGCTAAGTTTTCTTTTATAAACTGATCTTCAACTTCATCACTCGTATTCAAAATGACAAAACCCACTTCCGCGGGCTTCATTCAAAGTATCACTTCAAGCTTTAAATTAAATACGTCCAACCTCTAAATATGGAATCAGGTTTTTATCAAAATTTGGTCGTGGATCGCCTTCATAACTAATAAAACCATGCATTCCTGTTAAGCGTTCGCCTTTATAAAACTGGTTTAACTGATAGCGCGGGTCTTTGTGTGAAAGCGTAAAACTCACCACACCAACGCCCTGCTGTTTTGACTTGTTATAGGCATCTTCGAGCATTTTATGATGCAAAGCCAAATCTTCGGGATGACACATAAGCGTATGTAACACATGGTACTGAATCGAGTCACCCAGCTTAGGCAAGCGCATGCCTTTAGTAATTGGAGTCAGCAAGTTATAAACGGGTCTAAGCACAGCTATGGCCGAGCTATAATTTAGAATCTTAGTTTGCTTAATACTATGCTGATCCCACAAGCCAAACATGCCCACTAGTTTTTCACCTTTAAAGTAAAGTGAAAAGTCCGAGAGTTTTATTCCTGAAAAGTACTGATGACCTTGAGCCAGTTCTTCAAAGTTATAGGCAGGTATAAAGTTATAAAACTCTGCCATGTTGGCAATAAACTGATTCATGGCTTTCACATGCCTAGCTTCAGCTACACATGTACGGATTTCTTGAATGTCGTCACTCTGCTGAGAACTCTGCTTTAAAAAAGCCGTGATTTTCCGTTTTGCGCCAGTGCTCGTCAGGCTAAGTGTCTCTATAAGCCCTTCATCATAATAATCAGGCATTCCCGTTTTGCCCGTTTGGATGGCAGCCCGCGCGGCATGGTTATCATCAAAAATAATCATTTGGCTATAGTTCGGTTCATGCATGGTTTGTTTTACATGCTTTGCCAAAACCTTTACCAGTGATTTACCACGGTAGTTGTGATCTACCCGTAAATCACCCGCATAACGTAAGTTTTGAATGTTCCGATCGACATAACACGGGCGGTAACCATTGCTATAACAAGCGACATTTTTTTGACTCTCGGTATCTTCAATCACGACATGTAGTTTATGTCTATACACAATATCAGACGCTCTAAAATAACTCGGTTCGCGCTGAAAGCTAATTTGTATGCCTTTAGTGGTCATGGGTACGGCGATTAAATCTCGTAAAGTCTGATCATCTGCCAAAGTTGCTTCACGAGTAATGAGCGTATTGTCAGCAAGTGGTGGATTTGTTTTATTCATTATTCACCTGTTGTGCGGTCTGCATAGGAACCAAGTTATTTAAGCGTCCCATTTGGTCGAGTAGCTGATAGACAAATACCACTTCGTCTTGGTCATTCACGGTTTTTTGGGTTTGTACATCGAGTAGCTTTTGCTCGGTATTGAGCAAATCAAATGTCGTTTTGGTGCCGACATCAAACTCTTTACGTGTGTAGACAAAGGCAATAGATGCAGCCTCTATGGCATTTGCCAGAGCTTCTTTATTTTGTTGAATGGTTTGAAGCTGTGCATAGGTCGTGCGTGTACGCTTATTCAAATCCAGTTCAAGACTTCGTATTTTCTGATGAGCCAAATCGATATCGGCCTGTGCTTTTTTAACGTTGGCGCGATTTAAACCATCGTCATAGAGCGGTACATTGAGCTGCACCCCAACCATGTAGTTATTACTTTCAGAACCAATATAGCTTGCTTCATCTTGTTTTCCGGCACGGCTAGTGAGCATGACCGTTGGCCACAGTTCACGCTTAGTTAAAGCATATTGTTTCTCGGCAGCCTGCTTTTCGTATTTACTACGCATTAACGCTGGATGGTTTTTGGTTTGCGCCAAAATTTCATCTAAGCTCGCGGGAATAGCGGGTAGCTGTTTAATCGCAACAAGGTTATCAGGTGTTGTACCCGTTACTTGGTAAAACTGTGCTTCACTTACAGTTAAGTTAGATTGAGCTTGTGTGATATCGGCTTGGCCTTGAGCAACTTGCGCCAAAACCTGAGCCAAGTCCGCACGGGTAATCATACCTACATCAAAACGGCGCTTTGATTCATATAAAGACCGTTGCAGATTTGCCATGGTCTTTTGTCTGAGTTCTAAAATCGCTTTCTTTTTTAATACGTCGGTATAGACCATCACGGTATTTAAAATGGTTTCAGATCGTTGATCTGACAAACCTTGGTTTTGTGCAGAAAGCTGACTTTCGGCAACATCTATTCCCAAACGGTGTCGACCAGACGTATAAATCGGATAATCTGCCTGTAATTGCAAACTTCGACCTTTACGGTTTCCTTCGGTTGGAAACAGGACGTGTGAAGGCGTATCTATTCTTTCATAGTCAAGTTGCCCGACTAAATTGACTTTAAGTCCATCACGCTGTTTGGCTTGCTCGAGCATAGCGGTGGACTGGTTCACGCTTAAACGGCTGACTTCAAGCTGACTTTCATGTCTTAAACTAGCTGACAAAGCCTCGTCTAAAGTCATGGCTTGTGTGTTCGACACCAACAACACGCCTAAATACAAGGCGTGTCGAAGTGTTAAAAACCGAGAGTTAAATTGCTTCATCCCTTTCATAGTTGTTCCAAACTATTCAGGGTGACTTTTTTGAGTGGCTCAGGCTTGATATTACCTTCGATAATGCCATCAAACATGACTAGTTTCTTGTACGCATTCCAACCATTATTGGCCTGACGAATTTGAGGCTGGTCGAGCTGCCCCAAGTTTCGTGCAAGTTCGTAGTGGAAGTTTTGACGCAAGATACTATCGATATATTCATTACTAATGCTGTGATGAATATCACCTTCAAAAAGCACGCAGTAAAATGGTTTAACCTGTTGCTGCGTATCAATCGCCAGTAAAGAAATCGCCTTCGATTCCGTTTCATTTAACTGTGACAATAATTGCTGAGCAGTTTCAGGTGCGAGTTTTTCACCAACCAGATCTACACCAAAACGGCGACCTTGGAACTCAAAACATGGAATTTGTTCTATAAAGCCAGTAACGAGTAAGCAATCATCTAGACAATAACGCAGCAAGCCATTACCAGAAGTAATCAGTGGGCTGACCACATCACCTTGTTTAAGTTGCCACGACGGAATGATTTGCCCTTGTTTCTCACCCTCTAAATATTCAAATTCATAGAAATGACTTTGGTATGCGAGTGGGTATTGGTCGTTGTAGGGAATGGTCACTACACCTTCCGTCGCCCATAGTCCTTTGCCTTCAAACTGAACACTGGGTAATTTTTCTTTTAATTTTTCGGCCCAAGCTTTTGAACCTGCGGTGTCCCAACTCGAAACCAGACTTAACTTTGGCCAGAGCTTTTTAAAGTCGATCTCTGTGCCGTTTGAACTTGCAATTAAGGCTTGAGCACTTTCAGAGCTACGCGGTGCAGTGACTTCTTTTAATGAAGCCTGACGGTTACCCCATGAACCACTTTGTAAAACCTCAATCACGTCTTGTTGTAGTGACTCCAAACGTTCCAGCAATTGCAGCGCAAAAGTTGGACTCCACACCGAAATCATGGCTAAGTTACGGTTTGCGACCAAATAGCAAATGGTGGCAAACAGTGCATCGTCGGCATTGGCTGCAAAAGCAACGTTACTTGGAACAGCTTGGGTAAACTTAGACAATATACGTTTACCTACACCAAGTAGCGCACTATCATCATTTAGGTTTTTGTCTTTTAAAACTTCACGCTGACTTTCAGGTAACCATGACACCGACCAGTAATGTGTGCCCGAACTCAACTGTGGACATTTACGGTATAAACTCGCCATCCACGGCGCAATCGCATGATCAAGTTCATCTAAAAACAGCTTGGTATATGGAATAAACTTGATTTGTTCACTCGAACCACTAGTCGGCTGAAAACGAACCAGTTTACTGCTCGAGAGTGAAAGCTTTTGTTCACGGTAACGCTGAATGTCCTCTCTCCATGCGCCGTAACGTGTCGCAGGAAATGCTTTTACAAACTGCTCATAATTTTGGACCTTTTTATCTTTGGCAAAGGTAGAGGTCTGTAATATCGAATGCAAAATTTGACGTTGCGTGGTCTCTAAGGCATTAAATTGTTTTTGAAAATTACGGTCAGTTGCATCACACCATTTTTTTAAAATAAGATGCGAACCCAAAGTTAGCCATTCATTAGATTTCATTGGATGGCCTCTCTACGTTTTGTTTTATGTGTTACGCAAGCTTCAAATCTTCCCTTACTTGTAGGTTTGGTCATTAGTTTCACTGGGAAACGGGCTATGTCTTTCCAGCCAAGACGACCAATACACGGTAGTTCTGTGCCAGCTTTCCATGTCGGATTTTTTTGTTCAAAGAAATGAATATTTGGGTTTTTCTCTCTCATTTCGGCAGTAATTGGTGCAACTTCACCTTTTAATGGCTGATAATCATCGCCAAAATTTAAAAGGCCCGCTTCACGGTCATAGTATTCGCCAAAGAATTTTTCACAGTAGTGCTCAACGACTTCCGAAAGGTGTTGGTTTTCATCTTTAATATTTGGGTAGTACACATAGTAGTTATTGGCAAGTAAGAGATAGGTCTTATAGCCCTTAGAAATGAGGAGCCAATAGAGTTCGTTAAAAGGATATTTGATTCTAAGCTTAATCATGAGCTTGAGCATGGTACTTTGCAGACTACGCGTACCCCAAAACTTCTTCAAAATGACCGTATCACCGCTAAATAACACGGTGTAGTCCTTACCGTTTAAGTAGAAATGCTGCACCACCACAGTCGAGAAACCCACAATCTCATCTGTTTCCGAATCAAAAATTAAGATCGCACCGCTTTTATTTTGGAAATCATCTACGAAAATAGAAAATCTCGTATTTTCATAATACTGTTCGTAAATGGAATACATCACTTTTAATCGCTCAGTATCGATTTGCTCTTTTTCAAAATATTGACCATAAGTCGTGTTTTTCAGGTTCAATTTTGAAATTAGTTTATACGTTGTATTAATCATAATCCTTTAACCTTCCACCTCTAATTTGTGAGTTCCCCGATCTCATCAACCGATTTTAGAAAACTCAGATCAATGTTCTTTTTCTATGAAGGGATACGTTTTGATATGCCCTATTGTTTTTCATTCTTTGAAAGCTGCCTTTATTTTTAAAAATCTACATATTCATTTTCTTCCCCCGATCCATAAAGATGGTTAAAAATGCGGTCACAAACATGATGATTGCGAGCATGCGTAATAGATCATTAAAGCTAGAGGTCAGTGCCTGAAAATGAATGTCGCGATAAATCACACTCAGCGCGATTTGCTGAGCATTTGCACCGACTTCCTGATATTGCGCCGTGAGTTGGTCGAGTCTTTCTGTAAAAATCCAGTTTTGCGGTGTCATCCCCTGATTAATCTGGGTGACATGAAGCGCAGTGAGCCAATCTAACGATGAGTTAATGAGAGCTAGTCCAACCGCGCCGCCAATATTACGCATCAGGTTATAAATACCGCTGGCATCGGCCACTTTGCTGAGAGGCAAAGTACTCATGGCTAAATGTGACACTACAATCAGGCAGATCATGAGACCAATACCACGGTAAATTTGCGGCCAAAACATAAAGTCGTAATCGCTATGAATGCTGAGGTGCGAATTGAGCCAAACGCCAAATCCAGCCAAAATCATTCCAACAAATACAGTTTTTCGGGTATCAAAATTGGGAATGAGCCAAGCAAGAAACGGCGCAAAGCAGAACATGACAATACCTGTCACCATCATGACGTGACCAATTTGGCTACTGTTCATTTCACGGACTTGCCCAAGAAACACGGGAATCATGTAACCCAAGCCATAGAGCGCCATGCCAATCACAAAAGTCGTGATAGCACTTAAGGTAAAGTTTTTGTTTTTAAATACGGACAAATCGAGCAAAGGCTTAGGTTGGGTAAAACTTCTAGAGAAGAAAATCATGCCGCCCACAATGCAGATCATAAACGCAATCCGAACGCCTGTGTCTGCAAGCCAGTCATGCCGTGCGCCTTCATCAAGGAAATATTCAAGCCCACCCAAAAACATCGCCATACCGACCAAACTAAACCAGTCCATACTTTTGATGAGTGAATAGTTGGCACGGTCGATATTGGGGCCTGAGTAAATGACCGTAGCAATGATGATGCCCGGAATAATATTGATCAGGAACATCCAGTGCCATGAGAAGTTATTGGTGAGCCAACCGCCAATGGTGGGGCCAATCGCTGGCCCCAAAGTACTGATCATTCCAAACATCACCAAAGGCAATGAACGTTTTGGTTCTGGAAAAAGTAAGTACAACGCCGTCATGGAAGTCGGAATCATGCCGCCGCCCATAAAACCTTGAATGCCACGGAACACTAATAAACTTTCTAAGTTCCATGCCAAAGCACAAAGTAAAGAACTGATCGTAAACCCAATTGCACAGATGGTGTAATACACCCGTGTTGAAAGCACCCGCGAGACAATACTCGACATGGGAATTGCAATAATCTCGGCAATTAAATAAACCGTTTGCACCCAAGTGACTTCATAACGACTTGCACTCATACCAGCTTGAACTTCGTTTAGAGAACTCGCCACAATCTGAATATCAAGAATCGCCATGAAGTTGCCAAAAATCATGGCAGCAAAAATTGCCCATGCAGTTTTTGCTGGGAATCTCCACTCGGCCTCAAGGTGCTTATTCATTGGTTATTACCTAAAATTTTATTATTAAGTTCTTAGGTCAACGGTGGCACTCACCGACATTCCGGGTTTTATCAAATCAATATGTGGGCTTGAATCTATGGCAATACGCACAGGAATACGCTGAACAACCTTGTTAAAGTTGCCTGCGGCATTGTCTGGTGGCATAAGTGAGAAAGTCGCGCCTGAAGCTGGTGAAAAGCTCTCAATTTTTCCGGTATAGGTCAGGCTTGGGTAGGCATCAAGTTTTAATTTAACTTTCTGACCAATATGCATTTTTTCAATTTGGGTTTCTTTGAAGTTGGCTTGTACATACAAGCTATTTTCAGGAATGATCGCCATTAAGCGGGTTTGCGGAGAAACACGTGAGCCTTTCTGGATTGCAAGGCTACCGATTTTACCGTTTACAGGACTGACCACTTTTGATGAAGCCAAATCGACCTGATACAGGTTTAAGTTTGCATTTGCACTTTGAATATCTGCTAGAAGCTGTGCTCGACTCGCTTGTAAACTCCCCAACTGAGCTTCTGCCGCATTTACGGCGGCTTGCGCTTTGCTGAGTTGAGCTTGAGCCGTTAAATATTGAGACTGAACCCCTTCAAAGTTTTGTCGGGTAATCACCCCATCTTTTAATAAATCTTGATAACGCTCAAACTCTTTTCTTAAACGAGTTAAATCAGCTTGTGCTGCCACTACACCACTATTAGCTTCAATAATTGAAGACTTGGCAGACTTTTCATTTTGTTGTTGTACGCCCAGTGCGGCTTCTTTTAAACTGACCACAGAACGGGCTTGGTCATAACGAGCTTGATAATCACGATGGTCTAATACCGCTAAAGTTTCCCCTTTTTTTACTACCTGATTATCGTTAATTAATAACTCCATTACTTCGCCCGAAATCTTTGGCATCACCCAAGTGACATCGGCTTGCACATAAGCATTATCTGTAGATTGATAGAAACGATATACAAAAAAATAATATAATATGCCAGCAAATAAAAATAACAGTAGGACACTAAAAACACCCCAGGTTATTTTCTTTCGGCTTTGGAAATTAGTATCAGTTTCTAGCTGAGCTACGTTATCCATATTCATTCCGCTTATTTGTAATATTCGATTTTTTATTTAAGCCAATAAAATTATTGGTTTCTTTTTTACGTAACTTTTCACTTGGTTTTATTCAATGAATCGTGACAGCGTAAAATTTGGTGCAAATTATGGTTCTTAAGTGAATTAAATATCATTGACCTATTTGCCAGATATTTTTTCTATTTATGTCAATAAAACATATTATATAAACTATATTAAAAAATTATGTAATTCTAATTTGTGGAGATTTTTGGTTAAAAAAATCTCAAAAAAACAAAGATAAGTATTTGTTAATAAATAATTTATAAGAATAGTAACAAATAGAGATATATGTTTGAATAGAGTGATTTATTTCACTAATATTAAGAATAAGTTTTATTATGTAATCATTAAGTATTATTAATTAAAACAATATTTAATTTAAAAATGAGTTAACAATCAAAGTTGTTATACTTATAAATATAAAATATATATAAGTTATAAATATTATATTTTTCAAAAATAACAATATCCATAAAACAAATAAACGATATTTTTGATAAATAAGCCATCCTGATAACTAAAATAACTTATATTTTCCAGATAAAAATAATTTCAAACTCTTTATTTAAAAGTCGAACAAACCTTTAAAAATAGTGGTTTAAGTGATCTTTTACTTATATAAACCCTTAAAAATTTCTTCTAAAGTTATTTCAAATGAAAACCCACTCATTGAGTGGGCTTTTTATTACTAACCGTTTTGCCTGAGGTGATCTTGGAACTCTTGGTCGTGTATTTTGTTGTAATTAACAGGGTCGTAAACGCATCCAGTTAAAACAACAATTACAGTAAGTACAGCAACCAATTTTTTCATTGAGACAGCCTTTCCTTTAACGCAAAAGATTTGCTTTAAGTATACTCCTCGATAGCCGTTTTGATTGGACATAATTAAGGCAAACAATTGTTATTTTTAAATTATCGCCGTGCTTTAGCATATCATTTGATTTTTTTAGCATGATCAAATCAACGGTTAATACAAAACTTAAGCCTCAGTCGCTAAATACCAATTTTTCCAAGAACTGGTTCCTCTGGTTTCAAGAGGCACAGTTGGAATCAATTTCTCTTTTAATATTTCAGTTTGTTCAACTGCTTTTGCAAGTCTTGCTTTAACGGAATGAATACATTCACGGTCACCAAATTCACAGCGGTCTAAAGTTGTACCGCCACAAGGCCCATTGGCTAAACCTTTTGGACACGTTTCAGGGCAAATATATAAGGTATCACTTAAACGACACTGGCCACAGCTTTCACAGCCCACTAGGCTATGTTTACTCAGCACTTCTGTTTTAAGTAAGAGTTTGACGATCAAAGCGTTTTCCCAAAAAGATGCTTTGAAAATAAAACGTCCGACGCCTTTAGCGATTTTTGATCCAAACATTGCTTCATGCATAACATGTAGCTGACGATATTTAATTAATTGTTTAGAGGTTGGTTGACGTGAAAAACGCGAAATTTCAGGCGAAAACTCTTTGCCTGACGTGACTTGCCAAAGTGAATTCCAAAGCTCTTCTAAAGCTTTAAGCTCCAAATGTCTGTATTGCTCAATGTAGCTCTCAAGTAGCATTTGCTCTTCTGGCTTATGGCAAGCGGATAAGTGAATTCCAGAAAATCCTACATGTTTACATATTAAAATCTGTAAAGCACAGCGCAAATAAACACGGTCTGTATGCCCTGCCTGTTTTTCATCTGCCAAGACTTTTAACATGTGTGGCGTAATTACAATACCAGCGACTTTATGCTTCACCATAAAATTGGCTCGGCCTAAAGTCAGAGGCATTACACAAGCCAGTATTTGCTGCGAATAATTGTTCTTTGTTAAAAATGATTTGGCTTGTTTTAAGGCTTCAATGTCATAACCTAATTGGGTAATGATAAAATCAGCGCCTGCTTTAATCTTCTTATGCAGTTTTAAGTACTGTGCATCCCGCTCAGCTTCGACATATTTAAATGGGTTAAAAGCAACCCCAATACGAAACCCGCCGTGTTGCTTAGCAGCCATTACCGCGTTTACCGACTCTAGGTAACGACTACGCGGCTGTCCATCTCGCCCATTATGGTGTTCTTTGAGTTTATCGCCTGTAAGCAATAACAAGTTTTGAATATTGGCTGCTTGAGCTTGTTCTAAAAAGCGCTCAAAGTCTTGTATGTCTCGGGCCTTACCTGAAAAGTGTAAGACTTTCTCTATTGAGTCAGGATAACTTTTGCTGGCTTCAAGCGGCGCAATATCATGATCTGAATGTACACGATCTGCCAATGTCATTGCAGCCGGATATCCTGCAAACTCATGTCTTACAGGATAAATTTCATGCAGTGAAGTGAGATACTCCACCAACACAAAGAACTGATTTTGTTGGAAGCAGGGAGAAACGTGTGACATAGGCAAAGTGCTTATCAAAACATGACATCAATCATAAGCGCGGCATTATAAATCAAAGTGCATCAAGATGCGCTAGTCAGAAAGCTCATTGTTTTGCTTATCTTCACCCTCTTTATTTCTAGGTAATTCGAGTGAGCGAGGAAATATAAAATCGAAAGAATCGAGTGCATAGCGATAAAGCTGAGCTGGTCGTTTGCCCACAATTTTACTTTGGTTAGTTTCTTCAACTGCACCTGCCTCTATCATACGGCGTCTAAACGCTTTTTTATCTAACGATTGGCCAAGAATAATTTCATAAATAGTTTGTAGCTCAGTTAGCGTAAATAACTCGGGCATTAGACTGGCTGGCAATGCGGTATAGCGGGTTTTATTGGTTAAGCGCTCTAATGCCAAGTTAAGCAACTCATTATGATCAAACGCTAATGCTAAATCTTGTGCTTTTGTTACAGGCACCCATTCGCTGTACTCAGCCAAAGCTTGGTGTTGATAGGCATTAAAATCAATTAAAGCAAAATACAAAATGGTTACTGCCCAGCCACGCGGGTCACGTTTGGCATTGCCCACAGAGGCAACTTGTTCCAAGTAAGGTGAACTAATTCCTGTTTTTTCGACCAGCTTACGATAAGCCGTGGCCATCAAATCTTGGTCATGGGTTAAATCAGCAAAACCGCCGGGTAAAGCCCACTGGTCTTTGGCTGGAAAGTTTGGGCGCTTAATGAGTAGTACCTGCAACTGACCATTAAATACCGAGAAAATAGCCATATCGACCGTGAGTAAAGGTGCGTCATAATCTCGGCGATCATAACTGGCAAGGAATTCTTGTTCAGTTTGAATAGTCACGTTCAGCCTCTCAATAAAAATGATGAGCCGATACTCATGCAACGGCTCATCTAAACTCAGTTATGCGATGGATAAACGCTCACGTATTTGATCCAAAGTACACTCATATTGAAGTTTACCATTTTCAAAGACAGTTTTTAGTGCTCCGCCTTGTTCTTGTTCGGCTGTTTGCTCATCAAACAAGGTAAAACCATTTTCACTTTCTTCAATGCGTAATAGACCTTTCGCAGATTTTTTCACACCTGAGTCAGTAATTGGGTCTTTAAACAACTCTCGGCCTACACCATTTACCTGCCCCCAAGTCGCTTTAACAGCAAACCCAAAGGTGTCGCGAGTTAAGTAGTTATAGGTAAAGCTACCTATACCAAACACCAAGTTGTTTGAAGCAAAGCCTTTGGCTTCAAGTCCTTCTAAAATACGCTGTGCGCGATCTAGGGTAATTGAGTCACCGTAAATTAAACCGACACGCTCATTCAATACTTTATAGCCTTGGTCTGTGGTTGTACCGCCAAACACTTCCCATAAACATTCAACCGCGCCTTTATAAGCTGGGCTGCCGACTTCGGCGTCTGGGTCACCACAAATAATTTTGACAGGATCACCAGAGTCAGGACGGAAAACTAATTTAGCCAAACCTAAAGCATTCGGTTGTCTTGCCAAAATTTCAGATTTTAAAGCCACTGTAAACTCGGTAATCACTCGCCAAAAGTCCCAAGTATCAGACACAATACTGACAACACCCGACGGATAAAGCTCACAGATTAAACGCTTAAATGTTTCTAGCTCACTGTCTTCTGTACCCATACACATCACACTGTGTTCGGTCGCTGGTACAGATACCCCAACAACACCTGTTGCATTGTAATATTCTTCGGCATAGTCGATTGAAGCAACCGAGTCTGTTCCAATAAAACTGGTTAAGTGACCCACACCAGACTGAGCAGCATCATAAACTCCACTCATGCCACGGCTACTAAAATCGTGTCCTTGCACAGGCACAAAATCGAGTGGTGCGCCAGTTTTTACGGCATATTGTGTTAATAAGCGTTTGTATTCATAGGCAATTGTGGCCGTAGTACAGCTTTTCCAAAGCTCAGCACTTAATACGGTTTCAATATAGTTAGTTAACCAAAAGAAACGCGGGTCAGTGTTAATCACGGTAAGTACAGGTACACGCATATTGACGCGGCTACCTTCTGGCAATGCTTTAATGCGCAATGGTAAATAACCCAAGTCGTGTAACGCTTCAATGTGATCAACAGGTACAGCACCTTCACCTAATGAGCTATCCATACGGCGTTTATATGCTGCCACTACCTTGTCTTTAGGTTGTTTGAAAAAGCCTTCATTCCATGTATCGATTAAAAAGTGTTTGATAAAACCCTGAAGTCCAAAGAACACAACTTTATCGTCGAAGTCAGGTAACATCTTGGCGAGCCGAGATGAACGCGGCGTAAAGTTTGCGTATACGTACTCTGTACCTGCTGGATACTGACGTCTGTGATCGGCTTTATAAAAATCGATAGCGTTTAATGGATTAAGTTTAATCGTCATCTTTGTTCTCTTTATTCTGCTGCAAAAGCAATTACTGAAATTTTGTCTGATGGTTGTTGTGAAAAGCTGTCCGAGGTAAATAGCTGGTCAAGCAGCCCATCAAAAACCTCTATTCCTTTACTAAAAATACCGTGGGTCACATATAGAACGACCTTAGTGCAATTGAGACGACGCAGTTCTTTGGCAATACCAATAAAGGTTGCACCGCCGTCACAAATATCATCGGTAATGACCGCTGTGAGGCCTGATAAATCAGTCGCATGTACATGTGTACCCAAAATTTTGCCAGTCACTGGGTCACGTTTTTTATCACACTGAACAATAGTGATGGGTTGTTTGCGCTCGCCATTAGAAGCATCTGCAACCATTTGTGTACGTGCTTTCGCGCCTTTGTCTGGGCAAATCAGCACTGTTTTTTCATCTTTTAATAATGTGCTTAGCGCTTCACTCTTTGCGATGATGTCGACTGAACTGATGTTTACAACTTCACTAAAAGAAGTATTGGCAGCAAGTAATGCTGTTGTTACTTCACTATGGCAGTCCCAAACAGTCACCTTGCCTTGTTTGCCCGCTTTTTTGTCTGCATTGATGTTGAGTAACTTGGTCATCACATCAAGTGAGAACGCTTGGCCTACTGCACAAATACGGTCCTGACGTGCATATGGAAAATACGGAATTTCTAGGTCAATGGTTAAACCCTGAGTCAACAATATATTTTCAAGTAGTAAATAGTCCATCACATCGTAACTTGAGGCCATCTTTGCACGGACCAATACCTTGCCAGATAGTGAACCTAAGGTTGTCTCATCAATTTGAACATGACGCTCGCCACCAGAAAACTGCGTGAATTTCACTGGAATCTCATTTCTTGCCGCATCTAAAAGCTGGATAGCCATATCATCCTCTTTTTGTCTGATGACCTTCGATGAATATATAGTGGCATAAAGCCACTATATATTGCAAGTCTAATTTTCAAACTTTTTTCAAAGCCCTTTAAGACATAAAATTTACAGTTTTAGAGCATTTAGTGATTCGATATTTCAGAGAAATTATTCTTCAATTAATTGAAATAAAAAATTAATTTACAAAAAGCATGACTAGTAGAACTATTATTAAAAGTAATGGATACAACTTTGCACGCCATAAATCAGGTAGTTTTGAAATAAATTTTTCTGAAAAATATAGCCCGATCCATGTTCCAGTCACCAAGAATAAAGCGGCTTTAAACCAGATTAGACCGATAAATCCGTTGGGTGTAGATTGCCAAAGTGACAATACACAATAGGTCAGTGTTGCAGTTAAAGACAAAGGCAGCGTGAGAATGTTTGCAATAGCCGCAGCCTCTGCCATAGAACTACCCCGCCGCCGTAATAAAGGAACCGTCATTACACTGCCACCTACACCTAAAAGTGCCGCAACCCAACCAATAATTCCCCCTTTAATGAGTTCGCTGTTCTGACCATAGTTTTGCTTTTGCACTGATACCACCATAAATCCTGGTCGGTAATAACAATCAATAATGGTTATGAATACATAACCCATAAATATCCAGCGAAGCCAATTTCCATTAAATAATGAGGCCATTACTGCACCGACAATTCCACCAAATGCGATACCACCCCATAAAAAGCGGATTTTTTGCCAATCTATCGGCCCAGAACGATAGTGTCGGAAGGTTGCAAAACTTGCCGAACACAGCTTGACAAAAGCTGATGTAGCTACGGCGATTTGCATGGCATGTATGCCGATATTACTTTCATTACTCCACTTTTGAATAATGACTGTATAAAGCAAAGGTACAGCAACAAATCCGCCGCCAAAACCAAATAACCAAGTGGTTATGCCTGAAAGTAATCCAAATAGAAATAGCTCATATAGCATGATTATCTTCCTCACGTTTATAGAGGAATGATATAAAATAGCCCTATGGCAAACTAACGTAGAAAAGCCATCTTTTTATTTTTTTAAGCCAAAAAATATGCGTAATATTCCAATTAACGAGGTAGACCATCTACCGCAAGCGGTTCTAGCGTTAGGATCAGATTATCCTGCTGATACCTTGTTAGATACGCATAGTCATCGTCGTGCTCAGTTCTTATATGCACCCGAAGGCCTCATGAAAGTTGAAACTGAAGATGGACAATGGCTCGTGTTACCGTATAGCGGTGTATGGATACCTGCAGGTAAACCACATCGGGTATGGCTATCTAAAGTCAGTACTTATAGTTTGTATATAGAAGCGGGCCATGCACCAAGACAAGCAAACTATTGCGAGGTTATACAAGTCTCGCCTTTGTTACATCAACTGCTCATTCAGGCTAATCAGCTACCTATTGACTACCAGCATTCAGGCCGTGACGGCGCTCTTATCGATTTATTGTTATATGAGTTAGAAGCTGCACCAGCCCTACCTCTATTTATTCCATTGCCTCACAACACATTATTATCTAAACAATGTGCTGAGTTTATGGAGCATCCCGATATTCATAGCAGCCCTAAGGATTGGGCACATGTCCATAATAAAAGTGAACGAACTTTTCATCGTTGGTTTAAGTCAGAAACGGGCATGTCATTTCAGGCTTGGCGTAATCGAGTCTGCATCATCTATGCTTTAAATGCGTTAAAAGAAAATATCTCAATTACGGAAATTGCCTTTAGTTTGGGCTATGAGCACTCGGCAGCATTTACTGCAATGTTCAGTAAAATTATGGGTCATCCACCTACCCATTTTCAAAAAAGATTTCATACGCATAATAAAGCGCTATAAAGATTTACTCATGTGAATGGTGTCATAGGTATCGATCCATTCCCGTTGAATAACCTCAAAACCTTGTAGAGTCCAAAACTCTTCAGCCGCCGGCAAAAAAGGATGAGTATGCAAATACAAAATAGTAATTTCATTCTTTTGTGCATGGCTAAACAACATGTTGCATAGCTGAGTTGCGATGCCCTTACGGCGGTATTCAGGCAATACAAACAACTTAACGACTTCTACCGTATTAGACGGCAAATTTAAATCAAAACGATGGTCATAAGCTCGATATGCAATGGTGCCAATAATGCGGTTTTGATCTTTTACCGTAATAAAGCAGCCCAATGGATCATGAACATAATATTGCTCAAAATTTTGTAAATCTTTGGGAACTTGCCCATGATAAATTTCTGGGAATAAAAGCTGTCTAGTATAAAGCACAAACTCTACCGCTGACTCATAATCAGTTTTTCCCACTAGCTGATAATTCAACATATTCATAGCCAAGAATGATCAGGTATCACAATCGTTTTGTCTTGAATCATGGCTTCATGGAACTCAACATCGTAGACACTTTTTAAAAACTTCGGATCAGTTATTCGTGTTTTAGACTCAGGCTTAACCACCTCATGTTGGCGCATAAAAAACAGATGATCTGCAAATAAAAAAGCTAAATTGGGATCATGCATAATCGCAATCACCGTAAAATTTTGCCGCGACAACTGACGCAATTTTTTCATTAAATAAGACTGATAATAAACATCGAGATGGTTGGTTGGTTCATCGAGCAAAATAACTTTTGGGGCTTGCACTAAAATACGGGCAATCATGACCAATTGCCGTTCACCACCCGATAACTCGGTATAAGGACGGTCACGCAAATGCTCGATGTCTAAATCAAGCAAAGCTTGGTCTACACGTTCCCAGTCTGACTTTGAAGGCCTATATCTGCTAAAAGCGGCACGTCCTGTAATCACTACATCTTTAACCAGAAATGGAAATACGGTTTTATGAAACTGCGGTAAAAAACCGAGTAATGCAGCACGATCTTTCCCTTTAAAGTCCGATAGTGGTTTTCCAGAGTAACGAATCAAGCCATCTTTTACAGGTTCTAGGCCCGCCATCAATTTAAACAGTGTCGATTTCCCACAGCCATTACGCCCTAAAATCACTGAAAACTGATTTTCGGGAAACTCTAGATGAATATTTTTAAGAACCTGTTTGTGCCCATAGGCATAATTTAACTGATCAATTTGAATCATGCCCAATGAGTCCTCTGTGTTTTCATTAATAATAAGAAAAATGGCGCGCCAAGTAGCATGGTAAAAATACCAATCGGTATTTCAAACGTAAGTAAAACCCGAGAAAAGTTATCAATCAACAGTAAAAAACTACCGCCCAACACCATATTGGCAGGAATACTATAGCGGTGATCTGGCCCAACCAACATTCTCACAATATGCGGCATAAAGAGCCCATATAGACTAATAATGCCTGCAGCGGCTACAGAAGTTGACGTACATACTGTGACTAGAGCAATTAAAAGCAGTTGTTCCCATCTTGGGTTAACACCCACAGCCTGCGCTTCTTCAGCACCAAGTGCCATCAAGTTTAATCGCCAACGCATAGCAAATAATCCGGCGAGGCCAATACAAATTGGTAGCACGGCGTATTGAACTTTTTGCCAAGAAGCCTGATGTAAGTTGCCCATGGTCCATTGCACAATGGCTTGCAGTTTAAATGGATCGCTTAGGTATTGAATAACCGTAAGACCTGCCAAAAACAGCCCCGAAACAATCATGCCCGATAAAATTACCATCACTAAAGACGTCTGGCTTTCATGTTTTTGATGCGCAAATAAATACGTTAAGCCAACAGCACAAACGCCAAAAACAAAGGCGGATAGATTTGGCGAAAGCCAACTTAAAGAAAGTGCTAAAGCTGCACCAAACGCCGCACCAGATGAAATACCGAGTACATACGAGTCAACCAATGGATTACGAAACAAGGCCTGCAAGCCATTACCTGCGGTTGCTAATGCAGCTCCCACCATAAAGGTCAGTAAAATTCTGGGTAATCTGACATTGACCAGAATGTTTTGCATCAGCCTAAATTGTTCTGCATCAAAATATGGTGTACCAAAAACTGCTTGTACACCCCACAGCAAATAGTCCCATGCACTCAAGGTCTGAGTTGGCCCAATAAGCAGCGAGATAAAAATCATGAGGAAAGGTAAAGGGTAAAACCAATAATACTTCAGTTTTTCCATATTTATTGCACCAACGCTTTTGCAAGGTGCTCACCATACAACTTAGTTAAAATACGCTGTTGTAAAGCACTTACGGGTAAATCGGACTGTTCGGGATAAATACTATGATTCAAATAAATCGCCGTAATAATGATTTTGATGGTATGGGGGTTATATATAAATGCAGGACTCAAATTAAATACCTTTCGGTTTTGTATAGCGCTTAAACCTTGTAATTCTTTTCGTTCATAAATCAGTTTAGGATTGGTATTCCAAAGCACAATATTGTCGGGGTTCCATTCAATTAAAGTCTCTGGATTTACATTGGGTTGATTCGTATTGGTCTGAATAATGTTGTAAGCACCCGCCAGCTCAATAAAATCATTGGTAATCGACTGACGTCCCGAGGTAGAAAAAATTCGCCCTCCTGACCATGCATAGTAAATCGATTGCTTATTTGGCTGACGTGCAGTTTTGGCTGCGACCTCCGCCACAATTTCATCAGAAAAACTTAAAATTTCCTGAGCACGCTTTTGGGCGCCGCTCAAAACGGCAATTTCAGATAACTCTTCTTTCACTTGCTGGTAGGTACTAGACTCCATCACATATACAGCAATGCCAAACTGCCGCAACAGTTCAGTTGTTTGAGTCTGCCCGCTCCCTACAATCACCAGATCAGGTTTTAACAACACAAGGCTTTCAATATTGGTTGCATTTGCCCCTTGTGAAGGCGTCGCAAGCTGCTTATTGGCGATACGCTTATCTATTTTTGAATAGGCATTAAATAATAAAGGTTGGATGTATACTTCGGCCGGTATGCCAATCACTTTATGACCTTGCCCTAGCATATATAAGCCATCTAAACCCGACTCAAACAAAGAAACAATTCTTTGGGCGGGTTTGGCTACACAGACTTTTGTATTTGTACTATCAAAGACACATATCGAATGGGCTGCTAACTTTTCTTGCGCTTTACCACTTTGTTCAGATGAAGAACATCCACATAGAATGAGTAAAGTGAGTAATGAAGCGAATAACTTCATTACGGCATGCCTTGCACAAATACAGTGCAAAATAAAAAGACGTGCCTATTTGGTGCATTTTTCATGTGAAAAAAACACCATAAGTTAGCAAGACGGTTTGAGTCATGGTTAATACAGCGGTCAAATTAAACGTAATAGCTAAGATATTAAAGAGTAAGCAAAAAAAACGCCAAATTTACCAAGTAATAAAAACTATTTAATTATTAGGCCAAAAGTTTACAAGGTGGCTAATCAAATAATTTAATAGTGGTTACCACTCAATCAACATTAAAATAAATAAATCGTTATAATCCAGCCTAAAATCTGATAGACATTATCTTCCGATGCTGACCCAATCATCTTTCTGGCGTAGTCTTTACCGCTTAATTCATATTTATGCCGGTATTTTTATTGCACCATTTATCTTGTTCGCAGCAATCACTGGTTTACTCTATGCTATTACACCACAACTTGAACAAGCCATTTATAAAGATGTTTTATATGTTAAGCCACTGAATCAAACACCACATAAGCTGAGCCAGCAAATTGAAGCTGCAAAGCAAGTAATGCCAAAGTCTGCACAGGTGATTGAAGTTAGGCCAGCTCCTAGCTCTGATCAGACAACACGTGTAATTTTTTCAGACCCTATCCACGATTTTACAAGTGAAGCCGTTTTTATTGATCCTTTTACACTTAAAGCCAAAGGCCATCTAGCGGTTTATGGTACCAGTGGGGTTCTGCCATTTCGAACTACGCTCGACCAGTTACATAGCAATTTATTGCTAGGAAAATGGGGCCGCTTTTATAGTGAACTGGCAGCAAGTTGGTTAGCTATTTTGACTTTAACCGGGCTATATAATTGGTGGAAACGGCGTCAAAATCTTAAAATTAGGCAGACACAAAAAAATAGATTATTAAGATGGCATAGCTCGCTGGGCTTAAGTTTATTTCCACTTTTATTATTAATTGCTATTACGGGTCTTACGTGGTCCGAGTGGGCTGGCGATAATATTCGAGTTGCTCGTCAGTGGCTTAACTGGCAAACCCCAACATTAGCAACTTCCCTTCAAACAGATAATTTACCTACAGTGATGCATCATGAACATCACGAGATGCCTCATAGTGAAAATCTTAATTTAAATATTGTCTCGACTGAGTACGATACTGCTCTTTCAATCGCCAGAGCACATGGTATTGATGCAGCACAAATACAAATCAAACCACCAACCAGTGGAAATCAAGCTTGGACTGTAGCCGAAATTCAGCGCAAATGGCCAACTCAAGCAGACAGTATCGCCATTGATATGGAACAACACAAAGTTATCGATCAACTTGCGTTTAAAGACTACTCTTTAGTGGCAAAACTCACTCGTTGGGGAGTTGATGCGCATATTGGGGTTTTATTTGGCTGGATAAATCAATTGGTACTGGCTCTTTATGCTTTCGCACTCTGTATTATGATTATTTACGGATATAGTGCTGCGTTTAAAAACTCGAATTTAAAACTCATGACAACTCACTTTGTTGGTCAAAGTCTATTAATTTGGAACCGTGCAACTGGCTCACAAAAAATATGGTTAATATTGGTGGGAATCGTGTTAGGGCTAAGCTTACCTGTTTTTGGTTTTAGTATTTTATTTACGCTGTTTATCTTTGCTATGCGTAAATATATTCCGTCTAAATCGTAAATCTTGCTAAAAAGGAGTTCGGTTTCAACTCAACTCCTTTTTTAACTAAAAATTTTAAAGCAAAGATTTTACTAAGCTTTAAATCACTCGAGAATAAAATAATTTTTAAAGTATTTTTTTTTAGATCATCGAATAAAGAAACTAACTCTGACAATACTTAATATTTTTTAAAAATAAATCAACAGCGTATTCAACCCAAGTACTAATTTCATTCTCTGATATTAAATAATCAGGATGTGTCAAACATTTTAGATGAGCATCACTTCTTAATAGCGATAAAAATATATTCGCAGCAACTTCTGAAGAAGAACTTAATTCAATTTCGCCCTGTTTAACGGATTTTTCTAGATATCCTGCAATGATATTTGCTAGACGCTGTGGACCCAATTCAAAGAATTTTTCAGATAACTCTGGGAACCTTACCGCTTCTGCAATACAGACCCTAAAAAAAGCCAAGCCTGAATGCGATAATATAAAACACAGATAGGTCTTCCCAATTTCAGTTAGTGCTGATCGTAAATTATCGGCTTTTGTCTCAACTAAAATAATTTGTTTTTGCATGTTGGTACATTGACGTTCAATCACCGCTGCAAACATCGCTTCTTTATTCTTATAGCAACCATACATCGTTGCTTTTGAAACCCCTGCTTCCTTTTGAATCATGTCTGTCGTTGTGCCACTAAAGCCGTGGATCAAAAAAAACTTTGTTGCTGCATCCAGAATTTTTTGATCTTTTTCATGAGCTTTCGTTAAACCAGACATATTGACCTTATAAAAATTTTAGCGATTTCGTTCTAAGTGTAACTCATCGAAAAGTTCAAAATCGAGAATTGACGGAAATTTAATTAAAGAGTAGAGTACCGATCGGTACAGTACAGTAAATATCTACTCCGTGCAATGAATTGATGTTTAAGATTTAAGGTAAAAGATGAATACAAAGCCACTCATCGGTTTAGCAGGTGCAATATTTGCTGCAATGACTGTTGAATTTAATAACCGAATTACCAGCATTACTTTAGTCGACATTCGAGGTGCAATGGGCATTAGTGTCGACTCGGGTTATTGGGTTAATAGTATTTACGCAAGTGCGATGATTATTGGAATGATCCTGTCTACGAGTTGGGCAGTCATTTTTTCTATGCGCAGAGTTCTTCTTTTTGCTATAGGACTTTGCCTTTTTTCTAGCGTTTTAATTCCTTTTAGTCCAAATATCGAAATCTTTTATCTATTACGTGGTTTACAAGGGCTCGCCAATGGTTTAACGATTCCTTTGCTCATGGCCTGTGCGCTTAGATTTTTAGGACCTGACATTCGGCTATGGGGATTAGCCTGCTATGCATTAACTGCGACGTTCTTTCCCAACTTAAGTGCTGCACTCTCAGCTTTTTACTTAGATGTAATTGGATGGAAAATGATATTTTTCCAAACTATTCCGTTTTGTGCGCTAAGCGCTGCACTGGTTTATTTTGGTATTCCCCAAGATCCATTGAATTATTCAAGAATAAAAACTTACGATTGGATGGGTGCCATTTTAGCGATTATTAGCTTAGCCAGCCTGAGCACCATGTTATTGCATGGCAACCATTTAGATTGGTTCCATTCTCAATTAATTTGTGTATTAGCCTTAATTAGTGCAATAACTTTACCTTGGTTTTTCATACATGAATGGCGTTATCCGTCACCATTGATTAAACCGCAAATGCTCGAAATCCGAAATTTTGCTTATGCTGTTTTCGCACTCTTTTGCTTTGTCATTATTGGTATGTCCACAAGCACATTACCACTCAATTACTTAAGTGCTGTACATGGCTATAAACCCACTCAGACCATGTGGATTGGCTTACAAATTGCGGCACTGC
Source organism: Acinetobacter pittii ATCC 19004 = CIP 70.29 (assembly GCF_000369045.1). Lineage (GTDB taxonomy): Bacteria > Pseudomonadota > Gammaproteobacteria > Pseudomonadales > Moraxellaceae > Acinetobacter > Acinetobacter pittii. The sequence goes on along the minus strand of NZ_KB849790.1, from coordinate 11,728 downwards.
AATTTATCTATATTCCTATTGTTGTGAAGCTTTTAAATCAAGCTTGGGTGGATAGCCGATATGTACACGGATTTGGTTTACTTCTGGTCATTGCGGGTTGTCTAGGTGCAAGTCAACTTGATACCACATGGAATCAAGACCAATTTTATTTTTGGCATGCAATCTCATGTCTGGGGCAAACCTGTGTCGTGCTCTCGCTCTTAATGATGGGTACAAACAGTGTTCACCCAACCATGGCAATTTATGCATCCCCTATGATTAATACCCCGCGTGCTATTAGCGGTGTACTAGGTGTGTGTATTTTGGACTGGGTCAATCGAGTTCGCGGTGAATACCATTCAACACGACTGATTGAAAATACTGCTCAACATGTTTTCCAAAATATTCAAGGCCCTGTTATTAACCCACTTACTCCACCTGTGCTGAGTGCAGATGGTACCGAACGTGTTTCCGGTGGTTTATCTGCCTTAAATTCTGCGATTCAGGCACAGCAATCAGTTTTGGTCATTAGTGATCAATATCTGATTTTAGCGGGACTTACTGCAATTTTATTCATCGTGATGTTGATTTTGCCAGTTCGAACTTATCCGCCACGTATTGCTCTCATTAAGTTAATGAATAGTCATAACTCAGGAAAATCTTTATGAGTACTCTCGAAGCCCAAGACACCACCCATACCGAACCACCCAAGTTAACCAAGGTGCAATTTCTCAAAAAGCATTGGGTTATGGCTATTGCGTTTATTATTGTCTTAGCATCTATTTTATGGGTTTTAAAACTTATATTTTTACCCTCTTCGGTTGTTGAAACAGACGATGCACGTGTAGATGTAGAGTACTCAACAATTGCCCCAAAAGTATCGGGCAATATTGAGGAAATTTACATTAAAGATCACCAGACCGTAAAAAAAGGCCAACTTTTAGCGCGGATTGATGCACGTGATTATCAAGCTGCTTTGGCTGAGGCTGAATCTAATTATGCAAAAGCGCAAGCTGACCTGAGTGAAGCAATGCTCGCAGTGGATAGACAACCCACTATCATTCGAGAAACTGAAGCACAGCTGAGAAAAGTAGAAGCTGGAATTAAACTCACCAAAGATAATACGGCTCGTTATGAGCAATTACAGGCACTTGGAGCGGAGTCTAGATTAATTACACAGCAATCTAAGACTACTTTGACTGAACAATATGCTGACTTAGACAGCAGTAAAGAAAAAGTGATTGATGCACAGTATCAGCTCAATCAATACAAGATTCAGGTACAAGCCAAACAAGCAGCCCTTAAACAAGCCCAAGCGGCGCTTGATAAAGCAAAACTGAATTTGAGCTATACAGAGGTTCGTGCACCTATTGATGGCATGATTGGTCAAAAGTCAGCTAATGTAGGTAACTTTGTGAGTGCTGGTAATCCACTCATGGTGGTTGTTCCTTTAGATCAGGTTTATGTAGAAGCCAACTTCCGTGAAATTGAGTTAAAAAAGATCAAGATCGGACAACCAGTTAATGTCTATGTAGATGCTTATAATGTTGAATTAAAAGGTGTGGTAGATAGCTTCTCTCCTTCAACTGGCGCATTTTTTTCTCCAATCTCGGCGACCAATGCAACAGGTAACTTTACCAAGATTGTTCAGCGCCTTCCTTTACGAATTAAGCTTATTGAAAATCAAAAAGACGTTAAATTATTACGCCCAGGTTTATCGGTTTTAGTCTCTATTGATACGACTAAATAGTTCGTCTAGATCTTGGAATATGAGAAAAAAAGAGACCATTTATGGTCTCTTTTTTAATTAATCTAAATTCATGGCAACCGCTCTGGTTGCTTTACGCTTTCGCGTGACGAACAACCCACAAACAACCACAAGCGAAGTTACCCCTAAAGATAAAGTGGTTTCATAACTATATGCTGGCGAGAAGAACATGTAAGCCAATACACTTAAAATAATAATAATGACAAACCAAGTCAGCCATGGGAATAACCACATTTTAAATGGAATTTCCGCTCCAGCTGCTTCTAACTTATGTCTTAAACGTAGTTGTGAGAATGCAATAACTAAGTACACCAGTAAAGCAATTGACCCTGTGCTTGAAAGCAATAAGCCAAATACTTTTCCGGGGAATACATAGTTAATGACACAACACACTAAACCAATAAAAGTTGAAGAAAACACTGCAATTGCAGGTACACCCGCATAATTGATTTTAGTTACTGCTTGTGGCGCTTCACTACGAGTGCCCAAACGAAATAGCATACGAGAGGACGTATAAATTGCGGCATTCATACAACTTGCAACAGCAATAAATACAACCGTATCAATGATGAGTTTAGTACCCGGTACGTTCAAGCTCATTAAAACGTATTGGAATGTCCCATACTTCTGTAAATCTGGTGAACGCCAATCGACAAGTGAAACAGCAATAAACATTGAGACCACAAAGAAAAGGATAATACGGTACAACACTAAATTGGTAGCGCGTCTGATTTTCTGTTTAGGATTTGATGATTCCGCTGCTGCAATTGAGACAATTTCTACTCCAAAGAATGAAAATGCCGTAATTAAAATTGCCGATAAAATGCCTCCCATACCATGCGGCATAAAACCAGCGTTGTTATATAAATTGGCAACGCCGCTAACATTTTTAGCTAAAGGCCAAATACCTGAAATTGCCAAAATACCAATAATAATGAAACCAATAATGGCCACTACTTTAACTAGAGAAAACCAGAACTCAAACTCACCAAAACTTTTGGTACTAAAAAAGTTGGCCAAGCTTAAGAACACAATAAAACAGAACGCATAGATAGAAACTGAAACGTTCGGAAACCATGAATGTAAAATTTCAGCACCTGCAATCGCTTCTACTGGAATCGCAAGCACCCAAAACCACCAATATAACCAACCAATGGTAAAGCCTGCCCAAGGGCCAATCGCTTTACGAGCATATGTAGAAAATGAACCAGTGTCTGGTTCTAAAACGGCCATCTCACCTAACATTCGCATGACCAGAAATACCATAATGCTGGTAATCAGGTATGCAAGAATCACCGCTGGGCCTGCCTTGGCAATTGCAGAAGATGAACCGACAAATAAACCTGCACCAATAACACCGCCAATACTAATCATTGTGATATGGCGATTTGAAAGTCCTTCGCCTAATTTTTTTGTTGTATCATTATTCATATTTCAATCCTTAAAAATATATCTATAAAAACAATCTATTACATGTTTAAAATCCTACGGTAATGAAAAAGGGAAAACTTAATGTTTTCCCCTTGTTGCAATAATTAATTTAAAGTTGGCATTGAAAATTGTTTTGCTTCACGGACCTGAGCAGATGGCCAACGTTGCGTAATAGTTTTACGGCGTGTGTAAAAACGGACACCATCTGGACCATAAGCATGTAAATCACCGAATAATGAACGCTTCCAACCACCAAAGCTATGGTAAGCAACAGGTACCGGTAAGGGCACATTTATACCCACCATACCAACTTGAATATGACTGCTAAAATAACGTGCTGCTTCCCCATCACGGGTATAGATACAAGTACCGTTACCATATTCGTGTTCATTAATGAGTTGCATGGCTTCTTGCATAGTATTCACACGCATAACTTGCAACACAGGACCAAAAATCTCTTGCTGGTAGCTGGTCATGTTCGGCGTGACTTGATCAATTAAAGTTGGTCCAACAAAGAAACCTTTTTCGTAACCTGTCGGTTTTGCATCACGACCATCTACCACAATTTTTGCGCCTTGTTGTTCTGCACTTTGAATATAGGCTTGTACCTTGTCTTTATGTGCTTGGGTAATAAGTGGCCCAAAGTCGTTGCTTGCATCTGCATAGTTGCCGAACTTCAATTTTTTCATTTCTTGAGTCAGCTTATCAATGACTACATCGGCAACTTCATCACCAATGGCTACTGCTACTGACAATGCCATACAACGTTCACCTGAAGAACCAAAAGCTGCGCCTAACAATGAAGTTACTACGTTATCAATATCGGCATCAGGCATAATAATCGCGTGGTTTTTTGCCCCACCTAATGCTTGGCAACGTTTGCCCGTGGATGTTGCAGTACGGTAAATATATTCAGCAATTGGTGTTGAACCCACAAAGCTAACCGCCTGAATACGAGGATGATGCAATAAGGCATCTACCGCTTCTTTGTCACCATTCACCACATTAAACACGCCGTCAGGTAAACCCGCCTGCTTTAATAATTCTGCAAGGTATAAAACCACAGAAGGCGCTTTTTCAGAAGGTTTTAAAATAAAACAATTACCGCAAACCAGTGCCATTGGGAACATCCACAACGCCACCATAGCTGGGAAGTTAAACGGTGTAATACCAGCCACAACACCTAACGGTTGGAACTCGCTCCATGAGTCAATATCTGGACCGACATTTTTTGAATATTCCCCTTTTAAAAGCTCTGGTGCGCCGCAAGCATATTCAACATTTTCAATACCACGTTGCAACTCACCTTGAGCATCATGAGAAATTTTACCGTGCTCTTGCCCAATCAAAGCGCAAATCTTTTCAGCATTTTGTTCTAATAGTTGTTTGAACTTAAACATGACACGCGCACGTTTAATGACTGGTGTATCGCGCCATGCAGGAAATGCTTGCTCGGCTACCTGAACTGCTTCATTTACCGTTTGAGCATCTGCAATTTCGACTTCTTTACTAATTTCACCCGTCGCAGGATTGTAAACTGGCTGTTTTCTTGCCGTTTTAGATACAATTCTTCCTTGAATGAAATGCCCTAGCACTTTTTTGGCTTGTTCACTATGCGTACTATTTTCAGTTGAAACTTCCTCATAGCTAAAATCTTCTAGGCCATTTGTCATTGTTGTTACTCCTTACTACAATTAATTTTCAGATCAAACTGTATTTTTCATTTAGTTTTTAAAGAACATCTATAGACGCTACCGATGCTCTTAAAATGTCTATAAGCCTTAATTCACTTGATAAAGCGCATCGCCCACGGCATTCATTAAGCGGTCAATATCTGCTTCTGTACTGTTAAACATTGGGCCGAACTGAAGCGTGTCGCCTCCAAAGCGAACATAGAACCCTTCTTTCCAAAGTTTCATACCAAGCTCAAAACCTCGGATGGTGGCATCGCCATCACGCGGAGCTAACTGCAACGCACCAATCAAACCACAATTACGAATATCTAAAATGTGCGGTGCGCCTTTTAAGCCATGCAGCATTTTTTCAAAAGTTGGTGCTAACGCCGCAGATTGAGCCAACAGGTTTTTCTTTTCTAAAACATCAAGCGCAGCTAAAGCAGCCGCACAAGCAACCGGATGCGCCGAATAGGTATAACCGTGAGTAAATTCAATGGCATGTTCCGGTAAGTCTTGTTGCATAAAGGCAGAGTAAATTTCATGGCTTGCCACCACTCCACCTAAAGGAATGGCACCATTAGTCACCTGTTTCGCAAAGTTCAAAATATCTGGTGTTACCCCAAAGTACTCTGCTCCCGTCCAAGTTCCTAAACGGCCAAAACCTGTAATCACCTCATCAAAAATTAACAAGATGTCATGCTGATCACAGATCTCTCTTAAACGTTGTAAATAGCTCGTTGGCGGTACAATACAACCCGCCGAACCAGAAATAGGCTCCACAATTACGGCTGCAATATTTGAAGCATCATGTAGCTCAATTAACTTAAGCATTTCATTGGCAAGTTCTACCCCACCTGTTTCTGCACAGCCTTTGGTAAAAGTTAAATTTGGTTGCAAGGTATGCGGTAAATGGTCTACATCCATAAGCTGACCAAACATTTTACGGTTGCCACCAATACCGCCTAAGCTTGTTCCCGCAACGTTTACACCATGATAGCCACGGGCACGACCAATCAATTTAGTCTTGCTTGGTTTACCTTTAATGCGCCAATAGGCACGTGCCATTTTAATAGCGGTATCTGCCGACTCTGAACCCGAGTTGGTAAAGAAAACGTGTTGTAGTTTTTCAGGCATATGCTGAACAATTTTATCTGCCAACTTAAAAGACAACGGATGACCAAACTGAAAAGCTGGTGAGTAGTCAAGCTGACCTAATTGTGCACTTACCGCCTGTTGAATTTCAGGCAAGGTATGACCAGCACCACAAGTCCATAGGCCTGAGAGTGAGTCGTAAATTTCACGGCCCGAATCATCAATTAGGTATGATCCTTTTGCGCCCACAATCATGCGCGGATCTTTAGCAAAGTTCCGATTTGCAGAGAAAGGCATCCAGTGTGCCTGATAATTTATGTGCATATTATTATTAGTTTGAACCGCATCCAGAGTATGCTCTGAGTCACTGAATTTATCCGTATCAAACATAACCATTCCTGTTTATTTTCAAATTATGGTTTGAGTGTACATAGCGTGATAAGTTTGATAAATTCAAATTATCTTGAGTTTAGATTTAAAAAAACAAAACTAAATGAAACCCAAAAAATTAAATCAAGTCACTGATTTTGATATTAAATTACTTAAAATATTTAAAACGGTTTGCGACTGTCATAGTTTTACATCTGCAGAAAGCATTCTTGGCATTAGCCGTTCTGCCATCAGTTTGCATATGAGTGATTTAGAAAATCGTTTAGGCATTCGGCTATGTCAGCGAGGCCGTGCCGGATTTGCCCTGACCGATGAAGGACGGGAAATTTTAGAATATATAGAAGTGCTTACGGCAGCCATTGAAGACTTCCGCTCCAAAGTTAACCAAATGCATAATCGTCTTAAGGGTGAGTTTAATATCGGCATTATTAACAATCTTGTGACGATGCCTAGAGGCTATATCACCAATACCTTGACACAACTTGCAGAGGAACATGCTGAGGTTATTATTAATATTAGTATGAGTACTTTGTCAGATATTGAATGCCGTGTGCTCGATAACCGTTTACATGCAGGTGTTATTCCACTTGTTACGCCTTTGTCTGGTCTAGACTATTTCGATTTATATAGTGAAAGTTCATTTTTGTACTGTGGCAAAAATCATCCGTTGTTTAGCCAGTGCAGCAATATGAATCTAGATGAGTTGAAAACATGGCAAGCGGTTCTCCCTAATTATGCTATTACACCAGAAGCGGCAAAGTTGCATCAGCTTTTAGACTGTAAAGCGACAGCAAGTGACCGTGAAGGCATCGCATTTCTGATTTTAACTGGAAAATTCTTGGGTTTTTTACCCGACCATTACGCAAAAAAATGGGTTGAAGATGGTTTTATGCAAGCTGTTTCAAAGGAGAAAATGTATTACAGTACCCCTATATGCTTAATTACTCATAAGGGTAAAAACCACAATAATATTTTAAAAACTTTCATGGAAATGCTTGAGAAGCGGATTGTTGCGGGTTAAAATTTATTGACAATTAATTAGATAATAAAATAGTAAATTTAAACTAATTATTTTAGATTATATTAAAAACTATAATAAATTATAAAAACCAGTTATCCTTGCAACTGGTTTTTTATAAAATAATTTATTAGTTAAATTTTTTTTATTAAAAGCTACTACTCAAAACTTGCTTTTGAATCTAATGACAATTCACCATGTTGATAAATATCTTTAAAAAGATTTAATAATAATTCTAGATCTTGATTAACATACTTTGCTTTCCATTCATCTTCATGGGGTTCAAAAATGTAAATCTCATCAGGATTTTTAGCATTTTTATTCACAAGACGCAAATAAGTACCTTCCGGATAATTCTCATTTTCACTAATACTACATCCAAACAAATAACCGTATTTAGAATCACAAACCATACTATAACTATCTATATCGCTATATGCTAACCGTCCATATTCTTCAGAACAATCAGCATCCGTTTTATGAATAATGACACTACCTCCAAATGAAAAAACATTTTTGACTATATTTGATAATTTTTCCCACCCCATTTCTTTTATATCAATTCGCTTCTCAGAAAAAAAAGGATTTCTTAAAACATAACTACAAACATATAAAATCATTAGCAACCTCTATAAAATAACATTAATGACCAAAAATTGGCGATACTACAATTTTAGTTGTAGCAATATTAGTTTTAGCATCAATAACTTTATAATAAGTAGTAGTGCTACCACTTGTTGTATCATGAATAATCAATTTGGCTAGTCCAGAACGTTCATACATAGTTTTCATCACTTGCCCACAATGGTCACATACTTCCTTTCCTCTAACAAGCACCTGCATAGTTTCTCCTTTTGTTAAACCAGCATCGTATGCTCTTTGAATTAAGGCAATTTCCGCATGTGCATTTTTCATTGTTAAATTAGGGTTACTTGGATCTATTTTTGCATTTCCAGCAGCAAGAGTTGGTGTATTTGTTCGATTAACTTCTGGTCTAGCAGTTTGATTGGTATCGAACATATGCTTACCACCTATATTTGATTCAGCTGTAACAGTGATAGGTGCTTTAGCGCCAGGTAATGTCTTACCAAATTTAATATCAACTTTTTGTAACTCTGCAAGCTCTTCTGCTAAACGCCCAGCAGACTTAGTTCCATCCTCACCAATTTTTAATATTTTAGCGACTTTTGAAAGTTTACCAACTGGCAAAATTTCTACATAATTAGTAGGAATAACTAAGTCACTAACAACAATAACGATCTCACCTAAGGCAGATTTTGTTTCTATATTTAAATAACTACTACTTGAATTAGCCCAAGTTGTTACTGAATCATCTAATTGGTTTTTAAATTTTTTAGCAGCTTCTATATCACCTTTTTTATATGCATTAATTAAGCCATCTAAAGCAGCTTTAGACTTATCATCCAAATATTTACGTGTAGCTTCAAGTTTTAATAATGCTTTATCCTTAAAAGCATTATTTTGAATTGCTATAGTTGCACTATTTGCAGCTGTATTAACATCATACCCAGCATAAGCGGAAATTGTACCAGCAATTAACTTACTATAAGCTTCAATTTTAGCTTTCTCTTCTGCTGAAACGAATGTTGGATTTCGGCCATGAAGCATTTCTTGTGCAATAATTTCGCCAACACCAGCACCAATCGCTCCAGCTTCGCAGCTCTGTTTTGTAGCAGCTGCCGCTGCACATCCAACTGCTGCATGAGCAATTTTATGTAAAATATAGTTTACATCTTCCAGACCTTTGAGATTTTGAGCTAATTCGCCTTGTAATGCTCCAGCTAAACCTGCTAGTAATGCAACCTGTAAATTATCTCCGAGATCTCCCCCTTTAATCGCAGTTTGTACTAAAGTTGATCCTACTGATGATGCAAAATTATTAGCTAATCGGTCTGGTAGAAGAGTACTATCTGGTTTTAAATTTAAAGCAGAACCAACTTGGCTCATTAAGCCAGCAGTGACTACTGATGCTGCTAAATTCTTAATAGAATCTTTACTTCCTAAATCTTTTAGTGTTTTACCAATATCTCCGCCGTTATTAATCAATCCTACACTTGCTTGAGCTGCCAGACTGGTGATTGCTGCATTTGCCATGGCACCTAGAGCTGAGGGAACGATTGCTCCTGCTGCTGTTGTAGTAACGCCAGCAGCACCGAGCATGCTTGCGCCAAGTCCAACAGTAGTACCGCTTGCAGCAGCCCCTCCTGCTGCACCAGCTGCCGCTGCCGTACCCGAACCCGAACCCATCGTAACAATTGTTACAATGATGACAATAATTGCTGCCCCAGCACCTGTTAAACCTTGTGATTTATAGTCCCAATCCTTTTGAGTTAATAGTACTGTTTGCCAATCAACATCTTTTCGGTTAACTAATTCTTTGAGATATGCATTACCTGGCTGATTTGCCAATTTTAGAATTTCATTACGCAATTCAACTTTATTAACGTCTTTTTCACTAATTGGAACTTGCACACTCAAACCACCTGCCGCTTTAAAAGTAGGTAAAACTGGACCATTAAAACTCGGTAACTGAGCAGTTTCAGTGATAGAGCCTTTATCCTGCATTGATTGCCAAACAACACTATTACTCTCTTTTTTTAGAGTTTCTGTGACAGTAGTCGAGGCGCTCTCCAAAGTAATAGTCCCACCCGCTTGGATTTCTGCTCCTTCTAGATAGTTGAATACAGTTCCTTTTAAACGAGTATCAAATCCAGACTTGGTTCCGATATAATCGGCATTTAATTCTGCAGGTAATTCTGATTTCACATTCCTCGTATTCGTGGTATGTGACTTATTCAGTTTGACACCAAGAAATGAACTTTTTTTACTGATATCTGTTGTATTGAGTGATACATCATCAGCAGTTAAAAAGTTTAGATCACCTCCTGCCTGAATATTAATTTTTCCATCAATCGCGGTTAGTTGACTTGAATACATATCAATACTAGTACGATTCTGACCACTCATAGCAGGCGTATTCTTTGCTTGACTCTTAATATTAATATTTTTTGCATCAATATCGACGGATAAGCCACCACTTTTCTCATCAGTCTGCGTTGTGGTAATCGTTTTCTTTTTGCCATACCATTTACTTTTGGTCTCAGTCTTCTGAGATTTATTAAAACTATTATTAATTGCAACATCAAAAATTATATTTTTATAAGCTTCAATATTTACATCATTTTCTGAGGTAATTGCGACGCCTTGTAAAATTAAATTATCTGTACTCTGCTTGCCTATAACTTTTATAGAAACGCCTTTAGTTCCATTAATAGTTGTAGGACTTACTGGACTAAACCAACGATAATCATTATCAGAAGGGCTTCCTTGTTCATATGAGTCTTGGTTAGCATCAATAATAATACTGCCTTTAATAACACCTTTTTTTACACTGTTTTCAGTAGGGTTATTGTATTTCCCTTGAATATTATATCCCTCACCATCTAAGGCTCCAGCAGCTTCAAGATTGACCTTTCCATCTTTCGCATCCATTGATGAACCACTTATACTTAAACCTTTATTAGATACGAGCTGGATGTTGCCTGTGTTGCTGATAATTTTTGAACCAGAGTGTACTTCTCCATTTACATAACCTACGTTAAATAGTTTTATCATTTCTGAATAAAAATCTTTTTGGTCTCTTAGCGGGCCATATTTTGAAACGTATTCTGGGAATTCCTTAGTCGTCTTTTGAAGAGCCTTTTGAAGCTCTCTGTCCATTTCAGGGCTTCCTTCTATTAATTCTCCCGAACTAATTCTTGCATAGACTTTAAGAGCCTCTTTCATAAAGAATGCAATTATGGCCTCATAGTCACTCGACTTTTGTAATATTTTTATCTCTTCATCTAGCTTTATTATTTTTGCCTTATATTCATCAGTATGTTGATTAGTAATTGTATTTCTAACTCCATCAACCACCAAGTCACCATTTGTCGAGACGATCGAAATATCTTTAGCAGCTTTTAAATTTGAACCTTGTAGCTCAACCTTAGCACCTTCTAAATTGATCCCCCCATTTGCTGTATCCAGCTTAACAACTTGTTCCGATCCATTCCCTGCAGTTCCACCATAGCCTTTTAAAGTTAAAGTGCCAGTTTTAGAAACAAGTTCAATATCACCTACTGCTTTTAAACTATAAACTTTAGGGTCAATGGTTAAGTTAGAATTGGTTTGAATTGTTAAATCACCATTTAAACTATTTAACTTTGTATCATTCTTGAGTAAATCACTTCCGACCGCATTTAAGTTCAATCCAGTCTGGCCTAAAATAAAACCGCCCGCTTCTAATAAAACAGCTCCACCTGTTAAATTTGTATTTTGTAATACTTGGTTTCCTGTAGCCGTTACAGAGGT